>JADKBK010000017.1 GCA_016715075.1 Bacteroidales bacterium
CTGGACTGGAAACACTTTACCTGCAGGTATTGATCCAAATATCATTTTTGACGATAATCCTGATCGTTCATGTTTCCTTGACCAGAATCATTCTGTAACAGACATTATCATCAATCAATCAACCGATCTCTTGGTTACAAATGGTTTTAATCTAACTATAAAGGGTTCATTGATTTTTACTAATGGAGCTCAGATTGATGCGTCCGCAATAAACTCAAACATTGAATTTGCCGGAACAACTGTGCAATCAATTCCATCAGGAGCATTTTACATTGATCAGGTCTATGACCTCATAATTAATAACACCAATAATGTTATTTTAACGGAACAATTAATTTGCTAAATACATTAACCGCTACAGCAGGATTTTTGGATGCATATACTACTTACCAACATTTATCTATGGGGAATATCTGCACAATCAATTCTATCATCATCTTTTCTTGATAGCACCTTATATAATCTGACAATAGATAATGTGACGGGAGTTACACTTACATTCCCCTCTTTTGTTACCAATTTTTGACTACTAATGCTGGAAGAAACTTCTCATTAAATCCTTCTGGAAATTTGACAACAAACTCCTTAAATAATAATGGAATATTGAATCTAAATTCCACCGGGTCATCTGCTATCTTCTCTTTGATAATGGATAATTACTCCGGATCCGGAACGACGAACGCTCAAATATACCTTACCGGCGGAGGTGCCCCCTATTATAACTGGCACTATGTGGCAGAACCATTTACGAGTGGCATCTCAACAACCTTCTTTACAAATATTAATGCCTTTAACCTTCTCCATTATGACGATTCACGTGTTGTGTCAAGCGATTTCAATGGTTGGGAATACTATAATGGATACTCAGGAACTTCCGGAATAGCAGGGGGAGCCGGATTCACAACTATGACATTTGGAAGAGGATATAATTTCTATAATGGTTCTGATGCCAATATTACACTTACAGGATCAACAGCCATTGGGACTATGTTAGGGAATACATCACTTCAATATTCCGGGTTAACCCCAGGCAGCTTAATCTACGGATATAATCTTCTTGAAATTCACTTACCTGCAGTCTTGACTGGGATCTGGTCACATTCAGCGGATCTGTCAACTCAGCAGTCTATTATACAACAGGGAACAGATGGGCTACTTATTTACCAATAGTTGGCGGAACAAACGGAGCAACCAAAGATATACCTCCATTACAGGGATTTTTTGTAAAAGCTAATGATACAGGGGCTTCCATTGATCTGTCAGGTGCAAGAGAACACTCTACCCAAATCCGGTATAAAAAATCAGGGCAACAGGAACTAAGTTCCAAAGGTGGAATAGTTACTCCCAAAGTCAAGCTGGAGCTCTCCGGAACCGGAACTTCAGATGAAACAATTGTGTGGTACAATAATGATGCAACAACAGGTTATGATGAAAAATACGACGCAACTAAAATGTTTGCATCAGAATCACTATTTAGCCAAATTTATTCCTCTCTTGAAGACAAGAAATATGTAATAAACGGGATTCCTTTACCCCTTGATTCAATTATTATACCCCTGGGAATTAAAATTGCCCATACAGGAAACTTTGCTCTAATTAAAAAAGAATTCCTAGCTCCTGATGGTTATGACATTTTTCTTATCGATAAAGCGAATAATGACTTGACAATTAATCTTAAAAACAGTAATGAATACTCGTTTTCCTCAAATGCAGGGACGTTCTCTGACAGGTTCCTGCTTAAAGTTATTTCCTTTACTACCGGAATAGACGATCCATTAGCACAAAAGAAAGATTTTAATATATATTCTTTCCATGATATTGTAAATATAATACCAATGAATACCATGGTTAATTCTTCGAAAGGTGAGATCAAAATATTTGATCTGACCGGCAGAATAGTTAAACAAATTAATAATGTTGAATGGTATGAAGGAACTCCGGTGCAGGTGCCATGCAATGAACTCAATGGGATTTACATGGTAGAAGTTCATTCAGGAACCTCAAGATTTGTTGGGAAAGTTATAATGCATTAGCTGTATGTATTTTACCTTCTTATCAAGTAATCTTGGCGGTTTATCATTTACATGCTCTTGGGCGGTTATTAGATTAAAACTTGAACGAAACAGCGTTTTATATTAAAATAAACTGATACTTTTACGGGAATTGTCTAATTTAAAACCCCGTATCTTTTAGACTTTTGAAAACCTGATGGGATTAAGAAAAAAATATATTAAACCTGAAATTAATCTGATAATACTGGATAATTCGATCACCCTCATGATGATATCAAACCCACCTCCCCTGGGTGAGGGAGGTAAAAGCGGGTCAAAAGGCACTGAGGATCCGTTTAAAAGCCCCTTCGGGGATAAACCATTCAATTGATGCTTGCCTGAAAATATATAATGAAGAGTCTTGGAAGAGGCTCTTTTTTGTTTGGCGGTAGGCGGAAGGCTGTGGGCGGAAGGCAGATGGCGCAGAGCGCAGAGCGTAGGGCTCAGGGGAAATCAGTTGTGAGACGTGAGGCGTTAGATGTGAGATGTGAGATGTGAGATGTGAGGTGTGAGGTGTGAGATGTGAGATGTGAGGCATGAGACGTGAGAGATGAAGTACGAGACACCTCATCAGCTATTTGTCTGTCAGCCATTCAGTTATTGGAATAATTCTGATCACCCCCATCGAATCAGCTATTTCTCTCCTTTCATTATAGGAAAGTATCAGAGAGCTGCGGACTGATAATTCCGTCATAGCTGTTTGCAGCGCCCTGATCTCCCGCTTTAAGGTGACCTGGTCTGAAAGATCATAACATACCTGAATCAGCTCAGGTTCGGATCCGAACCAGAGAAAATCAACCTCCAGATTGTTTTTCGTCTTATAGAACCAGCATTCAATCCCCCTTCTTCTTAATTCAATAAATACAAGGTTCTCAAGTAACCTTCCTGAATCCTGTCCTGTTCTGAATGAAACAGCATTCCTCAGGCCATTATCAATAACATAGATCTTTTTATTTGACTGATACTGCTTTTTCAGAGAATAATCATAACGGTAAAGCTCAAAAACCATATAACTGTCAGACAGATAGGAGACATAATCACGAACACTTGTTGTGCTGCTAAAGCCCAATATCCCTGCCAGCATATTGTAATTCGTCTCTTTTGTAAAATTGGTAAACAGATACTGAACCAGGTTTTTAAATCCCAGGATATTCTTTATCCCAAACCTCACAATAAGATCCCGATATATAACATCTTCATAGATCCTTTGAAGAAATTCAGGATCATTGCTTTTCAGATATTCCGGGAATCCTCCATTCATAAGATAATAATCAAATGCGGCCGAAATTAACCCCAAACCTGCTGAGGATTTATCGCTGCTGTCTATTCTCCTGAATTTCAGATACTCGGCAAATGAAAACGGGAATAGTTCAGTTTTAATATACCTGCCGGTCAGATGAGTCGCTAATTCCGAACTGAGTAATTTTGAGTTGCTCCCTGAAATAAATACTTTATACTGCTCATCATGCAATCTTCGTACAAACCTTTCCCATCCATCAATATTCTGAACTTCATCCATCAGAATTGTCTTTGAATGATGATGCTTGTTCAGCTCAGTAAGAAGCGAATTGAAATCAGAGATCTGAAAATTTATAAGCCGCTCATCATCAAAAGTAATAAAGTGAAAATCAGGTAACTTATCAGCCATCTGCAAGAGGAGAGTAGATTTGCCGGATCGCCTTATTCCTGAAATTACTGATATCTGTTCAGATCTGAGATGCTTATCACTGTCGATCAGACGTTCAGTTCCTCTGTATCTTCGTGATACCATGATTCTCTGATCGGCAATAACCTGCTGAATTATCAGATAGTCCATAGATATTGACATTATAAATGCAAATATAGCGCTTATTTTGACATTGATGATGTCAATTTGAGACTTTTTTATTTTATGCACAGAGCGGAGGGCTCAGGGATCAACCCTTAAAATCTCCCCTTCTCCCCTTCTCCCTTTCTCCCCTTCACAGTAGGCTCAGGGCGCAGAGCAGAGGGCTCAGGGGAAATCAGTTGTGAGACGTGAGACGTGAGAGGTGAGAGGTGAGAGATGAGATGTGAGATGTGAGAGGTGAGAGGTGAGAGGTGAGAAGTGAGAGGTGAGATGTGTCTCTCTTTCAACACGTCTAGACTTTGCGGAGAAAGGCCTTCGGGATCTTAAGCAACAGGTTCTGATCCAGCCGGTCGATACGGATAACAACACGGTTCTGGTTGCCAACCCTTATAAGTTCGCCTGTCAGTCCTACAAGCGAACCGCTAATGACTTCAACATTATCCCCCTTGGCGAAAATTTCAGATGAGAGCTCAATCTTTGCATCACTGTTGACCAGCAACTTAAGATTGTCAATCTGTTTAGAGGGTATTGAAACGGGCTTGCCTTCAAAAGAGATAAACTTAACTACTCCCTGCTGCTTATAAACATGATGAAAATTCTTAACCAGTATCCTTACAAACAGATATGACGGAATAAGCGGTTTCTCTATTAGCTTCTTCCTGTCACTCCAAACCCTGTAGGCCTTCTGAAGCGGAAGAAAAGTCTCAACACCCTCCTCAATAAGCCTCTGATAGACCTGCTTCTCTGCTCGGGGATTGGTGTAGATCGCATACCACTTTTCCTCAACCGGCTTTTTAGTTGTCAGAGGGAGACCTTCTACTTTTTCTGCTTTTTCTGCTTCATTCACATCCATTACAGATGGGGTTTTTAGGATATGTTCAAAGATAGTTATTTTGAACGTTCCTTTTATTAGCCAATATACAGTACTGCTGTTGAAAAACTACTCTGTGGAACTCTGTGCCTCCTCTGTGTCCTCTGTGTAAGTTCTTAACTTTTTGTAACACAGAGGGACACAGAGCAGGCACAGAGAGCACAGAGAAATCCAGATATCAAGGCAAATAATTATATTTGTTTAAAAATCATCAGATGACCATCCTGAAAAAATCTATCTTTATAATTTTCCTCCTTAATATATTTATATCCAATACAAATCTGTTTGCACAGGAAGTACCCCACTCTGTCAGAAATACCGGCGTCTATGATTTCCTCGATGAACTGGCAAATAAACAGATAATTGAAATCAATTCCGCAGTAAAACCCTACTCACGACTCTTCATCTCCAACCGTCTGAAAGAAGCCGATCTTAAGAGAGATCTACTGACAGCCCGCCAGCAGAAAGAGCTCGATTTCTACCTCAGAGACTTCGGGAAAGAGTATCAGATGGGAAAGGACTGGAAAAAAAGGTTGGATCTCCTCTATTACAGGGACTCCCTCTTTTCACTCACTGTAAATCCGATCCTCGGCGGGGAGCTGTTCACAAATTCTTCAGGAAAGGCAACATATTGGAGAAATGGAGTCGAAGCCCATGGATATATAGGGAAATGGGGATTTTATGCTTCCCTGCGCGATAACCATGAAGACCCTCTGCTCGGAAACCCTGAATACCGCACAAAAAGAGATGGCGGACATATAAAAATAACAACCGACTGGAGCGATATGCAGGGCGGTGTGACATATTCCTGGAAATGGGGGAATATCGGAGTGGTAAAAGACAGGGTGCAATGGGGCGATAACTATAACGGGGCGAATATTTTCGGAGGGAACAACCCTACATTTGTCCAGCTGAAACTGAAGATCTCTCCTGTGAAATGGTTTGATTTCAACTATCTGCACGGGTGGCTGAACTCAATGGTCGTCGACAGCTCCAACTCCTTCTGGGTAATGAACAGCTATGGTACAGAGTACCGCAAGGTGTATCATAAAAAATATGTCGCTGCCAACATGTTTACTTTTATCCCACTGAAAAATCTAAATATTTCTTTTGGAAACAGCATCATATACGATAATGAGAATGTGAATCCGGCATACCTGATTCCAATTTTCTTTTATAAATCTGTTGACCATTCACTTACCTCTGGCATCAATAATATGAATTCACAGATGTTTATTAATATCAGCTCCAGGCAGATAAAAAATGTTCATCTGTATGCCGATCTCTTTTTCGATGAACTCTCTGTAAGCAGGATAACCAGGTCTGATGAATGGAACTTCCTCAGCTATAAAGCAGGATTCCGGCTGACCGACCTCCCCTTTTCAAACCTGTCATTCACCACTGAGTTTACATATACCTATCCCCTCACCTATCAGCATAATGTCCCGACAACAACATTTGAGACTGCAAATTTCAATCTGGGACATTACCTGAAGGACAATTCCAGGGAGTGGTACGTCGCATTTGACTACCACCCTATACGTGCCATGGATTTGAATATCTTCTTCATCGATGCAATCCGTGGTCCCGATTACAACGAGCTGGGCGGAACGCGTGTGGGGAACCCACCCCTGGCTTCAATAGAATGGCATAATACAACATTTGGACTGAAAGCATCTTACCAGGTGATAAATGATCTTTATACATGGTTCTCGGCAACATCAGGTAACATAAGAGGCGATAAGCGCTGGAGCCCCGAGTATTTTTACGGAGAGAGGAATACTATTAATTTTGGAGTGACGGTGGGGTTCTGAGGCAGCGAATCCGGGGAAGAGGAGAATGGGGGAATGGGAGAGTTATTACTGAAGCTCCCCTTCTCCCCTTCTCCCTTTCTCCCCCTCTCCTCTTCCTAACGGCATTTCCTAACTGATTTAAATAATTATTGAGCGTCCAGACAATAATTCCGGCAAAAATTTAGTTACTTCACAAGCCGGAAAGGTCAGCCCGGTAATACTCTGATGGAAAGACGGAAGTTCAGATCAATCACACTATTAGCTGATATTGTTATTTTGACAATATCATTCATCGTCATGGCAGGAACGAAACCGTCCGGGCTGAAAGCCTATGGCCCCTCACATGCTCCATTCTTTGCCGGCCTTGTCCTGATGTGGATCATTGTCTCTCTGATGAACGGCAAGATGCACCGGGGTAAAATCATAAATTTCACAACACTTTACACAAGGGTACTCACCAGCAATTTCATTGCCATCTCAATGACCGCCCTTATCATGTACCTTTTCAGGGAGTACTCCTATTCGAGAACTGTAGTGTTTGGGACCGCCCTGCTTGCCACAATCCTGGAGCTTCTTTTCGGTTCAGTTTTTATAGCTTATAAGAAAGCGCTTGTACAGGATTATGAAGAGTATGACAGATACAAAACATATAAAAAACCCAGCGAGTACGATCTTGTAATGGGTACTAACGGTAACGGAGTGCATCATGATGCCGCTGCCGATGTTAATCCGGGAATTATAAAGGCCATAGTAAACGAGTGCGGACCTGAAATGGCTCAGGCAGTTTTAAATATCACAGGACCAAAGCTTACAGACCGGGCGGCAGTGCTTTCAACAACAACTGCTTTCAATATAGCCGGACTATCACATGATAAATATGAATATATTATCAATCTTCACAGGATAAATGATATAAAGAAACTGAATTATTTTTTTGACGCGGTAAACAGCAAACTGGAATATAAAGGATATTTTTTCTGCTGCGTTGAAACAAAAGACCAGCGCAAAAAAAGATTGCTGAAAAAATTTCCGCCTGTACTGAACTGGATCTATTATTCCTTCGACTTCATCATAAAGAGGATCCTTCCAAAGATCAAGTTTACCCGAAAGCTGTATTTCTTCCTGACAAGGGGAGAAAATGCTGTCATTACAAGAGCAGAAGCGTTAGGGAGACTTTCTCGTGCAGGATTCATAATCAAGCAGGAGTCATTTATCGGGAATCAATTGTGCATAGAGGCAAGAAAATACTGCGAACCCGTTCCAATGGACGGGAAGATTTACGGTCCGCTAATTGCCCTGCCCAGGATCGGTCAACAGGGCCAACTTATAAAGGTGTACAAGCTTCGCACCATGCACCCTTACTCGGAGTTTATACAGGACTATGTTTATAAGCTGCACGATTTGCAGGATGGAGGCAAATTCAAGAATGATTTCAGGATAACTTCCTGGGGGGCGGTATGCAGAAAGATCTGGCTTGATGAAGTGCCTATGTTAATCAATTTCGCCAAAGGTGAAATGAAACTTGTCGGTGTCAGACCTCTGAGCAAACACTATTTTGAACTTTACAAAAAGGAAGTACAGGAAAGACGAATCAAATATAAACCAGGCCTCATCCCGCCTTTTTATGCCGACATGCCGGCCGACCTTGAACAAATACAGAATTCCGAGCTGAAGTATCTTGATTCTTATGACAAATACCCCTTCCTGACCGATTTCAGATACTTCTGGAAATCGTGGTGGAATATCTGGTTCAGAAAGGCAAGGAGCAATTGAGGGATGAAGGAGATCCGGGAAAGATTTAATCTCTGTGTAACTCTGTGAAATCCTGAGGAGCTTGCGACGAAGGACTCTGTGCTCTCTGTGTAACTTTTTAGAACTGACACAGAGGGACACAGAGGAAACACAGAGGCTCACTGAGGGAATTTCAAACTCAATGTTTTGAGTTGATTATTTGTCTAATTTTTTAATTAATAAAAAATCCATACCTTTGCCCGATAATCAAAATAATCAAATTCTTATAACATGGCTGAAAAGACAAGATATTCGGATGATGAGCTTGAGGAGTTCAGACAAATTATCCTCATGAAGCTGGATAAAGCCAAGAAAGATTATGAAATTCTGAAGTCCAGCATTACTCATGAAGAGAGCAATGATACAATGGATACCTCGCCTACTTTCAAAGTTCTGGAAGAGGGAGCAACCACTTTATCAAAAGAAGAGGCAGGACGTCTTGCTCAACGCCAGCAGAAATTCATTCAACACCTTCAGGCCGCACTTGTAAGAATAGAAAATAAAACTTACGGTATTTGCCGTGAAACAGGAAAGCTAATCTCAAAGGAAAGACTCAGGGCAGTCCCTCATGCCACATTGTGCATGGATGCTAAGATGAAGCAAAAGTAGGACTATTGGCTCAGGGCTCAGGGCTCAGGGCTCAGAGCGCAGGGCGCAGGGCGAAGGGAGAAGGAGGAGAGGGGAGGCGGGAGGGCAGAAGGGCACAGGAGGAGGGCGCAGAGCGCAGGGCTCAGAGCGCAGGGCAGAAGGGCGAAGAATCAGGAAGATAAAATTCGATAAAATAATAATGAAGCTGCTTATGAAAATTGGCAGCTTTTCACATTTATATGTATTATACTCTGATACCTGATACCTCCTCCTCTTTTTACCACCCCCTAACCCCTCCAGGGAGGGGAACCTTTCTGCTCCAGACTCTGATCCCTGATCTCCAATGTCGAAAAATTTCCTAACTTTCAGAAGATCCCAAAATATGAAAATCAGACTCATCATATTATTGTGCCTGTTCCTGGTTTCCAATGTCATCAGGGCACAGGTTCATGATTCGCTGAAGTATATCTCTGTAGGTCCTGCCGGTTTTCAGGAGGCTTTACATGGTGATGATAAACCATTGCTTATAGATGTAAGGGAATTTTTTGAGTACAAAAAATCGAGAATTGACAATGCAGTTAATGTCCCCTCATCTGCAAACCTGGATAATTATGCGGATACGCTTAATAAAGATTATACGCTGCTCCTGTACTGCACATCGGGATTCCGGAGCAAGAGAGTCGCAAAACATTTCTACGACAGGGGCTTCCTGAAACTTTATTCACTTGATGGGGGGATCAATGCATGGAGGAAAGAAGGGTATCCGGTGAACAGGAAGAAGATAAGGAGGTAGGGATCTATTTTCCCAGCTGCTGCTTTACAATTTTTGCGATATACTTTCCAAGGATGTCAAATTCAAGATTTACAACAGTTCCCTGTTTGATCTGGTGAAAATTTGTAACCTCCCAGGTAAAGGGGATAATTGCTACTTCAAATGATCTTGGTTTCGAATTAACCACAGTCAGACTGACTCCGTTCACAGAAACGGATCCCTTCTCTACAGTTATATAATCATCCTGTGCGGGTTCGTACTCAAAGGTATAATACCAGCTCCCTCCGGCCTCCTTTACACTTGTACATACAGCAGTCTGATCAATGTGACCCTGCACCATATGCCCGTCCAGACGTCCGTCAAGTTTTGTGCTCCGCTCGAGATTGACCTTGTCTCCCGGCTTGAGTAAACCAAGATTGGTCTTGTCAAGAGTCTCTTTTATTGCTGTGACAGTGTAAGTCTCATTATCCTTCCCCACGACCGTCAGGCAGACACCATTGTGCGATATGCTCTGATCGATCTTCAGCTCATTTACAAATGAACATTTCATCGTGATGTGAAGATTGTCCTGGTCTTTTGCAAGCTTTACAACCTGTGCAGCTTCTTCTACTATTCCTGAAAACATAAGTACTGTAATTTTATTGAGAAAACAAAAGTAGAGATTTTTTAGGAGTTTTGTTGTTACACAGAGGAACACAGAGGGATCACAGAGGAACACTGAGTTGAAAAGCTTTTTTCTCAGTGACCTCTGTGGGGCTGCAGAAAAAGTCGATTTTCTCTGTAACACCCCTAAATCCCCCAGGGGGGACTTATTTAAAACAATAAGTTTTAAAGCCCCCCCTGGGGGGTTTGGGGGTAAAACTGATTTTTTCTGTGGCCCCTCTGTATATAAAAAAGAAATTAAGTACTATTCCCCTAAGGTATCAGCAGCAGTCCAGATAAGCTTCTTCCCGAAGCCCATCCTGTTATCCGTCATTTTGATCAGTGTCAGCTTTACAATCCATAACCTTGTATCCATAAGGGCAGCAATGGGAAACCGTTTCAGATAAGCTGTCCTGGTTTTGGAAATAAGGTCACCCTCAGGCTCTGAGATGATACCCTGGAACTGTATTCCACGTATCTTTCCGACAATCATAGTCTCCAGAACCACCGATCCGGCAACAATATTGTTCCTGACAAATTCCTTCCCGTGGCGTGTCTCTGCATCAGAGGTGAAAACAAGGGCGTTTTCTTCTTCCATGTAAACATAAAAACAGTTCGCACACCATGGTTCATTCTCCACTGTTGTTGCTATAGTGAGAACATGATGTTTTCTGAAAAACCGTATGATCCTGCTGTCAATCATTTTCCATCCATCTGAATCCGTTACTGTCAAAACCCGCGAGATCGATTATGCGGTCAACAACTGTCATAATCAGATCGTCAATGGTTTTAGGATTGCTGTAGAATGAAGGCGATGCAGGACATACTATTGCCCCAGCTTCCGTGACTGTCTTCAGATTATTGATATGAATAAGATTGTACGGAGCCTCCCTTGGTACCAGGATCAGTCGCCTCCTCTCCTTAAGCATCACATCTGCCGAGCGGGCAATCAGATCATCGGAAGTTCCGTTTGCTATCCGTCCTATTGTACCCATTGAGGCCGGACATATTATCATTGTGTCAAAATGAGACGATCCTGATGCGAATGGCGCATAAAATGATTTATTTCCATATTCCTTCGCAGGAAATGAGGCAATATATTTTTGTCCGGTTTCAGCTTCCCAGATCTCCCTGGCTGTTTCCGAAAAGATAACTGCTATTTCTTCCGGCGGAGATTTCAGCTGCTGCAGTTTCTCCAGAAGCTTTTGAGAGTATACAGAGCCGCTGGCGCCTGTTATGGCCAGGACTATTTTTCTTCTTCGTGGTTCTGTGGTGCGCATGGCGTATCTGAAGTCCGGTAAATATAGTCATTTATACTTAATTAAGGAATGGGGGATTGGGGGAGGGGGAGAAAAGGGGAAGGGGAGAGGGGGAGAATAGTATTCCCCCATTCTCCCATTCTCCCATTCTCCCATTCTCCCATTTCCCTTAAGCGCCTCTGCTTTCATGTCAACATGTACTGGAGCATATTACAATTTATTGGTTGATTAAACGTTCAGTCAATAATTCCACTCCCCTCGACGCCTTCTCTTTAATAACCTCCACCTTCCTGTTAACCGGTACAGCAACATCATTGGGATCAATAAGCCAAAGCTGAGCTTTATGAGGAGCATAATTAACCAGCCCCGCCGCCGGATATACATTCAGCGAGCTTCCTATAACCACAAAAATATCAGCCTCCGCAGTAAGCCTTACTGCCTCTTCCATCATTGGCACCTCCTCACCAAACCATACAATATGCGGTCGCAACTGACTACCCTTTGCACAGCTATCCCCTTTACTAATATCCCTGTAACCGATATCATAAACCAGTGACGGATCAACAGTGCTCCTGGCTTTGGTGAGCTCACCATGAAGATGCAGAATCTTTGAACTGCCGGCCTGTTCATGAAGATTATCTATATTCTGGGTGATTATCTGTACATCAAAATGCTTTTCAAGCTCAGCCAGCCCGACGTGACCGGCATTGGGCTTACACCCCTCAAGCTGCCTTCTCCGTTCATTATAGAATCGAAGAACAAGCTCACGGTTTCTCAGCCATGCGTCATAGGTTGCTACCTCTGTAACTTCATACTCCTCCCATAATCCGCCTGAATCCCTGAAAGTCCGTATCCCGCTCTCCGAGCTCATTCCCGCACCGGTAAGTACAACTAGTTTCTTCATAGGATCTACGATTTTAAAGTTTTGTAAAGATACTGGTTTTGAGAGTCATCTCCCCCTCTCCATTTCTCCCTTCACCCCTTCTCCCTATAGCCGTCAACCTAAGAGCAAAGTTGTAAACGTAGAGATTAGCATAAGTTTCCCCTCCTTTTGAAGGAGGGGTGGCCGGGACGATTGATTATCTGTTTTTTACAATTTTAATTTCCCGGCCGGGGTGGTTGATTAATTTCGAACTTGACGGGGATTCCCACGGTTAGGATCATAAAATACAGAAAGATGAAAACCGAGATAAATACCTGGAGAGTCTTCGATTCACGGTATTAAGGTTTGAAAATAGATTTGTATTTCAGGAACCTGAATATTTAATAAATGAGATAAGGAAAGTTATCAGTAAAGAACTGTATCAAAAAGCATCAATATAAAAAGCAAATCAACCACCCCGGCCGGTACCAGTTTTTGCAATTCTTTGATAAGAGTAGTGCTTCGGCCACCCTCCTTCAAAAGGAGGGGAAAGTTGGGACGGGTAGCAACCTGTCCTTACATAATTTCAACATTAATAGCCATTTGCCTTTAATGATCCTCCCTGTAAAAATTTTTACAGACTACTTAGGTTGACGGCTATGCCCTTCTCTCCTTTTATCTAAAAAGATATTCCCATTTTTACTATCTTTGTCCGAATTTTTAAAACAACACAATTTTTAATAACCATCTGATCCAATGGGGAAAAGATTTCCTGAATATAAAGGTCTTGATCTCTCACAGGTAAATAAAGAGATCCTTAAAGAATGGGACGAGAATGATACATTTCATAAAAGCGTTCGTGAATTAAACGGTAAGGGTGAATTTGTATTCTATGAAGGTCCGCCTTCAGCCAACGGAATACCTGGTATACACCATGTTATGGCCCGTACTATTAAGGATGCAATCTGCCGTTATAAAACACAGTGCGGATATGAGGTGAAGCGCAAGGCCGGCTGGGATACCCACGGACTGCCTGTAGAACTTCAGGTTGAAAAAGCACTTGGCATTACAAAAGAAGATATCGGGACAGAAAAGATCTCAATTGAAGATTTTAACAAAGCCTGCCGGACAGATGTGATGAAATACACCGACCTGTGGGAAGATCTTACCCGTAAGATGGGTTACTGGGTAAATATGGATCACCCATATGTTACTTATGATAACAGGTACATTGAAACACTCTGGTGGCTCCTGAAACAACTCTACGAGAAAGGATTTCTATACCAGGGCTACACAATACAACCATATTCCCCGGCCGCAGGTACCGGACTCAGTTCCCATGAGCTTAATCTTCCTGGCTGCTACCGCGATGTGAAAGACACAACATGCATAGCTCTCTTTAAGGTGATCAGGGATAAGAGATCTGAATTCCTCTATGACTCCATCGACACACCGGATGTTCATATAATGGCATGGACAACCACTCCATGGACACTTCCTTCAAACACCGCACTGGCAGTAGGAAAAGAGATAACCTATATTAGGGTAAGAAGCTTCAATCCCTATTCAGGAGAACCTGTAACCGTTGTAATAGCCAAAGAGCTGATCAACTCATTGTTTCCTGAATCCAATTCCGGTCTTGATTTTTCAGAATATAAAGCCGGCGATAAAAAGATACCTTTTAAAGTTCTTGGTGAATGTTCGGGTAAAGATCTTGAAGGAATCAATTATGAGCAGCTGATAAACTGGGTAGATCCGGGAGCAGGCGCTTTCCGTGTTTTAACAGGCGATTTTGTGACAACAGAAGATGGAACAGGTATCGTTCATATTGCTCCAACTTTCGGAGCTGATGACTACCGTATTGCAAAAGAAAATGGTGTGCCTCCCCTGATCATGAAAAGAAAAGACGGCAGCCAGGGTCCGATGGTCGATAAACGTGGTTTCCTTGTTCCGATAGCTGATCTTGATGATCTGTATGTAAAACAGAGTGTCAACAAAAACAGCTATAGTGTTTTTGCTGCCCGCCCCGTGAAGAATGAATACGATGTGAACCTCTCTCCTGATGCTGAAACGCTGGACGTTGACATTGCGGTTATGCTGAAACAGAATGGCAAAGCCTTCCGGATTGAAAAACAGGTTCACAGCTATCCCCATTGCTGGAGAACAGACAAGCCTGTTCTTTATTACCCGCTGGATGCATGGTTTATCAGGACCACTGCCAAAAGAGATAGGATGATCGAGCTGAACAATACCATCAACTGGAAGCCTCAGTCGACCGGTACAGGCAGGTTCGGCAAATGGCTTGAAAACCTTGTTGACTGGAACCTTTCCCGTTCACGCTACTGGGGAACACCGCTTCCTATCTGGGTTACTGAAGACAGAAAAGAAGAAAAATGCATCGGGTCAGCAGCAGAGCTCAAAGCAGAAATTGCAAAGTCGGTCAGTGCCGGATTTATGAAAACAAATCCGCTCGAAAAATTCACAGAAGGAGATAACTCACAGGAAAACTATGAGAAGTTCGATCTGCACCGTCCGTTTGTTGACGATATCATCCTTGTAAGCGAGACCGGAAGGAAGATGCAACGGGAACCCGACCTTATAGATGTGTGGTTCGATTCGGGCGCCATGCCTTATGCACAGGCTCACTATCCTTTTGAAAACAAGGATAAATTCCATGAGATGTTCCCGGCAGACTATATTGCCGAAGGAGTTGATCAGACCAGAGGCTGGTTTTTTACATTACATGCAATCGCTACAATGATCTCCGATTCTGTAGCATTCAAGAATATAATCTCCAACGGACTGGTCCTTGACAAGAACGGGAACAAAATGTCGAAACGGCTCGGAAATGCTGTCGACCCGTTTACTACAATCGATGAGTATGGCTCCGATCCTTTAAGGTGGTACATGATGACAAATTCGCAGCCATGGGATAACCTTAAATTTGATATGTCAGGTGTTGATGAAGTCAAAAGGAAATTCTTCGGAACACTTTATAATACGTATTCCTTCTTCGCTCTTTATGCTAACGTGGATAATTTCAGATTTACAGAAAACAGTATACCTGTAAATGAAAGACCGGAAATTGACCGGTGGATTATCTCCCTTCTCAATTCACTTGTAAAAGAGGTCGCGAAATGCTATGAAGACTATGACCTCACCCGTGGAGCGCGTGCTATTCAGGATTTTGTTTCTGAGAATCTGAGCAACTGGTATGTCAGGCTCAACCGCAAAAGGTACTGGGGAGGCGATTATGACAAGGATAAGATTGCAGCCTATCAGACGTTATACCAATGTCTTGAGACCGTAAGCCAGCTGGCAGCTCCTGTTGCACCATTCTATATGGACAGATTGTTCAGCGACCTTAATAACAGTACAGGCAAACATAAGGAAGGTTCTGTTCACCTTGCCCACTTCCCTGAATATGATGAATCACTTATCGATAAGGCGCTCGAGGAGAGAATGGACATTGCACAGAAAGTATCATCAATGATCCTGAGCCTCAGACGGAAAGTGAGCATCAAGGTCCGCCAGCCGCTGGCAAGGATAATGGTGCCGGTCCCGGATAAATATTTCAGGGATAAATTTGAAGCCGTTAAGGATCTGATTCTTGCTGAGGTCAATGTAAAGGAGGTTGAATATATTGATGACACCGCATCCATACTTGTCAAAAAGATCAAACCCAATTTCAAGACACTGGGCCCCCGTTACGGCAAGCTGATGAAAGAGATCAGCAATGCAATCACCGCACTCACTCCGCAGGAGATAGTATCATTTGAAAACAAAGGTAATCACCCTGTAACTATAAACGGTCAGGAGATTATTCTAACGTCAGAGGATGTTGAGATCATCTCCGAAGATATCCCGGGCTGGCAGGTTGCCAATGATGGAAGACTTACAGTTGCACTTGATATTACTGTCTCAGACGAACTCAGGAATGAAGGGATCGCAAGGGAATTTGTAAACCGCATCCAGAATATCCGTAAAGACAATGGATTTGATGTCACTGACAAGATTACTGTTTATATTGAGGATATTGAATTTGTGCGGGAAGCAGTAAACAGACATTCAGCATATATAGGGTCACAGACACTCGCAACGACGGTAAGCCTCTCCGGCAATATCTCCGGGGATAATGTTCGTGAAGTTGAGATTGATGAGGTGAGTGTGAAGGTTAGCGTAAGTAAGAATAGTTAAGAGAGAGAGGATTGCTTCCCCCTCCTGCGTCGGGGTCGCAATGACGGTGCAATTCACTTTGTTTGGTTTGGCGACTCTCCGTAGACAATTTACTATTCGGTCATTGCGAGTCCGACGAAGGAGGACGAAGCAATCCCATAGTCCTAACCCGAATCAAATTGCTATCTTTGAACTATGATCGACCGGCCCACAATAGAACGGATCCTTGATGCTGCACATATCGTTGATGTGGTCCAGGAATTTGTTCAGCTGAAAAAAAGAGGAGCCAATTTCCTTGGGTTGTGTCCTTTTCATAACGAGAAGACACCCTCATTCACCGTTTCACCTTCAAAGGAGATATTCAAATGTTTCGGATGCGGTAAAGTCGGTAATTCCGTCAATTTTGTGATGGAGCATGAACACCTTACCTATCCCGAAGCGCTTAAATACCTGGCAAGAAAATATCATATCGAAATTGTTGAAAAGGAACTCAGCCAGGATGAAATTGACAAGCAAAATGAAAGGGAAAGCCTCCTTGTTGTAACATCATATGCTTCCAGACAGTTCGCGGAAAACCTCTTTCAAACAGACGAGGGCATATCAATAGGACTTACATACTTCAAGGAGAGAGGATTCCGCCAGGATACACTTAAGAAATTCGAAGTCGGTTACAGCTTTGAAAAACGTGATGCCTTTACCAAAAAGGCTCTGGAAGATGGTTATAAACAGGATTTTCTGGTAAAAACCGGACTAACGATCCAGCATGAAGAACGTACCTTCGACAGGTTCTGCAGCAGGGTGATGTTCCCCATCCATTCCCTCTCGGGACAAGTCCTTGGATTTGGCGGAAGGATTCTGAAAAAAGACCCGAAAAGCGCAAAATACCTTAACTCTCCCGAATCGGAGATTTACCACAAAAGCCGGATCCTTTACGGGATGTACCAGGCCAGAAAGTCCGTCACCGAGAAAGACAGGTGCTATCTTGTTGAGGGTTATACCGATGTGATGTCGCTGCATGAGACAGGTGTCGAGAATGTGGTAGCTTCATCGGGAACTTCCCTTACACAGGAGCAGGTAAGGCTCATTAAAAGATTCACGCAGAATATAACAATCCTGTATGACGGGGATGCTGCGGGTATAAAAGCCTCTATCAGGGGAATAGATATTGTCCTGGAAGAGGGCATGAATGTAAAGATAGTCCTGCTTCCCGATGGAGAAGATCCGGATTCCTTCTCGAAGAAGACAAGTAACGAGGAATTTACAAAATTTATCAGGGAGAATGAAACGGATTTTATTCGCTTCAAAACAAACCTTCTGCTGTCTGAGGCAAACAATGACCCTGTAAGAAAAGCAGATCTGATAAGGGATGTTGTGAAATCAATTGCTGTCATCCCTGAAACAATTACCCGTACAGTCTATATCAAAGAGTGCAGCACTCTGCTTGAGGTTTCAGAACCGATCCTCTATCACGAGGTGAACAAACTGCGTCAGCAAAAGAACATCCAGGACAGGAATAAATACCCTGCAGCAGAGGATCTTCCCATACCTCCTCCGGTGATTGTTAAACCAGTCAGACAGGAACCCGTAACACTCTATTCTGAAAAGGAAATAATAAGATTATTATTAAAATTCGGCAGTACAGAATTCGAACGCGTTGTAAGTACGGAAGACGGAAGAGAGGAAATTGTAACTATAGCAGATTATATAGTAAGAGAGATCATCTCTGATGAGCTTGGTTTTGATAACCATGTATGTGCCAGGATCTTTGATGATGTGCGGTTTCATGTTGAACATGGACTTTTTACCGGAGATAAGCAATTCGTAAAACATGAAGACCCCGAGATCTCAAGCCTGTCAGCCGACCTCCTCTCCGACTCGCACGAGCTCAGCCGTATATGGAAAGAAAAACAATCATATGTGGAAACGGAGGAGATGAAGCTTAAGGAGATCGTCGGGGATGTGGTGCTGAAATTTAAAAGCGATAAGATCATTGTTAAAAGAAAAGAGATAATGCAGCTTCTTGAGGAAGCGGTGAAAGCCAATGATACAGAAAAGGTTCTTCTGTTGCAGAAAAGGTACTCAAACCTCAGCACTGCGCTTGGAATGATATCAAGGAAGCTCGGGAACCGCATATTACTATAGAATGAAAAGGGTTGCCCTCAGTTTAATCATACTTATCTTCCTTATTAATTCCTCCTGCAATCATAAACCTGAGGCCATGGAAACTTTCGAACCCCGGTTTTCAACATACAAAACAGATTCAACGGAGAACAAAACAGTTCCCATAAGAAAAGAGATTTCTTATGGACTCCTTACACCTGTAGAGGCATGTAACATCTTCAAAAGGCTGGGCGTAAGTTACAGTAAGGCGATTCTGAATCCGGCCTCCAATAAGGATCAATATCTGACCATTTCAAAAACAGCTATAAATACCGGCATTTACGGAGTGGATATGGGGTACCTGAAGGTATTAGGTGTCACACAGGAGATGATCGAATACATGATGACAATCCGCTCATTGAGCAACAAACTCGGGATCCCTGACGAATATTTTACCGACCCCATTAAACGTATTGAACTGGATATTTCTGATCCAGATACAATTCTGGCCCTGATGAACATCTCCTATTTCAGGATGGAAGATCACCTGAGAGCAGGCGGAAGGGAAAGCGCCGCAGGACTAATGGTAATGGGTGGATGGGTAGAAGCGCTTTATATAGCAACACAGCTCCTGTACAATCCCGAAAATCCTGATCCCGAGGTGGTTCAGAAAATTGCAGAACAAAAATATACCCTCACTACCCTTCTCAGCTTCCTGAAAAATTACTACGATGATCCTGTTGTTGTCTTTTACACCAAAAAGCTTAAATTCCTGAAAAACTATTTTGATTCCTTTGATATATACTTCCGAAAAGGCGACCTCGAAATTGATACAAAAAAACAGGTGCTCCGCTCTTCAGGCAGTGAAATGACTGTCACTGTTCAAACTCTTAATGAGATAAGGGATTATGTCGTTAAACTAAGGACTGAGCTGGTAGCGCCATAGAGATATTCCGGGAAAGAGATTTAACGCTCGTTATTTGTCGCCTTTATCCCCTCAGACATGTCCATGTATACCGCCTCTGTTAGCCAAGACCTCATATTTCCTCTTTTTTTACCCCCCAATCATAGCCGTCAGCTTAAGAGTAAAATTGTAAACGAAGAGATTAGCATAAGTTTCCCCTCCTTTTGAAGGGGGCTGAGCTGTTAGAATTTGCCCTTTGGGCAAATTTAGCGAAGAGCCAGCTACAGCGAAGGCGCCGGGACAATTGATTATCTGTTTTTTACAAGTTTCATTTCCCGGCCGGGGAGGTTGATTACTTTCATTTTTCTTACCTTAAATCTATGAAAAGCAAAACCCTCCTCAATAGGAATAGCCTGAAATTTTTCAGATCATCGCTCAGGAACAGGTCCACTTCTGTTGAGTCAGCTAATCAACCACCCCGGCCGGCACCAGTTTTTGCAATTCTTTGATAAGCGTAGTGCTCCGGCCACCCCTCCTTCAAAAGGAGGGGAAAGTAGGGACGGGTCGCGACCCGTCCCTACACGTCACCCTTCCCTACGCGTCACCCATCCCAACACGCCACAACCCGTACATACCCATTGGGGATGATTTATTTTTTTCGTACATTAGTTTCGCCAATATAATACCCCTTCCTATGAAAACTGTTAAACTCCTTCTGCTATTTACTGCTCTGATAATCTTTGCATCATGCGGTCCAAAAGAGAACAAGCCATTACTGAAACTAATGAAGGACCACTCAGATGGTTATGTTGCCAATATCCCGCTGGATAAAGGATTCAGCGAGTATATTGCAAGTTATACCTCCGGAATTATTCCTGCAAATTCAGCAATAGAGGTCAGATTCACTCCTGAATTTGCAGCAAAAGCAGATAAGTCTGCAACAGGATTATTTGTCTTTGACCCTTCTATTAAAGGCAAAACAGAGTGGAAAGATGAGACTACTCTGGTCTTCACTCCTTCCAGATTACTCGAACCCGGTAAAATTTACACAGGTGGTGTCAACCTTGAAAAGCTGGCCAGCGTTCAGGAAAGACTGAAAGTTTTTCCATTACGAATTCAAACCCTTAAAAAGGACTTCAGGGTCAATATAGGTGCCCCCGAATGCGCTTCCCCGGAAGGAAACAGTTATCAGCTTCACGGCGAAATAATTGCATCAGATTTCATTGAAGCCCGGGAAGCAGAAGAGTGGCTGAGAGTAAGACTCGGAAGAAAAAAAATTGATATTAACTGGGATCATGCAGATAATCTGATTCATAAATTCACTATTGCCGGAATCGAAAGAACCGGCGAGGTACAGGAACTAACTATTGTCTGGGATGGAACATCCTCAGGGGTGAATCAAAAGGGTTCCTCAGTGGT
This sequence comes from Bacteroidales bacterium, assembly GCA_016715075.1. GTDB lineage: Bacteria > Bacteroidota > Bacteroidia > Bacteroidales > VadinHA17 > LD21. Next base: position 21,057 of record JADKBK010000017.1, read on the forward strand.
AAATATACCTCCATCAGGAGAATTCAGCATAATAGATGTTAACGGATCTGCCGGGGAAAACCAAAAAATTGACATCATCTTTTCAGATCCGTTGGAAGCTTCACAGGAGATCCAGGGACTTATACAAATAAGCCCGGCAACTGAATCTACTATCAGCATAAACTCAAATATTATCAGCATCTTCCCTGCAACCAGACTTCAGGGAAAAATAACACTCAATGTTGAGTCTTCTGTAAAAAACAGCAAGGGAGTTGCTCTTGCCTCATCATTCCTTAAGCAACTTGACTTCACAGCTGTTCCCCCCGGGATAATGACGGAAGGCAACGGAGTTATCCTTCCTTCATCAAAAAATCTCATCTTCCCTTTCAAAGCTGCTAACCTGAAAGCTGTTGACCTGAGAATTATAAGAATCTTTGATAACAATCTGCCATTCTTCCTGCAGGACAACGATCTGAATGGCAGCAATTCAATGAAACGCTTCGGTCGTCCGGTATATTCCGGACGGGTTGATCTTGTCAACACTCCGGGAATGAATACAGCTGCATGGAATCTTCATACAATCGATCTGGCTGACTATATAGATGTTGAACCCGGCGTACTTTACAAAGTGACGATCGGAATGCGCAGGTCTTATTCTTTGTATCCATGCAGTGACGGAGCAGATGACAGCAAATATGAAGAGCTGCTTCAGCAGGCAGAGGCTCAAAACCGTGAATATTGGGACGATCCGGAAAATTACTATTCCGACAGCGATGATGAGCTGTATTACAGTTTCAATTTCGACTGGAGAGACCGCGACAACCCATGCAAGGATGCTTACTACTATCCGGGAAGAGGCGGATCAAGGAATATCCTGGCATCAAACATCGGACTCATAGCAAAGAAAGGGGAGGATAATATTCTGCATGTTATTGCAAATGATCTTATTACCGCTATGCCATCTAACGGGGTCACTTTAGATGTATACGATTTCCAGATGCAGCAGATAATATCAGGCACTACAGATCAGAACGGTTCAACAGCCCTTTTCTGTGAAAGAAAACCCTTCCTCATAATTGCAAAGAAAGATAAGGATCGCAACTATCTCAAAGTAAATGACGGTTCGTCACTGTCCCTGAGTTCCTTCGATGTTACCGGGAGCAGCCCTGAAGATGGGATAAAAGCCTTTATATACGGTGAAAGAGATGTCTGGAGACCGGGCGATTCAATATTCCTTTCTATATTCATAAAAGATATGGTAAGTGATCTGCCTCCGGGGCACCCTGTCCAGTTTGAACTCATCAATCCACTTGAACAGAAAGTGGATAACCAGGTTCAGAAAGCCAGCGGTTCAAATCTCCTGGTATTTGCAACAAAAACAGACGCCGATGCGGTCACAGGCAATTACCGGGCAGTCTTCAGGATTGGAGGCGCAACATTCACAAAACGCGTCCGTATTGAAACAGTCAAACCTAACAGGCTTAAAATAAATCTTACTTTCCCTGACGGAATACTGGGAGGATCGAATCCGGCAGCAAAAGGAACCCTGAATGTTAAATGGCTTAACGGATCAGTTGCAAAAAACCTGAAATCAACAGTAGAATATCTTCTGAAACACACCAAAACCGAATTTGAGAAATACGGGCAGTATACCTTTGATGATCCTGCTAATGAATTCTACTCTGAAACTGTCAGGATCTTTGACGATGCTGTTGATGAGAACGGAAATGCAAAGATCAGCTTTGACCCAGGAAAAGAGATCAAAGCTCCCGGAATGCTGAATGCTGTCTTCACTGTAAAAGCAGCTGAACCGGGCGGTGATGAGAGTATAACCCAGACTACCTGTAAATATGCCCCTTATCCTGTATTTGTTGGTATAAACTTCCCTGGCTTGAAGGGAAAAGAGCGTATGCTATTCACCGATGCCGATAATGAAGTTAAAATTGTCACCGTTGATGAAAACGGGAAACCGGTGAATTCTGAGGTTGAGATTACTATCTATAAAATTTCCTACAGATGGTGGTGGGAATCTGACGAAGAAGATCTGGGGTACTTTATATCAAACCAGGAGTATAAGCCTGTGATCCGGAAGACAATTACCACAACCGGAGGAGGGGGATCAGCCACATTCAATATCGATAAAAGAGAGTGGGGCCGTTATCTTGTAAGGGCTTCTGCCCCATCGGGTCATACAACGGGAAAAATACTACTTGTCGACTGGCCCTGGGAGTATGGGATGAAAGGAAACAGCGACGGAGCCACATTGCTTTCAGTCAATACCGATAAGGAAAAATATAATCCCGGTGACCAGGTAAAACTTACATTCCCGGCTCCGGAAAACGCCCAGGCAATTATTACTCTTGAAAACGCTACAGGAATTCTCGATGAGATCCGTGTCAACACAGAAAAAGGAAACACGGAGGTGAGCTTTATGGCAAAACCTGAGATGGCTCCCAATGTATATGCTTATGTGACTGTCATCCAGCCGCATGCACAAACAGTCAACGATATGCCTGTAAGGCTGTATGGCATCGTTCCTGTAATGGTGGAGGACCCCGGTACAAGGCTTTCGCCGGTAATTGATATGCCTGATGAGCTGAGGTCGCAGAAACCATTTACAATTAAGGTAAGCGAGACAAACAGGAAAAGCATGACATATACTGTCGCAGTTGTTGACGAAGGATTGCTTGACCTTACAGGGTTCAAAACTCCAAATCCATGGAACTATTTTTATGCACGTGAAGCTCTGGGAGTGAAAACATGGGATCTTTATGACTATGTCCTCGGGGCATTCGGAGGCACACTTGAGAAGATCTTTGCCGTTGGAGGTGATGAAGCGCTGGCTGACAAATCTGCAAACAAGGCGAAGAGATTCATTCCTGTGGTAAGGTTCCTGGGACCCTACAATCTGTCATCCGGAAAGACAAATACCCATTTAATAACACTTCCGCAGTACACAGGCTCAGTAAGAGCAATGGTCATAGCCGGAAGTGACAGGTCGTTCGGTATTGCTGAGAAGACAGTCCCGGTAAAAGATCCGCTGATGGTTCTTGTTACAGCCCCCAGAGTAGTCAGCCCCGGTGAAAAAGTTGCATTGCCAATGACTCTTTTTATACAGAAAGAGGGAATAAAAGATATCGTGATTAAGGCCGAATCAAATGACCTGGTGAGCTTCAGGGAGAATTCAATCAATGTATCAACCGCCGGAATCGGCGAAAAAGATGCAGAGCTTGCCTTTATTGTAGGCGAAAAAAGAGGAATCGCAAAGATCAGTATTACTGCAACGGGCGGAGGCGAAACTGCTTCTTATAATATGGCTATTGAGGTCAGAAGTCCTAATCCCCCTGAAACACGGTCTGAAATTAAAATCCTTAAGAACGGGGAAAAATGGGAAACATCCTTCCGTCCGATCGGACTGAGCGGCTCAAATTCAGCATCGCTTGAAGTCTCATCTTTACCTTCAATAAACCTTGAAAAGAGGCTCGACTACCTGCTGACATACCCCCACGGCTGTTCTGAACAGATAACATCAGCTGCCTTCCCGCAGCTTTGGCTGAAGGATCTGAAAGGCAGCGACGCGGTCATTTCAGCGGATGCAGCTTCTAATATCAGGGAAGCGGTAAGTAAACTTATCTCCAGGCAGATGGTTGATGGAGGCATTGCCCTGTGGCCCGGATCAACACAGGCTGATTTGTGGGTTACCTCCTATGCAGGGCATTTCATGACCGAGGCAGAAAGAATGGGTTATAATGTCCCGTCAGGTTTTAAACAGAAATGGGTCAGCTTCCAGAAAAAGACAGCACAGGCCTGGCGGTTTGATTCAAAATTCAGAGGATCTTCAACAGACCAGGCTTACAGGTTGTTTACCCTGGCACTGGCAGGAGAGCCTGATAAAGGAGCAATGAACAGGCTGAGGGAAACGAAGGAACTTCCACGAATGACATCATGGCTGCTTGCCGCGGCTTTTGCCAAAGCAGGACGTCCGGAAGTTGCTTCTGACCTGCTGGATGTGAGAAATACCTCAACAGAACCAGAATATTACGATTATTACTATGGAAGCGATATCCGCGATAAGGCCATTATTTTATATACCCTTACACTGCTGAAGAATGATGAGCAGGCTGTAACACTTGTAAAGGATATATGCGATAATTTTAACCAGAACAGCTGGTACAGCACCCAGTCAATTGCCTGGGGCCTCTTCTCCTATATGAAATGGATAGAGACTCTGCCCGGGAATCAGAATAATCCGGCAAAAATCAGGATTAACCTGAACGGGGATAAATCTGAACAGTCGGTATTGTCAAAACAGGCCTGGTCAAAAGATCTTAAGATGACTGACGGCAATAACTCGCTGATAGTCGAAAACATCTCCGAAAAACCACTCTACCTGACCCTAATCAGAAAAGGGATCCCCCTGCAGTCCGATATTGCACGGGAAGAGAAGGGTATTGCCATGAAGATTGAGTATCTTGATATGAAGATGCGGCCGATTGATCAGAAAAATCTTGAACAGGGAACAGATTTTATCATGGCTGTCAGGGTTACAAACAACACATTCTCACTGATTGACAATATTGCGCTGACACAGATGGTACCCTCAGGATGGGAGATACAGAATACACGTATGTTTGAAACCGTTACCGGAATAAAGGAAAGCAGCTTCGATTACAGAGACTTCAGGGATGACAGGGTAAACACCTACTTTAACCTGGGCAAGGGAGAGACTAAGAATTTCATAATGATTATAAGTGCTGCCTATAAAGGAGAGTTTTACCAGCCTTCAATCTGGTGCGAAGCAATGTACAAGGCAAACTGTTATTCGAGGTTCCCTGGAAATGCTGTAAAAGTCACCGGCCGGAAAATTGAATAGAAAATTAAAAATAATCCTTCTTGCAGCCGGAGTAACTATTACTCCGGTTTTGCTTTCTCCCTTGCCCCGATTCAGGAGCCCGCTGTCGACTGTGATTGAAGCAAGAGACGGAACACTTCTTGGTGCCCGCATTGCAGACGATGGTCAATGGCGATTCCCGGGAAGAGATGAAATTCCTGATAAATTCGAAAAGGCCATTCTTACTTTCGAAGACCGTTGGTTCTACTATCACCCCGGAATTAATCCGGTAGCAATTGTCAGGGCATTTATCCACAACTTTAAAGCACACAGGATAGTAAGCGGAGGCAGCACGATTACAATGCAGGTGGCGAGGATCTCAAGAGGAGGGAAATCAAGGACCTATCCTGAAAAGATAATCGAAATGCTTGCAGCCCTTAAGCTCGAGCTGTTCAGTTCAAAGAACAAAATACTCCTGATGTATACAACAAATGCCCCTTTCGGAGGAAATACGGTCGGACTCGAAGCTGCTGCCTGGCGGTATACCGGAAAATCAGCATCCGAACTTACCTGGGCTGAGGCATCTGCCCTGGCCATCCTTCCCAACTCACCAGCCCTGGTATTCCCGGGCAGAAATCAGGAAATCCTCAGGTCAAAACGCAACGATCTGTTGAGAAGACTATACGAAAGAGAATATTTTGATTCCCTTACTCTAATTCTGTCAGTAGATGAGCCACTACCGGGTGAACCAAAGACCCTGCCTTCACTGGCTCCTCACCTTACAGACTATTTTTTCAAAAAGAACAAGGGAGCGAGGATTAAAACCACTATTGATCCCATCCTTCAGCAAAGAGTGACTGAGATAATAAACACCCACCAGAAAGATCTTGAAAATAACTTTATCTTCAACTCGGCATGCCTGATTGTTGAGGTTGAAACAGGGAATGTACTCGCATATGCAGGAAACAGTACGCTGGAAGATGCAATCAATCATGGAGGAAATGTCGACATCATACGATCGTTACGCAGTACAGGCAGCATACTGAAACCAATACTTTATGCAGGGATGCTGCAGTCGGGTGATATCCTTCCCAATTCACTTGTTGCCGATATCCCAACCAGGTTTCCCGGTTTCTCTCCGAAGAACTTCGACCAGAGTTTCAGTGGCGCAGTACCTGCAGGTTCAGCTCTGTCACAATCACTGAATGTCCCTGCCGTTAAAATGCTACAGAAATATAATCCTGAGAAATTCCTTGATCTCCTTAAAAAAACAGGATTCACCTCCTTCCGTAATCCGGCAGATTATTACGGCCTCTCCATGATCCTCGGAGGAGGAGAGATCTCGCTGTGGGAACTCACCGGAACATATGCATCTCTTTCCCGTGTGCTGAAAAGGTATAACCATGAAAAAAAATATTTTAAAAATGATTATCATCCTCCTGTAATCATTGAACCCTCTGATACCGTAATTAAGAAAGTTGAAGAACCTGTTCCGCCACTTTCCGCTTCAGCAATATGGCTTACCTATGAAGCTCTTCAGAAGGTCAACAGACCGGAGAGTGAAGCTGGATGGCAATATTTTGCATCATCTCCAAACCTGGCATGGAAAACAGGTACAAGTTTTGGTTTCCGTGACGGATGGGCTGTAGGAACCACTCCGGATTATGTTGCAGGAGTCTGGACCGGCAATGCTGACGGGGAAGGCCGCCCAGGACTGACAGGTACTTCAGCCGCTGCCCCGATATTGTTCGATATCGTCAGCCTGATGGGTTCGCAAACATGGTTCAGCTCACCGGATGAGGACCTGACAATGATAAGGGTTTGCAGCAAAAGCGGCTTCAGGGCTGGAGCCGATTGTCCTGAAACAGTCGAAATACCTGCCTCCATAAACGGATTGAGAAGTGAAGTATGCCCCTACCATAAACTTATCCACCTTAACCTGTCAAAAACGCTACAGGTAACATCTGAATGCGCCTCAGCAAACGATATAATAAATATCCCCTGGTTCATCCTTCCTCCGGCAATGGAGTATTTCTACAGACAGAAACACCCTGAGTACAAAGTGCTTCCTCCTGTCTCACCAGGATGTTCTGCTGGAAGGAATATCCAGGTAATGGAATTTATTTACCCTACACAGGGAATTAAAATTTTCATCCCACGTGACCAGGAAGGGAAACGTACCAGGATTATTCCGGAGGTAGCCCACCGGAATCCTTCAAAAAAGATATTCTGGCACCTGGATGATTCATACGTCGCCACAACCAGATCCATTCACCAGATCAATATCCAGGCAGAACCCGGAAATCATATTCTGACAGTGGTCGATGAAGATGGAAATTCACTGCGGTGCAGTTTTGCAATAACTGGAAAACCAGTAGATGGGGGGTTTTAGTGGGTTGTTTTAATTGGTTGGGGAATGGGGGAGAAATGAATTTTTACCAGAGCAATAATTTCTATTTTTACACTCTTAATAATTTAAGATGAATCTGTCTCTCCTTAAGAAAATGCTGCCGGGGTTGATCCCTCTCCTGATCTTTATTCTCGCCGATGAGATCTGGGGTACTATGGTTGGTCTCTATGTCGCCCTTGGATTCGGGATTGCGGAGTTTTTGTTTTATTATATTAAAGATAAGATCATTGACAGGTTCATCCTGCTTGATACACTGCTGCTGGTGGCTCTGGGAGGCATCTCCATTGCCTTTGAGAATGACCTTTTCTTCAAAGTAAAGCCCGCCCTGATCGAGGCGATTCTGCTTGCAGTCATTGCCTTTTCCCTCTGGGGGCCGAAGAATATTCTGATGGCAATGTCGGAAAGGTATATGGGAGAGCTCCAGCTTGATCCGATGCAGGAAAAATCGATGAGAAACAATATGGTGGCTGTCTTCTGGATAACTGTACTCCATATTGTACTGGTACTCTATTCTGCCTTTTATATGTCAAAAGAGGCGTGGTTCTTTATCAGCGGCGGTCTCTATTATATATTCTTCGGACTGTTTTTTGCCTTTATGCTTCTGAAGAACAGACTCATGAACAGGAGATATAAAAATGAGGAATGGTTTCCAATAGTAAACAGTGAGGGCAAAGTTCTTGGGAAAGCTCCAAGGAGCGTCTGCCATGATGGGAAAAGTATGCTTCTCCATCCTGTTGTTCATCTTCACATATTTGATAAATCCGGTAAACTTTACCTGCAGAAACGATCCATGAAAAAGGATACCCAGCCGGGAAAATGGGATACCTCGGTTGGCGGTCATATAAGTCCGGGTGAAACAGTAGCCCGGGCGCTGGTCAGGGAAAGCCTGGAAGAGCTGGGGTTGAATGGCTTTGTTCCCAGGTTCCTGGGGAGTTATGTCTGGGAATCATCACGCGAAAGAGAGCTGGTCAATTCATTTTCTACTGTAACGGAGATAGCGCCGGTAATCAACAGGGATGAGATTGATGAAGGCAGATTCTGGTCAATACAGGAAATAAGGAATAATCTCGGGAAGGAGGTTTTCACTCCCAACTTTGAGAACGAATTCATGAAATTCTTTGCTCAAAATGTCCGCTAAGGTTCATGGTAATTTTACGGATCTGATACATAGCATAATTAATGAAAGATTATTAGAGCGCTTACCGAAAGGGAATTTAGTACCTTTACGCTTAAGTCATTCTTAATATACTTTCCTATTATGAAGCCAGGCAAAATTTATTTTACACTTTCACTTCTTATCATTATCACAGCCGGCGCGGGGGACACCTCCAGGCGGCCCCAAGGGGGAGTTTTCCCCCCCCGGGGGGGGGGTGGGGGGAGGGGGGGGCCCTCCTCCAATAAAGGGGGGCGGCGGGGCAAATCACAACGGGACGGGGGGGGGGGGGGGGAAGGATGGGCCGACAGCTAGGGTTCACTTAGCAGAACAGAAACTCGGGGGGGGAGGAGCCCGAAGCGATTAATTATATTATCAGCTATCACGGTTTTCTCTTGTTTCATTGTTTCATGCTATTATGACAATGAAGAGGCTTTATACCCTCAGCTGAATACCTCCTGTGATACAACAAACATCACATTCAGCGGGACAATAGCAGTATCCCTGAGTGATAACTGCTACTCCTGCCACTCAAATGCTACTGCAGCTGCCAATGGGAATAATGTTCCACTTGAGGATTATGCCGATGTGGCAGCCAAAAGTGCCGCAATTGCCGGGTCAATCAAACATACCGGCTCCTATGTGCCTATGCCGAAAAATGGTGGAAAGGTAAATAACTGCATGATAAGTCAGTTCGATATCTGGGTTAGAAAAGGAATGCCAAACAACTAATGATTTCTAATAACATTCATAATATGAGACGATTCTCTCTTGTTTTTCTAATTATTCTGGTACCTGCAGGAATCTTTGCACAGGATGACCTCATGGACCTTCTTAACGATAGTACGGTCAACACTATAAATTATACCTCAGCTACTTTTAAATCGACACGTATAATGAACGGCCATTCTGTCGAAAAAATGCCTCCCGGACAGCTTGACGTAAGGATCTCTCACCGGTTCGGCCGTGTTAACACAGGTCCTTATGAGTTTTTCGGGCTCGATCAGGCAAATATCCATCTCAGCCTTGAATATGGAATTTTTAAATGGCTCATGGTCGGGGCAGGAAGAGGAACTTATGAAAAGACATATGACGGATTTGCCAAATTTACACTCCTGAGACAGTCAGACGGGGCAAAACAGATGCCGGTATCCCTTTCCCTGTTCTCTTCAGTTGCAGTTAACTCATTGAAGTGGTCAGATCCGGAACGCACCAATTATTTTTCGTCACGCTTATCATATGTCGGTCAGGTGTTGGTAGCCCGTAAATTCAACCAGATGTTTTCAGCCCAGATAACCCCTTCCTATGTCCACCGCAATATGGTTGCTACCGAACTTGATCCCAACGATCTGTTTGCAATAGGAGCAGGCGGCAGAATGAAACTATCCAAAAGAATTAGCATCAATGCGGAATACTATTATGTGGCCAACCCAAAAACCTATATGAGCCAGTCCATTTATAACCCTCTTTCTATCGGGGTTGATATTGAAACCGGCGGGCATGTATTCCAGCTGATTCTTACCAACTCGGTTGCCATGATCGAAAAAGGATTTATTGGAGAAACAACGGGGCAATGGAAAAAAGGGGATATCCATTTTCGGATTCAATATCTCCAGGGTCTTTACTCTGAAAAAGCATAAGGCTGTTGGCTGATGGCTCAGGGCGCAGGGCGCAGGGCGCAGAGCGCAGAGATCTGAGATCTGAAGTCAGCAGTTGTAAGGGCAGAACGTCCTGGTTCCCCTCCCTGGAGGGGTTAGCTTTGCAAGCCGAAGCTTTCTTTGACCGCCGTAGCTTCAGCGAAGGTGGAGGACGAAGGGCTCAAAACCTAAAATCTCCCTTTCTCCCCTTCTCCCCCTCTCCCTTTCACCGAGGCTCAGGGCGCAGGGCTCAGGGCGCAGGGCGCAGGGCGTAGGGCTGAAGGCGGAGGGATATAGAATGAATATGACACAGGAAATCTGATCTGGCACTGATTTTGCTGACAAATAGTTCTATTGTTTTTAATTAAACTGTCTTCTTATGAAACAGCTAGCAATTTTAATTCTTCTTTTGAGTACAGCATTTGCTGCACAGGGACAAAAATATATGACCAAGAATGGATTTATCGGGTTCTATTCCCATACACCAATGGAGGATATTAAAGGCGATAATAATCAGGTGGCATCAGTCCTTGATACTGGCACGGGAGAAATTGTTTTCCAGGTTCTGATAAAATCATTCCATTTTGACAGAGCCCTTATGGAAGAACACTTCAATGAGAACTATATGGAATCGGATAAATATCCCAAATCAACCTTCAAGGGAAAAATAGCCAACCTCTCGTCCGTGAATTTTACAAAACCCGGAACCTACGATGTTACAATTGAAGGAGATCTAACAATACATAACACAACAAACAAGGTCAGCATCAAGGGCACCATCGAGGTGGTAACCGGCGGAATAAATGCCAGTTCAAAATTCAATGTTGTTCCTGAAGATTATAAAATAGAGATCCCTGGTGTTGTGAAGGAAAAGATCAATAAAAATCTTGAGGTTACCGTTTCTATGAAATATTCTCCTGTCTGATAATGTTAGTATCTTGTATAGATAAAATTCAATACATTGAACGTTGAATAACTTTACTTTCCGGATATGAAAACTTACATTAAAGTGGCATTGTTTGTTGTCACCTTTATTGCTGTGTCGGCAATACTTGCAGCTCTGTATTATTACAATCTTAAGAGCACCGATATGTCGAAAGCCAGGCCTGACTTTGTTTTAACGGCATCAGTCCTTCAGAAGGCTTTTGAAGTTGACGAATCCAAAGCCTCAGTCACCTATTTAAATAAGATCCTGGAAGTAACCGGGAAAATTGCATCCGTAAAACCGGTTGAGAACAATGCAGTGAATATTTCACTTGTTACTGAAAGTGATTTATCATCGGTCATCGGTACATTTCCTGCAATCAGTGATCCTTCTGTATTCAAGCCTGGCGAGGAGATCACATTGCGTGGAAAATGCTCAGGTTTTCTTATGGATGTGCTGCTGAATGACTGTGCTCTGATTGAACATGCAAACGAAAAGTAATTATGAATATCAAGATTCTGGTCCTGAATAATGAGTTTGAGGCCAAACTACTCGATGAGATATTGAACGATAAAAGTATCCCTCATATTATCAGGTCATATCATGACTCTGCCTACGACGGGTTATGGCAGATGCAGTCGAGCTGGGGACATATTGAAGCGCCCGAAGAATACAGTGAAGAAATACTTCTGACATATAGTCAGATGTCGGCTGAGCCATTGGAAGATCAAAATCCGGAATATTAACTTTTGTTTGTACCTTTGCTCCTCATTTATAAATTTGCAGAATTACTATTCAGACAACCTGGTTCAATTTTAAAAGTATGAAAATGGATCATAGCCTCAATAACAAGACCAGACTGTTTCCACATATTTCTGCCCACCTGTTATCATTCTTCAGTGTTTTACAAAGCCGGTATTTCTATTATGGATTACTGGCGGTTTTAGCCGGAATAGGACTCAATAACGCCTCACAGGCTTATCTCCATTATTACATTAGCCAGGGGAAAACCCTGCCTATTCTTAATGACCTGATCCTTGACAAACTGCCTGTAATTGATGTTTCCCTTATTTATGATATAGTTGCTGTAATTCCGATAGTACTTGCGGTGGTGTATATAATTCACAAAAAGGAGTATAACAGGATCCCCTTCATCTTTCTGATGATAGGCATTTTTTATATTGTACGGGGTATATTCATAGTTCTGACCCCATTTGGCAATCCGCCAATGTTCAATGGATCAGATCCTCTTTTTCACGGATTTGCCAACTTTGAGATGGGTGTCTACCCTTCAGGTCATGCGGGAAACGTATTTCTGATATTGCTGCTGATGAACAGCAGGGCGTACAGGTGGATCATAGGGATTTGCCTGATTGTGGTTATCCTTGCATTGTTCCTTTCACACGCACATTATAGTATTGACATCCTTTCCGGGCTTTTCTTTGCTTATGCTATCCGCTCCTTCGGTGATAAACATTTTTCGATGTTTGACCTTGGTAAAGAGGTAAACTCCTGATCTGTCATTATATCTTCTAATCCTCTTTCCTTTTCTCTAAACGCTTAATAATAAAATAGCTGAGCAATGCCAGAATCAGCATTCCCAAAAGGAATAATGGGTATGATACCCTCCAGTTTTCAGGACCAGTTATCATTGACCATTCCGACATACCCCCGATACCGGCAATAAGGGTGAGGGGCATACAGATAGTAGCAATGAGGGTAAGCCTCTTCATAGAAATGTTGGTTTCATTTGACATCTGATTCATCCGGTTGCTGATGAGCGATGTATAAAGCTCCATTAGGCTTGTCTCAATCTCACGGTATGTTTCTGTAAGTTCAAAAAATTTGGAAAGGTGATCATAAACATCACGATAGTGAACAATAGCTTTTTCGGGGACATAAGGACAGTCACTCCTGCAGATCTTGACTAAAATTTCCCGCTCATGATACAGGCTTTTTCTCAGGGCAAGGAGATCTTTCCGGAGATGGATCAGCTGCCTCGGCTGAAATTTTTCCAGTTCATTTATCAATAATTCCTCCGCTTCCTCAAGATCATCTTCCATATTATCAAATGCCCTGTACTTCTCATCAACAAGGTGATCAAGCACAATATGCATAAGAAAACCCGGTCCGGCTTTTGCATTACTTGGGTCATTTTCAATAATACTCACTATATCGCTTAAAGGTTTCCTGTCGCCCGATTGGTAGCCGCTGATTGTAATAAGAAATTTCTCTCCAATGAAAAGGTTTACTTCATCAATTGACAGTTCTTTCTCCGCATAGCTGAAAGCGTTGAAGAGGATAAATGTATTATTGTTGAAATACTCTATTTTCGGGACCTGTTTGTCGTCAAAACAATCTTCCACTGATAATGGATGGATACCGATTGAATCGACCAGAGAGGAGATCTCTTCCCGCGAAGGCTTATAATAATTTAACCAGACAAAACCGCCTTCCCTCATTGCATCAATCGCCTCTCTTGCTGATGCGAGTCCATAAAATAATCCTGTTGAAGTAAAGTGATAAAATTTTGATTCTGACATATTACTTGTTTTTGAAAGTTTCCTGATTGTTAACCTGTATAATACTATTTGAAATGATCCTGGTTATAAAAATATTAATGGCTTTCTTTATGACCCAGAATGTCGTGACTTTTCTGTAATGAAATACAAATTACATAAAAAAAATGAAAGCGGGTATAAAATCAATTCCGGATTCAAATAACCTGACCATTATAAGATAAATATCATTTTTAATGTGGTTTTGGAACAGTTAACTTTACAACCTAAAACTAAAAAAATGAATAACGCAATATACAATTTCAGGGAACCTAAAAATGAACCTGTTTTTACATACAAACCTGGAAGCCAGGAGCGCAGGCTCCTTGAAGAAGAGCTTACGGAACAAAAGAATAAGGTCATTGATATCCCGCTTATTATCGGAGGCAAAGAGATCCGTACAGGAAAAACGGGCAAAGTCTACATGCCATCAGACCACAAGCATCTGCTCGCAACATATCATATGGCCACTGAAAAAGAGGTTTCGATGGCAATTGATGCAGCCCTTCAGGCTAAGGATGCCTGGCTTAACCTGGCCTGGATGGAAAGGGCCGCAATCATGGCCAAGGCAGCTGAACTGATTTCAAAGAAATACAGGTTCCGTATCAATGCAGCCACTATGCTTGGTCAGGGAAAGAATGTCATGCAGGCTGAGATCGATGCAGCATGTGAAGTAATAGATTACCTGCGGTTCAATAATTACTTTGCTTCTCTGGTATACATGGAGCAGCCCTCTTCTGAAAATGATACCATTAACCGTCTGGAATATCGGCCCCTCGAAGGATTTATCTACACCGTCACACCTTTCAATTTCACAGCAATAGCTTCCAATCTTAATACCAGTGTTGCCCTTATGGGAAATACAACTGTATGGAAACCCGCCAGTACGTCACTTCTTTCAAACTACTATCTGATGAAGATCCTGGAAGAAGCCGGTATACCTCCGGGTGTAATTAATTTTATCCCCGGCTCAGGTTCCCTTATCAGCAGCGTGGTATTGAAACATAAAGAACTTACAGGAATTCACTTCACCGGATCAAACTACACATTCAATACACTCTGGAAACAGATCTCTGAAAACCTTTCAATTTATAAATCATATCCTAAACTCATTGGCGAAACCGGTGGTAAGGATTTTATCTTTGCACACAATTCAGCTCATCCCCTTGAACTCGCAACTGCTATTGTGCGCGGGGCCTTTGAATACCAGGGACAAAAGTGCTCTGCTGCTTCAAGATCATATATACCCGCTTCAATATGGGATGAAACCAGGCAACATATACTGAGGATGATCTCAGAGATAAAAACCGGAGATGTTACCGATTTCAGAAATTTTGTGAATGCAGTGATAGATGAAGAGTCGTGGGACAGGATAATGTCATATATCAATAAGGCAAAAGAATCAGCAAATGCAAAAATTATAGCCGGAGGTAAAGGAGATAAGTCTAAGGGATATTTTATTGAACCAACTGTTATAGTTACTGAAGATCCGAACTTCATTACAATGAGGGAGGAGATCTTCGGACCGGTAATGTCAATCTATATCTATGCTGATGATAAGTTTGAGGATACACTCAGACTCTGCGATGAAACATCACCCTATGCTCTTACAGGATCAATCTTCAGCAACGATAAATACAGTATGATAAAAGCCTGCAGGGCATTAAGATATGCAGCCGGTAATTTCTACATAAATGATAAGCCGACAGGTGCAATGGTCGGTCAGCAGCCTTTCGGAGGAGCCAGAGCATCAGGTACCAACGATAAGGCCGGAAGTTATCTGAACCTGATCCGCTGGGTAAGCCCCAGAACAATTAAAGAGACTCTTATGCCTGCAACAGACTTCAAATACCCGTTCATGGAATAGCTGATTACCTTCTAGTTATAAAATAATCTGATAAACAATCAACCACCTCCCCCCTTCGCTTTCGCTTCGGGGTAGAGGCAGTAGATAAAGTTCTCTGTGTAACTCTGTGAAGCCTCTGTGCCCACGCCTGCAAACCGGCTCCTTCGCTAAATCTGCCCACAGGGCAAATTTTACGCTCGACCCCTGTGTAAGTTTTTAACTTATTGTTACACAGAGATCCACAGAGAATTCACAGAGGAACACAGAGAACAAGAGTTAAAAGCTTCGTCTTTTTCTACAGCCCCAAACTTTTGCTTATCTCCGTATTTACAAATTCTCTTTTAGGTTGACGGCTATGGGGGGCAGGGCAGACTTTTCGGTAATAAAAAGGTCCGCAACACAATAATAAACAATACTTGTTGTGTTAATAATGTCTCTTTTCCATAACTTCTTACTTTTCGATAACAGACTTTGGAAAAATCTTCTGTAAATTTGAATATGAAAATTCCTCCTACAGAAAATTCGGGTAAAGCCCTGTTTATTTTGAATCCAACTGCAGGAGTCCAGCCTGTTAACTTCATTGTCTCATTGGATCTGGAACGCCGCAAAAATGAATTGTCGGTATGCAAATCAATGACAAAGGCTGATACCGGATCTTTCATCAGGCAGAACTTTGAGAAGCATAATGTTTATATTGCCGCAGGCGGCGACGGAACTGTACATACAGTTGCCTCGGAACTTGTTGGCAGCGAAAAGATACTGGGTGTGCTCCCCCTTGGATCAGGAAATGGATTTGCTAAGGAATTTGGATTTAAACTGAATCTCAGGTCGCTCCTTTCAGACATCAGGAGAGAAGACAGCATGGATATCGATGTAATAGAGATAGACGGTAAGATGTGCCTGAATGTAGCCGGAATAGGTCTCGACAGCTTCGTGGCGCATTCGTTTAATGACCTGAAGCTTCGTGGATTTCTGCAATATGTATGGCTTACATTTAAAACATTTCTGCAGCTCCGCCCCTTTCATGTAAAAATTACCTGCGACGGCGAAGTAATTGTCTCTGAGGAACTGTTCGTCCTTACAATTGCAAACACCCGCCAGTTCGGGAATAATGCATTTATTGCACCTGATGCCGTCCCTAATGACGGCAAAATTGACCTGGTCTTAATAAAACCATTCCCAAAAATTTTTGGTCCTGTATTCGTCATTCGTCTGTTCACCAAAAGAATCAACAGATCAAAATATGTCTGGCATATACGAACTGATAAAGAGATAATTATAGAGACCGACGAAAACAGGTTCCATGTAGATGGGGAACCTTTATGTATCTCAGGTGAAGTAGTTGTAAGGATCAAAAAGGAGGTTCTGAAGGTTCTTAAAACATCCGGGAATAAGTTCCTCCCGCGGACATGATATATTTTATTATCTGGTGAATTCAAAATTCTATACCATGAAAGCACGCCTGTCACTGGTCCTCATAGTCTGCCTTTCCATTCTCACTGCAAATGGCCAGCAGACTGCAAATAAACCTTCAAGGGAACAATGGTTCATGGATATGGGCTTCGGCATGTTCATACACTGGAGCATGGACTCCCAGGTTGGAGCCGTAATAAGCCATAGCATGGCGGGCGCTTCAGAAGACTATCTGCAAAGATTTATCTACGACCTGCCAAAATCATTTAATCCGAGAAAATTCTATCCTGAAGACTGGGCAATCCTTGCCAGGCTTGCAGGAATGAAGTATGTCGTCTTCACTGCCAAGCACCATTCCGGTTTTTGCATGTGGGAAACAAAAACAACTGATTTCAATATCATGAATACCCCTTTCAAAAGGGATATTCTGAAAGAGATACTCGAAGCATTCCGCAAACAGGGGATCGCAATCGGAATATATTTTTCACCCGAGGATTTCCATTTCTTCCATGAAAAAAATATACCCATCGGCAGACTCCAGGATCCTCAGCATTTTCCGGTCAATAATAAGGAGCTGATGGCATACGATAAAGCTCAGATAAGGGAACTGCTTACCAGCTATGGCAGGATTGATCTGCTTTTTTTTCGATGGCCCGGCTGAAGGACTTAAAGAGTATGCCTGGCAACTCCAGCCTGAAGTTGTTGTGACACGAGGCCAAATGGAGACTCCTGAACAGAATATTCCTGACAAGCCTGTAACTGGTCCATGGGAAGCATGTTTTACAATGGGTACAGACTGGCAGTATAAACCAACGAATGATCCTCATAAAAGCGGGACTGAGATAATTAACATGCTGATTGAGACAAGGGCAAAGGGAGGAAACCTTCTGCTTAATGTCGGCCCGAAACCTGACGGGGAATTACAGATTGAACAGGAAGCTCTCCTTCGTGAAGTGGCTCTATGGAATCTTGTGAACCAGGAAGCAATACATGAGATCAGACCATGGGAAATAATCAGGGAGGGTAAAGTCTGGTTTACAAAAGCAAAAGACAAGAATACTGTGTATGCATTTATCCCTGGCGGTGATGACTGGAAATATGGTGAAAGAAAAGAATTTGTTTTCAGAACCCTCTCAGGCAATGAACGGACAAAAGTAACTATCCTGGGCTATTCGGGTGAACTGCTTGAATATAAACCCGGCTTTGATGCAAAGATCTATATCAGCCCAACTCACATCGGTCTTGTGGTAAGTGCTGTAAATGGCCACAGGTTATATACGAACAATCAATGGCCCAATCCTGTTGTATTAAAAATTGAAAATATAACGTATAAACCTGCCGTTACGGAACAGGGTGTCCAAACAGAGATTGACGGAGCCAAATAAATAAGATAACCCATTTTAAATAAAGAGATATGATCAAGAAGCTTTCCTTTTTCGCACTCATTTTCGTCTGTACAATGACCTATGGACAGGAGAGTGCAATCAATCTGATCCCCCAGCCTGCAGAGATTCAGAAGACAGGCGGCAGCTTTCAGCTGAGCTCTTCATCCAAAATCAGCTACAGTAATCAGGAGTGCAGGAAAATAGCTGAATTGATGGCAGCGAAGCTTAAAACAGCAACCGGGTTTTCAATCAAATCAGAACAGAATACATCCGGTTCAATACAGCTGAATCTGAATAAAGGTCCAGTTGAAAAGCTGGGCAGGGAAGGCTATTCATTCGTGTCTTCCTCAAAAGGAGTTGTGATATCAGCCAACGAGCCGGCAGGGCTGTTCTACGGAGCGCAGACTTTGCTGCAGCTTCTGCCCCCGGAAATTGAAAGCAAATCAGCTGTAAAAATCAAATGGACACTACCCTGCGTTAAAATTACTGATTATCCCCGCTTTTCCTGGAGAGGAATGATGCTCGATGTCAGCCGGAACTTCTTCACAAAAGAGGAGGTTATGCAGTATATTGACCAGATCTCAAGATTCAAATACAACACCCTTCACCTGCATCTTACAGACGATAACGGATGGAGGATAGAGATAAAATCACTTCCAAAGCTTACTGAAGTCGGGGCATGGAGAGTTCCAAGAGCAGGCCATTTCGGAGAGCGTTCCGATCCAAAACCCGGAGAGAAAGCAACTGTCGGAGGCTTCTATACCCAGGAAGATATGAAAGAGATTATCCGGTATGCCCAGGATAGGTTTGTGACAATCATTCCTGAAATTGAGACTCCCGGACATAGTCTGGCAGCAGTTGCTTCATATCCTGAACTTAGCTGCACTAAAAATCCTGATGCCAAGGTAAATCCCGGTACTCCTTTCTCTGAATGGTATGGAAACGGGACATTTAAAATGCTGGTGGATAATACACTCAACCCTTCGGATGAAAAAGTATATCAATTTCTTGACAAGGTCTTTACCGAACTGGCTGCCATCTTCCCGGCTCAATACATTCATGTCGGAGGCGATGAGTGCTATAAGGGTTACTGGCTACAGGATGAAGGCTGTCAGGCTCTTATGAAGAAACTTAATATAAGGCATGTGGAAGATCTGCAGGGATATTTTATGAACCGCATTGAAAGTATCCTGAAAGCCAAAGGGAAAAAACTCCTTGGATGGGATGAGATCCTTGAAGGCGGCATATCACCCGATGCAACTCTCATGAGCTGGAGAAGCCTGCAGGGAGGAATAGAAGCTTCCCGGATGGGCCATGATGTCATAATGTCACCGCTTCAGTATTGCTATATCGATTATCAGCAGGGAGATCAGACCATTGAGCCGCCTCTTTATGCCGGATTACGTATGAATACCTGCTATAGTTTTGAACCTGTACCTGAAGGAGCCGTAGCAAAACATATCCTTGGAGGACAGGCAAACCTCTGGACTGAACAGGTACCCACATTCAGGCATGCAGAGTATATGACATGGCCGCGCGGATGGGCACTGGCTGAAGTCTTATGGTCACCAAAGGAATCGAAAGAGTGGACCGGTTTTGTAAAAAGAGCCGAAAAACAGTTCGATCGTGATGATCTGGCAGGGATAAATCATTCACTCGCTGTCTATGATGCTATAATAACTGTTGCAAGAACAGCTGGTAAAATGACTGTAAATATGGACACTGAGATGCCCGGACTTGAGATCTTCTATACCATTGACGATACTATGCCTGACAGCAAAACCATGAAATATTCAGGCCCGGTTGTCCTCCCCGAAGGTCCGGTGACCCTGAGGGTAATTACTTATCGAAATGGAAAACCTCTCGGCCATCTTATAACCCTTGATCCACAGGAACTGGCTAAAAGATAAAAATCAGACAAAATGAAAAGGAAAATTAGAAATAGTTGCATTCTGATCCTGACAAGTGTAATTCTGCCTGTTTTCAATATTCCTCTTCAGGCTCAGCTATCAGGCGATTCCGAATCCCACCGGGTACTCCTGCCAAACGGATGGAGTCTGTCCCCCGCAGGCAAAACCCTTAACCTGGGAGACCTGCCCCTGAATATTGCCATTTCACCTTCCAAGAAACTTGCAGCCATTACTAATAATGGTCAGAGCGATCAGTCAATTCAACTGGTCGATATCGAAAAAGAAATAGTTGTTGACTCGGTCCCAATCGGAAAATCATGGCTGGGACTGGCTTTTTCCGGCAATGGTAAGTATCTCTATGCTTCGGGAGGAAATGATAACATTGTACTGAGGTATTCAATAGAAAATAACCAACTGTCAATTTTGATACATTAACAATCGGAAAGCCCTGGCCGGAAAAGATTTCCATTGCAGGGCTTGCTATCGATGATGCAAAAAACAGACTCTATGTCGTCACCAAGGAAAATAACTCACTGTATGTCATAGATACAAAATCTAAGAAAACAGTATGGAAATATGATCTGGGAGGTGAAGGATATACCTGTATCCTCTCACCTGACCATAAAATACTCTATATCTCGTGCTGGGGCTGTGACAAAATCATCCTTTTTGATACAAAAATTCTGAAAATCAGCGGATCTATAAATGTCGGGGACAATCCAAATGACATGTGCATTACCGGCGACAGCCGGTATCTTTTTGTTGCCAACGCCAATGACAATACTGTTTCAATCATTGATACCAGGAAGATGAAGGTCATTGAAAAGCTCAACTCAGCCCTATACCCTGATTCACCTACCGGATCAACACCCAATAGTGTGGCTCTGAGCAAAGATGAAAAGACATTGTATATTGCCAATGCAGATAATAATTGTCTTGCCGTATTTGATGTGACCACACCTGGATCGTGCAGAAGCAAGGGCTTCATTCCTACAGGCTGGTATCCAACATGTGTGAGGATCGCCGGCGACAAAATACTTGTAGCCAATGGGAAGGGATTGTCATCAATGGCAAATCCGTACGGTCCCAATCCTTATCACAGCGATGAGGATGTTGTATATCAGGAAGGCGGACAGAGCAGGAAAATGAAAGTTCAATATATCGGGGGTCTGTTCAAGGGGACACTGAGTATTATAGAAAATCCTGATATCAAAAAAATGGCTTCATATTCTGAGTCAGTTTTAAGGAATTCCCCCTATTCAAAAAAGAATGAGATTACAACCGAAGGGGCTTCCGGAAATCCTGTCCCGATGAGAGTTGGTGATTTGTCCCCGATAAAGCATATTTTCTATGTCATCAAGGAAAACCGCACCTATGACCAGGTTCTGGGTGATATGCCTGAGGGCAACGGTGATCCCGGGCTGGTGCTGTTTGGAGAGAAAATCACGCCTAATCAGCATGCACTTGCCCGCGAATTTGTCCTGCTGGATAATTTCTATGTAAACGGGGAAGTCAGTGCCGATGGCCACAGCTGGACGATGGGAGCCTATGCTACAGATTATCTTGAAAAAAACTGGCCGACAAGTTATGGAGGAAGAGGAGGAGAATATCCGGGCGAAGGACAAAGAAAGATAGCAAACAATAAGAACGGATTTCTCTGGGATAACTGCCAGAGAAATGGTGTTTCCTATCGTACCTATGGGGAATTTATCGGGGGAGACGGGCCGAATATTCCGGTATTAAAGGATCACTATTGCAAGGACTACTCCCTGTGGGTTCCGTCAATCCGTGATACTGTAAGGTTTACCCAATGGAGGAGGGATTTTGACTCCCTGCTGGCAGCAGGGGCATTGCCTCAGCTTAATACTGTACGGTTTATAAACGATCATACCGAGGGATTAAGCCTGAACCGGCCCACTCCATTTGTCCATGTTGCTGATAATGATCTTGCTGTAGGAATGTTCGTCGATTATCTCAGCCATAGTCCCATATGGAACCAAAGCCTCATCCTGATAGTTGAGGATGATGCTCAGAACGGTCCCGATCATGTTGATGCCCATCGCAGCACAGCATATATTGCAGGCGGATATGTGAAAAAAGGATTTGTTGATCATACTTCCTACACCACCTCCTCATTGTTAAGAACAATTGAGCTTATCCTGGGGCTGCCTCCCATGACTCAATATGATGCTGCTGCAGTTCCGTTGTGGAGATGCATGAATAACACGCCCGACCATCCTGCCTTTGAGGCTAAGCCCTGCCAGGTCGACCTGGATGAAAAGAACACAGCTGAAAACATATGGCAGCAAAAGAGCGAGAAGTTCGATTTTACAATGGAAGATAATGTTAATGATGCCGATTTTAATGAAGTGATATGGAAAGCAGTAAAGGGAATCGATTCACCCTGTCCTCCTGCCGTAAGGGCTGCATTCTTTATACCGGATAATGAAGAAGATAAAGATTGATATAGAAATAATAGTAAGGGCTGTTGAAAAAATCCTCTGTGAACTCTTTACCTCTGTGCCCGCTGTGTAAGTTCTTAATTTATTGTTGCCAAACACATAAAAAAATATTTAGTAATTATAACCCGCTGGCGCGGTCCCGATAACTATAGGGATGCAATCCGTGCCATACAAATAAAAATAATATTTAGGAATTATAATCTATGTGTGAATAAACCCGTATTGGCACGGGTTGCAAACCCGCGCCAGCACTGTGTCCCTGCTGGCGCGGTCCCGAAAGTTATCGGAATGCAATCCTTAACATTCTCAAATTAAAACTTAAACTCCACCTGCACCTTCATCTGAACCGGAACAGGTTTGCCTTTCTGCGTTCCAGGTATCCAGTCGGGCATACTGCTGATTACCCTTTTTGCCTCTGCATCAAGAAGAGGATTCACTGAGTTAATTACCTGGACATCCATAATTTTCCCTGAAGCAGTCACCAGAAAACCAACATTAACTGAACCCATGATCTTCTTATTATATGCTTCCCCCGGATATTTGAGGTTTTCACTAATCCAGCTTTTTAAAGCTTCCCTGCCCCCTCCCGGGAATTCAGGAAGTTCTTCTATAACGACAAACAGATCATTATTAGCCTTTTGATCACTTAATTGTTCAGCTGCCTCCACTGCAGATACCTTCTTCTTTTCAGCCGTAGCGGCTTTAGTTTTTGAAGTAATCTCTATCACCCCATTCTTTCCCTTATCTCCGTATTTATCAGTAGCAGATTTGTCCTTGAGTACATTGATCGATGCAATGGTTTCCGGATCGATGGCCTCGACATCGATATCTTTGATGGCACCGTCAAGGACAACGAGAGGAGGAGGTCCCCCGTTTGTGTCTTTTATTTTCACAGGAGGTGGCGGAGGAGGAGGTGGCGGAGGAGGTACTCCAACGGATGATTTCAGATAGCTTATGGTGTCCTTCACCATTGCTATAGTCATATCTTTGACAAAATTCGCCTTAATGACTTTTGATTTATATCCGACAAAGGAAACAACAATTGCAGATTCATCAGGAACATTTATGATGCTGAACTTCCCTTTTGAATCTGATGAAGCTCCTAAAGTGGTTCCCATTACAATCACTGAAGCTCCGGGTAAGGGACTTCCACTCTCCTCAACAACTGTCCCGTTTATTTTTTTGTCAGAAGTCTTTGCAACACTATTCTGGATTCCAGGATTATCTTTTTGCTGAGCATACTGATAATCAGGTTTTGCAAAAGCGTAAAAGACAATTGCAAAAACAGGAAGAATAAAGAGTATCTTCATTTTCCTGTATGGTGAACTTATTATATTTTTCATCATTGTAAATCTTTTTTTATTAACTGAATAATTGAATGAATTCACCAGGCTGATGACTGGGGCGCCAACAATCTGGTTTAACAGAGCTGCCCTGTAAATTGCCGGGTCAGATGTCCGCTGCAGCGCCACCTTATCAGCAATATATTCATGGTTCTGTCTTACAAGCCGGATGTAGATCCAGATCACAGGATTAAACCACTGCAATACACAAAGCAACTGAACAAGCATCAGGTCGAACCAGTGCTTCTGCCGTATATGCACCATCTCATGATTCATTATCTCCCTCATCTCTATTTCTGTAACTGAAGGATTGACAAAAACATAGGAGAAAAATGAAAATGCAGATTCATAATCGGCAGTTTTTACAAGCTTCACCGGATGGGAAGTATCGATTCCGGCCTTACTGATGACTTTGAGAAGTGATCTTCCCTGTTTGATTATCATAAATGCCACAAACAGCAATCCTGACAGATAGAGATATAATAACACAAGGTGAAAATCAGGTTTGCTGATGCTGACTGTTGTATTCTGAACTGCGCCTGCGATCTGAATTTCAGCCTGGCTGTCACTGACAGCCGGAAGCATTACCCTGTAACTCACAGTTATAAAGGGAAAAACAAGAGCTGCCAGGATCCCTGATAAAAGGAATAACCTGTTAAGTTCAAAAAATCTCTCATCCCGAAGAAAAAGAATATAAACCAGTGCAAAACCGGTAAGCCAGGCAACTGACTTGACAAGATATAAGGCAAGTGTTTCCATTATTTCCGTTTTCTGTCTTGTGATAATTCAGTTTTTGCTGCCTCGAGCAAATCATCGAGTTCCTTTACTGTCAGATCTTTTTCCCTGGCAAAGAATGATGCCATTGCCGGGAATGAGTTATTGAAATAGTTCTCCAGCAGTCCGAACAGCTGGCTTTTAGAGTAATTGCTCTTTGAGATCAACGGATAATAAAGATGAACATTTCCGTATGCCTTATGGCCTACATGTCCCTTTTTCTCGAGAACCCTCAAAACCGTCGACACTGTATTGCGTGCCGGTTTCGGGTCCGGAAAACTATCGCGGATATCCTTTACGAGACCGGTCTCCCTGTCCCATAAGATCTGCATCACCTGTTCTTCTGCCTTAGTAAGTTGCATTTTCTGATGTACTTAGTTTGTGTTATTCAATTCCTGGTGCTGGGTGCTGGGTGCTGGTGCTGGGGGGTTCTTGGTGCTTGGTTTTGGGTGCTTGGTTCTTGGTTCTGGGTGCTTGGTGCTGGTTGATTTGTTTAAGTTATAATTTTTATTACCCAGAACCCAGTACCCAGTACCTAGTACCCAGTACCCGTTTTAATCAATCCTTCAACACAAAGATATGACTATTTTTATAGTCACGCAAATATTTTGCGATAAAAATGACTATTTATTTAGTCATTTTTATAACTGGCTTATATTCTGATTATTAAAGTCCGCTATTCTATCTTACCGATGGTGTGGATATCCACTCGTGACAAAAATCGATGAAATCCATTAACCGCAAAGTGCTCCAACTATGAAATATATGAACTTCAAGATTAATAACTTAATAGAGAATTGAACATTCCTTCTCATTTACCCCCTTCCCCCTAAAGGGGGTTCAAGAACTTCTATTATCTTGATTTCAAGCCCCCTTCAGGGGGTTGGGGGTTAAAAATGATGAAAAAAAGATCTGGTATTGAAGTAGAAGAGTTATATAGAGCGCAAAGTTTCAACGCAAAGTACGCGGAGGAGCTATTCCATCTGCTGGCGCTCTGCATTTTATACTTTGTGCATCCCTTTGTGAAGCCCTTAGAGTCCTTTGTGTTTAATATATAATTAATTAAACCCCGCTGGCACGGATTTGCAATCCGTGCCATTCAAATAAAAAAAATATTTTGGAATTATAATCTGCAGGTGAAAAAAACCGTATTGGCACGGGTTACAAACCCGCGCCAGCACAGGGTTCTGCACGCCCAGCTGGCGCGGATTTGCAATCCGTGCCAAAACAAATACGATAAGTCAACTCCCCGAGCGTGGTCCTGATATCCCACCGCTGGCGCGGTCACGATAACTATCGGGATGCAATCCGTGCCAAAATTTTCAAATATCATAGGCACGGATCACAGATCCGCGCCAACGGCCACTTCGCCGAACCTAGTTAACGCCACTGACCATATTTGGATTTTTTTGATTAATTTGCACCTTATAAATCCATTAATAATAATACAATGAAAAGAAACATTATTTTATCATGCATGGCATTGATGCTCATCGCTATGCCCGCTATCGGTCAGGATGCCAATAAACTGACTGCTCAGGAGAAGAAAGACGGCTGGGTACTCCTGTTCAACGGAAAGGATTTCAGCGGCTGGAGGCAATGCAACGGAACAGCAATGCCGAAAAACTGGGTAATTGAAGATAACGCCATGAAAGTCATCATCGGAGAAGGAAAAAAACCTGGTGAAGGTGCAAACGGTGATATCCTGTATAGTGATAAGAAATTTAAAAACTTTGAAATTTCAATTGACTGGAAAGCCAGCAAAATGGCAAACTCAGGAATATTCTTCAATGTGCGTGAAGTCCCCGGGAAACCAATTTACTATGCTTCTCCTGAGATTCAGGTTCTTGACAATGCCGATGCAACAGACAATAAGGTTGACAGTCACCTCGCAGGATCACTTTATGATATGATTGCAGCCGATCCGAAGACAGTTCATCCCGCCGGCCAGTGGAATACAATCGTTATCCGCGTTCAGAACGGTAAAGTAACTCATATTCAGAACGGTGTTAAGGTTGTTGAATATGAACTATGGACTCCAGCCTGGGATGCGCTGGTGGCAAACAGTAAATTCAAGACTTTCCCCGGATTCACTGAAGGAATTGCCAAAGAAGGATTTATAGGTCTGCAGGACCATGGATATCCTGTATGGTTCAGGAATATAAAAATTCACGAACTTTAGGAATACATTCTGCGGTAATTGTCCCCATGATAGCCTGATTATCATGAAAATAAAATATTATGAAAAATTATAACCCATCTGCACGGCGCCAGAACCGCCGTGCTTTTTTACAATCAAATGCCATCCTTGGCCTTGGTGCCTTCACTACGGGTATGGTGATGAACGGTTCCTGCACATCCAATAAACCTGCAGCAGCTGAAACTCCTTCAGAAGATCTGCTGTCAAGATACCAGGAATGCCTCGGAGGACCATTCCCGGCACCTGTACCTCTCAATCCTCAGCTCAGGGAGACAATTAAAAAAGATGGCTATCGCATCGAGTCAATAACTTATGATGTTCAGCCGGGGGAAAAGATCCCTGCTCTGATACTTATTCCTGACAATGTAACTTCCGCCAACCCTGCTCCGGGAATTTGTGTCTGGCATCAGCATAACGGGGAGTATCATCTTGGTAAATCCGAACCGGCCGGACTGGCAGGAAACCCGATGCACCATACTGCAGTTGCACTTGTAAGAGAGGGTTATGTCGTCCTCTGCCCCGATTCCCTCTGCTTTGAAGAGCGGCAGGATCCGACCGGGATACTTCAGAGAGGTGACTATGAAAGGTTCGAGTTCCTGTACCAGCTTGAAAGGGGCCGCAGTCTCGCATGGAAAGATATCCTTGACATGATGCAGTCTGTCTCGATGCTGTGTGAGCGTCCGGAGGTGAACCCGGCCCTCATAGGCTGCTATGGACATTCCATGGGTTCAACACATTCATGGTTGGTTGGACCGCTGGAGCCACGGCTTAAATGTGTGATTGGCAACTGTTGCCTTCCCACATATGAAGCAATTGAGGAGACTCATATTCTGCACTGCTTTCCGAATTTTGTCCCGGGATGGCTCAGGTATGGCGATACTCCTGAAATCGCATCACTAATTGCCCCGAGAGCTCTCCATCTTAATTTCGGAGAAAATGATTCCGGCAGTCCTATTGAATCGGTAAAACGAGGATTGTCAAGGATTGCCGAAGTCTATAAACAGAAAAATGCACCGGGCAATTTTACAAGCTTTATCGAACCAGGGGCAGAACATGTTCTTTCAGAAGCCATGTGGCAGCAGGTGAAAGAGTGTTTTGCACGGCATCTTAAATCTGCCTGAAACCAACCTTTTATAACCTGGAAGATATACGTTTCTGACTGTCACCTCCGTTGACAGTATGAATTGTAAAACGGATTAACTTTTGGTGATCACAATGAAAAGAAAGCATTTGCTTGTTACTGCCTCAATTTTCCTGATACTAACAGGAATATTGAGAGGCATCGGAGGTATAGCTCTATTAATAAAAGGTAGTCAACTTGCAACCAATATCACAATAATTGCCAATGTTTTACAGATCAGGTTGGTTGCAATCGGATTAATATCTCTTTGTGCATTGCTAATCTATGCAGGAATTAATCTACTCCGAAAAAACACTTATAGAAGCTGGTATTTTTGCTTTATACTTTTATGCCTGTTCCTCCTGGGGGGAGCATTAAATGGTTATATACTCTTTGGACATCCGGTTGATCAGGGACAAACAACCAATTTTTTAGCAGTAATCATAATAGGGCTCTTGCTTATTTTGGGAAGACCAGCTCTAAAAGAAAGGAGCTGAATCAGGATTTTGGGTAATTATCCATTTTGTAGATTCCTCATTTCTTAATGTATAGCCAATATCATATGATTTTTTTTCATTAGCCCGGGGTGTGAATACCACCAACATTTTGCAGCTCTGAAGGAGTTGAATACCAGGAAAGAAATCTCCTGGGTTGTATGGATTATTAAGATAAATCAACTTGCTGCAATTCTGACTTGTTCATTTATTGAATATTGTTTAACTTTAATTCGATGGTGATAGCTAAAATCAGGGTGTTTCCTCTTATGATGTCTGATTCGATTCATTGTACCAAAATATTTCCGTTACAATTAAATTCTTTATAAATGAAAAAAACAATTTTTCTGGTAGTATTCTTAAATATCTTCCTGAATGGCTACAATCAGATAATAAGCGGAACTATTCTTGACAAGGAAACAAACAACCCGATTACTTACGCAACCATTTATTTTGAGGGAACCTCCATTGCATCACTTACAGATGCACAGGGTAATTTTAAACTGGATATAAGGCAAACCTCCACGATGCCATTAACAATCAGTGCCCTGGGATATTATTCTTTAAATGTCAATGATTATTTATCTGAAAAACATCTTGTAGTACATATGGTACCTAAAGTATTTGAATTGAAGGAAGTCTCTGTCGCAGCAAAGGGAAATCCAGGACTAAGAAAGAGAAATCTGGAAATATTCAAAAGGGAGTTTCTCGGGAGAACAAAAAATGCCAAAAAATGCGAAATAGTAAATGCTGACGATATCAAATTCATTAACAGTGTAAACAATGATACCTTAAAAGCATATTCCAGAAATCCATTAATTATCAATAATAAATCCCTTGGATATAGAATTACTTATTATCTGGATAAATTTGAATATATTAAATCACAGTCAATCAATCAACTGATTGGAGATTTTCTGTTTAATAATGATACAACATCATTTTTAGATGACCAAATGGTCGAACTCAGAAGAAATTATGCATATTTCGGATCAAAAATGCACTTCTTCAGGGCTCTTTGGCAGAAAGATCTCAAATCAGAAGGATTTATCGTTAAAAACGGAGACAATGAACTTACTGAATCAGAGCTTATCAGATATCAGGTTAGCCTGGATCCCAATAACGCTAAAAAATATGTGTATTATTCCAATCACCTTCCGGCAATACTGACAATATCCTATGAACCAGCTCAGGCTGAGAGCAGTATGGATATTTTGCATAACAACATATATTTTAATCAAAACGGATATTTTCAGGGACATAATATAATCTGGCAGGGAGAGATGGCACTGACCGGAATTGCTGATTTACTCCCCTACGATTTTAAGCCGACATGTGATGTAAAGCAGTTGTATATTTCAAAACTGGGTGCCCCCCTTAACCGGAATAAATGAAATATTAGCAAGGCAATCTGGCCTCCTTGTTAAGTCCAGATAAGTGGATGGTTTCTTCCTCAGAAGAAGGGTCTCAAGCCTGTTCAAAGATGGTCTTACATATACTCTTTCATCTTCTATATAGACAAATTTTACCAATGCTTTATATTTTTATACTCTCCACGAAAATTTTTCATAATTTTAACATCTTCTAAAAAATAACATTCATCAGCAATTCTGAATATTTTGGCACTTTTATTGATGCATCTGATACATTAATCTTCCACAATGATCCAGCTTAAAAACATTCATAAAACTTACTATATCGGACAGAACAGCCTGCATGTGCTGAAAGGTGTCGATATGCATATCGAAAAAGGTGAAATGATTTCCATTATGGGCTCATCAGGTTCTGGCAAGTCGACTCTTCTTAATGTTATCGGTATCCTCGACAACTATGATGATGGTGAGTTTATCCTTGACGGGAAGCTTATCAGGGATCTGAATGAAACCCAGGCTGCAAAACTAAGAAACAAAACCCTTGGATTTGTATTCCAGAGTTTTAACCTGATCACCTTTAAAAATGCACTCGAAAATGTTGCGCTTCCGTTATATTACCAGGGTGTAAAACGAAAAAAGCGGAATATTATCGCAATGGAATACCTCGATAAGGTTGGTCTCCGTGATTGGGCCAACCATCTGCCAAGCGAACTGTCGGGAGGACAAAAGCAGCGCGTAGCTATAGCACGTGCATTAATAGCAAAACCCAAAGTCATTCTTGCCGACGAACCAACAGGCGCCCTGGATTCCCAGACATCCCTTGAAGTGATGGATATGCTACGCGAGGTTAATCAGACCGGGATTACTGTTATAATCGTTACACACGAACACGATATTTCAATGCTTACTGACAGGATCATCCGTATCAGGGATGGAGTGATCGGTGAAAATATAATTGTAGAAAAGCTGAACCAGAATTAGCCATTTAATTAAAAGTATATGTTTGATCTCGATAAATGGCAGGAGATTTTTGCAACCATAAGGAAAAATAAGCTTCGTACCTTCCTTACAGGATTCAGTGTTGCCTGGGGAATTTTCATGCTTATAGTGCTGCTTGGTTCGGGAAATGGTCTGCAGAATGGAATAGAGTACCAGTTTCAGTCAGATGCAACAAATACCATCTGGTTGCATCCCGGCTCTACAACAATGGCATTCAAAGGGATGAAACCCGGGAGGCAGATAAATTTCACAAACGAAGATTATACATTTGTCAAGGAAAATATCCCCGGCATTGAAGAAATATCAGCCAGGTATTATTTCTGGGAAAACCGTATAATCTCCTATAAGAAACAATTCGGTTCATTTGATCTCATCTGTGTACATCCGGATATGCAGGTGATCGAGAAGATTGTCATTGATCAGGGAAGGCTGCTGAACCAGGTTGACCAGCAGAGGAACAGGAAAGTGGTAATAATTGGTCTTCCCGTAAAAGAGGCATTGTTTAAGAACGGAGAAAATCCTCTGGGGGAATATATAAGAGTAAATGGCGTCCCGTTTAAAGTTGTAGGTGTATTTACAGACCGGAATGACCGCGATCAGCAGAGACTTTATCTCCCTATTTCAACTGCACAAATGATATTTAACGGAGGAAACAAGATTCATAATCTGACTATCTCCACAAATATTTCGGTTAAGGAAAGTGAAGCGCTCGAACAGACACTCCGTACTAAACTGGCCAAGCTTCACCGCTTCAACAGTGAAGATAAATCTGCTCTTTATATTGGTAATACAATCAAGGAGTTTAAACAATTTCAGAATATGTTTATGGGTATTAAACTGTTCGTGACTGTAATCGGACTCTTCACAATCATTGCCGGGGTAGTAGGGGTAAGCAATATAATGATTATCGTTGTTAATGAACGGACCAAGGAAATCGGTATCCGTAAAGCCATCGGGGCAACTCCATGGTCGGTAATTTTCCTCATCATATTTGAATCAGTGATAATTACAGCATTTGCTGGTTATATCGGTCTGGTTAGCGGAATAGGTTTGCTTGAACTTGTGAATAAGTTTATGCCTGCCAGTGATTTTTTCAGGAGCCCGGAAGTAGATTTTAACATTGCAGTAGCAGCTACCCTCGTTCTGGTTTTTTCAGGAATGCTCGCAGGATTATTCCCGGCCATCAAGGCTGCCAGGATCAGACCGGTTATCGCTTTACGTGACGAATAACAGAAACAAACAGTATGTTCGACAGAGATAAATGGCAGGAAATATACAGCTCGCTGAAAAGCAACAAGCTGCGGACATTTTTTACCGCATTTGGAGTGTTCTGGGGAATTTTTATGCTCATCATTATGCTTGGTTCGGGTAATGGTCTGCGTAATGCTGTATATGAGGGAATGGGTGATTTTGCCACCAATAGTGCAATAATGTTTACCCGCCAGACTACAATGCCTTATAAAGGATTCCCAAGGGGAAGAGAATGGCTTTTCCATACCTCCGATATGGAAGCGCTTATTAAAAATATTCCTGAGATTGACCAACTGGCGCCCAGGTTACAACCCTGGGGCGGAAATGGAGGAAACAATGTTGTGCATGGATTGAAAACAGGAGCCTATAATATTACTGGTGATTACCCTGCAATCAATAAAATTGATCCTGTCCGTTTACTGAAGGGCCGGTTTCTTAATGAAATTGATCTTCAGAACAAAAGAAAAGTTGCTGTAATCGGAAACCGGGTGCATGATGAGCTGTTTAAAATCACTGACCCTGTGATTGGGGAATATATCCGTATAAATGGAGTTTACTACCAGGTGGTGGGAGTCTTTGAACCAAAGAATAAGAACATAAATATAGGCGGTGAAAAGGATAAGTCAATTTTTATCCCTTTTACCACGATGCAGGTAAGTTACAACCTTGGTGATGATGTTCATTATTTTCTGGTTACGGCTAAACCGAATAAATCGGCTTCTGTTGTGGAGGAGAAATGTATGAAGCTTCTTGCAGAAAGGAATCACGTTGCGCCTGAAGATGAACAGGCATTTGGCCATTTTAACCTGGAAAAGGAGTTTAAAAAAATGAACGGACTTTTCCTGGGGATCAGGGTCCTTATATGGATTGTGGGAACAGGGACTCTCCTCGCAGGGGTGATCGGCGTAAGCAATATTATGCTGATAATTATAAAGGAAAGAACAAAGGAAATAGGTATACAGCGTGCAATCGGGGCTACTCCCTGGAGAATAATGTCGCAGATAATAACTGAATCGGTAACCCTCACAGCGGTGGCAGGCAGCTTTGGCCTCGTATTGGGAGTCTTTCTCCTGGAAATGATTAACAATATGCTTGCATCCTCTGCTGAAAAAGTGAAATGTTCAGGAATCCCGAAGTCGATATCCAGGTAGCAGTTACTGCGTTAATTGTACTTATTATATCGGGTGTTGTGGCAGGACTCATTCCTGCAAGGAAAGCTGTGAGTATGAAACCTGTCGATGCACTTCGCTACGAATGACAACCTGCAAAAGCAAATAATTATATAAACTTAAATAAACATGAGAAAGTTTTTTCGGATCAGCCTCCTGGTAATATTCCTCGCTGCAATTTTAGCCACATTCGGGTATTTATATAACAAGTCACGGACCAAAACTATTGTCTATGATCTGAAGAGTCCAACTGTTAATAACATAATTAAGAAAACAGTTGCGACGGGATCAGTTGTACCACGGAAGGAAATTCTCATTAAACCACAGGTTTCCGGAATTATTGAAGAGATCTTTATTGAAGCCGGCAACAATGTAAATAAAGGAGACCTGATAGCCAAGATCCGGATTATCCCCGATATGGTTAACCTGAATAATGCCGAATCACGTCTCAAGAGAGCCCAGCTCAACCTTGAAGATGCCAGGCTGGTATACGATCGTCAGAAAAAAATTTATGAGCAGGGCGTTATTGCGGAATCTGAATTCCTGCAAACCCGACTGAGCTATAACAATGCTGTTGAAGAGCTGGAGTCAGCTGAAAACAACCTGCAGCTTATCCGTGAGGGTGTCTCTAAAAAGTCAGGTACTGTCACCAATACTCTTATCCGGTCAACTATTAAGGGCATGGTTCTGGATGTACCTGTAGAAGTAGGTAATTCAGTAATTGAATCCAATAACTTCAATGAAGGTACTACAGTTGCCAGTGTGGCGGATATGGGTGAAATGATCTTTAAGGGTAAAGTGGATGAAACGGAAGTCGGAAAGCTTAAAACAGGCATGCCGCTTGTTTTATCTATAGGCGCTATTGACAGCGCTAAGTTCGATGCCGAACTCGAATATATCGCTCCAAAAGGAAAAGAGGAAAATGGCGCCATCCAGTTTGAGATCAGGGCTGCCGTATCGCTGAAGGATAGTATGTTTATCAGGGCAAACTACAGCGCCAATGCAGATATTGTATTGGAACGGGCCGACAGTGTTCTGACAATTGAGGAGTCAGTTTTGAGATTCGACCACGACTCAGCCTACGTTGAGATTGAAACCGCAACTCCGCAGGTATTTGAAAAAAAATATATTAAAACAGGATTGTCAGACGGGATTAACATACAGGTTAAGGAAGGGCTGACAAAAGAAAGCAAGATCAAGGGGGATGAAAAGAAAGAGGAGAAGAAGGACAAGGATAAAAAGAATGAGGAACCTAAAAAGAGCTAAATCCTGCTGAAATAAAAAAAGGCCGTCACAGAAGTCCTCTGTGGACCTCCTTGTCTGCCGACTGTATTATTCTTCAGAATTAATGTAACAGTTAGTTTTTGGAAGTTTGGGGCTATTTAATAAATCTGTTTCTACCCCCAAACCCCCCGAGGGGGGCTTTAAAACTTGTTGGTTTTAAATAAGTCCCCCTGGGGGATTTAGGGGTGTTACAGAGAAATTTCGCTTAATAATGAGCATCATCAGATTATAAAATCTGTTACCAGAATACTGAAGTAATACACGACTGGCAGGTGTTATAACTCTGTTCCCGATAGCTTCCCGATAGCTATACGGGAGGGACTCTGTGTAAGTTTTAAATTAATATCAAATGAAAAGCCCCTAAGCTCCCCTCCCATTTCCGAGGACAAAGAAAGCTTTGGAGGGCTTGGTCTCCGGGCCAGGGCGTAAAATTGCCAGTGGCGGGAGGAGGGCGGGGGGCAAAAGCTCCTCGCAAAAGCTTCGGAGGGCTTTGTGGGTTGTACTGGAGTCGAACCAGTGACCCCTACCCTGTCAAGGTAATGCTCTAAACCAACTGAGCTAACAACCCTTTATTGGCGCAAAAATAATAATTTTATTCAATCATTTGGCTTACTCCGTTCAGATTGTTAAATTTCGGTATTATCTTTTATCCTGTTCAACTTAAATATACATACTATGGTATCACATGAGATTGATTATAAGATTTTTGGAGATGACATCCAGTTCGTTGAGATTGAACTCGATCCGGGTGAAACAGTAATAGCAGAGGCCGGTGCAATGGTTTATATGGAACAGGGGATCACCTTCGATGTCAAAATGGGTGACGGCTCTACACCTAACCAGACTCTTATGGGAAAATTACTCTCAGCAGGATCAAGAGTAATTACAGGTGAATCATTGTTCCTGACTCACTTTACAAATCAGGGCTTTAATAAAAGCAGGGTAGCCTTTTCAGCTCCATATCCCGGGACAATTATACCTGTTGACCTGAACCAGGTTAAAAACAGCCTCATCGTCCAGAAAGACGGGTTTCTCTGCGCAGCTCTCGGTACCAGGCTCTCAGTAACCCTTAATCAGAAGATCGGATCGGGACTGCTGGGTGGAGAGGGATTCATTCTTCAGAAGCTTGAAGGAGACGGTAAAGCTTTTGTCCATGCAGGTGGTACTGTCATCGAGCGCCAGCTGAATAATGAGACATTGCGCATTGATACCGGATGTGTTGTGGCCTATGAACCTGTTCTCGATTTCGACATTGAAGCAACCGGAAGCCTCAAATCAATGGTCTTCGGAGGAGAGGGACTTTTCCTCGCAACAATCCGTGGAACAGGGAAAGTATGGCTGCAGTCGATGCCTATCAGAAAACTGATACGGGCACTCACTCCATACGGAAGAAATTCAAGGAAAGAAGCCGGATCAATACTCGGAAACCTGTTTGAAACTTAAAATTGTGAAGTACTAATTGGCACGGATTGCAAATCCGTGCCAGCGAAGCTCTGTGCTGACACGGTCCCGATATCTATCGGGATGTAATCCGTCCAATAGGATCTTAAAAGACAGCCTGCATTACCATGTGCTGGCGCGGATTTGTAATCCGTGCCAATAGATTTTTATTCACTAAAAGTAAATAGGTTTTTGAAAATGATTTATGATTTATTGTTTTCCTTTGGCACGGATTGCAAATCCGCGCCAGCGAAGTTATCGGGATCGTGCCAGCTAAGCTCTTTCGCGGTTAAGTGGATTTCAGATAATCAGTCGCAATTAGATCCTCTTAAAAGACAGCCTTCATTACCCATACATATTTTGAAGGCGGAGATTTCCTGATCTTCTCTGGAATATCTACTGTAAAACCGTTGCCGCTCTTCTTCCACTTCAGCGATGTCCCTTTGCCAACCATTTCTACTTTTGAACCAGCCGGCAGAGAAAATGCTGACATGCTTACCTGCGATGGCATCGCTTCATTCTCATCTGCGAGATAGTAGATATAAATTGTATGATCTCCCTTCTTCGAGATACACACTTTTCCCTCCTTATAAGGCGCCTGGGCCCTCGTTCCGTATATCGCCTCCCCATTCACGTCCATCCAATTTCCTATATCTTCAAGCAGCTTATAGGCATCATCATGCCATTGTCCCTGTGGACCAGGGCCGATATTGAGAAGCAGGTTACCTCCTTTTATGACGATATCAACAAGCATTTGTACTGTAGCCTGTCCGCTCATATATTTTGCATCGGGCGACCACGACCAACCTCCTCCTGCAGTAATGCATGACTCCCATGGATAAGGGAGAGCTTTCTCCGGAACCCGGTTTTCAGGTGTCAGATAGTTCTGGTTCTTACCATAAACTGCCCTGTCAACAACGATCAGACCAGGCTGTACCCTTCTTGCTTTCTGAACAAGCTCATCCATCCGTATATCCTGACTCTGTATTTTGGAATTCTTGTATCCTGTTGACATAATATATTTGTATACATCCTCTCTTGGCATTTTCTGAATCTGGTCAATATACCTGTAAACCTCCGACTCGTCAAGCTTCTGCACCTGTCCGCCATCGAGCCACAGAATATCGACTTTGCCATAATCTCCTCCGAGAAGCTCCATTATCTGTCCCTGTGTGAACTGTACAAATGCTTCCCAGCGGTCGGGATATTTTGAGATATCGTAGTTTACATTCCTGTCAGGAGTGGCAAAATTAGGCCACCAGTAATTTTCATTATTCCAGTCAGCCTTGGAAAAATATGCCCCTGCCCATAATCCCTCAGCCCTGAAAGCATCAAAGATCTCTTTGGTAACGTTGGCTCTCGGATCTGTGTGAAACGGCGTCTTATCAGCAGTAATCCTGTAGGGTGTCAGCTTCGTATTGTACATACTGAAACCATCATGATGCTTCGTTGTGAAGACAACATATTTCATCCCTGCGCTCTTGGCAGCTTTTGCCCATCTGTCAGGATCAAACAGCACCGGATTGAAGGTTGTCTGAAGATTCTCATAATCTTTTTTATATTGTACGTAATCATCATTATTCCTGCGGCACCATGGCTCATCCTCAGCACAGATGGACCATGATTCAACAACTCCCCACTGACTGTAAGGCCCCCAATGCATCAGGAGCCCGAACTTCAGGTCCTGCCATTTCTCAAGCTTTTCCAAAACCAGAGGATCCGTTTCAGGGACATATCTGGTGTCTTCCTCCTGTGCTGAAACTGGGATCAGCCCTCCCGCAAAAAATGCGGCCATCAGAATAACAAAAAACTTCTTTTTCATTCGAATAATTATTTGTAATGAACTCAATTATAGAGGGTATCTCAAAAGCTCTCCATTTATGGTTTACCCCTAAATACCCCCCTTGGGGGCAGGGGGTAAAAAAAGAGCTTATGAGAGACTATTATTCATTCTGGCTCTCACGAAAAGTCGAATCCTGAAATATATGCCGGAGAGTCATAGAAATACTCCTTCTCCTCTTCTTCAAGATTAATGAATTTCGTGTAAACTAGTCCGGGTTTGGCATTAAGCATCCTGTTAAGCGCTCCCATCCTTACCCTGGTCCTTATTCTGTCAAACAGCTGGCTCCTGTCATCGAGCCATATCAGCCCGGTATTGAACTCCTCAGAGGCACATGCCGATTCAAACAGCGGCGCCAGCAAATGCTCAAATCCATCCTTGCAATAAACAGCATCAAAAACGAGGTATCTGAATTCGCCCGGCCTGAAGAGTCTCCGGAAATAGGGTGTTTTCGGGAGCACCTTCATCATTACCCATCCCCATATGCCAGGGACATCAAACACTTTGAAAGATGTGGGAATAGCGCACACTCCGGCAATAATCTCATTATTCTCCTTCAGAACATAATACTTATTACTGTAAAAGGAATACTCAGTTGTAAAAAAAGAGTATTCCCTGTAAAAATCAAGAAGTAGTTTCTCCATATCAGGCTTATCCTGTTCAGTAAGCTTTGAAACACGTTTGTCAGCAACAGGTGCAAACCTGCTGAAGGCAACTGTAAGAAACGACCTGATATACTCATAACCTGCCTGATGCACCAGATTCTTTGACCGTTCATTCATGCTCTCCACGAATGCATACATAACATGCTTGTCACCTTCAAAAACATTCTGCAAATCAAGCATATGAGGCTTGCTGAATATTTCCAGTGTCTTCTGCTTGAAACTATCGTCCTTCTCAGGTTTAATCTTCTCAGTGATACGCTTCCTCCACGTCTTGTCCGATTGATAGGTAGACTGAAAGGCAAGATACCGCAGGTATGATGTCGGAAAACGAAGCTTCCCCTGACCCGAGATCCGAAAACAGGATCCAACTGTTCCGGTTATCTGGTTCTTCTTATAAAGGGATACAAATCTG
Organism: Bacteroidales bacterium; assembly: GCA_016715075.1. Taxonomy (GTDB): domain Bacteria; phylum Bacteroidota; class Bacteroidia; order Bacteroidales; family VadinHA17; genus LD21. The sequence continues at coordinate 59,930 of JADKBK010000017.1, forward strand.
ATCTGCCCTTCGTAGGCACTGATACGTTTGGCAACATCCTGCAGCATAAATCTTAAACCACCCTCTGATCCCTGTACAGCACGATTCAAAATGTCAATTATCCCTTCATTGGCATGATCAGATACTCTGACTTCCAACCCTTTATAATTAAATACACTTTTTTCAAACATTTTGTCCTGCCGTTATCTTATTTTGTTTTACTGTCAAGGCTGCCAAATACTCTCTGCAGTATCGGGGATATCCTCGCTGATACATTTTTCCTTATCTTAAGCTCTTCCAGTTCAACCTTTACAAACATTCCGTTCAATGCTTTATTAGTGAGATAATCATCAAGGTCCGTATTAACAGGCTTTAGATTTGCCAGCCTGCCTGCCACGGAATTTGCGATCATATTCCATTTACCGGTAAGGGTGACCCAGGAATCTTTTGTTGAGAGTGATCCGACTATTTTTTTCTCAGTTGAAGCAGCAATTTTAGGTTTATATAAGGCATACAATTCATTGTATGTAGTCTGTCTGAGGTACTGTGTGGCAGCATTATCGGCGCCGTTAAGGATATTGAAAGCATCCCTCAGAGTCATCTGTTTTATACTGCCAACAAAAATCGGAGCGGCCTCCTTTGCAGCATCTTCTGCCGCTCTGTTGATCCGCAGGACAACATCCTGTACCAGTTTATCGCCACCCGGGATTTTTGAAATATTATCAATAATGATTCTTGCATCATCGGGCAACAGAATTTTGACTGTCGCATCACCAAAATAACCATCCTGAGCTCCGAGTATGCCAGCCGAGTTTTTTGCACCGGTAATAAGCGCCTCCTTCAATCCGTTCACTACTTCATCTTCTGTAAGGGGAAGAGGACCCGTAGTCTTCAGAAGGTTCTGCATTTCAGCACATCCGGTCGATATCATGATCAGTGTACAGAATATCAAGAATTGAGATCTCATATCAAATAATTTAATGATTAAAATGAGCTTGTCTCAAAGCTCTCCATATTAGGTTAACCCCTAAATCCCCCAAGGGGGACTTTCTTATAATCAGCACTTATCTATACTCCCCTTTCGCCTTCACGTAGCCGCTTCGGCGGAGCAAGGCCGGGGGGCAGGGGGTATAAAAAAAGAGCTTATGAAACAGCTTCGTAATTCCTATGCAAGATAGGAAATAAGTCTTAAGTCACAATGCATGCAGATGACTGTCAGCTGACAGTTGGCAAAAGAGCATTTGAAATCAGCAGATCTTCGGGATTGGTGATCTTTATATTCTCCCTGTTGCCTTCTATAAGATTAATCTTTACACCCATATCTTCTAGGACAGTGGCATCATCAGAGTATTCAGGTTTATAATCCTGCTGATAGGCTTTCTTTATGAGCTCTGCAACGAAGACCTGAGGTGTCTGGATCTGCTTCACATGGAAGCGGTCAACAGGCTTATTCCCGTTTTCGGTGAGTATCCTTAGTGATTCCACAGGGGAGATTGAGGGAATGGCATTGCCAAGCTCTTCAGCTGCAGAGAAGCATCTTGCAATTGTATCCAGGCTCACGAAGGGTCTTACGCCGTCGTGTATTGCAACCAACCCGGGTAAATTGACAAACTTAAGCCCGTTCTTTACAGAATGGAATCTTGTTGAGCCTCCCCGTACAATGGTCTGAGGAATTGAGAAGGAGTATTTCTTTTGAAGACTGATCCAATGTCTGAGCTGATTTTCAGGAAGAACGGTTATAATTTCAATTGATTCATTGAATGCCTTGAATCGTTCAATTGTATGCATCAGCACCGGCCTGCCGGCCAGCTCAAGAAACTGCTTGGGAATCTCAGCTCCCATCCTCTTCCCGCTTCCTCCTGCAACAATCACTACATATAACTGCATAAATCAGAGATTTTAACTATTAATTGTTCACCCGCTCTTAACAGAAAACCATTTGTTTTAACCGAGGGGTTGAAGATGTCAATTTTTTCTGTGATACCCCTAAATCCCCCAAGGGGGACTTTTTGTAAGGCAGTGACTCAGAAAGCCCCCCCTGGGGGGTTTGGGGGTAAAAACGGACTTTTTCAACAGCCCGGTTGGGCGATTATTCTTTCGTGTACAAGAATCTTTTTATACTCCTCTTCGGCGTTTTTACAAATTCCTCAGGATGTATCCTGTATTTACTGACTGTCATAAAATCAGGAAGCCTTTCATTTACCTCTTTCCTGATCTGGTCAAGAATCGGGATTAGCTGTTCCTCTGAAATATTATCCCTCTTCATCATTTCATAATCAGGACATATCAGTCCGATCAACTTGTTGTCTTCTGAGATAACAAGTGATTCCATAATATAGTTCTTGTTATTTATGACAGATTCAATTTCTTCAGGATAAATATTTTTACCTGAAGGACCGAGAATCATACTTTTGCTCCTTCCCTTAATGAAAATATTTCCCTCTTTATCTATGACTCCCAGGTCGCCCGTATGCATCCATCCTTTACTGTCGATCATCTCACTTGTGGCTTTGTCATTCTTGTAGTACCCTGTCATAACATTTTCCCCTCTGAGGATGATCTCGCCTACTATATTCTCAGGATCAGGGGAATCAATTGTTACTTCAAGAGTATCCACTGCTCTGCCTGATGCTCCAAGCTTTGTTGTATCCCATGAGGCATAGCTGATAAGCGGGCCGCATTCCGTCATTCCATAACCGACGGTAAATTTGAATCCTATTTTCTTGAAGAATTTTTCTGCATCAGCATTAAAGGCTGCTCCACCGATGACGATCTCATGAAATTTACCGCCGAAAGTAACTGTCAGTTTTTCCCTTATCTTCTTATATAAAATTTTATTTATTCCGGGAATAGCAAGCAGGAACTTCATTTTGGGTTTGTCAATAACCGGAAGAAGCTGCTTCTTGAAAATTTTCTCAATCACAAGCGGAACCGAGAGTATCAGTGTGGGCTTTATTTCATTAAAAGCCTGTATCAGTATCTGTGGTGAAGGGGTCTTGGTGAGAATTGTTATATGGCAGCCGATTGTAAACGGAAAAAGAAATTCAAATGCACAGCCATAAGTGTGTGCAAGAGGCAGGAATGAAACCAGGGGATCACCTGATTTAAGAGGCATATGATTCTGTGCAAACCTTACATTACATGCCAGACTATTATGAGTTATCATCACACCTTTTGAAAAACCTGTTGTCCCTGAGGTATAACTGATAACTGCAAGGTGATCATTGGTGATATCGGAGAATTTGATATCCTCTTTTCTCAGCACAGGATAAGCTTTCGAAAATCTCTCATCCAGATGGCTGAAGCTCTCGCTAAATGCTGGTGCAACAGAAGATATCATCCTGAAGTCATCAAGCGAAACCGCCCCAATGATCTCAGGCATCCTGTCCAGCTCAAAACTCTCGTAGATCTTATCGTCAACAAAAAGCAGCCTGGAATCGGAATGGTTGATTATGTTTATCAGATCTTCCGGCTTGAAATCAGGAAGAACAGGAACAATTACTGCCCCATAGGTTACAGTTGCCAGGTATGTGATGCACCAGTTGGCAGAATTTCTGCCCACCAGGGCAACTTTATCTCCCTCCCTGATGCCTGATTCTCTGAACAGGGAATGAAATTTCAGGATCTTTTCAGCAATATCCTTGTATGAATACTCCTTCTCCCTGTAATTTGACAAAGCTTCAATTTCCCAGTTATTCCTGATACTTTGTTCGATATACCCTATTAATCTTTCGTTGATCATAGATTTGAGTTTTAAATCACCGGTAATATTTACGATAAAGTTAAAAACTGCAGGTTAAGTAATCATTTTCTGATTGCATACATGCTGTTTCAATTGTGACCCTGATCTTATCATATAAAATACATCACAAGAATTGACACAATTGACAGAACATTAATAATTGTAAAAAAATAGTTATAACCTTCACGCTTCTTGGCAAACTGGCCCAGTTTCCTTGCAAAAACGCCTATTGTGGGAACAAATAGGACGATGAGAAATGCAAAAAATTCAACACCGACAAACACTTTTTCCAGGCCGCCTTCAACAAGGGCTGAAAGGTAAACGATAACCAGTAAGATAAGAAGGTAAAGAAGGTAACTGGCTTTCAGAAGTAATGTTGAGATCAGTCTTCGCTTATGAAGCTGGTGAGGCTTTAGGTAAGCATATGCCAAAGAAAATACGATTATAATAAAGACTATACCAAGAATATGATTTAGTATCGCATTGAAATTAGCCATATCTGCCGGAAAAATTTTACAGATCACGATTCCTTAATTGACCATATGAGTGAACTGGCTCCCAGAACAGCTGCATTCTGGGTGCTTAATTCCGAAGCCAGAAGCTTAACTTTGTCTTTGTATATGCTCAGCAGATTTTCCTCCATATACTCCTTGGCAGGTTCAAATATCAGATCCTTTGCCAGGGCCAGGCCTCCGAACAGGAATATTGCCTCCGGATTTGTATGGGCCACCACATCGGCCAGTTTGAAACCAAGCATCTGCCCGGTGTGTTTAAATGCCCGTATGGCAATATAGTCGCCGCGTACCGCTGCATCATGTATAATCTTGGCATCAAGTTCATCAAAGCTATACTTTCTGAGCTCACTCGGGGCATTGCTGTCGGCCATTATCTTAAGCAGTGACCTTTTAAGTCCTGTTGCCGAAACATAAGTCTCCAGACATCCTTTCCGGCCGCATCCGCAGTCACGGTTGGAGGGACCCGGACGAATGGCAGTGTGTCCTATTTCACCGGCAAATCCGTCATGTCCGTAAACAAGCTTCCCGTCAATTACAAATCCGCTTCCCAGTCCTGTTCCCAGAGTAATAACAACGAAATTTTTCATCTCCTTGGCGCCGCCGTAGATCATCTCTCCGACAGCAGCCGCATTGGCATCGTTGGTGACTATAACAGGCAGATCGGTATGTCTTTTGAAAATGTCAGCAACAGGGACAATCCCCTTCCAGGGCAACCCTGCAGCATGTTCTATAGTTCCCTTATTGATGTTTCCCATGGGTGCGCCAATGCCAAAACCGACAACATTTATGCTGTTGCCGATTTTCTGGCTCGTGACCAGAATTTTTTCGTACAATGCCGCTACAAATACTTCTATTTCATCATATTGAGATGTCTTGAAAGTATCCTCTCCAAGTATAGTGCCTGATCTGTCAACAAAACCGAATACGGTATTTGTTCCACCGATATCAATTCCGACTGCTACATCTTTCTTTGCCATAATTCAGAAGAAATTACATTTATTATAAGTAAATATACATCTATAAATATAAAGTTAATCCAAATTCTTTAAATCCTTTATACAGCACATCAAATGATATTGCAGTCCGGGGAAGTTTTCTGATACAGACAATCCCTCCCTGAAAGGAAACACATGTTATATTAATACCCGAAATGCCTGTGCTAAACTATTCCGCCAGGTATTCATTGCCAACTTTTCTCGCACGTTCAGGTTTATCCAGGTCAATTCCCAGGGAAATGCCTGTCTCAACCAGGATATTCCATCCTGCTGCAAGCTGTACATACTCAGCATATTCACCTCCATCAGGTATAATGATTGTAGGGAACATCGTCTTCTTGGTGGAGACGGCAATGATATTCATCCCGACACCTTTTACAAGACATTCGTTAAATTTCTCCTGCTCGGCAGCAAAGGGTTCAATCCATATCAGAACTTCACTCTTATCCATCACCTCTTCTATTCCATGAACTGCAAAAGTCCCTTCAAGATAATCCGATTTCTTCCTTGTGATCTCATTGGTTTTCAGGGCCAGTTCTTCTGCAACACCGGTGTTCCTTCCTGCAAAATAGATCTTGCTGGCTTTGCGTATAATATCAGTTATGCCGGCATCAATTTTAAGTGTCAGAGCCTCTTCCGTTTTTTCCGCGAATTCTTTAAGGCCATCCATCTTTACACCGTGAATTTTTCTCAGCAGTGCGTCATAAAACATACCCTGTTCAACAACTGATTTGGTTGCTGCAACAGCATCCTCCTTTCCGCATTTCAATACATGGGTGCCATCAGCAATCTCTTCCAGCTTGGTTTTGGGATTAGCTGTCAGTCCAAATACAGCGCCATGATTCTTCTTTTTCAACGCAGTTGCCAGTCTGATCACCTCTTTTGTCTGACCTGAATTTGAAGCTGCAAAAACAGCAAAATCCTTAAGATTATACTCTTCTGCCTGGGTGCTGCCTTCTGTTGTTAATGGTTTTGAGAAATCCCATTTCAGGGAGGCCCAAATAGCCCTTTTCGCAGGAAAGATCCTGCTGCTTCCTTCGCCAGTGAGGAATAATCCTTTCCGGGATTTAGCAGCATCAGCAAATTTTGCTGCAACTCCCGGATCAAAAGCCTTTACAATAGCCGGAGTCTCCATCATTTCCCTTACAAGGGCATACCTGTTATACTTTTCCTCTTTTAAGTTCATAGCTATTACGATTTATTGATAAGAAATTCTGAAAGATCATTCTGAACCTGTTTTTCCTTCTGAAAGCCTCCTCCAAGATGCTGCCAGTAAACCTCGGCATATTCAACACCCGCCATTTTGCCATAGTTTCTGTTCCCTTCAAGCACAAAGCCGAAGAAATCATCCATCTTATGCATATGTTTCATCAGGTCGATCTGGGAAATATGGTACCCGAGCATCTTTTTCTTGGTCTCAATTACTGAGGTGACATCCACAAAAAATGGGGAGGAACAATCTGAGATCCCAGGGGATCAGAGAGTGTCAGCGGAGATGTGTGATAAAGAAGCGGTGTGATCTCAACAGGTTTCTCTTTTACAGGAACTGTGTCAAGAGATGATACCATCGCTGCAGCCTCAACAATATTCGCAGTTGTCCTGTGATCGGAATGGTAATCGGTTGAGAGGTGTGTGAAAATAACTCCGGCCTTTACCTGCCTGATAAGAGAGATTACTTTTAATCTCATCTCTTTGGTATCGTATAGAAATCCATCGATACCTCCCAGGGTAAAATACTCGGCATCCAGTACAGCAGCTGCCTTTTTAGCCTCTTCATACCTTACACGGGCTGTCTCTTCCATATTCATATTGCAGCCACCCAGATCACCTCCGGTCATGGTAGCAATCACAATTTTGTACCCTTTGTCTTTCAGCAGTTTCAGTACCCCTGCATTCCATGCCTCTGCATCGTCGGGATGAGCATTGATCGACAATGCAACTTTATTAAATTCTTTAGCCATTATTATTGATTTAGATTATTTAGCAAATATTTTCTCAAGTCTGACAAATTCCGGCAGCTCTCCGGCAAGAGGTTTCATATAGTCTAAAAACAGTTGCGATACATGATTTCCTTCAGCATTAAAATAATTCGAAGGCATTGGTTTGGCTGATACAGCAACCTCCCTGAGAGGTACTTTTCCGAATTCAATTGAATATGGATTATTTGATACCCTCTTTATGCTAACCATTACACCTGTCTCTTCTGCAGCTGCCAGTTTTACAGCTTCAACTCCGCACTGGTATGCCTCTTCAAGGTCAATTGGAGAAGCTCTTACAAAATCGCACATAATAAGCGATTCTGTAATCTGAAATTCACCCCTGTATCCGAATTCATCCACAATCATCCTGTGAAGGCTTGTGGCGACACTGGCACCACCCATGGCTCCGAATTCGGTATTGTTAAACTTGTCCTTTGTTGTTGAAGCACTTACCGGAGTGCCATCTGCATATTTCAGTCCTTCACCGCAAACAATGGATACCCATCCAATCGCCTTTATACATTTCTCAACATCCCTGAGAAATTTTTCACGACTGAAATCGAATTCCGGAGTGTAAATCAGATGAGGGGCATCGTCATCCGCTTTCCTTGCCAGTGCTGTTGCTGCAGCAAGCCAGCCGGCATCCCTGCCTATGGTCTGGTAGATAACAAATTTGTCAACCTTCTGCATGTCGCGTGCCAGAACACCTGCCTGCATAACATTCATGATATTAGACCTCGCAGCAGATGCAAAGCCCGGGGTGTGATCGGTACCGAAAAGATCATTATCCACCGTCTTGGGAATGCCGATCCCTTTCAGTTCATATTTCTCTCCCCTGCAATAAGCCTCAACACGGTGAATTGTATCCATTGTATCATTTCCTCCGATCAGGAAAAAATACCTGATATTGAATTTCTTCAGAACACTCAGTATGACAGGAAGATCAACCTCCTGAACCTTATGACGTGACGATCCCAATGCAGAAGACGGGGTGTGGCGTAATCCTTCAATTACTTTCCGGGGCTGACGGCCAAGATCAAAAAGCCACTCCTTCATGAAACCTTCAATCCCAAAATTCATCCCATAGACATTTTCAATAAAGGATGAAGCGAGAGCCGACTCAATAACTCCGGCAAGGCTTGAGTTAATTACTGATGTAGGCCCTCCTGATTGTCCTATTAGTGCATTACCTTTTAACATATCTTTTTCTTTTATGATGCTTTGTTAAACATATACATTTTTTAAACCTCATGAACTCATTCATGACACCTCTCTCTGGGTTCTGCCTCATCCTACCCTATCCCGGTTCTGGTCAGCCTCACCGCTCCCTCCCGTCCTGATAACTATCGGGAGCTATCGGGACCCTCTCCCGGCTCTGTTAAACCTCACCCCTCCCGATTGCTATCGGGACCTCTCCCGGGGAGAGGGCTAAAACCCGAGTTATGAAAATCGCCTTTAATATCCTTTTTACCCCCCCTTCGGGGGGGCTGGGGGGGGTGTGTATCTACCTGGCAGATTGCTCTTTAATAAACCCTACACAAACTTCAGCACACCGAAATACCGCGGCTGATGATAATCCGGATTTTCAGTGCCCACCGGGTTCCATGTCACATAATGAGGAACCTTTAGCATATCACCGCATTTGTAAAAATTCGCCCTGAATGTTTTTCCCTTAAGCTCTTTTATTTTGTGATGAAAAAATACTTCCAGAGGGATCGCAAGTGTGATCGTCCATTCAAACTCTCCCTCTTTTTCACTTACAGGCTTATCTCCAACAGATGTCAGCCTTCTTATCTTTTTAATTATCCCGGGATTCGTCCTTGTGCTGTTGTCTCTTCCTGTTCCGGTCCCAAGCAGAGAGGTCCCGATACCATTAAATTCAAAATTATAATAAATGCCATCATCCTCAGGCGACACAAAAAATTCAACACATGAGTCTTCACATACCATCTGGTTGGTCTCGGTCTTTTCTGCCTTGAAATAGTTCTCTTTTATATAATACTTCAGGAATATTTCGTTATCGCCATAGGCAATTGAAAGATCAACCTGCGGCTTGTAACTGAAATCTTTCCAGTTAAGTGTATCTATATGAAGTGTCACTCCCTGATCATCCAGCCGGGATGAGATTTCTTCCATTCCCGGCAAGACAGAATCAAAATCAATTTTTTTTATCTCAGCGATTTTCATTTAATAAATGCTTTTTACTTCGGAACTTAAAGAACCAAATTTACAATAATTTTTTATTCAGCATCAATACAGGTCTATTTCTTCAACTCATTCCATGCAAGTGCTGCGGCTCCGAGCACAGCAGCATTTGTTTCGGAAACACCTGAGGGAAGGATCTTAACTGTTCCCCTGAAAATCGGCATTACATTCTGATCAACATATTTACGGACAGGATCAAGAAGCAGCTCCCCTGCCTTTACCAGTCCCCCGAAGAGAAACACAGCCTCAGGACTCGAAAATGTAACTGCATTAATTATTCCCAAAGCCAGCATTTCAGCCGTATAGTTAATTGCTTCAAGAGCTATTGCATCTCCTTTTTCAGCTTCTTCCACAATTTTTTTTGAGGTCAGCTCTGAAGGAGGAAGGTCTCTCAAAACACTGTCGGCTCTCATGTCGCTGAAGAGATTCAGCACTGTACGTACAAGGCCCGATGCGGATGCATAAGTCTCATAGCATCCCCTGCGTCCGCAACCACATTCTCTGCCCCCGGGCACGATAACTGTATGACCAAGTTCGCCTGCAAAACCGGTGTGGCCATATACAACCTGACCGTTAATAACTATTCCGCTTCCCAGCCCTGTCCCAAGGGTGAGCACAATGAAGTCCTTCATCTCCTTTGCCCCTCCGAAAATCATCTCTCCCATGGCTGCAGCATTGGCATCATTGGTAACAATAACAGGAACATGAACTCTTTCTTTCAGGAACTCTGCCAAAGGAACTATACCCTTCCAGGCAAGGTTTGGCGCCAGCTCAATAGTCCCCTTATGGTAATTGGCATTCGGAGCCCCTACTCCAAGTCCGATGAGCCTGTGACCCGGATTCTCCCGAAGCATGATATTCAAGGCTTCATCCTGGGCATATGTATAATCTTTAATGTCCGGATAATCAACTGTTTTCAGCCTGTTCTCAGCAATTACATTGCCTGAATTATCAACAAGACCAAAAATTATATTGGTACCTCCTATATCAATGCCTGCAACAACATCTTTCATCTTGGGAACTGTATTAATTGTATATACCTGTTTCAGTTATTTATGCAACACTATTTCCTCGAAGTTCTTTTCTCCTTCAACTTCTGCTCCTTGACAAACTGCTTCCCTATATCCCAGTCCTGATCCATGTCCAGTACCCAGCCTGTCTTTAAACTTATCTCCTGAGGATAGTACGAAACAGGCTCCGGCTGGATCCCTCTGTTAAAGTCACCTGTTGTCCATTTCCCGTCGCCATTCTGATCATAGATCACCTTAAGTCTGTAATTCCCGCATCAAGCAAGGGGAAGGAAATTTTGGTATCGGTATTCACCGTTGCTTCACTTACAATTTTTTCCTGACTGTTTAGCAATTGGATAATACAGCTGCCTTTGCTATTCTTTATGGTAATTGTAAGCTTGCTGTATGAATCCTCCTTTTTCACTGAAAAGTTAATCCCTGTCGAATCAGCATAATCATTATAGATGTTACCGAATGCGGCTGAATCGGCGACAAAAAGATATTTTTTATCCTGAATCAGATCTGAATTTAAAAAATATCTGGATGAATTGGTACTGTCTTTAACCAGGCTGTATCCGACCTTCACCCTGACAGAATCAGATACCTGGTAAAGCTTTATCTTTGTTGTATCCGGCTCCCTGAATGGTGTGCCGGAGGTAAAGACTATCTGCTGGCCCGGCTTTAATATATTACCCTTTATATTGTTTTCATAAGTAAAAGCTGCCTTTTTAACTTTTGTCCCCCTCGAAGGACGCGGGGTCAGAAAGCGCATCTTGATAGTATCTTCCTTATAACCAAGTAATCCGAGAGTATCGGTAAAAGGATAGGTGACGATGGTTACAAGCTGAGTCTGGGTATAGAGTGTACTGTCGGTAAGCCAGACCTTTATAGTATCCTTTTCACGGTTCTTTTCAATGAAGTAACTCTCTTCCCTGCTGCCGGGAATTTTCAGAGTGAAATCCATAGAATCTGGAGGAAGCGACAAAGTGTATGTCAGCTGATACTTAAGAGGCCTGCCGGATGAATTCAGATAATGGTTTGTTTTCAAAGGGGCAAAAAGCATAAGGGGATACTCCCCGATAGGAACAATAGTATCCTGAATTATAGGTTCTTTCTTACCCTTAACATCTTTAACCTTTGGAATCACTTTCTTTACAGTAACAGTATCCTTGACGACAGGCATGAAATTCTTTTCCTCAGTAATCTCAACGGGAGTATTCATAAATGCAAACTCCTCTTCCGGGAAGTTATAATTCTTACTGTTATCAGCATCCTTCAGGGCATAAAGCCTGTATGTACCGGCCTTTACATTATTGATCCTGAAATAGCCCTTCTGATCGACCCGCGAGATATAATCGGGAAGATGCTTAACCACAAAGGAATCTGCAAGCTCCCTGTACAGAAGCACCATTGTCTTTTCAGGCGTTTCGAGATTGAATGCATTGTAGACATTGCCTGTCACAGACAGCGAATCTATCACAGTTCCCGTGGAAAGGACAAATTGGTAATCCTCAATTGTGTTACCCTCATTAAGATCTTTGATAGCATCCTGAAAATAGAAGGTATAGGTAGTACTGTCCCTGAGATCCTCTTCCATCTGCGCGATCACATTTTTTCCCCTGACATAGACCTTTGGTTTCTTCTTTACCGGTGGGGAGACCATGAATTTGTCATTTATATTGTCAAGAGAAACATACTCGTCAAAAGTGATTGTAATGGTCTTACCCTTGAAATTTTTGGAACCGTATTCAGGAATTGTTTCCATAACCACAGGCAGTGTTCTGTCTCTCGGACCTCCGGAGGGATTACTTACTTTTGCACAGGCTCCGATAAGAACAAAGAGTATTGACATAAGTAAAAACTGCCCGACTCTGTTCCTTTTCATAAATTAATCCTCCGTTTAAGAAATACAAACTTACATCATTTTTTAAAGATTCATTTCTTTAATGAATGAAAAACCCAATCCTCAAGGGGCAGTTTTAAGATTTATCATAATTTTATTTTCTACCTTTGGCAGCAACGTAATTCTATTTCTTATGCACTTACTTATTGTTCCCTGGGATGTAAATCCGGAAATATTCCGGGTTGGTTCATTTGCTGTAAGATGGTATGGACTGCTGTTCGCTTCCTCCTTTCTGTTCGGATACATTATAATGAACAAAATTTTTAAGAATGAGAATCTGGAAGAAGCGGTTCTCGATCGTCTGACCATTTATATGGCAATAGGAGTTGTTGCAGGAGCAAGACTGGGCCATTGTCTTTTTTATGAGCCCTCATATTATCTCCAGCATCCTTTGGAGATACTTATGATATGGCATGGAGGACTTGCCAGCCATGGCGCTGCTGTCGGAATCCTTCTGGCTGTCTGGCTCTTTACCAAAAAAGAGAAGAAAGATTACCTATGGGTTCTTGACCGCGTTGCAATAGTGGTAGCCCTTTCCGGTTTCTTTATCAGGATGGGAAACCTGATGAACTCTGAGATTTACGGCGTTGAAACAACTCTTCCATGGGGATTTGTCTTCCTGAGAAATCATGAAGTGGCTCCCAAACATCCCACACAGATATATGAGGGTCTGGCTTACCTGGCTATCTTCATCCTTCTTTATGTTATTTACTGGAGGAAAAAGGGTGAACATATCCAGGGATTGCTTATCAGCCTGATCTGCATCCTCATTTTTACCGCCCGGTTCTTCATTGAATTTGTCAAGGAAGATCAGGTTGCCTTCGAATCAACGATGAAGATGAATATGGGTCAGCTTCTGAGTATACCTTTCATCCTCCTGGGATTAGCCGGACTGATCTGGAGTATAAAAAGAAATAAGAGGGCGGTAATAAAGAGGTAATAGTCTTATTCAAATTTTCTTTTACCTCTAAGGTCGCAAAGCTTGCACATTGAAGTTAACTACTTTGCGTACTTTGCGCTAAAGCTTTGCGTACTTTGCGGTTAATGGATATTGTATTCTGGCTATCAGTAATCAGATTTTACTATTTCTTCACAATTCCATAGAATAGCACGCCGAGAATGGCATTCAGCCTGCTCTCAATATTGACTTCCTTTTTTTTCCAGAAAAGAGGAACCTCAAGCCCTTTCAGGGTAGTCTGGATGGCAAGGGCAGTGTACTCACTGTTATCAACATTAAAAACTTTTTTCCTTGTCCCGTCATAAAGGATTAACCTGAGTATGGCCAGCTCCTCACGGTCATATTTTGAACGGATATGCTCAATGAAATCAAAATGATCAAGATTCTTGTCAAAGATGGCATTATAATAGTTTGCCAGCTTTTCGAACGATTTCATCCTTACAAATACATAATTTTTCATTTTATCTGTAGGAGAATCAACTGATTTTATTGCTGTAGTAAGCTCATTCCTAAGGATATTGGCCTCCCATAGCACCACAGCCTCAAAGATCTCCTCCTTGCTTTCGAAATAGTAGTAGATAGAACTCTTACCCATTTTCAGAGCCTTTGCTATCTCATCCATCGTAGTTTTCTTAAACCCGTAACGGCTGAAAATCTTGCCTGCCGAAACAATAATTTTCTTTCTAAACTCCTCTTTGTTAATCATATCCTTAGATATTTTGAAATTCCAATCCCTGTTGCAAAGATATAAAAATTAAAAAAGACAACAAAAATATTCGAATTGATTGGTCGACAATTCGAATGAAGAAACGAGAGGCGGAGAGTTTCGGCTTGCGGCTTCCGGCTTTGGTCTTCGGCCTTCCCTTCCGACTTCCGACTTCAGGCTTCGGTCTTCCAACTTCCACTTCGGCTTCGGTCTTCGGTCTTCCGGCTTCCGACTTCGGACTTCGGACTTCCGACTTCGGACTTCCGGCTAAAGAATAACAACATCTTGTATTATTTCGTAATTTTAATCTTTCAAAAAAGGTAATCGGTTTAGCATCAGGGAATGAAAATAGGGAATAAGAACTATCAGACAATATGGCTGGATGAGAACGATCCGGCAACAGTATGTGTAATCGATCAGCAAAAACTGCCGTTCGTCTTTGAGATAAAAAATCTTGAGGTCGGTTGATGATGTTTATGAGGCGATAGAAAACATGACTGTCAGAGGAGCTCCCCTGATAGGTGCTGCCGGAGCATTCGGATTATATCTGGCCACACTGGAGATCACATCCCAGACAAACATACGGGAACATCTTTCGAATGCGGCCCGCTACCTCATCTCATGCCGGCCGACAGCAGTTAACCTCTCCTGGGCCGTAAATTATGCCCTTGAGAAGCTGAACCGCGATCACTCACCGGCTTCACTTTCCGGGACTGCTCTGGATGCAGCGCTTGAAATATGTGAGATGGAGAAGGAATACTGCAGGCAGATAGGCAATCACGGACTGAAACTTATTGAAAGCCTCAGCGAAAAAAAGGGCGGCGCACCGCTGAATATCCTTACGCACTGCAATGCAGGATGGCTTGCGACAATTGATTACGGAACTGTTACAGCACCCATTTATCTTGCACATGATAAGGGAATACCTCTTCATATCTGGGTCGATGAGACAAGGCCGAGGAACCAGGGCGCAAAACTTACTGCATGGGAACTTGGGGAATACGGTGTGCCGCACACATTGATTCCTGATAATACCGGAGGGCACCTGATGCAACAAAAGATGGTGGACGTTGTTTTTATAGGTAGTGACCGCACTACAGGCAGCGGAGATGTTGCAAATAAAATCGGGACATATCTAAAAGGACTGGCAGCTTTTGACAATAATGTCCCTTTTTATGCACTGTTCCCATCAACATCAATCGATTTCAGCATAAGGGACGGCATCAGCGAGATAGCAATTGAAGAGCGCGATCCGGAAGAGGTAACAACAATATCCGGTTTTGCCAACGGGATAATAGAGTCGGTGCGTATTTGTCCTGAAAATACAGCTGCAGCCAATTATGGATTTGATATTACACCTGCCCGGCTTATAACCGGATTGATAACAGAAAGAGGGATCTGCAAGGCAACAGAGAAGGAGATTAAGAAAATGTTTTCAGATAAATTCAAATAATATGCAAGGGGTCGTTAAGTTCAATTGTCATTGGAACCAGTCCGGACCGGTAATATCGGACGAACAGTATGAGATAATAAATTACTGGAGGGAGATCCTGTACAACATGGACCTTATCGGGGCCTATGAAAATGGAGTTGGTTTCGGGAATATAAGCATGAGGATAGCCGGAGGCAACCAGTTTGTCATTACCGGTTCTGCCACAGGAGAGATTCCCGAGCTCGAACCTGGGCATTATGTCAAGGTCAACTCGTTCAATATAGATGACAATGCCGTACAGTGCCTGGGACCATTGAAAGCCTCATCAGAATCACTCACCCATGCGGCTATATATTCAGCTGACCCGGGAGCCAATGCAGTCATTCATGTTCACAGCATTGAACTCTGGAATGAACTCATTTATAAGGTTCCAACCACAAATCCGTCGATGGATTACGGCACAGCCGGGCTCGCAAAAGATATTCTGAGGCTTTTTCAAGACTCGGATGTTATCGAGAAAAGGATCATTGTGATGGCGGGTGACAGAGCCGGTATATTATGCTTCGGAAATGATATGGATGAGGCTGTAAATGTATTATTGGAATATCTCAGGAAGCAGTAATGGCAAAAATCGGAATAATAGGCGGGTCAGGACTGGAGAACCCCGACATTCTTAAATCTCGCCGGGAGCATAATCCTGATACACCATATGGTAAGCCATCGTCACCCTTGTTATGCGGATCATTGAATGGTACGGAAATAGTCATACTCTCTCGTCACGGGCGGCATCATACAATTCCCCCTTCCAAAGTGAATAACCAGGCAAATATCTTTGCACTGAAAGCGACAGGCTGCACACACATCCTTGCAACAACAGCCTGCGGCAGCCTACGGGAGGAGATAGAGCGGGGTGACCTGGTGATTCCAGATCAGTTCATCGATTTCACGAGACACCGGAATATAACTTTTTTCGATGAGTTTGAGCCCGGGAAGATGAATCATACCCCTATGGCTGATCCCTTTGACAGGGAGCTGAGGGAGCTGTTAATTTCATCCGCTGTAAAAGCAGGTCTTAAAATTCATGAAAGTGGGACCCTGATAACGATTGAAGGTCCGAGGTTTTCTACCAGGGCGGAATCGAAGATGTTCCGGATCTGGGGGGCTGATGTTATCAATATGTCGGTTGCGCCGGAGGTAACTCTCGCAAATGAACTGGGGATTCCCTATGCTGCCATAGCCATGAGCACCGATTATGACTGCTGGAAGGATGATGAAGAATCTGTCTCATGGGAAGCTGTAATTGCTGTTTTTAACAGTAATGTCAGTAAGGTTCTGAGGCTTCTGCATGAGGTCATTCCGGCGATAAAATAATATTCGGATTTTCTTTTTATCAAGTTCTTGCAAAATTACATGTAAATAGCTAATATTGCAGCCGGTTTGAAAAGGTTCAAAGTTAATAGTTCAAAGTTCAGGGTTTCATCCTTGTTACAACAAACTTTAAACCTAAAACTTTAAACCTTCAACCAAATTTTGGGCCCATAGCTCAGCTGGTTAGTAGCACCTGACTCATAATCAGGGGGTCGCTGGTTCGAGCCCAGCTGGGCCCACCTTCGCCCGCCGAAGCTTTAGCAACGGCGGGTTTTTTTGTATGCTTGTACCTATCGCTGTTTATCAATATTTGCAATATGGTGGGCTTCAGTGAAACATTACTGAAACATTTCAGTTAAAATAGCTATATGTTTGATATGTCCCTGGGGACCTTGAGGGTGTGAAATGTGGGGATTTGGGGTGAGGATTTATAAAAAAACGTTACAAGCCTATTCAATTTTATCATTATCCGTGTTAGCTATTCGGCATGTTAAGTTAAATGGTAGGATCAATATTTTCGAGAGTCACACCCTTTATTCGGAATTTAATCTGTTTTGCTTTGATTCTTGTGTATCCGTTTTCTATTAGTAATTTAAGAACGTTTTCTATATCGTTTTGAGAAGATTTAAATCCAAAAATAATACCTGTCAATGATTCTTTTTTGAAAGGGACTGTCCCACTGGTTTTAGATATTAATCTCCATTCCTTTTCAAAGCTCCAAATAGTTTTTTTTTCCGAAGTATTTCGACTAGGTCATCTATTTTACATAGTTCTGGGAAAGTGTCATTGTATTTAACTTGGTTCAGTTTTTCTTGAAGCACAATCATTTTTGAAAAATCAAATTCTAAGCAAACTCCTTTATAGTTGTCTCCATAGAATGCCCACATTATTTCACTTAATGGATCTGTTGTAAAACAGCAAGCACTCCACCCAAGTCCTTCCCTGAAAAGCATATTATATAAAATTTGCATCCCCTTTTCTGTTTTAAGCATTGGAAGGATTCTTGTATTAATCCTATCATGTACGTCGGTATGTTCTTTTAAGTCGTTGGCTAATGTTTTAGACGCTCCCTTAAATAGAGATCTTAAAAAATCATCTGATATTGAATATTTGCAATCATAAGGATCATTGAGCTCATTTTGATGAGAAAACCAAAACTGTGAGGATTTAATCATTTCCTCAAGATGGAAGTTATTCTTATGGTATTTATAAAGTAGGTTCGGATTCATCTACGGAGTATCATATTGCCCATAACGTTTGAGGCTAAGTATAGTGCGGGTCTGCGTTAGATAAATTGTCCTGGTACCTGCAAATATAATGCGTTGCAGAATGTTTCCATTGCCACTAATCCCCGCATTATATTTAGCCTTTGTTAGGGTGCGTAATGGGTTTATAAAAAAGTTAATCCAACTTTCCGGTTAAGTCCCTTTTCAAAAATCCTGATCAGTGTTGAGAGTTGAATATTCCCTCTCCCGTTCTCAATTTTCGAAATGTAACTCTTTTTAGTCCCGGCTTTTTCAGCAAGTTCTCCTTGAGTCATTTTAGCTTCCTTCCGGGCTTCTTTCAGCATTTCGCTGACAATAAACATTTGAGCTTTCTCCTCATATTCATTTCGGCTTTCAGTCCCGATTGGGCCATATTCATGATCAAGAAGCTCGTCAAATGTTGTAATACCTTTATCCTTTTTCATTTTTTTGTCTCTTTAGGTTAAAATACTCATCCTTCAATCTCATCGCTCTGTCAATCTCCTCCCCTGGAGTTTTCTGGGTCTTCTTTTGAAAACCATTAAATAATACAACCAACCGTCCCTGATCAAAGCAACAAAATACCCGATAAATGTTTGACTGGTATTCAATCCGTATTTCAAAAGTCCATCCTATCCGGTCATCGGTGATAAGAATTTCTGCGGTACTCTGTCAACTTGCTTTATCAACTCGAACACATATTGGATCTTATGTTTTAATTTAATATCCAGTCCTTTATAAAAGTCAAGAATAGTCTCCATGAAAAATTATCTGTCTTGCCATGCCATAAAGTTATCTCCAAAGATAACATTTCTTCTTCAATTTGCAATCAAAATTTAAAATCAAAGTATAAGTTTGACCGTTTTTTCCACCCTAACATCTGTTACAGTTCCTGAAATACCTCCTTTTGATATTTCCAGTATGCCAAGTACCGAGTTGGATCTATTCATTAAAAGAATCTTGAATTCCTCCACAAATTCGATTATATCTGGATTCCAATTCTCCATGAAGATATTATAAGCATCCCTGGAACATTTAACCTGTGGTCTGTCTGAAGCTTTTACCTTACTTCTGTAAATGAGGCTTACTTCAGAGATTGTTGTCTGTTGTGTTTTCATATTGATATGTTAGTGAATAAATAGAAATGAAAAAGCCCGGTCCCAAAGTCCCAAGCTCAAGTAAATGGCGATTAATATATTGATTGGTAGCTAGTTGAAGTGCCAGCCAATTTGAGAACATATCGCAATTGCCTGTTTCAAAGCGATTTACTGCACTCAGGCTTAAACTGAAGGGTTCGTACTACTGAATAGGAGATAGTATCTCTAAGGGGCTAGAAATAGCTTTGATTGGGATAGTAGACGTAGATTATATAATTGGTATACAGTATTTTAACTAATTTATTTATTAAAAGAAGCAAACTCTCGGTTTTGCACAGGATAAAAGTTTTTATCCCAATATGAATCATGCAAATTCAAATCATTATTTATTTGAATTAATTTCAGCCCACCCTCGTGAAATCTATAAATTCTGAATGAGACTGGACAAATGCCCTTCTGTAGCTTGTAGACTGCTTGTTGCAATATGCGATCATTCCTTGATGTGAAAATAATTTCAAGGTTTTTATATTCGGATGTACATGTGAAATTATATTCAACATAACTTAATAAATTTAGAGGTAAAGTGTTCTCTTTTACATTAGTTGAACTGTTGTAATAACATTCTTCGTCAAAATAGAAGTTGTTCCCCTCTAAATAAGTCTTACATTTAATTGCCTCGTTGAAGTCAGTAACAAGTAGAGAAATGTCGTAAAGAGGATATTTACTTTGGCTTTTAATAGCGCCATAATACGCACCCTGTTCACTACGTCCGAAAACATAAAAAAATAGCATACCCGTCACCTAAAATATATTTATTCAATTCACTTTCTTTGTCTTTTAAATCTCTGTAAGATAGTATTTCCATCCAAATCGATGCGCTCAGCAAAATTAAGATCAGCACCACAATTAAGATCCCAGTTTTATTCAGTATGCCTGAACGTTTTCTTTTATAATCTTTAATTGCAGCAATTATTCCAAGACTTGCTGTAATAATTATTACTATATATTTCAATATTTCCATTGGCTTAATCCAATATATGTTCTGATCTAAATGTCTTACGATTAATCCTCAAAAAATCAATAGAATCAAATTTATACTTTGATGAAGAGACAAGCAATTATTTTTCAATAAATTATTTACCAATAACCCAATACCCAGCCTTAAAGATCTTATATCATTTGTTTTACAAACAGTATTCTAACATCCCTCAACCTAATTCATTCACCGGCTCGCCGTTGCGAGTAGCAGACAATTTTCGGCAAATGAATTGGGGCTATTTCAGGACTAAAGCAGGCTTATGCAGTAACCCATAGGGCCGTGGCCTTGCTGTGTCATGAAATATTGCTTACTGCCTGACTGTCGGCGGACAGGCAAACCCACGATTGCCGATTAAAATTGGATGCAGCAGGCTCGCATTAATCCATAGTGAGGATTGTGATTTAGGTTGTATACCTACAGCCTATGCATTCAACCGTACAACATAAAAAGAGCAACCCGAACAGCTTTAATTACATTTATAACAATTAGATTTTTATACTTCGCTAAATCACTGGTCTGTATCGCAGTATTATTATAATTCCATAATATATCGTCATTCTCTTTAATTTAAATCCTCGAATTATTTAGTCCCTGTATCCAGAGCCCTGAGAATATATTCCCAGAGAATGGATTCCATTGATGTATGTCCATCATTCCAGGCAGTACATACAACGACAGCATTATGTTTAGGGAGCATCCAAATAAATTGATTCCCTCTGCCTGAAGCAAATATAATACCTGCAGTATTTTGATATCCCATATTGTTTCTATATCTACACCAAAGATATCCGTAATCACACTGCAAGGTTATCTGGTTATATGCCATTGTTGGCTCTTCAATCCAGCTCCTGGGAATGACCTGTACATTGTTCCATACTCTCTTTTTCAGATAAAGCTGGCCGAACTTTACAATATCAGCTGGTCGTAGGCTTAATCCCCATCCACCGATAGAGACCCCGTCCGGTCTGTTGTCCCAGTTCCAGTCATTAATTTCCATGAATGAAAAAAAGTTATCCCGTGTAAAATCTTTGGCAGATTGCCCCGTTGTTTTTGTTATTATGCCTGACAGCAAGTTAGATGTACCGCTGTTGTATGTAACGTATGTGCCTGGAGCATGAGCCATAGGGAGATCCAGAACATACTTAATCCAGTCACTGCTCCGGGACATTTTAACTACATCATTCCGGGAATCATTAAATGAGGTTGTCCATTCGTCCCATTTAAATCCTGAAGTCATGGTAAGCAGATCTCTGATAGTAATCTTCTCTTTCAGAGAATCATACTGTTAATCCTGAAAAAAGGATTCAGCATTTTGAAGACAGTAGGAAATTTCAGAACAGTTTTTGTTGAAAGGCTATTTCTTTAATATCTAAGAACAAGCAAAGTAACAATGAGCTACTGACAAATTGCTTATAATTGTACTGAAGAACTTTAATTATCTTTGTACGACAAAATAAAGTATTATGAAGAGAAAAATTAAATCTGTATTTACAGTAATAGCAGTATGCCTGTTGTACCAGTCATGTGCTACTGTTCCACTTACCGGACGCAAACAACTGAGTCTGGTGCAGGAATCAGAAATGATATCAATGTCTCTTACAAGTTATACTGACTTTCTTAAAGTAAACACTCTATCCACAGATAAGATCCATGTGGATATGGTTAAAAAGGTCGGTTCGGATATCGCATCGGCTGTTAATAAGTATTTTGCAGAAAATAACCTCTCGAGCCAGCTGGCTGGTTACAAATGGGAATTCAACCTTGTAAAAAACGACACTACTCAAAATGCCTGGTGCATGCCTGGTGGCAAAGTTGTCGTTTACAGTGGCCTTCTTCCTGTAACTAAAGACAAGGACGGACTTGCGGTAGTCCTGAGTCATGAAATTGCGCATGCCGTTGCCAGGCATGGGAATGAAAGAATGAGTCAGGAGCTTCTTGTCCAGTTTGGAGGTGTTGCTTTAAACGAAGCACTTGCTCAAAAGCCGCAGGAGACAAAAAGTATATTCAATACCGCATATGGAGTCGGATCCCAATTGGGGGTTTTACTCCCTTATTCCCGTGAACATGAGCTGGAGGCAGATAAGCTTGGACTTATTTTCATGGCTATGGCAGGGTATGATCCACAAACAGCGGTACCTTTTTGGGAAAGAATGGCAGCCATGGGAGGAAAAAAACCTCCTGAATTTCTCAGTACTCATCCCTCCGATGCAACCCGTATAAATAAAGTTAAATCAGCTTTGCCTGAGGCCATGAAATACTACCATAATAGATGAAAGGAAATATACGAACCTGATCTTATTTGAATTCTGAAAAATTTGGTAGATTTTAACTGAGTACTACCAGTGTCATGTCAATCGTTAATTGACGGATAATGTCGGTACTCCCAGTTACTAATAAAGAATGAAGGGGAGGGATTAAGGCAAATGTTTCATGAACAAAGACCTGGCAGTAAAGTACTTTGATAAGCACAAAGCCTCCGAATTCGATTAATACCTAAAATCTGGTTCGGGTAAAGCATTTGCCAGGAAAAGATTCCTGTAGTTTTTAATACATGATTTTCTTTATGCATCAGGTTTACGACTGGTTTTTGGGAAAAAGTGAGCGATTCATAGCCTTCCAATTTTTAATTAGTGACTATTCATAATGTAATATTGATCTATGGTAATCAATATAAATTATCTTCATAATATTTTTACATTAGGTTCAATAATTGAGATTTTTAGTTTTAGTTGCCAAATAACGAGTTGGATCTATTCATTAAAAGGATCTTGAATTCCTCTACAAATTCTATTATATCTGGATTCCAGTTCTCCATGAAGATATTTTAAGCACCCTGGAGAATTTAACCTGGTCTATCTGAAGCTTTAACCTCACTTCTGTAAATGAGGCTTACTTCAGAGATAGTCGTCTGTTGTGTTTTAGTATTGATATGGTTAGTGATTAATAGTAATGAAAAAGACTGGTCATTAAATTCCAGACTGAAGCATGATTCGAATACTATGTAGATATTTAGTTAGTTAAGGAATATCCCATTTATATGAAATCCCTTACAGGTTTGATAAATTGCGATTTAATCTGCTTTATGTATCAAGTGATAGAATTAATGCATCTAACATGAAGATCGTGTTTTGAAGTGGTTAGAATTAGCAATATATTTTGTTACTGTCCCACATTAAGTATATTCTAAAGTGTGATTTGCCAGGCATTTTAGTTCTGATTCAAGAGACGTAGAAGAACTAAATTAATTTTTGAAAATCATTTCATATACAGTTAACAATGATTAAATTTATGTTATATAAAATGGTTATGATTTTACAGACAAAGTCACCAGTGTCAGGTTAAGTCTGAACTGCAAAACTATATCGCACTGTATCTAAGGTATTTAGCTCGTATTTGCTTGTGAGACGACTTCAAATAATATTTTAAATTTATATCCAGACAGGTAAAATTTAAATCTTGATAATCAATCAAATACAGTAAAAATAATTGTAATAAATGCTTTCAGCTGACACTGCTGATGCAATGTATAAAAAAAAGAAGATAGCTACCAGACTGTGATTAAGCTTTTATGTTTTTGCAAATAGGACTTGTACATTAAACCGATTGATCAGTTCATATGCTGATGATTCAGATTTTATAGGCAGAAAGATTAAAGTTCTCTTTTTCATAAAATACCTTGTAATGTATTTCACTTGTTTCGATCTACATTCGTGGCATGTTTGTTAAAAACTTTTAGACATTTAAATTCAGTCCTTTGGCACCATGTTAGCTTGAAGATAGTTCAATTTAAATCATATATATGAAACATGAAGACAAGAAGATGGTTAACTATAGGGATATTAGCAACTACTATTTTTTTTGTACCTGACTGTAAAAAAGAAGAAATTACAGACAAACCAGCAGCTTTACCAATAATTTCACTGCTGCATTAACCAATATCACAATAACATCTGTTACGAGCGGAGGTAACATAACTTCAGATGGAAGGTCGACAATAACTGCAAGAGGTGTATGCTGGAGTACATATACCGGACCAACCACACTTTATCACAAGACATCAGATGGTTATGGTATTGGAGCGTTCACCAGCACAGTAACAGACTTAGACCCCAATACCACATATTATATTCGTGCTTACGCAACAAATAAAGTTGGTACTGCATATGGCGAAGAACTTATGTTTAAGACTAATTCAGCTTTGCCTGTTTGTGACAACAACTATACCTTCATCAATTACTTCTTCAACTGCAATTATCGGGGGAATATCAGTTCTGATGGTGGATCTGCAATTCAGGCAATTGGAGCTTACTACGGACTCTCTCAAATCCTTCTTTTGAATCTAATAATGGTGGCATCATGGATAATGAAACAGCTGTTGGTGTTTTATAAGCTGGCAGATATCGAATTTAATGAAAGGAACAACATATCATGTACGTACCTATACTCGCAATAACTATGGAACATCCTATGGAAATGATGTATCTTTTGCTAACAAGTAATATTGTACTACCCTCTGTGTATACATTAGACGCAAACGCAACATCCCTGACAACAGCTACTTCAGGAGGAAATATAGCTGATGATGGGGGAGGGATTATTACTGAACGAGGTTTATGTTATAGCACTGGGAATTATTCACCTACAACGGATGACAATAAGATTATTTGTGGAAACGGCACTGGCAATTTCTCCGCTGAATTAACCGGATTGAATATGCTCTCAACCTACCTCATCCGCGCATATGCAATAAATAGCGAAGGTACATCATATGGTAATCAAGTGATTTTTAAGACGGTGAATTACATTTGCTCTGGTTCCGGCTGGGATGGAGCAACTGGTTATGACTCTACAAAAGCAGGGATTCATCCTATTCTTTCAACCAACAACATTATACCAGTTGAATGGCAACCTTCATCTCCTGAATTGACTGAACTGATAGCTTGTGATATTACTAATTATATACTTCTTCAAAGTTGTTTATATGCAAACGGATGGACAGTTAATAGGTATAGGGTTCTTCATTATGTCACAATCCGTGAGACCAGGACTGGAGCAATTATTGATCAAAAGTCGTTCTCCGGGTCTGATCCTGAAACCTGTCCGGCTTCCATTTCTAGCTCATCTCCAAACATCTATGGTTCATTTAATGATAGTCAAATAATTAACTGGTTACAAAAGTATGTTGTAAAATAGACGATTTAGATAAATCAATTAGTATCATTGATTTGAAGAACTCTTCTCAATTATTAATCTCTGGAGGATAAATGATGGGTTCAGATACTATAAGGCATGATACAGATTTATTCATATGAATATCAATATGTTATACAAGTACAATTTGCTAATAAAGCAATTTTATTAATTTTAATCATTTATACTGACTCCAATGGAAAATTTAAAATTCGTATTTAAATCATTCTTAACCTTCGGGTTATCTTATTTCCTGATCTCATGTGCAACTACCAGTATGGACACAGGAGGACAAAGTCCGAAAGATAAGGCAGCGATTATTAAAAACTTAGGAGATGGTAATGTTATTGAAGTTGATGGAAAAAGTCTCAGCGAGGGTAAGCATTTCTTCCACGAACATTGGAATTATCAGTCCGGAGAGCATTTCCTGACTTTACGATATATGCATTCAAGTCATTTACCCGTTGGCTATGAAGTTGCCCTTGTAAAAAATTACAAATTCAACTTTGTTGCCCGGCAAGACATATGTTGTTAAGTTCTCCTTAAGTGAGAATGAAGCCAAACCTCAGGTTTCACAGTCGACAAATACTGAGCTGTTAAGAAGCTCAAGCAGTACTGTTTATGTAAATAACTGGAATACCCGTATAGTTTGGCTTTGGATTGAGGAATCTGGTAATTGAGTAGAAGCAAAGAA
>JADKBK010000018.1 GCA_016715075.1 Bacteroidales bacterium
AAAACTGCCATTGAAAAGTTAACTCCCGGAAACTCTTTTTCAATTCTCCTTCGCGGAGAGATTTCATAAATTATTTTGGTTTTTAATTTTCTTTCCTTTCAGTCTTCAGCTGAATTGGCAAATTTGATAAATTAGCCGAACCAACACCTTAAACTTCCGATGCCCGTACTTGGCCCGCGATATTGCTGAAAAGTGTTGCCACGCAAGTTGCCGCAGGACAAAGTTCTCACTTTCTGTGTTCTGATATTGTTCTTCTGAACGGCTGTAGTTTTATCATACGATTCAAGATTCAGCCGAAATTCTCCTGATCACCTGTCGACATCATTTCTTTCCTATGATGCCTTGTTCTATTATCACAACGGTCATAATCAACAGAAAACTACGTTATCTCGTAAAGGCAATTTCATGACTGAGATACCCAAACTAATTGACGGCCACTAACAATCGATAAATGCTGTTAATTGTCTTTTCAAACCAAAGCAAAAACGATTTATGAAGTTGGTCGGTTTTAAATCTTCCTTTCCTAATCCGCTAAGCCAGACAGGCCAAGGGGTAAAACCTACCAATAAGGATGCTTAGAGTGACGTTATTACAACGATTGAAAATTGTTTCAACACATCTGCCACAAATACCTGCAAAACAGAACAAGGGAAAGAAATACAACCACATCGACGAAGGTAATTGAAATGGCTGAAAATCCAATTTCCATACGTCCTCTAATGCTGCGACTCCTTTATCCTTGCCCATATCGAGATGACGCTTGAATATTTTCCAGAATTACAATTGCATCATCCACTAGAATCCCTATAACTAAAGACATAGGCGTAGTGTCATCAGGTTCAGGGAGAAACCCACTAGCCACAGCTTACAGCAAACGCGGTAATTAATGAAGTAGGAATTGCAATTAATATAATCAATGAATTCCGGTAACTTCTTAAAACAAAAACACTACCAGTGATACTAAAACAACCGCAAAATAAGGTCATCAACCACCGAATTTACTGCTGCAATAGTCATGTCTGTTGAATCAATGGCGACAACGAATTTTAGCATCATATTGTGAGTTTGCACTTTCTATTTGTTAAGCTTTAAGTGAACTAATCTTGAAACTTCCACGGCATTGCATCTCCCTGCTTCTTCAACAACAGACCAACTTCTGTTTACTCCATTATACCTGCTTACGGAACTTATTTCCCTTACGCCATCAATAACGGCAGCAACATCTTTTACATAATCCAGCATTCCCTGTGCAGGCATTGCCACCTGAACATTCATTTTATCATGAACTGATGAAATTTACCGGTTAACCGGACTGAATTGTTTTCTTTATCAGCCTGCTGCTTTACCCGCACGCAAATCGATTTCCGAGCGGTTAATAGCTCTACAACCCGGGTAAGTGATATCCTGTATACAGGTTCAGTTTTCATCCTGACCGGGCCTTAACCTCGGATTTCCCGTTCTTCGCTACCAAGCATGGTTATTTCTACACACCTTTCAATTGCTGGATCTTGTGGAAGACAATCATCTTTCTATTTTTGATAGAACTTCGTAGCAGGGCAGGTTACTTGTTGCGCTTATCGAAATGATGGAAGATCGTTTTGAGAAACCCTACTCATTACCGGCTTAAATGCCTGCAGGCAGGTCTTCTTTCGGATATTGTCGATATAGCGCTGGGTATCCTGTATGGCAATGTTCAAATCCGTCCCGTATTTCAGGTTGGCGATAATTACAGAGGCATTGGGCATCGACTTGGTCCTGAGGTAATCAATTCCTTCGAGATTCGACAAGGCATCCTCTAGTTTTTCTCGAGACAGATGTCTCCACTTCATTGGGTTCGGCACCCGGATACATTGTTTTTATTACTACTACCGGCTGGTTAAAATCAGGCAACAGTTCATACCCGCGTTTTAAAGCCTAATATTCCCATTAATAGGCAAATACGCTTAAAGAAACTGATTATCAGCGAAGGGCGATTGATTGATATTTTTGTAATATTCATTACTCCTGATTCTAATTGCTTATTGATACATTTGCCCCGTCAAACAGGTTAACAAATCCGTTGGTTATTATTACTCGCCTCCGGTTAATCCGCCTGACACTACTGCTTTATTCTGAAACCTTGTTGAAATGGTAATATTTTTAAGAATAGCCTTACCGTTATTTACGATATAAACCTGCGGTTGAATGTTCGTCCCAACAACTGAGGAAGCCGGAATAATGATATGTTTTTCATTGCTTCTTTTTGGTTGTACTCTCAAACATGCCTGATTTGATTTTTTAAATCAGTTGTGTTTTAACCGAAAAACTGCACAGGAAAGCTATTTCCCATATGCTTTGCTGCCGGTCATAATTACTTTCCCCGACAATGCTGTTTCAGGATATACATCTGCAGTGAGCGTATAAATTTGATTTAGCTCAAATTGAGACGTCGTTTTCAGGAACATTTACAGTAAACTTCCAAATAAGAGATATCCGTAATTTGCAGTAATGGAATTCCCGGTGCGGCAAAAGCGCCTTCTTCGGTCAGTTTTGCTGTAACAATCCCGCTAAAAGGAGCCATGATGGAGGTCTTATTAATCTGTTCCATTAATGTAGCCTTTGTACATGAGCCGATTTCATAGCCAGTTCCGTCTTTTCCAACTGAACACCCTGAATAGCATCTGCCTGAAAGTATCCTATATCTTTTACATCGGCTTCCAGTCCTCAATCTGAATTTCAACAGTTTGCAGTTGAAGTTTCAATAATGAATTGTCTAACTGAATTAAAGTCTCCCCTTTTTTAACGATACTTCCAATATCAACTAAAACCAGGTTTATTTTTCCCTGTATATCTGCGCTGACTTTAGTTTCTTTATTGGGCTCAAAAGTTCCCGGATAAGAAATATCATTATTAACAATTTGAGGTTTTAGGTGATGGCCTGCACATTAATTGCTACCTCTTTATTGTATTGATAAACCCTGCTTTCAGTAGTTTCCTTATTGCCCTTTCAGGCGAACTTTCACGATGGCTATTAAAGCTAATGCCAACACCATGCAAATAATCGTTTTCATGATTGTTTATTCTTAATTTTAATTTATTTGTAATCAGGTTTCTGTTACTCTTTTTGTATTCCAGTTCTGCCTTGCGCAGATTGATCAAAGCGACCAGATAGTTTTGCTGCGATTCGCGAAGAGCATTATCAGCCAATAACAAATCTGTAATGCTTGCAACTCCTTGCTGGTTTTGCAGAACGGTGTTGTTAAAAATTTTTTTTGCCAGATCTATTTGGGAACTCACAACAGAAATATTCTTTGTTGCAAGCGAATATTGCATTTCAACATTCTTCAGGTCAAGTTTTGATTTTTCGGTTATAAGGTCTTTTTGAATGTTCGATTTCTCGATTTCTATCCTTTTACCTGCGATTTTATGTTGGGTAATCCTACCATTAAACAGAGGAACTGATAGCTGGGCTCCAACATAGCCTATCGGATGAAAATTGAAAAAGCTATCACTACCTGTTGTACCAAAACCGGTTGTCCCATATACTCCATACGCGCTCAGGGAAGGCAATCTCAAATTCCTGAGACCACTTAACTCTGAGTTATTAAACTCAATTTTCTTATCAATAAGAAGAACATCTGTAATAATCTGAGAATTAAAACCTGGCCTAACAATTGTTTCTTGGGTATTTAATACTTCTATGGAATCTGAAATTGGTTTTCCCATCAGGAATTTAAGGGCATTCAATACCTGTTGGTACTGTGAAAATATGGTACTTCTTTGAGTGGTTATTTGTTCAACCTGCAATTTTAGCCTGTCCACATCTGTCCCTTTAGCTACCTGTTGCTGGTATAACAAAGTTGTTGTTTTCACCAGCTTACCGGTGTTAATAATATTGCTGTCGAGGAATGTTATTTGTGTTAAAAAGAATCTAGGCATTATAGTATGCATTTGAAACATCCAATACAACATCCTCGTCCGTTTTTGTCTTTTGAATTTCCAGACAATTCAGTAGCTATTTTTGAGGTTTTTACAGCATTTTAAAGCTGTACTGTTAAAAAGAGGCACGGCAAGCTGCAGATTTGCATTCATGCTCTGAGGCACACCAAACTGAACTTCCTTATATGTACCTGCGGGGCCGCCAAAAGCCTCTGCCGGCATTATCTGATATGGCAGATCGGTATAATAACGATAGTCGGCTATTCCGTTAAGCTTTGGAAGCAGGTTCCCTCTTATTTCCCTGTTCTTTTCAGTTGAAATTTCTACATCATGTTGCGATAACTTAATATTCCGGTTGTAAATTAACGCAGTATCAATGCATTGCTCAAGAGATAATGTTTGAGCCTTTGCGGTAATATTCATTAAAAGTATTACCAGGATTAATAGGACTCTATTTAATCCCTTTTCTTTTTGTTTGCACCTGTGTTTAACCATTTGTATGATTGTTTATAAATTAATATTTCCCTGTTGATTCTAATCATTTATTACTTTCAGGATCTCTAAATCTTTTACCATTTTGTTAATCAGACGCTGTTCGTTCATGAACGAACGAAAACTTCCTAAGATGTTATTAACCAATGACCTTGATGTTTGTCTGGTTTTAAATACAGTTTCTTTTTTTCCATGATTTATAACATTCAATAAATTGGTGCTCACAGAAATTTTGATTCTTAATAAAGCGATCTGCAACCCTGTAGTCTTATCCTTTAACTCTGTTGAAAAAATAACGGACAAATAGTAAGGCTTGTTTCTCAATAACTTATACATGTTTTCAAACAGGAGTTGTAGTTCTTCTTCCGGCGACTCATGCTCGGTTCGGGTATCCTTAATCAATTGTTTTATTTCATTTTCCAGACTTAGTAATATCAACATCAGGATATCATCATCTTTCTTTAAATAAGGATTAAGTAAAGAATGGTCTATTTTCATTTCTCTGGCCAATTCTTCAATAGATAAAGAATTAATTCCTGATTCATTAATGATCTTGCCTGCTGCTGCGACCATATCTATTGTTTTCAATTTCCATTTTTAGAAATGTTAGTTAATATTCACTAACTTTAATTATTAAATTTTTTTATACTTCCTTGCTAACCCTCTTACGGAAAATTCTTTCAAAATAGCTTATCGTGAAATATGCCAGGATTGAAAAAACCAGAGTAAGTGTTATTCTAAAAATCATTGCACCAATTGTTTTAGTTTCATAAATACCACCCGAATTGATATGAATCATCAATCCAATAAATGCTATTATGAGAAGTATTGCTGAAACACCTAAAAGATGAATAGTCCATTTTTTGGTTTTTATGAATCCATATGCAGCAAACAGATAGAGTATGCTACTAAGAAAATTTGCCCATACCACAAACAAAACATAATTTCCTTCTTTGGCTCTGACACCAAACAGATCAAAAATCACAGAACTACTAAGGAATAATGTAACCAGTCCAAAAAACGCTAGTACTATAGCTACTGAATTTGTAAATGTTTGTCTCATTTTTGCTTAGTTTTAATTAAAGTAAGAATAGATTGTACCATATTATCTCCGCTCCGTGTTATATCAAATTGAAAATTTGCAATCCGCCATTTAAACATCTGAAGTTTGAATGTTCCCATAATAATATGTATTAGTTCGTCGGTAGAAATTGCTTTTTGTAAATATCCTTTTGCTGTCCTTCCATTATTAATGGCATTAAGTGTTTAGTTTTTACATTCATTAATTTCAACAGAGTTTCATTGATAAGCTGGCTT
This sequence comes from Bacteroidales bacterium, assembly GCA_016715075.1. Lineage (GTDB taxonomy): Bacteria > Bacteroidota > Bacteroidia > Bacteroidales > VadinHA17 > LD21. The sequence continues at coordinate 5,728 of JADKBK010000018.1, forward strand.
TCTTCCATTAGTCCATCTGAGAATACAGCGACAACGAAATGCGGATTCTTTTTAAAGAAGCTGATTTGCTCGGAGAATAATACTTTAAAATTTTCTTCCGGATCTGATGATTTAATTACGTTTGTTAATCTGCTATCAATACTGTCAGCCAAAAAATTAAGCATGGCAACAATAATTTCTTCCTTGCTTTTAAAATGCCGGTAGATTGCGCTTTCTGAGAATTGCATTTCTTTAGCTAGGTTTTTTATGGTCAATCCACTTACCCCTGATGCTGTAAGTATTCTGCCGGCGGCTTCAATAATCTCAAATTGACGAGGTGTAATTTCCATCTAAGTATAAATTTTTTACCGTAAATATTTAAGTATTATATTCTTCTACTTTATATAGTCTTCAAAGCACTTTAGTCAAACTTACTGGTCTTGGTGCTTTTACAACAAGAATTCTGGCTAGATGGTCAGACCCATTGCTAATATAATGAACAATATCGGCCGGGCTTTCAATAAGTGTGTCTGCCTCGCAAACTTCGCTTTCATTCCCAATATGGATTGTCGGATGGCCTTCAACGATGAAGAAGAATACATCTACAGGTGTTTTATGTGGTTTCAAACTTTCACCAGGTTTTAATGCCATCAGCATTGCCTGTGCCGATTCTTTGTTATACATCTCCCTGACATCAATCTTATGAGGAGTGTCTTTTATTTCTTGTTTTTGATATCTTGTAATTTTCATTTCAATATATTATTTAAATAAGTAAGTGAATATTCGCTCACAAAGATAAACTATAATTTCTATACTGTGCAAGTTTTTTTAAATAAATTTTAATATCTATCACGAAAATCAGCTTTCTCCCTTGGATACTTCACACTGATATTAGAAGTTAGGGATACATTCAAAACTTGACAAGCTTGACTAAATCAAGCGGATTAGCATACATTTGTTATTCATATCAAACAACTTATTTTCTGGAATTGTCAATTTGAACTGGCTAATTTTCACTAATTCTGTGATTTTTCAATGGATATAATTCTTTCTGAAAATTTACTGTGAAATAATTAACAATAAACTTGCTAGCTAAAAAATATTAAATACTTTTGCATTAAATGCTATAAAGAGGTATCATTTTATGAATTTCAGTAAAACCACATCCTACTCACTAAATATCTTATCATATATGGCTAACCATAGTGATGAAAATCTGTCAGCAGACTTCCTTTATTCACAATTGGGTATTCCATATCAGTATCTGAGGCAGATTCTCACAAATCTTTCAAAAAATGGGTTTTATAAATAGCTCACGTGGCAGGAAGGGAGGGTTCGAATTAACCAGGGATGCAAGTACGATCTTTATTGCTGACATTATAGAATTGACTGAAGGTCTTGAAGGTTTTAATAAATGTGTGCTTGGATTTGAAACATGTCCTTTCGATAACAAATGTGCAATTCACGATTTATGGGAAGAATCCAGAAACAATATACTTAAGATACTGAAGGAAACATCGTTAGCTAATCTTATTTTAAAACAAGAATAGTTTTTGTACAATATTAAAATCTTTTCATACTAATTATTTGGAAATTATTTATTTAACTAAAAGCATGTTGTATGGTTGACTCAAAAGTTGTTTTAACGGGACAGACCCTGGCATATACATTCTATTGCCTGGTCATTATTCTGCTTATGGTCTGGTTTGCAATTAAGGTTACAAGTAAAGGAAAAGGACTTGCAGTTAAACCGGCAATATTTTACACATTTGTCGGGTTTCTCACGGTACTTGGCGTTTCACTTCATCTCATTACCTTCAACACAATCCCATGGGCAGAGATGGATCTTAACAGGTCGGATTATAAACCCGACAAAACATTTGTAATAAAAGTTAAGGATCATCAGTTCATTATGCCTTCAGAAAAATTGGTTATCAATGTTAATGACAAAGTTCTTTTCGATGTGCAATCGGAAGATCTGACTTACGGTTTCGGACTTTTCAGAAACGATAACAGTATGATGTTCCAGATGCAGGTGGTTCCCGGTCACAGAAATGACTTATTATGGCAATTTGACCGTGAAGGTATTTATACAATACGCTCAACAGAGTATTCGGGACCAAAAGGGGTCTACATGATTTTGAAAGATGCAGTTCAGGTAATCCCCACAAATACAACAAACTAATATTGACTATTTACAAATCTTTAAATTAAAATATATGAGTTTTATCAAGACTTTTATAGATGGTGAGGAAGGACTTTTCAAGTCTGACACTCTTACTCCTATGCAAAAACTGACACTCCGGTTTGTTGTTGTTGGACTTATCTATTTTGGTTTTGTAGTTATTGAAGGGATGTTAATGAGGCTATATGAAGTTAAACCTCTTCCTTTTATTACTGAACCACAGTTTTTTGCAATTCTTACAGCGCATCCACTTGTGGGGATCTTCGGATCAACATACTCTATCGTTTTCGGAGCATTCCTTTTCCTTGTTCCATTTTTAATGAAAAAACCTTTGTGGAGTATTAAACTTGGAAACTGGACTTTAATTCTCGTTGCCGTTGGAACTTTTATTTTCTGGTTCGCAGGATTTGTGAGTCATTATGCACCCTTATATACACTATACTGGCCGCTACCTGCAGATTTCACACAGTTTAGTGTCTGGGGCGGGACATTCTTCATTGTTGGAATTGCCCTGGTAATGGTTGGAAGTGCATTCTTTGTTTTAAACATATTCAAGACAATAACTTACACACCTGACGGATGGGAGAAGCAGCCTTCAAAAGCACTGCTTGCATCTGCTCTTGGCATAACAGGGTTCAGAAACCTGTTTACAAAAAACAAGAAAGAACATCTTGTTCCTCTTCCCGTTGCAGCTGTAGCAAGAGGAAGTGTTGATGTAGCTCTTAATACTGCTATAATACTTTTTACAGGAGTACTGATCCTTGTGTTTATGGTTGCTGCCATCATGGGATTTGATCTTAAAAGCACCGCAATCGATGCTCTACTTTATAAAAACTGGTTCTGGTGGGGCCTTGATCTTATTGCTGACGGGTTGGTACTTATTTTTGTTGCCGGCACATGGTATCTTCTTGCAATGATGATAAGTGGCAAGCCGCTCTTCATGCAAAATATTGCCAGAGCAGCTTTGCTAGTAGAACTTGTAGTTTCATGGACTGTATGGTCACATCACCTGCTCTCAGATCAGGCACAACCAGCATACCTTAAAGTACTATCGGGCGAGATGGTAACTGCTTTCGAGCTTATCACCCAGGGACTTGCCTTCTTTATTACTCTTGCAACTCTCTGGAGCGCAAGACCTTTGAAAATGACCAATCCGTTGAAATTCCTCCTGGGCGGGTTGCTTGGTTTTGCTCTTGCTGTACCGGCAGGTATAATGCAGGCTGATGTGGGATTGAACAGAATACTTCATAATACCCAATGGATAGTAGGACCTCATGTGCACGTAGCAATACTCGTTGGATTGACAATGACTCTCTACTCAGCAATTTATATACTTTTCCCTCTTTTGACAAACGGAGCAAAACTGTATAGTCAGAAACTTGCAAATATTCATTTCTGGTGTCACCTTATCGGAGGAATTGGAATGGGAGCTTTTATGGGAATGGCCGGACTAAACGGTATGCTAAGAAGATCGCTATATATAAACGGAGAGTTCAATACGTATATGATTCTTGCTGCCCTGTCAGGAACACTGCTCTTAATTGGATTCCTGGTATTCTTTTATAATATTGTTATGAGTGTAGGGATTAAGGGAGTTATCGGAATCTTTACTCCTGCAAAAATTAAAACAAAGGAATTGATAGCTTCAAATTAGGTATATAAAATAACAATAACAGAAGTTATAGTAGATTGCTATAACTTCTGTTTTTTTTGCAATATTGTGTGTTGTAAAGTTTACTAATCTAAATTATCTAAGCTGCAACTGAAACATATTCTGAGCTGATAAAATAAGAAATAAGTGCCTCCTATTGCAAATTTAACAATCAGGAGGCACTCAATCAGATATTCAGTTTCCCTATTTTTTAATAATACTCCAACCTCCTTTAAGTCCAAAGATAAACCATGCTAGAGCAACAGTTCCTGCAGCAAATATTGTATCGCCAATAACTCTAAGCCACTTTAATGTATGCATAGCCGGTAACTGCATGAATTCTGCAGAACGTGCATACCACAATCCTGTTTTCACACTCGCAACTGTCTGGGCAAGTCCGATCGGCAGAACACTTATAAGAACCATTGCTGCGAGACCAATGTTGATGCTCCAGAAAGCAAATTTTATCCACTTTTCCTTCCAGACTGCTTCTTTATTCATATCGCGAAGAACAAATAACATTAAACCAATTCCCAGCATTCCATACACACCAAATAAAGCAGTATGTCCATGAACAGGTGTTGTATTTAGTCCCTGCATATAATAAAGTGCAATTGGAGGATTTATAAGAAATCCGAAGATACCTGCTCCGACGAGGTTCCAGAAAGCGACAGCAATAAAACAATAGACCGGCCATTTATATGCTTTTATCCAGGTAGTGCTCCGGCTAAGTTTTACATTATCCCATGCCTCAAAACCCATGAGCACAAGAGGAACAACCTCAAGAGCACTGAATGTTGCCCCCAGAGCCATTATAGCAGTTGGGGTTCCGGTGAAATACAGATGATGAAAGGTTCCAAGGATGCCTCCTGACAAGAATACAATTGTTGAGAAAAGTACAGCAATCGTTGCAGTTGTTGCTTTAAGAATTTGCAGCCTGACAAAAAGGAAAGCAACAACTACAGCAGCAAATACTTCAAAGAATCCCTCAACCCAAAGGTGGACAACCCACCAGCGCCAGTATTCAGCAACGGCAAGATTAGTCTGTCTTCCCCACATTAGTCCTGCTCCATAGAACCCGGCAATTGCAATAGTAGATATCAGAAATAATACAAGAAGACTTCTGCTTTCCGATTTCTGTTTTAATGCAGGATATATTGCCCGACCCATTAACAAAAGCCAGATTATAAGACCAACAAACAAAAATATCTGCCAGAAACGGCCAAGATCAACATATTCATACCCCTGGTGACCGAACCAGAAATTCTGTATATAACCCAGCTTTTGCATTACTCCAAGCCACTGCCCGGCAAGAGATCCAAGAACTATCAATAGTAAGGCACCAAACAGAAAATTAACTCCAAGCCGCTGAAACTTCGGTTCAATACCGGAAATGGCAGGAGCATAATACAATCCAGTTGCCAGCCATGATGTTGCAATCCAGAAAATCGCAATCTGAATGTGCCATGTCCTGGAAACCGAATAGGGCAGTAATTTTGCCAGTGGAATTCCATAAAACGCCTGTCCTTCAACCCCATAGTGGGCTGTAATAACTCCCATAAGTACCTGAACAAGCAGCAGAGCGGATACAATCCAAAAGTATTTTACCGTAGCTTTTTGTGAAGGAGTCTGTATTTCTTTCAGTAATGGGAATGTCAATGGTATGGTGTCAGAATCTTCATCCCGGCGGCGTGCATAATACCAGACCATCAACCCGATTCCTGCTATAAGAACAATCACGCTGAATCCGGTCCATAGGAGTAATGAACCTGTCGGACGGTTCCCAACAAGTTCTTCTGAAGGCCAGTTGTTTGTATAAGTAATTGCCTGTCCGGGGCGCTCTGTTACACATGACCATGATATCCAGAAAAAGAATGAGTTCAAAAGTGGAATTCTGACCGGATCTTTTATCGAATTTTCAGGAATACTGTATGCATTACGTAAGCCGGCCAGAGAAGGATCGTTGGTAAACAATCCCCCGTAAAAAGTGCTGTTTGAAGCAATGGCTTCAGCCCTGATTTCAGAAACGGTAAGAATTCCTGTTGCAGGATCATATGTATTCTTTCTCAGCTCTTTCTGCAAAAGAACTTAAGAAATGCTTTTCTCTCATCACTTAATTTTCATAAGAAATACCATCTTGCTGCATTGCAAACTTATTCAGAATGTATTCAGCTTCTTTATGGAGCCAGTCAGCACTCCAGTCGGGTGCCTGGTAAGCTCCATGTCCCCATACCGTTCCAATCTCCTGACCACTCAGTGATTGCCAGACATTCTGTCCGTCTTTAATATCCTGACCTGTGAATAAAACGGTACCATCGGGTTTTACGACTTTCACAGGTATTGGAGGAGCCTGTTTATATATCTCCTTCCCGAAATATAGCAGAACGGAAAAAGATAGAACCATTACGGTGATAAATCCAATCCAGAGTTTTTTTGTAGTCATAATTATAAGGTTTAGTAAGTTATTATGGAATTTTTATTATTTATATGCAACTTCGAGTTTCCCGATTGCAGTAATACAATCACTTAATACCCCTCCGCAAACTCCTTCATTTTCAACTTTTGCAAATTCTTTCAATAACTCCTGTTGATCATTTTCGGAAAGGGAATTGTCAGCCATGCGGAATAATACATTGTTTTCTTTTGCAATGTGGTTGCGTAACAGGGTTATATAACCCTGCATATTTTCATAGATTTTAGCAAGTGCAGAATCGTTACCTATTTTATAACCCGCAATTCCTTCAGTCATACCCTTAACATAATCCCGACCTTCTGCGTGGTCGTGAAGCATTACCGCTATTGGACCCTGCTCACTGGAAAAACCTCTTTTTGCCATCAGAGGGAATAGAAGATTTTCTTCCTTGGCATGGTGAAGTCCGTCAGCATAACTCTTAATTAAGCTAACTGTTTTTTCAAAATGATCTGTATTGACGCTTTTGACCAGTATCATTTTCTCCATAACATCGATTAGCCTAAGAATATTTACATGGTCATTTTCTAAATTTTTTGTTGCTGTATTCATCTTTATAGAGATTTAATATTATGTTGGATTTATCATTTTTTAAAGCGCTAATGCTTTAGGATACAGTATGTTATTTTCGAGATGTACATGAACATGCAAATCATCCTCAAATTGATGCAGGAGTTTAAATGCTACATTATATGTATTGCAACCATCTTCTGGCACAAGGTAGTTTGAGGTAATTTCATTAATCTTGTCCATTGCGCCGCCAGCAAATTCATGCTCGCCACTCATTCGACCAATTTCAGATATAATCGTAGCCTTAGCCACAGGTGAATTACTCTTTATAACCTCTTTGATTGAAGGGAAAAGTACTTCTTCTTCTTTTTTGAGATGTTGTAAGAGCTCCATGTTTATTTTTTCAAATAAATCAGCAACTACAATAAGTTCCGGATGATGTGACCCATGAACCGAGGCAATCTTTTGTGTGTAGAACACCAACTCCGGTAACGATTTAAGCACATACTTGTGATGGGTATTGACAATATAATCTACAAGGAAACTTAAATCCCAATCGTTAAAGTTTTGATTTTGACTGACCGGCACATTTTCAAGTTCTTTTAATTGCTTTACAATCGCGGAAGGTTCAATAGACTTCTCAGTACACGCATGGTCAAGACTTTTTTTCCCGCCGCAACAAAAATCAATTCCTGCATTTTTGAATATTTCAGCAGCTCTGAAATCTGCAGCAACGATTTCACCTATTGTTATTTCGTTGTATTCTTTGTTTTTTGACATATGTTATTGGATTAATATTAATGATGCAAATATATAAAAATTAATATAAAGGACAAAAAGGTCCTTTGGTGATTTATAAAATATTAAGTACCTTTGTCAGTATAAATTACTCTAAAGAAATTTAAGATCAATGTTCAATAAAGAGACAGAATATGCACTTAGGGGCCTCGTTTACATTCAAATTCAAAATCTGATTAGTAAAAACCCCGGAGTAGCGGAAATTGCTAAAGAAATCGACGCACCTCCATCTTTTACTGCAAAGATTTTGCAGCGTCTTGCCAGACAGGGGTTTGTTAAATCACAGAAAGGGAAAGGGGGAGGGTTCTATTTTGAAAAGGGTAACCCCGACCTTCCGATTAAAGATTTAATTGTAGCAACTCAAGGTGGATCTCTGTTATCCGGATGTGGGTTTGGGCTCAGACATTGCGATGTCAATAGCCAATGCCCATTACATGAAAAGTATGCCCCCATAAGAGATGCAATTAACAATCTTGTTTCTACTGAAACTATACAATCGTTAGCTAAAAAATACTCTTCTTCAATTCCTGAACATTTCGGGCTCCAATTTTAATTTAATTTAATAACCTTTTCTTTTTATATGATAAAATTTTTCATGAAGTACCATAAATGGCTGGGTGTAATATTTGCCATGATAATACTTAGTTATGTTTTCTCAGGGATAATACTTAATCACCGTGGAGGTCTATCATTTATTGATGTAGACAGGAAACTGCTTCCAAAAGAGTACAGATATCAAAATTGGAATAATGCAGCTGTAAAATCGACTTTAAAAATTTCTTCAGACAGCATACTTGTTTACGGGAATATAGGAATCTGGCTTACCGATAGTAGTTTTACAGATTTTAATGATTTTAGTGCCGGTGTTCCAAAAGGTATAGACAATCGCAAGATTTTTCAAATGATCCAAACTACCGGACAGAAGCTTCTTGCAGGAACGTTTTCTGGTCTATATACATTTAATTACAACGAGAAGAAATGGATTTCAGTTGCTTTGCCTGTTAAAGAAAAGGTCATTGTCGATATTATTCAAATACAAGATACAATTTTCGTTTTAACACGTTCTTCTTTATTAAAAACGACTGATCTCATTCATTTCAGTATGACTCACCTTCCTCCTCCTGAGAATTATGATAACAAAACAGGACTATTTAAAACCTTATGGGTCATTCATAGTGGTGAAATTTATGGAACAGCTGGCAAGATATTTGTCGATCTCGCAGGCCTCGTTTTTGCCTTTCTTACAATTACAGGTTTCATTGTCTTTGTAAACAAGATTATATTAAAGAAAAATAAGAAACCTCCTCAGGTCAAAGTAAAATTAAGGAACTCAAACAGGTGGAATATTAAATGGCATAATAAAATTGGATGGATTGCTCTGGCTATCCTGATACTAAATACCACAACAGGAATGTTTTTACGACCTCCGCTTCTGATTTCTATTGCTAATTCCAGAGTAGGAAAGATCCCCTTTACAGAACTGGCAACTTCAAATCCATGGTTTGACCAGTTACGCAGAATTTTTTATGATCAGGAGATCAATAGGTTTATAGTCAGCACAATGGATGGGTTCTACTATTCCGATGACAATTTCAAAACAGAACTTAAACAATATATATTTCAGCCCCCGGCAAGTGTAATGGGGGTGACCGTTTTCGAAAAAATTGATTCGTATAAATATCTTGTCGGTTCTTTTGAAGGATTGTTTACCTGGAACTCACAATCTGGTGAGATTTTCGATTACATTAAAAAACGACCTTACACAGCTCCTTCAGAAAGAGGTAGACCAATTGGTGATTTTCTTGTTTCAGGATTCACCCGTGATTTTAAAAATCAGAATATTACATGGATTACAATCGGGGAGCTGTTGATATCAGAAGAGTGCAAAGATTTGCACCATTACCCGAAAAGATTATCAATGATTCCCCAATGTCGTTATGGAATGTGGCATTGGAAATTCATACCGGAAGAATCTATCAGTCAATAATAGGAGATTTTTACGTCCTCATAGTCCCACTTACTGGTCTCATTGTCCTGTTTATTCTGATTTCAGGCTTTGTAGTCTGGCTTAAAATCAGAAAAAAGCAGATTATTAACCCAACTGATTTTTCGTAATAATTTGGCGATGGCTAACTGATAATTTATAACAACACATTGCAACTAATAATTATGATACAATATGAGTGAACTGATAAACAACTCAACCGAAAGAAAAAAGCGACTTAAAGAGCTTATTTTAAAACTACACACAGGAGAATCTCAGGAAGTAGTAAGACAGCAACTACTGGAAAGTCTTAGTCAGATACCTTATGGAGAGGTAGTGGAAGTGGAGCAGGAGCTAATTAGCGAGGGACTTCCTGAAGAAGAGGTGTTAAAACTATGTGATGCTCATTCAGCTGTTCTTGACGGAAAAATTGATTTATCTTCTTCCAAGAAAATCCCTGATGGTCACCCTGTAGATGTAATGATCCATGAAAACAGTGAACTTAAAAAAGTAGCTCTGGAAATTGAAATCCTGCTTGATGAAGTATCTGGTGACAAAGAGATTAATATTGAAGCAGTTATTCTTAAACTAAGGGGACTATTCAATAACCTCTTTGATGTTGATAAACTTTACCGCCGTAAGGAATACCTGTTATTCCCGTTTTTGGAAAACCAGGGCATCACCGGCCCCCCTAAGGTAATGTGGGGAAAGCATGATGAAATAAGGGATTTAATAAAAGGAAGTATTGAATTATTGCAAACTCCTTCGATTACAAGAGAAGAACTTATTGCATCATCGGAGATAATACTTTCCCCTGCAATTAAGGGAGTAGTTGATATGACTAAAAAGAGGAAGAGATCCTATTCCCAATGGCATTAGATAAACTTACTGAATCAGAATGGTATGAAATCAGCAAACAATCATTGCAGATAGGTTTCTGCCTGTATGATCCTCAAAAGGAGTGGAAACCAGAATGGGCCAAAGAAGATTCTATAAATGAATTGAATAAAACAGGTCAGAATATTCAACTTCCATCAGGAAGTTTCTCTATTGAAGAGCTACTTGCAATTTTGAATACCCTGCCAATCGACATGACATTCGTTGATAGGAATGATAAAGTGAAATATTTTTCACAGGGAAAAGAAAGAATATTTCAGAGAAACCGGGCAATTTTGAATAGAGATGTACGACATTGCCATCCGCCTGCAAGTGCACATATAGTAGACAAGATCATAGAGGATTTTAAAAGCGGCAGAGAAGACCAAGCACCTTTCTGGATTAATTCAGGAGACAAAATGATACATATAAATTATTTCGCTCTGCGAAATGACAAGGGAGAATATCTGGGAACTCTTGAGGTTTCTCACGATGTTTCGGGGTACAGAAAACTTGAAGGAGATCAAAGAATTTTATCTTACAAGAAATAACTATGGAAAAGAACAATTGATTATAACACCAAAGACAAAAGTATTGCAACTTATTGAAACATATCCCCAATTGGAAGAAGTTCTTATAAAATATGTTCCGGCATTCAGCAAATTAAAGAACCCGCTCCTGAGAAAAACTGTTGCAAAAATTGCAACTCTGCAACAGGCTGCCAGCATAGGAAATGTCAAAGCAGGTGATTTGATAAATATTCTACGGAAAGAAGTTGGGCAGGAGTTACTTAACGAAAGTGATAATACAACATATAATACCAACAAACCCTCCTGGTATAACGAAACTCTGATAGAGAAGGAGTTTGATATAAGCGAAATGCTTGCAGCCGGAGAGCAGCCTGTAAACCAGGTTATTTCTGATCTGAACCATCTTACATCTGGCAAAATATACAAGTTGACTTCTCCATTCCTGCCTGCCCCGTTAATTGACAAAACAATTAGCCTTAATATAGAACATTGGGTGTTAAAGGACGTAGAAAACTTAGTTTTAGTATATTTTTATAAAAGCTAAATTTTCCTTTTAACATGTCAGAAATAATATTCAACAGACAGGATCGTATTGAAGCCCTGGCAGATTTCTCCCGATGTCTTATCAGGGGTGAAGATGGCAGAATGCTCATAGAAAAACATAAGCAGATAATCAATACTGTTACACCAGCTGAAACGATGCAGGTACTTGATAAACTGTTATTGGAAGGGTTACCGATTGAAACTGTTAAACCTAATGTTGGTAAGATTATAAATGTTTTTTATAAGTCGCTTAGTGCTTACCAATGGGAAAAACCGCATAAAGGTCATTTCCTGTATTATCTTATGCTCGAAAACCGTGAGGTTCAAAAAATAATGACTCAGTTAAAATCTGTAATTAAAGTTTACTTCAACGGTGATAATCAGGTTTTTTCGGATTTAGTCCTTAAACTCAGGCTACTTGTTGAGCAGTTAAAGGCTTATGAGTTGCATTATATCAAAAAAGAGAATATCCTGTTCCCTTACATAGAAAAAGCATTTCCACAATTTCGCTGTTTGCAACTAATGTGGTCTTTTCATGATGATTTTCGTCGGAGTCTTAAAGTTCTTGAAATAATCTTACAGAACGAGGTGTCAGATAAAGAGCTGTTGAATAAGGAGATAGGAAAATTATTTTTTGTTGTACTTCCCATTGTTTTCAGGGAAGAACAAATCGTATTTCCGGTAGCACTCAAGGCAATCCCTGAAAAAGCCTGGATCGAAATGTTAGAGCAGAGCTATGAGATAGGATGGTGTTTTATCCATCAACCAGACAAGGCAATCAACTTGAGCAAGACATCTTATAATTTGAACGGTAAAATTAATCTCGGTACAGGGTTTCTTACTCCTGAACAATTGATAATGTTGTTAAACAATTTGCCTGTAGATATTACATTTATTGATGAAAACGATGAAGTTCAATATTTTTCAGGTGCTAAAGACCGCATTTTCCCTCGTTCCAAAGCCATTATTGGCAGAAAAGTGCAAAATTGCCATCCTCCGGAAAGCGTTCATATTGTGAATGAAATTATTACTGCCTTCCGAAATGGACAAGAAGACCATGCCGATTTCTGGATACAAATAAAAGAGCGCTTTATATACATTCGCTATTTTGCTTTACGAAATGAACAAAGCGAATATAAAGGTACAATGGAGGTAAGTCAAGATGGTACTGAAATTCGTTCATTGCAGGGGGAACGCAGATTGTTGGAATGGAATAAAGAATGATTCAGGTGAAGAAAATATTATTACACCTGTCTGTGTTGGCTTCCCTATAATTCTGTACAATCATAATCAATAGTTTAAAAGAACTCTCGAGATTAAAAGATAGTTAATCTGGTTGCGCTTTCGTCCGTTCCTGGTCCCGAACGGAACATTGTGTTATTTTCGGTTTATTTCTATTTTCAATCAACTATACTTAGATTACTCACAATAATAGATATGAATCAATCAAATTTCTTTAAGTTGTTTGATTTTCCTTACTGTATTGATCGAATGTCCGGTAATTCCTGCAATCCTTCTGACAGAAAGTTCACTCTTGTCAAGAAGATCTGTAACGTTCTTATACTTCAATATCAGGCTTGAGGGAGACGTTCTGGCTCCTCTCTTCCGGCCAGTATAAGTATTCTTCATCTGGGCAAGTTTTATTCCCTCAAATTGTCTTATTTTCCTCTGGTTGTTCTCCATCTCGGCACCGATACTTAACATCTGCAAAAGCATTTTTGCAATTGGATTCTCTTGACCATTCTCCAAGGTGAGCATATTAAACTGTTGAATAAATAGTGCTATTCCTTTTGTATGGAGTAATTCAACAAAATTTAAAACAATGACCACTCGTCTGGCAATTCTCGAGATCTCTGAAATCATAACAATATTTATTGATGTCTTTTCAAGATAATCGATCAATGATTTGAACTCATTTCTTTCTCTGGTCTCAGTTGTTCCACTGACTTTTTCCTGAAATACTCTTCTGACATGCCAATCTTTTTGCTGGGCAACTTGCTTGAGGTTGATTATCTGTCGTTCATTATCCTGAGACTCGCTGCTTACTCTTGAATAGATGATTGCTTCCATTTGTATCATTTTTAGTGTGACCTTATATTTAATCCATTTTGCCCATTTTTATGCAGTCTTTGATCTGCAAAATGTATCATCTTCATGTATACCCTATTATTGATACATAAATAGTTACTTTCATGCATATTAATTAACTATATAAGGGTTTATAGGAAACTGTGGATATATTTTCGGAATTTTAACAACGAAAGATGTCAATGGCAAATCATCCTCGATTTCGATGACAATTATATATCGGTCCGGTGATTCAAAATCTATGCACAGATATTCCTGTACAAACCACTTTTTCTTTTTCATGGCTCAAAGATATACAATGTCATAATTATATGGTTATATTTATGACATTTATTTATATGGTAATAATTATGACATTATATGTATTTTCTCGCAATGGTAATGTTACCTTTAAATAATATTTATTATGACATGGCCTACGAAAGAATAAATCCAATCCTCGATAGACATCAACTGGTGTTAGATGCTATTGGTAATAAAATCCATAATCTTCGAAAATCAACTGGACTATCAGTTGAAAGGTTTTGTGTGAAAAACGATATTCCACGAATTTCATACACAAATCTTGAATCTGGCAAGAATTTTCACATGACAACACTACTGAAAGTCCTGGATGCTTACCCCGATGTTAAAACTCTGGAAAGTTTTTTTGCCGGGATTTAAACTTTAGCATGGACTTTTGTAATACGATGCGATCTTTTTGATAATTAATGCACCTATGTATGAAGTTTTATCTATGGAGGTGCTACAATTTGATCTTGCCCCAGATTTCTAATATCTGTTATGAATTATTAATTAAAACATTACGGAAATTAACCTGGAAATTTAATCTTCTGTAAACCAATCAGTTGTTCTAATGCAGGAGTAATAAAAGCCAGTTATAGTACTTATAAACGGAATTAAAGTGCAGGCCAAAGAGGTTCATTTGTTATACAAGTCCATTTCCACAAATTCTAAATGGCCATTAAAATAATCCTATAAAATGCAACTTCAGTTTTAATGTTACCGAAGAAAACATTTCTCTGAAATTTGATCCCGCCGGATTCGTAATGTATTTTTTTGCGAGTTCCATTCTTCTGATGATTTCTTCTCGACGATCCCCCATAAATTTATTATTGAATTTATGTATAAGAGCCAGTAACTGATTTTTGTTTATGGCTGCTACTTTAGCGCTCGCTTTGAAATTTCGAAGGTATTCATTATTGCCGCATTCCAGAAACCTGTAGTAATTCTGACGAAGGATGTTCTCATCGACTGATTTTTTATAATGGTTTATTTGATAGTCTGGATTAACTTTCCCGATCTCTGCTGTGGCGATTGACAGATCATCTAACACGCTGACTGCAGTATAATCTGGATTTCTGTTTGCATCATAGGATTTTTCAGTCAAGTCATGAAAGGTAAGTTTATGCAATGTTGATATCTCAAAGATGGTTGCCAGCTTTTGTGGATCCAGTAGAGTTTCAACAGTAATATTCATTTTTTTCTTATTGATGAGACTCCTGATAAAATTCCACTTCAACCTTGCTTCAATGCGATTAACTTTATCCTGGGGCAAACCATTATTAATAAAGTAATCCAGAATGAATTTTTCGGAAAAATGAGATTTATTATATATAGCTACCTTATTTTCGCTTTCAGCACTACTTTCAATGACAAATGATGCTCCATTGTTCATAACATGCACTATAGTATTTTTTCGCATCTTAAATTGCCTGCCGGAACCGAGACTATTATTAATTGAATTTTTAAATAATAACCCAAACTGGCTGACTACATCTTTATTCGTATCAACCGCAATCTCAACACAATTAATATTGTTGTAAGCAATACCAAGTTCTGTTTTAAGTGTTAGATAAGCTTCATACCAATAATCCGGTTTTATTGAATAAAATAATTCCTTCTTGAAGTCAAATTGTAAATCCGGTTTATTCATTTTACATCCTGAAAATAGCCTGCCTATTATGCATCCATCATAGTAAACGATGAAACTGTGATAATAAGCTCCCTTCCCCGGTGAGTTATCATGCCTTAGTACAATGCGATTGAAGATTTGCTCATTGGTTATGAAATCAGGGTTTTTTATATTTTGAAATGTGGAAGACTTTAAATGACGGAAAGTTATACTCAATCTGTCAATGTGAATAAGGCATTTGTACTCTTCCTGTCTTGTTCCGATGTAATTATTAGTTGCCAATTCATAATTTTTAATTTTTGCAGTTATTTTTTAACCATATCTGTAATCATGCTGATAATGGTTCTTACTATCTCTGAAACATTTGATTTTTTATCCTCACTTATCTTTAACAAAGAATTGTAATCCTCATTCGATAAGCGGATACAAATTATTTTGTCAAGTCTATCAAGTTTTATTTCACTATTCTCCATGTTATACATATTTCAAATAAATACTTGATGAAATCGGTTTATATGGAAAATTCGATAGTAAAATGTAATACATCGTAAAATGATACGCACTTGTCAGACTGACACGGCTAAGACTCAATTCCTCCGTAATTAAGTTCGTATCTTGTATCGTGTGTACTATTGTATAATGGCAGGAGTAAGAACTTAATCATTGCAAGATCGAAATCCCGGCTAAATGGCATCCCAACAAATATTTTATCGAATTCCTCTTCCCATTCATAATCTCGATCGTTTATACGATAATATGTTCCGTTCAAAGCAAAAAGCGTCTGCAGCAGCAAGGCTTGAATGCAAATATGATATTTCAGTGCTCCGTTCTTTATTATCCACAGCATTTCGTCCTTCCCGTTCAATATACCTTGCTCAGCTTTAAACTGTTCTACTTCCCTGTTCATCCTGCCTTCATATTTGGTATACCATTCACTCTGGTAATCCATTGCGAACTTAAAAAAGTGGGTTATTGACAGCATGATTATTAGTGCTTGTTCAACATCCATTTTAATAGTACCATCATAGTATCTCTGATCTGAAAGAGCGATGATTTCGTTGATTTTTACATCAGATAAATATTGTGCATTCATTTTTCAAATTTTATTAATAAAGTAATTTTTCGTTATTGATAACATTCTTTTGTTAAACCAGTTTCGAGGTAATAATCAATTATTTGCAAAGCAGATTCAGGCCAAGTGTCCCATCCCAAAGATTTTAAATTGTTAATACTGGCATTATCCAATTCGTGAAAAACTCTGTATATAATATACTGCTCATCAACGGTTACGACTATCAAAAACCTTTTCGCATCAGCTTCCAGGTGTATTTTGATGCGATATGCTGTCTCGTGAATGTCACGCTTTAAAAACTGCTCTAATTCATTCAAATCAGCCACATCAACATCAATAATTTTGGTACCTAAAGACACGTAATATTCCAAATCATCAGCTAAAGCACTCTCCCATTCGACTTCGTCAACTCCAGGTTCATCAACCTTCATAAATTCACAATCACCATCATAACCCTTTAATCTCATATACTCGTTTATATTATCACCAACATCAAAAAAGTCATAACCAACAATATTACCATGAGTATCCATCACGAGATAAAGCTTATCCATTATTGTTGCCATTTCTATCGTTTCTTCAAAAGTACCGTTGCATGGACACCAACAAAATTCCCCAGAGACTTCATATGGCATAATCTCATCGACATCTTCATGTATAAAATAGGCTGGATTTAATGTGACCTCACCTGTAAAGGGATTGAAACCACTTTGCAATAGATCCCATTCATAATCTGAGATATGCCAGCTAAAAAAGTCGTCTTCCCATCCTTCAGGCAAATAGAGGTTTGGGTATAGCTCTGATTCAGGTATAAAGTCAAGAAGTTCTTCTTCGGTAATTACTTCAATTCCATTCTGTAATTCGTAGTCAGCTATCATGCGACTAAACTCTTCACTACTCATTGGAAATTTATTTATTGTTCTTTATTTTAAATAATCTCGAAAACTCTCCATCATAAATTTCTTTCTCAACAAATTCCATCTTCTGAGATTCAGTATTAATGTTATAATGAAAAATCTCCTGAATTTCATCTGTAACCAGAATAACGTTGACCATGTCAGGTTCAACCGGAAATTCCAACATAAATGCGATAGTCTCCAGTTCGGTACATTTGGATCTTATTCTTTGTATCAGACTTTCCTTGTCGTTCCATTCTTCCTCCGGTATCCAGCGCAAACTAACTTGTTCTCGGGTATTTGTTAGGTAAAACATCATAGGAACAACATGATTTAACTGACTATAAGCAGTACACATTGTATTTCGCATGGATTCCTGGAATTTCAGGATAGCCTCTTCTTTTCCTTCCTTAGTCATATTTTTGCAGAGCCAAAAGGATTGCTCAACCTTCCCTGATAAGCTCTGTCAATAGATACCAATTCGAGTATCCCATTCTTGTCTGGTTTATATAAGTGACATTCATGAGCAATATCGCGTGTATTATAAAGCAACATAATAATCTCTTCCCGGTCATCGCATTCAGAAGGGGACTTAGTTTCATCAGCACTTGTAGTTAACCATCCTTCAGTTATGAAAGTGCATGCAATCACACTTGAATCCTCACAAATTTTTTGCATGAAAAACTTATATTTTTCTTTGTCGAAGATCAGAGCATTGGATTCCGTAGAACCATCATCGAATAATAATGTGAATGTTGGTGTGATACTTCCATGATTGGTATAAGTCTCAATTAAACCATGGGTTTCCTTAAGTAAAAATTCTTGTTCTGTCATAATTTTAGATATTATTTGAATAATTTTTATTTTTTAAACTCGTTTTGTTCTTAAGAAGTCCTGTTGTTCTGGCAACAGATATGTTTCTGATCTTTATCGTCTCATTCGAGGATCCACTTACATTTGATACTGGGATTACAATACAATATGCCTTATCATAATCTCCACATCGCTCTGATGCTGATATCTGTATTCTATATACCTGCTTCTTTTTCATGTAAAAAACGTCTCCAATATTCCCGTTTTTTACCCAATTGAATTCAATTTGGTAGCCTGATGATTTTAATTGCTGTAATCTCGTATCGATCACTTGGTTCGTATCAATGATTTTCTGAACCGCTATAAGTATTTCACTAAGTGTTTTCATCATAATTTTTTTCTTTTTCTTCCAACTCAGTCTTGATTAGGTTGAGTTCCTTGGATCAAGGCCAGAGTTTTGGATGTTTTTTACTATCATTTTTCTTGAGTTTTGTTTGTATTCAGGTCTTCACCTGTATTTTCAGGATACATCTGTTCTTCATTTAGCCTCTGAATTTCATCTTTGAATACTTTCATAGCCTCGGTATCATATTCGAAAGTAGGATGCTCGACACCTATTGTGAGTAGGTCAATAGCTGCCTGCTTATAATCTGTATTCCAATCGAACAGTTTGTTTTCAATATTCTGTGCTTTGGCATAGGCTTTTAGTTTTATAAGAAGTCCCTCGCTTACCTCTAATATCAGTTCAGTCTTAACTTCTTCCCGAACTATTGGAACAGGTTCGACTATGACCTCTGTTGTTATTGATCCAACATCATCTTGAACCTTGATGGTCTCCATCTTTTTCTTTTGAGTTTCTAAAGCTTCCGTTTTTTCGGCCCGAATTACATCGTTGATGGTGATCTCTCCATTCTTGACCTGCTTAAAAACCTCCGGCTTATTTGTTTTAAGTTCTTTAGCCTTTGTCACATATTTTGGATTAGTATTGAATTGTTTTGCCAACTTTACAGTCGACCTTTTTGAGTCGTCTCTTTTGGGATTTTCAATTGGTGGAATTTGTTCTACCAATTGTTTTTCCTTAGAAGCGTTTCTGTTGCCTTCGAGCTTCTCTGTTTTTTCCTTTTTTACTGCTGCTTCAATACTTTCCATTATCGGTTGTGCTTCAGTAGCAATTGCTGACCACTGTGAGCTTGTCAGGTTTCTTCTTTTGTTACTTCTCCATATGAAATCCATGGCTTCGAGATCACTACCCTTAAACTCCTCATATTTTGGAAGGACACAGAGTTCTTCGCAAATCTGTTGCCTGTTCCAACCATCAAGAACCTTTTCTTGATATAATATTACAGGGTATCTTTCATCGTATCCGTGCATGTGGATATCTGATCTTACTTCCTCTCTTTCCTCTGCTGTCATTTCAGGGAAAACATTGAAATGATGCTTTTCTAATTTTCTTACAATTTCGTCATGTAATTCCTGCTGTAAAAAGTCTGTTGTTGCCATAATCTTAAATATTAAAATAATAAATAGTTAATTTTATTGCAATGATACACAGTATATTACGTAAGTTATGGCAATTATTTTTGATGTCGTTTGATGTGTCGTCAGTGAAATGAATAGGAGTATCGATAATAACCGGATACCAGTTAAAATCTTTATTTAGAAAGTAAAGTTTGAAATTTTACGAAACGTCGTCTTTTTCTATTGAATTGTCGTCTTTTGTAATAAACCGATTCGCTTCATAATGGCATCAAATCGACTTTTTACAACTGGATCCAGCCGACTATCGAATCTACCTTTGCTGGAAGAGAAGTAAGTTCCTTCAACAGATTTGTAAAATAAGTGATTCGCAATTTCATTATTTGATGGAGACTTGGAATACGAAATAAATGAATGATTAATACATTTTAATAAAATATGCAAAGTGATTATATTTTGTTCCTTCCAGACTATTGGAGATGGAGATTCAATCGGTATCTTATCGCCTGTTATAAAAAGAGTCTCCGGAATTCTCTTAATGAACAATCAATGTATCAGCTTTCTTTAGTTCCTTATGCATTAATGGCAAAATAAAATTGCTGGAAGTCTTAAATTGCTCATCTATCTTAAAAAAATAAACAGGTTCTGCACTCGGAGGCGTTTTTGCTTCGATAATTTCTACATCACTTTGCTCATTTGCTAATAATTTTAAAGTATCCTCACAATACTGAATCTTACAATTTATCAAAGCATCAAGTGTTATATCATGAAGTAAGTGAACTGTTGCACTGATCTGAGTCAGCTCAATCTTAGAATTATTTATCTGTTCCTTAATCTCCTTAAAAAGTTCTCCTTTTCTTGCAGCTGGATTTGAAAAAACAGCAAGTTTAAAGGTTTTGAACTGTTTGTCCAAAAAGTCATGTAAGTCAACCGGACTACTGCACTCATTTATTTCGAAGTAGCGCATTGAATCTGGCAACTCTCCATCATATTCAATTTCTATGTCGGCCAGTAACTGATCGGCATGTTCAAATTCTTCTGAATTTCCTATATTTTGCTTTAATACTATTGTTAGTAAGGATTGATATATAACCTATAATAGGATCATCCATAATTTTCTAACATTTAAATATAATATTTGAAAGATAGCGGTGGAACTTCATTCCCTTTGTAAAGGTGCAGCAGTTAATATATCACCTATATTATCCGCGAATCGTAAAGTAACCGGTTTACCATCAGCATATATACAGGCGTTGTAATTTAACTTGGTTAATGCCAGAATATCCTGCAATACTTGTTTTATTTCAGATTTTCCTTGTGTGATTTCCACATATAAAGGATTCGGCACCTCTGAAGCCAGAGATGTGTCAAGTCTTGGCACAAATCCAACTGACCACAAATACCCTGAAGATGGTCCATTTATATATGCCAGTCCCCGTAGTATTGGAAATTTACTATTATCCCGGTATATTTTAATTGGTGTATGATCTTTGATTGTTACACCTACAACATTTATGTTCTCACCGGCTCCTCGTTTGAATCCTTCCCATTCCTTGTCGTCAAACTTAGTTTTTGCATGAAGAAATATTTCGTTTGGATATGTACCTTCTGCTGACTTATAAGTATCAATCGCCATTCTGATCAGCTCTTCTGCCTGGGCAGGTTTCAAATGAAAATTACCAAACTTAGGATTGTACCAGGGACCAACTGCACCTTTAAAGACAAACCCATCACCGCTATCGAGGAACATCTGTGCAGCACAGCAAGCATTTCGTGGATCGATACTTCTGTCATCCTTTTTATAAACAAGTCCTATATAGCATACTCCCTTCCGAATATCAGCTAATTTCCATGGTTTACCACCAGTTTTATAAAATGCTGCAGTAGATATTGACCATGCCAGATGACCCCGAATTTTGGAGAAGTCTCTCTTTGGCAAACCAAAGGCATTCAAATAGTCCATTGGAGAAAGCGTGCTTTCACGTATAATTTGGGTAGGTAAGGTATGCTTGAGTAGCCTCGCTTTTAGCTGATTG
The DNA here is from genome assembly GCA_016715075.1 of Bacteroidales bacterium. Classification (GTDB taxonomy): domain Bacteria; phylum Bacteroidota; class Bacteroidia; order Bacteroidales; family VadinHA17; genus LD21. The sequence continues at coordinate 27,550 of JADKBK010000018.1, forward strand.
TGAAAATTGGCTTCAAATGCAAATGGTTTTGCTGCCTGATTCATATCATCCCACAAGGCAGGTTCGGCTAATAAATTCTTGGCTCTGGTTTTAGTAATTGTCTTCCTGGTTATTATCAGTTCCTTTTTAATCGTTGATTGGGGTCTGCAGGTCTCGTATACCTCATCGGGAATAACAACTACCCATAAATTGATATCTACATGTTCATCTTTCTTTGCAGCAATTATTTTATCGGCATATAGGGATACAGTCTGGTATGTTCTGGAATGGACATCTTCGTGATACAAACATTTGCCAAGCTCGCTTTCATCGATATTTACATGATAAATTTTCTTAGCAGACCATTCCATTTTAAATACAGAATTGAATCCGGGGAAAAAAGGTCTCGAAGTATTATCACTGTTATATATTGGACTTTCAATTTCAGTTAAAAAGTTTTTAAATTTTTCAAGACCTTTCTTCGTACTGACAACTCCACTTATAATTCCATATGGTCTCAAATTCTCCAAAGGGCCAAAGATTGTTAAGCCATCTCTTGGATCTTCTAACCTCTGGTTATACCCAAATAGAACCTTTGGTTCCTCTATATTCACCAGTTCATTCATCAGCCACGTTTGTTACTTCAACAACTTCATCACCTTCTTCCTCCGGAAAATCATCCAAAGCTTCCTTGGCCTCATCAGGATCAACATAGCTTACTGCACTTTTAAAGGATACAGGAATACCACTTACCATCACAAAATTATTATCCCCAACTTCAATTTTTAAAATCCCATCCGTTTCAACCAAATTAGCTACAGAAGAAAGAAGCTTGTGTTTCCAATGCTTGTTCCACCAATTTGCCCCTTGTCTTCTTCTTCCTGCTTGCTGGCCTTTTTTTGATGACAGTAAGGATCCCTCCTCAGAAAGCAGAATATGTGACTGCATAACACAAACATTATGTAATAAATCCGGGAATCCACTAAAAGCGAAATGCCAGTTTCGTTCTTTTAGCTTACCCACCAACTGACCAAAGCTGAACATTTTCTCATTATTAATATCCTTTGGAAAACAAAAGGCGACCTTTCCGGACATATCATAACTTAAAATATCCCTTTGTTTCATGGAATTTACAAATCCGGTACTAATTAGATTGTTTATAATATTTAATAGGGTTCTATTTGAAATGAAATCATCCTCATACCCATCGTTAAGTACGTTAAGAGTATTATAAATCCGGCTATTGTTTTGATTATATGACTTTGTCTTTGGGAGTTGTTCGACAAAAGAATTATACGACCCAAAGGTTGCAGTGCATCGTTTATAACCATATGTAGGGTATGGCATTTTATTCCACTCGAATCCCCTTGGAATCATGCCTTTAAAATTATGTATGTATAAATTCTCCGGAAATTTTATAAACTCAAACCAATTTGACGAATATGTCTCTTCCTTCTCAATTGGTTTTCGATCATTTAGATAAATCGCATTCCAGTAGTTATGTATTAGATCAAAGTCCGGATCCTTTTGAATTGGCACTTTTGGTTCATCGTCAAATATGCTTAGTAGTTCTTTTAGTCCTTGCTGCCAATCTGTTTTAAAATTCAGATCGATCTTTCTTTTGAGGTTTATGTTAACATTATCGTATGTCAGATCAGGATCAAAGTGGAGAGAAACAATAAACCGATTGTCTCCGGTTACCTTTTCAGTTGCCTCAGCTACTGACAATTCATTCAAACAACCTTCTCTCTGGTTGGAATAATTTGTCAAAACATAAAGGAATTTGCAGGTATTGTTTCTGATTTCATTTTCAATCTCCTTCCAGAATTTCTCACCGCCCTTTAGGTTAATTACATCACACCACACTTCGTAACCTAATGTCATAAGCTGCAACCCGATCCATCTGGCCTGATCGTTATCCTCCGGATTTGCATGACTTATAAATATTTTGTTTCTCATTATGTTTGAGACTTGTTATTATTTGCTCTCGATTATAGCTATATCTTCCTGGGTCAATTCATAAATCTGGTAGACAAGCTCATTAATTTTATTTTCATTATGCTGAATATGTGCTTTTATCTGCTCAATTTTATCAGGTAATTTACAAGTTCTGAGTTCTAAATTTAAACAAAGTATTTGTTCAACTAATAGTTCGATTGTACTGTGCTGATGTACTTCAATGTCAATAGTTTCATCCATGATTTTGATTGGAATTTTCGACAAGTACATTGGCTTATACTCGTAATAGCCACCTTGTTTAGTCGAAGCTATCGATTTGATAAAATAATCCAGGAGTTTTGAATTTAACAAACCCAAAAGATACAGATCATTGATTGGTATTATTGACGTTTTATCGTTGGAATAATATGATTCTGTATCATAAGTATAAGAAGCTGAATTTGCAATCGCCGGTATAATAATTTTAGGTTTTTCAAACTCATGATAATAATCAACAGCATCCTGTAATTCGTACCATTTATACGCACCAGGTTTTCTGCCTTTCCAATCATCCCCTTTCCAATCTTTTGGTTTTGGTGTAAGCTGGGTTTTGAAGTTTTCGAGATGCCTGAGTATTGCTGGATAATTTTTTATCTCAATCCCTCTCTTTGCGAAAATCAGAAATTTCTCACTATGTGGTTTCTGGTATCTTTTTATATCTCTACCAGCAAGGAAAGGTTGTATAATATCAACACTGTTGGGATCTTCTGCAATCAACCTGTCTTTAATTTCCCGATCAATTATAAATGCTTCATTAAGACCAGTCAGTACTCCTCTGTAAATCTTCCGGTTCACATATTCACCTAATGGCTTCCCACCTTTTGAAATTTTTGTGATGATGATATTCTCTGTAGCACCTGGAAGACTGCATGCCGAATAACTCAACGAGTCTTTGTTCAATGGGCCAAAGTTTTGGTCAACATATTCAGTGAGAGAATTGAATTTTAGTGTTTTAGCAAGCGTAAGTTTAATCGGACCGATTTCTTTCCCTGGGTTTCCGGCAACTATTATACATGGATATGTAGTTGCAGTTTCAAAAACAGGGAGATCGCCAAAATCGATAATTTCATAAAGGGTATGTGCCTTTAAAAACCTGCGCAATGGTTCACCATAATTTGCACGCATCCATTTATTAGCAACAATTACTCCATACACACCATTCGGGTTAAGGAGTTTCATACTTCTTTCAATGAAATAACTATAAAGGTCTGCCATTCCATTAAAAACCTGGTAGTGACCCTTTAAATAGTCCTTCTGGGCACTAATCAGTTCCTGCCTTACATATGGTGGGTTGCCTACCACAACATCAAATCCACCCTGTTTGTACACTTCTGGAAAAGAGTTCTTCCAGCTGAATGGTTTAATTTTCTTTTCCTCACCGAAGTCAAGCTGGTTATCGTAGTAATCTGTACTTATAAGACTATTTCCACTTTTAATGTTGTCATCAAGTGTAGGCAGTATTCTTTCATTAAAGAGTTTAAATTGTTGGTTTATTGATGCCTCCGTCTCACCTTCCATGCATTTCAATAATAAGCTAAGTTTGGTAACTTCTACTGCATTATAATCAATGTCAACACCATAAATATTGTTAAGCAGTATCCGTTTCTTTTCAGCAGTTGAAAGTTGTCCATCAGGAGTCATAGGGCTATTTTTGTTGCCTTTAGCTGGTTTCCCGCTGTTACTGTAATAGTTTTTATGGTAATCAAGGAGGTATTGGAAAGCACCAATTAAGAAACTCCCGCTGCCACATGCAGGATCTACAACTTTCAATGGAGATATTTCAGCAGGTGCTTTCCCTTCAATAAGCTTACCAACCGTATTTTTTATAATGTAATCGACAATATACTGTGGGGTATAGTAGACACCACCGGCTTTCTTAACTTCTGGTTTTTCTTCGATTTTGGCATGGTGGGCAGGGGTAATTCTTATTATCTTGCCCAGGAACTGTTCGTAAACACTTCCAAGGATTTCCACGGGAAGTACAGAAAATTCATATGGGCATTCAGGATAATAAAGCTCATTGATTATTGTTTTAATAACCTTGTTCTCAATAATCAAAGACTTGCTGATCCTGTCTTTTTTCAGATCAAACAAGCCTGAATTATAGTTGTCATCAGCTTTATGAACTACTTCGAACAAGTTGTTATAAAATTCACCGTGATTCAAAGTGTGCTTTAAACTACCGTAGGATTCTATATGCCTGTCTTCTGCGATTCTGAGAATAATAATCCGGTCTATGGTTTGCTGAACAGCTAAATTTATTTCGTCTTCTCTCAGGGTTTTATTGTGCCAGGAAATATTTGCGGCAAGATATCTTCTCAATTTACTGAGTGATTCGAGAAACTCCTTGTCAACAGACGCAGTACCTTTTTTATGTGTATCACTTTGAATAAACTTATCGAAACTTCCCCTTAATACATGTTCCTTACTGAATGTTTCCCATATAAAATCAAACTCCTTATGATAATCACGGAAGGTCAGATATTTTATTCTTGCGACAGATGGTCTGTCACGTGGATCAGGTTTCGTTGTGCAATCGTATATCGCAAACTCTTCAAAATCTGTGATAATACTTATGGGATGCTTTGCGCTCCATCCATATCTTCTCACCTGATATGACGGATGAATATCATCTTTTACATATACACTTGGCTTTTTTGCTTCAACAAAGAATAAGCGTTTGCCCCCGACCAGTCTGAAAGAGTAATCCGGAACTTTGGTAGCACCTCCTATATTTAGCTTGTCTTCATGAATGACCTCCTGTAAGCTTCTGCATATCCTTCTTCATTATCGATATCCCAACCAAGGGATTTGAAGAATGGATCGATAAAGTCACGCCTTGTCATTGTTTCATTATAGCCTGTGAGCATATAGGAGTCATACTGATCCTCAAATCGGTTAACGAGTTCATTTATTCGTTTCCAGGCTGTTGATTTATCTACCATAAGTTAGACGGTGTTAAACAAATTTAATCAAAACCAAACGATATTTTTATACTATCATTGGACAAGCATGAAAATCTATAAATTAAAGAGATAAAGGGTCATTTACGATTGCATCAAACCCTTAGAATTTTGAAATAATAAGAAAAAATAAGGAAAAAGATGAAGGATCTTTTAACTGAATCCTTCGAATACTCCCAATCCAAACAGTGCAAAATCGTACTTAACAGGATCCTCTTTATCCAGTTCTCGTAAAGCATAGTCTAACTCTGACACTGCTTTTGCATCATTCAGTTTTCGAGTCAGTAAGCCAAGTTTTCTGGCAACATTACCTGAATGAATATCAATAGGACATGAAAGGATCGAAGGTGATATCGAATTCCAAAGGCCGAAATCAACGCCATTATTATCTCTCCGTATCATCCACCGAAGATACATATTCAATTTCTTTGCCGCCGAACCCTTAAATGGATCAGATACATGTCTCTCCGTTCTTTTTTCATGAGATAGTTCAAAGAATATCCTGTGGAACTCATGGATAGCAGGCAAAAGTGAATCAGCAGTATGGTATGTCTTGAAATGGTTTCAAGGCCACCCTTGTATCTGTAAATGTTTTGCAAGGCTTTCAGAAAGTAGATAAAATCTGTAGAATTGAAAGTCCTGTGGACAAACCTTTCGATCATTTCTATTTCATCATTGCTTGAATTCATTATGAATTCGTACGGCGAATGATCGAGTAGTTCCATCATCCGGTTTGCATTTCTGAGAATCATCTTTCTGTTTCCCCATGCGATCGTGGCTGCAAGAAACCCAGCTATTTCTATATCCTGTTTTTTCGTAAATTGATGTGGTATACTAATAGGATCAGATTCAATGAAAGCTGGCCGGTTATACAGTTCAACCTTTTCATCAAGAAACTCCTTCAACTCATGCTTTTTAATTTCATTTCCTTAAATTCGGAATCACAAAAATAAGGAAATATGGCTAATAATCATGCTACCTTAATTATCCGGAGAAACATGTTCCTCAGATGGATGGTCAGGAAAGACAATAATGGCGTTGACTTCGGGGTTTGGAGTAAAATAGATCCGGCGGTTCTCTATATCCCACTTGACCTTCATTCCGGAAATACTGCCCGGCGGCTGGGGCTGCTGAAACGAAAAATGAACGACTGGAAAGCTGTTGAAGAGCTTACAGATGTGCTCAGATATTTTGATCCTGCTGATCCTGTGAAATACGATTTCGCACTATTTGGGCTGGGAGTATTTGAAAAATTCTAAATAATATCATTGTTCCCAGGCTCTTATAATATCTCTGGCAAGGTAGCCTGCTTCCGTTAGTTCCTGCCAGCCACCGGTAACACTGGCGCCGGGTTTTACAACAGACCATTCTTCAGCCTTGTCATTTACAGCCCAGTTGCAGTGAGAGATCTTGTTTGTCCTGCACCACTCCATCCACAATTGCGCCTCAGGATCATTTTGAGTGTATCCCAGTGAACCCCATTCAGTAGCGAATATGGCAATTCCGCTGTTAAGTGCTGCAGTTGCTCTGTCACGAAGCCACTGCTTATGATATACTGAATAGAAGTGAAGGGCGTATGCAATATTTGAAGAAATAGTTATCGGATCTGCAGCAGGTTTATCAACTTGTTGTGACCACTCAGGTGTGCCAACCACTATCATATTATCAGGATAGACAGCTCTGATGGCAGTTATTACCGCCTCCGCATAGGGCTTCAATGTTGAACTCCACGAGATATCCAGGGGTTCGTTATAGATCTCGTAGATGACATTATCAGTATTCCCGTAGAGAGTGGCCATCTCTGTAAAAAATTCTATCGCCTCCGGCTGGTAATCTTCTGCATGATGCGAATGCCAGTCAATAAGAACATATAGTCCGTTGCTGATGGCAGCATCAACAAGTGTTTTCACTTTGTCTGTATTTGCTGTTTTGAACTGAATATATCCTCCGGTTTCATCAACACCCATCGAAGCCCTTATAAGCGTTGTCTCCCAATCGAGTTTCAGCCATGAAACCACTGAAGCATTATAAAACTTATCTCCTCCCCAGCCATTATTCGACCAGAAAAAACTATTCCCTGCGAATGAAACAGGAACACCGTTTTTATTGACGATTTTATTTCCGCTTACACGCAACAATCCGTTTTTCTCAACAATTGAAGAGTAGCTTTTTGTAGTCAGATTAAGGGTGTAGACAAGCTCTTTCTTTGATATTGAGTTTTTTACAGTTACCGATACCGGACTCATATCAATGGTGAGTTTATCCCTTGCCTGTGAAGTGGATGTATTATTGTCAGATAGAGAGATGCTTTTTATTTTTACTTCCATAGTTCCGGAAGGAAAATCCCGCTGCAATGAAATAATATTCCCATTAATATCAGTATTGAACACCTGACCCTCCAAGCTCGAGCTCAAGGCTTATTAACCCGGGTTCCCTGTTTGGATCATCAGAAGTCCCTTTCTTACAACTGTTAAAGATGATCCCAAGGACCAGGATCATAAAAAAGAAGGATAGTCTCATATATATTTTTTCTCAGGTAATAAATATAGAATGAGTTTCTGACATACCGCTTTGAATAACTTAATTTTAATTTTATCTTTTAGAAATTACTGGTAAATCCTGGCATCCTGGAGTCGGGGTGGCTGATTTTTTCACTGTCATGCTGTAAAGGTATCAGTGTTCGAAAGAAATTCATATTAATACTATGAAGGTCTTACATTTTTTAGGAGAAAGCAGGTAATCAGAGCTCTCAGTATTTTCAGTTATTGACAACTTTCCCCTATTTTTGACATTGTTAGATTTAGTAATCAGAGGCAGAGCCTGTAAAAATTCCTTCTGCGGTTTATGGATCCTTCTTTTAACAATGAATACTTAACCTTCACCTTTTGAAAAAGTCAGATTATGTCCAATAGCTATTTCAGTTTTAAGCAGTTTACAATAACCCAGGATAAGGCTGCATTCAAGGTGGGGACCGATGGGGTATTGCTTGGCGCTGTTGCTGATCTGGAAGGAGTGACCAGCATCCTTGATATCGGTTCGGGTACAGGTCTGATTGCAATAATGCTGGCACAGAGATGCGATGCCAGCATTACTGCCATAGAGCCAGACTATGAATCCTATGTTCAATGTCTTGAGAATGTAAGCCTTTGCAAATGGAAGGAGAGGATCACTGTTGAAAACACGGATCTTCAGAATTACCATCCGGAAATGAATTTTGACCTTGCAGTGATTAACCCGCCTTATTTTTCCGACTCACTGAAAAACCCTGATCCAAGAAAATCGGTTTCAAGACATAACGATTTATTGACCAACAGCGATTTGCTGAAGAATGTTCCAAGGCTTCTTCTTTGGTGCAGCAGGACGGCTGCAGCTTATAATGCCTTATACAGAAGGGAATATCTTTATTGCAGATGCTGCAGGTTTTGGTTTTTATTGTAATAGTATCTTGAAGATAAGGCCTTTGCCAACATCTGAGATTCGCAGAATGATTCTGACCTTCAGCAGGCAGCGGCTTCCGCATTCTGAAAAATTCCTTACCATCGAACATGGTAAAAGACATGAGTTTACTGAAGAATACAAAGACTTTACAAGGGATTTTTATCTGAAGTTTTAGC
>JADKBK010000019.1 GCA_016715075.1 Bacteroidales bacterium
ATAATCAATCTTCGATCTTGCCTCTTCCGGTGACCCGGCATTACCGCACGCTGCCTGAACAAAAAGGGAAGCGCCGAGTACAGTGGTCTCTTTCTGGTCTATTATTTTAATCGGAACTCCGGTATAGTTGGCCCGGAGCTTATTCCACAACCTGTTTTTTGATCCGCCCCCTACGCAAAGAATGCTGGGAGTCTTGAAATCTCCGGCTTCTTCCAGGGCTCTTTTGCCTTCAGCGAGTCTTTTGGATAGAGCTTCAAGCATTGCACGGTATATTTCATCACGGGTTGATTCCATTGTGAGGCCAAGGATCTGGCCGCCCGGATTGCCTTTAAGCTCTTCGTAGAATTTTGGCACAACACTTACCCGTTGCATCCCGGTGGAACTTTTTCAGCGCCGGCAATCATTCTCTCATATGCATCTTTTTAAGATCCATGAAGAGATTTCTCGGGCCCACTCAAGATTCCTGAGGCGATCCATTGATTGCCAATATTATATAAATTTGGTCTGGTATCCAGTTCGGTTGTAATACCTAAATCGAACTGTTTCCGGCCTGATCTGAATTTTTCTGACCGGACCATCAGTATTTCCCAGGTCCCTGAACTCAGAACCGGCTGGTTTATTTCTGCACCTGAACCGAAAACAGCAAATTGAGTATCATGACCTGTAGCTACAACAGGAATACCGTCGGGAATAGCAGTTTCCAGAGCTGCCTTCTTGCTTATTCTGCCGGTAATAGTCCCGGCCTCTGCTATATCGCCAAATTTGTCAGAAGGGAAACTGATCTTATTCAGAATGTTTTCGGAGAAATCTCTTTTTTCAAGTGACGTAACCATCGATGTACCTGCCATAGTTGTGTCATTTATCATTTCTCCTGTCAGAAAAAGAGAAAAGATGGATGGCATGAAGAGAAATCTGTCGCTTTTTTCAACGAGCTCAGGCTTTTGCTCCCTGAACCAGATCAGTTTGTTTATTGTATTAAAGGTAAAAGGCAATACTCCGCATTCCGAATATAATTCGTCCATTGGAATGTACTTCCCTATATTTGCCATAATGGAGTTTGTCCTTTCGCACTGCCAGGAGATGACAGGGTAGAGCATCCTTCCCGATTTGTCAAAAAGGGTTCCATCGACTCCGAAAGTGGTCACTGTGACCCCGGCTATTCTCTCCTTATCAATCTCTTTGATAACTTTATGGGATGCTCTGCACATCTTTTCCCATATCTCATTTACATCCCATATCCTGTAGGAAGGGTAAAGGGGATCTGGTTTTGTATTGTTCTGATATGATTCTGATGCAAGGATTTCGCCATTGGCATTGATTGCCACAGCCCTTACGTTTGTAGCTCCGCAGTCAAATACAATAATAATGTCTGCCTTTGGCATAATCTGGTTTTTTAAAATCTGATAACCCAAATATACCCGTATTTTTAGATTTACAGAATACTAAATAGAACTAATGTAAATTTTCAGGATCTTAAATGCCCTGAAGAAATGATTTCCAGATTCCTGTAAATAAAAGGCTGGAGAAATAACCCGCAATGAGTAAAATAACCAGAATGCCAATAAAAATAAAGAAGCGTTTAATATCTCTGATTGCGTGATGTATAGATTTTCGGTCTCGTGTTGTTACAAAATCTGCCAGATGTTTTGAAAAGCGGTAAAGGAAAAATATCGGGAAGAAATCGATAAGAGCGACCCCGGCAAAAGCAGCAATTACCAGCAGGTCAGGAATTCCCGGAATTTTATTGCTCTGGTTAAATGCTGTAAAAAAGGTTCCGGTCAGAATTCCCAGAATAATAATAAGTCCCAGGAAAATGAAACCCGTAACTGAGAGAAACATTGTCCATTTTCTCAGTGTGTTCAGGTTTCTTAAAGTGCCCGGGCTTATATCAATTTTTGACGCATCCGGAGTATTTCCCATAACCATCTAATCAGATTTATATTTAGTAAGCTTTAAAAAATGGCAATGACAATTTATTCAGAAGGGATATTATTTCCAAATTAAATTGTTTCACAGGTAAAGGGGTGTTGAAGAATTGAGTCTCATTACACCCCCATATGATTAGCTTATATTAGCCAGAGCTATACCATGTTATTTATAGAGGGCTCCGTATGTTTGGCAAGCTCTGTAATCGGAACTTTCCTTATCCATACCAAAGGCGCTCCATGCGCTGGGACGGAAGACCTTCTCCTCAACAACGTTATGCATACAGACTGGTATTCTTAATATTGATGCAAGAGTAATAAGATCGGCTCCGATGTGTCCGTAGCTTGATGAACTGTGGTTTGCACCCCAGTTTGCCATAACAGAATAGACATCGGTAAATGGTCCTTTACCAGTCAGTCTTGGAGCAAACCATGTTGTTGGCCATGTTGGATCAGTTCTGTCAGTAAGTATCTTGTTCATCTTTTCCGGAAGTTCAACGGTATAGCCTTCGGCAATCTGGAGAACCGGACCCAGTCCTTTTACCAGGTTGACCCTGGAGATTGTAATAGGCATTGTTCCTTTTGTCTCGAAATGTGAAGAGAAGCCTCCTCCCCTGAAATATCCCAGGCTTGCCGGTTCCCATAGTGTTGCTTCGAGGCAGGCTTCTGCATCTTTGCCTGAGATTTCCCAGAAAGGCTTAATGCAATTTTCTCCTTTATTCAGCTGTCTTCCTGAAAAGTCGAGAGCTGATGCGCCAGAATTAATAAGATGAATGACTCCATTTGCGGCGAGTCCCTCGGGTTTAATCTTTGTCACCCTGTGTATTGCCTCAGGGCTCCAATATGTACGGATATCAGAAAACATCTGTGCAGTATTGCTGAGGAGATAGCCAAAGAGCATCGGGACACCATTCATGGCATCATTTTCTGTAGCAACCAGGTAGGGAGGTCTGATACCATTCCAGTCAAATGATGAACAGAGAATAGCTTCGAGAAAGTCGCCATTAGGCATATGGTCTGTCCACTGGCGCTGTCCCTGGAAACCTGAAAGTATGGCATTATGACCCATAGCTTCTTCACCGTAGCCCAGTTTGGTCAGCCTGGGATTACCTACCATCAGGTCCCTGGCTATAAGAGTCATTTTAACAACAATCTCCCATTCCTCATCCTTCTTTTTTCTTGAATGAGGCGCCTGATTGAGGTCTTTCCCCTCCTTACAATATTTCTTTGTCCATTCCAGCGCTTTAACGAATTCCTCCTTGTCATAAATTTCTTCATTAAGCCGGCGGTTGAACTCGCTCATGTCTATATACTCGTTTCTCATGCCAAGATATTCCTGGAAGAAATCCTCTCTTACAATTGATCCGGCTATGCCCATGGAAACTGCTCCCATTGAGAGATATGATTTGCCCTTCATATAGGCAGCTGCGAGCCCTGCTTTTATAAATCTGAGAATCTTTTCACTTACGTCTTCAGGGATGCTCTGGTCGCCTGAATCCTGAACATCATGTCCGTAAATTCCAAAAGCAGGCAATCCCTTCATTGTATGCCCGGCAAGTGCAGCAGCAAGGTAGACAGCTCCCGGACGTTCTGTCCCATTAAATCCCCAAATGGCTTTTGGTATTTCGGGGTTCATATCGATCGTTTCACTTCCATAGCACCAGCACGGGGTAACAGTCAGGCTCACTCCAATACCATTTTTGCTGAATTTGTCAGCACATCTGGCCGCTTCAGCAACTCCTCCTATACATGTATCCGCTATGACGCACTCAACAGGTTTACCGTTCGGATATCTGAGTGTTGATGAAATAAGCTTTGCGGCATTTTTAGCCATATTCATTGTCTGATCCTCAAGAGATTCCCTGACACCATTCATCCTGCCATCAATAACCGGACGTATCCCGACTTTAGGGAAATCACCAATAACTGTCTGATAGTTATTGTTTATTTTCAACTCATTATTAGCCATCAGTATAATATTTTAGTTAAGAATAAAATTAGAATAAGGTCAACAAATATAAGTTTTTCAACGTAAAACCTTTGTGATCTATGTTCTTTTTGACCCCCAAACCCCCAGGGAGGGCTTATAATTCTATCGGATCCGAACTCCCCCATTGGGGGGCCCGGGGGTGAAAATTTCCAGCAGTGAATATTTCTACTGCCTAACTCATTTTTTGTAACTTTGCCCCCTGATAAGATTCATTATTTCAGGTATGCAGAAAGGAAGGCGTTTACCCGCGTGGCTTAAAATGCAGAGAGCCAGCGGTGAAAATTATTCGATTGTAAAACAGGTTGTTGCATCCAATAAACTTCATACAATCTGCACCAGCGGAAATTGTCCGAATATAGGTGAATGCTGGAATTCCGGCACAGCCACCTTTATGATCCTTGGCAATATCTGTACCAGGGCATGCAGATTTTGCGCAACAAAAACAGGGAAACCACTTCCTCCAGATACTGAAGAACCCGCAAGACTGGCATCAGCAGTCAAAGCGATGCACTTACGCCACTGTGTAATAACATCTGTCGATCGCGATGATCTCGATGACGGAGGAGCATCAGTATGGGCACATACTATTAAATACATAAAAAAAGAAAATCACGGAACCACAATAGAAGCTTTAATTCCTGATTTTGATGGCCTTCATGCAAATATTTTAAAGGTAATAAAGGCTGCTCCTGAAGTAATATCGCATAATATTGAAACTGTCAGGCGGCTGACACCCGTAATCCGTACAAAAGCAAAATATGACATGAGCCTTGATGTGCTTCGGTTCATAGCGTCAGAAGGAGCCGTAGCAAAATCAGGTTTCATGCTTGGACTGGGGGAGACGGAGGACGAAGTCGTTGAAACGATAACTGATATCTATGCTACCGGCTGCAAAATTCTCACCATAGGTCAATACCTTCAGCCAACAATGGATCATATTCAGGTTGCGGAATATATTACACCTCAAAAGTTTGAAGAATACAGGCTGTTATCCCTGAAAATGGGGTTTTCATTTGTGGAAAGCGGCCCTCTTGTCCGCTCATCTTTTCATGCGGAAAAACATGTAAAGTCAAGATAAATTTAACTATATTGGCATAACTTTATATCAAGATGATAATTGAATTATAGTGTTGTATATAAGGATATTGGTCTTAAAGATTATAAAGAAACCTGGGATTATCAGGTAGGTATCTTTACGGAACTGTTGGCCGCCAAAAAAAGCGGATCCGGGGCAGGAGATCCCGTCGGGAATCCTCCCCCGGGTACTCTGATCTTTGTTGAACATCCTCATGTTTACACACTTGGGAAAAGCGGTCTGGAAAATAATCTTCTTCTGGACAATTTGCAGCTTCAGGGCAAAGGGGCATCTTTTTACAGGATCGACAGGGGAGGTGATATCACATATCATGGTCCCGGACAGATAGTTGGATATCCGATTTTTGATCTGGAGCTGATAGGAATAGGCTTAAGAGATTATATTTTCAAGCTTGAAGAAGCTGTTATAAGAACAGTTGGAGAATTTGGCATCAGCAGTTCAAGGCTGGAGGGAGGAACAGGTGTATGGCTTGAACCGGAAGTGAAGGGACGGGCAAGAAAAATCTGTGCAATTGGAGTAAAGGCAAGCAGATATATAACTATGCATGGTTTTGCCTTCAATGTAAACACGGATCTGAGCTGGTTTAAAAATATTAACCCCTGTGGCTTCACTGATAAGGGAGTGACATCACTCTGTGAAGAGTTGGGAGGGATTCAGGATATTAACATGGTCAAAGAGCTTGTCAAAAAAAATTTGCAGGAGGTATTTAACCTCGAATGGACAAATCAATTATAGGATGGATAAAAGATGGGTTGTGAAGGAGAAAGGTGATATTGCAGTTGTGAAACAGTTGGCAGGTACCCTTGGTGTGTCTGATTCTCTGGCAAACCTTATGGTCCAGAGAAATATTACTTCTGCCGCTGAAGCGAAGGCCTTTTTTACTCCAAGTCTCGATTATCTTCATGATCCTTTTCTGATGAAGGACATGAATATTGCTGTTGACAGGATTTCAACAGCAGTAAAGAAGAATGAGAAAATCCTGGTATACGGCGACTATGATGTTGACGGCACTACTGCTGTTGCCCTGATGTATTCCTTCCTGAAGGATCAGTATTCGAATGTTGACTACTACATACCCGACAGGTATAAAGAGGGTTACGGAGTCTCATTCCAGGGGCTTGATTATGCCTGTCAGACCAATTGTAAATTGGTTATCACACTGGACTGCGGGATAAAAGCTGTGGAGAAGGTCAAATATGCCAGGACGAAAGGGCTGGATGTAATTATATGTGACCATCATTACCCTGGTGATGAGATCCCCAAAGCGCTTGCTGTGCTTGATCCGAAGCAGCCTTTGTGCAACTATCCTTATAAAGAGCTTTCAGGCTGCGGTGTCGGGTTCAAACTTATCCATGCCTATTCAAGGGTTCACGGGATACCATTCAGCGCAATATTTAATTATCTTGATCTTGTTGCGGTTAGCATCGCATCCGATATTGTACCTATAACTGGTGAGAACAGAGTGCTCGCCTATTTTGGACTGAAACAGCTTAATGAATCACCCCGTACCGGTCTGAAGGAGATCATTCGTGAATCGGAAGTTACCCGGGCGCTCACAGTCGAGGATGTAGTTTTTAAGATTGGGCCAAGGATAAATGCTGCCGGACGAATGGAGACGGGGAGTAAAGCTGTTGATTTACTGGTATCAAGCGATACAAAGCTTGCTATTGGAATAAGCAAGGAGATCAGTAATTTCAATATCGAACGCAGGAGCGTTGACCGGATAATTACCACTGAAGCCATGCGTATGATCTCAGAAGATCAGCGCAATGTTAATTCAAGAACAACAGTACTGTATAATCCTACCTGGAAAAAAGGTGTCATTGGCATTGTAGCCTCAAGGCTTATTGAAACATATTACAGGCCTACTGTAATTCTGACTGAATCAAATGGTTTTGCAACCGGCTCAGCCAGATCTGTTCAGGGTTATGATCTCTATCAGGCAATTGAAGCCTGCAGCGATCTGCTGGAGAGTTTTGGAGGTCATATGTTTGCCGCAGGATTAACCCTGAAAAAAGAAAATATAAAACCATTTATGGAGAGGTTCGAAAATCATGTTTATAAAACAATCACCGATGAACAGCTTATACCCAGGGTTTTCATAGATACAGAACTCTCCTTCTCTGAGATAAATGAAGATTTCTTCAAAACGATGAGCCAATTTCAGCCTTTTGGCCCTGAAAACATGTCACCGGTGTTTGTGTCAAGAAATGTATTTGATACCGGATCAGGCCGGATGGTCGGTTCCAACGGAGAACATCTTAAACTCGATCTGTGCCAGGAATCCACGGGGCAGAAGAGTTTTCCTGCTATTGCCTTCAACCAGGCAAACCATTTCGAATATATCCGCGGCGGTAATCCATTTGATATTTGTTATTCTCTGGAAATGAATGAATTCCGAGGCAATAAGAATCTCCAGCTTAATATACGTGACATAAAAACGCCTGACTCTATATAAAAATTTTCAACTGCAATCTGAACTCCTCAGTGTCGGTGATTAAACCTGTAGTTTCACTTTCAGACAGTACTCCATATTTAAATCTCAATTCAGCCTTGCCTGAAATTTTCCATCCTGCCATGATGTAAAACCGGCTGCCTTTTCCATACATGGCAGGAATACTGTAAGTATACAAAAGGTCATTCTCCCAGGAATAAATCCTTGAATCCCAATCATCTGTCCTGAAGATGCAGTATCTCAGCCAGAAAGTAACGGGAACATTCTCCGGTCTGAAGCTGATATCCTGCAGCAGCTGGACACCCTTGCTGCCTGAAGGATCAATAATTTTGTAATCAATCCGGGTCCCGAGAGTCAGATTATTATAAACAGAATATCTGCTGACCATTTTCAGACTCCTTGATATTGTTTTTTTCAGAGCAGGAATTCCTGCGGTTGTTGAATTATCAGCCATGGAATACCTGTAACTATATAGCCAGTCAAATACAAGTTTTTCGCCCGGCATGTATTTGAAACCCAATTCCCGTTTTACTCCTGTTGACGGAGAGCTGCACCTGTATTTAAGCCATGGGAAATGTTGTATATAGCATCCGCCCCTGATAAAAAGATGTCTCGCTGCTTCGAAAGTGAAATTTCCGAGGAGTGATTGTTCTGAATAGCTGCCTGAGGAGCCTCCGGGACCTTTCCCATGAAAACTTGTATAACCCGGGGCATATTTCCAGTATTGAAAATTAATGATCAGCCTGTCAGAGGGCCTGAAGGACATTCCCTGGACTATTGCATGTTTTTTAATGTCATTTGCAGACACTTCGCCGAAGAGTAGGATCTTTTTTATCAGGCTGGTATAATAGAATGAGGCGACATTGTTGGTCCGGCCTCTGAAGCTGAAAATCTTTTCCGGAGTATTGTAATCCGGCATTGCGGGAAGGGAGAACCTGTTTTCTGACCAGGCTATTCCGATACTGATTATCCTGAAATTATACGAAAGGTTTATACCATAAACCGATTCGGAAACGGCATCTCTTTTTTGAAGCAGGCTTAAGGTATTATGGCTCCCTGACTTATAAAAACTCCCGATATAGTCTCCCGAATTACCATTTTCTGTACCGATAGTGGCATCTATATTATTCCTGGAGCAGAATAATGAGATATCCGCGTTTTTAATTGCCAGCTGAGTGGCGATACCTCTGAAAAAGATGTTTTCATCAGTGGATGTATATGGTTTGATTTCATTGGTTGCCGACATATACCCTTGTGAGGTAAGGGAAAGGCCTGTGCTTATTCCTGTATTTAAGTTTAGGCCCTGTCCGAATCTTACGGAGTAATCTCCAAGAATTACCCGTCTTACCAGCCCTTTGCCAGTATATGCTATGTTAGCCGAGATAAAATCGGGGCTCATTGTCCCCGGGCTAAAAAATTTCTCTCCCTGATCTTTTTCAAAAATGAGGCCTCCTGTGAAACTGCCAGCGAGGAACTTGTATTTTGTGAGCATTTTCAATGCTGATCCCAGCGATGCAGAGTCATCACCTCCTGTTTTGTATGAGAGATTGGTGATCACTAAGTGCCTAATCCTGACAGCATCGGGTATTGTTGTTTCTGTGCCGGTTATGGAAGCGAAAGGTATGATCATCTCAGCGGTGCTCTTGTCAAATCCGGGGATATATGCCAGTTCGTTGAATGAGATAATTCTTCCGTTGGTACGGGAATAATCGGAAAGAGCTTTATCTGGAAATCTGTGAGAAAGAAGAGGCGTGAGATCTCATTCTGATCGGTGGAGTTGAGGTCTGCGGGATTTTCGGCCAGTTCATAGAGCCGGTCAATATATGCCGAAGCGGCTTCCTGATCGGCTTCGGATGCTGCCAGGTCCTCCGCAATACTGACGATTGTCTCCGAAAGTTTAGTCTCCTGACAGAAGATTCTGACAGAAAATGTTAATATCAGGATGATGAAGCCTGGTTTCAATTCAGTCTGTTTTTTTGTTACACAGAGTTCCACAGAGGAGGCACAGAGATCACAGAGATTAAATTCTAAACCTCTTAATTCCATCCTTTAAAACAATCACATTAAAGTTTATCAATAAGCCTATAGGTTTTCCTGCAAATTTCATATAAGTAAGTATTTGTGCTTCATGAACAGGATTAACAATGTCAACTGCCTTTAATTCAATTATCACTATGCTCTCGACCAGAATATCAATGCGATATCCATAATCTAGTTTTATATCCTTATAAATAATCGGGACAGGATGTTGTTTCTCAGTTTTTAACCCTTTTTTACTTAGTTCAAAGAATAAACATTCCTCATAGGCAGATTCAAGTAACCCAGGTCCAAGGATCCTGTGAACTTCAATAGCACTTCCTATTATTTCCTTAGTTATGACATTTATTTCCATGACTTTAAGATTTTTTCTCTGTGTTCCTCTGTGATTACTCTGTGACCCTCTGTGTAAGTTCTTAATTACTATTTTATAAGGCAACTATTTCTTTGTTATTTAATTTTGAATATAAATGAAACAGAGGATGTTACTCCCAGCCGGTCATGGGTTGTGAAGCCGAGATCCATTGTTACAAACCCGATCTCATAGCCGGTCCCGAAGCAGAACGAGTTATTCCTGGTACTGAACCCCGCCCTGAGCCGGAGATTTTTTACAGCCTCATATTCAAATCCTGTCCTGAGAGTCAGATTGCTTCCGGAGCTCATTTCAGCTTCAGCACCGGCAAAAAGGATATTACTAAGGTCTATCCCTGCCCCGACAGAGAGTGAGACAGGCTGGTTATTTTTTCTTAAGGAATTTGGCAAAGGATTGAAGAGATGGCATCCCACTCTGATATTATCAGCTGGCATAGCGATTAAACCGGCTTCAAAAGAAACAAACCGATGGGTGTTATATTCTCCTGATGTTCTTTCTGTAAAATAATCAATCTGGACTCCAGCCGCTATTTTTTCAGAAAGCTTTACTCCGCAGGCCAGTCCGGCTATATCGCGTTTAAAATCGGTGTATCCGAAATGTGAGTATACTGCTCCGACGGACGCTTTGCCAACCGGGATTATAGCGCCGGCTGTACTTGTGCCCAGTTCCTTGATCCCGAAGCGGTTCTCGTAGTTTACAGCAAACTGGGCTGTGTTATTAAATGGGAGCAGAGCCTGATTATGGAATGAAGACCAGAATCCCTCTTTTACGACACATGCATAGCCCATCCCTGCTTCACCTGCTCCGGCCTGAATGCCATAAGGAATTCCGCCGGAGGCGGTCATTTGAAGGAATAAAAAAATAAGAGAAACAGATATTTTCAGCAGCGAGCTCAACTGTTTCAAAAATGTACCCCTAATTTACAAAAAAAAAGCTAAATCCCTATAAAGGAATCAAGCTTTTTTTCTGTTTTCTCTGTGATTCTCTGTGTCTCCTCTGTGTTCTCTGTGTCAGTTCTTCAAAAGATTACACAGAGGGCACGGAGGAGGCACAGAGAGCCACAGAGGACGAATTAGTTTGTTTTGTAGTCGTACTTCACCTTTTGAAGTTCTGCATTGGCTTCAACGATTTTCTTCTTGAGTGATTCCTTGTATTTTGATACCTCTTTGAGCACTTCAGGATCCCCGGTGGCTATAATCTGGGCAGCAAGTATCCCTGCATTCTGTGCGGCATTGATCCCCACAGTTGCCACAGGGATTCCCGGAGGCATCTGGAGTATTGAAAGAATGGAATCGAGCCCTTCAAGGGAAGCTTTTATCGGAACCCCTATAACCGGAAGCGAAGTCATCGCTGCAATGACACCAGGAAGATGAGCTGCCATACCTGCCGCAGCGATGATAACTTTAATACCGCGTGATGAGGCATTTTTTGCAAAAACCTCAACCTCTTCCGGGGTCCTGTGGGCTGACAGTGCATTCATCTCAAAAGGTATCCTGAAACTGTTCAGTATTTCGGCTGTTTTTTCCATCACAGGAAGGTCAGAAGTGCTGCCCATTATGATGCTTACAATTGGTTTCATTTAAAATAAAATTAATTTAACTTACTGATAAGGACAAAAATAAGGTATTATTTTCATATTTTCGCACCGGCTAACAGTTCAAAGCCAACGGTCATGAATGAAATCTGCATACTTGGCAAAAACTTCCGGGAATTTATTCCTGAAGAGGAGATAAAAAGACGGGTTGAGGAGCTTTACAGGCAGATTAACAGCGATCTGGCTGACAAGGATGTGATATTTCTTGGAATTCTGAATGGCGCATTTCTTTTGCTGCAGATCTTTTCAGGCGCATTCAGTTTCCTTCAAAATATCGTTTGTAAAGCTTGCGTCCTATGAGGGTACAAGTTCTTCAGGCGCTATCCGGGAACTGATAGGGTGGAATGACGAGATAAAGAATAAGACAATTGTTATAATTGAAGACATTGTTGATACCGGAAATACTATTGAGCGTATTGTAGGTGAACTGCTGATCAGGAAGGCATATGAGATAAAAATTGCAGCATTATTTTTCAAGCCTGCGGCCTACCTGAAGAGTATTGATATTGATTATGTCGGATTTGAAATACCCGATAATTTTGTTGTAGGTTACGGTCTTGACTACGACGGCTATGGACGTAACCTGCCATCTGTTTATACATTAGTTAGTTAAGGGTGTGTACTACTAAATGTAAATAACAGGAAAAATTAAATATACTTTACATGCCCCAATAAAATTTATTCTATTCTATGGTTAATTTTCTGATTTTTGGCCCTCCGGGTTCAGGTAAGGGAACACAGTCTGTAAGACTTGCTGAGAAATTCAATTTAATTCATCTTTCAACAGGTGATATGCTTAGGGCGGAAATAGCCGCTGGTACTGAGCTTGGTAAAAAGATGAGCCAGATCATGTCAAAGGGAGAACTGGTACCTGATGAGGTTGTGATTGAAATGATTGCCTTTAAAATTGATAACAGCAGGGATGCTGCAGGATTTCTTTTTGATGGTTTTCCACGCACCGTATCACAGACAGAGGCTCTTGAAAAAATGCTTAATGAAAGAGGCATGAAAATCGACAGTATGCTTGTTCTGGATGTGGATCATGATGAACTGGTAAAGAGACTGATAGCCAGGGCTGAATTATCAGGCAGACCTGATGATAAAGACCCCGCTGTAATTGAAAACAGGATTGATGTATATAAGGAGAAGACTGAGCCTATAATTGAGTATTGCAGCAAAAGAGGAATCTATCAGCCGGTAAACGGCATGGGAACAATCGAAGATATCTTCGGAAGGCTCACTGGATATATGAAAGAAATCATTTAAAACGCTCTGTGAATTCACCCCCTCCAGCCCCCCCCCGGAGGGGGGGATGACACACGTGATAGAAGATGTTTTAGCCCCCCCCTTGGGGGGGATGGGGGGTCGTAAAAATTAAGGAGAAAAGCCAAATTATGAGCGGATCGAACTTTGTTGATTATGTAAAAATTTATTGCCGTTCCGGGAAGGGAGGAGCAGGATCTGCTCATTTCCGCAGGGAGAAATTTGAACCTAAGGGTGGACCTGATGGTGGTGACGGAGGACGCGGCGGGCACATTATTCTGCAGGGGAATGATCAGATGTGGACTCTGCTCCACCTTAAATACCAGCGCCATATATTTGCCGGTAACGGAGGGTCGGGAAGCAAACAGCAATCGACAGGCGCTGACGGGAAGGATGTCACCGTACAGGTCCCCCTCGGAACTATTGCGAAAAACTGCACCACAGGTGAGGTCCTCTTTGAGATTACCACTCATGGTGATGAAAAGATCCTTGCAAAGGGAGGCAGAGGCGGACAGGGAAATACCCATTTCAAAACAGCAACTCATCAGGCACCCAGGTATGCTCAACCCGGAGAACCGGCCGTGGAGGAGGAGTTTATTCTCGAGCTTAAGATCCTTGCGGATGTTGGCCTTGTCGGATTTCCAAATGCCGGGAAATCGACACTTCTTTCAGTAGTATCTGCAGCCAAACCTAAAATTGCCGATTACGCTTTCACAACCCTTGTGCCAAACCTGGGTATCGTAAGCTACAGAGACAATAAATCTTTTGTAATGGCCGATATTCCCGGCATTATTGAAGGAGCCCATGAGGGAAAAGGCTTGGGAATAAGATTTTTAAGACATATTGAGAGAAATTCAATGCTCCTTTTTATGATCCCCGCCGACAGCAAAAATATCAGGGAGGAGTATGAAATTCTGGTTAATGAACTCAGAATGTATAATCCTGAGCTTCTTGATAAGAAAAGATTACTCGCAATATCAAAGTCGGATATGCTTGACGAGGAATTGATGAAAGAGATCAGAAAGGATCTGCCGGATATTTCAAGAGTGTTTATCTCAGCCCTTACCGGGCAGGGAATAGTCACCCTGAAGGATATGATATGGAAAGCGCTAAATAACGAATAATCACAGCCATGCTGGAAAGTCTTGATCAACAGCTTTTCCTCTTTCTTAATTCAATCAATTCCCCTTTCTGGGACAAGATAATGCACGCCGTGAGCGGCGTACTGACCTGGGTGCCGCTTTACCTGGCCATACTCATATATCTGGGATTAAAATATAAGAGGAAGTTCATTATAATATTGCTTTTTATTATTCTTGCTGCAACACTCGCCGACCAGCTGTCAGTGCATCTTTTCAAAAATGTTTTTCACAGGCTGCGTCCCTGCCATGAACCATCACTGGAGGGACTTGTCCACCTGGTTGACGGAAAATGCGGAGGATTATACGGTTTTGTATCCTCTCATGCTGCCAATTCATTCAATATTGCACTTATCAGCCTCCTGCTCATAAGGAAAAGATGGTTTACAATCTCAATAATTCTCTGGGCGCTGACTGTAGGTTACAGCAGAATTTATCTGGGAGTTCACTATCCGGGAGATGTAATTTGCGGATCCATCTTTGGAGCATTGATAGGTTGGGGAATCTATGAACTCTACATGCTGACAGACAGGAAGATCCTCCAAAAAAGGAAGTTTTTTGCCTCAATCTGATGCAATACTCCACAACCGCATGCAACTGATCAACCTGGAATCAACGGATCCATTCTATTATCTTGCTCTTGAAGAAGTGCTTCTCAAGAAATCGCAGAGCGACTATCTGATCCTTGCTGTTAATGATCCTTCGGTTATTATTGGCAAGCATCAGTCCGCTCACAGGGAGGTAAGCACTAAGTTTATTACAGAGAATAGGATCCCGGTTATAAGGAGGATCTCCGGCGGCGGTACTGTATTTCATGATGCCGGAAACCTGAATTTTTCCTTTATAAGGCAGAGTGAAGAGGGGAAACAGGTCGATTTCAGGAAGTACACCAGGCCGGTTATTGACTTTCTTATTTCAGTTGGAGCAGCTGCAAAATTTGAGGGGAAAAATGATATAAAGATCAATGGATTAAAGATCTCAGGGAATGCAGAGCACGTTCACCGGAACCGCGTACTTCATCATGGAACACTGCTATTCAATACTTCATTGGAGATGCTGAGAAAATCTATCCGTCAGGATAAATCGGGATACATCACCAGGGCTGTCGATTCTAATCCCTCCTCAGTGATAAACCTGAAAGAAATACTTAAAGATTTCAGTGATATCAGGGAGTTCAGTAAATCAATGATTAATCATTTTTACCTCAATATTCCGGACCTTGAACAAGGTATCCTGGTACAGCATTATACTGAAGAGGCTGTCTCACTTGCTGAATCCAAATACAGGCAATGGAACTGGAATTTTGCTTACGGACCTGATTATCACTTTAAGAATAGCTTCAATTTTAATAATACCCTTCATACTGTTCTGCTCCATATCAGCAACGGTATTGTCACTCAATCCACTATTGACGGGAGTGATACAATGAGATCCTTTGCTGAAAAGTTAAAAGGTTGCAGACATATGGTTACCGATTTTACAGATCTTTTTGAAAAAGAAAATATTCTTATTCCGACAGGGGAGATATTTAATTTCTTTTAATTTGTAA
Source organism: Bacteroidales bacterium (assembly GCA_016715075.1). Lineage (GTDB taxonomy): Bacteria > Bacteroidota > Bacteroidia > Bacteroidales > VadinHA17 > LD21. The sequence continues at coordinate 15,422 of JADKBK010000019.1, forward strand.
AATTAAGAAGTGGAGGTCGCTGATTGTACGATATTCATTCCAAATGGACATTTTTAAGTCAATAATAGTCTGGTTTACAGCGCTTTGTTATACGGGAATCTTATTCCCTCTGACATTTGTTATCTGGTTGCTGGCACTCCCGTTTGACAGGCAGAGGTTTGTTACTCACTGGTTCCTTGTATACCAGGCCTTTGTCCTGACAGCGTTGATACCCATTTGGAAAGTAAGAGTAGATGGAAGGGAAAAGGCTGAGAGGGGAACAACATATGTTATAATTGCCAATCATCAGTCGATACTTGATATTCTGATGATAAACAGACTGAGATACAGATTTAAATGGATCTCAAAAATTGAAAATACCTCCGTTCCCGTTCTTGGCTGGTATTTGAGAATGGCAGGATACATTACAGTTGACAGGGGCAATGAAGAAAGCAAGGCAAAGATGCTTGAGCAATCATACAATTGTCTTAAGCAGGGCATTTCAATAATGATTTTTCCGGAAGGCACCCGTTCAGTTAACGGAGAGATAGGTTTTTATAAAAGAGGCGCTTTCCAGCTGGCCATTCAGGCAGGTATTCCTATCCTGCCTGTTATAATTGACGGCACAGCTGGAATACTTCCCAAGCACGGACTGAAATTCCGCAGTGGTTATCAAGTGAATATAAAGGTACTTGATCCTGTTTATCCTGCTGAATTCGTTTCAGAAAATCCGGATCTCCTTGCAATTGAGATGAACAGGATTATGAGATCTGATCTAAACAAATTGAAAGAGCGCGATGTGTCGCTTTAATATAAAATGGAAAATTCCGGTTTAAGAGAGAAATATCAAAAGGCAGCTGAAAACTACAGCCTGCTTGAGGCAAAGGAAGATAAAGTCCTCCTGTTGCTTTCCGTTCTCAGGTTTGTTGTATTCGTGGGTGGTCTGATACTTATCTGGCTTTCATTTGTAAATAGTTTAGCAGCCGGATTTATTCTGACACCTGTGCTGGCAGTATTGTTTCTCTATTTTCTGAAATTGTATGCTGACCATTCCGGGAAAAAGATCTTCCTGGGAAATCTTGCACTTGTGAACAGGAATGAGGCTGCTGCAGTTACGGGCGATCTGTCTGCTTTTGAAGATGGCAGTTCCTATATTAATCCGCATCACGATTTTACAAACGATGTGGACATGTTCGGCAGTGGTTCTCTTTTCCGGTATCTCAACCGAACAGTAACAGGTTATGGCCGTGATATTCTGGCTGGATGGTTGTCGGATCCTTACGCACTAACAGGTCAGCTGATTCAACGTCAGGAGGCTATACAGGAACTCTCCGTAAAGTTAAAATGGCGTCAGGATTTCATTGCGACCGGAATGAAGAAGCCACTTGAAAAAAGCCATATAGCCGGCCTTATGAAGTGGCTGAACGAAAGCCCTGCTATAAGCTCAGGACTGCTCAGGGGATTATTGCGTTATTTATTGCCGGCAGCATCGGTTCTGCTGCTGCTGCTTGTTGTCACAGGAGTTGTACACTATTCTGCTTTTACTTTTATTTTTCTTTTTAACCTCTTAATCGTTACTGCAGGTCTGAAAAGAACCAATAACATACATCAGGTGCTGACAGGAATGACAAATTATTTATCTTCCATAAGTGAGCTGCTGAATACATTTGACAAAGAATTATTTCATTCTGTTATTCTGGACGAGGTAAAGCAGAATATCTCCGGAAGCAAAGTTTCAGCTGCCAATTCATCAAAGCGACTGACCAGGCTGATACAGGCGTTTGATGCCAGGTTGAATATTATTGTGGGATTTGTCCTGAATGGATTATTGTTATGGGATTATCATTGTATTTACAGGCTCGAAAAATGGAAATCTGAAAACAGGAAGAATTTTCCTGTATGGATGGAGATGATTGGGCAGATCGATGCGTATATCAGTCTGGCAAACTATGCATTTAATAATCCCGGATTTATATACTCGGAGATTTCAGACGAAAGGAGCATATTATCAACTAGTTCGGCAGGTCATCCCCTTATAAGTGAGAGTAAGAGGGTTTGCAATGATTTTAAGATTGAAAGTTCAGGCAATGTATGCATTATTTCAGGTGCGAATATGTCGGGAAAAAGTACTTTTTTAAGGACTATCGCAGTGAATTTTATTCTTGGTATGGCAGGAGCGCCTGTTTGTGCAGTGGAAATGATTTTTACACCGTTAAAACTATTCACAAGTATGCGCACAACAGATTCTCTTTCAAATAATGAATCATACTTTTATGCTGAGCTGAGGCGGCTGAAAATGCTGAAGGCAGCAATTGAAAACGGAGAACCTGTTTTATTTATCCTTGATGAAATACTCAAAGGGACAAATTCAGCTGACAAGAGTCTGGGATCAAGGCTATTCATGAAGCGGATCGTTGAACTTGGAGGAACTGGATTGATTGCAACTCACGACATCTCACTTGGTGAGATGGAAAAAGAGTATCCCGGCACTGTCTTCAATAAGTGTTTTGAGATTGAGATAGAAGGTGAAACAATAAAATTCGACTATAAGCTTCAGGACGGTATAACCCATAAAATGAATGCTGCGATTCTGATGAAACAGATGGGCATCCTTGATTAGATAAGCAAATTTTTCAACAATTTTTCCTGATCTGCAAAAGTCAATTAATCAGCGGAATCTTATATTTAATAACTTTTTGTGATATTTTTTTATAAGAATTTCAGACGGTTTGTTGAAAAATTGACAAGAAAGGCCTCATCTAAATCGTTATATTTGCGCAAAATTCTGCAAGATGTCAGTAGGATATTCAGAAGAACATATAAAAACCCTCGAGTGGAGAGAACATATCCGGTTACGGCCTGGTATGTACATAGGCAAACTTGGAGACGGATCATCTCAGGATGACGGAGTTTATGTTCTGCTCAAAGAGGTTATGGATAATGCCATAGACGAGTACATGATGGGCAACGGGAAGAAGATTGATGTTTCCATTACCGGAAGGGAAGTCAGGGTTCGCGATTATGGCAGAGGAATTCCTCTCGGGAAACTGCTTGATGCAGTATCAAAGATGAACACCGGAGCCAAGTACGATTCGAAGGCATTTAAAAAATCGGTAGGTCTTAACGGAGTTGGAGTAAAGGCAGTTAATGCCCTGTCAAGCAGTTTTGTTATCAGATCGATCCGCGAGGGACAGGTAAAGCATCTGGAGTTCGAACATGGGATTACGATCAAAGATAATCCTGTCGAACCCACAACTGAGGAGAACGGTGTAGAGGTTGTTTTCCAGCCCGATGAGGGGATGTTCGGGAACTACTTTTATATGTCAGAGTATGTAGATTCCATGTTGAAAAACTATGTTTACCTCAACGCCGGGCTCATAATCAATTTTAACGGGAATAAATTCCTTTCGCGCAACGGACTGGCCGATCTTCTAAACGAGAATATGAACAAGGAGGGGCTATATCCAATCATTCATCTGAAAGGCGAAGATATAGAACTGGCATTTACTCATGGTTTCCAGTATGGCGAGGATTATTACAGCTTTGTCAACGGGCAGAATACGACACAGGGAGGAACGCACCTGATTGCATTCAGAGAATCAATAGTCAAGACCATCAGGGACTTCTATAAAAAAGACTATGATCCTGCCGACATAAGGTCATCTATAATAGCTGCTATAAGTATTAAGGTAGAGGAACCGATCTTTGAATCACAGACCAAGACTAAACTCGGATCAAAGGATATGGGACCGGAAGGTCCCTCAGTCAGGAATTTTATCAGTGAGTTCATTAAGAAACAGCTAGACGATTACCTGCATAAAAATCCTGAAACAGCAAGGATAATACTTAAGAAGATCCAGGATTCTGAAAAAGAGAGAAAAGCAATTTCATCAATTCAGAAGCTGGCGCGCGACAGGGCGAAAAAGGTGAGTCTTCACAACAAGAAGCTCAGGGACTGCCGGATGCATTATAATTCAAACGACGCCAACAAGCTAGATTCAACAATATTCATTACCGAGGGAGACTCTGCAAGCGGGTCAATAACCAAATCAAGAAATGTGGAGACCCAGGCTGTTTTCAGCCTGAGAGGCAAACCGCTTAACTGCTATGGTCTTACTAAAAAGATCGTTTATGAGAACGAGGAATTCAACCTTCTGCAGGCTGCACTGAATATTGAAGACGGAATTGAAAATCTCCGTTACAATAATGTGGTGATTGCAACTGATGCTGACGTTGACGGGATGCATATCAGGTTGCTGCTTCTTACGTTCTTTCTGCAGTTCTTTCCCGATCTTGTAAGAAAAGGTCATGTTTATATTTTACAGACTCCGCTTTTCAGGGTCAGGAATAAAAAAGAGACCCGTTACTGCTACTCTCCTGAAGAGAAGGCAAAGGCAATTTCTGCATTTGGCTCAAATGCTGAGATAACCAGATTCAAGGGATTGGGCGAAATATCACCAAATGAGTTTGCCAATTTCATTGGAAAAGATATGAGACTCGAACCGGTAAGGATGAAGAAAAATGATTTTATCAACGGCTATCTCGAGTTTTATATGGGAAAAAATACTCCTGACAGGCAGGATTTTATCATCGATAACCTGAGAATTGAGGAAGATATTGTTGAAGAAGAGAAGTAGAAGAATTTTTTAAGGAAGTGCAGGCTTGTATATGGAAGAGCAAAATCTTGATATCACAAATACGGAAGGCAAAGATGAGACCCAGCAGGGACCTGCTGCCCTGCATTCGGTCACAGCGCTTTCGGGTATGTACAAGGACTGGTTCCTTGATTATGCTTCATATGTAATTCTTGAAAGAGCTGTTCCCCATCTGCATGACGGACTGAAACCGGTTCAGCGTCGTATTCTCCATTCAATGAAAAGGATGGATGACGGAAGGTTTAATACAGTGGCAAATATTATTGGCCATACAATGCAGTTCCACCCTCACGGAGATGCATCAATAGGTGATGCCCTTGTACAGCTTGGACAGAAGGATCTTCTCGTTGATACCCAGGGTAACTGGGGAAACCTTCTCACCGGTGACGGTGCTGCAGCGCCGAGATATATTGAGTCGCGACTGTCAAAATTTGCACTCGATGTGGTTTTTAACCATAAAACAACTGAGTGGAAACTTTCATATGACGGCAGAAATAAGGAACCTGTCACTCTCCCGGTAAAATTTCCGCTTCTTCTGGCCCAGGGAGGCGAAGGTATAGCCGTTGGCCTTGCATCTAAAATACTTCCGCACAATTTCAATGAGCTTATTGATGCTTCCATTGATTACCTCATGGGTAAGGAATTCGTGTTATATCCCGATTTTCCAACCGGAGGAATGGTCGATGTTTCAAAATATAATGACGGTCAGAGGGGAGGTGTGATCAAGGTAAGGGCTAAGATTGAAAAGGTTGACAAAAAGGAGTTGGTGATCACTGAAATCCCGTTCGGAAAAACAACCTCCACCCTAATCGAATCCATCATCAAGGCTAATGAAAAGGGAAAGATCAAGATCAGGAAAATTGATGATAATACCTCGGCAAACGTAGAAATCGTTGTCCACCTGGTTCCCGGGGTTTCACCTGATAAAACAATAGATGCGCTTTATGCACTGACCGATTGTGAATATTCAATTTCTCCCAACACCTGCGTAATTGTTGATGACAAGCCTTCATTTATGGGGGTTAGCTCTATACTGAAACATTCTGCCGACAGAACAGTGCAGCTTCTAAAGAGTGAGCTTGAGATACGACGTAATGAACTCATGGAGGAGTGGCATATGTCATCGCTTGAGAAGATCTTCATTGAGGAGAGGATCTATCGCGATATTGAAGAAGTTGAGACCTGGGAAGGGGTAATAACGGCTATTGACAAGGGGCTTGATCCTTTTAAAAAACTGCTTTACAGGGAAGTTACAAGGGATGATATTATAGCGCTTACTGAGATTAAGATAAAGCGGATCTCTAAATTTGATGCCAAAAAGGCTGATGAACATATTAAGGATATTGAGACCGAACTTGAGGAGGTTAAAAACCACCTCCTTAATATCATTCCATTTGCCATTAACTACTTCAAGCAGATAAAGAAGAAATATGGCAAAGGGAAGGAGAGGAAGACCGAGATCAGGAGTTTTGAGACAATTGAAGCAACGAAGGTTGTTGCCAACAATGCCAAGCTGTATATCAACTACAAAGAGGGTTTCATAGGTACCGGTCTGAAAAAGGATGAATTCGTCTGCGACTGCTCGGATATTGATGATATCATAGTAATCAGAAAAGACGGTGTATATCTGATTACGAAAGTTGCCGATAAAGTCTTCGTCGGAAATGATATCCTGTATGCCCAGGTCTTTCTCAAAAATGATGAGCGAACGATTTATAATATTGTTTATCAGGATGGGAAGGACGGTCCGCTCCTGGCCAAGAGATGTTCATTGTCGGGACTGACCCGCGATAAGGAGTATAATCTCACAAGGGGTACACCCGGTTCAAAAATTGTCTACTTCAGTGCCAATCTCAACGGCGAGGCGGAAGTTATCAAGGTCCACCATAAACCAAAAGCCAGGCTTAAGAAACTGGTCTTCGAGTTTGATTTCGGACAGATGACAATCAAGGGTAAAAGCTCAATGGGGAATATTCTTACGAAGAATGCAGTTCATAAGATCTCCCTCAAAGAGAAAGGCCTCTCTACCCTTGGAGGAAGAAAGATCTGGTTTGATGATTCGGTGTTCAGGCTTAATGTTGACGGAAGAGGCCAGTATCTTGGAGAATTCAGCAGTGATGACAAAATACTCGTCATTACCAAAAACGGGTTCTTCAGAAATGCCGGATTTGACCTGTCCAACCATTTTGAGGATAATATTCTCATAATTGAAAAATTCCGTCCCGGGAGAGTTTATTCCGTTATTTACTGGGATGCCGAGCAAAAGTTTTATTATCTCAAGAGGTTTACAATTGAGGAATCGGAGAAACCCCAGTGCTTTATCAATGAAGATCCTGAATCAAAGCTTCTCAGCATAACTGAGGTTGAATATCCTCGCTTCGAAATCCACTTCGGAGGCAAACATAAAACAAGGGATAATGAGATAATTGAAGTGGCTGAATTTATCGGAGTCAAGAGTTTTAAAGCCAAAGGACGAAGAATGACCAACTATATGGTCGAAAATATCGAGGAGATTGAACCCATTGTCAAGAAGGAGACTGTCGTTCCTGCTGATGAAAATCATGAAGAAGAACCACCCCCCCCTCTGATCCATGAGGATCCTGCACAGATGAAGCTCGAGTTGTGATGCTCAACAGCAATAAACTATATATCATCGGCTTCATGGGTAGCGGAAAAACCACTACGGGTTCAAAGCTGGCCGGGCTCCTGAGATGGCATTTTACAGATCTTGACAGAAGAATTGAGGAACTAGCTGGAAAAACAATTCCAGAAATCTTTTCTGTTCATGGTGAAGAGTGGTTCCGTGAAATGGAAACCGAAGTCCTCAGGGGTCTGCATTCCTGTACAAATACTGTTATATCTACAGGCGGCGGAGCGCCCTGTTTTAATAACAACATGGACTTCATGCTTGAGACAGGACTGACACTCTACCTTAAACTGACACCCGGACAGCTGAAAAGCAGGCTTGCCAATACACAGGAGGAGAGGCCACTGATCAGGAATCTGAGCGATGAGGGTTTGCTTAGCTATATTGAGGAGAAACTGGAGTTTCGTGAAAAGTGGTATAACAGGGCAGAATTAACTGTAGATGGGTTTAATACTGACGTCCGGTTTATATATTCAAAAGTCCGGCCAATACTGACTGCCTGATTTTTACTAACACTTTTCAACAATCACCTCTGACCTTCCCGGTATACCTTCATTCCCCGGTGAATCATATGTATTAATCTGTATGTTAGAGATATATGCTTAACTATGTATCCATCTGTACATTGACAATGAATGGAACATCTTTATTTGTCGCTGTAATGAACTGCATCCATTGTTCGTAACTAATGAAATTCAGGCACAATTATATTGCTAATTTAGTGGGAAATTATTAGTAACAGGGATTTTTTTATGAGAGACAATTTGTTTTCTCTCCATGGGATGAAAACCGGAGAGAAATACATGGTATCAATGCTTTTGTCACAGGCTCTGTTTCTGGGAATTTTTATCGGGGCATTCGATATCAGTGCACACTCTCTCTTCCTCGCCATTTTCGATGAAAAGATGCTGGCGAAAGGATATATTGCATCTGGCCTCGCAGGAATAATCCTGTTGTCAATGTACTTCTTTGTCCAGGCCAGGAACAAATCAGGAAACTTCGGGTTCCTGAATCTGATTGCAGTCGCTGCTATTACACTGGTCTTATGGATCATTCTGGTAAACAGTTCTTCAAAATGGATTGTTTTTATCATATTCATCATGCTGGGCCCCCTGAATATAATTTCCATTATGGGATTCCGGACAACTGCCGGATCGATCTTTACCAGCAACAAAGGAAAGAGACTGTTTGCCATTGTTGATGCTTCTCTGATAACCGGGATCATCATCGGATGCTATTCGATCCCTCTGCTTCTGTCAGTTGGTTTGAAGTTAAGTAACATCCTGCTTTTAAGTGCAATATCCGTTTCTGCTTCTGCCGTTATTCAGGCAATTGCAGGAGAAAGACCTCATTCCGAAAGAGAAAACACCGACAATCAGCCTAATGGGTTTAAGAGTACAGTCTCTCTGCTCAATGTATTTCGTAACGACAGCTATTCTAGAGTTTTAGGCATATTCATTGTTCTTTCAGTAATATCTGCCTTTTTTATCCAATACTCATTCCTGGCTGTCACCAGGGAGAAATTTCCTACAGGAGAAGAAATGGCAAGATTCCTTGGGATTTTTACCGGGAGTATAATGCTGCTCACCCTTGCCGGTAAATTTTTCATATTTTCATTTCTTTTAAAAAATTACGGACTTAAAACCTGCCTGACAATTTCTCCGGTACTCCTTGCTATTTTTACTGTTCTCGCAGTAGCATTTGGAATTGGCATGGGTTATACACAGGAAACAGCCAGCGGATTTATGATATTCTTTATTTTACTGGCCCTGATAAGATTCCTCTCCAAATCACTTGACGAATCAATTGAATCCTCCACATTCAAGGTGCTCTATCAGACATTTGACGAAAAAATAAGATTTGGAGTTCAGTCGATCATGGATGGCGCCGTCAAAGAGGCTGCTGCCTTTCTTGCAGGCCTGATACTGGCAGGGATCGGAGTTCTGAGCTTTGTTGACCTGCTCCATTTCTCATGGATCCTGATTATAGTCCTTCTGATCTGGCTTTACTTCGCCTTCAGGCTCTACACTGAATACAGAAAATCCGTAAGAAACGGACTTGAATCACTGAAATCTGAAAACATCCCCCGGGAAGAATTTAAAGAACCTGTTATTTTCAGGAGCAGGTATTATGGAGAAAGGTTGTTCAGCCTTGACTATTTTAATCTTATCTCCGGCGACTATACAGTTTTCGAAAAGACAGATAACAGACACTATTTTAATAAAATAATTTACCAAACCTTATTAAAGCAGGACATCAATCTTATGCCGGCGATTAAAAAACTGGCGGGTCAGAAGTTTGATAAAGAGATACGTGATCAGGCTGCAGATCTTATGAAAAATATGGAATCTATATCATCCGGATTGATGCAGGAAGAAGAGAGGATCATATCAGCAAAAAGAGTTTTATCGGAAACAAGAATGCCGCAGACTACTGAAATTCTGAGATTGCTGAGAGATAAATCTATTGAATCGAAGAGACTCGCAATTTACATGATTGGTAAATTCAGGTTATCCGACATGATCCCGGAAGTTTGCGATTGCCTTAATATTCCAGGTCTTGAAAGAGATGCAGTAGCTGTATTGAAAGCATTCGGAAGCACAGCCGAAGAGGAGTTGATTAGATTCTATATGGTGTCGTCAGGAAATATAAATTCCAGCAAGACAATTCTGCGACTTCTTTCAAAGCTGCCATTGGATGAAGGTACGGGATTTCTTTTTTCCAGGCTTTGGTCAAACTCAAGGCAATTGAAGGAGGTCTCTCTTAATAGCCTGCTTAAAAGCCATTTCATACCTTCCGCTGAGGATAAGGAGAGACTGAACATGCTTATTTCCGATATCGTCGGCATAATTACATGGAATCTTTCTGCCAGGAGATGCCTCGAAAAGAATAATGATGATATTCTCCTGAATGAGATTAATAAGGAACTTAACAGATGGAGCGATTTCCTGATTAATATTCTCTCTATAACCTATGATGCCGCTGCTGTAACAAGGATAAGGAAGAGTCTTGAGTTTGAGACTATTGAAAGTGTCCACTATGCACATGCCATTATTGATATCGTGGTGGATGATTCTGTGAAGGCAAAAATCACTTACCTCCTGGATGTAATTCCAGACGACGAGAAATTACGGAAACTTACCAGGTTCTTCCCGGTGGAAATACCTGATTATAATAAACTGCTTGAGGATATCCTTAACCGGGACTATAATCTTCTTAGTCTCTGGACCAAAGCTTCAGTATTGAGACATATGCCTGTCATAATGGATAGTGAAATGGCTGAGTCAGTGGTTGCACTTCTTTTCAGTCCTGAAAGCCTGCTTCAGGAAGAGGCGGTTCGCCTGATTTGCCGTTCAGACCTCAAGCTTTACAAATCGGTTTACAGCAGAATACCCCTTGCAACACGAAAACACCTCGACAGGATAATTGACTCAGATACTGATAATCGGGTACTCCTGTTTGAAAAGATCCGTTTTCTTTCAGATTGTTTTAAAGGAATAATTGAGGAAGAATTAATACTTCTTGCGAAAAGCATGATTTTATTCAGTGACATTAAAGAACTCATGTCGTCACTGCCTGACGGCTATATTCTTTGGGCTCTGAAATCAGGTAATGGCATTCCTGTTGCTCAATTATTCTATTCATCAGGTAGAGAGCAGCTGTTAGCCAAATCAGCCGGGGTGGAGTATGCTTCGGTATATATTCTTTCTTTCAGGGCTCTGGAAGAGTTTCTGTATCAGTTTCCTGACAATAGTGAGATAGTATTGACATACCTTGAAAAAAGTGAAATACCAGAAAATTAAGTACTTCTTTTAAAGACGATAAGGGATATTCGGATGAAAAATTATTAAGAAGAGGGATAGATATAAAGGATGAAAAAGATATACCGAACTATAATACCTGAAAAGGGTTTAAAATATTGTAACTCATAGATTATCATGGGACCATTTGAAGAACAAAGAAATTTCAACCCCTTTCCAGGGCTTCGGCCGTTTTCCTCTGACGAAAGCGACTGGTTCTTTGGGAGGGATATTGAGATGGAGGAGATTTACACAAAGCTGCTGAACAACAGGTTTATTACTCTGATAGGTTCATCAGGATGCGGAAAAACTTCACTTATCAATTGCGGGGTTATTCCCCTGGCCCGACATCACCATATCGATGGAGAATCCCAATGGAGGATTATCTCCTTCAGACCGGGGAATGATCCGATGGGCAATCTCGCAGTAGCAATCTCAGAGGAATTATCTGCTTCAGGTCAGTTACGTACCGACTGGAAAACAATCCAGTCAGAACTTTTTGACAATCCTGACGGGATTGGCGCTGCACTCAGGCGTTTTATCTCTAATCCGGAGGAAAAGGTTCTTCTGGTTATTGATCAGTTTGAAGAACTTTTCAGACTTGCGGCCAGGGGAAAGAAGGAAATAGTGGCAGCTTCAGTGGCTAAATTTGTCGGATTAATGGTTGAAGTCATCGACCAGCCTCTTGAAAACATATTTTCCATTATCTCCCTGCGTTCGGAATATATCGGTGAGTGTTCTCGTTATCATGGCCTTACTCAGCTTATAAATAATAGCAATTATCTTGTTCCGGAACTCAATCCGGAAAACTACAGGAGAGTTATTGAAGCGCCGGTCATCAATTCCGGTGCAAAAATTGATCCGCAGCTTGTGGCTTCACTTCTCTTTGATCTTGGAGGTCGTCCTGAGCAACTCCCTGCCGTTCAGCATGCAATGATGAGGACATTTGAGCACTGGCAGAAAATGGATGATCCGGGAAGGCCGGTCAGTACCTCCGATTATGATGCAGTTGGGAATCTTAACATGGCTATGGAAAAGCATGCTGAAGAGACTTTCGAGGCACTCACAATCAGGGAAAAAATGATATGCGAGGTGATGTTCAGGACCATCACTGAAAAAAGCCCCGATAGCCGGGGATTCAGAAATCCATCCAGCGTCAGTACAATTAAAAACATCGCATGCTGCACCAGCGAAGAGATATATGATGTAATTGAAAAATTCAGGCACCCTTCTGTCTGCTTTATTACTCCCCTTCATTGGCTCACACTGAAAGATGAGTCAATGGTTGATCTATCCCAGGAAATACTTATCAAACTCTGGGACCGATTGAATGATTGGGTTGATGAAGAGGCATCATCGTCAAGAATTTACCTGAGGCTCTCCGAAGCTTCAGCAATGTATCAGCAGGGCAAAACAGGACTTTGGAAGCCACCCGACCTTCAACTGGCAATAAACTGGCGGGAGAAATATAAGCCAACACTGGCATGGGCTGAACGTTATAACCCGGCTTTTGAAAGAGCTATGGTCTATCTCCGCACCAGCGAAAGGAAATTTATTGAGGAGGAGGCCAATAAGATTATATTGCAAAAGAAAAGAGTACGGACGATAAGGAACATTGCTTCAGGCTTAGGGGTGATTGCCCTGGTTGCAATAAGTTACTTATTCCTTAACATTCAGCGTCGTTCAGAGGCAGACAGGTTTGCGAAAAATGCTGAATTACTTATGATTCGGGCAGTCACAGCTAAAGTAAGAGCTGACTCTTCCACGTTTGCTGCTCTGGAACAAAGAGATCTTGCAGATTCAACTGCCAGGATAGCAAGCCAGAAAGTAAATGACGCTTTTGTTACAGTAAAATTATATGAAGACCAGAAATTAAAGGCTGAAAGGGAGGCCGCTGAGGCAAAACAAATGGAAGATCTGGCGCTGGAACGGTCAGATTCAGCAGAACGTGTCAGCATTCTTGCTGATGAGAATGCAAGGATTGCTAATGAACAGAAAATTGAGGCGCAACGCCTTAGGATGCTATCCGTAGGAAAGACAGTTGCTGTTAAATCCGTTCTGCTTCAGGGCCAGAAAGAATTACAGTCACTGCTCGCATTTCAGGCTTACCTTTTCAACAGGAAAAACAAGGGCCCTGAAAATGATGCTGACATATATGCCGGAATGTATAACGTTGCACGTCAGAATGGTAGCAACCAGTATAAATCTTTCACCGGACATAATGGTGACATCCGGAGTATTGCTTTTATCCCTGGCATGAACGAATTTTTTACCTCATCAAGCGACGGACAGGTGCTCAGATGGTCGCTCAACGGAGCCCAGAAATCCTTCCAGGTGGTCTATTCCGGAGGTGATATTATTAATGTGCTTGCAGTCAGCCCCGACGCTAAATGGCTGGCCTGCGGAAGTGAAAATTCTGCAATCAGAATGATCCCGCTGAATGGAAACGGCAAGAGTTTTGAAATGAAGGCTCATAAGGGGAAAATAAACTCCCTGGTATTCTCATTCGACAGCAAACAACTATACTCAGCCGCCCTTGACGGGAAAGTACTTAAGTGGGAAATTGCTGCACAAACATTTACGGATGTTTCCACAGGACTGACAGAGATCACATCTATTGATATCTCCTATAATGGAAATTATCTGGCCGGAGTTAAGACTGACGGTACTGCCGTTGTGTGGGATCCAGGAAAAATTTCTGATAAGTTCAGCATTGAAACTTCTGGAAAGAATATAAAAGTGGTGAGGTTTAACCCCGATAATAATATTCTTGCATTGGGTGACGCCAGTGGCAACATTGAGTTGTGGGATGTTAATTCGCGTAAAAAAATCTCTGAGGTCAAAGCCCATACTTCAAGTGTAAATGATATCCGGTTTAATGCAAAATTGAATCAGATGGCGACTGCAGGGAATGACAAAGTACTCAGGATCTTCAATGTGAAGGACCCGTCTGATCTAAGTGAACCGCCGGTTACTCTGACTGATAATGAAGGCTTAATATTTGTTATCGAATTCAGTCCCGACAGCAGGGCAATTATTGCAGGAACTTCAGGCGGAGGAAATAACCTTGTCAGCCGCCCGACACATATAGACTTCCTGGCTCCCGAAGTATGTAACTATATTTCCAGGAATATGAGTCAGGATGAATGGAACACATATGTAGGGAAAGATATTGCATATGAACGAACATGCCAGGGCAAGAGTTTTAATATAAAAATTGAGCCCATAAAATAGAAACCGGGAATCGGTAGGGGGGGCGCGACCCATCCCTTCATGTATGGTAATAATGGAATATTTTGATTAAATTTGCGGCGAATTTGGTACCCTGAACAAGGGTACCTTATTTTATGTTTATGTTTTATTTGATGACAGCTGCTTCATGGTACGGATCATTCGGCCGACAGAACAGTTATATATACCTTATTATAATTACAAAATGAAGAATAAAAAAGCTTTTTTGATGATACTTGACGGATGGGGATTGGGTGATGGATCAAAAGCAGATGTGATAAGCCAGGTGCCAACTCCTAATCTCACCTATTACAGGAATAACTACCCAAACAACATATTGCATGCATCGGGTGAGGATGTTGGATTACCTGACGGACAGATGGGTAATTCGGAAGTGGGGCACCTGAATATAGGAGCCGGGAGAGTTATTTACCAGGACCTTGTAAGAATAAACAAGGAATGCAAGACGGGAGACATAAAGAAAAATCCTGCACTTACAGAGGCTTTTTCTTATGCGAGAGATAATGGAAAGCAGGTCCATTTTCTTGGATTATTGTCAGACGGAGGAGTGCATTCACTCGATAAACACCTCTACTACCTCTGCGATATGACTAAGGATTACGGGTTAAAAAATGTCTTCATACATGGTTTTGGAGATGGTCGTGATACCGATCCCAGGAGCGGAACAGGCTATATGAAGAACCTTCTTGATCATCTCAAAAACTCAAATGGCCAGGTCGCCTCCTTTATTGGACGATATTATGCAATGGATCGCGACAAGAGATGGGAAAGAGTAAAAGAAGCCTATGACCTTCTCGTTAATGGAAAAGGTACCCATACTGTAAATATTATCGATGCAATGCAGGAGTCATATGATCAGGGTGTCACTGATGAATTTATGAAGCCATTGGTCGTTACCGGCAAAAGCGGAGAACCGATCGGAAAGATTAAGGAGGGAGATGTGATTGTTTTCTTCAACTTCAGAAACGACAGAGCTAAAGAACTTACAATTGCCCTGACTCAAAAAGATATGCCTGAATTTGGAATGAAGACTATTCCATTATTCTATTGTACGATGACTCCTTATGATTCAACGTTCAGGGGACTTCATATTATTTATCCTAAAGACAATGCCGACAATACAATAGGAGAGGTTCTATCAAACAGCGGAAAGCATCAGCTCAGAATTGCAGAAACTGAAAAATACGCTCACGTAACATTCTTTTTCTCTGGTGGAAGGGAGGAAAAATTCAAAAATGAGGAAAGAATAATGATCCCGTCACCCAAAGTGGCAACTTATGACCTGCAGCCTGAGATGAGTGCCTATGAAGTGAAGGATGCAGTTATCAGGGAAATTGGTACCGGAAAATATGACTTTATCTGTCTTAATTTTGCCAATGGTGATATGGTTGGTCATACAGGAGTATACGAAGCAATTGAGAAGGCTGTTACAACAGTTGATATTTGTGCCGGTGCCGTTATCAAGGCCGCTCACGAAGCAGGATATACTGTTATGGTAATTGCAGACCATGGAAACGCCGATAAGGCAATGAATGAGGATGGTTCTCCAAATACGGCCCATTCGCTGAATCCGGTACCATGTATTCTTATAAGCGATGACTATAAAAAGATCAATGAAGGAATACTTGCCGATGTTGCTCCTACATTACTGACTATTATGGGTATTCCGATACCGGGTGATATGACGGGTAAAGTGCTGGTATAAAATAATTACGATCTGCCTCATCCCCCTCCCGATAGCTATCGGGAACCTTCTCCCGGGAGAGGGATTTAGGGAGAAGCTATAATAAAAGCTATGCTCAGAATTGAAGATACCATTTTCAGCCTGGATATTCTGGAAAAGAAATTCAGGTGCAATCTCACGGAATGTCATGGGAATTGTTGCCGGTATGGAGATTCCGGGGCACCATTGAGTGATTCTGAGGTGACGATCCTTGATGAGATATGGCCGGTAGTCAAACCCTACCTCAGGCCTGAGGGTATTGAGGCGATCGGCCAGAAGGGCAGAAGTGTCAGGGATTTTGAAAATGAGTGGGTCACGCCTCTGATCGGAGATGCTGAATGCGCATATACCTTAATAAAAGATGGAATTTATATGTGCGGTATTGAAATGGCTTGGTCCGATTCTAAAATTTCCTTCAAAAAACCATTATCCTGTCATCTCTTTCCTGCCCGTATAAAATATTATTCCGATTTCAGGGCGGTTAATTACCAGGAGATCTCTATCTGTTCTGCAGCACGCCGTGCAGGTGAGGAAGAAGGTATTTATGTTTACGAGTTTCTCAGGGAGCCTCTTATCAGGGCTATGGGAAAAGAGCTTTATGGTGAATTATGCATTGCTGCAAAGGAGCTCAGAAAGCAAAAACGCTAAATGTCTAACACGGATTAAACAAAAAAATATTCTTTTCTCCGGCATTGATCTTGACATCCATTTAAATTAAAGAAATCAAGTTCAGGATTTCAGTTACACCTATTATATATATAATGTAATTCTGTTTATTTTATTCAGTTATTTGAGTCAATAGCTTTACGTATTATATATATTCAATATTCGCATGGTTCCTGCCATGCAAGCTAAGATGCATAAATTCAATACGATATAATTTGATAAATTATTGTACTTTTTTTATTTTTCAGATTTAAGTCATTATTATTAAGAATTTTTGTTTTGGAGATTAAATAAAGTTCCTATATATTTGGCAGGTTAACTTAAAACCTAAAACTAATTCGTATGAAGAAACTATTTCTACTGATTGTTTTGTTTGTGTTTGTAAGTGGTTTAACACTGATGGCACAAACAAGAGTCATTACAGGTACGGTCAGCTCCGCCGTAACAGGGGAGGGACCAATTCCCGGTGTAACCGTTATGGTTAAAGGCACCACTGTTGGAGCTTTGACTGACGCAAACGGGAAATATTCTATTACCGTGCCAACTGATGCAACTACTCTTATTTTCTCCTATATAGGGATGAAATCAAAAGAGGTTGCAATCAGCGGGCGTACAGTTATTGATGGCGTTCTTGAGTCAGATCTTATTGGTCTGAATGAAGTTGTTGTTACAGCTTTAGGTATCGCCAAGGAAAAGAAAGCACTTGGATATTCAGTCCAGGATGTGAAAGGAGATGAACTCACAAAGGCAAAGGAAACCAACGTGATCAACTCTTTGCAGGGACGTATTTCCGGAGCACAGATTACATCTTCATCCGGTGCGGTAGGTGCCTCTTCGAGGATTGTTATCAGGGGGGTTTCTTCACTTAGCGGAAACAACCAGCCATTGTTTGTTGTTGATGGTATTCCAATTGCCAACACAAACTTCTCGAACAATAATGATACAGATGGAACAAACAGAGGTAACGGAGCCGCAGATATTAACCCTGATGATATTGAGACTATCACAGTACTGAAGGGAGCGAACGCAGCTGCTTTGTATGGTTCAAGAGCTGGTGCTGGTGTCATCGTTGTAACAACTAAAAAAGGCAAGAAGGGTGAAAAACTTTCTGTTAATCTTAGTAACACAACAACATTTGAAACACCTCTTAAACTTCCATCATTCCAGAATAAATATGGTCAGGGTAATGGCGGTCAGTTTGCTTATGTTGATGGTGCAGGTGGCGGTATCAATGACGGTGTTGACGAAAGCTGGGGTCCTCAGCTCGACATAGGGTTAATGATTCCACAGTTCTCATCTCCTGTTAATGTTGATGGAACTATTCAACCTACCCCATGGATCTCCCATCCTGATAATGTGAAAGACTTTTTTGAAACTGGTCATACCGTTTCCACAAACGTTTCACTGCAGGGAGGCACAGAAAAATCAAATTTCAGACTTTCATTTACCGATCTCAATCAGAAAGGGATGGTACCGAATACAGATTTTGGTAAGAAAACTGTTTCTTTTAATGCAACATCGAATCCTGTAGACAAACTTACTTTCTCTGCTTCAGGAAGCTATGTAAATGCAAAAAGTGATAACCAGCCTGGATACGGATATGCTGCAACCAACGTAATGCAACAGTTTACATGGACAGGCCGTCAGGTCGATTATACATTATTGCGTGATAAGCAGCGTAATGCTGACGGTTCAATCTACAACTGGAACCATAATTATCACAATAACCCTTACATGACCCTTCAGGAAGACCTTAACAAACTAAGGCGTGACAGGTTAATGGGAAATGCAATGGTTAAATATCAGTTCCTCCCTTACCTGAGCGCTTATGTCAGAACCGGTGGCGACTTCTATCAGAACTTCCAGTCTACTCAGAACTTTGTCGGTGACTGGGATTTTCCTCAGGGATATTATAGTGAAACTGTTGACCTTTTCAGAGAGATCAACTCGGACTTCCTCGTTACTTTTGACAAGGAGATTGCAACTGACCTTAATTTATCTCTGAACTTCGGTGGAAGCAGAATGGACAGGGTCACACAGCAGAACGTCGGAACAGCTCCTGAATTAGCTGTCCCCGGTGTTTATAATGTGGCTAACTCCTCTGTTACACCTCAGGTCACTAACCGTTTCACTTCCAAGAGAATAAACAGTCTGATGGGTTTTGGACAGTTGTCTTATAAGAATGAAATTTTCGTTGACTTTTCATTAAGAAATGACTGGTCAAGTACATTGCCCGAGAGTGACAACTCCTATCTTTATCCTTCAGTATCTGTCAGTGGCGTTCTGACCGATATTTTCGGAGTTAAATCAAATATCCTTTCCTTCGCAAAAATACGTGGTAGCTGGGCACAGGTGGGTATGGATACCGATCCTTATCAGCTAGAGCCAACAGTTTCATTCGGTGATGGATGGAATGCAAGCACAAAGTTATTGAACCTTTTTGTTCCTAACACTTTACCCAACACAACACTGAAGCCTCAGAAGAACGAATCACTTGAATTCGGAGCAGACTTAAGGTTCTTCCTTGACAGGGTCAGACTTGATCTTACATATTATAATCAGAAGTCTATCAACCAGATTGTAGATATAGCAGTTTCCGGAGCCTCAGGCTACCTTTTTAAAACTGTTAACGCGGGTCGTATAGATAATAAAGGGGTTGAGATCTTATTAGCTCTTACTCCTGTTAAAATGGGTGATTTCAAATGGGATGTTACATTTAACTTCGCAAAGAACAATAATAAAGTTGTTGAACTTGCTGACGGTATTGATACTTATTTACTTGGTGCATACTGGAGTATGCAGGTACTGGCTAAACCAGGCGGAGCATACGGAGTTCTCTACGGATATGATCTTAAGAGAGATCCCAGCGGAAATGTAATTTTTAATAATGGATTACCATCCCAGGGTGACATTAAAGAACTCGGTAACTTTACTCCTGACTGGCTTGGTGGTATGCTGAACGAATTCTATTATAAAGGATTCAATGCGAGCTTCCTTATTGATACCAAACAGGGCGGTGATATTTACTCAATGACAACTACCTGGGGGCGTTATGCAGGAGCTCTTGAAGAGACTCTTATCGGACGTGAAGGTGGTATCGTAGGTAAAGGTGTAATGTCAGACGGTAACGGAGGTTATGTTCCAAATACAGTAGTTGCTGACGCTGAACAGTTCAATAAAGCTGCATTCAGCAACAACATTGGCTATACAAGCGTATTTGATGCTTCTTATATAAAACTTCGTGAGATTAAAATTGGTTATACATTCAAGAATTCTCCCAAGCTTCCTATCAGGGATATTAATATCTCTCTCGTTGGAAGAAACTTAGCTATCCTGAGTTCTACAGCGCCTCATATTGATCCTGAAACATCTTTCAGCAGTGGTAACGTTCAGGGATTGGAATATGGCCAGCTACCTTCCGCCAGGAGTATGGGATTCAGCATTGGCTGCAAATTCTAATAACATTAAAAAATAAAGAATATGAAAAGAAAGATAATATATAGTTTTGCAGCTACACTTCTGGTGCTTGTGCTTTTTAGCTCCGGCTGCACAAAGGACTTCAAGGAGATTAATACTAATCCTAATGCTCCGGGAATCAACCAGGCCGCTCCCAATATGCTGCTTACAAATGCAATTGAGTCTATGACCGACAGGGTTCATGAGATTTTCCTTGGACATGAGATGGGTTCATGCTGGGTTCAGCATATGGCAAAAGTACAGTATCCTGACGAAGACAGGTACATACCACGTATGGCTGTTATAAATACAAGCTGGAGTAGTTTTTATGCTGCAAGCGGTTATGATATCCAGACAATCTACAATATCGCCGTTGCTTCAAATAATGACTCCTATAAAGCAGTTGCGCTGATTCTTAAGAGTTACGTTACTTCTGTCCTTACTGACGAATTTGGTGATGTTCCTTACACAGAAGCCTGGAAAGGAAATGATGCTACACCAATTCTATCTCCGGTATATGATACCCAGGAATCAATTTACACTGCATTATTAGCTAATCTTGTTGAAGCAAATACACTTCTTACAGAAGATGCTGCGGCTATTGAAGGCGATATTTTATATGGAAATGATCTTATGTTATGGAAGAAATTCGCTAACTCATTAAGATTGAGATTACTTATGCGCAGGTCAGACCGCGTTGATCCGACTGCTGATATTACAGCAATTGTTAATGATCCTGTAACCTATCCAATATTTGAAAGCAACGATGATAACGCTGCCCTTCAGTATCTGGGATCTGCTCCGAGCAACCACCCGATCAATGAGAACCGTAAACAGCGTGACGACCACAGAGTGAGCAAGACTCTTATCGATATTATGTGGACCAATAACCCTAACATGGATTACAGGATTGCAGTTTATGCTAACCTTCCAGGTGCAGGCGGATGGTGGAACGGCTTACCAAATGGTATGACCTCAACCGACGCTGCAAACTATGAAGGCAACGGACTTACCAAGACATCAAAAATCGGAAATTATTTCTCAGCCGCTCAGTCTCCTGGTGTATTAATGACCTATGCTGAGACACAGTTTATTCTTGCAGAAGCTGTTAACAGAGGTTTCCTTACCGGCGCCCTCACTGATTCAGCTTATTATGTTTCCGGTATTACTGCTTCATATTATCAGTATGCCGATGCAATTGTTGCAAGCAACAAGGCAATCGCAGCTCTTGGAATTCCAGACGAATGGACGATTGATGATATGCTGGCAGATTATCTTGCCAAATATGCAGCATGGGATTTATCAAAACCACTGGAACAGATCCGTACAGAAAAATGGCTCGCACTCTTTGGCCAGGGACTGGAAGCCAAATTTGAATGGAACAGGACCAATACCCCGGTTCTTGTACCTGCTATTTCAGGCCAGAATGATGGTAAAATTCCTGTTAGAGCATATTATCCATCTGACGAATACGGAAGAAATCAGACGAATGTGAATGCTGCGGTAACCAGACAGGGTGCTGATGACCTCAATACCAGGGTTTGGTGGGATACAGAGAATAATTATTAATGATTTAAACAATTGAATTATGAAAAAACTTATATTTTCAGCTTTAAGTCTTGTCCTGGCGGTTATGACTTTCACATCCTGTGATAATACCCCCATTGACTTAATAACTGCTGATGTCAAGACCGGGGGGATACTGAATCCCACTCCTTCAATTCCGTATAAGCTTGGAGGAACACCCAGTTTCGATATCGAGATCAGTATTCCTAAAGGTCCCGGCATTGCTTCAATAGATGTTTATAAGAAGTATACAGGGAAAAGTGAGGTTAAAGATCAGACTGTTAGTGTCGGATCAATAAATAAAACAGAAGATGCCTCTGTTACAGTAACATATGACTATGCTCAGTTGATCTCAGGTCTTGATATGCCTGCTGATGAATTGACACTGACAATTGGTGATGCCTGGACACTTCGCTATGTTTCCGTAATGGAGGATGGCCGTGAAGTGTCAGTCGGCAAAAAATCGACTGTTACTGTAGCAAATAAATATGCAGGCTACTACCAGTGTGTCGGAGTTTTTACTCACCCTGTTAACGGACCACGTCCGATTAATGAGAAGAAATTCCTTACACCTATCGATGCTAATTCATGCTGGGGTAACGCTGGTGACCTGGGTGCTTCAGGTTATTTCGTAAGATTAACAGTTGATCCTGCTACCAACCTTGTTGTTTGCTCAACATGGGATAACTATGAGATGTTCAACCAGCCGGGGAATGAAAATTCCTATGATCCTGCAACAGGTGAATTCACTCTCTCATATTTCTATGTTGGTGCAACAGGTAACAGACTTATGGATGAAGTCTGGACACCAGTAGAATAATAATCGAAAATAATTTTTGAAAAGGCTGCCAATCGGCAGCCTTTTTGATATTATATTTGTTAGAAAAAACAGTAAAGATGAAAACAATAAAAAAACTATTTTTTCTGGTCTGCCTGTTTGTATTCGGACTGGAATCAATCAATGCACAACTTGACATTGGAGGAACCGATATCCTCTTGGATAAGCTCAGACTGAACAAGGGTCTGGAAGGAGTCAAAGATATTCTTTATCAGGATATCCAGGGCGATCCCTATATTTTTGCAAACTTCCAGAAAGGTGTTTTATATCTTGCGGCTGATAAGAAATATGATGTTGAAATCAGGTATGATATCTTTGCAGACCAGATGCACCTTAAATCAAATGATCAGATGTATGCTATTATCCATCCTGAAAGGATAAAGCTGATCGAAGCAGGGGATACTAAATTCATTTATTCATCTTATCTTAAATCGCCCGCAGATAAAGAACCTGAGGTAAGCACCTTTTTTCTGGTCAGGGCAGATGGTAAGTGCATGCTTCTTGAAAAGAAGAATATAAGAGTCCAGGATCCCGAACCTGAAAAGCTTTATGTGGCAGCTAAACCCGCAAAGTTTGTCCCTCAGTCCGATACATATTTTCTTAAAATGGAAGGCAGCAGTGCTGTGAAGTTTAAAAATAAGAAGGAGCTGTTAATTGTACTGAATGATAAATCAAAGGAAATAGACAATTACATTACTTCCAATAAGCTGGATATTAAGGAGATTAAAGATCTGGAAAAGATAGTCGCCTATTATAACGGAAAGTAATCGATATTAGCTAGACAATCTTAAGATTCACAATCTCCAGCCTGGTGTTTGTGGCACGCAATACTTTAATTAGTATTTTACCTATTCTGATAACATCATTATTGGCCGGTATACTTCCGTAATAAAAAAGTATCAGACCGGCAAGGGTTTCATAATCATCCTTCTCAGGAAGATTAAGATTGTATTTCTCATTCAGGTAGTCAATCTCCAGACGGCCGGAAAGGATATATTCATTCGGACCAGCAATTTTTTCTGTAAGCTCATTCACATCATGTTCATCCTCTATATCTCCGACTATTTCCTCGAGAACATCCTCCATTGTTACCATCCCCGATGTGCCGCCAAATTCATCCACAACAAGTGCTATATTCTTTTTCTCGTCGACAAATAGTTTCAGAAGCTTATTCGCCGGCATTGTCTCTGGTACAATAGCCAGTTTTCTTAATGATGACCTGATATTGGCCGGATTCTTAAAAATATCCTTAAGTTCAAAGTAACCAATGATATTATCAATAGAGTTCTCATATACCAGAATTCTGGAAAGTCTTGTTTCAATGAATTTGTCCCTTAGATGTTCAACAGTACTCATACAGTCTACTGCTTCAATTTCGGTCCGTGGGATCATGCATTCCCTGAGCTTTACATTGGAAAAATCCAAAGCATTCTGAAAAATCCGGATATTATGATGATCAGGTTCAGATTTCTCCTGGCTCTGCTTGCTCAGATTTACAAAATGATCCAGGTCAACCTTGCTGAAAACAACATTCTCCTGGTCAATTGCAGTAGTTTTTATTCCGAAGAAAATCCTGATGAACAGATTGGATGCGGCAAGGGTGAATTTGCTGATCGGGTAGAACAGAAAGAAGAAGAAGAGTGTGGGAATACTTAAGAATTTCAGAAAAAAATTGGGTGAAATAATAAAAATAGTCTTTGGCAGGAATTCAGCAACTAACAAAATCAAAGCGGTGGAAATTATTGTATTGATTATCAGTATTAACAGGTCTGAGTCAATAAATGATGAAAGGGGAGGATCAAGCAGCCTGGAAATTACAAGCCCATATATGACAAGGGCAACGTTATTACCGATAAGCATTGTTGCTATATACTGTCCTGGATTATTAGTAAACAGCCTGAGAATTTCCGACCCGAAAACTCCCTGTTTTCTGTCCAGTTCAATTCTAAGCTTATTCGAAGCAACAAATGCAATCTCCATCCCTGAAAAGAAGGCAGAAAGGATTATTGCCATAAATATTATCAGGACACCGTTCATATGTTAAAATTAACTCTTTTTCTCTGTTTATTTCTTGATCAGCCAAATATGAACTATTCCTCATCTTTGAGAAAGATAGTAGCGCTTACCTTCTTGATTTTTCGCTTATTCAACCTGGGATCAGACTCAAAACCTGTACCCATCACTATCTGATCCTCATTTGTAATCTTCACAAACAGATCGGAATAAATAAGGTCCTTTTTTTCATCCCAGAATAAGATCTCGGTTTCAAGCTTATCATTTCCCTCATTTATTACAACAACACTATCCCTGAGTTCCCATAGAAACTCTGATTTGGTATATTTTGCATACTTTGCCGTAACAGAACCAGCGGGATCCTTGCGGCCATCATAGAAAATTACCCTGATACCGGATTTGAATTCATAATAAGGTGCATCAGAATTGGTATACTCCTCCATAAGGGGTGCATACATTATAAGTTTCAGACGGCATGAATCGGTATAAACTGTTTCGAAGTCCTTAACTGTAAGTGAGGGGAGTGTGAGAAGATCGGATTTTGGAATAAGATCAATTTTATTTTCGCACGACAAAACCACTAACATTGCAGATAACAATATATAAACCCTGAGCAGAGTTTTGTAGGCGAATGGAGGATGTTTCATTACTGTCGGATTTATTTCTCAGCTCCTGAAACAATAAAGCCTGAGTTATTGATATTTATTCGTATTTACGCTTTATAAACCAGAAATCGTAGAGATTCAGACTTATCCCCATTGTATAGAAGTTTTCCCTGTGAACTGTCCCAACACCTGAACCGTTTTTCCTGGTGAAGTCAAAAAATAAATTGGTTCTTGAATATGTTCTTCTCATTGGGATACCAAGCCCAAGACTTGCTCCAAATTCCTTTATCTGTTCGTTCTTTATGACAAGATATGTATCGCCGATATGGGCTCCCGCACGATACTCGAGTCTTCTGATAAGACTGTAATTCGAATATTTGTCAGGAATATATTCAAGTCCGAAGCGAAATGACCTGGAATCTGCGGCATAATTTCCTCCTCCGGGAAGCACTGAGCCTGACCATCTGGTCATGATATAGTCAAAGCCAACTGTGAATTTGTTTAGTTTCCCGAAAGTAAATCCCAGTCCAAGTGTCCCTGGGATAAATGTTTTTGTGCTGTCGTCAGAAATGTAGGAGATTGTATCTCTTGTACTGTATGCTGTGTACTTGTAAGCCAGCTGTGAATAACCGGTAGTAAAGTTCTTCTGGGCGGTAAATGAGATTCCTGCATTAAGAAAATAATCATTCTTAAGTGCGGCAGTATAATGTAACCCGTAATTAAAATTAATCCCGTGCATCTCAATCTTCTCCGTTGCATTATTTTGATAGGCATTTGTATAGTCATCATAATTGATTGTATATGCCCTTTTTAACTCTCCGAACATCAACATCATATTTACCCCGAGGGAGAAATTCTTATTGATCTTTAATCCTGTTCCAAGGAAAAAATTGTTAAACCCTCCATCACCACTGTGTACCGAAGTATATTCACCTACAAGCGGATCATAATCTGGGTCAGTCTTTGTAACCGATTCCGCAAGTTTATAATAACCACTGCTCACAGGGACAATACCTACTGCCACTCCAAACCCTTTTGCAAGTGGAAAACCTATCAGAAGATGATCAAAATTCATATCATTTGAAGAAAAGTGCTGTTCCCCGTCAGATAATTTTAATATCCCAAAATCAAGACCGATATCAAAAATGAATGAGTTGGTATCAATGCTGCTGTATGAGGCGGGATTTGCAAAATATATTGAATTGTTACTTTTCATTCCAACCCCGATACCTCCCATTCCAAGACTTTTGAATGAAGCTGCGGGTTCAAGATTGCCTAAATTGAACCTTGCATAGGGGGAATTGATCTGTTTCTGGCCGGTGGCGGTAAATGTGACAAGGAAAAACAGGGTTAAAATGGCTGATATTGCTTTATACTGCATTGTATTCTAAAATATAATTTAATCCATCAATCACAATATCAGGCATATATGTGAATTGATGATTGATTTTGTCTTTAAGAAATGCACTGTCTCCGCCTGTAAAGATTATTTTAAAATCAGAACTCTTTTTTTCAAACGTGCGAATATACTCATTTATTTCATATGTTACCCCCGTAATTACTCCTGCCAGTATCGCATCAGCAGTGTTTTGTCCCGGATCTGTAAAACTTCGGGCAGGTGTTAGAAGGGGTAGTTTCCCTGTAAATTTATTTAATGCCTTGAATCTCATATTCAATCCAGGTGAGATATTCCCGCCTTTGTAAATGCCAGCGGAGAGATAATCATATGTAATTGCGCTGCCTGAGTCAATTATCAGGATCTCTGACTCAGGAAATAGATTATATGCTCCTGCTGCTCCCGCAATTCTGTCGGGACCAAGGGTCGCAGGTGTTTTATATTCAATTTTGAATGGGAGTTTTGACCTATAAGTGAGAATATGAACATATGAGATTTTTGCAGTCAAAAGACTTGTCATTGCGGCTGGGATCTTTTTAACAGAAGAGATTATGACCTTTTCAATACTGTAGTTAATTAACTCCATTTCAAGCTCTCGGCTGTCAGTCTCTTCCAGCCTTCTGGTACGTAGTTTCTGCCCCTTGTCATATACTGCAAGTTTTGTGCTTGTATTTCCGATGTCAACAATGAGGTTCATGGTGCAAAAGTAGTAAAAAGTGCAGAGAGTGGCTAAAGTGACTAAAGTTTAGTCGCTTCTCCTAGAATATCATCGAGTATGCGTGTGGCCGACTTTACCGACTTTACACCAGAAACTGTGAGGCTTAGTTTGGTGGTTTTTTGTTTTATATTCATCTGCCGGGGTTTTCTGTTTACATAATTCATTATTGAGACAAAAAGCTCACTCCTGTAAAACTGCGAGTTATGGTCGGAAACAAAATAGGCTATCAGCAGGTCGTTCTTCAGGACTATTTTTTCAATTCCAAGTTTAATTGCCATCCATTTAATTCTTACTATATCGACAAGCGCTTCAGCCGGATCAGGGATCTTTCCGAACCTGTCAACAAGCTTCTGCCTGAAAAGCTCCAGGGCTTCATCAGATTCGATCTCATTTAACTCCTTATATAACCTTATCCTTTCAGAAATATTTGAGATATACTCATCCGGAAACATTATTTCCAGGTCAGTATCAATCTGGAAATCCCGGACAAAAGCTTTTGCAGGTCTGGTTTTTTCCCTGACCGGGTTCTTATCCCCGGGCGTTGACTGATCCTGAAACTCTGACTCTTTAAGTTCGGACAGGGCTTCATTCAGAATTCGCTGATAAGTCTCAAATCCCACATCGGCAATAAAGCCGCTTTGCTCACCTCCTAACAGGTTACCTGATCCCCTGATATCAAGATCCTGCATGGCTATATTAAATCCGCTGCCGAGTTCTGAAAATTCCTCGATTGCTTTCAGTCGTCTCCTTGCTTCGTGTGTAAGGGTGCTCAGTGGAGGAGAAAGCAGGTAGCAGAATGCCTTTTTATTTGAGCGGCCGACTCTCCCGCGAAGCTGATGCAGTTCTGAGAGCCCGAAATGATGTGCATCATTTATGAAAATGGTATTGGCATTGGGAATATCCAGCCCCGATTCAATAATTGTTGTACCAAGCAGGACATCATAATCTCCCTGGATAAAGTCATACATTACATTCTCCACATGGGTACCATCCATCTGGCCGTGAACAATGGCTGTTTTAACATTTGGACAGATCCTGTTTATCTGAGCCTCAATCTGCTTTATATTCTCAACCCTGTTATGTATAAAGAATACCTGACCGTTTCTGGCAACTTCGTATTCAATACCTTCTTTTACTATCTCCTCATTATACCCATATAACTCGGTTGCTATCGGCATTCTGTTTGGCGGCGGTGTATTAATAATTGACAGGTCGCGGGCACCCATAAGGGAGAACTGCAGTGTACGGGGTATCGGAGTGGCGGTCAGAGTGAGGGTATCTACATTCGCCCTGAGTTTTTTAAGTTTCTCCTTTACAGAAACTCCGAATCGTTGTTCTTCATCAATGACCAGAAGGCCGAGATCTTTGAATTTTACATCCTGCCCTGCAAGTTTATGAGTACCTATTATAATATCTATCTTTCCTTCAGCCAGTCGCTCCAGGATTTTTTTCTGCTCTGCAGCTTTTTTATGACGGCTTATGTATTCAATGTTACAGGGAAATCCTTTGAGGCGTGCTGAGAATGTTTTGTAATGTTGCAGTGCAAGAATAGTTGTAGGCACCAGCACTGCAGTCTGTTTACTGTCAGCAGCTGCCTTAAATGCAGCTCTTATTGCTATCTCTGTCTTACCGAATCCCACATCGCCGCATACAAGGCGGTCCATCGGATGATCTGCTTCCATATCCTCCTTTACCGCGACCGATGTGGTCAACTGATCAGGTGTATCTTCATAAATAAAGGATGCTTCCAGTTCCCGCTGAAGATACGAATCAGGCGAAAATGGGAAGCCAGGCGAGCCCTGCCTCTTGGCATACAGCAGTATAAGATCTTTGGCTATATCCTTTACCCTGGCTTTGGTGCTCTGCTTGAGCTTCTGCCAGGCCCCGGAACCGAGCTTGTATATCTTAGGTTCAGCATTATCCTTCCCCTTATACTTGGAAATACGGTGCAGGGAATGAATGCCTACATAAAGAATGTCATTATCCCTGTAAACAAGTTTTATCGCTTCCTGAATTTTGCCGTTGACCTCGATCTTTTCAAGTCCTCCAAACTTCCCTATTCCATGATCGATATGTACAACGTAGTCACCTGGATTCAAACCGGTCAGCTCTTTGACCGAGATACTCTCTTTCCTGGTGAAGAACCCTCTGATCTTAAATTTATGATACCGGTCAAATATCTGATGATCAGTAAAAACTGATATTTTCAGATCATGGTCTGTAAATCCGCCATGAAGATTAAGCAGTAAAGGAATGAAGTGGACCTCAGGATTGATCTCCGCGAAGATATCCCTTAGCCTTTCGATCTGTGAAGAGCTTTCGGAGATTATATATGTATTGTATCCCTCAGTATTGTTTGACAGAAGCTTTCCTGTAAGCAGTTCAAAATTCTTGTTAAATACAGGCTGCGGTTCACAATGGAATTCAAATCTGGAATCCGGCTCAAACATGCTTTTCCTTCCTATCTCGGCAATCCTGAACCTGGTACAGTGATCAATAAACTGATTCCCTGTCATCACAACATCCTTTTTCCCGGAGATCTGGCCGGTATCTTCCCTGTCGGTTGTCTGAAAGTATATATTGTTGATCTTCTCCTTTATATATTCTGCATCTTCAATCCAAATTACAGCTGAAGGTGGCAAAAAGTCGGTAAAGGAATCATTTATCTCTTCTATTGAAATATCCTGAATATTCGGGATAATTGATATTTGCTTGTGGTTTTCCCTGGAGAGCTGATCATCTGTATTGAATGACCTGATAGTCTCAACTTCCTCACCAAAAAAATCGATCCTGTATGGCAGATCTGCTGAATAGGAGAAGACGTCTGCAATACTTCCTCTGATGGAATACTGCCCTGGCTCATATACAAAATCAGTTCTTACAAAGTTGTATTCATGAAGCATCTCTTCGAGGAATTCAAGTGAAATCCTGTCTCCCTTGTTAATATTGAAAGTATTCTTTTTAAGATTTCTCCTGCTTACCACTTTTTCCATAACGGATTCAGGGTAAGTAATGATGATCCCCTTTCTCTTTCCGGAGGCAAGATGATTCAGAACCTCTGTACGCAGGACAATATTTGCCGGTTCGGTCTGCTCGTACTGCACAGAACGTTTGTATGTTGAAGGAAAAAAGAATACGGACTCTTCTCCGACAGAGGAGATCAGGTCGTTATAGAAATATGCTGCATCCTCTTTTTCAGGAAGAATTACCAGATGGGTAGTCTGTGACTTGTGGAATACAACGGACAGAACCATTGCTTTTGCAGAGCCTGAGAGCCCCTCAATTCTGATCTTCCCTGAAGTGCCATCATTCACCGTCCCCGCCAGGGAGGGCATAAGAGGATGGTTGGTGTAATGTTCTGTGAGCTGGTTTATTTTCATCTGAACTGTTTCGCGGGCAAATTTACAAAAATGAATCTTAATAGAGATGTTTGGCTGGTGAATTGCGATCTGTAACAGAATTGTTAATTTTAAGCCAAATTTTAATCAATGAAGGTATATAAGTTTGGCGGGGCATCAGTGAAGGATGGTTCCGGTATCAGGAATATGGCAAAAATAGTGTCAGGAGTATCAGATGATCTGGTCATTGTCGTATCAGCCTTCGGAAAGACAACAAATTCCCTGGAGAGAGTTCTTAAGGCCTGGATCAGCAGAGATAAGGGTTATCTGAATCTGCTTGATGAAGTATACCTGTATCACCAGTCGGTGATGAATGAACTCTTTTCCGGCAAGGGAACGGTAGCAGACAATATCGACAACTCCTTTGCCAGGCTGAGGGAGTATCTTTATGATGGCAGCAGGAGGGCGTACGATTTTGAATATGATCAGGTTGTATCATACGGAGAGGTTTGGTCAACAATAATTGTTGCAGGTTTCCTGAAAACATTACTGCCGGAAACCGGGTGGATTGACATCAGGACAAATCTTATAACAGATGACAGGTTCAGGGATGCAAATATTTTATGGAGTGAAAGCAGCAGCAGGGTCAATAAGGTATTTGATTTCAGTGTTAACCGGATTTATGTTACACAGGGTTTCATAGGAGGAACTGTTTCAGGGCAAACAACTACACTCGGAAGAGAGGGTTCCGACTATACTGCTGCCATAATTGCCAATATGCTCGATGCTGAAAGTGTTGTTGTATGGAAGGATGTTCCGGGAATCCTGAATGCTGATCCAAAATGGCTTCCGGATGCAAGGCGGCTTGATGAAATTTCTTACAAGGAAGCTGTTGAGATGACCTTCTCCGGTGCAAAGGTAATTCACCCCAAAACAATCAAACCACTGCATAACAAGAATATTCCGCTTCATGTGCGGTCTTTCATAAATCCTTCGGGTGAAGGTACAATCATAAAAGCCGATGCGGCTATCAGGGAAATTATGCCGGTTTTCATCAGGAAGGAGGAACAAATACTTATTTCAATACTTCCAAAGGATTTCTCTTTTGTGATGGGAGATAATCTTGGCAGGATCTTTCACTTTTTCATGGTTCATGGTATAAAGGTAAACCTTGTTGAAGCCAGTGCAGTAAGCATAGATGTTTGTCTTGATGATGAGAGAACCAAGGTCGATGCCCTTATAAATGATCTGAAGTCTGACTTTTCAGCGGTTTATAATGAAAAGGTGGAAATGTTGTCAATACGGCATTATACCCCCGAGTCTTTGGACAGAATTACAAAGGGAAGGGAAATATTGCTCGAACAACGGACAAGGAGTACTGTAAGATATGTTGTGAGACAGGTATAATTGAACTCACCTGTCAAACAGCAGTCTCTGACCACGGAAGTCCTCTTTAATCACTCCATTATCAAATACCAGCGTCCCGTTTACAAATGTTTTTACAACTTTTGATCTGAAGGAATTCCCCTCGAAAGGTGACCATCCGCATTTATACAGGATATTATCTTTTGTAACACTCCATTCACTGTTTGGATCTGCAAGACATAAATCGGCTTTATATCCTTCCCTGATAAATCCTCTCTCCTTTATATTAAATAGTATAGCCGGGTTATGACACATTTTTTCCACTATTTTTTCAAGGCTGAAAACTTTTCTGTGCCATAGTTCGAGCATAATAACAAGTGAATGCTGAACAAGCGGGCCGCCCGATGGCGCCTTGAAGTAACTGCCGGACTTTTCCCCAATTGTATGAGGTGCATGGTCGGTCGCAATAACATCAATTCTGTTACTGTTCACCGCATCCGTCAAGGCCTGTCTGTCAAACCTGGTTTTGATCGCCGGATTCCATTTAATCTTTGTACCCAGTTTTTCATAGTCAGAATCATCAAACCACAGATGGTGCACGCAAACTTCTGCAGTAATTCTTTTTTCACTTAACGGCAGCTCATTGCTGAATAGTTTCATCTCATCAGCTGTTGAGAGGTGAAAGATGTGAAGTCGGGTATTATACTCTTTTGCCAGGTTTACTGCATATGATGAAGAGAGAAAGCAGGCTTCCCTGCTTCTGATAACAGGATGCAGACTGACCGGGACGTTCTCGCCATAAATTTTTCTCTGTATTTCGGTGTTTCTTCTTATAGTCGGTTCATCCTCACAGTGAGCAGAAACGGGCATATGAGCATGGCGGAACAACTCTCTGAGTGCTTTTTCATTATCAACAAGCATGTTCCCTGTTGATGAGCCCATGAAGATCTTTATTCCGCATACCATTGAAGGATCTGCCTTGAGAACCTCATTAAGGTTATCATTTGTAGCTCCCATGAGGAAGGAATAGTTTATAAGCGACTTTTCGGCTCCAATCTTGTATTTTTCGTTCAGGCTGTCTAATGTAACAGTCTGGGGTATAGTGTTAGGCATATCCATAAAAGATGTTACCCCGCCTGCAACGGCTGCCCCTGATTCGCTCAGGATATCTCCTTTGTGGGTAAGTCCGGGCTCCCTGAAGTGAACCTGGTCATCAATCACTCCCGGGAGAAGAAGCAGTCCTTCTGCCTCAATGATTAAAGCCCCTGCCGGGATCTCCCAGTTTTCAGATAATCCTATGGCAGATATCAGTTCATCCTTTATGAGGAGATCATTTTTTGAAATAGTCCCTTCATTTACTATTGTGGCATTCTTTATCAGTATAGCGCTCATAATAAATAAATTGTATGCATTTCGAACTTTATTTTCCCCGTCTTATCATCCCCTGTAAAGGGGCCGATTATTTCGTCTGAAAGGGTTTATTTCATATTTGCCATTTGGGGCTTTTGAAAATGTTTGTTTTTACCCCCAAACCCCCCAAGGGGGGCTTTATAACTTATTGGTTTTAAATAAGTCCCCCCTGGGGGATTTAGGGGTGTCACAGAGAAAATCGACTTTTCTACACCTCCCAGATGGGTCTTATTTTAAGGATACTAATGCTGATTACCTTCTGGGGTATTTAGTGAATGTGCTTCTGAGTTTCATTCTCAGCACTCCCCATAAAGCTTCGTTAAATATGCCTCCTGTCATTTTAGAGGCTCCCATTCTTCTGTCGGTGAATATAATAGGTACTTCAACAATTTTATATCCTAGTTTCCATGCAGTAAACTTCATCTCTATCTGGAATCCGTAGCCTACTGATCTGATTTTGTCGGGCTGGATATTTTCGAGTACCTCTTTTCTGTAGCATTTGAATCCGGCAGTGGTATCCATTATTCTCATTCCGGTAATAATCCTTACGTAAATGGAGGCAATATATGACATTAGTACTCTGGAGAGGGGCCAGTTTACAACGTTTACTCCGCTAATATATCTTGAACCGATAGCGACATCCGCACCGTTTTCGGCGCACTCATTATATAATCTGATAAGATCTTTAGGGTCGTGGGAAAAGTCAGCATCCATTTCATATATATAGTTGTATCCTTTTTCCAGGGCCCATTTAAAACCTGTTATATAAGCGGTTCCCAGTCCCAGTTTGCCTGATCTGACAATAATATGAAGGTTTGGGAATGATGGTTGCATCAGTTTCACAGCATCAGCGGTTCCGTCGGGAGAGTTGTCGTCAATGACAAGTATGTCGAAGTGTATGGGGAGTGAAGAGATGGCATTTATCAATGCTTCGATATTCTCTTTTTCCTTGTAAGTCGGGATAATTACGATATTGGACATGGGGGATAAATATATACGAAAATAGTACATTTCGGATGACAGCAATTTAAATCATAAATTTTATTTTAAAAAATCCTGAAAATAAGTAGCAAATTCTTTGGAAGGAAATTTTGAAGCATTATCTTTGTCGTCCCAAAAGCAAAATAAAGTTCTTTGAAATTATGAAGTAGCAAACCATGCAAGATATGAAAGATCTTGTCAAGATAACTTGTTAGTATTTTGAAAAGAGACCTAGGATTGGTTTTGAAAGGGAGACAATAAAAGTAAATTTTTACAATGAAGAGTTTGATCCGGCTCAGGATGAACGGCAGCGGGAAGGGGCTTAACACATGCAAGTCGAGCGGGATTAGCAGCAATGCTATGAGACCGGCGCACGGGTGCGTAACGCGTATGCAACCTGCCTTACACAGGGGGATAGCCCGTCGAAAGGCGGATTAATGCCCCATAAAGATATCGAAGGCATGGTTTTTGATAGTTAAAGTTACGGCGGTAAAAGATGGGCATGCGTATGATTAGCTAGTTGGTAGGGTAACGGCCTACCAAGGCGACGATCAGTAGGGGTTCTGAGAGGAAGGTCCCCCACACTGGTACTGAGACACGGACCAGACTCCTACGGGAGGCAGCAGTGAGGAATATTGGTCAATGGGCGAGAGCCTGAACCAGCCATCCCGCGTGCAGGATGACGGCCCTATGGGTTGTAAACTGCTTTTCGGCGGAAGAAAATCTCGCACGTGTACGGCTGACGGTACTCAGGAATAAGCATCGGCTAACTCCGTGCCAGCAGCCGCGGTAATACGGAGGATGCAAGCGTTATCCGGATTCATTGGGTTTAAAGGGTGCGCAGGTGGGAATGTAAGTCAGTGGTGAAATACTGCCGCTTAACGGTAGAACTGCCATTGATACTGCGTTTCTTGAGTATGGTTGAGGTAGGCGGAATGTGTTGTGTAGCGGTGAAATGCATAGATATGACACAGAACGCCGATTGCGAAGGCAACTTACTAAGCCATTACTGACGCTGAGGCACGAAAGCGTGGGGAGCGAACAGGATTAGATACCCTGGTAGTCCACGCCGTAAACGATGTTCACTCGCTGTTTGCGATACACAGTAAGCGGCTAAGCGAAAGCATTAAGTGAACCACCTGGGGAGTACGATCGCAAGGTTGAAACTCAAAGGAATTGACGGGGGCCCGCACAAGCGGAGGAACATGTGGTTTAATTCGATGATACGCGAGGAACCTTACCTGGGCTTAAATGTAGATTGCATAACTTAGAAATAGGTTTTCCCTTCGGGGCTATTTACAAGGTGCTGCATGGTTGTCGTCAGCTCGTGCCGTGAGGTGTCGGGTTAAGTCCCATAACGAGCGCAACCCCTATCGTTAGTTGCCAGCGGGTAATGCCGGGGACTCTAGCGAGACTGCCACCGTAAGGTGAGAGGAAGGTGGGGATGACGTCAAATCAGCACGGCCCTTATGTCCAGGGCTACACACGTGTTACAATGGCCGATACAAAGGGCAGCTACTTCGCGAGAAGATGCTAATCTCCAAAGCCGGTCCCAGTTCGGATTGGAGTCTGCAACCCGACTCCATGAAGCTGGATTCGCTAGTAATCGCGCATCAGCCATGGCGCGGTGAATACGTTCCCGGGCCTTGTACACACCGCCCGTCAAGCCATGGGAGCTGGGGGTACCTGAAGTCTGCCACCGCAAGGAGCGGCCTAGGGTAAAACTAGTGACTGGGGTTAAGTCGTAACAAGGTAGCCGTACCGGAAGGTGTGGCTGGAACACCTCCTTTCTGGAGCACTGTTTGTAAACGATAGAAAGACATTGACAATTTTGGCCTTGCTTTTTATATAAATATTAGAACTAGAGATGGTAAATCACAAGCATTACAGGAGAATGTACAACCATTTAAGGGTACGGAAGTAACAGTCCCGTAGCTCAGTTGGTTAGAGCGCTACACTGATAATGTAGGGGTCCCCAGTTCAACTCCGCGGGACTACAAAAAGTAGAGTAGATTAACAAAGTGATTTATTGAAGCAACAAGGGGACGGGGAATTAGCTCAGTTGGCCAGAGCGCCTGCCTTGCACGCAGGAGGTCAAGGGTTCGACTCCCTTATTCTCCACAAATTGGTTCCGCCCTAGGAAAGCTTGGCATGTGGGAAGATTTGAGTCAAATCAATAAAGTTCATTGACATATTGGCAAATGAAAGTAAATAAAATAGAATAGCCAAAGAAAGTTACTAAGGGCGTACGGAGGATGCCTTGGCTCTCAGAGGCGAAGAAGGGCGTGACAAGCTGCGATAAGCCACGGGTATTGTTGGAAAAGCCGGCCAAAGAGGGTGATAGCCCTGTACACGTAAGTAATACCATTTTAGCAGTACCCTGAGTAGGGCGGGACACGTGAAATCCTGTCTGAATCTGCCAGGACCATCCGGTAAGGCTAAATACTCCTGAGAGACCGATAGTGAACAAGTACCGTGAGGGAAAGGTGAAAAGCACCCCGAACAGGGGAGTGAAATAGTACCTGAAACCGTGCGCTTACAAGCGGTCGGAGTCCCGATTTATCGGGATGACGGCGTGCCTTTTGCATAATGAGCCTACGAGTTAGTCGTCACTGGCAAGGTTAAGGATTTAAGGGCCGGAGCCGAAGCGAAAGCGAGTCTGAATAGGGCGAAAGAGTCAGTGGCGCTAGACGCGAAACCTTGTGATCTACCCATGACCAGGTTGAAGTGTTGGTAACACAACATGGAGGACCGAACCAGGGAGCGTTGAAAAGCTCTTGGATGAGTTGTGGGTAGGGGTGAAAGGCCAATCAAACTGGGAAATAGCTCGTACTCCCCGAAATGCATTTAGGTGCAGCCTTGTGACAGTTTTACAGAGGTAGAGCTACTGATTGGATGCGAGGGCTTCGCCGCCTATCAAATCCAGACAAACTCCGAATGCTGTAAAATGATTCACAGGAGTGAGGGCATGGGTGCTAAGGTCCATGTCCGAGAGGGAAAGAACCCAGACCATCAGCTAAGGTCCCCAAGTATATACTAAGTTGAACAAACGAGGTCCGGTTGCAGCGACAGCTAGGATGTTGGCTTGGAAGCAGCCATTCATTTAAAGAGTGCGTAACAGCTCACTAGTCGAGCGACCGGGCATGGATAATAATCGGGCATAAGCATATCACCGAAGCTATGGATTTGTAGAAATACAACTGGTAGGGGAGCATTCCAAATAACGTAGAAGCTGTACCGATAAGGTATGCTGGAGCATTTGGAAAAGCAAATGTAGGCATAAGTAACGATAATGCGGGTGAGAAACCCGCACGCCGATAGACTAAGGTTTCCTGATCAACGCTAATCGGATCAGGGTAAGCCGGGACCTAAGGTGTAACCCGAAAGGGGAAGCCGATGGAAAGCAGGTTAATATTCCTGCCCCGCGCAAAAGTGACGGAGTGTGAGGGCTAGGTACTGACGGAATAGTACGTTGAGCATAGCCTTCGGGCGAAGCGAAGCATTGAAATTACTTCCAAGAAAAGCGAGCATAGCGGCCCGTACCGCAAACCGACACAGGTAGTCAAGGAGAGAATCCTGAGGCGCTCGAGTGATTCGTGGCTAAGGAACTAGGCAAAATCACCCCGTAACTTCGGGAGAAGGGGATCCCGCGCAAGCGGGCGCAGAGAAATGGCCCAGGCGACTGTTTATCAAAAACACATGGCTATGCTAAATCGAAAGATGACGTATATGGCCTGACACCTGCCCGGTGCCGGAAGGTTAAGAGGGGATGTCATCGCAAGGAGAAGCATTGAATTGAAGCCCCGGTAAACGGCGGCCGTAACTATAACGGTCCTAAGGTAGCGAAATTCCTTGTCGGGTAAGTTCCGACCTGCACGAATGGTGTAACGATCTGGGCACTGTCTCAGCCATGAGCTCGGTGAAATTGTAGTAGCGGTGAAGATGCCGCTTACCCGCAACGGGACGGAAAGACCCCGTGAACCTTTACTGCAGCTTCGCATTGACTCTGGGTAAGTGATGTGTAGGATAGGACGGAGGCTATGAAGCGGGTTCGCCAGGAATCGTGGAGCCATCCTTGAAATACGTCCCTTTGCTTATCTGGAGCCTAACCCCGCAAACGGGGGACATTGCGTGGTGGGTAGTTTGACTGGGGTGGTCGCCTCCAAAAGAGTAACGGAGGCTTCTAAAGGTGCCCTCATGACGATTGGTAACCGTCAGCAGAGTGTAATGGTATAAGGGCGCTTGACTGTGAGACCGACGGGTCGATCAGGTAGGAAACTAGGGCATAGTGATCCGGTGGTTCCGCATGGAAGGGCCATCGCTCAAAGGATAAAAGGTACTCCGGGGATAACAGGCTGATCGCTCCCAAGAGCTCATATCGACGGAGCGGTTTGGCACCTCGATGTCGGCTCGTCACATCCTGGGGCTGGAGAAGGTCCCAAGGGTTCGGCTGTTCGCCGATTAAAGTGGCACGCGAGCTGGGTTCAGAACGTCGTGAGACAGTTCGGTCCCTATCTGTTGTGGGCGTTGGAGATTTGAGAGGACCTGACGCTAGTACGAGAGGACCGCGTTGGACTGACCGCTAGTGTACCTGTTGTGGCGCCAGCTGCATTGCAGGGTAGCTATGTCGGGATGAGATAAGCGCTGAAAGCATCTAAGCGCGAAGCTTACCCCAAGATGAGATCTCCTTTAAGGGCCGTGGGAGACTACCACGTCGATAGGCTGCAGGTGTAAAGGCGGTAACGTCAAAGCCGAGCAGTACTAATTGCCCGTAGACTTTCAAGGTACGATTTTATTAACTTTCAACTCCGATATGTCTAAGTTATTTAAAAGACCGAAGACGGAAGTCAGAAGTCAGAAGTTGAGAAGATAAATTCTTCGGACTTCAGACTTCAAGCTTCGACTTATAAGATCTTTAGGTGACTATAGCGGCAGGGTTCCACCTCTTCCCATACCGAACAGAGAAGTTAAGCCTGCCAGCGCCGATGGTACAATTGGGGAAAAACGGGGATTTTTTTTTACCTGCCTCCTCCTGGAGCTATGTGTCAGTTAATTCTGGAGGAGAAACATGGTTGTTCTGTATATAGGCAAACAAAAAATCTTCACAAAAACATCAAAAAAGTTTGATTTTTAAATATCTTAAATACAGCCATATAGCGATTAAATGCCAATTTGACGAAAAAAATATGCAAAAATACTTGCACTATAATTTGGATTATAAAAAATGTTTCATACATTTGCACCCGCTTTAAGGCGAAGAGTTGATTGAAGGGTAGGAGAGATAGGATTCCGGCTTTGAGGAGAAAGGGAAGTTGGGAAGGAAAAAGGCCGGAAAAAATATCTCGATTTTTGTTTGGAAGAGAAGATAACAAATCATATCTTTGTCGTCCCAAAAGCAAAATAAAGTTCTTTGAAATTATGAAGTAGCAAACCAGGCAAGATATGAAAGATCTTGTCAAGATAACTTGTTAGTATTTTTGAAAAGAGACCTAGGATTGGTTTTGAAAGAGACAATAAGAATAAATTTTTACAATGAAGAGTTTGATCCTGGCTCAGGATGAACGCTAGCGGGAGGCTTAACACATGCAAGTCGAGGGGCATCACGAGGTAGCAATACTTTGGTGGCGACCGGCGCACGGGTGAGTAACGCGTATGTAACCTACCCTGTACAGGGGGATAGCCCGGAGAAATTCGGACTAATATCCCATGGAAATATTGGAAGGCATCTTTTGATATTTAAAGTTTCGGCGGTACGGGATGGGCATGCGTAACATTAGCTAGTTGGTAAGGTAACGGCTTACCAAGGCGACGATGTTTAGGGGTCCTGAGAGGGTGATCCCCCACACTGGTACTGAGACACGGACCAGACTCCTACGGGAGGCAGCAGTGAGGAATATTGGTCAATGGGCGTAAGCCTGAACCAGCCATCCCGCGTGAAGGAAGACGGCGCTATGCGTTGTAAACTTCTTTTCCGGAGGAATAAAATTTCGTACGTGTACGGAACTGAAGGTACTCCGGGAATAAGCATCGGCTAACTCCGTGCCAGCAGCCGCGGTAATACGGAGGATGCGAGCGTTATCCGGATTTATTGGGTTTAAAGGGTGCGTAGGCGGATTAATAAGTCAGTGGTGAAAACCTTCAGCTTAACTGGAGACTTGCCATTGATACTGTTAGTCTTGAGTACGGTCAAGGTAGGCGGAATGTGTAATGTAGCGGTGAAATGCTTAGATATTACACAGAACACCGATTGCGAAGGCAGCTTACTGGGCCATTACTGACGCTGATGCACGAAAGCGTGGGGATCAAACAGGATTAGATACCCTGGTAGTCCACGCCGTAAACGATGATCACTCGCTGTTAGCGATACACAGTTAGCGGCTAAGCAAAAGCATTAAGTGATCCACCTGGGGAGTACGGCCGCAAGGCTGAAACTCAAAGGAATTGACGGGGGCCCGCACAAGCGGAGGAACATGTGGTTTAATTCGATGATACGCGAGGAACCTTACCTGGGCTTAAATGTAGAGTGCATTTCGCTGAAAAGCGGATTTCCTTCGGGACTCTTTACAAGGTGCTGCATGGTTGTCGTCAGCTCGTGCCGTGAGGTGTCGGGTTAAGTCCCATAACGAGCGCAACCCTTATCGTTAGTTGCCAGCGGGTAATGCCGGGGACTCTAGCGAAACTGCCACCGTAAGGTGAGAGGAAGGTGGGGATGACGTCAAATCAGCACGGCCCTTATGTCCAGGGCTACACACGTGTTACAATGGCCGGTACAGAGGGCAGCTACCTGGAGACAGGATGCGAATCTCCAAAGCCGGTCTCAGTTCGGATCGGAGTCTGCAACTCGACTCCGTGAAGCTGGATTCGCTAGTAATCGCGCATCAGCCATGGCGCGGTGAATACGTTCCCGGGCCTTGTACACACCGCCCGTCAAGCCATGGAAGCTGGAGTGTACCTGAAGTCCGTAACCGTAAGGAGCGGCCTAGGGTAAAACTAGTGACTGGGGCTAAGTCGTAACAAGGTAGCCGTACCGGAAGGTGCGGCTGGAACACCTCCTTTCTGGAGAAAATCAATCTGCTGTTTGTATCCGATAGAAAATGGATACAGACACATATCTGCCTGGACTACTTCATTATTATAACTTAAACCACTATGCTTCGGCGAAGTGGTTAAGAGTTCAAAGCCCAGCCCCCAAAGGGGGGTATAAGTCCTTGAACCTGAGAATAAACAAAAGGGTACTCGATAAAGTTCTTTGACGTATTGGAATGAGAGTTAATAAAATTGTAGAATACTTTAGAAAGTAAATAAGAGCGCATGGTGAATGCCTTGGCTCTCAGAGGCGATGAAGGACGTGACAAGCTGCGATAAGCAACGGGGAGGAGCAAATATCCGATATATCCGTTGATTTCCGAATGGGGCAACCCACTACGTTGAAGGCGTAGTATTCCGCTTAGGCGGAAAGCAAACCCGGAGAACTGAAACATCTTAGTACCCGGAGGAAAATAAAACAAAAGTGATTCCCTTAGTAGTGGCGATCGAACGGGGAATAGCCCAAACCGATAACGTTTTGGCGTTGTCGGGGTTGAAGGACCAGTGATATTATATTGAATACGAAATGGAATATGTCTGGAAAGTCAGACCATAGAAGGTGAAAGTCCTGTACATGTAAGTATTAAATGTATAATTGGTATCCTGAGTAGGTCGGGACACGAGAAATCCTGACTGAATCTGCCGGGACCATCCGGTAAGGCTAAATACTTCTGAGAGACCGATAGTGAACCAGTACCGTGAGGGAAAGGTGAAAAGTACCCCGAACAGGGGAGTGAAATAGTACCTGAAACCGTGCGCTTACAACCTGTCGGAGCCCTGATTTATCGGGGTGACGGCGTGCCTTTTGCATAATGAGCCTACGAGTTACACCTCTCTAGCAAGGTTAAGACTTTAAGAGTTGGAGCCGAAGCGAAAGCGAGTCTGAATAGGGCGTATAGTTAGTAGGGGTAGACGCGAAACTTTGTGATCTACCCTTGGTCAGGTTGAAGTCCCGGTAACACGGGATGGAGGACCGAACCAGTAAACGTTGAAAAGTTTTCGGATGAACTGAGGGTAGGGGTGAAAGGCCAATCAAACTGGGAAATAGCTCGTACTCCCCGAAATGCATTTAGGTGCAGCCTCGTGTGTGAGTCTGATAGAGGTAGAGCTACTGATAAGGCTAGAGGGCTTCACCGCCTATCAACCCCTGACAAACTCCGAATGCTGCAAGATATACACGGGAGTGAGCCTGCGGGTGCTAAGGTCCGTGGACGAAAGGGAAAGAACCCAGACCATCAGCTAAGGTCCCAAAATATATGCTAAGTTGATTAAACGAGGTGCGACTGCTTTGACAGCTAGGATGTTGGCTTGGAAGCAGCCATTCATTTAAAGAGTGCGTAACAGCTCACTAGTCGAGCGGTTGTGCGTGGATAATAATCGGGCATAAGCATATTACCGAAGCTATGGACTCAAGACAAAAGTCTTGATTGGTAGGGGAGCATTCCAGTCAGCGCAGAAGATGTATTGTAAAGTATGTTGGAGCGGCTGGAAAAGAAGATGTAGGCATAAGTAACGATAAGACAGGTGAGAAACCTGTCCA
This sequence comes from Bacteroidales bacterium, assembly GCA_016715075.1. Classification (GTDB taxonomy): domain Bacteria; phylum Bacteroidota; class Bacteroidia; order Bacteroidales; family VadinHA17; genus LD21. Next base: position 58,456 of record JADKBK010000019.1, read on the forward strand.
CCGAAAGACTAAGGTTTCCTGATCAACGCTAATCGGATCAGGGTTAGTCGGGTCCTAAGGGTAAGCCGAACGGCGATCTCGATGGACAACTGGTTAATATTCCAGTACCACCGTGTACTGCGAAGGGGTGACGGAGTAGTGAAAGATCCGCGTACTGACGGAATAGTACGTTAAAGGGTGTAGTTAAATCACTAGGTTAATAGCTATGTGATGATGAACCTGACAGTACCGTGAGCCTTCGGGCAAGCGGATAGTGATCCTAATCAGACTTCCAAGAAAAACCTCTAAGCTCTAGGTACATGGTGCCCGTACCACAAACCGACACAGGTAGTCGAGGAGAGAATCCTAAGGTGCTCGAGTGATCCGTGGCTAAGGAACTAGGCAAATTAGACCTGTAACTTCGGGAAAAAGGTCTCCCGCGCAAGCGGGACGCAGATAAATGGCCCAGGCGACTGTTTAGCAAAAACACATGGCTTTGCGAAATCGAAAGATGAAGTATAAGGCCTGACACCTGCCCGGTGCTGGAAGGTTAAGAGGGGGGGTTATTGCACTTAGTAATAGTGAGAAGCTCTGAATTGAAGCCCCAGTAAACGGCGGCCGTAACTATAACGGTCCTAAGGTAGCGAAATTCCTTGTCGGGTAAGTTCCGACCTGCACGAATGGTGTAACGATCTGGGCACTGTCTCAGCCACGAGCTCGGTGAAATTGTAGTCCCGGTGAAGATGCCGGGTACCCGCAACGGGACGGAAAGACCCCGTGAACCTTTACTATAGCTTAACATTGATTTTGGGTAAATAATGTGTAGGATAGGTCGGAGACTACGAAGCGGTTTCGCTAGGAATCGTGGAGTCACCCTTGAAATACGACCCTTTGTTTATCTGGAACCTAACTCCGCTTTACGCGGAAGACATTGCTTGGTGGGTAGTTTGACTGGGGTGGTCGCCTCCAAAAGAGTAACGGAGGCTTCCCAAGGTGCCCTCAGCACGAATGGTAACCGTGCGCAGAGTGCAATGGCATAAGGGCGCTTGACTGTGAGACCGACAAGTCGATCAGGTACGAAAGTAGAGCATAGTGATCCGGTGGTTCCGCATGGAAGGGCCATCGCTCAAAGGATAAAAGGTACTCCGGGGATAACAGGCTGATCGCCGCCAAGAGCTCATATCGACGCGGCGGTTTGGCACCTCGATGTCGGCTCGTCACATCCTGGGGCTGGAGAAGGTCCCAAGGGTTCGGCTGTTCGCCGATTAAAGTGGCACGCGAGCTGGGTTCAGAACGTCGTGAGACAGTTCGGTCCCTATCTGTTGTGGGCGTAGGAAATTTGAGAGGACCTGACACTAGTACGAGAGGACCGTGTTGGACAGACCTCTGGTGTACCTGTTGTGGCGCCAGCTGCATCGCAGGGTAGCTATGTTTGGAAGAGATAAGCACTGAAAGCATCTAAGTACGAAGCTCGTCTCAAGATGAGATCTCCTTTAAGGGTCGTTGAAGACTACGACGTTGATAGGCTGTAGGTGTAAAGGCGGTAACGTCAAAGCCGAGCAGTACTAATTACCCGTAAACTTTCAAGGTACGATTTTATTAACTTTCAACTCCGATATGTCTAAGTTATTTAAAAGACCGAAGACGGAAGTCAGAAGTCAGAAGTTGAGAAGATAAATTCTTCGGACTTCAGACTTCGAGCTTCAGACTTCATAAGATCTTTAGGTGACTATAGCGGCAGGGTTCCACCTCTTCCCATTCCGAACAGAGAAGTTAAGCCTGCCAGCGCCGATGGTACTGCAATTGTGGGAGAGTAGGTCGTCGCCGACTTTAAATTAAGCCCTGGAGAAATCCGGGGCTTTTTTTTTACCCTCTGTGATCCTCTGTGACTCCTCTGTGTTCTCTGTGTCACCTAAAAGTGTATTTCAGATAAAAATTTGTATATTTGATTGCATGGCATCTGGAAAAACTCTTTTTTTACATGAATAATACAAATTCCCCAGAACTAAATATACCCGAAGGAACAATAATAGCCGAAACACTCCTGCATATCTTTAATTATGAGAAATTAAGTGAGCTGTACTCCTTCCTGCACGATAAAGACCCCATATTCGTCATAGATTCAATCTTCAGCCAGCTCGACCTCGAATACCTTATACCTGAAGACGATCTTAAAAATATCCCCTCCGATGGGGCATTTATTACTGTTTCTAATCATCCTTACAGGGGAATAGATTCAATGATCCTCTACAAAATAGTAGCAGAAAAACGAAAGGATTTCAAAATACTCGCCAGCTTCCTGTTGCACCGTATTGAACCACTCAGGGATATCGTCATCCCTGTAAATACCCATGAAACAGAATTTGTCAAATCGTCATACCCCGGCATTAAGCAGGCTATTAATCATCTGAAAGATGGCCATAGCATAGGGATATTTCCAACGGGTGATAATACCGAACCTATAAAATCATCAAGGGTCATTCTTGATAATATTTGGCAACCCGCAGCCTTGAAATTCATTAAAAATTCTCACATCCCTGTCATACCAGTATATTTTCACGGTACAAATTCCAGGCTTATATATATGATGGGAAAAATTCACCCTATGCTGCGACAGACAAAGTTGCCCTCAGAACTGCTTCACAAAGGCAACAGAAACATAAAAGTGAGGATAGGATCTCCCATTACAGTAAAGGAACAATCAGGATTCGAAGACATAATGCATTTTGGACAATACCTGAGAGCAAGAGTTTATTCTCTTGGATCTGCAATTGAGGTAAAAAAGTTCTCAATGCAGCGGACCAGGCACAGGATATTTAAACCTGAACTAATAGTCGAAAGGGTTCCTGCCGGTATTCTCAGGGAGGAATTTGACAGGATCAGGATAAACTATGAACTTTTTTCGTCAAAGAATTATTCGGTTATCTGCGCTCCTGCAGAAAAGATACCTGCAATTTTTCATGAAATAGGACGTCTTCGGGAGCTGACATTCAGAAAAGTAGGTGAAGGAACAGGCAAAAGTACTGATATTGATGAATATGATTTCTATTTTAATCATCTTTTCATCTGGGACAACGATACTGACAAAATAGTTGGTGCATACAGAATCGGCAAAGGGAAAGATATAATAGGAGGCTATGGGATCAGGGGCTTCTATATCAATTCATTATTCAGATTGAAAACCAGTTTCCAGCCGGTTCTTTCACAATCACTTGAGCTTGGGCGTTCCTTTATATCTGAAGAGTACCAGAAAAAGACTATACCACTATTTTTACTCTGGAAAGGAATAATGGTTTTCCTTCTTCGAAACCCGGAATACCGCTACCTTATCGGACCAGTCAGTATCAGCAATGATTTCTCGAAGTTTTCGAAAAGTCTCATTGTTGAATTCATCAGGAAATACTTTGCTGACGACAGATATTCAGGATATATCGTTCCCAGGAAGGATTTTATTGTGAAACCCGATAAAGCAATTGACCGCAGTATCTTCATAGATACATCGGAGAATGATATTAATAAAATTGAAAAGATCATTACCGATATTGAACCAGGTTACAGGTTACCGGTTCTCCTTAAGAAATACCTGGAGATTAATGGCAGAATAATAGGATTTAATATTGATCCTAAGTTCAATTACTGCCTCGATGGCCTTCTGATCCTTGATCTGCATAATGTCCCCGAAGATTATATTCAGGGATTGGCACGACAGTTGAATGATGAATCGATAATTGAAAGATTCAAGGCACACTAGAACTTCATCCTGAATGATACGATGTTATCCGGTAAAATTTTCCGGACGATAAATATTAAAACAATAAAAAAGGGTATCCATAAAGATGAATACCCTTTTTTATTTGAAAAATATCCTAGTAGAATTTATATCTTTTATCGACGATATTGGCTGCCTTTCTCAGTGCTTCGTAGGCTTCATAGTTACCTCTCATCTGGAAAGTGGCGTTTAGTCTTGTCTGTAATGTTTTTTCATCCTCTCCCTGAGTTGTGGAAACGTTATTAGCAACCAGAAGGTATACTCCGTTAGTTCCTTTTACCGGGCCTGTTACTTCTCCCTGTTTTGCAACTGTTGCTGCAGCAATAAGTGTTGGTTCGGATCCGGCTCCCGGAATGGTGTATGATTTGAAATTAATTTGTGTAGCCTCCTGAACAGATAATCCCATCGTCGAGGCAATACCGTCAATACTCTGGCCGCTGCCCATATTTTTCTTAAATTCAGCCGATATGATGTCAGCTTTCTTATCCTTAATCAGGGCAAACCTGATATCATTCTCAACATCCTTAACAGGGGCAATACCGTCTTCCTGTTTTTTGGTGCAATAAGCAACAACATATTTATCTGCTATCTCAAAAACAGCCTGCTGGTTGTTGTCAAGAATAATTTTCCCCTTTTCTGACTGGAACAATGATATTATCAGCGACCTTGGATTATCAAGTCCGGGAAGAGTCTTCTGCTGCGGGGCGATATCATTGGCAACTCTTTTATTTAAGCCTTTTTCAGCAACAGCTTTGGTAAATTTCTCATGGGTATTGTTTGTACCTGCGAACTGGCTGGCTTCACTATAAACCTTCTGTATGGTCTGTGAACCGGCAAGTATTTTCCGGTCTATAATTCCGATATTGTATTTGCGTGAATTTTTTGATTGTGCGAGAATTTCTATGATATGAATTCCAAAAGTTGTTTCTGCAGTTTTAATGTCACCTTTCTTTCCTGAGAAACAGGCATCATTGAATGGCACAACCATTCTCCCTTCAGGGAACCACCCCAGGTCACCACCAATCTGTGCCGATCCCTGATCGTCTGAATTAGATAATGCCAGGGCTTCAAACGATGTTCCTGATTTTATTAGTTTAATCAGACTGTCAGCAGCCTGACGGGTTGCTTCCAGTGATCTGTTATTTTTAGGTGATAACAAAATATGACGTACATGTACTGAGTCAGGTCTGTCAGCCACTGAGATCAGTTTAGCAATTTTATATGAACCATCTTCCATATATGGTCCGAAGATTGCCGAGAGGTTTTCGCTCTTTGCAAAATCTTTAAGATTATCCTGTACATTTTCCAGTTTAACATATAACCCAACATAACGTGAATCAGCAGAAAGGGTTATAAACTGTACCGGATCAGTCGCAGTTACGAAATCTTCTTTTGTTTTTAGTATCCACTGTTCAGTCTGTTTCGTATCATCTTCAGAAGGGATGACATCAAAAGTCACATATTCAATGTCGCGGGACGCAGCACGCTTGTAACTCTCCTTATGTTTGGTGTAATATGCCTCTATATCACCAGCCGATATGGTAACTGATGAGTCTGAAATGGAAGCATAATTTTTAAGTGTGTAACTGAAATCAACTGTTGTACTGTTCAGGTTTTTTTCAAATTCAGCCTGCTTTGATGTTACATAAAGACCTTTCGCTACCAGGTTATTGTATTTTGTATTTGTCCGGTCATTAACTATCTCGTTTTCGAAGAATAGCCAGTACTTTTTGGCTGTTTCATCAACCTCTGTCTGCTTCAGGAAATTTACTAAAAATGATTTATTGAATTTACCTGTCTGCTGATCAGTGAATAATTGCTGGACAATCTGATGGGGGTTATTTCCAAGTACCAGTTCATCAACCTCTTCAGTGCTGACTCCAATACCCAGTTTCTTGTACTGGGGATCGAGGATCTTTTCCCTTATCATCTGCTGCCATATCTGTTCGCGGATTGATTCGGTAGTACTCTCATCAATTTTTGTTCTCCCCGACAATTTATAGATTTCAAGAAGATTCTGATGTCTCATTTCAAAATCCTGGTATGAAATATATTCACCGCTGATCTGGCCGATTTCATAATATTTTTTCTGCTTCATCCTCTGGCCTCTTCCTCCTCCAAAGAAATCACTTACCACAAAAAGGAAAAGAGAAAGACCAATAACTCCTGCCACTAAAACTCCGGCTTTCTCACGTAAAAATTGAAGTGTTGACATGCAATATGTTCTTTAATAATTAATAGTTTAATGCCTTTTTAAATACAGGCGACAAATATAACAAATTTTCGTTAAAACACCGGCCTCACAACAAATTGTTACTCTTAATGTAAATGTTAGAGATTGAGTTGTTTATAAATTTTAGGGAGCTTATCAATAACCATTCGTAACTTTAGCCTAAATTAACAGGGCAGGTATTAAACAGATATACTGGGAGTATCATCGGGTATATGATAATTCTCATCTTCTTAAGCGATTCATTTTTATTCAGATAACTTGGTAACCATAAAAACGATGAATCCAGGTAAGCAAAATCTAAATAACTGTTTTGGATGTCGAGAAATTTAAGAGGTCTTTCAGCAAGAAAAGGGTTAACCGAAAGTCTCTTCAAAGAGATTACAAAAGCCGGATCTTACCCGGGTGCCGATAAAGATCTTCTTCTGTCAGCTTTATCAGAAAAGTACCTGATCGGGAAATCATCTGTACTCTCGGCAAGCTCCTTTTATGATTTTCTGAATTGTGATCACCTGGGAAAGAAGGTGTTACTGTGCAATGGTACTGCCTGCCTCACATCAGGTAAGCATGATAAGCTTGAAAAGGCACTGGCCGTAAAATTCGGAAAGAATAAAACCGGAACCGTCTCATGCCTTGGTAATTGTCATTCCGGCGATTCATTTTTAATTGACAATACAACCTGCTCTTTTGCTGACATTGATTTACCTGAAGAGATAGTCAGGCACGACTTTAAATCAAAAGAAATGTTTACAGTCGGGACGAATGTTCCAAAACCTGTTTTTATTTCGGAAATATCTGATCTGACAAGTTATTACGGGATCCTCAATGATTATACTGCTGATGTCTCTCTTGCATTGAAAGAAATTGAACTTTCATCACTTCGCGGAAGGGGAGGAGCCGGATTTCCCCTTCACATAAAACTGAGAACATCTGCAACCACAGTATCTGATAAGAAATATGTTATTTGTAATGCCGATGAGGGAGATCCAGGAGCATTTTCAGACAAATGGCTTCTTGAGAAGAGGCCCCATTCCATCCTTTTCGGAATGTTTATAACCGGATTAATTATAGGAGCCGACACCGGAATATTTTATATAAGGGGAGAGTACCCCGAAGCCGTGAGATCTGTTAATACTGCGATAGAAGAATTTAAAAAGCAAAAACTTATTTTAAGCATTAAATCAGGGAGAGATCTCAATTTCACTTTTCAGGTTTTTGAGGGGGCGGGGGCCTATATCTGCGGAGAAGAGACCTCGTTGATTAACTCCATTGAAGGACTGAGGCCCGAGGTTCGCTCGAGGCCTCCCTTTCCGGCCACCTATGGTCTATTTGGGAAACCTACAATTCTTTGCAATGTTGAGACTTTTTCGAATCTCCGGTATATACTCAGCGAAGGAGGACAAGAGTATTCCTCTCTTGGGACTGAGAAGTCAAAGGGAACAAAGCTTGTATCGCTTGACAGTTCATTTATTAACCCCGGAATCTTTGAAGTGAACATGGGTACACCGCTCAAAAATGTGTTGTATGGAATGGGGGGAGGTACAAAATATCCGGTCAAAGCCTTTCAGATTGGCGGACCTCTGGGGGGTATTATTCCGGTTGATGCTGTGAATGGACTTAATCTGGATTTTGAATCATTCATTGACGCCGGATTTCTCCTTGGCCATGCCGGAGTTGTTGCGATACCGGAGGAATTTCCGGTTGTGAAATTTCTTCTGCATCTGTTTGAATTCACTTCCCGGGAGTCGTGCGGAAAATGTTTCCCCTGCAGAATTGGATCAATGAGAGGATTTGAACTCCTGAAGAATGCTGTTGAAAACGGCAGCAAAATAGAAAGAACACTTTTTGATGACCTGCTTGAAACAATGAAGCTTGGCTCATTATGTGCACTGGGCGGGGGGCTGGCACTCCCGGTGATGAATGCTTTGCATTATTTCAGCAGCGAACTGGAAGAATATTTTCAATAAATGATGGAAAATCAATAGTGATGGAAAAGGTTGCCTTCATTGATAACATTCCGTATGAATTGTCAACAGAGGAGACTATTCTCAGTTTTGTCAGAAGGCACAGAAGCATCGATATAATTCCTACACTGTGCCAGGCAGATAATCTTGAAAATTACGGTTCCTGCAGGATCTGTTCTGTGGAGGTCGCGCTGCAGGAAAACGGTCCGGCGAAGGTGATGGCATCCTGTCATTCTCCGGTTACCGCAGGAATGTTTATTTATCCCTCAACTGAAAGAATTAAACGGCTTAGGAAGAATATACTTGAACTGATTCTCTCTGATTACCCGGCGGACAGGATTAAACCAAAGAGCGGAAAGATGCCGACGGAGTTTCAGAAAGTACTATTATCAGTGGGGATACCGGAAGTCAGATACCCTGAGCAGAAGAAACACAATGAAATCCCAACTGACAAATCACACCCCTATATCTGGTCTGATCTTTCGGAATGCATTAAATGTTACCGGTGTGTCAGGGCGTGTGATGAGCTTCAGGCGGAACATGTACTTGCCGTGATGGGTCGTGGTCACGGGAGCAGGATAATCAAAGGGCTCAACCAGTCGTTTATAGATTCACCATGTGTCTCCTGCGGGGCATGTGTTCAGACTTGTCCCACAAACGCACTATCAGACCGTTTTGGTACCAAGAGCCTTATAGCCGACAGGATTGTAAGAACTGTTTGTACATATTGCGGAGTAGGATGCAATATTGAAGTCAGGGTCAAAGATGATATTGTCCGTGGTATTCAGGCTCCTGTGAATGCTGAGGTTAACAGAGGTCATACCTGTTTAAAGGGGCGGTTTGCATTTGAGTTTTACACTCACCCTGACAGGCTAAGGTCGCCCATGATAAGAAAAAATGGCATACTTGAAAATGTTTCCTGGGCAGAGGCTTATTCTTTTACTGCCTCAAGGTTTAAGGAGATTAAGGATAAAAACGGGCCTGACAGCCTGGCCGGAATCTCATCTTCAAGGTGTACAAATGAGGAGAACTACCTTATGCAGAAGTTCTTCAGGATAGTAATCGGGACAAATAATATAGATGGCTGTGCCCGGGTATGTCATGCTCCAACGGCAATGGGTATGCAGTGGGGATTTGGCACAGGCGCTGCAACAAATTCTGTAAGTGAGATTTACAAAACAAGTTGCATCCTGCTTATCGGATCTAATGCAACATCGGCACATCCTGTTACAGGGGCACGAATAAAGGCTGTTGCACAGAAGGGAATACCTCTTATTGTGATTGATCCTCTCAGAACAGAACTGGCAAAATTTGCAAAACACCATCTTCAGAACAGACCGGGGACCAATGTGGCAGTACTGAATATGTTTGCCAGGTATATTCTGGAGGAAGGACTTACTGATAGAACCTTTATTGAGAAAAGGACAGAGGGTTGGGATGACTTCAGTAAGTACCTTCATGATCTTAACATGGACCAACTGGAGAAGATCACTGGTGTTGACCGCAATCTGGTAAAGAGGGCTGCAATAGAATATGCATCCGCTCCCTCCGCTATGGAATTCCATGGGCTTGGAGTAACGGAACACTGGCAGGGAACCAAGGCTATAACACTCATTCTGAATATTGCCATGATGACGGGCAATATTGGGAAAGAGGGTTCCGGGATAAATCCCCTGAGAGGCCAGAATAATGTGCAGGGTGCAGCTGATATGGGTGTCCAGCCGCATCAGGGGGCAGGTTATCTTGATGTTACTGATCCGGCGAATAGTCTGATATTTAAGAAATTTTACGGGAAGGATCATCCTTCCGGGATTGGTTATAAAATACCTGAAATGTTCGGAGCAGCACAGAGAGGCGATTTAAAGGCTTTGTGGATAATGGGAGAGGATCTGCTTCAGACCGATCCGAATACATGTCATGTTAAGAGTGCCCTGGAAAGTCTTGAATTCCTGGTAGTACAGGAACTTTTCATGACAGATACTGCAAGGATAGCAGATGTCGTTTTTCCCGCTGCTTCATTTCTGGAAAAAGAGGGGACATTTACAAATTCAGAACGAAGAATTCAGAAGGTTCAGAGGGTTGTTGAACCGCTGCCGGGAACAAAGCCTGATGGACAGATTGTTGTGGAAATGATGAATTCGATGGGATATCAGCAGAAGGAATATTCAGCTGAAAATGTTCTCAATGAAATCTCAGGTATTGTACCATTCTTCAGTGGTGTCACCTGGGACAACCTTGGTGACAACGGAAAACAATGGCCTGTCATGGCAGATGGGACTGACACAAAAATTCTTCATACCGAAAGCTTCAAAAGAGGAAGAGGAAAATTTCATTCATGGACATTTGAGGAGTCACCGGAGATACTATTAAATTCAGAGAAATACCCTTATATACTTACCACAGGACGGGGCCTTGTACATTACAACAGCGGAACAATGACCCGGAGGACACCAAACAGGGAGCTTGTCGGTGAAGATATCCTTCTCATCCATCCTGATGACGCGGAGGTCAGGGGAATCAGAAACGGCGATTTTGTGGATATCTTTTCCGAGCGGGGAAAGACAACACTACGGTCTGAAATCAGCAATATAGTCAAGCCGGGAGTTATTTACACCACCTTCCATTTTCCTGAAGCTGCAATTAATTTTCTTACAAGCAATGTGGGTGATGAATACACTCTCACACCTGAATACAAAGTTGTGGCAGTTGATATTAAAAAGTCACTGTTTGGTCTGCTCAAAAGACCGGAATGCAGTAATCTTTAGAATATTTATTTTCCTTCGGTAAGCGACCCTGGGAGGTCGTTGATTGCATAGGATATATGAGATTCCTCACTGCGTTCGGAGCCGAGCGAAGCGAGGAATCTCACGGACCATTCGCAATTTCACTGAAATCTGAATCTGCTTTACAATTTATCCGGGAGGCAAGATATGTAAAAAGCTAACCTTCAATAGGAGGGGATAAGTGCAAAAATAAACCATTTCAGGAATTCTGAAGAATTATATGCCATCAGGAGTTGCTCTGTGTGACAATAAGTTAAAAACTATACATAGCCTCTTTAAGTTTAGGTCTATGCCTATGCCCTTCGGGACTTCCCATATGCAGTCATGAATCAATTTTCCAACGAGGAGGGCCACATTGGCAGGCCTGTAGATTTCGGAGTCTGTTCAAAATCAGGGCCAAAAGAGGGTATGTTCTCAAAAAATGATATAAAATGACAATATTGCTTTAAAAAATAGGGGGGTCTATTAAAAAATATGTAAATATTTTTAAAATAAAACTTGAAAAAGATAGTCAGTATTAAAAAAAGCTTATTTTTGCAGAAAAAATAACTACAAAAATGGCAGAGTTAAGATTTAGTGCATTAAGAGAAGTATTCAACAGGGAACCGGTTGAATTTACAAGACCATCAAAAGTCATTTCCGAGTATTACGGAGAAAACGTTTTTGATCTTCCTAAAATGGAACATTACCTCTCCAAAGAGGCATATAAGGTCGTAAGAAGAGCTATAAATGAGGGAAAATCCCTGACCCGTCAGGAAGCAGATATGGTTGCAACCGGACTAAAGGCATGGGCCATCGGAAAAGGCGCCACTCATTACACTCACTGGTTTCATCCTCTCACGGACGGAACAGCTGAAAAGCATGACGGTTTTATCGAAATAAGTGATAACGGACATGTCGTTGAGAAATTTTCAGGAGAGGTTCTTGTTCAATCAGAGCCTGATGCCTCAAGTTTTCGAGTGGTGGTATAAGAAATACCTTTGAAGCCAGGGGTTATACTGCATGGGATGTATCGTCACCAGTGTTTGTTGTAGGTTCAACCCTTTGTATCCCGACAATATTTGTTTCGTATACAGGGGAAGCCCTTGATTATAAAGCGCCTCTTCTGAAGGCTCTTACTGAGCTCGACAGGGCTGCAGTTGATGTTTGCCAGTATTTTGACAAAGATGTTACAAAGGTGATTGCCACACTTGGTTGTGAGCAGGAATATTTTCTTATAGATGATGCCTTATATTATGCCCGTCCGGATATAGTACTCGCTGAGAGAACATTGATGGGACATCAGTCCTCAAAGGATCAGCAGCTTTCTGATCACTATTTCGGGTCGATTCCCGAAAGAGTAATGGCTTTCATGGAAGATTTTGAATGTGAAGCATATAAGCTTGGCATACCTGTTAAAACGCGGCATAATGAGGTAGCCCCCAATCAGTTCGAATGTGCTCCAATATACGAGGAGGTAAACCTTGCTGTTGATCACAATCAGATATTGATGGATATTATGAGGCGTGTCGGCAGAAAGCATAAATTCAGGGTATTATTTCATGAGAAGCCTTTTGCAGGTATAAATGGTTCAGGGAAACATAACAACTGGTCAATGGCAACCGATACAGGTGTGAACCTGCTATCTCCGGGAAAGAATCCCAAAACGAATCTTCAGTTCCTTACGTTTCTTGTAAACGTTATAAAAGCTGTCAATGACAGCAATGATGTACTGAGGGCGTCAGTAATGAATGAATCCAACTCATACAGACTTGGTGGTCATGAGGCGCCTCCTGCCATTATCTCAATTTTTGTCGGCTCATATCTGACATCGATGCTTGAAAATCTTGCAAGGAAAGTTACAGACAAGAAAATGACCCCTGCACAGAAAACCGAACTAAAGCTTGGCATTGGAAAAATACCTGAGATTTTGCTTGACAACACAGACAGAAACCGTACTTCACCATTTGCATTCACCGGGAACAGGTTTGAATTCAGGGCAGTAGGTTCCTCGGCAAATTGCAGTGCTTCAATGATAGTATTGAATGCAGCCGTTGCATACCAGCTGACTCAGTTCAAGAAGGATGTTGATGCTATTATCAAGAAAGGCAGAAACAAGGATGAAGCTATTTTCCAGGTTCTTAAGAAATATATTCTTGAATCGGAGAGAGTATTGTTTGAAGGCGACGGATACAGCAAGGAATGGCATGAAGAAGCTGTTAAAAGAGGTCTTTGCAACATTTCAAGTGTCCCTGAATCTATCAGGATGTATTTGACAAAGCAGTCCAGGGAGGTTCTTACCGGAACAGGTGTTCTTACAACAAAGGAACTTGAAAGCAGGGTTGAAGTTGAATATGAGAAGTTTGTCAAAAAAGTTCAGATTGAGGCACGTGTTCTTGGAGATCTTGCTATCAACCATATTGTTCCCACAGCTATTACCTATATGACTACACTTGTTGAGAATGTAAAAGGGTTGAGAGACATTTTCAATGATGCTGAATTTGAAAAGCTTGCAGCAGCCCGGAAAGAGATGATAGTTACTATCTCAGACCATATTTCCAATATTAAGAGACTTGTTAATGAGATGATCGAAGAACGTAAGAAAGCCAATATTATAGAGGATAATTACAAAAAGGCAATCGCCTACGAAAGTAAAGTTAAGCCTTATCTTGATGAAGTAAGATATCATATCGACAAGCTTGAACTGATCGTTGATAACGAAATATGGCCTCTCCCGAAATACAGGGAATTGCTTTTTACCAGATAGAGTGTTTAGTTGGTTTATCTACATTGAAGAAGAGGCTGTCCCAAAAGGGCGGCCTTTTCTCTTTTATAATAAATAGTATTGCCAAGCGTTAATTATTATTATCAGAATTACTTAAATTGATTATTTTTATGCTCTAATTGAAGTCCCGTTTATGAAACGTTTATTCCTGTTCACCATAATATTATCTATTATAGCTCTTCCGGAGATAACCGCGCAGAAGCGAAAATCTGAGAGAGCGTACGCCGCATTTAATGCCGGTGAGTATTTTGACGCTATAGATCAGTTCAAAGATACATATTCAAAGACGAGCAAATCTGATAAAAACACACGGGCTGAACTTGTATTCATGATAGCTGAATGCTATCGGTTGACAAACGATCCAAAAGATGCGGAAACCTGGTATAAACTGGCTGTAAAATCTTCATTTTCAAAGCCTGAAGCTCAGTACTATCTGGCTGAATCACTGAAGAAAAACGGTAAGTATCAGCAGGCTATTGATGAATTTAAAAAATATAAGCAGGTGGCTTCAGGTGATGCCAGGGCTGACCAGGAGATCCGGTCATGTGAACTTTCAATGGAATGGCTTAGAAATCCTGAAGCATATAAGGTTGAAGATCTGAAAGAACTGAATTCGAAGGAATCTGACTTCAGCCCGGCCTATGCACGTGACGATTTTGGTGTTGTTTATTTTACATCATCGCGCGACGATGCCGCCGGAAATAAAACCCATGGGGCAACAGGTCAGAGTTTTACAGATATCTTTGAAAGCCGCGTTGACAAGAAGTCAAAGTGGAGCACCCCTGTTCCGGTTGAGGTCATTAATAGTGATTTTGAGGACGGTACACCATCATTCTCAACCGATTACAGAGAGATCTATTTTACCAGGTGCGAGGCTGGTAAGCGCGAAAAGAAAGGTTGTGAGATAATGTATTCAAAGCGGACAGGAGATGCCTGGAGTGAGCCAAAAAATACAGGAATACTGCCTGATTCAGTTGTTGCCGCACATCCGGCATTGTCACCCGATGGTCTGACTTTATACTTTGTTTCAGATATTCCTGAGGGCTTCGGAAAAAAGGATATATGGGAATCAACACGATCAAAGGCTGGTGAAAGCTGGTCAAAACCTGTAAATCTTGGTCCTGATATCAATACAGCAGGAGATGAATTATTCCCCTACTGCAGGGAAGACAGAACCCTATATTTTTCATCTGACGGACATATCGGCATGGGCGGACTGGATATCTTCAGCGCACGGGCACAACCCGATGGAAGCTGGATAGTGAAGAATTTGAAACCGCCGGTAAACAGTTTCGCCGATGATTTCGGCATAGCTTTCGAAAATTCCGAAGAACGTGGAATCTTCAGCTCAACAAGGAAGGGAAAGGGCGATGACGACCTCTATTCTTTTGAACTGCCACCTTTGAAATTCAATGTAACCGGACTTGTTAAGGATGAAAAATCAGGGGCGGTAATTACAGGCTCTCTGGTACAGCTTATAGCCAGCGACGGATCGAACCTGCAGGCTGAAACTGGTAGTTCGGGCGACTTTAAGATCGCACTGAAGGTAGATGTTGACTATATTTTTCTGGCTTCCAAGAGAGGTTACCTGAATGGTAAAGAAAAGGAGACAACAAAGGGACAGGAAAAAAGCCGGGAATTCATGGTCACAATTCTTCTTACAGCTATTGATAAGCCGATTGAGCTTCCGAACATTCTTTATGATTTTGGAAAATGGGATCTGAGACCCGAATCAATGGTTTCACTTGATAAGCTCGTTGAAACCCTGCTTGATAACCCTAATGTGACAATCGAGCTTATGTCACATACTGATTCCCGTGATACTGAGGGGTATAACCAGGAGCTCTCACAAAAGAGAGCACAGGTGGTCGTTCAGTATCTTATTGACAAGGGAATTGCTGCTGAAAGACTTTCACCAAAAGGTTATGGTGAATCAACTCCTAAAGTTGTGGATCCCGAGATCACCAAACAGAATCCATTCCTGAAAAGCGGAACAGCTCTCACTGAACAATACATTAACACTCTTTCCTCTGACGAGAACAAAGAAATTGCCCACCAGATTAACAGAAGGACTGAATTCAGGGTACTCAGGACAGATTATGAGCCGCCAAAAAAATAGTATAAAATGAAAAAAATCAAACTGTTCTTTTTTTTGATACTGATATCCATTTTGCAGGTTACTGCAGCAAAACACTCTTCCGGGTCAATTCGTGTTCTTGTCATTACAGGAGGGCATGATTATCAAAAGGAACAGTTCAACCAGATGCTCGCCAGCCTCGGTGAGAATATAACATATCAGATAGCGGAACTTCCCGGAGCGTATGATATGTTTCTTGCTCAGAACAGGGATAAATATGATGTTCTTGTTTTTTATCATATGTGGCAGGAGATCACGGATGATCAGGCGAAAGCATTTTCAGAGTGCATCAGGGAAGGAAAACCACTTGTCGCTTTGCATCATAGCATCTGTGCCTATGATAACTGGCCGGAGTATTATAATATAATAGGAGGAAAATATTTTCATAAGCCAACAGTTGTAACCGGTAACGAATATGCTGCCTGTTCATATATTCATGATGTTCATTTCAGAGTGAAGATTACTGATAAAGCACATCCTGTGACTGCCGGATTATCTGATTTTGAAATATTTGATGAAACATACAAGGGTTACTATGTCGAGTCCGGCGTAACACCACTACTTTCCACAGATGATCAAAGCAGCAATCCTGTAATCGGCTGGGCAAAAAAATACGGGAAAGCAAAGGTTGTAACACTGCAGAGTGGTCATGATGTCCCCACATTTGAAAATCCTAATTTCAGAAAACTCTTGAAACAATCCATTGAATGGGTTTATAACTCAGGGAAAAAGAAGTAGATGATTCTGTACTGATCTGATCTTTTCCCTAACTTCATTTAAATTTTAGTATGTCCGGCGAATCAAAATACAGTCAAAGAGGTGTCTCTTCCGGAAAGGAAGACGTCCACGCAGCCATAAAAAATATCGATAAGGGCCTTTATCCAAAAGCTTTTTGCAAGATTGTCCCCGATTTACTGGGTGGAGATGATTCATATTGTAATATTATGCATGCCGATGGTGCCGGAACAAAATCCTCCCTGGCATATGTTTACTGGAAGGAGACCGGGAACATGTCAGTATGGAAAGGAATAGCACAGGATGCAATTGTTATGAATCTGGATGACCTGCTTTGTGTTGGCGCATACAACAATATTCTTTTATCTTCCACAATAGGTCGTAATAAAAACCATATCCCCGGAGAGGTTATTTCTGCAATTATCAACGGAACGGAAGAGGTTCTGGAGGAGTTGCGCAATCTTGGAATAGGAATCTGGTCTACGGGAGGCGAGACAGCAGATCTGGGCGATCTGGTGAGAACCCTTGCAGTAGATTCCACTGTAATTACCAGGCTGAAAAGATCTGAGATAATCTCAAACCATAATATAAGGGAGTCTGATGTAATTGTAGGACTGGAATCCAGCGGACAGACCACCTATGAAAAGGAATACAACAGCGGAATGGGTAGCAACGGATTGACATCAGCGCGTCATGATGTTTTCGCGCCATATCTGGCGACAAGATATCCGGAAAGCCTCGATCCTACTCTGTCATATGATCTGATCTACTCAGGCAGACTTAAACTTACTGACACTATTGAAGAGCTGAATACCGATGCCGGAAGAATGGTTCTTTCACCAACCAGGACCTATGCTCCTGTTATCAGGAGAGTCCTTGAAAAAATGAGACCTGAAATACACGGCATGGTTCATTGCTCCGGAGGAGGCCAGACTAAAGTCATGCATTTTATTGATAATCTGCATGTAGTTAAGGATAATCTTTTCCCTCTGCCTCCGTTGTTCAGGATAATTCATGAACAGTCAGGAACTGATTGGAAAGAGATGTACAAGGTTTTTAATATGGGTCACAGGTTTGAGATATATACCGCACCTGAAAATGCGGCTGAAATTATCTCAATTGCAGGAGAATTCAATCTCGGCGCCCGGATAATAGGACATTGTGAAAAGTCAGATCAAAAAAAACTCACAATCATTTCCGAATTCGGAACTTTCGAATATTAGTTTTATAATCCGATAGAAGCCTTTTGTAGCTATATGTTCTTTTTCTTAGTCACCCGGAGAGATTCTGGCCTTCTCTGAGAAAATTCTATGCCTGATCCTACAACCACTCCCTGATCTCTGATCACAGCTCACTGCTCCCTGATCTCTGCCGGATCTTTACTTTTTCCTCAATTCTTATTATCTTTGCACCCTGAAAATCAAAATATCATGGCTAACAATATAATACTGGAGAGACTTGAGGGTGTAAAAAATACGTTTCATTGAGGTGAGTGAACTCCTTACCAGACCTGATATTCTCTCTGATATGAAGAAGTATGTCAAGCTGAATAAGGAATATAAAGATCTGCAGCCGATCATCGAATCATACGAGAGATATAAGCTGGCAATGAGTAATATATCAAGTGCCAGGGAGCTCCTTGCAACTGAAAAAGATGAGGAGATGAGGGAGATGGCAAAAGCAGAGCTGGATGATCTGACAGCAGCTCTTCCGCAGATGGAGGAGGAGATACAGCTTCTGATTATTCCCAAGGATCCTGAGGATGACAAGAATGCTGTGATGGAGATCAGGGCCGGAACGGGAGGGGATGAAGCCAGCATATTTGCAGGAGATCTTTTCAGAATGTACACCAAATTCTTTGAATCGAAAGGCTGGAGATGCGAGGTGACAAATGTCTCTGAAGGAACAGCCGGCGGCTATAAGGAAATTGTGATGAGTATTACCGGTGAGAGTGTATACGGTATCATGAAATATGAGTCCGGAGTTCATAGGGTTCAGCGGGTACCACAAACAGAAACGCAGGGGCGTATTCATACATCTGCAGCTTCGGTGGTCGTGCTGCCCGAGGCCGATGAATTTGATGTTGATCTCCGGAATGAGGATATCCGCAAGGACACACATATACCTTCTAATATTGTTGTCACCTGCCAGGATGAAAAATCTCAGATAAAGAATTATGAAAAGGCACTAAAGGAGCTTAGAACCCGTCTGTATAATCTTGAATATCAGAAATATATTGATGAAGTATCTCACAGGCGCAAAACAATGGTTTCAACAGGCGACAGATCTGCAAAAATACGTACTTACAATTATCCCCAGGGACGAATGACTGATCACAGGATCAATCTTACAATATACAATCTTCCATCCATCCTTGACGGTAATATCCAGGAGGTTCTTGATAAGCTGCAGATGGCAGAAAATGCTGAAAGACTCAAGGAAAGCAATATCTAAACAATTAAATATGACCAATCAGGGATTATTTGACAATATCGTAAAAAAGAGATCTTTCCTTTGTGTCGGTCTCGACACCGAAATGGAAAAAATCCCCTCTTTTCTGCTTAAGGAAAAGGATCCGGTATTTGAATTCAACAAAAGGATAATTGAATCTACAAGTAAGTATGCAGTTGCCTATAAACCCAATGTTGCTTTTTACGAGTGCTACGGCGCCAAAGGTTGGGCATCACTTGAAGCTACAGTTGGTTATTTAAAGGATAACTATCCCGATATTTTTGTGATAGCGGATGCCAAGCGCGGAGACATTGGAAATACTTCAAAAATGTATGCAAAGGCATTTCTTGAAAATATGCCATTCGATGCAATTACCGTGGCCCCCTATATGGGTGAAGATTCAGTTACTCCCTTCCTTTCATATAAGGACAAATGGGTTGTTATTCTCGCCTTAACTTCAAATAAGGGAGCCGATGATTTTCAGTATCACGATGAGGATGGGATAAAACTTTTTGAGAGAGTATTATCGGTTTCTAAGAAATGGGGTGATGTGAATAATACTATGTATGTTGTGGGTGCTACCCGTGCCGAGATGCTGAAAGAGATACGCCAGATAGTTCCTGACCACTTCCTGCTCGTTCCTGGTGTCGGAGCTCAGGGCGGACGCCTTGAAGAGGTTGCAAGGCATGGGATGAACAGTAAATGCGGGTTACTTGTCAACTCTTCCCGCGGAATTATTTTTGCCGGCAATTCCATTGATTTCGATAAGGTTGCCGGGCAGAAAGCGGAAGAGATCCAGATTGAAATGGAGAAATACCTTCAGGAAAGAAATCTTGTCTGATTGTGCAGGAACACGCCATGGCGTGTCCCTACATCATATTTTTGTTAAAGTAGGGTCATGCCATGGCATGACCTTTTCTATTGCATTTGTTTCTTCTCCTCTTGTCGGCTTGACCCATATTCCCTTTTTTTCTATATTTATCTTCTCGCTTCTGTTTCATTTAACTCGTGCTGATATGAAAGAGGAATTCCTTCATTACCTCTGGAAATACAGTCTGTATGATCCGGAGAAACTGTCTGACGGTTCAGGAAACAAAATTACTGTAATACGCCCGGGGGATTATAACCGGGATTCAGGTCCTGATTTTTTCAATGCACATATTTCTGTTGATGGTACCGTTTGGGCTGGAAACATAGAAATCCACTCACGGTCGTCGCATTTTGACACACACGGACACCAGCGTGACCCGGCTTTCGACAATGTCATTCTTCATATTGTTGCAGAAAATGATAAAAAGGTTTTCAATACAAAAGGGGAGGAGATCCTTACGTCGGAGCTTACATTTGACCCTGCACTTTATGAAAGATATCTTTACCTGGTTAATAATCCATGTATAATTGCCTGTCAGGACGAAATAAAGTCAGTTGATGATTTCCTGCTGCGCCACTGGCTAAATTATCTCGTTATTGAAAGACTTGAAAGCAAATCAGAATTGATAGGCAGGATTCTTTCAGAGACCGGAAGTGACTGGGAGGAGACTTTTTACAGACTGCTTACCCGGTATTTCGGATTCAGGATCAATACGGAGCCATTTGAGATGCTCGCATCTGCTCTGCCATTCAGGATAATCCGTAAACACTCCGACAATTTGTTCCAGATTGAAGCCTTGTTGTTTGGAACGGCTGGGATGCTGGAAGAAGGACTGTTTAAGGATGCCCTTGCCGATGAGTATTATAGAAAGCTTATAAAGGAGTACAGGATTCTTTCATCAAAATATTCATTAAAGCCTGTTCATGGCTGGCTCTGGAAATTTTCCAGGCTCAGGCCTGCCAATTTTCCGACAGTCAGAATGTCGCAGTTGGCTGCAATGCTTTCTGTTGCTGGTGGCATTTTCTCTAAAGTGGTGGAAGCAAATGACATATCGCAACTTGTGGAGCTCTTTGAAGTCACAGCTTCTGAATACTGGAATGATCATTTTGTTTTTGGAAAGAAGAGCCGTGCCAGTATTAAAAATACTGGTAATCAGGCCGTTTGCATATTCCTTATAAATGCTGTTATCCCTGTTATTTTTGTTTATGGAAAAAGCAGGGATGATAACAGCATTTGTGAGAGAGCGCTTTCATTTCTGGAAGGGTTGCCATCCGAGGAGAATATTATACTTGAAGAATGGAAGGAGGCCGGGATAACAGCAGAATCATCTTTTTACTCCCAGGCTCTCATCCAGCTGAGAAATGAGTACTGTAAAAAACGCAGGTGCCTGGATTGCCGCATTGGAGGCAGGCTTGTGGGAATGGGGAAGAAACTAAGGAAACAGGATGAGCTTATTCTGGAACCTTAGGGAGAAAGGGGAGAGACGGAGAACTCCTTTTGATGAAAGTGCATTTTTTTATGATGAAATCAACGATTAATTGATTGAGCCACGCAACGTTTGGCTCTCTTTTTGCGTCTTTTACATAGAAGCTTACAATAACGCTTCAAAAAATTACGTTCACTGAAAAATGAATAATTGATACCGGACCTTACAGGCCTGTCTGAAAAATCAGTAACAGATACTATATGAATCCGGTAACATAATGATAAATAATTGAGAAACTTTTTAAAAAAAAAAGCAAATTGTTTGATAATTTACATAAAAAAGCCTTATTTTTGCGTTCCAAAATTGGAGACTCAATTTATTTATGGATAAACAATATTTTAATTAGCGACATGTATTTAACAACTGAAAAAAAGCAGGAGTTTTTCAAAACGTTTGGAACATCTGAAATCGATACAGGGACAGCTGAAGGGCAGATAGCACTGTTTTCATACAGGATTAATCATCTTACAGAGCATCTGAAAAAGAATAAAAAAGATTTCAGTACCCAGCAGGCGCTTATCAAACTGGTAGGTAAAAGGAGAAGGCTTTTAGACTATCTTAAATTAAAAGATATCGAGCGATATCGCGAAATCATAAAGGCGTTGAAATTACGTAAATAGAGAAAAAAGGCAATTTCAAATTGCCTTTTTTCATACTATATTATTTATTTTGTAGTTTCAATTTTCAAAAATCACATATAGAATGTTTAAAATTAAAGAGAAGATTATCGATATCGGTGACGGGAGAACTATTATCCTTGAAACAGGCAAAATGGCAAGACAAGCTAACGGTTCTGTCCTGTTGAAAATGGGTAAGACTATGTTACTGGCCACTGTTGTATCAGCTGTCGACGCAAAGGAAGACACTGACTTTATGCCTCTGTCAGTTGAGTATAAAGAGAAATATGCTTCATCGGGGCGTTTCCCTGGCGGATTCCTTAAGAGAGAGGCAAGGCCGTCTGATTATGAGATTCTTGTTTCACGTCTAGTTGACCGTGCTTTGCGACCACTCTTCCCGGATGATTTTCATGCTGAGACATTTATCACTATCAACCTTATTTCGGCGGATATGGACATTATCCCCGATGCACTTGCAGGACTTGCAGCTTCAGCTGCCCTGGCAGTATCTGATATTCCCTTTAATGGTCCGATATCGGAGGTAAGAGTTGCCAGAATAAATAATAAATTCATTGTCAATCCGACAGCCACAGAGCTGAAGGATGCAGATATCGACCTGATGGTCGGAGCCACATACGACAATATCCTCATGGTTGAAGGGGAGATGAAAGAGGTTTCTGAAGAAGAGATGCTTGAGGCTCTTAAGATTGCACACGATGCAATAAAAATTCACTGCAAGGCCCAGATGGAATTTGCAGAAGAGGTTGGATCTACTGTTAAAAGAACATACTGCCATGAGATAAATGATGAAGATCTCAGAAAGAAAGTATGGGATGAGACATATGAGAAATGTTATCTCGCTGCCAAATCATCTACCGCCGACAAACATAAAAGGATTGATTCATTTGAATCTATAATCACCGGATTTCTTGCACAGTATTCTGAAGAGAATCCTGTGAATCAGACCCTTGTGAAAAGATATTACCATGACGTTCTTAAGGAGGCATCCAGAAGGCTGGTACTCGATGATAATATACGTCTGGACGGAAGAAAACCGGATGAGATCAGGCAGATTATGTGCGAAATTGATCCTCTTCCTGCAACTCATGGATCAGCCCTCTTTACAAGGGGAGAGACACAGTCACTTACAACTGTCACACTCGGGACCAAGCTTGATGAGAAAATAATAGATGATGTTCTGAATAAGGGAACTGAGAAATTCACGCTGCATTATAATTTCCCGCCGTTTGCAACAGGAGAGGCAAGACCTTCTCGTGGTATAAGCAGAAGGGAAATTGGTCATGGAAACCTGGCCCTCCGTGCACTTAAGAATATGATGCCTGCAGATGATGAGAACCCATATGCCATAAGGGTAGTTTCAGATATTCTGGAATCAAACGGATCATCATCAATGGCTACAGTTTGCGCAGGTACACTCGCTCTCATGGATGCCGGAATAAAATTGAAAAAGCCTGTGTCAGGAATTGCAATGGGCCTTATAACTGACAAGGATACAAAGAAATATGCTGTACTCTCCGATATCCTTGGTGATGAGGATCATCTTGGGGATATGGACTTCAAAGTAACCGGAACCCGTGACGGAATTACGGCTACTCAGATGGATATTAAAGTTGACGGACTATCCTTTGAGATACTTACAAAAGCGCTCCATCAGGCAAAAGCCGGCAGGCTGCATATCCTCGACATTATGACACAGGTAATAGCAGAACCTCGTCCGGAACTTAAACCTCATGCCCCAAGAATTGAGATGCTGACTATCCCGAAAGAGATGATCGGTGCCCTTATTGGCCCTGGCGGAAAGGTTATCCAGGAAATACAGCGTGTCACAGGTGCTACGATAATAGTTGAAGAGATCGACGGACATGGCGATGTGAATATCTTCGGTGAAAATGCAGAAGTTATCACCGCTGCACTTGACTGGGTAAAGAAAATTGTTACTGTTCCTGAGATCGGACAGATCTACAAGGGAAAAGTGAAGACAATTGTTCAGTTTGGTGCATTTGTAGAGATACTTCCAAATAAAGACGGTCTCCTGCATATCTCAGAGATTGAATGGAGAAAGATCGCCAATGTTGAGGATGTCCTTAAAGAGGGACAGGAGGTTGAGGTTAAGATTATTGACATAGATCCTAAAACAGGAAAAATAAAATTGTCAAGGAAGGAACTCCTTCCGCGTCCTCCGAGACCGGAACAGGATAAAAAGCCGAATCCCAACGACAACATAAACTAATTGAAGAGGCCGTCTCATATCAAATTGAGACGGCTTTTTTTTGAGATTTTTTGATCTTTTAAGGATGTTTTTATATGGTTTCAAACAGTTCCTTGCGCTTTTTGTTGAACTCTCTATTTTCAATGAGCAAATTAGTTTCCTTTATTTTCAAATGTTCATTTCTTGTCTTTTATTGATTTAGTGATTCTGTTTTTGGTTCCTGATGTTTTTCACTGTATTTTTGAGTGCGTTAGGATATGGTTCCTTTTTGGTTTTGTGGAGCCTCGATCTTTTCAAGGTTTTTTAGTTTAGTACGAGGAGCGTGGGTTTGGAATAATGTTAGTTGAATGTTTCCGCGCTCAACTTCTTGAGATTTTCAGCCAGTTCACGGGCATAGTTAAGCTCGTTTTACTCCTTATCGACCTGTTTTCTCAGAGCTTTGATTATTGTTTGACTTTTCATTTGGCTGGTCCCTTTAAAGAAGGTGTCCTTTGAGACACCCTCTTTTTTTCACTATAGTATTCTATACCGGGACAGGTTTTTAAGCCGTGCCAAAAACGGTACGCCTTTTTAAGACTCCTGCATTCTATTGCAGTAAACAATACTCATTTACATGTGGAATTGAATATGGATATTTTGTAAATATTTTTGGATTTTACTTCCTTTCTTGGTAAATTATCTTAAATTTGCGTTTGTATCGATAATTTTAGATATCTAGTTCATTATTAAACTGGCAACCTAGAAATAATAAACAAATAACACATTTAACTATGAAAAAATTCAGAAGCTATTTTATCCTTATCCTGGCTGCGACTGTTATGACAAGTTGTAGCGGCCTAAATAAGATGAAGAAAAACTCTAACTTGGTAAAGTATGAGGTTACACCAAAAGTTCTTCAGACAGATGCTGGTGTTGTTACAGTAACTATTAAAGGTACTTTCCCGGAAAAATATTTTGATAAGAAAACTACAGTGACTCTTACTCCGGTTCTGACATATGCAGGTGGTGAAACCGCTTTTGATAAAGTTCAGGTAGTTCAGGGCGAGAGCGTACAGGCAAATAATAAAGTAATAACATCCAGCGGGGGTGACTTTACCTATACCGCTTCTGTTCCATACACTGATGCAATGAAACTCTCAGAACTCAATTTGAGAATCAAGGCTGTCAGAGGAAACAAAAACCTCGATTTTGAGCCTGTAAAGCTTGCTGATGGTGTTATCGCTACAGCAACACTTGTTGAAAAACACGGCAGGGCTGTTATTATGAAAGACAATTTTGTCAGAATATTACCGGAAACTCAGGTAGCTGATATCAACTACCCGATTAACAGGTCAGAAATCCTCAGCAAAGAGCTCAAGGCTGAAGATATTGCACTGCTTAAGGCATATATCAAAGCAGTTACTGCCGATCCAAACAAACAGTTTAAAAGTACTGTTGTCAGTTCTTATGCTTCTCCTGACGGTTCAATGAAGATCAATGAGCCACTGTCTGAGAAAAGAGGAGTAGTTGCTGATAAATTCATCAAGAAAGAATTTGGAAAAATAGAAGCTGCTAAAGCTGCTAACTTCTTTGATTCAAAAACAACTCCTGAAGACTGGGACGGTTTCAAAACTGAAGTGGAAAATTCATCAATTCAGGATAAAGACCTTATTTTGCGTGTTTTATCAATGTATTCCGATCCTGACGTTCGCGAAAAAGAGATCAAGAACATGGCAGCAGCATTTGAAACTCTGAAAACAGACATCCTCCCAAGACTGAGAAGATCAAAAATGATGATCAACGTTGATAAGATCGGAAGAACTGATGATCAGATCCTTGCAACAATGAAATCAGATCCAAAAGCTCTGAGTCTTGAAGAGATGCTTTACGCAGCCACACTGACAAAAGACGTTAACGAGCAGCTCAGTTTCTATCAGACCACAGCTCAGAACTTCCCGAAATGTATTCGTGCACACAATAACATTGGTGTTACATTAATGTCTCTCGGAAAAGTTGATGAAGCTGTTGTAGAATTTGAAGCTGCAAAGACTATTCAGAATAATGATGTTGTTAAGAATAACCTCGGCTTCGCTGCTCTTGTAAAAGGAGATATTGCAAAAGCTGATGGTTACTTCACCTCAATGACAGCAGCAACACCTGAGTCAAAATGGGGACAGGGCGTTATCGCAATAACCAAAGGCGAATATGACAAAGCTGTTAATCTGTTCGGAACAGAGCCTTGCTTCAACCTGGCCCTTGCACAGGTTCTAAAAGGTGATGTCAACAAGGCAAAAGCAACTCTCGACGGCATGAAGGAACTCTGCAAATGCGGAAAACCATCATATCTTAAAGCAGTTGTCGGTGCACGTCTCGATGACAAAAACTATATGATCGCAGGTCTTAAAGAAGCTATTGCATTCAAAGCTGATTGGAAAGCTTATGCAAAAACTGATATTGAATTTGGTAAGTACTTCAATGATGATACTTTCAAGTCAATCGTTCAGTAAATATTATTTCTAATAAAAAAAGGCTGCCGGAAATGGCAGCCTTTTTTTTATATCGCCTCACCCCAACCCCCTTTCTTTTTAATCCGCCTCACCCCAATGGGTCTGTTGAAAAAGTACTTCGTGTGCCTTAGTGCTTCCCGATAGCCATCGGGACTTTTTGTGTCATTCGTGTTTAATTGTAAAATACTTAACCACAAAGGGTCACAAAGTACAACACAAAGGAACACAAAGGAAAGACCGTATTTAGATGACTTTTTAGACATCCACCTAAAAACCTTATTATATGATTCTTCCTCCCCTTCTCTCCCGGGAGAAGGGGGCGGGGGATGAGTTATAACAAAATGGGAGAAGTGGTCGGGGGATGAGGTAAAACAAAATGGGAGAAGGGGTCGTGGAATGAGGTTTAACAAAACGCGTGAAGCAGCTAAGGGGTCGGGTGATGAGGCCTGTTCAATTCCCATAACACAATTCCTGTACTTATCGCAATATTGAATGAGTGCTTGGTCCCGAACTGTGGGATCTCAATACAGGAATCACAATTATTCAGCACCTCCTGGTCAACGCCATTGATCTCATGTCCGAAGATCAGGGCATACTTTGCATCAGGTTCAGCCGGGAACTTATCAAGATCGGTGGATCCTTCAGCCTGTTCAATTCCGATAATCTTATAACCCTCTTCTTTTAGACTGGTAACAGCACTTAAGGTATTTGGGAAATATTTCCAGGAAACCGATTCCGTTGCACCAAGGGCTGTCTTCTGGATCTCCCTGTTGGGTGGTGTGGCTGTTATTCCGCAGAGATATATTGCTTCCACGGCGAATGCATCAGCTGTACGGAAAATGGAACCTACATTGCTCTGACTCCTTACATTATCAAGGACAATGACAAAAGGTGATTTTTTGGATTTACGGAATTCTTCTACCGTCTTTCTCTCAAGTTCTTTGTTAAGAAGCTTCCGCATTTTTTATGCAAAATAAATAAATAATCTCGTATTTATTATTATTTTGTGACCCTCGGATTCTAAATTAAATCATTTGTTTTAATAACTAAAATTTCAAAGGATGAATGTTCATGAATTTCAGGGGAAGTCGTTACTCAAAGCATATAATGTTGATATCCAGGAAGGTTTTGTAGCTGAAACCCCTGAGCAGGCAGTCACCGTTGCACATCAGTTGAAGGAAAAATTCGGATCTGATTTTTTTGTTGTTAAAGCACAAATTCATGCAGGAGGAAGAGGAAAAGGAGGAGGAGTAAAGCTTGCAAAATCAATTGAGGAAGCAGGAAAGATTGCAAGCCAGATTTTGGGCATGCAATTGATAACGCCTCAGACAGGGCCGGAAGGAAAAAAGGTTAACAGGGTATTGATCGCCCAGGATGTATATTATAAGGGAGAAACAGATCCCAAGGAGTTTTATATCAGTATACTTCTGAATCGCGACAGCGGGAAATATACCTTTCTCTATTCACCTGAAGGCGGAATGTCGATCGAAGAGGTGGCAGAAAAAACACCCGATCGTATTTTCACGGAGGAAATTGATCCGGCAATAGGTTTACAGGCCTACCAAACCAGGAATATTGGATTTAAACTTGGCCTGTCAGGATTAGCATTTAAAAATATGCAGACATTCCTTACAGGGATTTATGAGACATTTAAAAGTTGCGATGCCACGCTCCTGGAGATCAACCCTGCTTTGAAAACAAGCGATAACAGGGTCCTTGCTGTCGATTGCAAGCTTGTACTTGATGATAACGCATTATACAGACAGGCTGATCTGGCAGGTATGAGAGATTTCTCCGAAGAGGATCCCGTGGAAGTGGAGGCAGGAAAACATAATCTGAATTTTGTAAAGCTGGACGGAAATGTTGGTTGCATGGTCAATGGGGCAGGTCTGGCTATGGCTACAATGGATATAATCAAGCTCTCGGGCGGTTCTCCTGCTAATTTCCTTGATGTGGGAGGAGGCGCAAATCCAAAAACTGTCGAAGCAGGTTTCAGAATAATCCTGAAAGATCCGGCAGTGAAAGCAATACTGATAAATATATTCGGAGGCATTGTCAGATGCGACAGGGTGGCTAATGGAGTTGTAGAGGCTTACAAATCGATAGGTGAGATCCATGTTCCTGTAATTGTAAGATTGCAGGGCACCAATGCAGAGGAGGCAAAAAAGATCATTGATAATTCAGGCCTTGCAGTCTTCTCCGCAAGTTCTTTCAGCGATGCAGCAGCTCTTGTAACGAAGGTTCTGAGTCAGTAATACTGAATAGATACCGGTATTGTCCGGAAATCAGATTCAAACAGAACCCTGTTAATGATAAACCGCAGTATAAATACAAAGATCCTGCTTAAGATTTCTATTGTTGTAGCAGTATCTTTTTCCCTGTTGATCTTAATTGAGAGCAGAGGTCATCCCGCAAGATATTTCAGCACCCGCTGCCTCAGTTACCGGCAAAAGGATTTCAGCAGGAAACTTAATGACAGGATTGTTGATTATTCCGCGGAAGCAAAACAGCGGGGAATAAGTCCATGCAAGAGTGACAGGGAGCTCAAGCAAAGGATATCAGAAGGAAAACTTGTAAGAGTACGGTCAGGGAGGAAGTATCTTATTGACAGAATGACCTTCAGCTATCCTGCCGTTACAGGTGAGAGTAAGATTCTTCTTGACGAGATATCCAGGAGATTCAGGGAAAAAGTTGCCCAAAAAGGTCTGTACGGATCGAGGTTTTACATAACCTCAATGACAAGAAAACCTGAAGGATTGAAGAATCTGCGGCGTTACAACAGCAATTCATCAGCCAATAGCCCTCACCTCTATGGGAATGCTTTCGATATCAGCTATAAAAGGTTCTCGGTAAGAAAGATGTTCCTGACCAATTGTGATAAGAAATATCTTAAGGAAGCCCTTGCCGAAGTGATATGGGACCTTCGTGCAGAACACCGTTGCTGGGCAACATATGAAAGAATGCAAAACTGTTTTCATGTTGTTGCCCGTTGAGAGTTCTTAATTTATTTTTTTTTATGGGAACCGTCGCAAAATGGTTTATTATCTGATTTTCCGCACCTGCATAAATAGACCTCCTTTGGAAAATCCTCAGTTCCTCTTTGCATATCTTTTAAAAAAATATTCCCTGATATTTTTAGCGGTCCCGAATCAATCACTTCAATAATTGCCTGGGTTTTGTTTTGTTTCTTCTCTTCCATTACTGCAATATTAACCATTAAAGCCGATTTTCCTGTGGCGGCCATCACAGAAGGGCTGATGATCGCTTTCTCCGCACCTGCAAATTGAAATAATTCCATCCTGCACATCCTTGCTGATATCACTGTATGCAATTGAGAAATTACCCTTGAGAACTATTGGCCCGTCAACCATTATTTTAACTGATACAGGTTCGGCTTCTTCGATAATCTCTTTAGTCTCCATTAGATCAGGTCTTCTGAATTTGATGTGATTCACCTGATCATTTCCTACAGCATCATTTCTGGCTTCGTCATTCCATTTCCACGTAAGGGCATCTGTCGGGCATAAATTAACAATTTCAATGATTTTGTCAGTATCTGAGCCATTCATGTCGATCCATGGGCGCCTGCTAGGGTCAAAGACTTCAATTAACTCCCTGTAGCAATATGAAGCGTGAACACACGCTGATGGTTTCCAATATACTGTTATGTCATTGTTCTTATATCTTTTGCCCCCTGTGAACTTACTATCATTCCTTTCCATCACTTAACCTGTTATGTGTTATTAAAGGGTTTCTTACATAAACATCACTAAACATACTTATTATCAAATCATTACCATGTATGATAAGTGTGAGGCAATGTTCACTGTCCAAGGTTGCAATTTAATATTTTTAAAAATACCAGTGACAGAGTATTATAATGAATAATTATTTTTGAAACATATCATATGTTAAGTGCTCAAAATTCATTTATTTAGCACCGCAATGATTGAAGTGATGATTTTGCAGTCAGGATGTAAATAATCAATCTGATCATTGGATTTTTTGTTAATTTGCATTAAATACTCTTTTTGCTGAAATCAGCAGTGTACCTGATTCAGAAGAGCAAAATAATTATGATTAGAGGTTGGAACAAACAAATGAGATTAAGCGCAGGAAATTTACTTCTCCCGGGCTTGATATTTGTATTTCTTTTCTTCACAGCCCAATCCTATCCGGCAGGCATTCACAATGATGTACTTTCTTCCTATCGTTCCAATGCAACTGTAATCCTTTCCGGCTCTTCCGTTAACTTTTACATTTTACTACTTGTAATGCTGATTGTCATTTGTGTTGTGATATTATTCTTCTCGGTGAGGCTAAGAAAAGTTAATTTGCAGCTTAAAGGGAAGAACAGGCAGATACTTAATATAAATAATGACCTTCAGAAATTAAATAAAGAGCTGGAACTTCAGAAGGACCAGATCACAAAAGAATATTACGAATCGGATAAATTTTACAGGATGGTGGTGCAATCAGCAGATGACAGCATCTCATTCTTCGATAAAGACTGGACCCTGAAATATGCCAATGCCGCTTTTTTTAAACAGATAGGATATGAGAGGGATGAATATGAAACCATAGATCCTAAGGGTTTTATTCATCCTGACGATCAGGATTATCAGCCCAGAAGGGTTCAGACCCTCCTTAGTACCGGGTTTTTTGAAAGTGAGCTGAGACTGAGGCATAAGGACAATCATTATGTTAATCTGTCCACCCGGTCGGTAACTGTAAGAGATGACAATGGAGAGGTGCTGGGATCGCTCACAATATCGCGCGATATAACCAAGCTAAAACAGACCCATGAAGCCCTTATTAAGGCTAATCTGGAATCGGAGGCTAGCAGTCGTCTTAAATCAAGCTTCCTGGCTAATATCTCTCATGAGATAAGAACTCCTTTGAACAGTGTGGTCGGCTTTGCAAACCTCTTGCTGGCAAATAATCTGACACAGGAGGTGAGGGAAGACTATATTGAACACATAAACTATAACAGCGAAAAGCTGCTTCAGATAATTGGTGATATCATCGACCTGTCACGACTGGAGAGTTCACAGATTGAGATCTCGTATGAGGAGACTTCGCTTACCGGAATTGTCAATGAGATTATAGAAGATGCCAGGCAGGTGATCAAGCGAAATGAGAAGCCAATAATTCTGAATGTGAATAACAGGTTCACTGACAGCGGAGATCTGATCTTTACAGACAGGATATGGCTTAAAAGAGTATTGAATCATCTTATGGATAATGCAGTGAAATTTACTCTTGACGGATCGATAGAGTTTTCATATATGCGTGAAAATGATAAGATTCTCTTTAAGATAAAAGATACAGGGATCGGTATCAATAAAGAGAATCTCGGGAGAATTTTTGAAGAGTTCCGACAGGAAGTTGATGGTCATCACAGGCCATTTGAGGGTCTTGGTATCGGGTTAACTCTTGCAAAAGAGGTTGTTGAAAGAATGGGAGGAAGGATATTCGTTCAGTCTGAGAAAGGGATTGGTTCCGAATTCAGCTTCTCAATTCCCTACAGACCGGCCGGAAGCCCTAAAGTCAGGATTGTACCTGTAAGCAGTGAACAGGCTCAGAAACCAATAGACTGGAGCTATAAAAAATGCCTGCTTGTTGATGATAATAAGGATGTCCTTATTTACCTGCACAGGATATTGATCGATACGGGTGTTTCAGTAATAACTGCCCGCAGCGGTTTTGAAGCAATTGAACTGATCAAGGCGATACCGGATATTGATGTTGTTTTACTCGATATGCAAATGCCTGAAATGAACGGTATTGAAGCCACAAAGGAGATCAGGAAAATCAGGAAGAACCTTCCAATAATAGCTCAGACGGCATTTATCTTTGAAGATGATAAGGATATTATTCTCGAAGCTGGTTGCGATGCATGCCTTATCAAGCCTATCAAAAAAGAGCATCTCCTGAGTGTGATGTCGGATTTTGTAAAATCAGACCATCCCCTTTAATTATTTTTGATATTAAATTCTGCTTTTTTAAAGGTACATTGTACGGTGACTTATTTACCTACGAATGACAGATAACAGGTTCGCAGATATTATTTTACCAATAGCTGTCCGGGGAAGATTCACCTACAGGATTCCTGATAATCTGATTGATAAGATCAGACCTGGCGTAAGAGTTACGGTTCCATTCGGAAGACAGAATCTTTATTCAGGAATAGTATGCAGCATTCATGACAGTCAACCCGATGTTAAGAACCTGAGAAGCATAACCGAAGTCCCCGATCATGTTCCGTCAATAAATGAGATTCAGCTTAAGCTGTGGCTCTGGATTTCAGAGTATTACCTGTGCAGCGAAGGAGAAGTTATGAAGGCAGCCCTTCCTTCCGATTCAAGCCTGAGCAGCTACAGACCCAGGTTAGAGACATTTATAGGTCTTGCAGTAGATTTTACGGATGATGAGCTTAATGAGATGCTTGACAAGCTCTCAAAAGCTCCCCGTCAGCATGAACTGCTTTCAACATACATCCGGTTAACTGAATATTCAACCGGATCAGAGATTAAACTCTTAAGCAAACAGGTTCTCATATCTGAATCAAAATCCTCTCCTGCCATCCTTGATACACTTATCAGAAAAGGCATTTTAAGGTCAGTATCCTCAGCGGTGACGAGGCTAAGCCGTTCAGAAAGATCTGTTGAGCCGGTACATGCACTTAGTAATGCCCAGTCTGTTGCATTCGATTCAATCAAAAACCAGTTTAAGGAGAAAGATATTGTACTTCTGCACGGTATAACCTCGAGCGGTAAAACTGAAATTTACATAAGGCTTATTGAGGAACAGCTGAATATGGGGAAGCAGGTTCTTTACATGCTTCCTGAAATTGCTCTCACCACACAGATCATACACAGGCTTAAGAAACACTTTGGTGAGATTACCGGAGTGTATCATTCACGGTTTAGTGATGCCGAGAAGGTGGAGATATGGAAAAAGGTCGCGGAGGATGACACTCAAAACGGTTACCGTCTTATCCTGGGAGTGAGATCCTCTCTATTCCTTCCTTTCAGCAACCTTGGACTTATTATTGTTGATGAAGAGCATGACGGATCCTACAAGCAACATGATCCTGCACCACGATATCATGCACGCGACACTGCTATCATGCTGGCAGCGCTTCATTCGTGTAAGACAATTCTTGGATCGGCTTCCCCTTCAGTAGAAAGTTATAATAATGCTGTTAATGGGAAATACGGACTTGCGGAATTAAAGGAAAGGTTTGGTCTGATCAAGCTACCGGGAATAGTGATTGCAAATACAAGGGAGGCCTACAGGAAGAAACTTATGGTTTCACATTTCACCCCTGAATTGCTTGAGGCTATGGATGATGCCCTGGGGAAGGAAGAACAGATAATCTTGTTCCAGAACAGAAGAGGTTTTTCCCCATATATTGAATGCTCCGAATGCGGCTGGATACCTGTTTGTATTCAGTGCGCCGTAAATTTAACTTATCATAAGGGTATCCGCAGGCTGGTCTGCCACTATTGCGGCTACACAACGGGTGTTCCGGTTAAATGCGGTAACTGTCATTCCACCGGAATGGTTACAAGGGGATTCGGTACCGAGAAAATTGAAGATGAGATAAAAATTGTTTTCCCTGATGCGAGGGTTGCACGTATGGATCAGGATTCAACACGGAAGAAAAACTCTTTCAACAGCATAATCAAAGCATTTGAGGATCGGAGGATTGATATCCTGATTGGCACTCAGATGATTTCAAAAGGCCTTGATTTTGAAAATCTTACAGTAGTGGGAATCTTAAATGCCGATAATATGCTGAACTTTCCCGATTTCAGGGCACATGAGAGAAGCTATCAACTGATGGAGCAGGTAAGCGGGAGAGCGGGCAGGAGACAGAAACAGGGCAAAGTGGTAATCCAGACTGCAGACCCCACCAACAGGATCATCAGACTTGTTCTCAGGCATGATTATGAAGGCTTATTCAGATCGCAGGCTGAAGAACGAACGACTTTCAATTATCCCCCCTTCTGCAGAATGGTCAGATTGAACATTAAGCATAAGGACAGATCCTTGCTTAACCATTATGCTGATATTCTGGGAAATGACCTGAGGACAATTTTCGGTAAACGTGTTCTGGGTCCTGAATTCCCCCTGATTGGCCAGGTACAGCTATGGTATATCAAAACGATTCTTATAAAGATCGAGAGGGAGAAGCCTCCGGCCAATGCTAAAAAGCGTATACTGGAAGCGATTGACAGACTCGAAAAGGAAAAGGGAGCTTCATCGCTTAAGATAGCAATTGATGTTGATCCATATTGATGAGAACAAAAGTAAAAAGTTAAAAAGTCCATGGGGCTGTAGAAAAAGTCCTCTGTGTAACTCTGTGAAGCCTCTGTGCCCTCTGTGTAAGTTTTTAACTTATTGTTACACAGAGTCCCGATAGTTATCGGGAAGGGGTGGGTTATATTTAGGAAAAACATACTATTTTTGAATTGATAATTTTCATACCATGAAAATAGAAGTTTCAAACGGCGAGATCATAGATAAGCTGACAATCATCCAGATAAAGCTGGAAAGGATAAAAGATAAAGCCAAGCTTGTCAACCTGCAGAAGGAGTATGATGAGCTTATATCTGCAACAACGTCGATACTATCCACGACTGATCCTTTATATTCAGCTCTTTATGAGGTGAATTGCGAACTATGGGATATTGAAGACAAGATCCGCGACCTTGAAAGGAAAAAGGATTTTGGGGAGGAATTTGTTTCGACAGCCAGAGCTGTCTATTTCAAAAACGACAAGAGGTCTGAAATTAAAAGGGAAATAAATGTAAAGACCTCTTCAGGTCTTATAGAGGAAAAATCATACGAAAAATATTAAGATGCGCCTCCTGGTAATAAGAACATCTGCAATGGGTGATGTGGCACTTACTACTCCCGTATTAAGGGCATTAAGCCAGCATTATCCTGATGTTGAAATTGTACTCGTTACCAGGCAGGTTTTCAAACCGTTTTTCTACTCAATAAACGGACTCTCTCTATTTTTCATAGATATCAGGAAAAGACATAAGGGATTTGCAGGACTTGTAAGGCTTTGTGGTGATATTTCCGCGACCGGCAGTTTTGATGCCATTATTGATCTGCATGATGTTCTGAGGTCAAAAATTTTAAGGTTTTTATTCGCCCTTAAAGGGGTTCCTTCATTTGTAATTGATAAAGGCCGGCGAGAGAAACGCTCGGTCATATCCGGTAAAACCAGGACAAAACTGAAACATTCTGTCGAGAGGTATACTGAAGCTTTTGCCGGGGCAGGATTTCAGATAAGCAGGACAAGCGGCCCCTGGATAATTCCCGATCCTGCAGCCATTGTTAAAATTCATTCAATGGCCGGTTCCATGACTGAGCTTAAAATAGGTGTTGCCCCCTATGCAAAGCATAAGCTTAAAATGTGGCCTGAGAAGTATATGGTAAGGCTTCTTGGCTTGATAGCGGAAAAATATAATGCACGGTTCTTTCTCTTTGGAGGCAATGAAGAATCGGAGAAGCTGTCAGTCTTTCAGACTTTGATAGAGGGTTCGGTAAATACTGCAGGCAAATTAGCACTGGATGAGGAGCTGGCTCTTATGAGCCGTCTGGATATGATGATAGCAATGGATTCTTCAAATATGCATATGGCGGCGCTTCTTGGGACAAAAGTCGTTTCTATATGGGGAGGAACAGATCCGGTAACAGGATTCGGAGCGTGGATGCAACCGGATGATCATTTTATCAGAATTCCGGTCGACGAACTTACATGCCGGCCATGTACGATATATGGGAAAGGAGAATGTGCCCGGGGTGACCATGCCTGCATGAACTGGCTTACACCTGAAATTGTCTTCAGAAAGATCAACAGGCTGGGAATATTGTATCTCCCTCCCGCAGAAACAGTTTAACAAACCTTTTCCTGAGTCGGTGTTTAACCTTTGATTAACCCGTGTTTTAATAACTTATTTATCATCAGTTGCTGCAAGGGATATAAGGCGGAGGAATTAATGACTTCCTGCATTTGTCTTTTCAAACTCAGATAAAATCTTTACCTTTAAATATTGATTTAATTAACTAACTATGAACTTTGAAGAGCACACGCATAAAGGATTAGGGAAATTTACCTCCGGGACATCAAAACGAAGATTCATTATCGCCCTGGTATCACTTTTTATTATTATGGCAGGAGTATTTCTTCAGGATCATTTTAAAAAGGTTGAGAAGAAAGATCCGGTTGACTTGGTAAATCCCCTGATGGGTACCGATTCCGAATTCAGGTTATCAAACGGGAATACCTATCCGGCAATTGCCCTTCCCTGGGGGATGAATTTCTGGACCCCACAGACCCGCAGGATGGGGGATGGATGGGCATACACATATAATGATTATAAGATTATGGGGATTAAGCAGACTCATCAGCCGAGTCCCTGGATAAATGATTATGCAGCCTTCTCATTCATGCCTGTTAGCGGCAGGGTAAAGATAGATGAGACTGAAAGAGCATCATGGTTCTCACATAAGGCTGAAGTGGTTAAACCTTATTATTACAGTGTTTATCTGGCTGATTATGACATTACTGCTGAGGTAACACCTACTGAAAGGTCAGCTGTCTTCCGGTTTACATTCCCCGAAAGTGATTCTTCATATGTTCTTTTGGATGGTTTTAATATGGGATCGATGGTGAAGATAATCCCTGCTGAAAGAAAGGTCATTGGCTATTGTCGCAACAACGCAGGGGGAGTCCCTTCCAATTTTCATAATTATTTTGTTGCTGTATTCGATAAGCAATTTGCCTCTTCATCAACATGGCATGGTGATACACTGGATCTTAATGATCTTGAATCGGAAGGGGATCACGCCGGAGCAGTTCTCGGGTTTAAAACAAAAAGAGGTGAGAAGGTTACAGTAAAAGTAGCCTCCTCATTCATTAGTCCTGAGCAGGCATTGATTAATCTTGACCGGGAGATAGGAGGAAAGGATTTTGAAACAATAAAAAAAGATGGCAGGGAGGCCTGGAACAAGCAGCTGAGCAGGCTCGAAGTAGATGGCGGCACCGCCGACCAGCAGAGAACTTTCTATTCCTGTCTGTACAGGATCATTCTGTTTCCTCGTCAGTTCTATGAGCTCAATGACAAGAATGAGATTATTCATTACAGTCCTTATAACGGAGAAGTACTTCCGGGTTACATGTATACTGACAATGGATTCTGGGATACCTTCAGGGCACTCTTTCCCTTTTTCACACTTATGTACCCTGATGTCAACAGCAGGATAATGGAAGGGCTGGTAAATACATACAAGGAGAGTGGATGGCTGCCCGAGTGGGCAAGTCCGGGCCACCGGAATTGTATGATAGGTTCAAATTCGGCCTCTCTCATAGCAGATTCTTATACCAAAGGGATCAGGGGCTACGATATAGAGACCCTTTACCAGGCTATAATAAAGAATACCAAGGGAGCAGGCCCTGTCCCTTCAGTCGGAAGGCTTGGCGCAGAATATTACAATGATCTGGGATATGTTCCTTATAATGTTGGAATAAATGAAAATGCTGCGCGGACACTTGAGTATGCCTATGCCGATTTTTGCATCTGGCAGCTGGCCAGGGCCCTTGGAAAACCACAATCGGAAATTGATATTTATGCTGCCAGGGCAATGAATTATAAGAATGTTTATGATGAAGGACAGAAGCTTATGCGCGGGCGTAATCAGGATGGCACTTTTCAATCGCCTTTCAGTCCGTATAAATGGGGAGACGCCTTTACAGAAGGTAACAGCTGGCATTATACATGGAGTGTGTTTCAGGATATTGAAGGACTGGTCAGGCTGATGGGCGGCAGGGAGAATTTCACCGCAATGCTCGATTCTGTATTTCAGGTTCCTCCGGTCTTCGATGCTTCTTATTACGGACAGGTTATTCACGAGATACGAGAGATGCAGGTTACTAATATGGGCAATTATGCTCATGGCAATCAGCCTATTCAGCATATGATCTACCTTTACAACTATGCCGGACAACCATGGAAAACACAGTTTCGGGTAAGAGAAGTGCTTGACAAGCTATATAATTATACCCCTGACGGATATTGCGGCGATGAGGATAATGGCCAGACATCCGCCTGGTATGTCTTCTCCGCCCTGGGCTTTTATCCTGTTACTCCCGGATCTGGGGAATATGTTTTCGGTTCCCCATTATTCGAAAGGGTTACGTTAAAATTTGAAAACGGCAAGGAGCTGGTTATCAGGGCGCAGAAAAACAGCAATGAGAATATTTATGTTAAATACATAAAATTCAACGGGAAACCGATAACTGAAAACTTCATCAAACATAGCGATCTTCTCAGGGGAGGCACACTGATCTACGGAATGAGCCCGCAGCCTGAAAAGGAGAGAGGCGTGGATGAGGAAGCATTTCCGTATTCTATGAGCATGGAGAAATAGCCCTCCATTGATTTCCATTTCGCATGAATGGGATATTGTAGGGACAGGTCGCGACCTGTCCCTACCGTAATGTTCCTATCTATTAGTAGTGCCGGGTCGCGACCCGGCAGGTTTATCATTCTCTTTGTTAGATTTAACCCCTAAGACGTCCTTAGTACTAAGGTGGTCGGTATAAAGTGCGTTGAGGCGGTGAGTTCGTATGATTTAAATAAAATCTAAAGCTTCAGCTTAATACCAAATCTCACGAGTAAAGCCGTTAAACCTACCATCAGCAGAGCCCATACAATTGACCCGGCAATCACTACCAATGGCATATCTGATTGTTTATAGAACAGGATTGGCACAGAAGTACTGAAGATAATATAGTATAGAATATCAGGTGCCAGGTATGTGGTAAGCGAATTTTCACCCGCCGGTTTCAGGAAGAATGTCCATTTTGTCTGCTTTTTTATATCGATGATCCAGTATAGGAGTGCGAAGAGAATCATGCTGATCCCGTTGCAAAGGAAACCCCAGCTCGGTGTCGCTTTAATTTTGGATATTATGAACCAGTTTCGCAGGATAAATCCTGCTATAATGCAAAAGATCCCTATGGCCACAATAGTCAGAATTGTCTTACGATAGTCGGCTGAGAGTTTTTTCAGGATCAGCGTTGTAAGTAATCCGGAGATGACTATAAACGGGACATTACCCTCAAGTATGACACCCAGGACTGGTTTCAGGGGCTTAAGGAAATCCAGGAGGTTAAGTTGTGAAAGGATGTTAAGGCCCAGAAAGAAGAGTAATGCTACAGCGGTATTCAGGATATTATCGCGGATAGCAAGATATGTGAGTGCTGAAACCAGATAGCCCCAGCCTATCAGTCCCAGTATTCCCCACCAGCCTGTGATGAGGGAACCATCGTTAACCACCTGCCCCGAACGGAATCTGAAAACCAGAAATACCAGCAATGCCACTCCTGCCAGTTTAAGTCCTGCAATTGTGAAGAAATTTGTTTCAGTTTCCTGATATTTATTCCATATAAGAAATACCCCTATTATCATAAGTATCGACCAGAGGTTTTCGCTCATTCCTGTAAACTCAGCGTTCACTCTTCCTGAGTTCAGCGACAGGACCCCGATTATAAGCAGGCTTATCGATCTTATTACTATATGTCTTACAAGAGAATATGTGTCTTC
Source organism: Bacteroidales bacterium (assembly GCA_016715075.1). Taxonomy (GTDB): domain Bacteria; phylum Bacteroidota; class Bacteroidia; order Bacteroidales; family VadinHA17; genus LD21. The sequence goes on from JADKBK010000019.1 coordinate 98,589, forward strand.
CCCCTTTGATATCCTGTTGCCTATTGAATAGGGGATTGCCATCCCTACCATAAACAGGAATCCCGGAAATACCCAGTCGGCAAGTCCCATGCCGTCAAAATCAGCTTTCATATGGCCAAGCCATGCCGGCACTCCGGGCATATAGAGATCATTTACGAAGAGCATCAGGACCAGTGTAAGTCCTCTCATGATGTCGATTGAGTAGATACGGTTATTTTGTGTCATATTATAATCAATAGATTCAAAGTATTCAAAGCTTTAGCCGGAAGTGCAGTTTTTCAAGAAGAACAGGCAGACCAGCTCCCATAACAAGGGCCCAGACCAGTGATCCGGCTATTACAACAAGGGGCAGCTCCGAATTCTTGTCGAAAAGAAGGGGCAGCCCAAATTGCCAGATGATATAATAGAACATATCCGGAACAAGATATACAGTAAGAGAGTTTGCACCGGCAGGTTTCAGAAAGAGCCCCCAGTTTATATGTTTTTTAATGTCGATTATCCAGTAGAACAGTGCAAACAGTATCATGCTTATTCCGTTGCAGATCAGACCCCAGCTAGGAGTCGACTGGATCTTTGAAATAATGAACCAGTTCCGGAAGATGAATCCGGCAATAAGGCTCACTATACCGAGCGAGAAGATAATCAGGACGGTTTTTCTGACATCCTCTTTAGCGAATTTCTTCAGTATAAGTGTTATCAACATGCCTGAAAGGACTATAAATGGCGCATTTCCATTAATAATTATACCAAAGACAGGCTTTACAGCATTCAGAAAATCCAGGAGATGAAGCTTTGAGAGGACATTCAATATAAGGAAGAATACAAGGGCAACGGAAGTCTTCAAAATACTATCACGAAAACCAAGGTAGACAAAAGCTGCCACGAGGTAACCCCAGCCAATAGTACCAAGAATCCCCCATGATCTGAAGGAGAAGCTGTGAATTTCCGTCTCACCGGATCTGAAAATATATACCATTGGAATGATCATTAATATTCCTGCAATCCTGAGTCCGTAAATAAGAAGCCGGTTTTTCTCAGTTAAGTTGTAGTTATTCCATACGAGAAAGACTCCGGTATACATAATTAATGACCACAGGCTTTTGCTCAGACCTGTAAATTCACCGTTCACATTCCGTGAATTGGCCATCAGGACACCAATAATAAGAAGACTTATTGTTCTGATCAGAATATGTTTTGAAAGAGATGAGGAATTCTCACCCTTTTTGATCCTGTTTCCTATTGCGAAGGGGATTGCCATTCCAACCATGAACAGGAATCCGGGGAATACCCAGTCAGCCAGGCCCATGCCGTCAAAATCGGCAGCTCTGTGACCCAGCCATGCAGGTACTCCGGGCATATGGAGATCATTTACAAAGAGCATAAGAACGAGAGTCAGACCTCTCATGATATCTATTGAATTGATACGGTTGGATTCTGTCATTGAGGTTAAGCTGTTATGCATGAAATAAAGAAAATCATATTTTGCTGATTTTAAAAGCAATATCTGGCTTGTTATCTGCAAATACAGGAACAATCAGCTCCAGTTTTCCATTCCCTGAGTTTATTTTCTCTGTTTTAACCAGATTGCCTGTCCATGTATCAAACCATGTTATTGTATAGTTCCCGCCAGCTGGTTTAATGATCGTTAATTTAGTTTTACCAATGCTTCTGTTCAAAAATGTTCTTGCCCAACCGAAGGTCTGGTCACCTGCATCCATAATGAAAATGTCGGTCCCTTCAGCAGCTGCCACCCCAGGTTTGTATTGATTTTTGGCAAAATCAATATCGGAAACAAAAGCTGCAAGGTGTTTTATCTGTATCCAGTCCTCTTCTGTTAAAATAGAAAAATCCCACCAGACAGGGATCCCTGCAAGACCATTTGTGAGGGATGCCCAGATCTGATTGTGATAAGAGATTCTATACTCCTTTGAAACAGGTTTATAATAAGTAAGGTCAGCACCAGCTTCCCCAAAGATGGCAGGCTTTTCAAATTTATCCCAGAACCTTTTACTCGCCCATGCAAAATTATACATATCGCTTCTGAGGGTGTCTTCAGGGTATTTTAACTTCCAGCCCTGTGCAGGGTACAGATGGATGTTAGGAATGTCTGTCATCTCATAGAGCTGTTCGTGGTATTGTTCAAAACCTCCACTGAAAGAGGCAGTTACAGGATGATGGTATGGGTCATTATCAGTGAAATATTTGACACATTTATTAACCCAGTCATAAGCTTCCTGATGATGGCCTTTTGCCCAGCCATCAGTACCATCCATCTCATTGATCAGTTCCCAGATACCCCAGCTGCTGCTATGGGCGAACCTGGCAATCATGTAACGGTATTTCATTTTCTGCAGTTCCCATACCAGGGAATCGCTGTATACATTTTCAACGTCAGTAATTTGACTGTATGGATTCTGATCCCATTGGGCAGCCCAGACAGTTTTAGAAAAAAGATCGTGCGGCCAGATAGCGAACATTAGTTTTATGTTGTCCTTTTCAAGAATGGAAAGCAGTGAATCGATCTTCCCAAGCTTTTCCTGGTTATATCTTCCGGGTTCATTTTCTATAATCCCTGCATCATTAACAAATCCACCATAGCCAATATCCCATATAGCCAGAAGATTGGCTCCATTATCCGCATAGGTCTGAAAAACTTTTGCGCTGTTACCCCATGGTGAATAAACTCCGACTGCATACCAGGAGGAGCCATCATCATGCATAAAATAATGGGGATTTTTTTCAGATGGTTTTATCCAGCCGTGATGATCAGAATCAACAGATGTGAATGATGAAACTTCTGATTCGGCATCTGCAGTGCCATCTTTTACAAAAACCCGGAACTTATACTCTCCGGTTTCTCTTGGAGCAAACCGGATCTTCCATTTTGCATCGCCCCGGTAATTATCGAAAAACCCGTTGATCTTTATATTTTCACCTGCCGGAGATGTAAACAGAGCATAAACATCAATGTCGGCCGGATCGTATGGGTTTTCAATTTTTACATCATTCAGTAGAGCAACTGCTTCAAATTTTTCATACTTTTTTACAATTGCAGTATTTACACCTGAAACAGAAATCTCAGGTTTCCGACCCTGTTCATATCTTGCTGTGCTTTTGGCGCATCCTGCAAACAGACAAGGAACAGAAATCAATAAAACTGTTAAAAGTCTTCGGTCTGTTATAAAATATATCTTCCGGTTTCCTGTTATCATATCTCTTAAAATTCTAATGAAATGTCAGGTCAGAAAGTTAAATCAAATATGTGTAATCCGATGCATTGGTTTCTGCAGAATTTGCCTGTTGACAACAATCGAAATGTTAATTATTTATAAATGAAGAGAGAACAGACTATAATCTCAATCTGACTGTCAGTCAAAAATGGAAAATAAATTAAATTTGTTAACCTGAACTGAAAACAATCATTATTTCCAATATCAAAGATCAAATCAAATAACAGATATGAAAAAGCTAACATTAATTTCTCTGCTCATTGCGCTAAACAGCTGGTTACTATTTTCTCAGTCAGATGAGAAGCTGAAATCCGATATCCGGAATACCGGATATGTTCACAGTCCGTTACCTCTTGACTACAGCAAGTCATTTGAGACTTTCGGGCTCAATAAGAAAGTATTGCTTTCCGATATGCTATGCGATATGGAAGATATTAAAAAATGGTCGCATACAGGAATAGGTGGAATGACCCAGACTTCCGAAAGGAGTATTAATGGCAGGAATAGCCTTAGATTATCAGCGCCTTCATTTGTAGATGCTTTGGCTGAATGGGGACTAGGAAGGGGAACCTCTCTTGCCTCCTTTGAGGTTGGCGGGAAAAGCTGGGAAAAGTACAACCGGATCAGGTTCAGTATTTATCCCAATTGTGAAGGGGCCAGAAGCATTTATCTTAATCTATATGTTGAGAATGACGGCAAGATCAAGGTGCCTGACCAGTACGGAAGGGAAGGGTTACACGAGATCAACCTGGTCAATGGTCAGTGGAATGAATGTTTTGTAGAGATGTCCGAGCTGGCGCGTGATAAGGTTACCAGGATCTCCTTTGCCATTGAAGTCTTCGGAAAGGAACGCACCATGGGTGACTCTCTTAAGTTTGATATTGATGCTGTTGAACTGCAGACAGTCGAAAATCCTGAAGTTGTCAGCGGATGGAAGCCTGCCGAGAACAGGATCATTTTTTCAACCTCAGGTTACAGGCCGGAAAGTGTAAAAACGGCCATCATACGGGTAAGGAACAGCAGCGGAAAGTTTCAACTGGTTGATTATTCCACCTCACAGGTTGCTTATGAGGGTAAGACTGGTCATGTGAAATCTTATACAGGAGAATTTGAAACAATTGATTTTACGGATTTCAAACGTGAAGGACAATATATGATCAGGGTTGGAGATGTTACATCACAACCATTTTATATTAACCGGAATCTCTGGGAAAATTCGGCATGGCGCATGCTTAATTTTATGTTCTGTGAGCGTTGCGGTTACCCTGTGCCAGGAAAGCATGGCGCCTGTCATACAGATCTTAATGGTGAGTACAATGGTCGTATCTATCCGGTGAATGGAGGCTGGCATGATGCTGCCGATATGTCGCAGCAATCACTTCAAACAGGCGAAATAGCTTTCTCTTTGCTCGAAATGGCAACAAAAGCCAGAGAGAAAAACAATACTGATCTGTACAACCGGCTGACTGAAGAGGCGCTATGGGGTATTGATTATATAATGAAAACGCGCCTTGGTGATGGCTACCGCTTCCAGACATGGGGCACCAACCTGTGGACAGACGGTTTTATCGGCTCGGTTGATGATGCAGGAAGACGGCAGGTGGTTGCAACAAACAGCGGTTTTGAGAATTTCCTCTTTTCCGGAATTGAGGCTTATGCTTCAATGACTCTGGAAAATGATCCAATGCTGAAGGGTAATCTATGTAAAATTGCCAGGGAAGATTTTGGCTTTGCAATGAAGCGGTTCGAGGAACTGGGCTACAATGAAAGGATCTCCAAGGGCCATGGTCATGCATATATGGCATCACAGAGCCAGTATATGGCAACAATCTCCTGGGCTGCAAGCATGCTTTTCAGGCTAACGAATGATAAATACTATGCAGAAAAAGCAGCTGAATCAATAAATTATACCATTCAGTGTCAGCGTACGGAACCTTTAAATGATAAGAATAAGACAAGAGGTTTCTTCTATCGGGATCACAGCAGGAAATCGATTGTTCACTACACCCACCAGTCACGAGATCATGTATATATGCAGGCGCTGACGGCACTTTGTGAGACACAGCCTGATAATCCGGCATATTCATCATGGGAGAAAACAATCAGGATGTATGGCGATTATCTGAAGAATATTATACAATATGTACAGCCTTACGGAATGGTTCCCAGCGGTGTTTACCAGAAGGATGAAGTAAAAGATTCAGCCAACTTTTATGTGATACAGGTGGGGATTGATTCGGATGTATCTAAGGACTTTAAGGAACAACTTGAGAACGGGATCAAGCTGGATGAGGAACATTATCTCCGCGTCTTCCCTGTCTGGTTCTCTTTCAAAGGGAATACGGCAGTTCAGCTTTCAACAGGAAAAGCTGCAGCCCTCTGCGGAAAATTCCTGAAGGATAAGGAGCTGATTAATATTGCAGAGCAGCAGTTATTCTGGGTTGTAGGAAAGAACCCCTTCGGGCAGTCATTGATATATGGTGAGGGTACCAATTACCCTCAGCAGTATACCGCTTTGCCGGGAGAGATGGTGGGAGAGATCCCTGTAGGCATGCAGTCGAGGTTCAATGAGGATACACCTTACTGGCCTCAGTTCAATACGGCAACATATAAAGAGGTCTGGGGAGGCTCTGCAGCCAAGTGGTTCTCGTTAATCTCCGAGTTCTGATCAGAGCTACTCTGTTAATGGTCCTTAGTGTTCCTTTGTGAAATACTTTGTGCCCTGAGTGTTACGTATTATAGTGTTTAGGAGGTGATGGAAAAGTTCTTTTTAACCGCAAAGGACGCTAAGTATTCGCTAAGGGCGCAAAGTAAATATATTGATAATTAACGCTTTGCGAGCTTTGCGTAATAACTTTGCGACCTTTGCGGTTATTGGATCATGACTTTTCAAACAGCTCCAGTAAATCAGGACACAAAGTCCCGATAGCAATCAATTTCTTCACAATTCATGTAACAGTTTATTTTTGGAAGTCTGGAGCTGTATCAAAGATCGATTTTCTCTGTGACACCCCTAAATCCCCCAAGGGGGACTTATTTAAAACCAATAAGTTATAAAGCCCCCCTTGGGGGGTTTGGGGGTAAAAACAGACTTGTTCTACAGTCCCAAATTTCACTTAATAATGAGCAACATCAGATTATATAATCTGTTACCATACGACTGAAGTATTACATAGCTATCGGGAAACACTTAGGAACACAATGGGAATAATGAAATTGGTTTGATTTTTTTGTCAGTCTCTGAAAAGAAAGTTATAGTCAGACAGAATAGAATACCGGGAAGTATTCAGATCGTTACGATAATTGTGAGCAGTTCCTTTTCTGTTTTTCCTATTTTATTACTCACAATCTTCATCATTTCTTTTTCCTTGCCTTCCCTGAAATCTAAATCTTTATCGGAAAGATTTTCATACTTCAGTTTGAGTTTTTCTTTCTTAGTGTTCCAATAGGAAGTGAATTCCGGATGCATTTGGACTGATTTACAGTTTTATAGGTTATAAAGTTAGAATGAATCAATGTCATTACAGAATGACATTTTTATGACTTATAAACAACCTGCCTGTACAAATTAACAATCGATCAGTCTCTTTAATGGTTTTTGTCAATAGTGCTTCTGACTCTTAGTATTTAAGATTACTTTTCTATATAGGATACCGTACTTTGCCCGATTTCATTTTTAGATTTTCTGAGAAGAATAATATGGTTTACTACAAACCTGATCTCGCTCCAGGAAACCTTTTCTCCAAGAGCATCTTTTACTGGACCCATTGTAAGATCTTCTCTTCCTTCAAAATGGCTCGCGATAAGGTCAGCTTTTTCCTGTGATACAAATTTACTGATTGGGAGTTCGCCAATACTAACATAATGGGCCAGATGACCTTCGATAGTAGTTATACTCAGCTTTCTCTCCTCTGCTATTTGTGAAATTGTTTTGCCCTCCTTAAAAAGATCGTAACTTATTTTCTTTGTCTCTTCTTTAATCTTTTTGGGAACCTTTTTCTCATTAACAGTTAACAGTGGTGGTTCGATTTTTTCTTTTCTGCAATATGAAATAATAATTTCTAAAATCTCTTCGCCGAATTTCTCTGATTTTTTCTTTCCCACCCCTTTCACCAGGTTCAGAGCATGCAGCGACTGAGGCATCAGGTTGGCCAGGGTAACCATTGTTTTCTGGGGAAGTACCATATAATGCGGAAGATTCATTGCCTTAGCCTGAATATTCCTCCATTCTTTCAGCTGGCGGAACAGGGCCGGATGTTGAATTATGCCGGAAGTATCATCCTCATATTTAGCTGAATGAGATTTAACTGAAGGAATATCAATAGCTGACTTAGCTTTGGAATCCAGATAAATACTGGTCTTAAAACCAGGTCTTACAGCATTAAGGCAGGCCAGCTTGGTGATACCCTCTTTTCTTAAGCGATCCAGTGCTTCAGAAACTGATTTACGGACTGTTTTATTATCTGTTTCTACAGGGAAACCGGACAGTATTGATTTCAGGGCGGCTTCAAGTTTGTCAGAAAAAAAACCGGCTGCTTTCTTTACCCTTTCCTGCAGGAGGTTATTTGATTCAGCATCAGTTTCTCCCTTTAAAAGTGCATTTAACTGAGGATGGAATTTTTCAGATACTTCAATAATATCTCTCTTGATCTGGTCCAGAATATTTTCAAGCACTTCATGAGGATTTCCCAAAATACTTTCGCTATTCTCACTGATAATCCTAAGACAATAGTTCAGGCTTCGTGTCAGGGCAGTAAAATCGAAGAGTTCAGTCAGGAGCAGCTGCTGGTATGCCTTTTTCGACTCTGCCAGCTGCTTCTGGTCGGGTTGATTTTTTTCTGATTCATTAATGAAGGCAGAAACAGAATGGTCGTCAATTATGCTTCGTTGGTTGATCCGGCTGCTCAGGACCAGACCCTCCAGAGTTCGGCATCTGCTGAGAGCCACATACACCTGTCCATGTGCAAAGGAAGCTGAGGCGTCAATAACAGCTTTATCAAAGGTTAGTCCCTGACTCTTATGTATAGTTATTGCCCATGCCAGCTTTAGAGGGTATTGTGTAAATGTTCCGATTACAGTTTCCTGAATCTCTTTTGTCTCTTCATCGAGGGTATATTTCATATTTTGCCACTCAGCCATCTCCACTCTGATACGGAAATTATCGTCGGGACATTTAACGACAATAATATCATCATCAAAAGATTCTATTTTTCCAATTTTACCATTAAAGAACAGCCTGTCGCCAGAGAGGTCGTTTTTTACAAACATAACCTGGGCACCCTCTTTAAGTACCAGCTCACTGGCATTAGGATAGGAAAACTCCGGGAATTCATCCTTAATTGTTGCTTTAAATGAATGAGCTTTGCCAGGAAGAATCTCTAGTTTTGAATTATTCAGGCTCTGGGCCTGATAATTGTGAGTGGTAAGTGTAATATATCCACCATCAGAATCAGGATCAAAATCAGGAATATGTCTTTTATTAAGTTCAGACAGCACATCTGAATCAACATTATTGTCGCGGATTTTATTAAGCAGGTTAATAAAAACCTGGTCATTCTGTCTGTAAATATGTTTGAGTTCAATTGTAACGTAATCGGTGCTACGGAGAGCCCTGCTTCCAAAGAAAAAATGTGAATTGTAATATTTGCTGATTATTTCCCTGTCATCGTCTTTTACAACCGGCGCAAGCTGTTGAAGATCACCGATCATCAGGAGCTGGACTCCTCCAAAGGGGAGATAACGGTTTTTGTACCTCCTGAGTGCGCTGTCGACAGCGTCAAGTGTATCAGCCCGTACCATACTGATCTCATCAATAACAACCAGGTCAAGGCTTTTGATAATATTTATCTTTTCACGACTCATCTTATACGCTGGCTGATCTTTTTGTACAGCCTGATTATCTGTATAATTATTTGATAAGTAAATTGATGGGATAAATGGGTGAAAAGGCAATTGAAAAAAGGAGTGTATTGTGACACCACCTGCATTTATTGCAGCCACTCCTGTCGGAGCCACTACGATCATTCGTTTTGGGGATGATTTTTTAAGGTCATGCAGGAATGTAGTTTTACCGGTACCGGCTTTTCCAGTGAGAAAGATATTGCGATTTGTGTATTTAACAAAGTCAAAAGCTAACTGCAGATCCTGATTTGTAATAGTTACCATATTGTGTGCTCAAATTTTTAAGGGTCAAGAGTTTGTCCGGATGAATTATATCATCCTATTCATCTGAGTTCATTTGGACAGTATTAGGTTAGACATATTCAGTGCTAATTTAATTTAAAAGGGGGACATCTGCATTATAAAATAATACCCGGCACTTTGGTGTGTGGTTATAAAATTGCCTGTGTGTTTCTGTTTGTCAGGCTTTGGCCGACGAAACCTGCCGGAAAATGAAGCCCATCGAAGTCCGGGAGAGAAGCCATATGTTTTTTATATAATTAATTATCAGTATGGTATAATTCAAATGACCTATTCCTGGTTTTATTTTTTTGTTTTATGATTTTTAATATATAAGCCTGTTTCAGCATAAAAATGGACATTTCTTAATGACGTGTCCATAAATATTAAAATATTGGACATGTATTGTTGTTTTTCATGAAAATACGACATAAATTTGCAATATGTCCATAATTGAACAAATATTGAACATCTATGACTAAGACAAAATTCGACCGGAATTCCCCTTTCAATGATCTTCCTCTTCTTCCACCCTCAACTGAAATAGATAATGACAGCGATATATTGAAAAAGCTGGTATCTGCTTCGAGGGCATTGGCCTCAGTCAATATCAATGTTATGAGACTGCCAAATCCGAATATGTTAATAAATACAATAGCATTACAGGAAGCCAAAACTTCAACTGAAATTGAGAATATTTTCACCACTGAGGACGAACTATATAAAGCAGTTTCGGATAATAAAAGTGAAGAAAGATCAGATTTTGCTGTAAAAGAAGTTCTTAGATACAGAGAAGCGCTTTGGGCTGGATACCGTGAAATGAATGAAACAAAAATTTTAAATCTGCAGTCAGTTCTTTCGATCTTCCGGCAGATCAAGAATACTACAGCCGGAATAAGACCGCCCCAGGCAAATGTAGTTATCAAAAGAGGACAAAGTGAGTTACGTCCGGGAGAAGTGATCTATACACCACCTCGAGGTAATGAGATTGTTGAAGGGTTAATGGAAAACCTTTTAAGTTATCTTAATGACCATGAGAATTATCCAACAGATCCGCTGATAAAAACGTGTGTTGCACATTATCAATTCGAAGCAATCCATCCTTTTCAGGACGGTAACGGAAGAACCGGCAGAATTATTAACCTTATTTACCTGGTACAATCCCGATTATTATATCAACCTGTACTTTACCTGTCAAAGTATATAATTATTCATAGATCAGACTACTATTATAATCTTAGTGCTGTGACACAACAGGGGTCATGGAAAAAATGGATTTTGTTTATGCTTGATGCTATTGAGAATACATCTACGATGACCAATATTCAGATTAACAACATATTGGACCAGATGGATTCCACCCTGAATTATGGAAAGTCAAAAATAAAATGGTATACAAAGGAGGTGAATGAAGCTATATTCAGCCAACCATATATAAACCCAAGATTATTGGAAATGTAATAGGCAGATCATCCCGTACAACTCTTTCAAAACGTATGGAAGAACTTGTTGCTGCAAAGATCTTAACTCCAAAAAAGGCTGGATCCGAGGTATACTATCTGAATGATGACCTTATAAGAATCCTGGCAGGCTAAATAATGGGTATCATAAATAGTATAAACTAATATTAACGCAGGGACAGCCGGTCGTTTGCAGGGATCTTCATTTTCGTTCAACTTTTCATTCAGTTTGTGCTTTTTCGGATGATCATTTTTGTGTCCATGATAAGCCCAAGGTTTATATTGATTTACATAGCTTTAAGTAATTACCTTTAACGAAAATTTAAATATCAGGCATATTTATCAACCGGCCCAATGTAGCTGCCGGAGCGAATAGCGTCTTGGGGGATAACATTATTTAAAATCTCAGGCAGGATGGTGTTAGGGGTTTATCACTCTTTTGATATCCCGTTTTATTATTACAACCTGCAGCAAAATGCCGGAATAAGGGCAGCTATCTTCCAGGGGAAATAATCTGATCAATCCTTCAATAAATATATTTAAAGCGGAGCTGTATTGGTTTGTCGGCTTTACCCGAAGTCGCCTGTCCAAAAAAGAAGCCCGCCTTCTTTCAGACAAATCCGGATTTCTGAGGGCTAGTATGTGTAATAAATGCCGGGGATCCGGTAATTGCTCCTGGCACTTGCTGTATTACTTACGTTTTTTAACCGGAAGCTGTACTACAATTGTCTCGCCAATTTTATCATGAAGCGACATCCTGTTAGGATTCCAGAAGGCTTGTATATATCCGAACCCAAACTCAAGTGCAGATGCAAAGTAGCCCAGACTTCGTTCTATGCAATGCCAAAGTCCGATATTTTTGTGGTATAAGGAAAGCACCCTTATCCTGAGAAAATATTTCCCGATGGTTTGTCCCTTCCAGAAATAAAACGAGGCTGTAAAATAAAGGACTGGTAAAAGTCCGAAGAAAATTTTCAAAATGGCAATTAAATTTGAATGCATGTTTTCAATTTCCAGTTCAACATCGAAAATACCATGGACATTTATATTCGAGATGTTTATATTAAAAAGGCTGAACAGAATTAATATGCATAAATAAATTATTATCAGAACGATCCAATCAATGAGGAAAGCAACAAATCTTTTCCTGATTGTAGCTAGCATAAGTTCATTGGCATGATGAAATTCGGTCCTGGTGTTATAGTCCATAATTATTGATAATTAAGGTTAGAAAAATTACCGCTAAGTGATTATATATCTACCAAATATAACCATAATTGACTAAAGACGGAGAAGTTGCTTTATTTTTCTTGGGGTGAGAAGATTGCCGTTTGGCTTCGCAAGCTCAGCACAAACGGCGGACTTCCAGTGGGTGACTCAAATGAAAAGCCTTTCGTTCGCTTCGCTCACTTAAGGTCTTTGTTTTTTCAGTTGCTCCTGAAAGTAACCTTTCATCGCAATGAAAAAACAAAGCCCTTCCGCTTTCGCGGAAAGGCTTTTCATTTGTCGGGGTGAAGATGCCGTTTGGCGCAAGCTCAGCACAAACGGCGGACTTCCAGTGGGTGACTCAAATGAAAGCTTCGTTCGTCTCGCTCACTTAAGGTCTTTGTTTTTTCAGTTGCTCCTGAAAGTAACCTTTCATCGCAATGAAAAAACAAAGCCCTTCCGCTTTCGCGGAAAGGCTTTTCATTTGTCGGGGTGAGAAGACTCGAACTTCCGGCCCCTACGTCCCGAACGTAGTACGCTACCAACTGCGCCACACCCCGAAATATTTTAATCTAAAAAGAACGTTGTACGCTACCTCCCGTCCCGATAGCTATCGGGATGCGCCACACCCCGATAAATTCAAAACATTGTGAGAGAAATCTCATCCCTCTGCCTTCGCCGGTCCGCAACATCTGCTTCAATGAACCGCCGGATAAAGTGTACAAAAATAATCAATCTATCTTCATTACAAAAGAATTTTAATCAACTATCCTGTCATTACTGCATTTTTAAATCCATACTGCATAATTCGATCTTAACATTAAGCCTGAATTAGAATTATTACCGTTTGCTGATCAGGGAATTTTTAATCCGTTTCCGATAATTCCCTGCAGTTATAAAGCTGAACATTACTCTCCTGCAGATTGTTATTATGAAAAACATTATTATCTATGAAAACACTGCCTATACCCCAGGGATTTAATACCCTTTCGCCATATATCACAGTGAGGGGCGCTGACAAAGCGGTCGAATTTTACAAAAAGGCCTTCGGAGCAAAAGAATCAGGAAGGATAACAATGCCTGATGGCTCCATCGGTCATAGTGAATTGGAAATTGGTGATTCCAAAATTATGCTCGCCGAAGAAAATGAACAGTGGGGTAACCTCAGCCCTCAAAAACTGGGAGGCTCTCCTGTCTCACTCTGTATTTATGTTACAGATGTCGACGCAGTTTTTGCAAATGCAATAAAAGCGGGAGCTACAGTCCATGGTGATATGACGCCAAAAGACCAGTTTTACGGAGACCGCAGCGGTAGTGTTATCGATCCTTTCGGCCACCAGTGGATTATCATGACCCATATTGAAGATATTTCATACGCCGAGATGCAAAAAAGATCAGACGAAATGTTCAGTAAATAGGAGCATTCATCCATAGCTTTCTCCTCGAATAATTTTTTGATAAGGAAATTTTCATGACCGCACCGGCTCCTGATACTCATATACCTTTAAAGAACCTTCCCTCATTTCAGAATTGTAAAAAATCCAAATTATTTTTCTCATTTTGAGAATTGAAGCCCTGAGGTCCATGTGGTTCAATCGTCACAAAACCTGTTATCTGTCTGTAAATATGGCATATAGTCACAGAATTTGTTTTATCTGTACATTTAATGTATTTCTGGCACATACTTTGTTTTCCTGATGCTATAGGTAATAGAATCACCGATTCATTACTCTCACAAAATGAATAAGAATAATTTGCTAAGATTTACGATATGAGAATAGATGCAGCAGGATACTGGAAAGATAAAAAGAGAAACTTCTGAAACGATATAAGAATTTGTCTGAGAAAGATTTGCGTTTTGACCTTGGTAATGAGAGGGAGATGCTTGCAATACTTTCTGATAAACTTGGTAAAACTGACCAGGAGTTACTTACTATAATTGTTACAATATAATTTTAAGGCTGTTGTCTGATCACTTCAGAACAGCCTGCAGTGCGCATAAACATAGCTGTTACACCCATGCTTTTACTGGTAAGGTAAATCAAAATCTTCTGCCTTCACCAGATATGCTGTCAACCCGGATTGTAACTCAATGCTTTTCTGAAATCTACCTGAATAATAATCCCAATCCCGTTCCGATTTCTTTTTCAATACCGTCTGCAGAGAATGCCTGTGATTTCCGGTTAGTTGCCTGCTGCACTGCAGAAGTCTGAAAAGCAGAGAGAAAACAGCTGCCCGGACTTTGTCCTGTTTGATACCTGCTCAAAAAGATATATTTTTGCTGCCTCTGAAATATATATTAACAGACACCAGGAATGGAGACATTGTTCAGATCAGTATTAAAGCTAAGATGGGTCATTATATTTATCGTACTGGCTTCAACTCTCTTTTTAGGCTTGCAGATCCCGAAGATCAGGATTAATTCGGACGTGATCAGTTCATTACCTGATGATGATCCGGATGCGCTGCTTCTGAAAAAGATCGGGGCAAAATTCGGAGGTAACAAAACCGGTATGATCATTCTGGAAACAGAAAATGTATTCACTACCGAAGTTCTCAGACATGTCAAACAGGTTACCGATACTTTGAAGGAGGTTGAAGGCATCTCATCGGTGACGAGCCTTACAAGCATCATGCACGTCAATGAGGGAGAGGACGGGATGGAGATCGGTCAGCTTGTAGATGAGAATGACCTGCCCGATTCCCCTGAAGAGCTTGCCAGCCTGAAAGAGAAGGTGTTCAAGGGCACAAACTACAAGGGGACCATTGTATCGGAGGATGGGACCTCTACGATAATCATATTTTCCCTTGCCGATGATGCTGACATCCACGCACTGGCAAACACAGTGAAAGAGAAAACCGAAGCGCTGAGGCTCCCGGAAAAGGTATATTATGCCGGATCTCCAATGATGATCACCTCCATTTCCCACCTTATCTCCTCAGATCTTACCAGGCTTCTTCCGATAGCTTTCATCCTTATAGTAGTTGTACTCTTTTTTGGTTTCAGAACGGTCAGGGGAGTTGTGGTACCTCTGATTGTTGCCATTCTGTCTATAATTTGGGTGATCGGGATAATGTCTCTGACCGGATCGGAGTTGAGCATGGTAACAAACAACATTCCGATCGTTCTTCTGGCAGTAGGAACCGCTTATGCGATACATGTGCTCAACCGTATCGACCAGGTGAAGGGTGACCTTAATCAGGCTGTAATGACTGCGATGACATATGTTTTTATCCCGGTAATACTGGCAGCCCTGACGACTATTACTGGTTTTATTTCATTCATATTCGGTTCATACCTTACCATGATAAGGGATTTTGGAATCTTTACAGCCCTGGGAACATTTATTGCTCTTCTCCTTTCACTTTTCTTTGTGCCGGCTATGATTGCTGCTTTTGGCTGGAAAAACAGGAAAGAGCCTGCAAAAAAGAGGGAGAGCGGCAAATCTTTTTTTGCCGAACATTTCCAGATCCCTTTACAGAGAATGGTGTTTAACCATACAAAAGGAATTCTTGCAGGATGGATAATTGTAACTATAATCAGTATCGGCGGTATGTTCCTTATAAAAAGAAACGTTGATGTAAGGAACTATTTCAGAAAAGGAGATCCTACAAGGATAGCTGAAGATATTATGACCCGGGAGTTCGGAGGGACCAAGCCTGTTTTCGTATATTTTAAAGGTGATGTCCAGAGTCCTGAGTTACTCAATACAATGCTCAGAACAGAGGAATATATGAAAAAAATCCGGGTATCGTATCTACACAGTCTGTTGCCGATCTTATTGTTGAAATAAATGCAGCCTTTGGAGAGGGAAGAAAGATCCCTGATGACAAGGATAAGATCGGGCAGCTCTGGTTTATGCTCGATGGTAATGAGAACATGCAGAAGTTCGTATCGGAAGATCTTGACGAGGCTATTATCATCTCAATGTTTACTTCACCCGAGAACAAGGAGAGGAAAGAGCTGGAAAGTTACATGACCAGCTTCATAAGGGATAATTCAACGGCGGATTGCACCATTGAGGTCACCGGGATGCCCTTTATCGAAACATCAATGGACCAAAGCCTTATCTACAGTCAGATGGCAAGCCTTGTAATTGCCATTCTGGTTGTTATTATAATTGTAAGTGCGATTTTGAGATCATTTACTTCCGGCCTCTTTGCAGCAATTCCTATTATCTCAACAATAATTGTTCTCTTCGGAATCATGGGATTTACAGGAATCCCTCTTAATATTGCCACGGTGCTGGTTGCCAGTATAGCAATGGGTACCGGGATCGATTATTCAATACATGTGATCACCCATTTCAACAGCTCCCTCAAGGATGGGGCTACTATCACCAGGGCGCTGGAGGAGACTATCGGTATAAGCGGGAAAGCAATTATAATTAACGTCATTTCAGTATCTGCCGGATTTCTTGTCCTTCTTTTTCTGAAATGGTCCCCCTACAGTATTTTGGATTACTGATATTTCTCAGTATGTTCGGATCAGGTCTCAGTGCCTTAACTCTCCTGCCGGTGATACTTATTCTCTCGCACAGGAGAAAACAATCAATTCCTGACAAATTATAATACATCATAGAAATAGCTACATATTGCTGATATTTATATTATTAATAGAAAGAAACAAGTGATGAGAATCCTGAGATATACAAGCTTTTTGCTGATTTTGTTAACCGTAGCTGCTGTGCCTGATGCAATGCCACAGGATGCAGGAGCAATTCTTGAGGGTATGGACAAGATCATTTTTTCTCCGAAGGACAGGGAGGGTAAGATCACCATAATCCTGACAGATAAAGCGGGGAAAGAAAAAATACGGGAAGCCACGATGCTTCAGAAAGGACCGGCAAAAAAGCTCTACAGATACACCAAACCGGAATCCCAGGCAGGGATCGCAACCCTTTCTTTGCCAAATGACGTGATGTGGTTGTATATGCCTGCATTCGCAAAACCAAAAAAAATATCAATGCTTGCTGAAAGCCAGACATTTAATAATACCGATTTTTTGCTTGAGGATATGGCTACAATCCCTTATGCCGACAGGTATATTCCTGAATTACTTCAATCTGACGAAGATGCCTATTTGTTAAACCTTGTACCCAAGTCAGAAAAATCAAATTACTCAAAGATTGTAGTTAAGGTCAGCAAATTATATGGATATGCCGTAACTATGGATTACTATGACCGGAAAGGTAAAAAATTCAAGGAGCAGACTTACAGGTACGAAAAGATCGGACAGTACTGGAATGCGTCGGAAATAGTTATGAAGGATCTGGAGAAGAACCATAGCACCAAAATACTGCTGTCTGACGTAAAGTTTGACCAGGGACTGCCGGATGAGCTTTTCCTTGTAGAAAGGATGAAACTGCCGGAAGCTAAAAAACAAAATTGATTTTTCTTCAGCTCATCAGCCCTGACAAAAAAAAAAGCGAATTCCCGCTTTTGTGAGAATTCGCTTTAAAGAACTTATTATTTCTATCTGCGCTTATTATTTGTCGATTCACCCGATTTCTTTTTTTCACTGCTGTTTGCAGACTTTACCGACTGACTTTGTCCACTGCTCCTGCGTCCCGAAAAGCTTTCTCCCTTTGAAACAGGTTTTGCAGATGACGACCTGGCTGATGAGGTATGCTGAGCCGGTTGTGCATGCGTTGCCTGTCTGTTGCCCGCTGTTGTGGAAGACCTCCGTTCCGGAGATGAATTGTAAGCTGTTACCTGGCGTTTGGATGATCCCGCATTTACATTACCGGATGAGTTTCTATCAGAACCTGAATTATGTGTCGTTCCTTTGGGTGCAATTGACCTGGTATCAGAAGTTGCAGAAGAACGTCTTTCATTACCTGAATTATGAGTCGACACCTTAGGTGCAGTTGTCCTGGTACTATAATTGTCAGAAGACCTTCTTTCTGAACCTGAATTATGAGTTGTTCCCTGTGGTGCGGATGATCTGTTATATGCGTTTTCACCTGTTCTTCTCTCAGAACCTGAATTATTTCTGGATACCTGATGCGATGCAGATCCTGAAGAGGTTACATTAGTCCTCCTGTTTGAGTTATAGTTGTTTCCGGATCCCTGGGCTGACCGCCTGTTATTATTATCCTGATTTGTCCTCGAGTAAAGGGCTTCTCCATCTCTCCTCTGATCAGGATGCGAATAAGTGTTCTTATAGTGACCGGATTCTATCCTGTGGCTGACATAAGGAGAATGGGAATGTCTGTGGCTGTAATAAAAGTCGTGATAGTGGTTATAACGTATAGTGTTACAGCGATGGTAATAACTGTAATAATTGTTATACCAGTTGTAATGATATCCGTAATAGAAATGCCAGGAGAACGGCTGCCATGGATGCCAGTATGATGGCCAGTAATCCCATGTCCATGCAGAGTGCCATACTACATAGTTAGGCATATACATAAACCTTATTACAGGCCATGTTGCTATCTCATAGCTCGTTGTTCTGACTGCAGTGACGTTCCCTGTATAGCCGGGGTTGGGTGTTGTTCCGGCGTACTGCTCGTCAAAAATCGGCTCAATAATATAATTCCTTCCGTACAGAGCCTCATCGCCTATCAGCTGGATCTGGACCTGATTGTTGGAAAAACGCTGAACGGTAAAAACAGCGACGTCCTGGGTTTCCCTTTTGTTGATTGCGACCTGCAGTACAATGTTGTGAACATCCCTGTCGACATAATCCACGACCCTGATGTAATCAATAAAATTATCGCCATTCAGGTCGAGATTGTTTATTCTGAAATTCTGATCATTCAGATCCCTTTCGAAGCCTTCGAGAGTCTCTGATCCCTGGAATAACTTCATTACTGCATATAGATTAAGATTGTCCCCCGGCAGACCGAGGTATTCCTCCTGCTGTGCCTGCGCCGTTAATGTGGTACAGGTTGCGAACATGGTCAGGAGAATTGCGGTGGTTAAGAACTTTTTCATGACATTTGGTTTTAATATAACGCGTCTGAACAATCTATCAAATGCAAATCCCGTACCGAGATTTTAAGATTTTCTTAACACTAGACAGATCCGGTCTGAAAAAAGCCTGCAACAATCTCATTAATATTATCTTCATATTCTTTATGGATAGTTAAACATTTTTCATAATTTTAATTTTATCCTTGTAAAAGGTTAAATGCAAATGGAAATAAGAAAGATCACCAGATTCAGTGAAAGAACATTTGAGGCAGCTTCCCGGTTATTGCCCCAGCTTTCACCCGAGGCAGAAGTATTGACCAGAGAGTATTTTAAAAATATTCTGGGATGTAAAAGTGTCCATTTCTTCGTTGCCAGGCTTGATGACAGGCAGATCGTCGGGATGCTTAGTCTTGGTAGTTATAAAACACCAACAGGTATCAAAGTCTGGATAGAAGATGTCGTGGTTGATAAATCGCAAAGAGGTAAAGGGATTGGTAAGGAGCTAATGCTTTTTGCAATTGACTATTCTAAATCACTTGGCGCAAAGGATGTTAAGCTTACTTCACGGCCTGCAAGGGTTGAGGCGAATGAATTATACAGAAAGCTGGGATTTAAACAATATGAGACTAATTTTTACAGATATTTCCTTAATGACTGACACACATGCCTGCCGTGATCGAAGCTGCAGGGGATAATTTAAAAGCGCTTAAACCTGCAGGTAAGCCACAAAGGATCACAAAGGTGAAAGCGGCGTCAAATAATTTTTATATCTTTTGCCTGTTGAATTATAAGTAACAATCATCCATTATGAACAGACTTCTTATCACCTCACTGGTACTTTCCTTCATTCTTGCAAGCTGTACCAGCCCCTCTTCTCAAAAAAGCACACTCACACAGGAACAGATACTGGCAAAAGCGAGCCGGACGGAGAAAAACGGCTGGATAAAGATCCATCTTGAAGGCACTCCTGATGTTATTGGTTTCCAGCATGGCTATCTTCTTGCCGAAGAGATAATAGATCTTCGTGGTGCTATGGAGGTAAGGAATCTGCACTTTACAGGACGTGACAGGGACTTCTACAGGAATGAATCATACAGAATTTTATGGCATAACATTCCTGTTGAGTATCAGGTTGAGCTAAATGGTATTGTTGCAGGAGTAAATGCCCGACTTGGTGAGGGCAAAATTGACATTAAAGATATTGTTGCAATAAATTCATTACTTGAAATACCTGATTATTATGTTCCCTGGCTGGAAAACCAGGAAAAGCCAACTCCTGCTGAACATTGCAGCGCCATTGCAGCAACAGGCTCCTGGACCACCGATGGTAAAATTGTAATGGCTCATAATAACTGGAGTGAATACCTGATAGGAGAGAGGTGGAATATTCTTTTGGATATTGTCCCGGAAAAGGGCAACAGGATATTTATGGATGCCCTTCCCGGATTTATCCATAGCGGGGATGATTTCAATATTAACAGCGCCGGACTTATTGTTACGGAAACCACGATCTCAGGCTTTAAGGGATTCGACACTACAGGGGTTGCTGAATTCGTCAGAGCACGTAAAGCTGTTCAATACGGATCATCGATAGATGAATGGGTGGCAATAATGGTGGACAGGAACAATGGAGGCTATGCAAATGCCTGGCTGCTTGGAGATAACAAAACTGGTGAGATAGCACGCCTGGAGCTTGGTCTGAAAAATCATTTCCTTGAACGGACAACAGATGGTGTTTTTACGGGGGCTAATTTCCCTGTTAATGAGAAGATCCTTAAGGAAGAGACCACCTTTGATGCTACCTCCCCGGAAAAATCAGCAAATATGCGCCGGTTGAGATGGGATGTTCTAATGAAAGAATATAAGGGGAAAATAGATATTGAAGCCGCTAAATCTTTTATGGGCGATCATTACGATATGAACCGTAACAGGAAAAGGCTGGCCGTTTTTCATTATGCGGCCATCTGGACGAGGATGAAAAGGGAGTATCGGAAGTTAGCTGGGATGGTGCATATTTTGCCGCAGGCGCTGTTCAGGCTAAGGCAACTGATGGTAAGCTGGCTGCCAGGATGCAGCTGTGGGCAATCATGGGTCACCCATGTGGCCGGCCATTTATTGCCAAAAGCTTCCTCGACGCTCATCCTGAGTATAATATCCAGAAAGATTATCTCAGGGATATGCCCGGACAGGTTTGGACTTTGTTTGAAGAGTAACCGGGAACATATTCTCTTCGGCAATAATCAAATCCCCTGCAGAGCTACTTCCTGAGGCACCTGACTGATTCACCGCGTTGCTTTGGATTGCTGCCCCTGGTTAAACTGCCGCTTCGTGCAAGGTAATGGTCGACTGCTTCAAGAGTCTTGCTCTCTTCAGGACCCCACCAGGTACCGATACTCCCAAGGTTGAGAAAGCTTCCGTTCTCAACACGATAGCCTGAGGGGAAACCTCCAAAGCCGCTTTCATTGGTTCCGTTATAACCATCAGTCCATCCGGCGGTGGTTTTCATCTTTGTTCCTGCCGCTGCCTGTCCTCCAAGAAAATGCACCAGTTCGGCCCAGTCGGCATCATTGGCAAGCGACCAGCCTTCAGGAGCTAACTCTCTCGGATCGTTTACAGCATACCAGTTGTATAGTTTGCCATATTTTGGACCATTTGACGGATCATTATTGTAGTAGCTCCAGGCAGGTTTTCCTGCTGCTCCTGCTGCCACCCATTCCTGGTTGGTTCTTGCCTCAGGTATTGAGTCACCATTCCTGAAGGTGCTTACATTAAGATTTGCCTTTGACCAGTTCTGTTTGCCGATTGTGACAATTGTTGGATCAATGACCTTTTTAACAGGTTCAGCTTTGGGACTCTTCTGACTGGTTTTGGTTTTGTCTGGACCGACTTTGGTTTTGTCTGGGTTGATTTGGCCTTTGTAGTAGTAGATTTTGAAGTAGTCTGTGCTGACTTCGTTTGCGTCTGTGAAGATTTAGAAGTTGTCTGGACAGATTTAGTCTGGCCGGACATATTTCCAAAAGAAAATATCAGGATAATTATACAAACTGCTCTGATGATCGTTTTAGCTTTTTCCATATCTCTTTTCTAAAAATTATAGATAAACCTTAAGTAATATTCATATACCGTCAGCCTTTAAGAAACTCCCTTAGTGTCCTTTGTGAATCCTTTATGACCTTCGTGTTTAAAAGATTTATATTAAACCTCCCGTCAGGCAGGCACGAAGGGCTATGACGATTTCACTCAGGACTCAAAATCAGGTGTATTTGCTGAGAATCAGTATTAAAACGTTTCCGGGAAGGATTTATTATAATTATTAAGATAAGAACCCCCTGGTACCGGTTAAAGTTGATAGTATAATGCTATGGCTGGAATAATTAGTTATAAAACCAATCTTCAGGGAGGCTCTTAATCTTAAGCGAGAGGCCATCCTTATAATTAAAATATGTGACCAGGGCACGGTTGCTAATCCAGGTGACAGCAGGATATGCCCATGCATCTTCTGGATTGTCTTCTATATTCCTGATATTGACCCATGTTTCCCCTTCATCTTTTGAAATTGCAGCAGTCAGTGGATTGCGTTTTTCTGCTCCGGGGTTGTTGTTCCAGATAGCCAGAATATCTCCAGTTCCCGGGACCCTGCTTAATGAAACAGGTGCGGCTGTTCCCACCAATAGACTTGCTTCCGGCTCACTCCATGTTTCACCACCGTCAGCCGAAATACATTTATACTGTCCCCCCAGACCTGTTCGGATCAGCATCAGCACCCTGCCGTCTTTAAGCTCAATGCAGGCATTCTCCCAGCAGGCGCCATTGGCAGGCTTAACCCTCTGACTGTCGCGCCATGTAATGCCATCATCATCAGACAGAACACAATAACAATAATCTCCTTCCCATGCTTCAAGTACAATGCGGCCCGAACGAAGCCTTATTGACCGTCCATTTGTGAGGCCGGTGTACTTCCCATCAGGACTCAGCTGTTTGGGTTTCAGCCAGGTCTTACCTTCATCGGAAGAGGTGCGCATGATTATGCGGCAGTCGACAGATTCTGAATTCTTCTGGCAATGGAATAAAGCTATATCCCCGTTCTTCAGTCTCAGAAAATTGACTTCCATGACATTGCATCCTCCGTCATTCTCAACAAGGGTATATTTCTCGCCCCAGGTACGGCCTCCGTCTGTAGAAATTTTTCCTGATATACGTGCCGGGCCATGATCAGCCCCGTTGCCAGCATAGAACTCTGTCCAGCCAAGGAGCAGGGAGCCGTCCTTCAATGGTATTATTGCAGCTTCACTGTTGCGGGGATTCTGAGGCCCCACAGGTGCAACAAAAAATTCAAAGGCTCCCTCCGGTTTAATAAGTGTGCTGTCTTTGATGTTACCCGATCTGTTCCGGCAGCCTGTACTTATCACTAATGATGACAGGAAGCAAATTGCAATAATTTTACGCATAATTCTTAATTGCTGAAGGATTGATATAAAATTAATTAATTTTCAGATAATCAAATAGTAAATTTAAATTTAATTGAATTCCGCTAATGATACATTAAAACAGGCACAGAATATGAATAAAAATACAGAAAACTCAATGTATATCCCGCTGATAGGGGTTCATTCGCGAAAGTGCAATGAGACTGAATTGAATGGTTTCCCGGGTTCATTATTTTGGATCAAAGCACTGTCTATGATAATGATCTGCGTTTTAACAGGGTTAATTCCTGATAAATCTTTGGGGCAAATAACTGCTTCGATGGATCTTTCTGCAGTTTTAACCAATATGCCGGGCTCAGCTACAGGAGCGCCGGTTTATAGTATAACACTCTCTGAGAGTGTGAATCAGCCTGTAACCGGCTGGGGCTGTTTCCCGGGATTTGTTGACTGGGGAGCGGGAATAGGATTTGACAAGCAATTGCAGAAAGCTATCTATGGAGATCTGGGCATGACAGTTGGAAGGGTTAAGATTTATCCTGATTACTGCAACAGGGATGGTTCGCTTAACACCTCTGAAATTGATAACAATCTGGCAAAGCAAATAGAGACCATGCGCAGTTACGGCATAACGAAATGGATTATAACAACATGGTCACCCCCGGCATTCATGAAAACTTTCAATGACACTATTGGTAACGTAAAAGGGAAGCCCAATCATCTTAAGCCGGAGTTCGAGGATGCTTTTGTAAAGTTTTATGCACAGGTGCTCGTCTATCTACGGGATGTTAAAAAAATGGGAACACCGGTTTATGCCACGGTACAGAACGAACCTGATTATGCTGCCCCATGGGACGGCTGTCCCTACGAACCTGAACAGTGGCGAAGGGTGACGAAAAAGCTCCGCAAGGCGCTTGATGAACAGAAGCTCACAATGGTGAAGATGCATGGTCCAGATCATAATCATTATACTATAGGTAAGTATCTTGGAAGCGATCTTTCTGAATTAAGATCTGATCCTGAACTCCTGAGAGCACTTGACGGAATAGCATTTCATTCATATGACGAGGGAACACAATCGGGCGGAAAGGCAGCAGTTGAAGCACGTGAGCTTATATTAAAATTCAAGAATGAATTTAAAAAAGGCAATGAGATCTGGCAAACTGAAAATTGTACTGTCAGGCCGGAGGATCTTACAGTTTCAGCAATACGCCAGCTTAGATCCATGATGAGGGATATCGGTTATCTTGAGGCGAACTGTTATATCTATTGGCTTGGCGCAAGTAATAGGAAAGCTATTCGGGCGAGGAGCTAATCTTTAATGGTACAAAGACAAAACTGTATTATATTTTTCAGAAGCTCTGGAAAACTGTTATCCCCGGAGCCTTTTCGGTTAAGAATTTTACCGGAAATGAGAATCCGGATCTTTCATCATTTGGTCCCGATCCGATGGATATGCTGGCATTCGTCAGTAGCAAAAAAACTGTAGTCCTTCTCACTAACCCGACTTCAACAGGGCGAAACCTGACAATAAAAAGACTCTCCGGGACATCGGCAGATCTGTTCAGGACTTCCTCTGCTGAAGACATGGCCCCTGTTGGATCTCAGAAAATTGTCGGCGGAGAGTCGACTGTTTTTCTGCCGGCTAACTCTGTATTGATAGTTGAGAGTGATGGAGGGAGGTAGTTAAGAATCGGAAAGCTAACCAATGCATTATGTATTAACTTATTAGAATTAAAGGCGGTTTTTATTATTTCCGCGAACAATTCTCTGTATCCCATTAAACCTGATTTTTGTATATTTACCATTAAACAGGAGTTCCTCTTTTTCTAATAACCTTAACTATAATAACAGATGACTAAAGACAAAAATCAACTCTGGAAGGATTTCATATTTTATTTTAAATCCAATATCGAAAAAGCAAAGTATCATGAATTGGAAGCTTTAAAAAGTTATAGAGAAAGAAAATATTTCTTTAAAGATTTTTTTATTAAGGTGGCGGACGACCTTGAATTATCATTTGATGATAGTCAGGAATTTTTAAGAGTTGATTATACTCTCTTTAAAAAAGGGAATGCTCATAACTGGGAAGTGCCGCAAATCTTTATTGAATCTGAAAACAGCTGGGAATCATCTTATGAGGAGGCTATAAAGCTATGCAGTTTAAATGCGCCATTGAAAGTCCTAATTCTGTATGGATTGAATGATGAATTACAAAGAGAGCTTGATGGAAATGAGACTCATTGGGATTACATTTTCAAAGATTTTATCACAGAGAGCAGACTTATTGGATTATTTGCCCTCATTATCTATACAAGAGACTCCAGCGACAGGCTGGTTTTTCACTACATGCTATATGGAGAAGATGGTAGAACAATCGAAAAGGGTAAGCTCAGTTTCGCACAGATCTCCTGAGAGTCTGATGATAAACGTGCATGTTATTTTCGACAGCTAATTCAAAATATGGATGTGAATATTCGGGTATTAATCTCTTACTCCTTGCCTGAATAGATTAAGTACGACTTATCCTGACGTTCCACTCGCTTATTTTTGATCCTAATTTTAAAATAAACTAGTAAGTGGTAAGAATGGAGTTTAATACGGCTTATTTGAAATATTTCGATGATAAGGGTCTGAAAAATGTTTTTCAGTTGATTGAACAAACGTGCAACAGTGAAACGTTAAGATGGATCGGTCGGGCAAAGCAAGAGTTGAACAGGTATGCAAGCTATCTGTGCCTGATAACCAGATTTGAAAAAGAAACCATAGACAAGAATATTGTCCGGGCTGTTTATGAAAGTATTGCCAGTTGTTCGACGAGCATAGTATTTTCACTCTACAATATTTTTGCGATCCTGACAAAAACAGAAAAACATTTTTTGATAATCATATTGAGGAATATTTTCGGGTGTAATGAAGCTGAATCATGAAGATTCCTACTGTCTTCAATTTCGATGGCATGAGCCAGTAGAACAGATAAATTCTCTAACATTTGACAATGATAAAGAAGCTATAGTTTGTCATTCAGGTAATTGTCTGTTTTTTAAGATAAAAAATTCTATCAGCCATAGTTCTCTGCAGTCCACCAATATTACAGATTCGGATGATATTATATTTTCAAAGGATTTTTTTTCTATAAACCTGCTTAATATTCTTGCCGTGACAGATTTACTTGCTGCTCTTCTATCAGACAAAAAATTGAATAAGAATGTGAGGTTTTTGTTAGCAGCACCTGATTGTAATTCCTATCTGCAGATTGATAATATAGCTTTATTAAAGTCGGTCCTTGCTGAGTCTATAATTGCGAATCTCTGATTTTTGCAGGTTTTTGATTTAAATCTCATAACTACGACACATAATGTCGTAGTCTGGTTTTATATTTGCAGATAAAATCCCCGTCATGTCAAGAAGAGAGACATTATCACGTTACAATATTATTATAAAGAAGTTAAGGAGATCGCCTGCTGCATACAGGGAGATTTCCGAGGCTCTCCGGAAGGAATCAGAATTGCAGGATTATTATTTTGCAGTATCACAGCGAACTTTTCAGAGGGACCTGATAGAGATCCGTTCCATATATGATATTGACATTAAATATGATTTCTCACGCAAAGTATATTTTGTGGAATCTGATCAGCAATCTGAAGCAAATCAGAAAATAATGGAAGCATTTGATACATTTAGTGCACTGAATCTTACCGACAGGCTTTCAGATTTTATCTATTTTGAAAAAAGAAGGCCATTAGGAACGGAAAATCTTTATGGGTTAATTCAGGCAATTAAAAACAGACTAACAATATCATTCCGATACCATAAATTTCAGGATGATAGTATAACCGGCAGAAATGCAGAGCCATATGCACTGAAAGAGTTCAAAAACAGGTGGTATCTTCTGGCAAATGATCTTGAAGATGATATGATTAAGATCTTTTCACTTGACCGGATAACTGAGCTTAATATGGAAAAGAAGAAGTTTCAGCTGCCTGAATGGTTTAACCTCAACGATTATTTTAAATCATGTTTTGGAATAATCAGGCCATATGATGAGCGGGTGCAGGAGGTAGTATTATCCTTTGATCCTTTACAGGGAAAGTATATTAAATCGTTACCCTTGCATGAGTCACAGGAGATACTTCAGGACAACCAGAATGAAATTGTCATCAGACTGAAAATATATCTTACGCATGATTTTTTTATGGAGATCCTGTCATATGGAGATTCTGTCAGAGTGATCAAGCCAGATCTTCTTATTAATGATCTGAAAGCTTCCCTCCAAAACACTCTCAATCTGTATTGAATGGAGTCTGTTGAGTCAATAGTTTTGAAAATGAATCAGATGCTCGAAGCAGAACGCTTTAGCAGGAAGGAGTTTGAGATACTGATAAATATTCTAAAAGAGCGCAATAAAACAGAGCTTAAACACCTTGATTTTAAATATTATTCCGAACGCAGACTTAGCCTTTTCAAAAAAGAAAAATTAAGTTGTATAAAAAATCAGGATTTTGAAGCAGCGGCCAGATTTCGGATTATGGAAAAAGAGTGTAATAGCTATATCACTCTGAGAACCGAATATAATCTGCAGAAATCAACTTTTTACCATGATCAGGAATATCTATTTTATTTCAATCTGGGTACTGCCAGAAATGATAAAAAGGCGAAAGTATATTTTAAAAAACTAATGTAGAGTGTTTTACTATCTTTAGGCTAGGCCAGGCAACAAAAGAAACAGATCGCCCCAGGTATTCAAATCCTTATGCCATGGAATGGAAAGTGACGGAGCCATTGATATATCCGATTCTTCAATTCTGAATATTCTTCTGCCGGAAGCTTTTACCCGCTTTGGTTTCCTGAACTGGTCAGGCGCTTTTTCAGATAATTGATCAGTGGATAACCTTTCTGACTTCATTCTGACCTGAATTTCTGCGCTTTCTTTATCTCCAAAGTGATTCTGGTATTTTAAATTTGAGAGTTTATCCAGGATGATCTCAAGCTCAGGATGGCTTACCTCGCTTTTAATTGTATCGAGGAACATGATGATCCTTTCAATAAGATTTGAATCAGTAAAACTTATTGTCATTATTGAATAACGGGGTCGGAGTAGAAATACAAACCTTTCTGTTGTTCTATTGGTGCATTGTATCCAAGTATATCGCTTCTCATAATGCGTATATCATCCCTGATTGTCCTTTCGGAAATAACTTCATATCTGCCGCGGTATTCCGCGAGAGCTTCTGAGCATTTCTCCCTGAGCTCCATGATTGTCCATCTCCTTCTTCCTCCGTAGAAGCAGGAATTTATGATTTTGTATCTTATAAGTGCATTCAGATTTGCGGGCATCGGATTTAATTTTTTTCAATTCAGAAGGTCTGCAATGTGTATTGTTCTATTTGTGGGAACTTGAATGAAAATCAGGATCAAAGGTAGGTAAAAATAGACTACAGGATTCAGACTTCATGCATCCGGACTCCGGTTATCAGGAGCAGGGATATTCAGAATTGTTGAAGCATGTTCTGTTGTTGGGCTGCAGCTTTCTTATGGAGGTCTTGGTGTACAAATTGCAATAGTGTATAAGCGGTCCTGATATGACTGATATTTTACCGGAATACCCAATCCAGGTATCTGTCCGTTTTTGAAGAAGGTCAATTCTGCATCTTTACAAGTATCAATTTTGTCTGTGAAATAATTAACAAAAAACTTCTCCGCTTAAAAAAAAATAATATTTTTGCATTAAATGCTATAAGCAGATATCATATATGAATTTCAGCAAAACGACTTCCTATTCTCTCAGTATTTTAAGCTATATGGCCATCAATGAGGATGAAAATATGTCTGCAAAATATCTTCATGATAAGCTTTCAATTCCCTATCCCTATCTGCGGCAGATACTGACTAACCTTTCGCACCATGGTTTTATTAAAAGCCAGAGGGGCAGAAGCGGTGGTTTTACATTCAGCAAGCCAAAGGAGCAGATTTCTATTGCTGACATCGTTGCCACAACTGACGGATTGAGGAGTTTAAGTAATTGCATTCTCGGGTTTAAAAAATGTCCTTTTAACAAGCAATGTTCTATGCACAGTGTATGGGAAAAGACTCGTAATGATATTGTTAAAATACTAAACGAAACATCATTGGCTGATATAGTAAAAAGAGCGGAATAATTTTTTTCATTTTTAATGATATGATCTTGTATCATAATATTTCAATTATTAATTATAAAAAAGGAGGTCTTATGGTTGATTCAACAATGGTTCTTACAGGACAGACGCTGGCATATACATTTTATTGCCTGGTCATAATTCTGCTTGTTGCCTGGTTCGCAATCAAGGTTACTGGCAAAGGCACAGGATTTTCGGTAAAGCCGGCGATATTTTACACGTTTGTCGGATTTCTCACGGTGCTTGGCGTATCACTGCATCTCATTACCTTTAACACTATCCCGTGGGCAGAGATGGATCTTAACAGGTCGGATTACAAACCAGATAAAACATTTGAAATAAAGGTTAAGGATCATCAGTTCCTCATGCCATCAGAAAAGCTGGTGATTAATGTTAATGATATAGTCCTTTTTGATGTTCAGTCAGAAGACCTCACATATGGATTTGGCCTTTTCAGAAACGATAACAGCATGATGTTCCAGATGCAGGTTGTACCTGGCCACAGAAATGACCTCTTATGGCAGTTCGACAGGGAAGGGGTCTATACAATACGCTCAACTGAGTATTCGGGACCAAAAGGGGTCTTTATGATTCTGAAGGATGCTGTTCAGGTAATACCTGCAAATACAACAAACTGATATTGGTTATTTACAAATCATTAAATTAGAATATATGAGTTTTATTAAGACTTTTATGAATGGGGAGGAAGGACTTTTCAAGTCAGAGACTCTTACTCCTATGCAAAAACTGACACTCAGGTTTGTTGTTGTCGGACTTATCTATTTTGGATTTGTTGTTGTAGAAGGATTGTTAATGAGGTTATACGAAGTTAAGCCTCTTCCTTTTGTATCAGAATCACAGTTCTTTGCAATTCTTACTGCGCATCCGCTGGTGGGGATCTTCGGTTCAACATATTCCATTGTTTTCGGAGCATTTCTTTTTCTCGTTCCATTCTTAATGAAAAAGCCATTGTGGAGTATAAGGCTTGGAAACTTGACCTTTATTCTTGTTTCTGTTGGAACCTTTATTTTCTGGTTTGCAGGTTTTGTTAGCCATTATGCACCCCTATACACTCTTTACTGGCCCTTGCCAGCTGACTTCACACAGTTCAGTGTCTGGGGGGGAACATTTTTTATCCTGGGGATAGCCCTTATAATGCTAGGCAGTGCCTTCTTTGTGATAAATATTTTTAAGACAATATCTTACACTCCTCACGGATGGGAAAAGCAGCCAGCAGGAGCATTGCTTGCATCGGCTCTTGGAATAACCGGTTTCAAAAACCTCTTTAGAAAAAATAAGACAGACCATCTTGTGCCATTACCTGTGGCTGCTGTTGCACGAGGAAGTGTTGATGTAGCTCTGAATACTGCCATTATACTTTTCACAGGAGTTTTAATTCTTGTATTTATGGTTGCATCTATCTTAGGTTTTGATCTTAAGGAAACAGCTATTGATGCCCTTTTATATAAAAACTGGTTCTGGTGGGGCCTCGATTTGATCGCTGACGGGCTGGTCCTTATTTTTGTAGCAGGGACATGGTATCTGCTGGCCATGATGATAAGTGGTAAACCACTATTCATGCAAAACATTGCGAGGGCTGCGTTGCTCGTGGAACTGATAGTGTCATGGACAGTATGGTCACATCATCTTCTCTCTGACCAGGCTCAGCCGGCTATCCTTAAAGTACTATCCGGAGAGATGGTGACTGCCTTTGAATTAATCACACAGGGACTGGCATTCTTTATTACCCTGGCAACACTCTGGAGTGCAAGGCCGTTAAAGATGACGAATCCATTGAAGTTCCTATTAGGAGGTTTATTGGGTTTTGCACTGGCAGTACCGGCTGGTATCATGCAGGCTGACGTTGGGTTGAACAGGATACTACACAATACCCAGTGGGTTGTAGGACCTCATGTACAAGTGGCAATCCTCGTTGGTCTGACTATGACTCTGTATTCAGCTATTTATTTATTATTTCCGATTATTACTAACGGCGCAAAAGTGCACAGTCAGAAGCTGGTAAATGTCCATTTCTGGTGCCATCTTATTGGCGGCATAGGAATGGGAGCATTTATGGGGATGGCCGGATTGAAAGGAATGTTGAGACGGTCACTCTACTTAAACGGAGAATTCAATCTTACGATGATCCTGGCAGCAATCTGTGGAGCCCTATTGTTAATCGGGTTTATAGTATTCTTTTATAACATAGTAATGAGTGTTGGTCTGAAAGGGGTGATCGGAATTTTTACCCCGGCGAAGACCAAAACAACTGACCTTGTACCTGCAGAACAGATATGTTAGAGCGCTTTACCTTAATCTTTGTGTTCTGATTCTAATAAGAAATACGATTTAAAGAGAGGTGTATTGAAGGGACAACCATAAAGTTGGTTGTCCCTCTCTTATTGGCAGGATCACTCCTTCTACCTCACACCTCACGATAGGTTATATCCATTATTTCAAAACCGGTTTCTTTCATTGCCTGTTTCAGGAGGACTTTGTCGCCGGTTTTTTTATTTATTAATAATCTTGCCAGAGGAGATATAAAAGAGATTTTTCCTTTGGAAATGTCAGCCTCATCGACACCTACCAACTGAAAAGTCTGAATGGTTCCGGATCCTTCCGTTTTGAGAGTCACTGATGCGCCGAACCTTATTTCATTTTGAGGTTGCTCATTCAGGTTTACCACTCTTGCTTCAGCAATTCTGTTATTCAGAAGGTTTAATTTGGCATTGATATAGTTCAATGCTATTCTTTTATCATTCTCATTAGTGCTGCCCGGATTGTCTTTCTCATTGTCCAGCAACTGTTTTTCAGCCAGTAGCTGATCCATACCAGCCCGGGTAACGAAGTTTGGGACCCCCTCCGGCAGATGTGCCCTCTGTGTTACTAAAGGAATTTCTTCCTGGTCATCTTCTTTAACAAATCCTCTGCTCATAGCTTTTATAGTGGGTAATATAGATTTGTACCACTAAATTATCTATTTAAAGGCACATTCTGTCAATTCAAATTAAATTTTTGGAACATTGAGTTGAACTGTCCCTGCGTCTCTTAGTCCCTTCGTCTCTTCGTCTCTTCGTCTCTTCGTCTCTTAGTCTCTTGTCTCTTGTCTCTTGTCCTTGTCTCTCAGTCTCTCAGTCTCTTAGTCTCTTAGTCTCTCAGTCTCTTAGTCTCTTAGTCCCTCAGTCATCCTTCCTTCTTGCCCTGCGCTTTTAACCACGGAGTTGCACTGAGTATACACAGAGGTACACGGAGTCAGGAAGTCTCTTGATCATCATGGCTTTTGCCCTGCGCTCTGCGCCCCACGCTCTGCGCCCCACATAATGAGTCGAGTGTAATGAATTACGTCAGGCGTATCAACGTGCCCGCGATCTCGTCCCTGATAGCAGGATGCACCTTAACATCATCAGCGAATTTTTTCCATTTACTGACTGTTTCACTTATCTCATCGATAATAATGGCAGCCTTTTTGTTTTTAATTGATCTGCCAATTATCAACAAGTCTTCTTTTGTGATATCAGTTCTCTTTCCATTGATGCTTAAGGCATGCTGGCTTACCCATCTGTGATCCGGTTTGTAAGCATGGCAGACATCATAAGCCGGTGCCAGTTCCCATGTACCTCCTTTTTTTAGTCTGAAGGAAAAATTCTTTGTATGATCATCGCAGTTTCTGGCAATAACGTTGAATACCATTCTTCTGAACATCTGTTCTGCATCGGGATAGCTCAGTTTTAGTTCGCGCATTGTCTGAAACAGCTGTTCATAGCTAAAGCTGGTAATAAGATTATAATCGAAGTGTTTTATCGCGCAGAATGTCTGGATGTGGTGTTTAATATCTCCTCCTTCCCGGTCGAATCTTTTTGTCATAAAATGCGCCCTTCCGTTTTCTTCCATAAGTCGCGATGGCATCATCTCAATACCGCAGGCTACTGCCATATTGTAGTATGCCATCTCCACACGGCCATATCCTTTGGTTATCCCCAGCTGTACATCGCTCACACCGTCCAGCTTAATAAGCCAGTGTTCAAAACCGTTGGGTGCCTTTGTTTGTCCTGATTTAACTTCTCCTGTTTTCTCGTTGTATGCAATTACAGCTTTTGGTCTGGCCCCGCCGGCTGATGTTCCGATTTTTAAAATTTCCAGGACGGCTTTCTCTTCATCTTTTTGGATGTTAGTTGAAAAGGCTTCACGGTTGGATAATATTTTTTTAGCAATATCTACCAGACTATCCATTTCTATTGAAAATGTACGCTTATTTTCCAGGAATGTTGCCGGCTCAAACTCTAACGCGCCCATGCCCCTGGTGCCAATAAAGCAGAGCATTTCGACAGGATTCATACTTTCCGGCGGCCGGCCTTGTTGTGCCAGCCACATATTGATAAGCTGATTGCCATACCTGTCGGGGAGAGTGTCTGCCAGCAAGCCCGGCAAACCTTTGAAAGTATCATATTCGGCGTTTTTATCTTTTCGCAGTTCCGGAAATGTTATTATTCTGTCAGCTGCATTAGCCGGCATTTTCAGAGGGGACAGGTCCCAGTTTAGTTTTTTGAAATCAGGGTCATACTCAAAGCTTGCCAGACCTGTTTTTTCATTCCATGAAACTGCACCTGCTAGTTCTCCCCAGATTTTTATTTCAGCTACATCCATACTTACCAGTCGTTTTGGTTTTTAGTCACATTTCCTTTTCCGCTGGCTCTTTTCCTTTTGTTTTTTGCCATTCTTGCGAGCATCAGAGGACTGATATCCTTTTGTACTGAGAATACGTCCATGACAAATAATTTATCCAGTACCCTGAGAACCTGTATTAAAGTAGCTAATGTTACTGTTTCTCCGCGTTCCAGCAGACTCAGGGTAGAGCGGCTTATTCCTGCGGCTTTTGCAAGGACCTCCTGTGTTTTGTTTTGTTCCATTCTATGGTGCTTAATAAATGCGCCGATATGCATTGCAAGTTTTTTATCACTCATAGAATTCCATTCATTGTATGATATATCAGTCATAATTAAGTTATATATTCATTAAAGAATGATATTTCATGCAAATATACAAAAATATATTTAATCTGACAAAGAATGAATTATCATTCAATAAACTGTAATATAACGCTTAATGAATGATATATAATGCAAACAACTTGCAATTATATCGCTAATTCACTAATTCCCTCAGTCTCTCAGTCTCTTCGTCCCTCAGTCTCTTCGTCTCTCAGTCTCTTCGTCTCTCAGTCTCTTCGTCTCTCATCCATCTTCTACCTTGAAGCATAGATGCAGCATTTCATAAAATAATATGTCATTGGAAAAACAATTAAAAACCAATAACTTTAATAGTTCATAAAACAAAACCCTGCCATGAATACAAAAATAAAACTCCTCTTTCTAACCGTAACGTTAATGGCGTTCACATTGGTTGTAAGTGCACAGTCACCTGATGTAAAAGCTGTCAGTGCCGAATTTGATAAGCTTCTCTCAGCGCAGTTCAAGTCCGGCGAGACCGGATGTGCCGCCCTGGTTGCAATGAACGGCCGGATAATCTATAAAAAAGCCTTCGGGATGGCTAACCTGGAGCTGAATGTTACCATGCAGCCCGATATGGTCTTCAGGATAGGTTCAATAACGAAGCAATTTACGGCTATAGCTATACTCCAGCTTATGGAACAGGGTAAACTGTCGCTGCAGGATGATATCACAAAATTCATCCCCGATTATCCGACTCAGGCATATAAGATCACAATAGAGAATCTGCTTACTCATACTTCCGGGATTAAAAGTTACACCAGTGATCCCGGGATCATGAAATACATGAAAGATGATTTTAAACCGGAGGAGGTGATTGATAAATTCAAGAACCTGCCTATGGAGTTCGCTCCGGGAACAAAATGGAACTACAATAACTCAGGATTCTTTCTACTGGGGTACATCATTGAAAAGGCTTCGGGAATGAAATACCAGGATTATATCGAGCAGAATCTTCTCAAGCCGGCCGGGATGACAAACTCACTTTACGGGAGTGACAGGAAGATAGTCAAAAACAGGGCTTACCCTTACGCTAATGATGGTGATACCGCGGTCAATGCCGATTATCTGAGTATGCTGCTGCCTTATTCTGCAGGCTCGCTGATGTCGACAGTGGAGGATCTTTATAAATGGAACCGTGCACTTCTTTCCAATAAATTTGTGAAGAAGGAGACACTTGAGAAGGCATGGACAGAATTCAAACTTGCCGATGGGAGCGGGACGCATTACGGGTATGGATGGTCTCTGAGCCAGGTACAGGGAAGCCGCACTATAGAGCATGGAGGCGGGATAAACGGTTATCTCACAAATGCGATCTATCTTCCTGAAAAGGATCTCTTTGTTGCAGTTTTCTCCAATAACACAGCAAAATCGCCAGAAGCAGTCTCCACAAAAATGGCGGCAATAGCGATAGGCAAGCCATATACACATAAGGAGACTCCTGTTCCTGCCGGGATTATAGATCAGTATCCGGGTGTTTACGAGGACATGAGTGGCAGCCAGAGGCTCATAACAAAGGAAGGGACAGAGCTCTTTTCCCAGAGAACCGGCCCTAAACTTAAAATGAAGCAATTTGCACAGGATAGCTTCTTCTTCGACGACTATTTTACAATCCTTACATTTAAGCGTGATGCATCGGGTACTATTACAGGTGTTGAGGCTGACGACAGGGGTGTTATCACTACCTACCAGAAGACTGCCAAGCCTCTTCCGTCACATGTAGAGATAAAGCTCGGGAGCGATGTTCTGTCGAACTATGTAGGTGAATTCGAGCTTTCTCCCGGATTCGTTCTTGCTGTAACTACAGAAGGTGACAGGATCTTTGGCCAGGCCACAGGTCAGAGCAAGGTGGAGATGTATCCTGAATCAGAGACTAAATTCTTTCTCAAGGTTGTAGATGCGCAGCTCGAGTTTGTAAAGGATGAATCAGGCAAATTCAACAAGCTGATCCTGCACCAGGGAGGCAAAGATATGGAGGGCAAAAGGGTTAAGTAAATCCAGGGAGATTGACTTCTTCATTGCCATTGCGCCGTTGCGCCGTTGCGCCATTGTGCCTTCTTCCTCTGTGTTCCTCTGTGTCTCCTCTGTGTCCCTCTGTGTAACTTTTCTTAAGATACTATTTATCAATACAATCCTCTTAACCACGGAGTTACACAGAGTATGCACGGAGTTACACTGTTTATGCTTGTTGGCACAAAGGCACAAAGGCGCAAGGGCGCAACGGCGCAACGGCGCAAAGGTTCACCGGAGTATTGCGCTCATTTTACTCTCTCCGCTCTCGTCACTTCTCATTTTCATCATAAAAATCATTCATCGTCTCCTTATTCTCCTGGATATTCCTGCTATACTTTGCCCTGGCTTTGCTCTCTTTCAGGAACATAGCTTTCATCCCGACCTCGTCCTTGCTGAAGCTCATTGTATTATTAATTGAGATTGATACAGCAAATTTTTCCACATCGTGGTCGGTGCCTATGTAGGTGAACGTCCAGTTATTATTCTTCAGTTCTTCTATAAGGGCCTTGATTGCAGGACCATTGTATTCCTTTGAAGCATTTTCCTCACCATCTGTCAGTATTGTGACAAGTACATTATGATCGGTACTGTTTCCCAGTACACTCCTAAGTTTTGTGCACGAAAATCCTATGGCGTCATACAGCGGGGTAGAGGCGGCCGGCTGATAGCGTCTGTCATCTATCATTTCAAGTTTGCCTGCAGGGTCTATAAAGTGCAGGATTTTTTGTCCGAGCCCGTTAAATGATACCAGCGAGATAAAATGTTCCTGCCCGGGGAATTCCTTTTCGATCCCTTTTACTGTCTGTACTATCTCATTAAATCCCTGGATAATAGTTGTTTTGATCGAATCCATCGAACCGCTTTCGTCGAGGATGATCAGATTGTGTACCTGGTGTTTGTTGTTCATGGCGTAATTATTAGTTATTTTATTTAAGAAGCAGTTGCAAAGAAACGGCTGGAGATTGCAGTCTATCTGCAATGGAAACATATTTTTAAAATATTTTTTGAATGAAGGATTCAGCGCGCCTGAATAGAATTCTACTGGTACATGTCTCCCATTCTCCCCTTCACCCAATCACCCCTTCTTTCTCTGTGCCTCTCTGTGTCTCCTCTGTGCCCTCTGTGTAACCTTAAGAAACTGATTACCGATTACTGAAAACTGTCTTTATCTTTGCGTGCTTTGCGCCAACCCTTGCGTGCTTTGCGGTTAATGGATTTCATCATCTCTCATTGTAAAAAAGAATTTGCCGCATAACTGACAATAGTTACTCAACTATATTTTATTGATCTCTCTCATTTTTTATATTTACCCTCATGAAACTGACATTAGTATTATTATTAACCCTGCTCGTTATTACGGATTCCCTTCAGGCGCAAAAAACTGAACCAGCGAAAGTAGTTCCGTATGCTTATCCGTTAAAGGCAATTCCCGGACAACGTTATCTTGCTGACAGCAGAGGCAAACCGTTTTTCTGGTCAGGCGATGCTGCCTGGTCGCTGATAGCCCAGCCTAGCTTAAAGGATGCAGACCTTTACCTGGAGAACAGGAAAGGAAAAAGGATTTACTGTTATCATGGTCAGCCTAATAGAACATAAATTTTCCACTAATCCTCCGGCAAATAGTTGTGGTGAATTGCCATTTACAGGAAAGTCTTTTATTTCTGCCAATGAAAAGTATTTTGCACATGCCGATTCTGTTATTGAATCTGCCAACCGGAATAATATAATTGTCCTGCTGGCACCTCTCTATTTAGGTTATGGTTGCGGAGATGAAGGGTGGTGTGCTGAGGTCAGAAATGCATCGGTGAGTGATTTATATTCGTGGGGCAGATATGTTGGTGAACGCTACAGAAAATTCAATAATATCATCTGGCTGATAGGAGGGGATACTGATCCATCTCCGGTCAGAGAGAAAGTACTTGCCATGGTGAAGGGGATAAGGGAAAAGGATACGATCCATCTTTTCTCAGCCCATAACCAGCCTGAAACGATGGCTGTTACTACATGGCCTGCAGAACAATGGCTGACCGTTAACAATGTTTATAGCTATGATTCTGCAGTTTATGTAAGATACAGGAATGCATACGCATACAAGCCAACCCTGCCGTTTTTTCAGATAGAATCGGCCTATGAGAACGAGCATAATTCGACACCTCAGGAGTTGCGTTCCTATGCTTACTGGGCGATATTATCCGGTGCTATGGGGCATGTTTTTGGTAATTGTCCGGTATGGCATTTCGGAGCTGCAACAAAATGGTGTAATACAAATGACTGGAAGAAGGAAATGAATAATTCTGGTTCTGTGAATATGGATTTTCTGCAGCGGCTGTTCCGATCGCGTTCGTGGCAGACCCTGATCCCCGATTTTGAAAACCGCATAATAATTTCAGGTTATGGGACATGGGGAACAAAGGATCATGTGTCATGTGCCCTCACATCTGATGCTAACACATTGATTGCCTATTTACCATCGAAGCGGAGTGTTGAGGTTGACATGAGCAAAATTCATGGGCCAAAAGCACGATGCTGGTGGTATAATCCTTCGGATGGAAGATCTACTGAGATAGGAACTTATTCAACATCGGGACAAATGACTTTTACTCCTGGTTCGGATGGAGACTGGGTGCTGGTTATAGACAATGTCATGACGAACCTTCCTGCTCCGGGAAGTGAGGTTATGAGGAGTAAGTGAATTTGGATTTTGGGGTTTAACCACGGAGTTGCACGGAGTTTACACAGAGTTACACAGTTTC
>JADKBK010000020.1 GCA_016715075.1 Bacteroidales bacterium
CCTGAAGAAGCTGAAACTGTGTCCGGTTATAATCTTAGATTTCAGTATCGATGCGGGATCAGATGAAGAGAGGTATAATGCCGGAAGTATTCCGGAAAACAATCCTGTAAATAAAGCAATGCAGGTAAATGCAACAATAACTTTGAATTCTGAAAATTGCAGGTGAATATCTGCATCAAACATTGTATTGAAGCCAACTATCAACAATCTTACCAGAATTATTGCACTCAGCATGCTTACCACGATAAGGATAAATGTTTCCCCCAGGAACTGTATAATTATTGCCGCTTTTGTTGCACCGGCAACCTTCTTGATGCCGACCTCCCGATATCGCTTCATATTGAGAGCGATGGCAAGATTAATGAAATTGAAACAGGCGATAAGCAGAATGGCGATTCCGATGCTGCCGACAATAACCACATTCTGCATTTCTTTCCAGATCCTCTTTTCTCCGGCATAAGAATAAAGTGTTTTTTCTTTCATTGGGAATAGAAACAATTCCTGGTTTAAAGTTGTTTCCTGGTTTTTAATCAGATCCTTTATCTTGGAATTTACCTTACCGATATTTGTATTGCTCCTGAACAATATCCATATCTGGTTAGCCGATGCACCTGTTTCATTTGCCCAGTTATTAGCTGCCAGAAACTTCTGGAATGGAATCACAAAATCAAACTGCAGCAGGGATTGTTGAGGAACATTCCTTAGAATTCCGGCTATCTTATAAGCCTCCTGTTTACTGTCATCATCCAGGACCAGCATTTTCCCGATGCAATCAGTTGTTTCAAAAAGCTTTAATGCGGTTCTCTCGGAAATCATTATTGAATTATTGTCAGACAATCCATTGGCCCCTGCTGCGGAAGCCAGTGGGAAAGTAAACACCTCTAAAAAGTTATCATCAGCATAAATACCATTTTCTGTAAATGATTTATCCCCGGCAATAAGTTTATAACTCTGACTGGCAATCCGTGTGACAGATTCCATTTCAGGCACA
The DNA here is from genome assembly GCA_016715075.1 of Bacteroidales bacterium. Lineage (GTDB taxonomy): Bacteria > Bacteroidota > Bacteroidia > Bacteroidales > VadinHA17 > LD21. Next base: position 992 of record JADKBK010000020.1, read on the forward strand.
TTTGCTTTCAGGACATCAGTGAGAGAGGCAGAGAGGGGCTCTTTAAGGAAGCGGTCTCCGTTAAAATAAGTTACCATGGCTTCGACTTCATAGAGACGGTCGTAGTTTCTATGGAACTTGTCATAGCTGAATATATTCATGATATACAGTACAGCAATTATTGCACAGGAAAGACCAAATGTAAGGCACAGATAATTGAGAATGCTGTATGTTTTATTAACCCATAAAAACCGGGAGGCAATAGTCAGAAAACTCTTAATCATTTCTCATTTATTTTAAATCAGTTATTGAATTAATAACAAATCTATTCCCATATAATTAAAAATTCAAAACCAATATACCTTCATGTGATTTGTATCTGCAACTTCTGATTTCAAACCGATGAAAATTATAAATGATTACTCAACACAGGATACAAGATTACCCAGTATTAAATTATTAACAATGTTTTTGATTAGTCTTAGATTAGATATTTTATAATCCTCGCTATCTCATTAACTCACCCTCTGCTCCTATCTTCTCTTCCCACTTCACTCCCACTTAAAATCATCATATTCTCCTTGCTGCCTGGGACTGAACAGAGGAGGGTTACGGTTTTATTTTTTGTACTGACATTAAAAGAGGCACTCGAGCAATTCAAACAATCTTCCCTGGTACTAATGACTGCAAACAGCTGATTTTCATTAAAGAAAAAATAATCTGTGATTAAAATATTTACTAATTTGCAAATATGCTTTTAACAAAACTTCATATTCCTTCCGCTGGAAATAATATAGTTCATCGTACAGAACTATTCGCGAATTTGAATAACGGGCTAAGTCGAAAATTAATACTTGTATCTGCTCCTGCAGGATTTGGCAAAACAACAATTTTGAGTGACTGGATTGATCAGAATAAGATCCCTGCTGCATGGTTTTCACTCGACAATGGGGATAATGATCCGGTAGAATTTTTAAGCTATATAATTTCAGGAATTCAAAGTATTCAAAAAGAATTTGGAGAAAGTGCCCTTAAACTGTTAAATTCACCCAACGCACCTTCCTGTGAATCAATTACTAGCCTGTTAATCAACGAAATATTCAATTTAAGCCAGAATTTCTTATTAGTACTAGACGATTTTCATGTGATTAATAGCACCGAGGTATTAAAATTAGTCACTTATCTGTTAGAACATATTCCCTGTAATATTCATATTGTAATTCTGACCCGTTCAGACCCGGCATTGTCTGTTTCAAGATTAAGAAGTCAGCACCAACTAGTCGAGTTACGTTCATCAGACCTGAGCTTTTCCGCAAATGATATTTCCATTTTATTCAATAAGAAGCTGAAATTAGGACTATCTCCTGACGATGTCTTTTCGCTGGAAACAAAAACAGAAGGATGGATTGCAGGTTTACAACTTGCTGCCCTGTCAATGCAAGGTCATGAAGATATTTCCGGATTTATTAAGGCTTTGAAAGGAGATAACCGGTACATCATGGATTATCTGATGGAGGAGGTTCTGAAAATACAAACTGATGACATCAAGGAGTTTTTACTGCAAACATCAATACTGGAGCAAATGTCAGCTTCATTATGCAATGCCGTTCTTAACCTGAATAACAGTCAGTTAATTCTTGAAACTCTGGAAAAAAACAACATGTTTGTAATTCCTTTGGATACGGAAAGAAACTGGTACAGATATCATCATCTTTTTGCTGAGTTATTAAAACAGAGACTTCATCTCAGAGAAAAAGCAGCCATTGCTGAGCTTCATAACAACGCGAGTGAGTGGTTTAATAATAATTCGATGCCATTGTTGGCCATTGAACATGCTATTCAGACAGCGGATTTCGAAAAGAGCATACTGATTCTAGGAGAAATAGCAGAGACTTTGTGGCAAACCGGACAGCATGCTGCTATAATGAAATATGGTGATTTACTGCCTGATGAATTAATAAAACAGAATGCAGATTTTTGTTTATACTATGCGTGGATTTTAGTTATTACCGGTCAGATTCAGAAAGCTGAACCTTTTCTGGCGAGTGCGGAAAGGATTATAAAACAGAACATCAATGATGGCAATTCATCAGAAGAAGATGTCATGTATTACAGGAAATTGTCTGGAAAAATATCTGTTGTATTTGCATATCTGAATTCATTTCTAATGCGATCTGAGAAGGTTTTTGAATATAGCAAAACTGCTATGGAAAACCTCACGGAAGAAGATCCGTTTTGGTATAGCTGGGGTTGGTATACAATCGGGATGGCTGAGATGTCCCGTGATAACTTAAAGGAATCTTTAAACGCTTTTGAAAATGCACTGGAGTGGGGTAAGAAATCAGGGAACATTTATCTTATATCTGCCACAGGCAACAGGATTGTTGCCCTTGAAGCCAGGATGGGCCTATATACCTCTTCCTATAAAAAGTGCTCAGATCTATTATCGTTCATGAAAAAAAGTGGCTATTCCCAAATCATAAAATCTGAAAGCTCCTATGCCGTTCTGTTTTCAGGTATGGCTGGCATAGAAGCTATGCGGACTGATTTTGATGATGCTCTTGAAAACATTAAAACTGCCTATAGCTTATGTAAAAGCGGATCAGACAATTCTTTTAGGGTGCTTATGTTAGTAGTCTATTCACTTACTTTGTACGGACGCGGAGATATTTCCGGTGTTAAGAAGATACTGACGGAGGCAGATAATATTTTAAAGGAGAATATTATATTTCCCGGATCTATGGCAATGTATATAGCTATGAAGGGAATAATTCTGATTGAACAGAATGAACCTGAAAAAGCTAATCAGTTTTATAATGAAAATGGATTAAAATTTGATAAAAAATTATCCTATTCGGAGGAATTCGGATATTATCCATATGCGCTCTTTTTAATAAATGAGATGAAATTCCGTGAGGCGGAGATTCTTCTTGCTCAATTATTCAATATGGCAACAGCCGCCAGCAGGACAGAGAGATTAATTGAAGGGAAAGTCATTTATGCTATTTTGAATAAGGCCAAAGGGGACCGAGAAAAAGCCATAATAAACCTCATTGAAGCCTTGGAAGAGGCAGCCAGCGAAAATATACTGATGCCTTTTGTTCTGTATTACTCCCGGATCAGCGATTTGCTGAAAGAAGTTTACAAAATGCAGGCAACTACAAATACCAATATTCCCAGAAAGTTAACCGACAAGCTTAGACTAACTATTGAAAAGAGAGAAAGGTTTTTGAAAATCAAAATGCAATCCGAGTTAAGCGACCGTGAACTCGATGTATTAAAACTTCTATCAGAAGACCTATCCAACCAGCAAATTGCCGATTATTTATTTATTTCGCTTAATACAGTAAAATCACATATAAAAAATATCTTCCTGAAGTTAGATGTTGATTCCCGCACACAAGCTGTAACAAAATCAAAAGAGCTTGGAATAATATAACTTCTTCCCCGGATTTTTTTAATTAGTTTTATAAAATTCACCCTCACGAATCACCCTCAGGGGTGATTTTTTTTTGTCGGGACCCTTCGACATTTGTACTGGCATATTAGTGTAGTGACAGCTTTATGCAGTCAACATTAAAGTGCAGGTATTGATAAAATAAATTTAAAATCAGATGTCATGAAAATTGAAACAATTAAAAGGAATGGGTTTGCAGTTTCGCTTATTGCATTTCCTGTAATGCTGCTTACCGGATTTTTAATGCACCCTGATCTTTTGAAGCTGGAGGCACTGCAAACTGTTGAACAACTCGTTGGCAGGTTTCACAATAAGCCCATTTACCATATCGGGCATTTAATTGTAATGTTTTCTGTCCCTGTAATAATGATCGCTCTTATGAGCATCATGAATGTATTGCAGGGGAACGGTAAACGATTAGGATTCTGGGGCGGTATTACAGGTTTATTCGGGGCCTTCATTTTAGCTGTTGATAAAGGAGCTCTGTGTCTTGTGCTGTCAGCATTCGATACATTGCCGGAGAACGGATTCCGGGAGTTGATACCTTTTCTAAGTGTTATTGTAAATAAAGCGGGGTTGCTCTGGGTAGTCTGGTTGTTGCCGTTATTACCTGCCGGTGCCGCCTTACAGGCACTGGGGCTATTAAAAGAGAAATTTATAAGCAAATGGCAAACAATATGCATAATCACCGGATTACTATTACTTAATAATCCCGATATAGAACTAATTAGTTCAATAGGTGCTTTGCTGATGTGTGCAGGATACATTCCATGGGGAGTAAAAATACTTCAGGGCAGAATGAGATGTTCTTCAACAGCCTGCCCCATAAATGACACAAAAAGAGATAAGGAGTTCAAATGCAAACAACCATGCGGATAGTAATTGTGATCGTTTCTGCATGAAATCCTTCAGTTACAGGAAATCGAAAAACCTGCACCGGGCAATTATAGGAGACTAATTAAAAATTTGAGCTATACTTTATTTTACAGGCAGATATTCCACAGGGCCGAAATATCTATCAAGCCATGCCAATACCTCCTTTATCATGTCATTTTTTGAGACATAATGATCAGTATCATAGACACAAAGACGTTTGTCCTTTTCGGCAGTGCCTAACAGCTGGAAAAATGGTCTGACATTTGTTTCGAGATCAAAAATATTGTCATACTTCCCATTTAACATGAGAGTAGGTATCTGAACCCTTGTAACATAGTTGAACACATCTGCTTCAGGAAGTCCTTTAGATAATCCGCCGACAATTAAAATATTTACAGAAAGACGCTTTTCAACTGCCGGAATAATACCTCCCATATTTCCTCCCCAGCTGTGTCCATAAAAACCAAGCTTCGCAATATCTATATCATTTCTGGTCGAGAGGTAATCGACTGACCTGCTGAAATCTTTAACCCACATTATAAGTTCTTCCGTATGCTGATGACTCATGTAGGAAACTTTAGTTCCATCATTTCTTTCAAATGTTCCATTATAAATGGGATACAATACTGCACGGCCGCTCTTAATAACAAAATCAAGAAACCATTTTAAACCTGAATTGTCTTCATTAAAATTTTTCAACTCTTTAGCATATGAACCAGGGAAAAAGATAATCGTCTGATAGGGAGGAGGAGTATTTTTAGGAAGATAGAGATAAGCAATTACTCTTTCACCGCCATAGGCGGCATTAAATGTTATTTTCTCAGAAATCCAGTCATCATTACTTTCATCTCTTTTCTCGATCACAGCATTCAAGCCGCTACTGTCATACAGGAACTGATTCCTGTAGACATTGAAAATACTTTCTGAGACAGGGACCTCTTTGTAATAATCTCTCGCTTCCCCGGCATTAAGTTCAATTTTCCTGAAAGCGCTTTCAGGGATTTTTTCCTTATCGATATATCTGACACATCTGAAACCATTTTGCGGTGAGCGGTCCCAGGCCGGAAGATTGCTCCACTGTGTAAATAAATAATTGGCATCATCATATCCGGCACCTGAAATAATCCTGCCAACACCTGTTTCATTATGGTTCCATTCCCGCACATTTCCTGCCATATCAAAAGCACCGAATGCTGTAATACCGGCATTTTTCCCAACAGGGTCAGTATGTCTGCCATTAAAGTTACTTAATGGATTTATTCTGGATCTGATGTTATTGAAAAAAGGCTTCCAGTAAAATCCAACTCCGCTATCCCAGTGATCTGCTGTTGGCAGATCTTTACCTTCAAATTCGGCAAAGGCAGCTGCCTCATACCAGCTTATCCCTGAAACAGGATAATCATCCTGGCCTTCAGGATAATCACCGCCTTCCCAGGTTGAAGGCCCTGGTCTGCCGCTTTTGTCAGTAAATTCAGCCAATGCATTATCCCATGTAATAGTTTTGCCATTTTTGATGAAACTATTTTTCCAGTATTCACGGTTCCTGTATCCGCCCTTATCAATAAATTCCTTATATCGCTTATTTGTTACTTCAAAACGATCCATGAAGAATCCGTTCTTTTTATCAAAGGTATTTTTCACCTCATCCCAATATCCTTCCACATATACCATCTCTGCTGGTGTATTCCCTGTTTTCCGGAGAGTTCTGTATAAAGTATCTATTAAGGTATTTGTTGCAGCCAGAATACTATCATATCCTTCCTTAATAAGTTTTACTCTGTAGAATGTAAAGGATGGAAATTCCATACTGCCGATTGGTGTGGTGCCGATTTTCTTCCATTGCCCTGTAATATCTGTGTATTCACTGATATAAACATTTGCTCCGGGAGGATCTGTCAAAATTGTCACTTTCTTTATTATACGATTTCCCAGGCTCTTTAGTTTAGGGTCATCAGGAATATACTTTCTTGCCTTCATGGCGATTTTAAAAGCTTCACCCATATTAAAACCATAGATTAATCTTTCAATTTCAGGCAATGCCTCCTCCTTTGCCCATTTTACTTTTGAGCGATGGTTTAAGAGTAAAAACACTGTAATGAGAAAGCCTAAAATCAGAATAATTCCCGTTACAATAATTCTTCGTTTAAGTGGTGAAAGTTTAAATATCCTTTCCTTCTCAGGCTTAACTTCGTCAGTCAGGGTTTTATCTGTTGTTTCACTTTTGTCCGGTGTAACAAGCTCATTATATGAAGATTTTAAATTCACTCCGGATTCATCAACATTAGTATCCTTTGTTTTTGTCTTTTCTTTTTCATAAGCGATCTTCATACATTCAATGATTTCCCTTATGGCAAGAGCAACTTTGTTTATCTGATCGCGGTAAAGTATCTGCTCTGTACTCTTGATTATATCGTCATCTTTTGACCTGAGCTGACGATTCACCCCGGTCTCCTTATAAACAAAATCAATGGACCTCATTACTCCTCCTACTACCGACTCAAAAAGTCTGCTATCTGTAATATCCAGGTCATGAATCCTAACAGGTAATACCCTGTTTGCAGTATTGCCATTAGGAAGTTTCAATTTGAATCCGAAATGGTCATGTGAAGCTCTTTCCACAAAAGCGACCAATTCATTATCCCATGCATATGACTTAGGGTCACAATACGTCCGCGAAATGATGGGAATGAAGATCAGACATTTCATTTTGTCTTTCAGGGAGGCATCCACATCATATGTCTCCAGAAGATAATCACTGGGATTAATGTCAAAGTAAACACTAATCTCCTCTTTAAACATCGACTCAAGCTCCTTATTGAGATTGGAAACAAATTCCGTTACCCAACCATCATATTTATTGTCTTTCTGGCGATAGCTGATGAAGACATCATATTCGTAACCCTGGATTAGGCTGGCCATCTTAGATATTCATTGTGATAAAGTTACAGAAGATTGTAACTCAACCCAAATTTAAATAAATAACTAATATCCTGTTATTTCAAATCAACGGAAATATCATTATTGATTTGAATAAATCTCAAATAGTTTAATCATATCTACCATATCTCTCATCAAACCCCGGGTTATTACTCAAGCAGGGTCACGCCATGGAGTGACCCTGCAAACTTTATTTATTACGATGTAGGGCCGTTGAACAAGTCATTTTAACCGCAAAGCCCGCCGGTTTAAAAGGGCCCCTTCTGACTCCGGTCGGACAGGGCACACAGAGGCTTGCACAAAGCACGCAAAGGCCGAAGCATTGAAACCCGCCAAGCTCTTTGCTCGAACTTTGCCGCGGGTAAACCCTTTGCGAACTTGCGGTTTTGGATTTTGACTTTTTCTACAACCCCTACATCTGAAAAAAAAGGATTTTTCATTGCAGGTATCCTATCAGGAAGAAATCAGGGAAAGCTCAATATAAAATGAGCGGGACTGATCTTCACGACATATATTTTCGCAAGCTATACCATGAACCCCCGTTATAAACCTGCCCGAATCCGTTTGATTTCAGTATTCGCCTGGCAGAAGCGCTTCTTGCACCTGAAGCACAGCAGGTAATTATTGGTTTGTTTTTGTTAAGCTTTTCTATTTTCTGCTGCAAATTATCGATCGGTATATTAATGGAATTCCGAAGGTGACCTGACTGGTATTCACCTTTTGTCCGCACATCCACTATTACAGCACCATTTGAAATTATTTCCTGAAGATTAACTTTCTCTCCAAAAATCATTTTTAGAAAATTCATAATTTACCCTTCTAAATTAATGTCGGTTTTAAAATCCAAATATAACGGACAAAAAGCAAGCACTATAATGTGGTAACAATTTTATGGGATATCGGTTCAATCCTGAACAATCCGTTCGGTTACCCTGTAATTAATATTTCTCTCGTGAAGATAGCTGAGGATGAATTCAAAACATTTCGGATCACTACCAACGAGTTCCGGAGGGAAAACACCTTTTTCAGTAAATAATTTGTTAAGAATCATTTCAGCGGTGCCCGTGGCAGTGAACCCTGTTGTTCTGGCCATTGAGGAGATGTTTTCAATTGTATCAAACTCGTCATACAAATCATAAACAATCTCCTTATTTACGCCATTGTCCTTTCCTCTAAGTATTATACGCATAACAGTGAATTCAGGTTCCTCCGGACCTAGTTTCCATGCTTTGAACAGAACCTTTGAAGTAAAATCAAAGGGAATAATTTCCATTCCCCCATGACAAGCGATTCCTTTTCAAAAAAGCCCGAATCTTTCAGAGCCCGTATTAACTGAATATGCCCCGGGTAACGGAGGGTTTTTTCTTTCATGAAAGGTATTTGTTTCATAGTATAAATCAACGATCTCAATCCATCGGTATTGAATGATTCAAGAGTCCCGACTGAATCAAAATGCACATATTCCGTATCGCTCATTGCCGGTTTCACAACTATATGGCCATTTTGAACATACCTGGCGGGGCGGGTGTATTCCTCAATTACATCACATGGGGAGAACGGGGCTTTATACTCAAAAGGGAAAGTCCTGATTTTTGGTAATCCTCCAACCATATATTCCACCTCATCAAGTCTCATCCTCCGGTTATGATACCCCACAATATAATTTGGCATTCCGGGGGCAACGCCGCAATCCATAACAACTGTTACATTGTTTTCCTTCGCAAGTGGATCGAGGTATAGAATATCTTCAGGGAGAAAGGAAATGTCAACAAGGTCTTTTTTCTGGTTAATGACCTGAATCATTGTTTGCAGGCCGAGACAACCCGGAACCGCAGATACTACGAGGTCAGAATCCTTTATAGCCAGAGATAGTGCCGAATGATCAGTAACATCAAGACCAGCTGTTCGTATATTGGACTTCCCGGATAATAAATCCAGTGCATTCTTATCAATGTCGGTTGAGGTAACCTGGTACTTTTTTGATAAATCAATTGCTATGGCTCTTCCAACCATACCGGCACCCAGAATAACAATTCTTTTCATTAATTTTTGAATTAAACATTCATTAAATATAGAAAATAATTAGAAGAAAGGCACACCATGTAATTTCTCAACACCACCAGATTACATATGAACAGGGAATTGAAAGCTTGTTTTTAAATGTACCTTTGCCCCAAGGAATACACTATTTATGAAATTGAATTTTTGCAGTCTCAGCAGCGGAAGCAGTGGTAATTGTTATTACCTGGGTAATGAGTTCCATGGGATACTGATAGATGCAGGAATTTCAGCAAAATCCATAAATAAATTTCTGAAGAGTATCGATGTTTCAATGCAATCGATTATGGGAGTCCTGATAACCCACAATCATTCAGATCATACCAGGGGATTGGAAGTACTTACCAGGAGAGGAAGGCTTCCTGCTTTTACCACAGGGGAGATCTGGAAAAGCATTCTCAATCCGCAAAACAGAATCTCAAGGGACTGTATCCGTGAAATTCCAATACAGCAAAAATTCCACCTTGCAGGTTTTGATATCGAAGCATTTCCTGTTTGCCATGATGCTCCTGCAACCATCGGGTTTCACATTACGGCCGGGAATAAGAAAATTACCATTGCCACCGATCTGGGACATATTTGCCAGACGGCTGCTCCTTATATTAAGGCGGCTAATTTGCTTATCATTGAGTCAAATTATGATGAAGATATGCTTGTTAATGGCAGCTATCCTCATTTCTTAAAAGCGAGGATACAATCTGACCATGGGCATTTGGGAAACCAGCAGACATCTGCTTTTCTTGCTGATATAATAAATGACAATTTAAGTCATATCTGCCTTGCTCACCTGAGCATAAACAATAACACTCCGGAAAAGGTACTGCAGACATTACACCAGACTTTTTCAGAGAGGGGTATTATCCTGAACGATCAACAGCAGATATCTATTCTGAACCGGAATGTTCCCACAGATATGATAAGATTGATTGAATAGGCAGTATTCAATATTCAGTTTCACCTCCTATTCCTTTCTGAATAAAAGTGGATATGAAAAAATGCCGGCATTCAAAAAAATTTATACGATTTGAAACAATGAAGTTCTGATTTGTACTAAATTTAGGCTGACCAGTGACCTGAAATCTTATTTTGTTTTGGGGGGTTGCATGATTTTGATTTACGCAAATAAATAAACCTATGAAACTTCAGAAGCAATTAACGTTTGTACTTCAGTTTGCTTTATTATTGCATGCAGTCATCATACTTGACAGCTGCAGGGAAAAACCAAAAGAGAACTATAAGCCAACCTTTGAATCGCTTGATTCTCATCCAACTCCCAGGTGGTTCACAGATGCCAAGTTTGGTATATTTATTCACTGGGGCGTTTATGCAGTGCCTGCATTCCATGAGTGGTATGTAGAGTTTATGAGTCCAAAATCCACCTGGGGCAAGCGCCCTTTGGGTCCGCCATATACTGCATTACAGGGAGATCTGACTGACAGTATATTTAAACTTGAAACCGATGGTTACCGAGGTGAAGCAAACAGATATCATCGGGAAAAATATGGTGCTGATTTTGAATACGATGATTTTATCCCAATGTTCAAAGCTGAGAATTATGATCCTTCTGCATGGGCAGATATTTTCATGAAATCAGGCGCTAAGTATGTGGTTCTGACTGCCAAACACGGGGAGGAGTTTGCCCTCTGGCCCACAAAATTTACAAAACGCAATGCAATGGAAATGGGACCACATCGTGATCTGGCCGGAGATCTGTTAAAGGAGGTTCGGTCACGTGGACTTAAAATGGGTTTTTATCATAATACCACTTATTCTTTCTGGGATAAGAGGTATCCTGATAAGGAGTGGGTGGAGTACATGAATAATTCAATAAAGGAACTGGTTGATCTGTATCAGCCTGACATTCTCTGGGGTGATGTGGTTGTTAGTCCGTATATGGATGAGAAAGGGAATCCATTACCTTCTGATCATTGGAACAGCAAAGAAGTCATATCCTATTTCTACAACCATTCCAAAAACCCTGATGAAGTGGTGACAAATGACAGATGGGGTCTTGATACAGCCTCATCAGCAATTAATTCAAAAAGATCCATTTCGCAATCGCTCTGGTCTCAATATGCCAGGGAATGGAAAGCTGAAAACGGGGCATTGCTTGGTGATTTTCAGACTCCCGAACGAAGGAATATTACCCGGATCTACAATATCCCATGGGAAACATGTGATGCCCTTGATCCAACATCCTGGGGTTATAACAGCAGGACAACAGATGATAAGTATATGACTACAAATGAGCTTGTGGATTACCTGGCTGATATTGTCAGCAAAGGTGGTAATCTTCTAATCAATATTGGTCCGAAAGCAGACGGGACGATTGCAGAAGTAATGAAGGACCGGCTTCTTGGAATCGGAACATGGCTTAGTTTGAACGGGGAGGCAATATATTCCACCAGACCATGGTCGGTTTATGGAGAAGGCCCAACCACCGAGGAATTTGGCTCATGGTCTGATCCTGATGGAAAATACCAGTTTAAGCCTGGGGACATCCGGTTTACCCGCAAAGGAGACATTCTTTATGCCATTCTGCTGGAATGGCCAGGGAGCGAAATAACTTTAACTTCCCTGAAAGGAATAAAAATCAATAAGCTTTCAATGCTCGGATCTGATGAAAATGTAAGCTGGGAGCAGACTACAGAAGGGCTGAAGGTTGCACTGCCATCTGATCCGGTTTCTCAGTTTGCCAATACTCTTAAATTAGAATGTGAAGAAAAGTCACTTGATACAGAATTTAAACCATAAAACACCAGAAGAAAAGACCTCCGGATTATTAAGCGCCATGGCTGGTCAGGTGAATTGCAACTATATGAATTATGTAACTAATAATCAGAATTTTGTAATGACTCATTACCTGAGTTGGTATACCTTTGCCTAATGAAAATACTTAACTTATTTAAGTCAAATGCAGATGTGTGCAGACGCAGGATTGTGGTTGCAGAGATAAATATACTGCGCAATCTGGATGAGAATCAGCCAAGACAGGATAAAATTGTCCGTGAGATGGGAAAACTTCATTCATTATGGTTTAAAGGAATATCAAGGGATCTGCGCATGTGAAAATTTCAGATAGTTAAACATGGCCCCAGTCAGCGATCAGAACCTGAGAGCGATTACCAGAATATCATCAGTCTGTTCTCCATTTGCCTTCCATTTGTTCAATGCCTCCAGAAGCAGCTCCTTTTGCTGATTCAGTGGTAATTTATGATTGGCAAACAACAATTCTTTAAATCTTTTCAGCAGAAATCTTTTGGAAGATGGCCCCCCGAATTGGTCAATAAATCCATCAGAGAACAGATAAATAATGTCGTTTTGGGAGACAGTAAGTGTTGTATTTGTAAATGCGGCTACCCTTTCATAATATCCGATTGGGATACGGTCGGCCTTTATCTCTTTCAATTCATCATTGTGAATAATGAGCAGCGGATTAAAGGAAGCTGAAAATTCAATTATCCTGGTTGAATGATCATAGGTTATTACAGATCCTTCAATAGCATCTTTGATGTATCCGGAATACCCTTTCTGGCCTAGTGCATCAATGATTTTTGTCCTTAAGCTGTCGATAATCAGATCTGGTCTGGTGATCCTTTCACCCAACACTGTTTCGTTCAGACTGGTAACCCCCAGAGTGCTCATCAATGCTCCAGGTACACCGTGACCTGTGCAATCCATCACGGCAACAACAATAAGATCATTGATACAGGTAAACCAGTAAAAATCACCGCTTACAATATCCTTTGGGAGGTAGAGGATAAAATTCTCAGGTAGTCTTTCTATGAATGTTTCAGAGGTCCGCAGAAGAGCAGTCTGAATATTCCTTGCATATTCAATACTTGCTGTTATGCTCCTGTTTTTTTCGGCGATCTCTCTCATGGCTCTCTCCAGCCGGTCATGTGACCTCTTTATCTCAATGTGTATTCTAACCCTGGCCAGAAGTTCGCTTTTTATAAATGGTTTGGTAATATAATCAACCCCGCCGGCCTCAAATGCCTGGATTATACTTTCGTGATCACTTTTGGCTGTAATAAATATTATTGGAAGTTCCTTATTCTCTGGCTTTTTCTTAATAATGCCGCAAACTTCATATCCATCCATCTCAGGCATCATGATATCAAGAAGCACAAGATCAAATTTCTGCTTTCTTATCCAGTCCAGCGCCGATTTCCCTTCAAGGGCAAACTCAACTTCAAATCCTTCATTCTGAAGGAATCCTCCCAGCACCTGAACATTCTTCAGGTTATCATCGACTACCAGAATCTTTGGTTTTATTGCTGAATTATAATCCATTACATAAATTTACAAATTATTAATCTTTGAAATCCATGGAATTCAGTGATTTTTAAGAAATCTGAGCTTTACTGAAGCGCCCCCGTCCGGTTTATTTCTTAGAATGATATCTCCGCCATGTGCCTCCATTATGAGTCTTGACAATGGGAGTCCAATGCCTGTTGATTTATCATTATATTCATGGCCTCTGCTGAATGGTTCGGAACCCTTTTCAATTATCTCATCCGGAATCCCATTGCCATTGTCAGATATTTCGAGAATAACATATTGATCTTCAAATCGGGTTTTGATTTCAATCGGGCAGCCAGCAGGGGAAAAGGCCACGGCATTATCAACTATATTGAGAATGCATTTTTTAACCAGATCCCGGTCTCCTGATACATTTAACAGATCCGGCTGAGATATTCTATTAATAGTCAGTCTTTTTCCAACAACAGTTTGTTGTTCTTCCTGAATTACTTCACTTATAATATCCTCAATATCGATATCACTCTTTTTGATTTCGAAAGGTCTTGTTTTCAATCTGGTTATTAGCAGAGCATTGAGTGAAAATTTCTCAAGCCTTTTAACTGAAGAATCCAGTATTTCAACAAGTTCCTTAATTTCTGAGGGAGAGCCTGAATCCTTAAGCAGTTCTACCGGCAGGATGATCCCATTAAGAGGAGTGCGGATCTCATGGCTGATCAGATTCAGAAACTCCGATTTGGCATTGTCAAGTTCTGTAAGTTTGAGATTCATCTTCTCAAGGTTTTCATTTGCTATACGCAGCTGAAGAGTCCGTTCCTGGACTTTTTCCTCAAGTGATTTATTCAGACGTCCTAGTTTTTCAAGTGAATCCTTGAGGGAGATATGGGTTTTAACCCTCACGATAAGCTCCCTGCTGTCGAAAGGTTTTGTAACAAAATCCTGTCCGCCGAGTTCAAAACCCTTCAATATACTTTCACGGTCATTATCGGCAGAAAGAAAAATAACCGGAAGGTTATCAAATCGTTTCTGGGCTCTGATCCTGCGGCATACCTCAAAGCCGTCTATTTCGGGCATATTAATGTCTAGGAGGACAATATCGAACTTTTTTGACTCAAGCCAGTCAAGGGCGGCAATGCCGCTGATGGCAAATTCAATCTCGCAGCTCTGTGCCTGGAGTAGTCTTCCAAGCACCTGAAGATTCTGTGGGTTATCATCAACAATCAGGATTGATGTCCCGTAAAGTGACTCTGATTTATCATTATCCATAGCCATTACATTACTTTTTTAAACTCCCAGTCAAATCAGTGTATTTGTTTAGAAGCTTCAATATTCCATCGATATTGAAACTGTTTGCTGCACTGATAAGATCCTCGCCATATCTGGTAATCAGGCTGCATTTATACTGATTCCCAAGCTGAACCAGATTATTTCCGAATTCTTTTATTTCTCTTATTGGCTGCCTCAACTCAAACATTTTCCATTTTATATAAAATTCTCCTTCCAGTGAAGAGATTAATCCCGGGAGATCCTCAATATCCTCCATAATAATTTTTGTATCTTCTGATTCACCTCTTTTTGATTCTGATTTCGATACGTAAGGCAGATTATTCATAAGCTCAAGGTACAGATCTGCCATTGATACCGGTTTTATAAGCAAGCCGGCAAATTCGCTTTTATGAATCCTTGCTTTCTGTTCCTTCATTACGGAAGCTGAATAAGCAATAACAGGTATATCCTTCAGGTCATTATTCTCCTTTATTTCCTGTAAAAGTTCGAATCCATCCATTATAGGCATTCTGATGTCAGAAATGATAAGAGCGGGTTTTGATTTTTTTATTATTTCCATTGCTGCCCGGCCATTGTCAGCTTCAATTACTGACAGATTGGTTCCCTTCAGGGCATCTCTCATATAATTCCTGTTTTCTGCTACATCGTCAACCACAAGAACTGTAGCAGGTTCAAATAATATTTCCTCAGTATCTATTGTAAGATTACTCCTTGTTGAATCATAACTTCTTAAAAATGGAATTTCAGAAATTTTTACTGTAAAAACGCTGCCTTTACCTTTCTCCGAATTCACTCCGATAGTTCCGTTCATCAGCTGAACCAGTCTGAGTGAAATTGGAAGCCCTAGTCCTGTTCCACCATGGCTCATTTTACTCTTAACCTGAATAAATGAGCCAAATATCTCTTTCTGATATTCCTCCGGGATTCCAATTCCAGTGTCGCAGACTTCAATAATAAGATCTATGACCTCTTCAGACTTGATGTTTGAATAGGCTAATACCTGTAGATTTTCACAATAAACCTTAATTGACACGGATCCTTTGTGTGTGAATTTCACTGCATTTCCTACAAGATTTAGCAGGACCTGTCTGAGTCTCACTCCATCAACATAAACGTAAGCCGGAGTGCCCGATGTGATTTCGGTATTGAACTGTAACCCTTTCTCAGAAGTCTTAAAGGCAAATATCTTTTCAAATTCAGTAAAGAATGACAATGTGTCTATGAAATCAAATTCAAGTTCAAGTTTACCAGCTTCTATTTTTGAAAGGTCAAGAATATCATTAATAAGTGTAAGCAGTGTTCTTCCGCTTGTTTTGATTGAATTAAGATAATCCTTCTGAGTCTCATCGTTTACAAGAGAGCCAAGCAACTCGGAATAGCCAAGAATTGCATTCATAGGAGTCCTGATCTCATGGCTCATATTAGCCAGGAAATCACTCTTTGTCCTGTTTGCCTGCTCCGCTTCCAGCCTTGCCTTTTTCAACTCCTCCTCTGCTTTTTTACGGTCCGATATATCTAACGCTACTGTTAAAAGACATCGCCTTTCACCAACAAATATTGAGTCGGCAGAGAGCAGTACTGTAATGATAGTACCATCTTTGGTTTTTAAAAGTACTTCATGTTCCCTTACAGGGAGATTCTTGTCTATGGTTTACAATAGCCATGATCTGAAATCAGGATCAACAAAAAAACTAAAATAGCTGTTTGTTTTTCCTAGCAGTTCTTCCCTAGAGTACCCCAGAATATTGCTAAAGGTGTTGTTTAAATCGACATATTCGCCACCGTAGAAATCTGAAATAGCCATCAGGGCTGAATTGGACTGAAAAGCTGCTGAGAATTTCTGTTCCGAGAGATGGATATTTGAAATGTCCTTGCTTACTCCGAAAATAGAAGGTTTCCCGTCCCAGAATCCTTTTTTGATTCTTGTCTCCACGGGTATTTGTTTCCCTTCTTTGGTAACCAGAGGAATTGAACAAAAGTCGGTGCCACCTGTAAGCATTTCATCAACAATTTTTGCGGCCTCATCTCTCCGTGTTTCCGGATGAACAAGAATTAATGATCTGTTTATCAGCTCATCGTTTGTATAGCCCAGTCTGCCTGTAACGGTACGGTTAGTATGAACAACCTTACCATCCAGATCCATTATCCAGAGGAAATCATCAATTGTATTGAAGAACGTTTCATAGTTCTGCCGGGTCTGCTCAAGAAGTTCCTCGGAGTGAAGGTTATTGATAAGACCTGTGAGCATAGCACTCCAGATTTTAAGTATGGTGACCTCTGCAGGGGAGTATTCTTTTCTATCATTCATTTGTGCCAGTCCTCCATAGCCGATAAGCTGGTTCTCAGCCACCATTGGTATTACAAGCAGGGATTTGCTCCCGAACGATTTAAGGATCTCTCTTTCCTTGCCCCAGGTAACAGGAAGATCATCGACATCCGGTATCAGAATACTTTCATTCCTTTTAAGTCTTTCCCACCAATTCGGGAATGGAGCCATTGGAATATCACAGGCTGTATTTATTTGAGAAGGGATTCCTTCCGAGCACCATTCATATGTAATGGATACTGTTTCCTCTTGCTTATCAATCTCAAAAATAAATGCTCTGTCGGCATTCATGAATTTACCAATTTTCATCAATGCATAATTGAGTGAATTTGTGATCTCTGAGACAGGTATTCCTGTCAGTTTGGTTGAGAGTTGCAGCAATTCAAATTCAAATTCCTCAGTCCGTTTATGTTCAGTTATATCGTGTGCAGCAGAATAAATATGATTCCCAACAGGCACGCTATGCCACTCGATTAACCTGTAACTGCCGTTTATTGTCCTGTATCGGTTGGTAAATTTCATTATCGGGTTCTGGCTGCCAAGCTGTGCAAGCGCCTCAAGAGTTACCTGAATATCATCGGGATGAATAAGACTCAGGAAAGAAATATTTTCAAGATCTGATATTTTATACCCAAGGATGTTTTCCCAGGCCTTATTAAGCTTAAGGAAATGTCCCGAGGTATCTGCGATACTAAGCAGGTCGAGAGCAACATTAAAGAAATTTTCAAGCTCTATTGACTTCTCCTTAAGAGCTACTTCAACTTTTTTTCTGACATCTATTTCTGTTAAAAGAGATATGTTTTTTTCTGCCAGTTCAGAAGTTCGTTCCTTAATCCTGAGCTCAAGATTAGCATTTATATCACGTATTTCATCTTCAATTTTCTTCCTGCCGGTAATATCCTGTTTGACTGCCATGAAATTGGTCATCTCTCCCTGAGCGTTATGCATCGGAGAAAGAGATACGCTCTCCCAGTAGAGATCACCATTCTTCTTCCTGTTCAGCCATTCACCGGTCCATTTTTTACCAGATAAAATATTACTCCACATATCCTCGTAGAGTGATTTCTCAGTTTGCCCCGACTGAAGTATCCTTGGGTTTTTACCTATTACTTCATCCAATGAATAGCCTGTAATTTCGAGGAATGTGGTGTTGACATATTCAATATCACCCTTCAGATCTGTTATTACAACGATTACAGGACTCTGCTCCAGCGCCTGTGAGAGCTTCCTGAGGAGGATCTCCGCCTCCCGTAAGGCTGTTATATCTCTCCATGTTGCAAGTACAGAAGGAATGCCCTCATAATCGATTAAGGCCAGTTTTATAACAACAAGAAAATCAGTTCCATCAAAACGTTTGTGAACCCATTCAAAAGTATTGCGTCCGCTGACTAATGTCTGATTTATTACCTCAGGAGCATATTCTTCAGATTTTCTGCCGTTTGGCTGATATTCAGGGGAGAGCATGGCAGGTGTTTGCCCGATAATCTTCATTCGGTCACCACCGATCATTATTTCCGATGCTTTATTGCATTCCACAAAGACTCCGTTACTTATTATAAGATAGCCATCCGGTGATTCCTGGAATAATGTCTTGTATTTATGCTCACTCTCTTTGACCTTTGCTTCAGCCTTCTTTGACTCTGTAATATTTGTGGAATACATCAGAACTGCATAAGGAACACCTGAATCGTCCCTTATAGGTTGGACACTTGTACGGTACCAGTTTTTTTCACCAGTGAAATTTACTTCAGCTTCGACCACAATTCCCTGGTTTGAGGCTATAACCTTTGAAATATTGGCCATAATTTCCTCAGCCTGGGCAGGCGGATGGATCTTGTGAAGTCTTGTTCCAATCAGCTCCTGAGGTGTTACACCAAAAGGTTTTGTAGCTATGGCATTAAGGAAAAGATAGTTACCTTTCGGGTCTACCATCGTAATGGCAGCATCTGAACTCTCAATAAGGCTGCGGTACCTTTCTTCACTGTTAAACAGGGCCGCCTCAGCAAGTTTCCTTTCGGATATATCACGGGTAATGAAAATCATGTTAACTATATTTCCTCCGGTGTCAAATATGCTGTCTCCGTTAACCTCAATTGGAAATCTGCTTCCGTCAGCTTTTTTTCCTACATATTCACCAGAACCGGGATACTTTTTTACCAGCCTTCCCTTTATCTTCACAGCAGCTCTTGCATAATCATTACTGTCAATAAAATCGAGGAGAAAATGGCCGGAGAAATTAAACGACTCATTGTAACCAAACATCTTATACGTGCTCGGGGATGTAAAAACAATTCTCCCCTCCAGATCGGTTATAGTTACTGTATCAGGTACTGAATTGAGGATGGAGCGGTGGAGCATCTCGCTTCTGTGAAGCTCAAGCTCCATTACCTTTCTTTCTGTAACATCCGTAAATGTCCCGGCTCCTCCCCTGAATTCACCATTCTCAAAAACAGCTTTGGTAGATAGCCTGACCCATCGGGGCTTTCCCTTGCTCGTAAGGATCTTGTACTCGGCCTGCAGTTCCCCTTTTTTCAGAAGATCATCTAATAACTTAACTGAGTACTCCTCTCCTCCCCCAATAAAACTCATGAATCTTTTACCAACAACCTCTCCGGGTTTGTAGCCAAAACTTTTTTCAATCAGCGGACTTATATACGTGATAATACCCCTCTCATCATATTCATAAATTATATCATTTATGTTCTCAATCAGGTTTCTGAATTTCTTTTCACTGGCTAACAGAGCAGTCTCATTCCCGGTTTTATCAACAAAGCTGCCTACCCTAACAGCTATAGAGAACAATAAATCGAATTCTTCAGGTAAGAATAGATTATCAGTCTCAGGTAGTTTTTCGATTGGGTAGCATACTTCAATCTGTCCAATGACTTCTTGTTTAACCACTATATCCTGCTTTATGGAATAGTCTGATTTCCTGAATCTACTGGTTTTAAAGACCTTGTCACGTATAGTGATGCAGGCTTCTGCAATATCCTCAAATTGCAGTGAGGGAGGGATAGTATTTACAATCTTTCCAATCACGCTGTCAACATTAAGATCCGGATGAATAAGGATCTCCGAAATCGTCTTATGGCATCTCAGCTCCTTTATTCTCTCATTCAGGGATAAGCGTAATTTTCTGAGCTCTTCCGGTCCATCGGCCTGAAAATCTTTAAGTATCTCATTTTCCTTACTCAGATCAGTAATTGCTTTTAAGAGCTCATTCCGCGATTTATTGGAGTAATTCATTTCCCCTTTGTTAAATATCTTTGATATCAAAAAATAATGGCAATAGCGCTAACCCATTTCACTGTTTACTGTCTCGACCAATTCCTGCAGGTCTGAGGCATTAATTTCAACATCCTCATGTAAAAACGGATTGAGATTCAGCATTTTCTCAATATTAAAACCGGAAGCAGTTATAACAAATTCCTTATACATTACAGGCTTTGCCAGCTCTTTTCCAATAACTATAAAAGTTGCGGCTGAAACAGGGGGGGAAAAAAGAGACCGTTTCAGTGAAAGTTCACTTGCAGGCATAATCTGAATTAGCATGAGATTTCAATTCTGCCCAGATTTAAGAAATACAAGATACTATAAAAGCAACAGCAGAATTAAGGGCTTATCCTTATTTCCTCGGATTTGTCAGCTTGCTTTATTCACTTCACAGGATAGATTCCCTGACCAATGCCAGGAAGCTCAGTATCAAATATACAGAAATTATCTTGAAATCCGGAATCACTATCCTCTTTTTCTTTACCGGCTCTTTCATATCATTAAAAACCTGGGAGAAAATGATCTTCATCAGATTAAAATCCCCATAAAGATTCCTCAGATGAAGTCGTAAAATGAAAGAAAACTTTAGTTGATTTTTTCAGCTATTAATACTATATTTGAAATAGGCAAATAGAATTCTGATCTGTAGCAATTACAATCAGACAGCTTTTACGGGAGTGCTGCTTGATTTCTCCTATTTCATCAGTTCCCCGGATGATCTAATAGAAATATCCCAGCCGGATGCATAATAAAGAGGTTGATGCCTGTTAAGGGAAAATACTACCTTAAAACATTCTGTTTTTGGTCCGAAATATCAATTAAACCTATATCCCATGATCGACAATAAAAGTGTTAATATACTGATTGTTGACGACAGCATTGACAACCTGAAAGTTGTTGGAAGTATTCTTCTGGAACGCGGTTATAATATCTTTGTTTCAAACGATGGTGAAAGCGCACTTAAGACACTTGGATTAAATAAAATAGACCTGGTGCTGATGGATATTATTATGCCAGGGATGGATGGATTCGAGGTTTGCATAAAGATGAAATCAAATCCGGATACACAACATATTCCGGTAATCTTCCTTTCGGCCAAAATAGAGACTGAGGATGTTGTCAGAGGGTTTGAAGTGGGAGGAGTTGATTATGTGACAAAACCTTTTCATAAACAGGAGCTCCTGGCAAGAGTTGACACTCATGTCAGATTGAAAAAGACCTATGATTACCTCGATGAATGGAGGAAGGAAGCTGTAAAGTCGAGGGATCACTATATGAGTGTCCTTCTGAATCTCGGAAAAGTAATTTTCCCGGACAAATAAACCTCTGATTTATACGCTTTTATTTCCCTTTAAGTACTTTTGCAACCTATAAGAAAGGAGCTTTCCATCGCTCCAATTCAAAATATTTACAGTAAGACGCTGTCTCAAAAGTCTAAAACACAGGTAAGCAGTTTTTTTCTGTGCCCGGTAAAAAAATTAAGAACTTACACAGAGATACAGGGACACAGAGGTCCAAGAGGATTTTGTCCCTATATCAGGCATAAAAATAATATTCTGATAAGGATATGTATCCTGCTTCTAGAATTTAAGTGTTACACCAACGTTCAGAATAGTTACTCCTACTCCTAACTCGGCAAATGCAGCGAATTTATCACTGAAATAATATCTTGCTCCGGCGAACCATGCATATGTAAGACCACCATATGAATTATTATAATCAATACCAGTGGCAGTTCCATACTCTTTTGCAGTTGAGATATCGTAACCCAGGAACAGACCTGTATAGGTATCAAGCTTATCTACCAGAGGATAATGAAATGTACCTCTTGCTCCGATTACAATACTGGTATACTTCCAACCCCATCCAAAATATTCATATTTATGGGAAGAATAGGCCAGCATTCCACCAACTCCGATGGAACCTTTTTCCAGAACGCCATCCTTAACTCCCACTTCAAAAGAGGCCGAAAGAGGAGGAATGGAAGTTGTCATACCGGTACCTGAATAACGTCCGCCAAACCCAATACCTAAATTAAGTACTTTGTCTCCTTTTTGAAAAGTGGATTCCTGAGCTAACATCTGTGTGAGGGAAAAGGCAATTGCAACAAAAAATAAAATCAGTTTTTTCATAGTTTAAAGTATTAGTAGTTTTTATTAAAACAAAGTATATTCAAATTTGTTTATCCCTATGTTGGGTTAAAAGTTAATTAAATCGCAGTGAAACCTAAAATAATATACCTTCCACTTCCCCCGGAAGCTAACTTAATGGTTTTACCCCCTGAAACAGGTAATAAAAATAGAAAAAAAATATAATTCAGAACCTAAAAACATTTTTTTTTTGACCAATTAAAAATGAGTTCCCATTGTGCCGGAAACAGGTTCTTCTCACAACCGTTTATAAATTAAATTAATATGAAATATGCTTTAGCGCTTGTCCTGACAAATCTGTTGGTGTTAAATGTCTATTCACAGAATCTGCCCACAGTGGTTTCAGGTGTTGATCTGGAAAGATATCAGGGTACATGGTATGAAATTGCCCGGTTACCCAATTTTTTTGAGAAAAAGCTAAAATGTATTACTGCTAACTATACCATAAGGGCTGATGGAAAGATATCTGTATTAAACAGCGGCAGCAATATTGAACCTCCTTATAAACCGAGCTCAGCTGAAGGAGTTGCATGGGTCCCGGATAAAAACATCCCTGCAAAACTGAAGGTCCGCTTTTTCTGGCCCTTTTCAGGAGATTACTGGATTATTTATCTTGATAAGGATTACAGGTATGTACTGGTAGGTGACCCGTCTTTTAAATATCTGTGGATACTTTGCAGGGAAAAGAAGCTTGAAGAGACTACTTATCAGATGCTGCTTAAGAAAGCCATTGATAACGGTTATGATGTATCGGGGGTTATCAGGGTTAATCACGACTGCAATTAACCTCCGAAGAGGACAAACATTCCTGCGGCAAGGACGGCTCCTGCAAGGGGTCCGATAATTGGAACCCATGAATATTTCCAGTCGCTGTCGCGCTTAAATGGCATTGGCAGTATGAAATGCATTATTCGCGGTCCGAGGTCACGGGCAGGGTTAATTGCATAGCCTGTAGGTCCTCCCAGTGACAGGCCCAGACCAAACACTACGATAGCCACAGGCAGAGCATTCAGTGAACCCAGTCCAACTTCCGGTTTGGCCATATAAAGTACAGCCAGCGACAGAACGTATGTCCCGATCACTTCAGTTACAACATTGTATGCATAACTTCTGATATTTGGAGAGGTGCAGAAGACAGCTAGTTTCAGATCGCCATCCGTAGTGGCATCAAAGTGTTTCTTATATGCAAGCCAAACAAGAAATGAACCAAACATTGCACCCAGTATCTGAGCAGAGACATACATAGGCATAAGGGAAAGTGAAAATTTATCAGCAAGAACAAGAGCCAGAGTAACTGCAGGATTAAGATGTGCACCGCTTATCGGGGCAGCGATCAGCACCCCTGTAAAAACACCAACAGCCCAACCTGCAGTTATTACTATCCATCCGCTATTGTTTCCCTTGGTTTTGTCAAGAAGGACATTGGCAACCACTCCCCCTCCAAAAACAATTATCATGGCAGTACCAAAAAATTCGGCAAAAAAAACATTCATGTCAGTATAAGATAAAATTTGTCTGTTCCCATTAAAAATCTTTAATTAAAAAGCTTCAAACGTCTGAAATGTCTGATTGTCATTCATTTATAACATATCTGATGCCCTAGTCACTCTAGTCACTTTAGTCACTCTTATCACTCTAGTCACTTATTCCTGATCCTCTGCCCAGAATTTCGCGGCCCTGACAGCACGATTCCATCCCCTGACAGAGGACTGAATATATGATGATCCCATCTGAGGTGAAAAGGTGCGATCAATCTGCCATTGCTTCTTAAGGTCGCTTATGCTGTCCTAGTATCCAACCGCCAGACCGGCCAGATAGGCTGCTCCCAAAGCAGTGGTCTCAGTAATTTTCGGGCGAACTACTTTAGCCTGTAACAGGTCAGACTGGAATTGCATAAGCTGGTTATTGACAGTTGCCCCACCGTCAACGCGTAATTCGCTTATATTGATACCTGAATCTTTTTGCATTGCAAGAAGGACTTCAAGAGTCTGATATGCTATGCTGTCAAGAGCTGCTCTGGCTATATTGGCTGATGTTGAGCCTCTGGTCAGGCCTACAAGGGTTCCTCTGGCATGCTGATTCCAGTGAGGTGTTCCAAGGCCGGCGAATGCCGGAACAAAGTATACCCCATCGCTGCTTTTTACAGTTGCAGCCAGCGCTTCAACATCTTCAGATCTTTTTATGATACCCAATCCATCACGAAGCCACTGAATAACTGCTCCGGCAATGAATATACTTCCTTCAAGAGCATACCTGGTTTCATTTCCAATCCTCCATGCAACGGTCGTCAGTAACCTGCTTGCAGACTCAATGGGCTTATTCCCGATATTCATCATCATAAAACACCCGGTCCCGTAGGTATTTTTTACCATCCCCGGCTCAATACACATCTGACCGAATAAAGCGGCCTGCTGATCTCCGGCTATCCCTGCGACAGGCATCCCGGCAACAAACCGTCCGGCCGTCTTACCGTAAAACTCACTTGAAGATCTGACTTCAGGAAGCATGCTGGGAGGAATATTAAAAAGTGTCAGTAAATCTTCGTCCCACTTCAGGGAATGAATATTAAACAACATTGTTCGTGAGGCATTAGACACATCTGTAATATGCAATTCTCCGTTAGTCAGATTCCAAACGAGCCACGAATCGATAGTGCCGAACGCCAGCTGCCCGGCATCTGCGAGCTTGCGGGCCCCCTCAACATTGTCGAGTATCCATTTGATTTTTGTCGCTGAAAAATATGCATCGATAATCAGCCCGGTTTTTTCCAGAATAAGCTGACTTTTCCCATCACTTCTCATCCTGTCACAGGCATCAGCTGTGCGCCTGTCCTGCCAGACTATTGCATTATAAACTGGTCTGCCGGTGCTTCTGTTCCAGACAACGGTGGTCTCTCGTTGATTGGTTATTCCGATGGCGGCAATATTGGCACTCTCCAGTCCGGCTTTTGTAATTGCCTCAAGAGTAACACCTGCCTGTGTTGACCAGATCTCATCGGGGTCATGCTCCACCCATCCGGGTTTGGGATAAAACTGGGTGAACTCCTTTTGAGCTGTTGCACAAGGCAGTCCGTTATGATCAAAGATTATTGCCCTCGAGCTTGTTGTACCCTGATCCAGAGACAAAATAAATTCTTTCATATTAGAAAAATATTACCTGTAAATCTGACTTTTAAAGATAGTTCCTGACAAGCTTTTTATATGATTCAACCTGAACCGCCTCCCATTTCGTATCATGCCCATTCTCTGAGGCCATGATCCTGGCACATTTTGGAGCAATATCGAGGCTGGCTCCTGCATTAAGGAATAAGGCCCTTGTCCTTCTGCTAAGCAGATCTTCCAGGGTAACCGTCATTTCATTCCTGCAGATCCAGATCATCTCAGCTTTTGTATATGGCAGCCGCGGATCGATTGGATTTCCCAGATCAGGATCATCCTCAATGATCTTTTCAATAGCGGATGAATCATCACCATAAATTCTTAATCGCCCGGACTTATTCCCGTAATCGGGACCGGCGAGGTTTAATTCTGAAGTTTTACATAACCTTTTTTCCAGCAGTCCGGCCTTAATCGCCCTGTCAATAGTCTCCTCAGCCATCCTCCTGTAGGTAGTCCACTTCCCTCCTATTATTGTAAGAAGCCCTGAAGCTGACAAGGTGATCTTATGTCGTCTTGAAACTTCCTTAGTGGAAGAAGGATTTCCCGGATCTGCGGCCAGAGGTCTCAATCCGGCGAAGATGCTTAACACATCTTCACGTTTAGGCGGTTTGACAAGATATTTCTCTGCTGTTTCCAGAATAAAACTTATTTCTGTTTCCAGGGCTTTTGGTTCTGCACTTACACTTTCAAGAGGAGTATCAGTTGTTCCAATCACAACTTTATCATACCAGGGAATAGCAAAGAGAACTCTCCCATCAGTTGTTTCAGGGATCATGATAGCGGAATCTCCCTGAAGGAATGATTTGTCAAGGACAATATGAACACCCTGGCTTGGTTTAATAGTTGGTCTGGAATCAGGATCGTCCATCCTGTGAATGCTATCTGCAAAAACACCGGTTGCATTTACAACAACTTTTCCTCTTACAGTGAACTCTTCTCCTGTGGTTATCTCCTTTGCCTCTACCCCAATTATTTTGCCGTTCTCATCTTTTAAAAGGCCTTTAACACCAATATAATTAATGACTACTCCTCCCTTTTTAACAGCAGTTCCGGCAAGAGAAATCACCATCCTTGAATCATCAAATTGGCCGTCATGATATACAATTCCGCCTCTCAATCCTTGTGAGATAAGATTCGGTAATCTTTTCAGTGTTTCTTTTTTCCCTGTAAAATAGGATTTCCCCAGGCTTAATCTGCCTGAAAGAAGATCATAAAATTTGAGTCCGACAGTATACAGGATAGAATCCCATAGAGTATATACGGGGATAATAAACTCCTGGTTTGATGTAAGATGAGGGGCATTTTTAAGCATCAGTCCCCGCTCGTGCAAGGCTTCCATCACAAGCAGCAGATCACCCTGAGCCATGTATCTGACCCCGCCATGTACCAGTTTTGTACTTCGTGAGGAAGTTCCGGCTGCAAAATCAGATCGTTCAAGAAGAAGTGCCGAATACCCTCTTGATGCCCCGTCAAGAACGATTCCCATTCCTGTGGCACCACCGCCTATGACAACAATATCCCAGATAAAATCTGACTTTGTACGCAGTTCATCCAAAAAAGTTTTGCGGATCATCAGGCGCTGATTATAAATACAATAAAGCCGCTTCCTTTCTATTTTGTATCTGAAAACTTCAGACAGACAGGTGAAGTAATTTTATAATCTTTCGACGGGCCAGTCGGAAGACCTGTCTTCTCATCAATGCTGAACATAGCAATATTGCCTGAATTCTGGTTTCCAACAATAAGGTATTTTCCCGAAGGATCTATTACAAAATTCCTTGGCCATTCGCCTCCACAGGAAGCATGACCTGCAAGAGATAATTTTCCGTCAGGACCAACTTTAAATGTCACAATAGTATTTTCGCCTCTGTTTGATCCGTACAGGAATTTATCGTTTCTCCCAAGATGAATGTCAGCACAATAGCTTTTTCCCTTAAAGCTCTCACGCAGGGTTGATACAGTCTGAACAGGCTGAAGGGAACCATTCTTATTCACATTAAAGAATGTAATTGTTGAATTTAGTTCGTTTATAACATAAAGGTGTGAACCATCTGTATTAAATACAAAATGCCTTGGTCCAGAACCCTTTGGCAGTTCAGCTATACCATCAGGGACCTGAATCAGCTTCCCTGTTGCAAAGTCAAAATTATAAATTACAACTCGATCAAGTCCAAGGTCAGTTATATATACCTGTTTTCCTGACGGGTTGAATGAAACCATATGGGCATGAGAAACTGACCCTTCTTCTCCTTTATAAACAATAAAATCCGTAACGCTTACTGGAATACCTTTATCATTTAGTTTAACGACGGCGACTGATCCACCTGAGTAGTTTGCCAGAAACAGATAATCATCTCCGGGAGAAATAGCAATATATGCAGGTCCTCCGTTTGGTACCGGCAGTTCGCCGATTTTTTTTGCAACACCTGTTTTGGCATCATAGCTAAGTGCGGTAACACCTCCCCCTTTAACTCCATTGAAATCACCTACCTCATTTGCAGCATAAATAAACCCGTTTTTCTTTGAGATGCAGAAATAGGAAGGATTCGGTCCGGCATCATTGCCTGAAACCAGTTTGAAAGTTCCTGCTTCACGGTCCAAATCAAAGATAAACAGTCCTTTCTGAGGACCTTCGGTATATGTTCCTGTAAAAAGGCGGATCTGACCATTGGCATTTGAGAATGATATCATGATCAATAAAAATATTGAAAAGATAACTAGAGATTTTTTTTTCATCTGATTAAAAATTATCGCATTCCCTATAAGCTTCGATCAGGCGGACTTCACCTTCTTTACCTTTAATGCTCAGTCCGTGTTCCATACAAATTACGCCCTGATATTGCTTGTTATAGATATGCTTGAAAACATTTTTATAATTAATTTCTCCTGTAGTTGGCTCATCGCGTCCGGGTGTATCGCCGCAATGTAAAGCAGCTATTTCACTCCACGCTGAATCAAGGTTTGGAATAAGGTTTCCTTCGGTGATCTGCTGATGGTAGAGATCCTCGTTTATCTTGCATGAAACCCTGTTTACAGCCCTGCAGATAGCATATGCCTGAGGCATCCCTGTGAGGAATAATCCGGGGTGATCATGAATTGTATTCAATGGTTCGAGAACGATTGTAAGTCCGGCCGGTTCAACAACATCGCAGCAATATCTGAGATTATCAATCACATTAGCTGTCTGGAAATCCCTGTGCAGACGCTCATCATATCTTCCCGGAACAACAAGGGCCCATTTGGCGCCGGTTCTTTTTGCGATCTCAACGCCCTCTTTCATTTTGGCAATCAGCATCTCGCGGGTATCTTCCCTGTTCAGAACAAATGATGTAACACTAAAATCGGCATATAAGACGAATGGTCCGAGGTCCATGCCCAGACGATGTAATTCATTTGCGATTTTTTCCTGATCCGCTACAGGTCTTCCCATCAGGCCGTTGTCAAACATAGCCCGGAAGCCCATGTCATAACAGAACTTAATGTTATTAATCAGATCATCTCCTGCATGCTCCCTGAACATTCCAAAGAATGGAGCATACTTAAGCTTAAAAGGGGCAAGCGGTTCAGATACCTTCTGTTTTTTCACCTGACCCTCCATACCAAAAACTGCAGGAGCAGCTAAAATAGCGGCTCCTGTAGTTGTGGCATTCTTTATGAAACTCCTTCTTGAGTTATCCATAATGAATAATTTTAGTTATAGCTAAAAAAATAATTAGTTTGTCTCTCCTGCTTTTGGAACATAAGGAAGTCCTGCAATCGGTACCTCTTTTGGGACATCGACAGGACCGAATTCAAACACTTTCGGACCAACTTTGAGATCTGAGTTCATCATCTCCTCGTAGGATGTCTCTTTTCCTGTATAAGCAGAAATCCTTCCCATTATTGCCACCAGTGTGGAGATTGCAGTATTTTCCAGTTCATTGAAAGGCTTCGCGGTACGAATAGCTGTAACGAGGTCAATGTGTTCCTGAACATATGGATCAACACTTACATTATCGGTAGGTTTTCCGTCTTTATCAAGCGGATACTGATATTTCCAGACTTCTGTTCCGGCCAGGTCAAGGATGGTATTACGGCAGTTTGTGGATCCTTTTGAACCCTGGATTCTTTCAGATACATTATTCACGCAGCCATTTATCTGACGGCACATACTATGAACGTGTATTCCGTTTTCAAAGGTAAAATCGACGCTGAAATTGTCATACTGGTCGCCTGTTACACGGCGAAGCCTTGAGCCGAAGCCTACAGCTTTAACAGGATGGGATCCGGTAAACCAGTTAATAACATCAAGGTTGTGAACATGCTGTTCAACAATATGATCACCTGAGAGCCATGTCCAGTTGACCCAGTTACGGATCATATATTCCATTTCGCTCCAGCTTGCATTCGGATCACGGTGCCAGAGTTTACCTCCGTTCCACCATGCATTACCCCCTGTTATTTCGCCTATTGCACCCTGTGCGATCTGCTGCCAGCTGGCCATATAGTCGCGCTGATGGCGCCGCTGTGTTCCTGTAGCTATACTAAGTTCCAGACCTTTTGCTTTCAGTGCTGTTGCCATTACTGATCTTGCACCGACAGGATCAACGCAAACCGGTTTTTCAGCGAAAATATGTTTCTTAGCCTGAACAGCAGCGGCAAGATGGTCGGGACGGAAGAACGGAGGAGTGGCAAGAATGACAATATCCACGCCTGCATCAATTACCTTCTGATAAGCATCAAATCCTACAAAGCAGTTCTCAATAGGAACGTCCTGACCTTTTTCTTTCTTAATAGCTTCTCTGCAGGCATCAACACGATCCTGAAATGTATCGCCGAGAGCAACTATCTGAAGGTTTGGCCCTGCACTCAGAAAATTGATAGCTGCACCGGTACCACGACCACCACAGCCAATGACTCCCGCTTTAAGAACGGGTCCGTCAGGTGCCTGGTCAAGCATCGTTGGAACTGCAACAACCTTTTTGGTTTCACGGGAACAACTGGTTATGATTGTGGGCACAACAACCCCTGCAACACCGAGAGTCGCAGCTGTACCAAGAAAATTACGCCTTGAAATACTGGATTTTTTCATGATGGTAAGGTTAATTTTAATAAATTATGTCGTGAGTAATTAGTTCTGAGCTGTTATCAATGTAAATATATGTAATAAATAAAGATGTTTCTCAGGTCAATTTAATGTTTTAGAACAGTTTCAGAATTCTCTTCCTTAAAGAAAAGTGTAAAAACTATCAATAAGATAACAGAGAAGAGAGTTGTTATTCCCCATATACTGTCCCAGTCATATACATTCACACCTCCGGAACTCTCTTTAAAAAGTCCGATGATGCCACCGTCAATTAAATTTCCGGTAAGAAGACCAACTCCGAATGTCATCAGAAAAATAAATCCCTGAGCCTGAGCCTTGAGTTCATCAGGTGCCTTTTTATCAATATAGATCTGCCCGCCAACATAAAAGAATCCGAAAATAAGACCATGGATAAGTATCCCGACATAGAAGAGCCACTGCATGTCGATAACTCCCCCGAGATAAAGTGAAAAATAACGGATCACCATGGCAGTCAGTCCCAGTATCATCACCTTTCGCAGACCGAACTTTTTTATTGCCGGAGGAATAAGAAGCATGAAGCCCATCTCTGCCAGAATACCCCAGTTAATTGTAACAGTAATAAATTGTGTTTTTATGTTCAGGAGGAACTCGGAGAAATAAGAAAAATACATTGCAAACGGGATCAGGGAGAGGAAGGATAAAATAATAAAGAGTGCAAAGTTCCTGTCTTTCATAAGACGAAGGGTTCCCAATCCAAATGCATCGATCAATGACCCCTTTTTACCTTTTCCGGCAGGAGGTGTATCGGGTAAGGTTAAATTGACCAGTGCAGCAATAACACCCAATTCCTGCGCCGCAGTAAAACGGAAGATTTGTTCCATCAAAATCAAGATGGAGAAGATTAACTGCAACGAGGCTGAAGACACCTGAAGCAACATGTCCGACAGAGCCAAACACCCTTATTCGCGGAAACTCTTCCGATGGTGAATGTGCCATGGCAATTGCACTTGTGAGTCCCCATGTAGGCATGTAAAACAACATTGTGAACAAGAGGATTATGAAGAGCAGATCCGGGTTATTTGTATTAGCTGCAAAGAATAAGAGGATGCTGTTCAGAATATTCAGTACAAAAAGGACCTTCTGACCTGAAAAATAACGGTCAGCAATCATTCCTATTACCGGGGATGCCATACAACCAATGGCCATTGAACTAAGTATCATCGCCTTTTGTGTTCCGGGAACCTCCAGGTTGGTAAGGTAAGCGGCAAGAGGAACCCACCATACAGCGTACATCATGTACTGAAAGAACATCATCAGATATAAGCGAAGTCGTGACATAGGTTTGATTATAGGTTAATAATTGATAAGCATCTGTTTATAAAGATAAAAGTTTGTTCTGTCAGGCCATCAGATTTTAAATAATAATCGGCCGGAACCTAATTTTTCTTCAACCTCTCACCTTCTCACTGAAAAATCTTTAATTCTCCGTCATTCAGGCTTCCCTGTCTTTGGATTAAACTCACAAACAACTCTGAATCCTACATTGAAACAGTCTGAATACCACCAGATACTCTTAGGCATCTGAGGATCGGTTTTCAGCCATGCCTCGGTTCTGGTATAATCCCTCGCAGCACTGCGTAAAAAGTCAGCTGTATTAAGAAATGAACCACCCCTTACAACATGTTCCTTTCCCTCTTCCGGACCTTTTGGATCCCGGAGGATGCCGGCAGGGTATTTCGAATATGCATCAGGCTGGTACCAGTCTGAGCAGAATTCTGCAACGTTACCTGTCATATTCCTTAAACCAAAGGGATTTGGTTTTACCCTTTCAGGAAGCTGAGTTTTAGTTCCACCATTACCTTTATATACTACATATGTATTAATTACAGCAGTGTCATTTTTTGAGAAGCGTGCTCTCAGACCGCTTTTAAGAAATCTTGAGGGATCCCCGGGGAAAAAATATGGCGTTGTTGAGCCTGCCCTGCAGGCATATTCCCACTCCGCTTCAGTCGGAAGGCGGTAAGTCTTACCGGTGACTGAAGAGAGCCACTTGCAATATGTCTCTGCGGCATGATAAGAAAATGATATCGCAGGCCTCTGACCGAGTCCCCAACCCTGATCAGGCTGCCCATAAGGAGGTGTGGCACCTGATATGGCATCGGTCTCTTTTGTCATCTTGTTCCTCAAACCTTCTGTATCTGTTGACCGGCCTTCAGCAGCAGTCTGAACATAGAATGCAAGATATTCATCCCAGCTTACTTCAATTTCAGCCATAAAGAATGGGGTGATCTCAACATCCTTTACCGGACCCTCATCATCCTTTCTGAAGGGCTCTCCTTCCGGGCTGCCCATTTTGAAAGTACCGCCGGGGATGGCTATCATATTGAATGAAACAGATGATTTTGGGATCTTTTCTGTAAAGGTCTTAAATTCAGTAACTTTTGCAGGCTCTGTAAAAATCTCTTTAGCTGCCGATGATACCTTGCCAAAAGTGGCATTACTGCCGTGGGTGTACCCTTCTATGAAGTGCCCGGCATTCAGGTGGCAGTTTATGCAATGAAGTTCATCCTTCTTTTTTGTCTGGGTATAATAGAGATGAGCATCCTCACCTGCTTTTGTAAGCTTGGCAGGAAAGAGGTTTTCGTGACATTTTATACAGCTGCTGTTGTACACATATTCCCTTGCAACCTCGAGTCGTTTACGGTCTTCCCAGTTGAATGAGGCAGAATCTTTCGTCCAGTAGCTCCAAAGGTCCCTTAACCCCGTGGTGGTTTTTGCCCAAAGATATCCATGTCCCTGGGGAGGAAGATGGCATTCAACACATGATACTCTGTAGCCTGATTGTGTCTCATAATGAACGGATTTTTTCCATGCGGCATCAGCCATAGGATGTATATGACACGACATACAGAATTCATTTGTAGAGGTCGAATGAATCACTTTTCCGCTTCCGATGATTAATAAGGCCCCAACAATCAGACCGGGAATAAACCACAAAAGAAATTTCTTCATAAAAAATAAAATTATGAGGCCTAAGATAAAGAAATATCTTTCATGGGGAACAAACTGTGATTAATTTCACAATGGATTGCTTCGCTACGCTCGCAATGACCCTGCCCATTACCACCCCTGTCATTGCAAGCGCAGCCAAGCACACACCCGTTGCTTACTACGGTCACTGCGAGCGCAGCGAAGCAATCCAACTATTTATTGTATTCATCAAAAAAATCATTCCCCTTATCGTCAGTAATAATAAAAGCTGCCATGTTTTCAACTTTTATTTTCCTGACTGCCTCCATACCAAGATCCTCAAAATCAACTATCTCAACTGACTTTATATTTTCAGCGGCAAGTATTGCAGCAGGACCTCCAATTGAACCCAGATAGAAGCCTCCGTGTTTTTTGCATGCTTCAATAACCTGTCTGCTTCTGTTGCCTTTGGCCAGCATAATCATTGATCCCCCAAGACTCTGGAAGAGATCTACATACAGATCCATTCTCCCGGCGGTTGTCGGGCCAAAGCTCCCTGATGGCATCCCTTCCGGAGTTTTTGCAGGACCTGCATAATAGACAGGATGATTTTTGAAATAATCTGGCATCGGCTTACCATCATCAATCATCTTTTTGATCTGTGCATGTGCAATATCCCGGGCCACGATCAGTGTTCCGGTAAGATTCAGCCTGGTCTTGACAGGATATTTTGTAAGTTCTGCCAAAATCTCATTCATCGGGCGGTCGAGATTAATCTCCACCGGTTTTTCAAGTTCCGGCGCCTTCTCAGGCATAAAGCGTTCCGGGTTTCGTTCAAGTTCTTCCAGAAAATGCCGTCTTCCGTAATTTTACCTTTAATGTTCCTGTCGGCGCTGCAACTCACACCCAATCCAACAGGACATGAAGCAGCATGCCTTGGAAGACGTATGACTTTTACATCATGAACAAAATATTTACCTCCGAATTGTGCTCCGACTCCATATTCATGGCAGATCTGCTTAATTCTTTTCTCCCACTCAAGGTCGCGGAATGCTCGTCCTCCATCATTACCTGAAACTGGCAGATTGTCGAGGTATCCGGCCGATGCCTCCTTAACGGTTTTAAGGGTCGCCTCCGCAGAAGTTCCTCCGATAACCAGGGCAAGATGATAAGGCGGGCATGCAGAGGTTCCGAGATCCCTGATCTTTTCCTTTACAAATTTTATGAGAGCCTCTTCATTAAGTAACGATTTTGTCTGTTGATACAGGAAGCTTTTATTGGCTGAACCACCTCCCTTGGTAATAAAAAGAAATTCATAGGCATTGCCTTCTTTGGCATAAATATCTATCTGTGCCGGGAGGTTTGTACCTGTATTTTTTTCATCAAACATAGTAAGAGGAACGATCTGGGAATACCTTAGGTTTTTTCCCTTATATGTTTCATAAATACCTTTTGAAAGATATTCAGCATCATTAACACCTGTCCATACATTCTCCCCTTTTTTGGCAATTACAATTGCAGTACCGGTATCCTGGCACCACGGCAGATCACCTTTGGCAGAAATAACTGTGTTACGGAGCATTATATATGCTACAAACCTGTCATTATCTGTCGCTTCCGGATCTTTGAGTATTGAGGCCAATTGCTCAAGATGAGCCGTGCGAAGATAAAAAGAGATATCAGAAACAGCCTCTTTTGCAAGCAGCTCAAGGCCTTTAGGATCTACCTTCAGTATCTTTTTTCCTTCAAAAATTATCGTTTTGACAAAATCTTTTGTAAGCAGACGGTAGCTAGTATCATCCTTTGCCAGCTGAAAAGGTGTTTCGTATCTGAATTCAGGCATAATCAAGGATATTTAGTTAATAATTAAACATTCTGACGATGGGATATCAACCATAAAAATACATTTTAATGCGTTATGGAATAACAATTGAAATATAAAATTGACATGCCAGTAAATCCTATAAACCTTTTGTGGGATACTTCGTGCCCCTTTGTGTTTAAATTGTTGAAGATTAAACACGAAGGACACAAAGGGTTCACAAAGGAACACAACGGGGAAGAAAAGGATTTGCAGTCTACCTGATTTCGTCCCTGTCTATTTTGCAGAGACAATCTTCAGTGTTACCAGGCCTTCAAATTTATCACCCCTGTTCAATGGCCTTCTTTCTGACTCCAGGTGTGATGCAAAAAAGATCTCTGCTCCCCCGTTCGAGTAATCTGCAATGAGGAAATTAACTGAATTCCCTTTTACCCATGATCGATATGACGCTGTTCCATCAGATATCGCTGCAATTCCTATACCGTCTGCATTTGTCAGAGCTGCCCAGTAAACATTATTCTTTGTCGATCTGAAATCATTGGTCCCCAATGAATTTGCATCGAGCCTCCACTCCCCTTCCGGTTTGACTCCAAAACTGGTCAGATAAAATGCATCGTTGGGGAAAGGTACTGCCTGCCCGACGGTTCGCCCGATATGCCACCCGGGATATGAAGACCAGAATCCCTTGCGGTACCAGCTCATGTTTTTATTAGATCCCGGGACAGAAAATACCAGCCCGACCTGTCTTGGATTAACATCTTCAGTTGCCGTGAAGCTGTATTTAATGCTAAGCATGCCTGCCTTCAGGAAATAGTAATCAAGTGTTATTTCCGCTTCCTTGTAAGTGCCTTTAACTGTTATATTTACGGTATCATTAACAACTGATGAAACAACTGAATTTACTTTCCAGTCAAGACATGTACTGTTAATAAAAGGTATATTAAGGCTATGTTCTGTTTTGCATTCCTGACTGTGCAATGGAAGTATCATAAGTTCAGCTCCATTATTAAGTACAGTGTCTTTCCTGTAAACAGCCAGAATGATCTTACCTTTTGCCTTATCAAACGTCCAGTTCAGATCACCGCCTGAAATATGAATGGCCGATAAGTCTTCTGTTTTCGATATTGTTTCTACGGATGCTGATCCGAAAGGAAAATATTCATGATTAACTTCTCCTATCTCAACGGATGATTCATCAATGAGAAGGTTAGATGGTGAATAGATCTTCAATCCAAGTATTTGCCCGTTTATTTTACCGGACAAAGGGCTGATTTTCAGAATACCTGAGTTATGAGGTGCAACATCCACAGCAGATATTCCCTTTTGACCTGCCACCTCCCACTCGAACCGGCAGTCTTTAAGATTTGTAAAATCAAACCTGTTTTCAACCTGCAGAAGAATCTCATTTCCGTCTGTAAGGGAAGCCTTCCTGTTACCGATTATTACAGGGCAATAGGTTTTTCTGACGTGATAATATTCCGGTTTCATTCGTCTCCACCCATCTATCGGACCCCACTCTCCATAACCCACAAGTTTTCCTTCCGGCAGCATGAATGCATCATCAATTCCTGACCAGAGAGCTCCTCCAAGGCAGCCTTTTGTCCTGTACATCTTCTCCCACATCCTGTAAAATCCCTGAACCCAGGTATCCCTTACACCGGGATCAGTTGCAATCTCCTGACGGTTATATGTATTCAGATGACAGTATTCCCCAAAAAGGAGTGGCCGTTCAAAAGTTTCAGCAACCTCAGGCCCTTTTGGTCCCGGGTAGTGCATATTTGCTATTGGCATGGAGACACTCCCATAATTATTATAAATGCCATAAGCCTGGTCATGAAAGGTTTTTGGTCGGGTGGGGTCAAGACTATCAGCTTCTTGCTGTGCAGCTTTCCAATTGTCAGTCCAGGCAGATTCATTGGCAAGTGACCATATTATAATTCCGGGGTGATTCCTGTAGTAAGTTACTGTCTCCCTTGTCGTTTTCAGTAATTCCCGGCGCAGCCTGATGTCCCAGGCATCATTGAATTTCAGGCTTACATTGGCATTATGACCAATCCAGACCAGGGGGTTCTCAAGTTCAACGTATAAGCCTATCGAATCACAAAGACTAATGAATTCTTCTGCAGGCGGATAATGAGAAGTTCTGATATAATTTACATTGGCCGCCTTATAAAGTAAGGCATCTTTCTTCCAGAGCTCCATATTCAGGCTCCTGCCTGTAAGCGGATGTACCTCATGACGGTTTACTCCATGCAGTTTTACCGGGGCCCCATTAAGGAACAGCTGGTTACCAGCGATCTCCAGTTCCCTGAATCCTACATTTTTTTCAATGACCTCTTTCCCTGAAGAAGAGGTGAGCTCAATTCTGAGCTTATAGAGATTGGGATATTCTGCATTCCATTTTAAAGGATTCAATACATCAAGAGTTATATTTTCTGACAATTCATTAAAGTCAGTTATCGCCAGATTAATCAGTTTCCCTGCAACAATCTTACCTTCAGGAGAAATAAGATCAATCTGCAGTTTCCCCTCCTTTACTCCTTTATTTGAATTTCTGAAAGCGAGCTCTATCTGAAGCCTGGCATTCATATACTGTTCATCGAGATCTGTTTTGATAAAAATATCCGAGATATGAAAATCCGGTACCGGGAATAGCGTGACTTTCCTCGGAATTCCGCCAAGCGGATGAGCTGCGTATTGAGAGCCGCATGACAGTGTATCGGCGATTGATTCACTCATCACCTCTACAGTCAGGCAATTGAGACCTTTTTTGAGAAATGCAGTTACATCTGCTTCAAAGACATTAAAGCCGCCGGTATGGGAAGCGGCTTTCTTACCGTTAAGCCAGACAATTGCATCGCTGTAAACAGCGTCGAACCTGAGAATTATTCTTTTCCCGGACCATTCCTCAGGTACCGTAAATCTGGTCTGATATGCGGCTCTGTCTCCCTTTTTTACCTGAAATCCCTGCATGATCCATTCTCCTGGAACCTGGATATCCTTCCATCCTGAATGAAATTCGGATGACTCATAAACATTCCGGTCGGGTGAGGGGTTGAATTTCCAGGTGCCGTTAAGGCTGATGGAGGAGCCCACAGGAACGGGGATATACTGTGCTGTTGAATATGAAACGGATAACAACAGGATTGAAAGAGCGATAATCAGATTCTTCATATTGGCAGGTTTTACTGCTACCAAATTATTATAAAATACGACATTCAACAAATATTACGGTGCGCTGCACCTTAATTGCTATTTGGTTTTATCATGCTACAAATATTTTGGTGCTCT
Organism: Bacteroidales bacterium; assembly: GCA_016715075.1. Classification (GTDB taxonomy): domain Bacteria; phylum Bacteroidota; class Bacteroidia; order Bacteroidales; family VadinHA17; genus LD21. Next base: position 39,886 of record JADKBK010000020.1, read on the forward strand.
GCACCAAAAAAATTCATCCACATGTTTGATTTCAAATCAGATTATGCAATGCACCAAAAGAAAATGCTTGCATATCCCTGATATTGAATTTCATGGAGCATGCGAGCATAAGAATGCTTTTTCACCTCTTTGACTTCCGTACTAATAGCTATTTGGTTTTATCATGCTACAAATATTTTGGTGCTCTGCACCAAAAAAATTCATCCACATGTTTGATTTCAAATCAGATTATGCAATGCACCAAAAGAAAATGCTTGCATATCCCTGATATTGAATTTCATGGAGCATGCGAGCATAAGAATGCTTTTTCACCTCTTTGACTTCCGTACTAATAGTATTATACTCTAAAAACGTTGTTATACGACATTTCAAATAAGAAAACAATGCGGCAGAGCCGCAAAATATTTGTAGAAAATATTCATAGAGAGATATCAAAGGTGCAGAGCACCGAAATTTTCAATCCCATTTTTTAATATCATCAAAAAAATCGAAAACATATTCATCTTTAAATTCAATATCATTTTCTATTAACATCCCAAGGTATTCATCCCGAAAATGAGTTTTTTTGTGATGTTCATCCTGAGATAGAATATATTTTGCAACAGAGTCAATCTGTTGATGAGAATAGGTGAATGCTCCATAACCAACCTGCCAAGCAAATGGGAAACCTGAAAGTTTCTCTTTTTTGATCCATTTATTAGATGAAGTTTTAATTTCTTCTACAAGATCCGGAATAAGATGATTCAGATTATAGCCTAATAAAATATGTATATGATCAGGCATTGCACCTATAGCAAGCATCTTGTGATGATGGTTCTGAACAATTCCTGTTATATACATTTCCAGATTATTTTTCCATTGTTTTTTAATAAGGGCATCTCTGTTCTTAACAGCAAAAACCAATTGGAAATAACATTTTGTGTAAGTATTTGCCATGACTTATTTAGTTAAAAGATTACGGTGCGATGCACCTTAATTGCTATTTGGTTTTATCATGCTACCAATATTTTGGCGCTCTGCACCAAAAAAATTCATCCACATGTTTGATTTCAAATCAGATTATGCAATGCACCAAAAGAAAACTTTTGCACATCCATGATATTAAATATTATGGAGCATTCAAAATGAACACTTTCGAGCAATCCAGGGCCAAGGGAGGTATGAATCTTAAAGGAACAATCCAATACCTTCCTGAAAACATCTTCAATATTCATAGTTTTCATCTATCTTTTGTATTATTTATTGAATACCTTAGTTTCTTCCCTTTGTGTCCTTCGTGAATCCCTTCGTGTCCTTCGTGTTTAATAATCATACACTCTTGCCAATAAATAATCACCTCCTTATTACTGTGCACACTTTTTTCCATTTCCTGGTTTTGCCGGCTTCATCATACATTGTAATGAGGACGATATAAATGCCTGTATCAACCATTGATCCATCCTCTGCGGCACACTCCCATATTAATGTTGCCTCCGGTCCGACATACATATTTTCAGCAATCTTCCTCACAAAACTGCCCCATTCATCGAAAATGGTAACAGATACAATGTTGCTGTTCCCTGTCAGCCTTAAATCGATCACAAGCACATCTTCAAAACCATCAGCATCAGGAGTGATCCGGGAGGAGGAGAGATTCACCATATCTGATCCCGGAGGCTTATCAGACCAGACTGAGTTCTTTGCCCCGGGAGTTCCCCATCCGGAGCTTTCAGATGCAGAATGCCAGTTAGCTTCCTCCTCGGAACTACTTGCAGGGTTGATCTTTTCGAGTGCAATACCCTCATAACCTGATAAAAGAGGTGCATGCATTTTCTCACTGTAGGATAATTCATCAATCTTAATAAGCTCCCTGCTGTAAAGGATCAGATGCCCTTCGTCATCAGACATTGAAGGCAAGTCGCTGATTTCGGAGAGGCATTCCGGATCTGCGGTGAAATATCGCATCAAAATCTCCTCAGGAGAGGTAGTCACAGCATAATATTTTCCGGGAAGAATGCATCTATGTTCCTGCGAAACCATGCAGATCTGGGAAGTGTCACCGCTGTCATCATTTACAGATACAAGCCCGAGCCTTGATGCATCAATTATTTTTTGGGAAGGATTAAAAAATTCCAGATAATCAGGATCCCCAGGCAAAGGATTAAAAAGCAGCTCATTAAAGAGAATATCTCCTGACTCAGCCTGTACGGTAAGACCAAAAAAGAATTTATTTTTCGGAAGTTTATTTCCTGCGAAATCCAGAATATCCCCCAGTATATCAAGTTGAGATACTTCTCCCTCTTCAAGCGGAGTGCTTAATCTCAGGTAGAATTTTCTGTACAGGGGGTCCGCCAGATCTATGCTCAGAGGAGAGTTGTCATCAATTTTTATACTATCAGTCATACTCAGCAGGTCAAATAATGGTTCTGGTGATCTGACTGAAAGGAGAAGGCTGTCTTCCGGGAAAATTATAAGATCTCCTGAGAACCGGGTGTCAGGATTATCGCCCGATACGGAGTTGACTTTCCCGGGCGTACCTCCCTGACGTGACTCAGATGCGGTCCAATTGCCCTTGAAAAAGAAAGGATAGCCTGTGTCGATCATTTCAAGTGACCAGCCTCCTTTTGATTTTAACTCATCATTGTACCATTCCGAAGAATAATCAACTCCATGAATCAGGGTTCCATGAGAATCGAAAAGCAGGAGCAATTTGCCATTATCTGTCAATGCGGGAAATTGTTTGAGCCCGATAACTTTCCCAAAGCGTGCAAATGCAGTGGTATCCCGGGCAGAACAAATTATAAGTGTGCCTGAAGGTTTAATGATTATTTCCGGGAAAAGGTAATCCTGCTCACCTGCGGTGATTTTCCAATTCTTCAGATTGAAGGGAAAGTCCCTCCTGTTTGTGATCTCAATATATTCTCCGTCCGGCAGAGAGACCACAGGTTCAGGATCTGCCATTATTTCTGAAATAACAACATCACCTGTCTCCGCCTCAGCAGTAATATCAGGTTCATCTTCATCCTCGTGGAAGATGCCATTTATATGCAGCTCATCGAACCATAACAGCCGGTCACGTCCCGATGTGTAGGTGTAGCTGATCACAAACCAGGAACAGGTAAACAATTCCATATCGAGACCTGAAGCTGTATTGACAGGAACATCAGGCATCCTGCAGATTGAAACGGTCCAATTGCCGCCAGTAGTTCTTTCTGCAATAATCCTTACGGCATCCGTAGAGCCGATAATGTTTTGCCAGTTCACTTTACAGTTAACAACGGCAGTTATCTCATTCCCCATTATTTTCCAGAGACGGAGAGTATCGTCATACCCTGTGAGATTTACTCCAAGCGCATATCCGTTAGTTGTTCCACTGGTATAAGCTGTGGAAGGATCGGTATCTGACATCAGGAATACGGCCCAGCTATTAGATGATGACGGATCATAGCCATGACGGATTATAAAGCTCCAGGTCACCTTTCCTTCATCAGGCTGAAGAGAATCAAGAGGCAGACCGATCTGGTCAGTACCGGCAACAGTGTTATCAAAAACATGATGCAATGAATATCCTCCTGAAAGACTTCCGGAAGTATCGGCTTTCCAGCGGCCATCAGCACTTTGCCGCCAGTGAAACAGATTACCGGGTTCAAAATCTTCCACAATCTGTCCGTATGCCAGACATGGCAAAAGATATATCAGCAAAATAACTTTTTTCATGCAGCGGGACGAAAAGAAAAAAAAGCTAATTTTGACCGAATTAATATAAAAGTAAATCTAATAAATTATCACTAAAATTCCAAACAAAATAACTATGAAAACAGCTGTTGTAGGAGCCACAGGGATGGTTGGCCAGACAATGATTAAAGTCCTCGAGGAGAGAAATTTTCCGATAACAGAATTAATCCCAGCCGCTTCTGAACGTTCGGTAGGTAAGGAGGTTATGTTTAAGGGAAAGGCTGTTAAGGTTGTGAGTGTTTTGGATGCTGTCGAAGCAAGACCGGAATTTGCAATATTCTCAGCAGGCGCATCAACATCAAGAGATTGGGCACCGGAATTTGCCAGGAACGGAACTGTTGTAATTGACAACTCATCCTTCTGGCGTATGGATAAAAACGTTCCGCTTATTGTCCCGGAAATAAACAGTCATGTAATTAAAAAGGGTGACAGAATAATAGCAAATCCCAACTGTTCAACTATTCAGATGGTGATGGCTCTGGCTCCCCTTCACAGAAAATACAGGATCAAGCGTCTTGTGGTGGCAACATATCAGTCGGTTACCGGCACAGGTGTAAAGGCTGTTCAGCAGATGGAAAATGAGCGGCTCGGAATAAAAGGAGAGATGGCCTATGCTCATCCCATTGATAAGAACTGTTTCCCTCACGGTGGATCTTTCCAGCCTGACGGGTATACAACAGAAGAACAAAAGCTGATTGACGAAACAAGAAAAATACTTGAAGATCAGACTATTCTCGTAACTGCAACGGTTGTCAGGATTCCTGTAGTAGGAGGCCATTCTGAAGCTGTAAATATTGAATTTGAAAATGATTTCGACCTGGATGAAGCAAGAAAACTTATCAGTGAATTCCCGGGTGTGGTGGTCTATGATAATCCTGCTGCCAGTGAATACCCTATGCCGCTGATGGCTCATAACAGGGATGAGGTATTTGTAGGGAGGATAAGAAGGGATCTTTCAAGAGAAAAATGTCTCAATATCTGGATAGTATCTGACAATATCCGTAAGGGAGCTGCAACCAATGCCGTGCAGATTGCAGAATATATGTCAGCCAACAAACTTTATTAGCTCTCTTCTCTGTGCAACTCTGTGAATCCTCTGTGCTCTCTGTGTAAGTTCTTATTTCATTACATAGGGAGCCACGGAGACCTATACTAACTCATTCATGGTTTTCAAACAGGAAATCATTATATGGATACCGTTTGATGTGTATCTCCTTTACCTCCTCATATAAAAGATTCCGGAGCTCATCAACATTCTCCCTGGTCTTCGCTGAAACGAAAACTGTTTTGTGGTTCTTATCGCTGGCCATCCATGACTTTTTCAGATCGGCAAGAGAATAATTCTCCCTCTGCACTGGTGTAAGATCAAATTCCTCCTTCAGTATAAATGAAAAGGAATCAATCTTATTGAATACAATAATTATTGGTTTATCGGATGATCCTATTTCACGAAGTGTTTCATCGACCACTTTTATCTGTTCCTCGAAGCTCGAATGGGAAACATCAACAACATGCACCAGAAGATCGGATTCTCTTACCTCATCGAGCGTTGACTTGAAGGATTCAACAAGGTCATGAGGTAGTTTTCTTATAAAACCAACCGTGTCGGACAGTAGAAAAGGCAGGTTCCCGATAACGACCTTTCTTACTGTAGTATCCAGGGTTGCAAAGAGCTTGTTTTCAGCAAATACCTCAGATTTACTCAGGAGGTTCATAATTGTAGATTTCCCGACATTAGTATATCCTACAAGTGCGACCCTGACCATCTTTCCACGGCTTTTACGCTGGGTAGCCATCTGGACATCAATTTTTTTCAACTGGGTTTTAAGCAGGGCAATCTTGTCTCTGATAATCCGCCGGTCGGTCTCTATCTCAGTTTCTCCAGGTCCTCTTAATCCTATTCCGCCCCGCTGTCTTTCAAGGTGAGTCCACATCCCTGTCAGTCTTGGAAGAAGATATTGATACTGTGCAAGTTCTACCTGAGTTCTCGCATGGGAAGTACGTGCCCTATGGGCGAAGATATCAAGAATAAGATTTGTTCTGTCGAGTATCCTGCACCCCAGAGACTTTTCAATATTTCTAAGCTGGCTGGGTGAAAGCTCATCATCAAATATTGCAATATCGATATTGTTTTCAGATACGAAGAGAGCTATCTCTCCTATTTTTCCAGAGCCGACAAATGTCTTTGGGTTTGGAGTATCAAGTCTCTGAATGAATCGTTTAACAGGCTCCGCACCCGCTGTTTCTGTAAGAAAAGCAAGTTCTTCCAGAAATTCGTCCGCCTCTCTCTCCTCCTGGTTCGGATATAAAATACCAATTAAAATTGCCCTTTCAAGCGGGGTGTCTGTTTCAATCATTAATTTTGGTGTTGCTTCTTAATTTGATGTAAGAAAAGAGTCCGAAGCCGGAAGTCCGAAGTCCGAAGTTTTGTCCAGAGTACTTCTGACTTCCGACTTCTGACTTCGGACTGCCTTCTAAAATCAATATGTCCTGATAAACTGTTACTCGGTTCAATAAATAAACCTCCTGTTATTCTCAATAGCCCCCCTGATTGCCATCTTCATCGACTCTGAACATCTCATGACCATTTCGATATCCGGGGGAAATGGGACCACAGATGATTTGGTTCTTTCCAGTTGCTGCTGATTTAGCGCCCCTAAATCGCCAAGTGCGCGGGATGATATATTCTCAAAAGTTGACTGGGCACCAATAGGGTCTTTCTTAAGAACTTTGCTGGGATTCACCTGGATCACCTCAACATCACCATCTATCCGGCAGGCCTTTGTTTGTATTGTTTCAACAAGTGCACATTGAAGGGTTTTATACTTCTTTTCTTTCATATCATTCCCGAGTGAATCCTTCATAACGTTACCCTTCTTATCTAGGATATACTTAAAACCATCCTCAACATCCCTTTTAATCACTGAATCTCTTTGAATTGTCTGATCAGGGCTGACCGCAATATTCTTCACATTAACATTAACATAGTAATCAAACTTCGTGTTTTCATCAAGGTTCTGGGTATGGTATTCAACCCAGTCCGAATTTAGTCTCGGAAGGTCCAGTTCCAGCATGTCCTGTTCAAATTCAGGGGGGAATTTAATAATTGAACTATTTCTTACTGAGACAAATACTCTGCTCATACCCAGGTATTTTGCATCCTGGATCTTATTATCTATACCTTCATAATCTCCAACATACTGTTTGGCTCTCACAAATTCATTGAATGCCTGCCTGTAGGAGTCTTTAAGCCCGACCTTCATCAGTTCGTTGCCATGGGCATAATAAAAATCGGCCGCTTTTCGTTTTGCGCCTACCATCTCGGGCATATAATCGATGTATGGAAAGTCAACGGATCTGCCATTACTATTTAAAGGTGTTACAGTTCTTACGAGTGACTGTCTGTCATTAAGGGCTTTATAAACAATGTAAATCTCATCCCAGCTGTCAGGACGTCCTTCCATTTTTAGAAAGCGGATCCTTTCATTATCCTGTTCATTTGCAATCTTATAAGATTGAGTCAGGATATCAATCTGCTTTGTATCATCCCTATCCTTGCGCAACTGTTTTACTGCTTTGTCAATTGCAGCGTCATAATTGCCTTTTTGCAGCTGTTTTTTGGAAGAACCACATCCTGAGAGAATAATTGTCAGGATAAAGATTAATGAAAAGACTTTTTTCATAGTACCGAAAATTTTTATATGCTGATAAAGATAATTAAAACTGTGAAAAAAGAAATAACCGGTTTTTATGTTTGCGAGGAAAGGAAAAATCAGAGTGCAAAATTGAGAGCCATGGAGCACCTTACACGGACAGCCTGTCCCCTCTGAAGTCCGGGGCTCCATTTGGGAGAAGATTGTATAGTTCTTACAGCTTCCTTGTCAATGAGCGGGTCTACTCCTTTTACGACAGTAACATTGCTTACAGCCCCATCGGTCTCAATAACAAAAGTAACATACACTTTTCCTTCAATTCTGTTATCTACGGCGGCCTGTGGATAATTGGTCCGTTTACGCACCCAATCGCTGAATTTATTGAGATCCCCTCCCTTAAATGATGGCATTACTTCAACAATAAAAAAAGCATCATCGGAATCTATTCCTAACTCTCCTGTTAACAGATCATCGCCTGTCCCGGAGCCACCTGACTCAAAATTTTCAATTGGTGACTGTGCAAGAACATCATCTGTGGTTGCCTGGGCCAGTTCAAGAGGTGGTACCGAATCAACAACCACCGGGGGTACATATTTTACAACCTCTTCCATTCTCGCGGCATCAGCAGGAGGTGGCGGAGGAACAACAATTACATCCACCGGTGGTTCAAGAACATCCATTTCCACCTGTACATAGCTTAATCCGCCGGCAATAAATTTATCGGAACCGGGTGTTATAACGAAAGGTAGTATTACTGTTACAGAAACCAACAGTGAAGCTATAATTATTCCTGCAACCACGACGGAATTATATTTTTTCCGTAGCTGATAGGCGCCGTAATCCCTGTTCCGCGTTTCAAAAAGCAGATCATCAAAATCAAGAGTATCTCTGAGATTATCAAACATCTCGGTTGGTTGTGTTTAATCTAAAATTGCTCTTTCACCATTAACCAGTGAATTATCATCATATTGATAGGATCTGGTCAACAATAGTGCCATTTTTTTAAGCATGTAAAATTAATTATAACTCAACCCTTTGTTAAGAGTCCGGCAAAATTACAAAATAGTGTCTTTTTCCCAAAACTATATGAGGTTGGATTCAGTTTGTTTTATTGTTTTCAATTTTTTCTTACATTTGCGGACGCAGAAGGGGGTTTAGCTCAGTTGGCTAGAGCGTGTGACTGGCAGTCACAAGGTCAGGGGTTCGATTCCCCTAATCTCCACAGTATAAATCAGACAGTTATAATAATATATTGTAACTGTCTTTTTTATTTGGATAAATAAGTCTGTTGCAGGATAAATTTTCAGCCCCTCCACTAACCGGCATCCCTTTTCCGTGATAATTACAATAAGTCCACACAGATTAGAACAACACACCCTGTTTTTTCAGTCAACATGAAGAATATCATAACTTTATCTTAATTATTTTATTGCGTCTGCTTCCGTAAAGCTATTGTGGATTTCTGAATCTCGATCTGCATCTCAGGACTTAATTGTTTAACAAGTTCCGCGTTGTAAGAAAAAGAGGGAGCATAAGGCTTCAGAACATTAAATATCTGCTGAGCTGCAACTGCATAATAACGCGACAGTGCAGGCAGAGACCCTTCCTTCATGACCGGATCAACATTGGTAGTGAATATGGAAATGGTATTGTCGCTGTTACGATTGATCTCAAAAAGACGGAGCTGCTGGGGAAAATCCCTGAGTGATGTTGACTCCACCTCCCAGAAACCGTTTTCAGGATGTGAAGCATCGGGAGATGGCATTGGAGTAACCTGATTGACATGACGATGACCCGCAATCCATAAAATGAGATTCGGATAGGTATGAAGTTTGGCAATAAAATCACTTTCAGGTACAGCTGCACTCGCACTCCAGCCCATACCATTATCAGGAGGTAATACCCCAATGGGAATATGCGAGGAGATTATCATTAGTTTACCTTCCTGCTGACCTTTATCAAGTTCCCCGATCAGCCATGTATATCGGGCCATATCAAGAGAACTATGGGCAAAAAAGTTCAGATGGGGATCGTCATTATCCTGAGTATCATCCAGCACAATGACCCTGACAGGTATTTCTGCCTTTGGATCGAAAGTATAGCAGGCGAATCCGTCAGTAACGTTTTCCTGACTGAAGCCGTGTCCTGCCGGTAGTGTAGATGTATTAAAGAATTCGTTTATCCACTCCCCCTTTAAAAGGGATCGGCGGTCCGGATCTGCGGCCTGTACCTTCGGAGGGGTCTGGAAATCTTCCATCGGTCCGATGCCTGTAATATCACCCAATCTGGAACTTCCGTCTATTGAACCCATATATATCCCCCGGCTTTCAAAGGGCAGTTGTTCATAGGGGTACAACAATACATTATGTACATTGAGGATCTCATCATGAATGTATACCTCCCTGGCAGATTCGTCAGGAGGTAGTAGACCGGTCCAGAAATGATCATGGTTTCCAAGAGTCTGATACCATGGGATAGAAGGATCAAGACCTTCAGCCTGAAAAGGATCCTGATAATCATTACCCGGTCCGGGGATCGGATCATCTTTAATACCGGAATCGGGGTCTGTATATTTCCCGTCCATGATATCAATGAACCATCTGAGTTCGTTGTATTGCGTATTATTACAGTCATCACCCATAGAAATACCGAAGTCAAAAGATTTCTCCTTGTTGAGATCATTTATGGTCCTTATTGCCGCATCGAGAACCTGTGTTGTAAAGAGAAGAACCGGAGAATAGCCTCCTATAAAGCCCCCCTTATAACCAAAATAAATCGCTGAAGCAGGGCTCTCTTCATCGGTCATGTGGGCATCTGTGAGTGCAAAAAAATATGAAAGCCTTTCAGCTTTGCTTACCTTTTCTGAATCATATCCTGAATCCATGAGGTCCAACCTTTTCTGATAGGGCAGCCCCGGACCATAACTCCAGGATCCATAACCAGGGAAATCTCCATATCTGGGAACTTCGTACGGAAAAAGAACAGGCCAGGATGGCACGTAATCGGGAATAATTGTTCTGTCGAGTGTTGTATATACATGTGGAGTAACAGGATCTGAAGGATTGTCATCCTTATTACAACTATTACCAAGGAACCCTAAAAATCCTGAAATAATTAAAAGCAGGTTGGAAACTTTGTTATTGGTTTTCATTTTTAAGACAAGTTAATTTTATTGCCACGGGTGATCGAGGGCTCTCCTCATACTTAGAATGACTTTGCAGTCAGTTTCTTTGATTTACAGGTTTCAATATCAGTTTATTGAAAAACTCATTTTTTACAAGGTAGGCAGACATTACTATACGGAGGGGATATTCAGGCAGACATTTCATGGACATATGGAATTGTCTGTTCTGTTTTTTCAAGTTTTTGTTGATCCACAAATATTTTCTACCTTTAGAGTGATTGATCGTCACTTCATTTATGTTAAAGTGATCCCCTGATCGAATATTTCTCTGCCGGAGATTGTTCAGATAAGTTATTATCGGGATTAGAATCAAAACGAGTTGATTACTGAATACTTTAAAAGGCAGATTATTCGTTTAATACTGAATAGTAGAAACTCAAACATATGAAAAAGAAATCCTGGATTCCACCGGTCATTATTGCAGTTCTTTTAGCATTAATTACAACGGACTGCAAGAAGGATGACCCTGTAAAACTACCTGAAGTTACAACAACGCCTGTATCAGAGATCACAGCCACAACAGCAAAGAGTGGTGGCAAAATATCTTCAGGGGGAGCGGAAAACATTGCCGCAAGGGGAGTATGCTGGAGCACGAATGCCAATCCTACCACTGCTGATTCAAAGACAGTTGACGCAGGGGTAACAGCTCAGTTCACAAGTAGTCTGATCGGCCTGATTGGAGGAGAAACCTATCATGTAAGGGCATATGCAACCAATACTGCAGGCACTGCATATGGAGCAGATATATCTTTTACAACTTTGGGGCAGATCGCCACATGCACTTCTCTGCCGGCAACAAATATTACAGCTGCCGGAGCAACTCTTAATGGCTCTGTAAATGCCAATTACCTTTCAACCACCGTAACATTCGAGTATGGGACAACAACAGGTTATGGCAGTACTGCTACAGCGGCACAAAGCCCCGTATCAGGCAATACAAACAGTGATGTCAGCGCTGATATTACAGGTTTAACAGCGTTAACAACATACCATTACAGGGTGAAAGCGGTTAATTCCATGGGAACAGTCTATGGTGAGGACCTTACTTTAATAACTCCCGGATCAGCACCAGCAGCTTTAACACATGCAGCTACCAACATTACAATTTCCGGAGCAACCCTTAACGGGAGTGTAAATGCCAATAACTCTTCAACGACTGTAACATTTGAATATGGCGCCACTACCAGTTATGGTAATACTGCAAATGCTTCTCCCAATATTATTACCGGCACTGCAATAACCAACGTCAGTGCGAATATTAATGCTTTAACCGCAGGACAGACATACCATTTCAGGATCAAAGCAGTTAATTCAACCGGTACGTCTTATGGTGAAGACATGACCTTTTCAACATCAGGTCAGCTGCCATCAGCATTGACCCAGGCAGCCTCAAATATTACCTCCACAAGTGTAACATTGAATGGCCTTGTCGGGGCAAATGGAGCATCAACTGTTGTAACGTTCGAATACGGTTTAACAACAGCCTATGGCAGTGTTGCCACTGCAGCTCAAAGCCCGGTAACCGGGACCAGTCTTACGAATGTCAGCGCTAACATTTCAGGTCTTACGGCAGGAGTAACCTACCATTTCAGGGTAAAAGCTGTAAATTTCCAGGGCACTTCCTATGGTGACGATATGGCTTTCATAACTTCAGCGCAATCTGCTTCATGCCTTACCCAGGCTGCAACAGGCATTTCTGCAGCCGGCGCAACATTAAACGGAACAGTCAATGCCAATGGATTATCAACTGTTGTAAGCTTTGAATACGGATTAACAGCCAGTTATGGCAGTTCGGTTGTTGCGGCCCAAAGTCCGGTAACAGGAAATACTATCACAAATGTCAATGCCGTTATCTCGGGATTAACTGCAGGAACCACCTATCATTACAGGGTAAAAGCCGTTAATACCCTCGGAACAACAAACGGTAATGATGTGACATTTACAACTCTCAATTATCCGACAGTCAGCACAGCAACAATTACAAATTTAACTACCAATTCCGCGACCAGCGGGGGTAATATAACATCCAACGGAGGATCAGCTGTAACTGCCCGTGGTGTATGCTGGAGTATCAGTGCCAACCCGACTACTGCACTCGCTACAAAAACTGTGGATGGCAGTGGTTCAGGGGTATTCACAAGCAGTATAACGGGTTTGGCACCTGGCACTGCCTATCACGTAAGGGCCTATGCCACAAATAGTGTAGGCACGGCATATGGAAATGATATAACCTTAACTACCACCCCTGCCGGTTCAGTTCCTGTTGTAACAACTACCGCTATTACCTTAATTACACTTAATTCAGCAATTAGCGGAGGAAATGTAACAAGTGACGGCGGAGCTGCAATAACTGCCAGGGGAGTGGTTTGGAGTACAACAACTGCTCCGACAATCGCACTGGCCACCAAAACTGCTGAAACAGGTACCACAGGAAGTTTTGTCAGCTCAGTAACCGGTTTAACTGCTGCCACAACATATTTTTTAAGAGCATATGCCACTAACAGTATCGGGACAAGTTATGGGGCTGAAATGTCTTTTGTGACTCAAAGCAGCGGCAGTGTAACAGACCGTGAGAATAATGTTTACAATACTATAACAATCGGTACTCAGAGATGGATGACAGAAAACCTTAAAGTAACAACTTTTAATGATGGCACATTAATCCCAAATGTTACTGATCAGAGTGCCTGGGGTATTTTGACAACACCTGCATACTGCTGGTACAATAATGATATCCTGTTAAAAGACACCTATGGAGCCCTATATTCATGGTTTGCAGTTGACAATGCCAGTAATGGAGGCAGAAATGTGTGTCCTGTCGGATGGCATGTTTCGTCAGATGCAGAATGGAATACATTGGCTCAATACCTGACCGACAATGGATTTGGCTATGGGGGTAGCGGTAATGATATAGCCAAATCGCTGGCAGCCAATGCCGGTTGGAATATTTCCGCCATTGAAGGAGGTGCAGGCTTTAACCAGGCAAATAATAATAGTTCAGGGTTTTCTGCTGTTCCTGCCGGAGTTCGGGATGCAACACAGTTTCAGCTCGCCGGCTCTTTAACAAGATGGTGGGTTCCCGCTGGCAGTGATCCTGATGTTTCCTGGATCAGACAGATACAAAGTGATGACAGCCTGATTCCAAGAAATACCCAGACTCATGAGTTTGGTTACGCTATCAGGTGTATAGAGGATTAATTCAGCAGAGAGTTATTGAAGAATTCACACCTGAAAGGCAAAAGATCCGGAAAAAAATCCGGATTTTTTGTTTTTCTATCAGTACATAGTTAAAGATGTCCCCGACAAAATTTATTTTCACACATATTTAATGAGAAAATCATAATCTGGTTGTTCAAAATATCTACACCTATAATACTGTGCTACAAATAGATATTTCGATTAACCGGTAATTGTTTTCGCTGCAGGGACTTTATAAGATTTTTAGACCGGATTTTCCTCTGATACAATGTCCTTAAAAGATCTGGGGATAAGGTTATTGCTGCTGCCAGGATGCTGGCTGCTTATCGCTGTCTGGAGCACTCTTAACGGACAACCTGTCTGTATTATTACCGGAGGCAGTGATGCAATCTGCTTTGGCAGTTCAACAACATGGAACGCCCCGGAAGGAATGGCAAACTATTCATGGACAGGACCTTCAGGGTTTACTGCTGCTACAAAAGAAGTTACCATCTCATTTGCAGGCGGATATACCCTAACCATTTCAGATCTGAATGGCACAAACAGCTGCTCGAGGAACCTTACAGTAAATCCTGAATTATCTCCCGGATCAATAAATACAACACTGAGGCAGTTTTGCGTTGGCGGCACCGCTGCCATAGGAGGCACAAATTCACCTTATGGCCCTGCAACGGGAGGCTCAGGTTCATATAGTTACACCTGGCAAATACAGGAAGGATGCTCCGGAGACTGGATTGATATCCCAGGAACCAATACAACCAGCTATACTCCGGTCGCCCCTCCCCTGACAAGCTGTTACCGCAGAAAGGTGACTGACATTATATGCAGTACGGAGGCTTATACAGACTTCAAAAGGTTTGAGATCTTTGAAGATCCTGTATCGCAAAATATAGTACCGTTACCGGCAACGCCTGCTGTCTGTGAAGGGACTTTAATTTCTGCAACTTTTTCAGGCGGGTCAGGAGGTTTTCCAGGCAGTTGTACAGATATCTATGAATACAGCATTAACAGCGGGATAATCTGGAATGGATATTCACCTGGTCAAACTATTCTCAACTGCTGGTCTGACAGGATCCAATGTTATCAGAATACGAACAAGAAGAATTTCGACTGGGGTGAACGGATGCAATTATGGGTCGTATGTCACAGTATCCTGGAATGTGATTCCGGTGCCAGTCACACCGGCAATTTTTCATCGTTAGAAATAACTTATCCAGATAGCTATTAACGAAAAATCCAATGTATACACTTAAAAACAAAAATCACATGAACACATCCACTTATCTGAAAATGGAATCCTTATTGCTTAACCAGAGCAATGGACAAAAAAACTGCAATCCTTTTGCGGTAAGATTCCCACTTTTTAAAGGGATACTCCTTTTCCTGCTACTGGCTTTATCTTTCAACGCCTGGGCCCAAACGAGCCAAACACCGACACAAACTGTCACTGCGGGCAATGAGCCTTACCTGGTGACCCCTACCCCTGGCTCAGGATATACCTGGACCATAATTCCCGGTAATTCCGGGACAGATTGGGAAATTAACGGAAACGGAAATTCAATATCAGTAGATTGGAATTTACCCGGAGTCTATACCCTGTCGGTTGTTGAAACAAATGCGTCCGGATGCAACGGAGTTCCAGTTTCAGTCATTGTAACAGTATTTCAGACTCCCGATGTCAATCATCCGCCTGATCAGACAATATGTAACGGCTCTCTGACTAACTCCGTTTACTTTACCGGCGCTGTCCCGGGAACAGTATTTAACTGGACAAACGACACCCCTGGAATTGGATTAGCAGCCTCAGGCTCAGGAAATATTGAATCATTTAGTGCAGTTAACACCGGAACTGTTCCGGTAATAGCGACCATTACTGTGACTCCGTCTTATACCAATGAAGGCATAACATATACAGGCATATCGCAGTCCTTCACAATAACAGTAAATCCTCAGCCGGTCACATCTCCCATTTTTCATAATTAGATGATCCGGAATAATCCATACAGATTGATTTCAGGCATAGTCCTGTTCATAACCCTGAGGGTGACAGGACAGATGACTATGCCTGATACTGTATTTGTCGGGCAAACGAGGCAGTACTATGTTGATCCGGGGCCGGGGTCAATTTACACCTGGTGGATTGATGGTGTAGTACAGCCGGGGTTTACCTCTAATGAATTTGAACATACCTGGAATTCTGCAAAGACATATCTTCTTGAGGTTCTGGAAACATCTGCAGCAGGGTGTCCCGGAACAGTCAGATCAGGATTGGTGTATGTTAATCCGGAAAAAGGCATAAGCCTCATTATACCAGAAGCATTTTCTCCTAACGGAGACCTTATAAACGACTTCTGGAATATAGGTAACATAAATCTCTATCCGGGTCTGGAAATATACATCTATAACAGATGGGGTCAGATGGTCTGGAAATCAGGGAGAGGTTATCCAATACCGTGGGATGGAAGAAGTGAGGGTTCTGAGCTGCCATCAGATTCATACCATTATTTAATTGACCTTCCTAACGGGAACAAGCCTGTCACAGGCAGCATTACAATTTTAAAATGATTACAAAAAGAAAATAAAAAATGGATTTAATCCTTCTGGCAGAAGTATTTACAACTGACTGCCGGATCAAATCCATTTTCTCTGGGCCCCCCCAACTATCCTTTTACCTTATCGCCGGGGTAAGAATTACCGACATAAGCATAGTATCATCGATCTGGGGATTGGCTTTTGATCCCGCATTCTTTGCCAAAACCTTATCGCTTATGACCTGAATATTGTATTCACCTGCCTCCGGAACATAAAACGATCCCACATAGGAATCTGCTCTGAAATATGAATGGGGCACATCCCCTGAGTTCTGTACAATTTTATCTACTTCCGGCGTAACTTCCAGGTGATCATCAAGGATATTCACTTTTACTGAGCTTGAATAGCTTAGATCAGAAGTGTCCCTGGTAGCGCTTGTGAGCCATACTTTAAAACGACCGGGTTTTGAGATAACCACACTCCAGTCGGCGGTGTTATTTGTAGGGTTCAATGCATCATTGTAGCAAACAGCTTTTTCCAGTTTCAGAGATACTGTACCGTCTGCCTGCTGTACTATCCTGTTTTCTGTCTCCAGGGTACTTGGCGTGTTACTCTGCTGTCCGCAGGATCCTGCCAGAATGATTACCAGCCCATAAAATAGTGGAAAAAATCTTTCCTCATTTTCCTTATCTCCTATGTTAATTTTAAATTTCACCGAAAGATAAACCTATTTATTCATTCATAAAAAGTGGTTTTGATCAACGAATTAAAATCTTTGACAAACAGGTTCATAATTGATTTTTGTGAAAGAATAATCATGCACAGGGAAACAATAATAATAAAAAACTGCCCTCCGTAGTGAAGGGGCAGTTCCTGTTATTAAGTTTCATCAGGTTTATAAAGCTGATGTGATTTCTACTTTTTCTTTATTGCTTTACCTGCAAACATTTCATGACCGTTTATAACGAGTTTGTAGATTATCATCCCATCACTTATATGATCCGGTTCATAATTAAAGAGGTAATGATCAGCTGTAAGATGACCTGTGAAGACGGTTGCAATCCTTACGCCAACGATATTGAAGATCTCAAGGCTTACCTCTGCATCATAGTTCAGATCGAACTCGAGAGTGAGATGATCAGTAAATGGATTCGGGTATGCCGTCATTTCAAATCCTTTGGTGATTTCAAGCTCTGCTCCTTCAAAGGTCAGGTCATAATTGGCTCCCAGGCTCAAAGTTCCCTGAATGATCTGGTAGATTCCGATCTCTTCTCCCGGCTCGCGCGACAGGGCGCCAACAAATGCATCCCCATTAGCTACAAGCTCACCAGAAGTAATTTCGTAAGTCAGATCAGGATCAGCCTCACCATACACCTTGGATTTTGCATCAGCTGTTACTGTAATAGCTTTCGGTGTAATTGTAAAGACAGCTGGAGAGAATTCAAGGGTATAATTGCCACCAAGTGTCAGGGTTCCCTGCAGAATTGCATAGGTCCCAACATTTTCGCCAGGTTCACGGGTAAGTTCCCCTGTGAATGTATCGGAGCCAACAAGAGTACCTGATATAATTTCGTATGTCAGTTCAGGATCAGTTTCTCCATATACCTTTGTCTGCGGATCAGCTGCAACTGTTATTGCCAGAGATGACCTTATGATACTCAGGTTGGAACCTACATATGTCAGATTATAGTTACTGCTCAGGGCAAGAGTTCCCTGCGTTATAGCGTAGACACCTACATTCTCACCTGCATCCCGTGTCAGAGAACCTATGAATGCATCACCATTGCCCGCAAGATTTCCGGAAGTGATCTGGTATGTCAGTTCGGGGTCAGATTCTCCATAAATCTTGGTCTTAGGATCAGCAGTCACAGTGATAGGACGTTGCGCAATAGTAAACACAGCTCCTGTAAATGTCAGGATGTAATTACTGTTCAAAGCGAGATCATTCTGACTTATCGTATACACTCCTACATCTTCTCCAGGTTCCCGTACCAGGGTTCCCGTGAATGTATCATTGAATACAAGGCTTCCGGTAGTAATAGTGTAGGTCAGTACAGGATCAACATCACCATAGACTTTATTTAATGCGTTTGCTCTGACTGCTACTGGTCTCTGAGTGATTGTAAGTGTAGCTCCAATAAAGTTGAGAGTATAATTATTGCCCAACGTCAGTGAACCCAGAGTTATACCATACGTTCCTACATCTTCACCGCCGGAATGTGATAATGACCCGGTAAACGCATCTGTACCGACAAGAGTACCTGCTGTGATCCTGTAGGTAAGATTATCGGGATTTCCATAAATCCTTGTTGCATCATCGGCAGTAATAGTTATTGACCTGGTAGTTATTGTAAGGTCAGCGCCGATGTAAGTAAGGTCATAATTGGATCCCAATGTAAGTGTACCCTGAGTAATAGCATAAGTACCAACATTTTCGCCCGGAACGCGTGTCAAAGCCCCGATGAAGGCATCACCATTACCTGCAATACTTCCGGAAGTTATCTGATAGGTAAGTACAGGATCGGCATTGCCATACACCTTAGTCCTGGCATCAGCTGTTATTGTTACAGGTCGCAAGGAAATCGTAAGGTTTGCCCCCACATATGTAAGTGCATAGTTTGCATTCAGAGCCAGTGTTCCCTGTCTGATCGGATATGTTCCGACATTTTCGCCTGCATCTCTTGTAAGAGCTCCAGTGAATGCATCTGTGAAGGCCAGTGATCCTGTTGTTATTGTGTATGTGAGAGCAGGATCAGTTGTACCGTATACTTTTGTACGGGCATTCGCAGTTACAGTAATTGCTCTTGTCGTAATTGTAAGGTTTGCACCTATATAGGTCAGTGTATAGTTTGCATTCAGAGCCAGGGTTCCCTGTCTGATTGCATATGTACCAATATTCTGACCCGGGTCGCGTGTTAAAGCTCCGCTGAAGGCATCACCGTTTCCGGCAAGGCTACCTGAAGTTATCTGGTAGGTCAGCACCGGATCAGCTGTTCCATAGATCTTTGTCTGCGGATCAGCAGTGATTGTTATCAGCCTTGAAGTGATTGTAAGGTTAGCGCCAATATATGTTATTGTATAGTTGGCATTAACAGTCACTGAGCCCTGATTAATTGCATATGTACCTACATTCTCACCTGCGACTCTTGTCAGGGTGCCGCTAAAGGCATCGGTAAAGGCAAGAGTTCCCGAAGTCAGCTGATAGGTAAGAGCAGGATCAGCAGTTCCGTAAACCTTTGTTTTTGCATCGGCAGTAATTGTTATCGGCCTTGAAGTAATTATAAAGCTGTTGGAAACAAAGGTTATATTGTAGTTGCTGTTGGAAAGCGTACCCTGCTGGATTGCATGTGCACCCACGTTTTCACCTGCAGCACGTGTAAGCGCTCCTGTGAAAGCAACTGCGGATCCGTTAGGAAGAATAGTCCCGACAGCCGGAGCAGAAGTAAACGTGTAACCGGCAGGATCAGCCGTACCATAGACCTTGGTTTGTCCGGCATCAGCAGTGACAGTTATTGTCATTGCAGTGATTGTGAAGTTGTCCGGAACAAATGTTATGGTATAGTTACTGTTTGCAAGGGATCCCTGCTGGATGGCATAGCTTCCGATATTCTCGCCGGCAACCCTGGTAAGGGCTCCTGAGAAGGTGTCTGTTCCATATAAAGCCGGGACAACAGTGTATGTAAGCACCGGATCGAGTGATCCAAAGGGCTTAGACTGTCCGGCAGTTGCTGTAACTGTTACCGCCTTGGCCGTTATGATAAACGGATCACTGTCATTGCTGGCTATGTAAGTGCCATCTCCGGCAAATGATGTCTGGACAGTATAACTGCCAGGCGCCTGGGTAATGACCATAGTGGTCGAAGCAATACCGCTGGCATTTGTTATTGCTGTAGCAGTCTGACTTCCGATTACGAAAGTTACTGTCCTGCCAACGAGTCCGGCACTGGTATTATTATCAACCAGAGTCGCAGATAGAGTCGCTGCGTCAGAGTAAGCCTTGGTGGCTTCACCTGTGTATGTAATTGTTGTAGCGCGTGACAATACCGTGACTGCAGTAGTGCAGGTGGAGATGTTTCCATGTATATCCGTTGCAGTCCAGCTGAATGTATTTATTCCGATATTCAACTGAACACCTGCCAATGTAGATCCAGACCCTGTGGTAGCCCCGGTGAGGACATAATTCAGAGACGCGATACCACAACCATCTGTAGCGGTTGCATCAAATTCAGTCGCAACGATTGTATAGGTTGTCTGATTAATGTCAACAAATCTTGAATCGGAAGGCTGGCATGTAATGACCGGATTTTCATTATCAGCAATAGTAACATTAAAGCTGCATGTTGCTGTATTGGTACTGATCAGGTCATTTACAAGATAGGTAACAGTAGAGACACCCTGATTAAATGTATAAGTTCCGATTTGTCCGCTGCCTGCACCTGTTGTAGCACCCGAAATAGTCCAGGATAATATAGCTGTCGGCCAGTTTGTATTGTATACCTGGGAAGGTATAGCAACTGATGCAGTACAAACACCCAGATCAGTATTTTGAAGGATATCTGCCGGGCAGATTATTGTCGGAATATCATCGTTTGTAATTGATCCTGTTGCAGTTGCCTGTGAAATTGTGACAAGACCACCAGTGATTCCGCTCAACGTTGCAGTAAATGTTTCTGTAGGTTCTACAAGCAGATCATTATTGATGGTTACACTGAAAGTTTGTGTTGAGCCATTCAGTGAGCCTGCCGGGAACGTTAGAGTTCCGCTGGCCAATGTATAATCTGTACCTGCAATAGCACTATTATCACTTGTCAGATAGTCGACATTGAATGAATTCTGAACATTTCCAGTAAGTGTAACAGTAAAGGTGGCAATACCTCCTGCAACATTTTCAGCGACAGTAACATCTGCTATTGCAATACTGGCTGCATCGTTGTCAGTAATTGTTCCTACCCCGAGAGGATCTGTAATTGTTGCGATTCCCGTGCTTACAATATTGCTAAGGGTCACATTGAAGGTCTCGGTATTCTCCGTAAAGATATCATCCGAGATCGGAACAGAGAAAGTCTGTATTGCGCCATTCGCCGATCCGGCTGCAAAGGTCACCGTACCTGTGGTAAGTGTATAGTCACTGCCTGTAAGTGCTGTGACATCGCTGGTCGTATAATCGACAGTAAGTGCATCCTGTACAGCACCTGTAAGGGTTACTGTGAACACTGCATTGCCTGCCGCCTCATCAACAGTGACATCATCTACGGCCACACTGAAACATCATTGTCTGTAATAGTTCCTACTCCAAGAGCATCGCTTATTGTTGCCGTACCTGTACTCAATACATTAGACAGATTGACATCGAAGCTCTCTGTCGGCTCGGTTACAAGGTTCTCAAGTATCGGAACAGTAATTGTTTGTGTTGCGCCATTTGCTGAACCTGCTGCAAAGGTCACCGTACCTGTGGTAAGTGTATAGTCACTGCCTGTAAGTGCTGTGACATCACTGGTTGTATAATCGACAGTAAGTGCATCCTGTACAGCTCCTGTAAGGGTTACTGTGAACACTGCATTGCCTGCTGCCTCATCAACAGTGACATCATCTACGGCCACACTCGAAGCATCATTGTCTGTAATAGTTCCTACTCCAAGAGGATCGCTTATTGTTGCCGTACCTGTACTCAATACATTAGACAGATTGACATCGAAGCTCTCTGTCGGCTCGGTTACAAGGTTCTCAAGTATCGGAACAGTAATTGTTTGTGTTGCGCCATTTGCTGAACCTGCTGCAAAGGTCACCGTACCTGTGGTAAGTGTATAGTCACTGCCTGTAAGTGCTGTGACATCACTGGTTGTATAATCGACAGTAAGTGCATCCTGTACAGCGCCTGTAAGGGTCACTGTGAACACTGCATTGCCTGCTGCCTCATCAACAGTGACATCATCTACGGCCACACTCGAAGCATCATCATCAGTGATTGTACCTACCCCAAGAGCATCGCTTATTGTTGCTGTTCCTGTACTCAGGATATTGCTCAGGGTAACATCAAAGGTCTCCGTCGGCTCGTTGATCAGGTCTTCAAGTATCGGAACAGTGATGGTCTGTGTTGCACCATCTGCTGATCCGGCTGCGAATGTCACCGTACCTGTGGTAAGTGTATAGTCACTGCCTGTAAGTGCTGTGACATCGCTGGTTGTATAATCGACAGTAAGTGCATCCTGTACAGCGCCTGTAAGGGTTACTGTGAACACTGCATTGCCTGCCGCCTCATCAACAGTCACATCATCTATGGCAACACTCGAAACATCATCATCAGTGATAGTACCTACTCCAAGAGCATCGCTTATTGTTGCTGTTCCTGTACTCAGGACATTGCTCAGGGTAACATCAAAGGTCTCTGTCGGCTCGTTGATCACGTTCTGAAGTATCGGAACAGTGATGGTCTGTGTTGCACCATCTGCTGAACCGGCTGCGAATGTCACCGTACCTGTGGTAAGTGTATAGTCACTGCCTGTAAGTGCTGTGACATCACTGGTTGTATAATCGACAGTAAGTGCATCCTGTACAGCGCCTGTAAGGGTCACTGTGAACACCTACTGCTGCCGCTCTGATCATCAACAGCACATCATCTATGGCTACACTCGATGCATCATTATGGTTTATTGTTCCTACACCGAGACCATCGGTTATTGTTGCTGTTCCTGTACTCAATACATTAGTCAGGTTGACATCGAAGGTCTCTGTTGGTTCGGTAACTGCGTCATCTGTAACAGGTATGCTTATTGTCTGTGTCGCTCCACTTGCTGATCCTGCCGGGAAGGTTACTGCTGCCGACCGGAATGGTAGTGCCTGTATAGTCACTGCCTGCAAGGGCTGTTACATCACTTGTTGTATAATCAACAGTCAACGCATCCTGTATGGCCCCTGTCAGTGTTACTGTAAAGACCGCATTGCCTGCCGCCCATCAACTGTGACATCATTGACAGCGACACTCGATGCATCATTGTCTGTAATGGTTCCTACTCCCAGAGCATCGGTTATTGTTGCTGTTCCTGTGTTAAGTACATTGCTCAGGGTCACATCAAAGCTCTCCGTTGCTTCGGTAATCAGGTCTTCAAGTATCGGAACAGTAATGGTCTGTGTTGCGCCATCTGCCGATCCGGCTGCAAAGGTCACCGTACCTGTGGTAAGTGTATAGTCACTACCTGTAAGTGCTGTGACATCACCAGTTGTATAATCGACAGTAAGTGCATCCTGTACAGCACCTGTAAGGGTCACTGTGAACACTGCATTGCCTGCAGCCTCATCAACAGTAACATCATTAACTGCGACACTTGATACATCGTCATCCGTAATGGTACCAACGCCAAGAGCATCAGTTATCGTGGCTGTTCCTGTACTCAGAACATTGCTTAGAGTTACATCGAAGGTCTCCGTCGGTTCGTTGATCAGGTTCTGAAGTATCGGAACAGTTATGCTCAGTGTTGCACCGTCGGCCGATCCGCCTGCGAAGGTTAAGGTATTTGCCGCAGTGGTATAATCGTTGCCAGCAAGTGCTGTTACATCGCTTGTTGTATAATCAACTGTAAGTGCATCCTGGATAGCGCCTGTAAGTGTTACTGTAAAGACCGCATTACCTGCTGCCTCATCAACTGTAACATCATTGACTGCGACACTTGATACATCATTGTCGGTAATAGTTCCTACTCCAAGAGCATCGCTTATTGTTGCTGTTCCTGTACTCAATACATTAGCCAGGTTGACATCAAAGGTCTCTGTTGGTTCGGTAACTGCGTCATCTGTAACAGGTATGCTTATTGTCTGTGTCGCTCCGCTTGCTGATCCTGCCGGGAAGGTTACTGTGCCGACCGGAAGGGTAGTGCCTGTATAGTCACTGCCTGCAAGAGCTGTTACATCGCTTGTTGTATAATCAACAGTCAACGCATCCTGTATGGCCCCTGTCAGTGTTACTGTAAAGACCGCATTGCCTGCTGCCTCATCAACTGTGACATCATTGACAGCGACACTCGAGGCATCATTATCAGTTATTGTGCCTGCACCGAGAGCATCGGTTATTGTTGCAGTACCTGTGTTCAGTACATTGCTCAGGGTGACATCAAAGGTCTCTGTTGGTTCGGTAATCAGGTCTTCAAGTATAGGAACAGTTATGCTCAGTGTTGCACCGTCGGCCGATCCGCCTGCGAAGGTTAAGGTATTTGCTGCAGTGGTATAATCGCTGCCTGCAAGTGCTGTTACATCGCTTGTCGTATAATCAACTGTAAGAGCATCCTGAACTGCTCCTGTAAGGGTCACTGTAAAGACTGCATTACCAGCTGCTTCATCAACTGTCACATCATTGACAGCGACACTTGATGCATCGTCATCCGTAATGGTACCAACGCCAAGAGCATCAGTTATCGTAGCTGTTCCTGTACTCAGGACATTGCTCAGAGTTACATCGAAGGTCTCCGTCGGCTCGTTGATCAGGTTCTGAAGTATCGGAACAGTTATGCTCAGTGTTGCACCGTCTGCTGATCCGCCTGCGAAGGTTAAGGTATTTGCCGCAGTGGTATAATCGCTGCCTGCAAGTGCGGTAACATCGCCTGTAGTATAATCAACTGTAAGTGCATCCTGGATGGCGCCTGTCAGGGTCACTGTAAAGATTGCATTACCCGCTGCTTCATCAACTGTAACATCATTGACAGCTACACTTGCTACATCGTCATCAGTAATGGTACCCACGCCAAGAGCATCAGTTATAGTGGCTGTTCCTGTACTGGAAACATTTGACAGCGTTACATTGAAAGTCTCTGTAGGTTCGTTGATTGTATTCTGAAGTATCGGAACAGTGATGCTCAGTGTTGCACCGTCTGCTGATCCGCCTGCGAAGGTTAAGGTATTTGCCGCAGTGGTATAATCGCTGCCTGCAAGTGCGGTTACATCGCTTGTCGTATAATCAACTGAAAGTGCATCCTGGATGGCGCCTGTCAGGGTTACTGTAAAGACTGCATTGCCTGCTGCCTCATCAACAGTCACATCATCTATGGCTACACTCGATGCATCATTATCGGTTATTGTTCCTACACCGAGACCATCGGTTATTGTTGCTGTTCCTGTACTCAATACATTAGCCAGGTTGACATCGAAGGTCTCAGTTGATTCGGTGACTGCGTCATCTGTAACAGGTATGCTTACAGACTGTGTCGCTCCGCTAGCCGAGCCTGCCGGGAAGGTTACTGTGCCGACCGGAAGGGTAGTGCCAGTATAGTCACTGCCTGCAAGAGCTGATACATCGCTTGTTGTATAATCAACAGTCAATGCATCCTGTATGGCCCCTGTCAGTGTTACTGTAAAGACCGCATTACCTGCTGCCTCATCAACCGTGACATCATTGACAGCGACACTTGATACATCGTCATCAGTAATGGTACCTACTCCAATAGCATCAGTTATCGTGGCTGTTCCTGTGCTCAGGACATTGCTCAGAGTTACATCGAAGGTCTCCGACGGTTCGTTGATCAGGTTCTGAAGTATCGGAACAGTGATGCTCAGTGTTGCACCGTCTGCCGATCCGCCTGCGAAGGTTAAGGTATTTGCCACAGTGGTATAATCACTGCCTGCAAGTGCGGTAACATCGCCTGTAGTATAATCAACAGTGAGAGCATCCTGAATGGCGCCAGTCAGTGTTACTGTAAAGACCGCATTGCCTGCTGCCTCATCAACTGTAACATCATTAACTGCGACACTTGATGCATCGTTATCTGTAATGGTTCCCACTCCAAGAGGATCACTAATCGATGCAGATCCTGTGCTAATTAAATTACTCAGTGTTACATTAAATGTTTCGGTAGTAACTTCACTGATAGCATCATTGGTTATCGGAACAGTAACCGACATTGTCGATCCGTTCAGTGATCCTGCAATAAATGTCAGAGTACCTGAGGTGGAAGTATAATCGCTACCTGCAAGGGCTGTCACATTGCTGGTTATAAAATCAACTGCCAATGCATCCTGAATGTCGCCAGTAAGGGTAACAGTAAATATCGCGTTACCATCTGCCTCATCAACAATTACATCGTTAATGGAAAGACTTGCGACATCATTATCAGTTATTGTTCCCAGAGCCTGACCATCTCCTATAGTTGAATTTACAGCATTTGAAAGATTCACATGGAAAGTTTCAGAGGGTTCAACAAGGTTATCATCTGTTAATGGAACTGAAATTGTAACAGAAGTACTACCTGCCAATATTGTATAAGGAGCTGAGATCAGAGCTGAGAAATCGGTACCGGCAAGTGCTGTAACATCCGCAGTATTTACATCAAATGTGACATCGCATGCCGCAGGTGCGGAGAGTGATACAGTGAATACTGCATTGCCATCTGCTTCTCCTGAGGTCACATCGCCGATCGTCAGGGACGGAACTGGCTGAACTGTTGCAGTTACCTGGGAACGGGCTCCTTCGCATCCGAAGGAGTTGATAACTGCTACCCAGTAGTTGGTAGTGGCAATCAAAACATCTGTTGTGAATGTATTGTCCGTATCGTTTGTACTTGTTTTAAGGAGTAATCCACCTGAAGCGGCATCATACCATTTGTACTGTTCACCTGTAGCTGCTCCGGAAGCGCTCAGAAGAGCGGTATAGCCGGTGCAGATAGCTGCTCCGGTTACAGCAGGCGCTGCAGGTTTAGGGTTGATTACAAAGGTAGTAGCAGTGCGGCAGCCGGGAGCTGTTGAACATTCTGCATAGTAGGTATAGGTACCTGGAGTATCGGTATCTGTCAGTCCTCCTGGTTTTCCAACCGGATCAAAAGGAGTGCCTGAACCCATTAATGTACCGCCTGACGATGCTGTGTACCAGTCAAGACTTCCAGGTACAGTATAAGTAACTGATACTCTGATATAATCAACTGATGCTGTTCTTGTTCCTATACCGCTCTGATTTAATACAGATAGGGCAACTCCAAAATTTGAATTTCGTACATCATTGGCAGTCCATGTTGTACCCCATGTGTCGGAGGTACTGCCGTAATTGGCCACAGTTAAGGTAGTCGGCCAGTCAGTACCTGAAGCCTTATTACTACCTGTTCCGGTTACAATCGTCCCATTCTTAATAAGGCTCAGGGTAACATCATTTATACTGTTACCTCCGCCATTTGAGGAGCTTGACCTGCTAATAGAAACCTGGAATCCAATATTTGTAGCATTGGATGGAATTGTACTTGCAAAACCATAATTTGTACCTTGAAGGTATTCAGAAGTTCCATTCGTAGAAATAGTTACAGTCGCGCTGCCTGCTGTAGTGATATTATTGAAGTTAGTCCAGTTGCCACCGGTACCAGGGCCATTTACATTCGCTCCTGTTCCGGCATCTGTAAGTACACTTGTAATCGGGCTGCCAGTTGAACAGACCGTTGAAGAAGTCATTGAACCACTTTCTCCGGCACATATTATTGGACCGGCCGTAACTGGTGGTATATTAATTAAAACTGCCGCACTTCCTTCCTGGCCCCAGCAACCAGCTGCTGACTGAGCCCTGAAGTAATATGTACCCGGGGTACTGATTACTTGTGAGGTCGAAGGCGTAGCCGTTGAAGTACCGCCTGAGGTTGTACCCTGGAAATAGATTGTTCCGTCGCCACCGTTGGATGCATTCAGAGTGGTGTTAATACATACTGTTCCGCCACCGGTAACATTTACAGCTGCCGGAAGAGCATTAACAGTAATCTCTATTGGTGATGAAATATTATTGATACAAACACCCGATGATACTGTTCTGCGATACCAGGTTGTCTGAGAAAGTGCAGCAGGTGAATAATTCTGCTGGTTCCTGGTTCCGGCTGCATTTCCAAATCCTGCAGATGCACTGATTGTACTGCTTTCCCAGTTATATGTATAGCCTCCACCGCTACCTCCTGTTGGTACGCCTGTCAGAGTAACAGGTGTCAAAGCCTGAGCAGATTACCTGTGGTGAGGATATAACATTTACTATCGCGGGTTGGATTGTCACAGTTACACTTCCCTGCGGACTCAGCATCCTGCCGCTGATTGCGACCGGAAATAGTATGTGAAGGTACCTACAGTGGTAATTGTCTGTGAAGAGCCGCCGAGATCAATGGCCGTTCCATTTGATGTAGTCCCCTGGAAGTATATAGTTCCGCCGGCCCCGCCGCTTGCTGTTATCGTTGCAGAAGCGCAGAATGTTCCTCCACCTGTGACTGTTGTTGCAGCCGGCAATGGATCTATAGTTATCTGGACGGCCGGGGATATATCCGTACATCCGCCCGAAGTTACAGTCCTTCTAAACCAGGTAGGTACAGTCAAAGGCCCGGGAGAATAATCAAGTAAGTTCCTTACTCCGGTTGCATTTATAAATGTTGTCCCATCTATACTGCTTTCCCAGTTAAATGTATAATTTCCAATTCCGGCGCCACCGGTAGGTTGGGACCCTGTTATAGTTGCAGGAGCCGTATTTGAACAAACTGATGGCTGTGAGCTCACAGTATTATCCGCTATGGCAGAACTGACAATTACAGATCCGGAGACGTTACTCGTGGTTGTGCAATTGCTTGCATTTGTAACAACACAATAATAATAAGTTGTTCCCGGAGTTGTTGTCAGAGGTGTATAACTGCCTGAAATAGCTCCGGCAATCGGAATGCCACCGCTGTTTGACTGAGAACCATTACTGTACCACTGATAATCAGTTGCACCGGCTGAAGTGACAGACAATGTTGTTGCTATATCATTCTGACAGTAGGACATAATTGCAGGAAATGGCTGGCCTGTAATAACAGGATTAGCATTTACCTGGACAGGGAACTGTGTATCTAAGACAGCAGTACAGCCGTCTGCATCAGTATAATTGACACTAACAGATTGTAACCCCGGTGTGGTCCAGGTTATTGTAATTGTGTTGTCAGATATTGTTCCTCCTGAATATGTACCACCAATCACTGTCCAAACATAATTGGTCATTCCCGATTCGGTAGTATATATATTACCTGTAGAATTATTGCATGTAGTCGCATTACCAACAATTGTCGGAAGCGGTCGCGGATTCAATGCAACAGTTGTAGGCCATGAATAACCTGTCGTTGGATTACATTCATTTAAGATCACAACATTATATTCGCCCTGTGCACTCAAAGGAGCATTAGGAATTATTGGATTCTGATCTGTGGAAATTACAGTAACGAAATCCGGACCATACCATACATAACTTGTTCCTCCTGAAGGAGCAAAAAGATGCAGGGTTGAGCCTTCACATAATGGAGCAGTTACCGGAGAGTCGCTGTATACATTGCTGTCATCGAGAGTTAGACCGGTCTGGACAGCAACTACAGTCTGTGCGGTAGCTGAACATCCATTAGCATCTGTAACGGTAACAATGTAAGTCCCTGATGCCGCAAGCGGTGCCGAAGTTATAGTCGGATTCTGAAGGAGGGAGGCAAAACTGTTTGGCCCTGTCCAGCTGTAGGATGTTTCACCATCTGGTCCTGATGAAAGGATCAGATCTGAGGTTTCGCATATTGGCGAATTGCTTCCGATGGTAGGAACAGGCAAAGCATTTACAATCAAGTCAATTCCATTATCACTTCCTGTGACAGCGGGAGTGCTGCTTATTACCCTTATCCTGTAACCTGATCCGGTAGTCGTATTTGCCGGAATAGTACCTGAGATGATTCCTGAAGTTGTCTGTGTCAATGACCCAAGTACTACAGGAGCTGCGAAAGATCCGCTTGCGTCAGATAACTGGGCTGTGAAAATATTTCCGGCCGTGAATAAACCTGTAACACTAAATGGAACTGAAACAGGAGATCCTGCACAGAAAGGTGAACCGGCTATTGCACCAGTTGAAATCCCTTTGTGTATCTCGCCAAAAGTAAAGAATCTGTTTAAGCCGATATCGACTGAACCGGTTACTCCATTTGAAGCGGCAGTTCCGCCAAGATCAGTATATGATCCTGCCAGGGCAGTGCTTCCGGCAATTGTATTAAGAGGGAAGATTGCAGATGGCCTGGTTAGTGAAACTGAACTTCCGGTAAAGTTACCAGCAGTAACCAATGACCAATGTTCAGTGGAACTTAAAAGATCCAGTGTTCCATCAACAGAACCGCCTGTTGAAGCAGTAAATGATTCAACCTGAGCAGTAACCAAACCTGAGCCTGTAACAGGATTAACCAGCGAGAATGGCAGATAAGTTGTGCCCTTCCCAAGCGGTAAATTATAGGTGGAACCAGTACCCAAACTGACAGGTAAAGTCCATAAAACCGGCCCGTTAATAAACGAATTAGCCGAGCCGCCTGCAATAGCAGTTGTTAAAGTATTAGTAATTGAAAGCAGATTGGAAGTTGAGCTTGTCAGATTACCTGAAGTCAGTGTTAGTATGCCATTGACTGTCTGACTGCTGCCCAATACAACACCTGCAGGGTTATTTATTATAAGATCATTAAATATTGTATTTGAACTTCCACTGATTGTTTGTGCAGCGGTACCATTGATAGAAACAACGCCTGCCTGGGCATTAAATGTTCCGTTATTTGTAAAGTTGCCTCGCAAGGTCAGACCATAATTGCCTGTGGCATCCGAGTTCAATGATGCTCCGCTGTTTATAATAAGAGGAACTAAATTATTAAGGATTTTGGCCTCATTCAGTGTAATCTCACCTGTACCGGCTATCAATACTCCGTTTGAAGCAGTGAAGGTAGTCAGCCATTCAGGGCCGGCAATTCGTGATGTTCCGGTATTATACTGTAATCTTGCAGACGTTCCGTAAGTCGGAGCTACCGATGCGGTTGCTGTTCCTGCCATTGTAAGTGTGCCATTAACTGTAACACCTGCAGTAGTCTTGATATCTGTGCCTGAAAGTGTAAGATTCCCCAGGTAGGTACCTGTTTTCACAGTCTGTGCTGCCGATCCGTTATATTCCACTGTACTGCCTGCAAAGGTTGTCAGGGTACCACCAATAGTTCCTGAAGACATGAGCTGTCCAGCTACTCTCAGTGTTCCAGCACCTGTGAAGGTTATTGTTGCACTGGATCCGGTATTATCTGTTGTGATATCGCCTGAAACATTTACTGTTCCGGTTGTAATTGTTATCCTGTGCCTTGTTGTGCCGCCGCCGCCGTTCGTAAATGCAATACTTCCTGCATTCAAGGTACCGGCGCCAACTGCTATCTGGTTCAGATAGCTTGTGCCACCTCCGCCGCCGGTTTGACCTGCTCTCGGAATCGTTATAGCACCTGAAACACTAAGCGAGATTCCGCCTGAGATCGTAAGAGTGTTATTATTTGTATTGTTTGAAGGGAATGTCAGAGAGACACATCCTGCATTAACATTAGCTGTTACATTGAAGCCCCCGGTAATGTTCACAACATCTCCTGCGAGAGGATAGATCCCCGCAGATACAGCAGGACCACCCGCAGTAAATGACCATGTATTGTTATTGTCCCAGTTGCCTGTTGCCCTGGAGTAGAAAATTGTTCCCTGAACAGTTATAGTAACATCGAATGTTGCAAATTCAATGCCGTTGGTAGCAGTAACGGTATAAGTATTTGTAGCAGAAGATACTGTTGGTGTTCCACTTATAACACCAGTCAGAGGATCAATATTGAGACCGTCAGGCAACAATGGAAGAATAGTATATCCTGTTACTATTCCGGTTACTATCGGATTCAAAGGTGATATAGTAACTCCCTTTGTAAAAGTATTCGGTGTAGGATAGCTCAGATTACTGACACCAACAGAGGTGGCAGGAACTACTTCCCCGTCCGCCAGGATTGTTGCCGGATTATATGAACTTGTCAATGTATTATAGAACCGGATCTGTGACAGCTGAGTAAGTGATAACCCGCTGGCAGATGTTCCAGCATAGATTTTTCCTCCTGTCCCGGAAGTGCCGTCAAATCCTCCGGTCCATCCGTTGATTGTCAGAGTCTGACCTGCTGTCCAGGTGGCTGACTGACTATCAGCAAACCACAAAGTTGATGCTGTGTTTAAGACAATTGTTCCGCTGGCAGACAGAGTGAGGACAGAAGCTGCCGGTGGATTAACAGAATTGATATTAAAGCCTCCCGTATTAAGGGTTCCTCCACTACCATTCATTGTAAACGGTCCTGTATTCAAATTCCCTGTTAACGTGGCTGTACAAGACGTCTTTGTCATTGAAACAGTACCGCTTGTATTAAACCCTGCAATATTCTGATTAGCAGTCCCTGAAATTGTAACAGGTGAAGCATTGGCTGTAAATGAACCGCCGGAGATTATCACAAAATTACCTCCCAGGGTCAGCCCATAGTTATTGGTAACATCGGTATTCAATGTGGCACCGCTATTTATAGTCAGCGGAACCGAAGCATTGAATACTTTTGGTTCATTAAGCGTGATAGCTCCTGTATTTGCAATTACTACCCCGCCAGTTGCCGTAAATGGAGTAATCCATTCAACTCCCGCAGGAAGGGCTGTTGAAGTATTATACTGAAGGGATGCTCCAGCTCCGTAAGTCGGAGCAATAGATGCAGCCGAGGTGCCTTCCATTGAAAGGATTCCATTTACAGTCACCCCGGTCAGTGTTTTTAAGCCACTTCCTGAAAGTGTAAGATTATTATAAATAAAATTAACGGCTGTCTGGGCACCTGCAGCATTATAGTTCACTGTACAACCTGCAAAAAGAGTTAAAGTTCCGGTAGAGGAGGTAAGGAATGAGCCACCAAGGTTTAATGTACCAGCGCCTGTGAATACAAATGCAGCGCTTCCGTTACTGCCTGTTTGAGTAACGTTCCCGGCAATGTTTACTGTTCCGGTTGAGATATTGATCTGATGCCTGATAGTTGTTCCTCCGCTTGTGAAGGCAACGCTTCCTGCATTCAGAATACCTGCGCCTACATTGATTTGATTGGAGCCATTTCCGGATCTGGGTATGGTAATTGCTCCGGAAACGTCAACTGTAACTCCGGTATTAACAGTCAATGAAGTAGCTGTCGCCGTTGTGAAATTTAATATTGCACATGCTGCGTTAACAGTAGCGGTAACGTTGAAACCTCCTACAATATTTACCACATCTCCTGCAGCGGGGAAAATCCCTGCAGGAACAGCTGCACCGCCTGATGTATAGGACCAGGTGGTGTTAACATTCCAGTTGCCGCTTACCCTTGAGTAAAACGCTGTTCCGAGAACCGTTATAGAGATATCAAAGGTAGTGCTTCCGTTTACGTTGGTTGCAGTAACAGTATGTGTCTGCTGAGGAGTAAATAGCAATGGAGTTCCGGTAATAATCCCTGTTGCCGGATCAATGTTAAGACCTGAAGGCAGTCCGGGACTTACGGAATATGTATCCACTGTTCCTGCAACTGTAGGAGCCAATGGGGTAATCAGAGTATTTTTATTGAAGATATTTGGAGTCGGATAACTTAAAGCACTCGGAGCTGAAGCTGCTGTTGGAACAACTTCACCGCTTGACAATATTGTTGCCGGTGCATAGGTTAAGGATAATGAATTGTAGAATCTTATCCTCGCCAGCTGAGCAGTTGTGAGTGCAGTATTAGCTGCTCCGACAAATATCTTACCTCCTGTACCTGATGTGCCATCAAAAGCGCCGGTCCATCCTGTAATTGTAAGGGTGGAGCCAGAAGTCCACACTGCTGACTGGCTGTCTGCGAACCAGAGGGTTGATGTTGTACCAAGGGCAAGAGTTGACAGTCCTGACAAAGTAAGTACAGCAGAAGAGGGAGCAGGATCGGAATTTATATTAAAGCCTCCTGTATTAAGAGTTCCTCCATTACCATTCAGGGTAACCGGTCCTGTATTCAGTGCACCAGTTAATGTTGCAATGCCTGATGTCTTCGCAAAAGTTACAGTTCCTGTTGTGGAAAAGGCTGCAATGCTTTGTGATACCATTGCACCTGAAATAGTTATTGGTGAACCATTTGCAGTAAATGTCCCGCTATTCACGAAATTACCACCGAGTGTCAGGCCATAACCTGCTCCTCCGGTATTCAAGGCTGCCCCGGAATTTATTGTCAGAGGAACAGATGTTTCAAGTAATTTTGCTTCATTCAGGGTTATCTCTCCTGAATTGGATATTACCACACCATTAGTACCTTCAAAAGTAAGAGGCCATTCCGGACCGGCAATGCGTGGTGAAGGAACGTTATAGACAAGTCCTGCTGCCGGTCCGTAAACCGGAACTGCTGATGCTGTTGCATCTCCAGCAATTGTAAGTATTCCATTTACAGTAATACCTGTAGTAGTCTTGAGGCCTGAACCTGAAAGTGTCAGGTTGCCAAGGTATGTTACGGCTTTAACCGTCTGGACAGCCAATCCGTTATATTCAACCGTGCTGCCGGCAAATGTGGTGAGTGTTCCGCCAACTGTTCCTGATGACATAAGCTGGCCGCCTACCCGGAGAGTACCGGCTCCTGTAAACAATATTGTTGCACTGATATCTGTACTGTTCGTGGTGATGTCACCCGCAACAGTAACTGTCCCCGATGAGATCGTTACCTGGTGCCTGTTTGTTCCTCCACCATTTGTAAATGCTATACTTCCGGCAAGCATGTTACCTGAACCAACTTGAATCTGATTCATATTGCCGTTGCCTGCTCTTGGAATAGTTATAGCATCCGAGACTGTTAAAGTAATTCCGGTGTTTATAGCAACAGTCATGATTGTTGCGGTGGCAGATGGAAAGGTTAAAGACTCACATGCTGCATTTGCTGTAATTGTTACAAGGCGACCGCCTTCAATATATACAATATCGCCTGCAACCGGGTAAATTCCAACACCTACTGAAGAACCCCCTGAGGTAAATGACCAGGTTGTATTAGTATTCCAGTTGCCTGTTGCTCTTGAGTAGAAAGTAGTACCCTGTACTGTGATAGTAATATCAAAAGATGTACTTCCAAAACTATTGGTTGCAGTAATAGCATAGTCAGCCGTTGGTGTAACAGTAGTGGGTGTACCTGTGATTACTCCTGTCAATGGATTCAGGCTGAGGCCGGCCGGCAGATCCGGAATGACAGTAAAGGATGTAACTGTCCCTGTCACAATCGGATTAAGTGATGATATTGCTACATTCTTTGTAAATGTATTTGGTGAAATATAGCTCAGATTAGATGGAGCTATCGCTCCGTTAGGTACAATTTCACCTGTTCCCAATATGATGGCTGGAATATAGCTGGCACCGTTGAAGAATCTTATCTGGTCAAGCTGGCCGGCTGTCAGACCACTGTTATCAGATCCTACAAATATTCTTCCTGCAGTACCTGACCCACCTAAGTAATCTCCAACCCATCCGTTAATTGTAAGGGTTGTACTACCTGTCCAGGTTGCAGCAGAGCTATTTGCAAATGATATGGTATGAGAGCTTGCTCCAAGTGTGATTACAGAATTGGCCGACAGTGTAAGTGGGCCTGAGGAGACGAAATTACTGTTTGTGCTGAGTATTCCCCATTGCCGTTCAATACGAAAGGTCCTGAGTTAATAGCGCCTGATAATGTGGCTGTTCCTGCGGTTTTTGTGAAAGCTGCTGTTCCTGTGGTAGTAAAACTGCCAATGTTCTGGGATGCCATAGTACCGGCTATCGTTATAGTCGATGAATTGGCAGTCAGGATTCCGTTAGAGATAAAATTGCCGCCAAGGGTCAGACCATAGCTGCTGACAGCATTTGTATTCAGGGATGCCCCGGTATTTATTGTAAGTGGAACTGAAGCATTTAACACTTTAGCGCCATTGAGGGTGATCTCGCCTGAATTGGCAATTACCACACCTCCTGTAGCAATAAATGGAGTGATCCATTCAGGTCCCGCATCTCGCAAAGTTGTTGTGTTATATTGCAGTGTTGCGCTGCCTCCATAGGTTGGAGCAACAGATGCTGTAGCAGTTCCTTCCATGGAAAGAATGCCATTTACTGTAGCATTTGTGGTGGTTTTAAGGCCTGATCCGGACAGAGTAACATTATTGAAGGTATAAGCAAAAGGTGCTATTGTCTGTGCACCTGCAGCGTTAAAGTTCACTGTACCAGATGAAGCTGTGAAAGTTCCCTGTGTTCCGCTCATGAATGAACCACCGGCATATAATGTACCGGCTCCTGAAAATATGATCCTTGAAGCCGATCCTGCTGAGGTAATATTTCCGGAAACAGTAACAGTACCAGTTGAAATAGTAATCTGGGAAAATCTGGTACCACTTGTTGTAGCATCCATAGCAATTGAGGCACAAGATAAACTGCCTGCCCCAACAGCGATGGTATTTGTGCTGCCATTACCTCCTGTATTCTGCTGCTGAATATGCACGGCTCCGGAAACTGTTAAAGAATTGGTTCCGGATATCGTTAGTGAGGCGGCTCCTGAATTACCAGTAGTGAAATCCACGGTTGCACAGGCAGAATTTACATTGACAGTAACAGTATTATTTGATTGAATAATAACAAAGTCTCCTGCCTGTGGATAGATTCCTGCCCCAACAGCTCCTCCTCCGGAGGTAAAGGACCATGTAGTATTCGTGTCCCAGTTACCATTTGTCCTGGAGTAGAATGTGAGACCCTGAACTGTGATTGTAATAGGAAATGAAGTGAATCCATATCCATTGGTGGCTGTAACAGTATACACACTTGTTGCTGCGGCGACTGAAGGTGTGCCGCTGATAACGCCTGTACCAGGGTCCAGATTGAGTCCTGCTGGTAAAGAAGGAGAAACTGTATAGGTAATTCCGCTTCCTGTTACCGATGGGGTTAAAGGTGTAATGACAACACCTCTGGTGTAAGTATTCGGTGTTGGATAACTTAAATTGGCAGGAGGACCGGCAGGAGATGGAACAACCTCTCCGTTGGATAATATTCCTGCAGTGATATAGCTTGATCCGTCAAAGAATCTGATCTGTGAAAGCTGCCCAGGAGTGAGTCCTGTTGCATCTGTTCCCACGAATATCTGTCCGGCTGTTCCGGAACCGCCAATATAGTCGCCTTCCCATCCTGTGATAGTCAGGATCTGAGCTGCTGTCCACGGTGATAGATGACTGTCAGCAAATCTCACTATATGTGCACCAGGACCTAGAATAAGTGAAGCGTTTGCGGACAAAGTGAGTATCCCCGTAGATGGAGAAGCAGTAATGTTAAAGCTTCCGGTATTAAATGTTCCGTTGTTGCCATTTAAGGTGAACGGTCCGCAGTTAAGCTGGCTTGTTAATGTAGCTGTTCCGGAGGCTTTTGCCATTGTAACAGTTCCTGTGGTTACAAAACCGGCAATATTCTGCGATGCCATTGTACCTGAAATTGTAACCGGAGAGGCATTGGCAATCAATCCGTTGCTGCTTACAAGATTACCACCAAGTGTCAGACCATAATTATTTGCGGCACTTGTGTTTAAGAGAGCACCGGAATTAATTGTCAGAGGAACAGAGACGTTGAAGCTTTTTGCCTCATTAAGTGTAATATCTGATGTACCTGCAATAATAACACCGCCAGTAGCAGCGAATGGAGTTATCCACTCTATTCCTGCAGGGCGTGGTGTTGCTGTATTGTAGCGCAGAGTGGCTGTTGAAGCATAAGTCGGAGCCACAGTAGCTGTTGATGTCCCTTCCATCGAAAGGATGCCGTTTACTGTAACACCTGTAGTTGTCTTAGCGCCTGATCCGGAAAGGGTAAGATTCCCGAGATAGGTAGAAGGTTTTACAACCTGGGCGCCCGATCCGTTATATTCAACCGTGCTGCCGGCGAAAGTTGTAAGGGTTCCGCCAACAGTACCTGCTGACATAAGCTGGCCTCCAACCCTTAATATCCCTGCTGCTGAGAACGATATGGTAGCGCTGCCACCAACATTATCGGTTGTGATATCTCCGGCAATATTTGCTGTACCGGTTGAAATAGTCATCCGGTGGCCTGAACCTGTGGTAGCATTTCCAAGTGTAAAGGCAAGACTTCCGGCATTAAGTATGCCGGGACCAACAATCACCTGGTTATAACCTGAAGCTGTACGGGGTATAGTTATAGCTCCTGACACATCAAGAGTAAAGCCTGAATTAATTGTGAGGGAAGTTGCTGCAGTAGTTGAGAATGTTACAGATTCAGCAGCTTCATTTGCTGTTACAGTTACATTATTACCGGTGACAATGTTTACAATGTCACCTGCCAGAGGGTAAATTCCGGCTCCGACTGCCAATCCTCCAAGGGTATATGACCATGTATTGTTATCGTTCCAGTTACCTGTAGCCCTGGAATAGAAAGTAGCTGGAATAACCTCAATTGTAAAATTGGCTTGCGTACTTCCGTTTCCATTTGTAGCTGTTACTGTATATGTTTGTAATGCGAAATTTTCTGTTGGTGTTCCGCTGATAACACCTGTTATTGTACTGAAGTTTAATCCTGCGGGTAATGTCAGAGGACTAATGGAATAGCTTGAAACGAGTCCGGTAACAGTAGGAATCAAGGGGTTATAGCTACTGTTCTGGTGAAGGTATTTGTTGGAGGTAGATTAAATTGCTGGGAGGAAGATTCCCGTTGGGAACCACTTCCCCTCCTGATATAATCATGGCAGGCACATAGCTTACACCATCAAAGAACCTGATTTGATCAAGCTGTGGAGCTGTCAGTCCGGCGGGAGAAGATCCCACAAAGATCCTGCCTCCGGTTGCGGACCCGGTATTCCAGTTGCCTGTCCATCCGTTGATTGTGAGCACTGCACTTCCTGCCCAGCTTGCAAGATGGCTGTCAGCAAATGTAAGAGTATGGGAGCTTGATCCCAGATCTATTATTGAATTGTGAAATAAAACAAGTTCACCCGAAGCTGTGATATTATGACTGTTGGTGTTAAGTATCCCTCCATTTCCGTTCAGGATTAATTGTGCAGAATTAAAGTTGCCTGTCAGTGTAGCTGTGCCAGATGTTTTAGTGAACGTAACATTGCCTGTTGTTGAGAATGCTCCGATACTCTGGGCTGCAGTTCCGGCAATAGTAACTCCGCCTGTTGTTCCGCTGATTGTACCGCCATTATTTATAAGATTTCCATTTAATGTCAGTAAATGAGATGAGAGATTAAGGTTTCCACCACTGTTGACAGTTAAATTGCTTCCGGCATTGAAAGTTTTGGGTGCATTCAGGGTTATCTCGCCTGTATTGGAAATTACCACGCCACCGGTTGCCACGAATGGAGTTATCCATTCTGCTCCTGCGGTGAGATCCGATGCTGTATTATATTGCAGTGTGGCTCCTGCCCCGTAAGTAGGAGCAGTTGAAACCGCAGCGGTTCCTTCAATTGAAAGGATTCCGTTGACAGAAACTCCGGTTATTGTTTTTACACCACTTCCTGATAATGTTAGATTGCTATATGTCTGAGCGATTACAGATTGCACACCTGTTGCATTAAAATTAACAGTGCTTCCGGAATTAAGATTGTAGGATGCAAAACCAGTTGGAAAATTGGCCGGACCCCCAATTAAAAGAGTTCCTGAAGAAGTAAGATCGAAAATGCCGGTACCTGAAACATTAAGTGTACCCGCATCCAAAATGCCATTGATAGTCAGATCTGTTATTGCTGCTGTATTAACATCTACTGTAACTGGTGCTCCGGTAGCTATCACCACACTGGATAAGACAGTAGGAACAGCGTTCAGGTTCCATGTTGCCGGACTATTCCAGTTACCGGCTATAATTGAAGTATAAGTAGGTAATTTCTGAGCAAATACAAAAAATCTGTCACTCCCAATAGCATTTGATCCGGAAATATCGTTCGTACCTATAACGCCTCCCAGGGATCTGTATACTCCGTTTACTGTGCCGCTTCCTCCAATTGCATCATTAGGAGCAATAGAAGTTGGTCTGGCTATTGAAACGGAACTGTTCGTAAAGTTGCCTGATGTCACCAGTGACCAATACTCTAAAGCGCTGATTGCAGTCAGTCCGGTACCATCAGCTGATCCTCCTGAACCTGAATTGAATGGCTCCACCTGTGCTGTAACAGAACCTGATCCGGTCGTGGGATTGACCAGTGAGAATGGAAGATAGACCCCACTCTTTCCAACCGGGGACATATAAGTAGCACTACTTACAAGGTTTGCTGGCAAGGTCCACCTCAGAGGACCGTTTATATAGTTGGAAGAAGAGGCTCCGGTTATTGCTGATACAGATGTATTTGTAAGAGAAAGAAGATTGGCTGAGGTTGTTGTAAGTATCCCGTTTGTGAGATTTAATGATCCTGATACTGTAACAGCATTTGAAAGAGTAACTCCTGAACTGTTGTTTATTGTCAGATTCAGGGCGCCGGCAAGACCATTGCCTGCAACCTGAGCACTTGCTCCGTTGTAAGTATAATTTGCTCCGCTGCTGTATGTCTTGGTACCGGTTACGCGTATAGTTCCTGTCCCAGCGGTTGTTGACAATCCCTGAACATGAGCGGTAAGAATTCCGGCACCCGCATTTAAATTAAATGTACCTATGGAGCCATCCAAAACCGAGGTTCCAAAGTCAACAACAGATGCAGAAGGAATAGCAAAATTAATCGTATTGGCAATTGTTCCACCTGATTTAGAATAAGTCTGTATAGTTGAACCATTGAAATTAATGTTACATGTTCCATTAGATGATTCAGTCACAGTTCCATTGCTCATTGTGAAATTTCCCTTAACATTTAAGGTAGATGAGCCTCCACCGCCATTCATATCAAATGTACCATTAGAAAGGGAATAGTTCCCATTAACATTCATTATCCAGGTATTTGACCCTGTGGTACCGCCAATATAGAAATTGCCTCCGGATTGTATGTAATTGCCTCCAACAGCTAAAGTAGCATTCCCCCCTGAGTTTGAAAGGCGTATTGAACCTGAATTTGTATTTGCAACAGTGAAATCACCATTAATTGTCAGGAGAGCGGCTGCAAAACTTATAGCCCCTGTCTGACCTGAACAGTTCCAGGTGAAATTTCCAAATCCTTGTCCCAAACCTCCCGGCACAGTAGTAGTAATACCTGTAATCAAACAAGTTGAAGTGTTAGCCCAGGTAGCAGTTGGTATTGTGCCACCATTCTGAGCATGCTGATAGATACTACCTGAACCGAAAAGTACAGTACTTGCACCTACATTTATAGTCCCGGAATTTGCAACAGTACCATTAACAGTTAAGTCGTCACCTGCGCCGTCTGCAATTGTCCATGTCGAACTGACTGTAACCTGACCGCCTGCTTCAATTGTACACTGGTCAGCGTTGGCTGCAGCACCAACTGTCATTGTATGACCCGTCAGTATTGTTATTGTATTCGCAGCCGATGTGGGTGCAGATGTTGCGGTAAACCAGGTTGTACCGTCATGTGAGCTTTCCCAGTTTGCTGCGGTAGCCCATGTACCGGTTGCTCTGGATC
This sequence comes from Bacteroidales bacterium, assembly GCA_016715075.1. GTDB lineage: Bacteria > Bacteroidota > Bacteroidia > Bacteroidales > VadinHA17 > LD21. Next base: position 81,501 of record JADKBK010000020.1, read on the forward strand.
TGAAATAATCTGTGCTCAAAGAGACTTCGGGCAGAAGGACTGTTGTTTCAACCCCCGTGCTCCAGAGTGAGCCATTTCTTGTGAAATATTTTACATAATAAGTAGCTCCGTTAGTCAGACCTGTTACAGTCTGGGGTGAAGTGGTGCCCTGGTAAACCACAAAGCCTCCGTCGAAAGGAGTTCCGCTTCCGAATAAGTTATTGCCAGAATATGCTGAACCGTCTCCCGTTGGTGTTCCTGTAACGGATACACCAGCTTTTACAACTATCATCACCTGACTGTAGCAGCCTGAAGGTGCAGACCATGTCAGAACTGACTGTCCGATTCCTGGTGCAGCAGCATATGCTGTCAGATTCACCGGAGTGGCGTAATCAATTGTCTGAACACCTCCTGCAAAGGTACTCCCCGTTGGAACGCCTATCACGAATGAAACATCTGATGGTGTGACGGCGCTAACATCAATTGTCCTGCCGGTTACGCCGCATGCAACGTCTGCCGTAATGAAAATATATCCGCTTGTCCCGCTGCTTATAACCTGATTTACCCAGCCGGGGAAGATCTGCAATCCTGCATCAAGAGCAGCATCTTTTGTGGATAAAAGAATATCCGAACCGGCGTTGAATGAAGCATCTGCCGAGTACCAAGCCTTTAAGGCGGTCAGATCCGATGCAAGGTATGTTCCGGCCGTGTTAATCTGTAATCCCGATATTGTGGCATTGCTTACTGTAACAGCATTCTCGAACATGTAAATTACACTATTTACTGAGTTCTGAATAATGTTACCTGATGCTATAGCAGGATTTCCTGAACTAATTACGATAACAGGCTCGGAAGCAATTGTTTGCAATCCGCCCGCAGTAATTGTTCCTGTTGGCGTTCCGGCAGAAAACGTCAGAACCGGATCTACAGCGACATTAATAGTGTTTCCCTGGACAGCAGAGACGCTTATATCACTGGTAATCCAGAAGTAGCCAGTCGTACCGCTGTTGATTACCTGGGTAAGTCCTGTAAAGGATTGCGCACCTGCGCTTAGAGAGGTGGTAAGAGTCGAAAGCAGAGTGCTGCCTGCAAATGTATTTGAAGTGTTGAAGTATAATTTGAAATTTGCTATATCTGTATCAACGTAAGTTCCGGCAGATGTAAAATCAAGGCTGTTAAGGGTAACAGCAACAGCTGGAACATTTGCCTGAAATACTGAAAGAATTGCATTTATCTGACCTACCGGTTGAGTTCCCGCTAAAACCTGTGATGGTGAGGAAAGTGTAATTGTAGGAATAGCTTCCTCAGCAAGTACGAAATATCTGTTAGCACCAATAGAATTTGAGTTACTGACACCATTTGTGGAAGGGGTTCCACTTAAAGTCTCATAGGATCCCCCTAAGGTTGAGCTTCCTCCAATAACATTTAAGGGCGAAATAGAACTCTGCCTTGTAAGGGAAACTGAACTATTAAGGAAATTGCCTGCTGTTAAAAGTGACCAGTATTCAGATGTGCTGATTGAAGCTAAAGTGCCACCAGCTGTCCCTCCGGTACTCCCTGTAAATGCCTCGGCAAGTGCAGTTACCACACCCGATCCTGTTGTCGGATTGACTAAAGAGAATGGCAGGTAGGCTGTTCCGTTACCAATAGGAAAGACATAACTGGAACCTGTACCAAGACCGGAGGGCAAAGTCCATCTTAGAGGTCCATTAATATATCTTGTATCTGAAGCATTTGCAATTGCATTAGTTGCTGTATTTGTTATGGATAATACATTGCTTATGGAGGTTGTTAATATCCCATTTGTAAGAGTTAATGTTCCTGAAACGCTTGCTCCGCTGGTTAATGTAACGCCATTACCATTATTGATTGTCAGATTTGCAGCGCCGGTAAAACCATTTCCTGTAGCCTGCGCTGAGGTGCCGTTAAAAGTATAACTTGCACCAGCATTGTAACTCCTTGCACCGGTTACCTGGATAGAACCATTGGCTCCGCTAGATGTTAAAGCGCCAACCGGAGTTGTATTTGCTGTTACAATGGCTGCACCACTGCTTAACGTAAAGGCACCTGTACTTCCATCTATAACAGAAGTGCCTAAATCCAATGTTGAACCACTGTTAACAATAAAGTTTATTGGAACAGCTGAAAAAGATCCTCCGGACTTAGAGTATATCTGGGTTCCTGCCTTATTAAAGACCACAGTATTTATTCCGGATCCAGCTTCGGTAAATGTACCTCCACTCATCAGGAAATCACCTGCAATATTTAAATTAACTGGCCGTGAAGAAGCGCTTGACATATTAAATGTACCACCGCTTAATACGAAATTTCCGCTGACAGTCAATGTTCTGCTACCACCACCACTATCATTTGCATAATAAATAAGTGAACCTGAATTTGTTGCCTGAATGTCAAGATTTCCGTTGATTGTCTGGCTTGCATTGGTATTCATAGGAACGGCAACTGTCTGAGCCGGACAGTTCCAGGTAAGATTATAAAAAGTCTGGGTGAGACCGGTACAGGCGGTTGAAGTTATTCCGGTAACGAGACAAGTGGATCCAGTATTCCATGTGGTAGTAGGAATTACATCACCATCCACATTATATTGAAGTATCCCTCCGTTGTTAACTGCAAGAGTATTTCCCCCTGTGTTAAACCCCCCGCTGCTGCTGGTACTATTTGTAAGAACAGTACCATTCACATCCATATCAGTACCTGCTCCGTTGTTAAGTGTTATAGCAAAACCACTGTTTATGGTTACCTGTCCTCCGCTGGCAACGACCACCTGGTCAACTGTAATATTAGCCGCAACTGATACATTATGGGTATTCCTGATAGTAATAGTATTTGCAGTTGAGGTGGGAGTTAAGGTTGCAGAGAACCAGACCGAATTATCATGTGAGCTTTCCCATGTTCCTATTGAGCCCCAATCACCTGTGGCAGCGGAGCGATAGTAATCACTGGTCTGTGACTGCGCAGCCGGAATTACCGTTGTTTCGGTTCCCGGGCTCCATATTGTACCATTCCTGGTGAAGATCTTTATATAGTACGTAGTACCGTTGGTTAATCCTGTTACAGTCTGAGGTGAAGTGGTACCTTTATATACTACATATCCGCCGTCAAATCCGGTACCAATACCGAATGCAAGGTTGGCAGTATAAGCAGATCCGTCCCCTGAAGGAGTAGCAGTAACAGATGATCCATCTTTTACAACTATCATCACCTGGCTGTAGCAACCAGCTGGTGCAGTCCAGGAAATTACAGAAGATGCTTCTAAAACTGATGCTGCAAGGGTAGTGGCATCTGCCGGCGTTAAAAGCTCAATAGTTTGTGTACCTCCGGCACTTGTGGAACCTGAAGCACTGCCTGCCAGAAAAGTAATATCTGTTGGCTCAACAGCATTTACATGAATAGTATTCCCCCCTGTAGTCGTACAGGGGACTTCTGCAGTTATGAAAATATATCCTGTCGACCCGCTGTTTATAGTCTGATTTGTCCAACCTGGAAATAGATGGGTTCCCTGTCCAAGTGAAGTAGTCTTTGTAGATAGTACAACATCGGTACCTGCATCGAAAGTATTATCAGCTGAATACCAAGCTTTTAGATTTATCAGATCGGTAGAAGCATATGTTCCTGAAGTTGTGATTGTCAAACCGGTGATTGTGGCATCACTAACAGTCACATCATTCTGAAAGGAATAAATTACATTATTTGTTGTGTTCTGAATAATATTACCATCTGGGATCTGATTTGGTGAACTTATTGCAATAACCGGCTCTGATACAATAGTTTGAAGACCACCTGCAGAAATTGTCCCGGCAGGTGTCCCGGCAGCAAAAGTGAGGGTAGGATTTGTGGCAACATCAATATTATTACCGGCAACCGCTGTTGGGCTTATATCGCTTGTAATCCAGAAATAACCCGTCACCCCGCTGTTAATTGCCTGTGAAAGGCCGGTAAAGGAGTGTGATCCTGCTTCTAAAGATGTGGTCAGTGTTGAAAGTAAAGTACTTCCTGAAAAATTGTTTGAACTGTTATAATACAACTCGAAATTCACAATGTCTGTCGTCTGGTATGATCCGCCAGAAGTAAAATCAATGCTATTTAATGTTGCACCAGTAACTGTAACAGCAGCCTGAAATATAGAAAGAAAAGTATTATTTACTCCAACCGGTATATTCCCAATTGTAACCTGGGAAGGAGAAGAAAGGGTAATGACGGGTACTAATGGAAGAGTAGTAATTATTCCGCTTTCCAATGCTGCTGAGTAATTATATGCTAAATCTCTGTGTATAATCGCATACTTGTAAGATGTATTTCCAGCAACTGTATTGTCAGTGTAGGTTGTTGTTCCGGGTGCAACTGATGTGCTTATTATTGTCCAATCACTTCCAACTATATTTGGCCCGCTTGTGCCACCTGCTGTTGAATACTGTCCCTGGTCATTTAGAACCGGAGCAGCAGCAGAGGTATTTGTGGTCCTTAATATATATGTATTCTGAACTCCTGTAGCAGTACCACCACCATCAGATCCATTAGTCCAAGTAAATGTTAATGACGAGGATGTAATTGACCCATTTGTAAAAACTGTTGGTGCATCAGGTTTTGTTAAGTCAGTTTGTACCATTATTGGATGTATACATAACCATGTCATCCCAATACAATGTTCTTGTATTATTCCGTTGGAATTCCTTCAGCTCAAAAACGAGCATTGTGCATCCTAGATGCACCAGTTGTATTCTGCTCGATTGAATGAAATCCTGGTCCAATTCAGGTTGATGGAGCTGTATTACTTGATGTAAACATTATTATTGAATCTCACTCCCACAGCTGTTAATGCATCTGTATTATTGCCCATCATATAAGCAATAATATGAATATAGTTATTATTTGAAACCGAAATTGTTCCGCTTGAGCGCATTTCCTGAGATGAATAGAATTGGTCGAATAAGGACATCCTATTAACACCTGTTCTTGGTGATGTAGTGTTTACAGTTTCTGTTCCAGTTCCACCATCATGGTCCAATTATTTAGAGCATCTTCAAAACCTGGATTGGTAGGACTTTGCCCCCATGCTATAGACCCTGAGAAAAGTAATATTATAAAAAACGGGATAAGGCTCAGGAGATAATCTTTAGCATCATGTAATATGCGATTATTAAAGATTGTCCTGTGGATTTCTATTCCTGCCGGCGTTGATTTGCTGAAACGAATATTTCCCATAAAGTAGGCATTGTTCAGCAGTGCGGAGTGGGTAGAAGTTCTCATATAGTGAATTTTTAAATTTTCAATTTTAATCGGGGTTGTTAATCTATTATTCCGACCAGTGGTTATTTAAATGACCTGTTTGTTCAACAAAACGGAAAGCACCTGACCCGTTTCCCTGAATAACAGAAATGCCTGAGACAGCCACGCATGAAAAAGAAAATAGTGATTCAAGCCTCTTAGAAAGGGAAAAGAATCCGGAAAAGAAAATCTCCGGATAGAAGCTATAATACTGATAATTAATATGTTTCTTTAAGTAGCGTAGAAGTAGATCCATAGGCTGATTATCGGGTCAGTTTAATTTTAGTACACTTAATCGTTTAATAATAAATGTTTTAATATAAAATGTGCCATCATAAGGAATCCCTCATCTGACAATTTTCCAACTACGATATTAATACTTAATTTCAGACAAATTGTTCATTTCACTCCTTATTTTGACAATCGGAAATCTACCTTTGACTAATGGCACATTTCTCATGATGAACAAGAACGAGATAGCCTGATTTATCAGTTCAGAAGGCAATTTTCCCGCCAACTATTGCTATATTACTGTTATCCAGTAATTTACTTTATATATTGAAGATATCTAAGATTTTGTATTTTGCTTCCTGCCAGGCATTGGAATCTTTTGGGGAGACACAGAGACCACAGAGTGACACAGATCCACAGAGGAAAAAAAAGGCTGTACCTGTCCGGTACAGCCTCCTGAAATATTATAAAGATATTACAAACCGCTCACATGTTTCGTAAGAGAAGACTTCAGGTTTGAAGCCTTTTTCTTGTGAATAATACTCTTCTTGGCCAGCTTGTCGAGCATGGAGGTAAGCTTTGGAAGAAGCACAACAGCTTCCTCTTTATTTGTTGTTCCGCGAAGAGCCTTGATAGCATTACGCGTGGTCTTTGCATAATACTTATTGTTCTCTTTCCTTACTTCTGTCTGCCTGATCCTCTTTTCTGACGACTTGTGATTTGCCATGATTTTTTTCTTAAACTTATAATTTTTGTAGTCCATAGGGGAATCGAACCCCTGTTACCAGGATGAAAACCTGACGTCCTAACCACTAGACGAATGGACCGTGCAAAGAACTTTTAAATGCGGATGCAAAGAAAACAGGATTTTTTTGATCTGCAAAATATTTTGAGGTAAAAATAATTATCCGGCCAGTTAATTTTCTAATCATGTCTCAGTGTGCAAATTTTAGTGGAAACTATTATCACATTAAATTTAAGTTGGCAGTTGGCAAAAAGGCAGTTGGCAAAGACAAAGTTGGCAGTTGGTAAAGACAAAGTTGGCAGTTGGCAAAAAGCAGTTGGCAATGATTGTATATCTGACTAGTGTTTTGGACTAATATCACATTAAATTTAAGTTGGCAGTTGGCAAAAAGGCAGTTGGCAAAGACAAAGTTGGCAGTTGGCAAAATGTAGTTGGCAATTATTGAGTACCTGATCAGTGTTTCGGACTATATTTCTCCAGGATTTTCAACCATATGATTTAACATTCGGCCTACTTCTTCAGAACCGTTAAGAAGTTTCTGATATTCTTCGTCTGAGATATACTTACATGTCAAGGCAAAGTCTAGTGATACCTGAGTTTCAGTATTCTCCATGTCAGCGTCACTCATTTTACTTGAAAAGTGTTTAGGATACTGACGTTTCCTATAGCCTTCTCCAATTGCGCGACAAACAGCTCTTGAAGATCTTCTTATCTGATCAGTCAATTCATATTTTTCTTCCACAGGAAACCTTTTAGTGGTGTCAAAGATCCTCATTGCCAAATCAAATGCTTTTTGGTAAACGGTCAAATCTCTGAAACTTCCCATATGTCTTAGAATTTATCAATGAGTGCTTAGTAATTTAAGGTGTCAAATGTTTCTCACCTTCGAATTTAAGTTGGCAATTGACAATATGCAGTTGGCATTGATTTCCTATTATTTGCTTCGATAAATTAATATATGACGATTGCCAACTTCTAATTGTATTCTGCCAACTTCCTCTTACCAACTGCTATTTACCAACTGCTTCATTGCCAAATGCCAACTGCTTTTTCCTAATTGCCAACTGCCAACTGCCTCTTTGCCAACTTTTCTAAAAGTCGCCCATTCATCAAACATCACAGATCCAGATGCACTTTTTCAATGATGCCAGCTTGTCCTTCTGCGCGGGAACAAATTCATGTCCAACATATCCCTTATATCCGGTTTTTACGAGCGCCTGCATGATTGCCGGATAATAAAGTTCCTGGGTCTCATCCAGTTCATTCCTTCCCGGAACCCCTCCCGTATGAATATGACCTATATATTTGCTGTACTTTGTAATTGTTTCAATTATGTTTCCTTCCATAATCTGCATGTGATAGATATCATACAGCAGTTTAAACCTCTCCGATCCCACCATTTCACACAGAGCAGCACCCCAGGTTGTCTTATCGCACTGATAATCTGCATGGCCATAGCTGTTCAGAAGTTCCATAATAATAGTAACCCCGTATTTTTCAGCAACAGGCATAATCTGACGAATGCCTTTGGCACAATTGATCATACCCTCATTATCGTTCTGCCCTTCGCGGTTACCCGAGAAACAGATCAGATTCGGAATACCTGCTTCGGCAGCTTTTGGGATCATTGCTTCAAAATCTGCAATCAGCTTCTCATGATTGGCAACCCGGTTGAATCCTTTCGGAATACCCCAGTCTGTAGCATATCCTACTGCACACTTCAGTCCGGCATTTTTAACTGCCGGCCATTCTTTTTCGCCAAGCAGCTCAATAGATTCAATTCCCATCTCTTTGCAGGCTTTGGCAAATTCATCAAGCGGGATCTCACCATAGCACCACTGACTTACTGAATGATGTATATTGCCTTTAAGTGGAGCATCATCTTTTGGCACTCCGCCAAGTACGCTGTTCATGGGGCTTGCAGCTGTAACAACTGCGGCACCTGCCACATTCTTTATCATTTTTCTTCTGTTCATTTGGTTTGTCATTTTCACAGTAAATATAGTATTTTTTGGCAGGATAGAAGTCCGAAGTCCGAAGTCGGAGGTCAGTCCGAAGTCAGAAGACGGAAGTCCGAAGTAAGAAATTTCTGACCAGTTATAATCCGCTACCCGAATACTTTTAGCAATATATGTAATATATATGTGCAAAGCTTTTGAGATCATATGTAATATTTTTTAACCGCAAAGGGCGCAAAGATCCTCGCAAAGGACGCAAAGTAGTTATATTTGAAGCCATAACACCCTTGCGCCTTTGTGCCGTTGTGCCGTTGCGCCATTGCGCCGTTACTCCGTTGTGCCGCTGCGCCCTTGCGCCCTTGCGCCATTGAGCCGTTACGCCGTTACGCCCGTTGAGCCGTTGAGCCCTTGCGCCGTTACTCCTTTCCTCCTTAGCGCCTCTTCTATATCTGATACAGATAAAATAACCTATATTTGTATCTGAGCCAGATGTATAGGCAAAAAAATGAAGATTCCCTACAGACGTGATTATAAAAGCGGCCATGCTGTTGAACTGCTGAAAAGTGGTAAACAATATTTTGCGTCATGTATCAGGGAGATAGACAATGCCAGGCATTATATTCATTTCCAGACATACATAGTTGATGATGATGAAACCGGCAGACGGTTTATAAATGCCCTGATAAAAGCTGCAAAGCGCGGTGTGAGGGTCTATTTCCTTCTGGATGCCTATGGAGGCAAGAGTCTTACTGCAAATCTTGTAGCTGAAATTAATGAAGCAGGTATATTATTCAGGAAATTTTCTCCCGCATTCATTACAAAAGATTTTCAGATGAGTCTCCGTCTTCACCATAAAGTACTTCTCATCGACGGAGAGGTTGCAGTAATAGGAGGCATGAACATCGCGAATCGCTATCGCGGGACGAGAGATAATAAGGAATGGCTGGATTTTGCCATACTCATAAGAGGCCCGGAGTGTGCACATGTTCTCTTCATTCTTAAGAAGCTATGGAACAGAGCATTCATTACCAGAAAGGAACGTTCGCATGAAACAGTCCGCTTCCCTCTGCACTATGAAGATAATGTGAATATAAAGGTTTTACAGAATAACTGGTACAGGAATAAAATTGAGATCCTTAAAAGTTACCGCTCTGCCATGAAGCATTCCAAAGACAGGATGATAATCATGGCGAGCTATTTTTTGCCCGGCAGGAATGAAAGAAGACTGCTCCGTCTGGCGAGCCGCAGGGGAGTTGATATCAGGATAGTCCTGGCAGCTACGTCTGATGCCCAGGTGTTTAAGAGAGCTACCAATTTCCTTGATGATTTTATACTGCGTAATAATATCAGGATATATGAATATCAGCCCTCAAACCTCCATGCCAAAGTGGCAACTGTAGATGGCACCTGGTGTACCATTGGCAGTTACAATCTGAACCACCTTAGCGACTATGGCAGTATTGAAATGAATGCAGATATTTTGAATTCCAAATTCGTAAGGGGTTTTGAGGCAACCCTCCTCGGAATTATTGAAAAGGATTGCAGGCAGGTCTATTTCACCGAGTATGCACGACGTAAAACATGGGTTTCACGCGTTGCCGACTGGTCATCCTATCAGATGATAAGATTTCTGATGAGGATCATGTTCATGCTGACCGGGAGGACAAAGTAATCCACTGATTCCTCCTGTTTATTTTACCCCCGTGTCCTGCTGAGGGGGTAAGCACATCACAATCCAATATTTTAGCCCCAATTTAGGGAAGATGAGGGAGTAAAGGGCAAAGCTGTCAATTAAGTAGAGTAATATAGTGAATACATAGATAGAACAGTTTCCCCTCCTTTTGAAGGAGGGGTGGCCGGGACTATTGATTATCTGATTTTTATAAATTTAATTTCCCGGCCGGGGTGGTTGATTAATTCCTTTTTCTTTCCTTTAAACTATGAAAAATAAAAACCTCCTCAACAGGAAAGGCCTGAAATTTCTCAGATAATCTCTCATGAACAGGTCCACTTCAGCTGAGGCAGTATTTTGGAACATTTTAAATTCAAAACGAATCAACCACCCCGGCCGGTACGAGTTTTTGCAATTCTTTGATAAGCATAGTACTCCGGCCACCCCTCCTTCAAAAGGAGGGGAAAATTATTAACTAACTGAATTTCAATACTAATATCCATTTGCCTTTAATGATCCTTCATGTAAAACCTTTTTCAGAATCTGAGTGCAAAGTGTCTTAGCCTTGTTTCAAAGGTGTTTTGAGTTTTATCTCAGAACTGATGAAAAGCCATCGAAACATATTCCAGTACAGTCGGTAATGCCGCTCTCCAGTATACCCAGCTGTGAACACCGTCTCTTATTCTGAATTCGTGAGGGATCTCCTTTTTTCTCATAGCTATATGAGCAAGCGAATTGCCTTCATAAAGAAAATCATCATCACCGCAATCGATATACCACCTTACAGCTTTTTTCTGATCATCCGGCATGTTCTCTATAAGGTTCAGAACACTGTACTTTTTGAAGTAAGCCGACTTATCAGCATCGGAGACTCCCTCTGTCATCTGCTTCCATCTGCCGGCATTCATCTCTTCAAGACTTTTCGGTCCTGTTGCTGCACTCAGCGGACAAGCTGAAGAGAATAGTTCCGGATGATGCAGTGCATAAATGAAAGTTCCTTCACCTCCCATCGATAACCCTGCCACAGCCCTGTAATGCTTGTCCGGCTTTATCCTGTACGTCTTTTCAATATATGGCATGAATTCCTGGAAAAAGAAATCCTCATAGCGCCATTCTCCCTTGATATCATTTACATATCCACGCTTCCCTGTATTTGCATCAGGCATAACAATGATCATTGAAGTGGCTTGTCCGGATTTAATTGCAGCATCTGCAATTGTAAGTACCTCGCCGAATTGCACCCAGCCTGTCTGGTCATCCCCTCCCCCGTGCAGGAGGTACAATACCGGATAGCTCCTTTGTGAAGTCTCATAGTCGGGCGGCAGGTATATTGCATATTTACGATCCATTTTAAGGATCTGACTTTGCATCGAAAGGTTGTCGGACACTTTCCCTGTCTGAGCAGACAGAATAGCTGACCCGGAAATGAGAAGCAGAACAATAAGTGATTTTTTCATTATTAATAAATTAAATAGTTTAAAACTGGTGAAAGGCCATTGAAACAAACTCAAGCACAACAGGCAATGCGTCTCTCCAGTATACCCAGTTGTGTACGCCGTTGCGAATCCTGAACTCATGAGGGATCTCTTTCTTCCTCATAGCAATATGAACCATTGAGTTGCCTTCAAACAGGAAATCGTCATCCCCGCAGTCAATATACCACCTGACTGCTTTCTTCTGATCCTCAGGCATATTTTCAATCAGGGAAAGAACATCATAATTCTTATAGTAATCCTCCCTTGCCTTGCCTGTAACTCCTTTTGTATATTTGAAATTATTAAGAGAATCGATGATCCTGGCATCCGTCGCAGCGCTCAGAGGGCATGCAGATGAAAAAAGTTCAGGGTGATGCATGGCGAAATAGAAACTACCGCCGCCACCCATAGATAATCCTGCCACAGCCCTGTAATGTTTGTCAGGCCTGATCCTGTAGGTTTTTTCTATGTATGGCATGAATTCCTGGAAGAAAAAATCCTCATAGCGCCAATTCCCCTTTGCGTCATTCACGTAACCTATTGTTCCCGTATTTGCATCGGGCATAACAATGATCATAGATGTTGCCTTTCCTGATTTGATTGCTGCATCAGCTATGTTCAGCACCTCTCCAAATTGCACCCAGCCCGTCTGATCATCTCCGTAGCCATGAAGAAGGTATAGAACAGGATAGCTCCTCTGCGAGGAATCATAATCAGGAGGAAGATAGAGGGCATACTTACGGTCCATTTTCAGGATCTTGCTTTGCATTGACAGGTTGTCAAATACTTTTCCTGTCTGGGCGAACAGAGATAATGAAATGGGTAGAATGAGGAATAATGATAGGAACTTTTTCATTGGTTGGAAATTAAGGGTAAATCTGGAAAAACATACTTGGAGTATAATAAACCTTAAATATAATATTTTAGCGGCATTCTGTGAATAGTGGCTGTTGAAAAAGTCTGAGCGTCTACTGTATTTTTCTCTGTGTTTCTCTGTGAATTCTCTGTGACCTCTGTGTAATATTAATTTAAAAAGTTACACAGAGGGCACAGAGGGGACACAGAGTTCCACAGAGGGCTTTAAATAAACTGGATTTTTTATTATTGAAATTCAATTACCTTTAAAAACTTATTAGAATGATTATTAAAGTATTAAAATTTCCTATTCTTAGAATATATAGCAATCTGCCATGAAACTCCATCTCTTCAACATCGCAAACTTCAGGACCGACGGCGGCGCCATGTTCGGTGTTATTCCGAAAGTTTTATGGTCGAGAGTTTATCCTTCAGACGAGAATAACCTTATAGTTCTGACTTTACGGTCCCTGGTAGTGGAAACTGAAGGACATGTAATCCTTGTTGATACAGGCTGGGGTGAAAAGCAGGACGAGAAATTCTTCAGGCATGTGCATCAGCACAACGGGGAAGGATTGATCGATGGACTGAAAAAAAGGGGATATAACCCGGAGGATATCACAGATGTGGTTCTGACACATCTTCATGCAGATCATTGCGGCGGGGGAGTGAAAAGGAAGCCCGGCGGTGATGGATATGAACTGACATTCCCGAATGCCAGCTACCATGTAAGCCGGACTCAGTGGGAATGGGCCGTCATGAACAATCTGAGGGAAGCTGATTCATTTCTTGAGGAGAATATTCTGCCAATCGGGGAAAGCGGACATCTGCGACTTGTAGAGCATGAGGGAAGAACTGTTTCCTGGTTTTTCTGTCAGGATCTGTTACGGGCATACTCCGGGATTAATGATTCCGATGATCAGAGAAAATAACCATACATTTATATATACAGGCGATCTTATTCCAACAATAGCACACCTCCCCCTGATCTGGAATATGAGTTACGATATTGAATCCCTGAAGACTATTGAGGAGAAGGATAAGATCCTCAGAGAAGCCCTCGATGGAAATTGGATTCTGGTTTTTCAGCATGATGAACATCATGAGTGCTGTACCCTCGAAATGACCGAAAAAGGTATCAGGGCGAAGAAGAAGTTTGGATTTTCGGAGATCAGGAAGGAAGGGATTTCAAAGTAATCGCTGGCGCAGTGACCTCTGTGGATCACTGTGTTACTTTTAAAGAAATTACACAGAGTACCACAGAGAATGCACAGAGGACACAGAGATTTTACAATGATGAAATCAATTCCGTTATCAGAGTAGCTATGCGTTCTTCTGCCTTTTCGGCCTCAGCCTGCACCATCTCATGAGTAATATATTCGATCCGGCCTTCAACCCCGCTGGCGCGGATTTGCAATCCGTGCCAAAATAAAAGCATAATATCCTGAAAATTAAAATCCAAAAAACACCATTAATTTCTTCATTAATAGAATGTTAATATGATAGAGGTAGCACGGATTGCAAATCCGCGCTAGCGGTAATTCAAAAAACACCATTAACTTCTTCATTAATAAAGCGTTAATGTTGTCTGGATTGGCACGGATTGCATCCAGATAACTATCGGGACCGCGCCAGCGGTGACCTCTGTGGATCACTGTGTTACCTTTAAAGAAATTACACAGAGTACCACAGAGAATGCACAGAGGACACAGAGATTTTACAATGATGAAATCAATTCAGTTATCAGAGTAGCTATGCGTTCTTCTGCCTTTTCGGCCTCAGCCTGCACCATCTCATGAGTAATATATTCGATCCGGCCTTCAACTCCAAGGTCAGTAATAACACTTAAGGCAAAACAGCGAAGGTTCGCGTGACGTGCGACAATAACCTCGGAGGCAGTTGACATCCCTACAGCGTCGGCACCAATTATTCTGAAATATTTGTATTCGGCAGGTGTCTCATAAGTTGGACCGGTTGTTGCAAGGTAGATCCCCTTCCGAACTGAAATATTATGTTTTCCTGCTATAGCTAAAGCCTGATCAATAAGATCCCTGTCATAAGCCACGCCCATATCAGGAAACCTTACCCCTATACGATCATCATTCGTTCCGATCAATGGATTTGGAAGGAGATTAATATGATCCGTTATTACCATTATATCTCCTATCCGGAAATCAGGATTAACTCCGCCAGCCGCATTGGAAAGAAAGAGAGATTCCACACCAAGATATTTTAATACCCTTACCGGTAAGGCGATCATATCAGATCCATGCCCTTCATAAAAATGGAATCTGCCTTTCATGGCAACTACCTTTTTCCCTCCAAGGTCACCATAGATAAGCTTACCCTCATGACCATCGACTGTTGATACCGGGAAATCAGGTATATCTTTATAATCAATCTCTATCCTGTTTTCAATACTGGTTGTCAATCCCCCCAGACCTGTGCCCAGAATAATCCCTGCAACCGGTTGGGTAAATCCTTTATCTTTAAGAAAATCTGATATTTTCCTTATTTTTCTAACATAATCAACTATCAGATTATCAAACTCATCTTTATCATCATTAAGAAAGGTTACTCCAATTGGCACGTAAAATAAAGCTGATTTTACCGGTTCCTCAATATCAGTGAATTCCCTTATCCTCATGGCATCCTTTTCAGTTGTTATTATATATTTTAAAGGGGCTTTAAGACTATTGTAAGCAGAAGCTATGGTCTCCAGATCATCCGCTATATATGAATAATGATCCGGGAAAGCAAGCTCATCCAACTCACCGAAGAATTTCTGAAGATATTCCCTGAAGTGTTTTGGGTTTGCTATTCCGGTCAGAAGCAGGGCCCCGCTCTCTGAACACTTTGTAAGGTCGAGAGAATTGATTTTGTTGTGGTCAATTCCAAAGACTGGCAGAGGAGCTTTATAGGAAAGTGCTGTAAAAATAGAGATTCTGATATGCCGGTTTACCTATCTCTTTCACTATCAGCCGTCTCTGGATAGGACTAAGATTTCTGGGACATTTGGTTATAAGTATAATATCCGCTCTTCTCATATTTGATTTATCTTCCCTCAGATTCCCGTAGGGAAGCATATGATCATTCATGACCGGCCTTTCATAATCAGACAGCAGTATAGATAAACCAGGTGTAATGCTCCTGTGCTGATAACCATCATCCAGAATTATTACCTCCGTTTCTGATGCAGTATCTATTATCCTTCTTACACCATTTACCCTGTCTCTGTCGACAGTAACAAGGATGTCCGGAAACTTTCTGAAGATCTGCATCGGTTCATCACCTATTTCTCTTACCGTTGAAGACATAGAGGCTATCCGGAAATCCTTTGTTTCTCTTTTATAGCCACGGCTGAGTGTGGCAACTCTGAAGTGTCCCCTTAAAAGATCCACAAGATATTCTGTATGAGGTGTTTTTCCTGTCCCTCCAACAGTAATATTGCCAACACATACAATTGGAATGGGAAATGCTGTTGAAGTAAGGATCCCGTAATTGTACAGAAAATTTCTGAATCCGGTTATTAACCCGTAAATAACAGATAAGGGATATAATAGTATATTTCCGGTTCTCCGCATTTTCTACCTGATCTCAAGGAAATAGGGTAACCTTGCCTGAATTCCCGAGAGGTCCCTTATCTCTTCAACCATATTGAAATATTTTACTGATTCGCCAAGTTCCTTTTTCAGAATACTTGTTTTCAGTTCCCCTTCCAGCTGGGATAGTAACCTGGTATATGGATCTTCAAATACCGGCAGTTCCCTGATTGAATATTTATCAATGCCGGCCAGCTCCGCAGCGCCTTTGATTGCATCAGTGAGTCCCCCGATTTCATCAACAAGTCCAATTTCCTTTGCGCTGACTCCGGACCATACTCTCCCCTGCCCAATACTGTCAACTGATTCAAAACTCTTCTTTCTTCCTAATGACACTTTGGTTACAAAATCGCTGTAAATATTCTCAATGCTTTTCTGCATTATCTCTTTTCTCATAAGTATTCATCGGTCTGTAAACTGAAGGAAAGTCCGAATTTTTATTGGTATTTACAGTTTCAGTTGAAAGACCCAGCTTTTTCTCAAAGTAGTTCGCCCGCATTAGGCAACAACCCGAAAACACCTATCGATCCTGATATTGTAGTCGGACTCGCATAGATTTTTGTTGCAGGTGCGGAAATGAAATATCCTCCCGATGCAGCATAATTTCCCATTGAAATCACTACAGGCTTTACCCTTGTCGTTAGTTCGAGTTCCTGCCACATGATATCTGAAGCAGTGGCACTTCCTCCCGGAGAATTTACTCTGAGCACAACTGCCTTTACTGAGGTATCGAGTCGTTGTTTTCTGATAATTTCGGCATAATAGGTTCCGCCGATATTGCTTTCATTGCCTTTGCCTGTAACAATATGACCTGAAGCATAGATGACAGCAATCCTGGTTTTGGCAGAGACTACTTTATTCGGGTCGGGAACCTTTGTATATTTTGCCATTGAGACCAGGTTCAGATCTTTTTCTTTGCTGATCCCTGACAGGAATTTTAAGGTATCAATCAATTCATTCCTGTATAACAGTCCATCAACAAGCTTGTTTTCAAGCGCTGTGGAGGCAATATTCCCGGAAAGATTATCGGCAATAAGATTTAACTTATCAGCCGGAACGCGTGAATCTGATATCGCACTGCCATTTTCCCATATTGGCCCTACGCTTTATCTGCTCTTTATTTTCATCACTCAGCTTATCAAGTATAAATGGTTCGACGGCACCCTTGAATTTTCCATGCTGGTGACCTGCACTTCAACGCCAAGCTTATCAAGCGCATTTTTATAAAACATCATTTCCAGCGCTCAATCCTCGAAATCTACCATAGATCCGGTTTCTATATAGATCTTGTCAGCCACGGATGAGAGGGTAGTAGCATGAAGTGTCAGTAGATAATCAGAATATGAGATTATAAATTTAATAATCCCTGAATTTAAGGAGGGCATTCCTTATTTCTCCTGTGGTTGCCCAACCGGGAAGGAAGGAACCTGTCTCTTCATTGTGAATACCTTTAATATTATTGTTTAAAGAGGCCTTATCAATATCTCTGAGTATATCATTCAAACCGTACAGGAGCGAATGTCATATTTAAGGTCGTCAATACTCTGGAAAACGGATCATTCCCTGCTGGGTATTTCAACCCGGCTTTAAGGACAAGTATAGAATTTTCTACCGATTGAAACCGGTTTATCACCTGAGGCAACCAGCGCACTGAGACTGGCGAGCAGGACAACAAAAATAATTGAGGTCAGTATTATGCCGGTAATTGCAGCAAGCGTGTATTTAAGAAAACTTTTCATGTTCTGAGGCTTTGAAATGATGATTTATACTGTTAGAAGTTCTGCCCTATTATTTTGAAACACAAACTTAAATGAAAATTATCAACAAATCTCAAATCATGAAGCAACTCCTGAGACTAAATAATAAAAATATAACAGTGAAAATCAATGTTGAAATGCTAACCGCAAAGCACGCCAGGAGGACGCAAAGTACGCAAAGATAAAGTTACTACACGCGATCTTTGCGACCTTGCGCGATAACTTGCGACCTTGCGGTTAATACCTTATACTTTTCGACAGCCCCAGTGAAACTCCTTGAAACTCTTATGGTTAAAAAATCACATAACTTTGGATTTCTTCTAAATTTCAACATTTAGGTCTAAAAGAATTTTAATAAGAGCAAAGTTATTTCTAGGCCTTGGCACAAATCTGGGAAACAGGGAGAGTAATCTCAGTGCAGCTGTTAAAAGAAAGATGAACAGATGGGCAGGGAGTACTGCTTTTAAATATATATGAAACGGCTCCATGGGGTTTGATGCTGAGAGTGACTTCTTAAATATGGTTATCTTAATGTCGAAACTGATCATTCTCCTTCTGAATTACTTAAGAAGATTGGAATGATTGAATCGATGCTTCATAGAGAAAGGAAATCAGGATCGTTAGCAACTTCGAGGGTAATAGACATAGATATACTTTTTGATGATCCTGCAATTGATGAAAAAGGTCTGAAGATCCTCATCGTCTATGATGAGCGCAAGTTCGTTCTTGTACCGCTCTGTGAACTGGCTTCGATATGATCCATCCTGTTCTTAAAAAACCATGAGTGTATTGCTGGACGAGTGAGGACCGAAGCAGGATAACGAGATTTACCCCAACCTGAAGGGGGGGCTAACTCAAACACTAAACTCTGTAGTCTCAGCTTTTCTCTGGCAAGTCTTCACTACCGGCAGGCGCAAAGATCCAAAGACAAATCATTTAGCTAACGCCTTTGCGACCTTTGCGTAATAACTTTGCCCTTTGCGGTTAGAGAGTATTTCTGAATAAACCCCTTACTATATTTCTAAATGACAACAAGACTGCAAGACTGCAAGACTGCAAGACCGCAAGACCGCCGCATCCTGGACCGCAAGACCTACCAGACTAAATCAACCCATTATCCGCAAAACTGTAACCAAATCCTTATCAGATATTACCAGGTGGTCGAGCAGCTGAATATCCAGCAGGTTTCAACCTCTTTGATTTTCTGAGTTACTTGCCCTGTCTGGATTCCACCGGGTTCGATTTCCGAAGGATGGTTATGGCACCATAATACCCGACGCCAGGTGTTCAATTGCTTTTTTCATTGCCAATGGGACATCGTTTCGTTCCACTGATCCCGATACAGTTTCATCCTGTTTATCACCCTGTTTGAACGATTCAGGAAGAGTATCCAGAACTCCTCATGCAGAAGGTCGGACAGTACAGGCCGAAAGATATCGGCGACGTCTTTCGAGCATTTGATCTGGACCTAACTCAGGGTTTCCTGCAAGCTTTCGCCGTCGTCCGGTTGAGGCTGCAGCTAGCTAACACAGCCCGTGCGTTACCTGCCGTGGATTTTGGCAGATCCGCGATTGTAGAAGTTTACTGAGGGCGGTCAGATTATTATTTACACTGGCCAGCAGTTCCCGGCCAAGATCGATGGCCGATTTCTCCTTTGTCCCTGAGCTGATAAGAATGCCCAGCAATTCCGCATCACTCAGGGTGGAGGTACCATACTGGATCAGTTTTTCCCTGGGCCTGTCCTCGACAGCCCAGTCGGTGATTTTAAGAGACATTTAGCAGCGAATATCAAATACATATGTATTATATAAATCCACGGGGACATAATAATCGATCGGTGATGTTTTGTACTTTCCTGTCATTAGCTAAGAAATATCTGTGCGTCATCAACATTGATCGCATTTCAATAAACAAAACAACTTCGAAATAGCTAGTGGAATCTCTTTCGCCTCTTATCAAGATCGACACTCTTTTTGCTTACACCAAACATTCAGCCGATTATCTGACATTTAGATCTTTTCGGACTCCAAAAAAGGCTTTTTTATTTAAATACTCAAAAACCCGCATTAATGGAATTTATTAATCCGTTTTGTCAAAGTGGACCTTTCTTCACACAATATATTTTGCACCGGCCTTTTACCTTAGCCAGTTATTAATTGTATCACAGAAGATTTGAACAGCAGTTGAGATTGCCTTTTAATAACAATGGACAATGAAATATCCGCGATAAACAGAAGATAAATATTGCAAGATCAGATCGAGTTTTAGGAAAATAAAATTGAAAACCGGATGTGCATTTTTCTCACTTCAATCAGAAGCAGTTCTTGGAAAAGTCATCGGAAATATCGGAATTATTCTATCAATCCTTCGCAGTATGATAAGAAAACAGGAATTTCAGCAAATTATGCTGGCACCGAGTTTTTGGATGGTCATTGCTGCAGCGCGGCAGGACAGTGCCTTACCAGCGTCAGTATACTGGCGTAATCAGAATACTGGTTCATTAGTTTTGATGATGATTCGAAATATCCATCTGCGGCGATATTGGCCCTGCTCAAATGA
>JADKBK010000021.1 GCA_016715075.1 Bacteroidales bacterium
CAATCACATATGTACCCACTGGAGGCATTGTTCCGGCAAACCTGTCTTTTCTACCGATAAACAGTCTCATTACTCCCGGTCCGACGATTTCCGTTGTCTTCTCAAAACCCAGCTGGTAGTGGTCTGTAATTCTTCTCGCCATCCTGCGTTTCCCGGGATCATACCCGATTATAGCTTCGGTATGAAGTCCTTTTTTTGCAACAAAAGGAGCAATCACTTCAATATCTACATAATCGGAGTCCGTTGCTGTAACTATTCCCTGGGTATATGGAAGAGGATCCCAATCAACAGTCAGATTTGAGATCGATAAATTGCTGCAACTGGAAAAATGAAACATAGATGCATAATCGTGCCCGACAAATTCGGAACCATTCCCTTCAATCGAAAGATTATCAATGTTTTCAATAATAACAGATGGCAAAAAATCACCTTTTTCATCTTTTTGGCTCCCGTAAATATCATATGTGCCAAAATCAAAAATCAATTTTGAATTGGTTTTGCCCTTACATTCTTCAAGAGCCTTAATTATGGCTGGAGTATCATCTTTGCCGTCATTTGGGATAGCCCCAAAATCCTTTACATTTATTTCAGATACTTTTTTTGAACAACCAAAGAAAGATGTAACTGAAAACAGAATAGCCAAATAAGCAATAATTTTACCTGAGTGATTCATAGAGAATGATTTTTCTGTTTCAGTTTCAGTTTAAATTTCTATCAAATCAATATTAGCCTTTGAAATATGCCTGATATTATAAATCCGATACAAAAGCAAGATCGTCAGGCGTAGTCAATGTTGAAAAAGACACCCGTGTAAAGCGTTCTGGCAGATGGTTATCATTGTCTCCAACAACGTCAAGCGACATCGAATTGCTGACTAAATTATTGCCTGCAGCCAGTTTACCAAATCGCCCTAAAAATATACGCCAAATGTCGCTATCCTCAGGAGGCAGGCTCCGTCCCCCTGCCAGTTGAGTCATACCCTTCCATGGAAACGCGATCTCTACAGTCCAGCCTTTGTCAATATCGCTGTTATCATTGAGTGTTCCCTGAATCTTAACCGCTGTCCGAAGGCCGGGAAAGTCCCAGTCTGTAAAAGCCCATCGCAGACCCCTGGGATGGTTGCCACGCCAGAATGTCTCAGCATCGCGATCATGGTTTCCACCGAAAGTATAAGCTTCCCGTGAATGAACATCAAACTCTTTGCTGTCAAACTTATGCCAGGCATCCTGCCAGATAAAAAAGACCTCATAGACAGTGTTGAGTGCATTAATTTCAAACTCATAATAACAGTCACCACCATCGATAAATACTTCCACATCGTTCTCCTGAAAAATGGTTGAGTCGCGTTTTGTTAGTCGTGCCTCAACGAAAGGCTCTTCAATCCAGAAAGCAATGTAAAGAGCTTCATCATCCCAGAGGGCAGCTGCCTGAGTATTAAAGAACCCGGGAGTACCGCTTATCATATCAACAAAACGCTGTGATCTGCGGGCATTTCGCCAGACTGCCTTATCAAGATCTCCATCAACAGAGATTGGTGAGGAAGTCCGGTAACAAATGTATGAGGATGTCTCTTTTATTGTCATTTTACTGATAGTATTTGGTTTAAATTTACTGCTTTAAATATAAAATGATCTCAAAGGATTATCTTTGATACAATTAAGCGGCTGATGTAAATCTATCAATATTAGTCAAATGTTTATACACATAAAGTATTGCAAATTCTATACAAAAGATATACAAAGTAAAAAGATCTGTCGATCAAAAAAGAGATAAAACTAAATGAAAATAATCAAGACCTTTATTCTGATTTCATTAGCCCTGATGATTCTCTCCGCAGAAGCATCGTGTCAGGCAGTCAATATCAACAAACTGAAGCCATTACGGTTAAAAATGTATGCAGCTGAGGGATTAAAATGGAAAAATGAATCAGCACAGAATACAAGCTGGAACAAAATCACTCAGACTCCGGATGGCAGGATATGGTTTTGCGGCGGTGATCACTGGGGAACGGATGAGACAGTAGGGAATTTCGATCAGGCTGACAAATATAAACGACCATGGGGATTTGGGAATACCGCGATCTGCTCCTTTGATCCTGTTACTGAAAAGGTCTCATTTGAGCTTGAACTTGACAGAGCGAGTGCAATATATTCAAACGCCGAAACCCCGGGACATGGAAAGATACATGGCAATATAGCTTCAGACTCCAGGGGGATACTCTATTTTGCCGGGTATATGGGTATGTCATACATGCATGAATATACCAGAGCATTTTACCCAAAGAGTTACGCAGGAGGAGCCCTGATTAAATACGATCCTGCAACTAAAAAGAGTGAATATTTTGGAATTCCTATCCCCTATGGAGCCACTGTAGGACTTTACTATGATGAAAAGCGGAATATTCTGAATGGGATTTCTCCTGACAGGGCAAAATTCTGGAGAGTGAATCTTTCAACCATGGAACTTAACCGGTATGAATCAATGGCACGGATGAGTCGTCTTGATGACCGGGTGCGCGAGATGATCATGGACAAGGAAGGTTTCTGTTATTTTGCAAATGATGTAGGAGGACTCACTAAATTCAATCCGGATACCCAAGGAATAACTGATATTGATATCAAACTGCCGGGCAAATTAATGGATTTTCGTGCCTCTGTTGTATCCTCAAAGAACATTATTTATGCCATATCCACTGATGGATTCGTCTGGAGTTTTGATCCACGGACAAATAAGATGGAAGAATATGGGCATGTTATCGGGATGCCTGACCAGGGCCATTATACTCCCAATATTGCTCTTGATGAGGAATGGGGAAGGTTATACTTTATTGCAGGGAATCATGGAGGAAACGTTGCTGAAAATGCACTTGAAATACTTACAGTTTTGGATATAAGAAATAAAAAATTCTACTGGGCCGGTCAGGTTGAAGGTGTGGAGGGGTGTTTCGGAGCTCTTGTAACAAAGGATCATACAGTTTATTTCAGCTGCTTCGGAAATTTTATACAGGGAGAGAAAGTTGAAAAGGATCAGAATGGCAAGCCAATCACACGTCCCTATCTTGTGAAATACAATCCTCCTGAGAATTTAGATTCTTTAAAATAATATTCCAGCAGGGAACCTTATTAGTTCAATTCAAAAAGTAATGCTATCAGGAAAGAAAAATATTATGCAAATGAAGTCAAAGTATACATGGATTCCTGCATTGATCCTATATGCAGGATTAAGCACCTTAAGCACATATGGCCAGAGGGCTGGTAAAATAACCAGGGGGGCAGTAACCAATAATATTCTGATTTCGAACGGACCTGAGGGGCCAATTCAGGGGGGGGAGAGTGCAGTAACAGATATGATCCTCATAAAAAACGGCTGGGTTTACGGCAGTACAAGAGCGACATGGGGAGCCGGTAACTGTCATATTTTCAGGACAGATGGTGAAAAAGTTGAGCACATACTGAATGTAACTTCAATATTGGCAGGACAAACCTCAATTACTGATCTCTGCATTGGTAAAGGAAACATCCTATTTGCTTGCACATCCACCTACGATGAAATACTTGATGATGCAGCAGCCGGATATAAAGGAGGGCACCTTTTTTCATTTGATCCGGCAACCGGGAAACATCAGGATCTGGGTATTATAGCTTCAGGGCAGGGTATTAATTGTATTGCTATTGATTCTGTCCGTGGAAAGATCTTTGGAGTAACCTACCCTGCAGGACATTTATTCTCTTTTAATATCAATACAGGCAAAACACAGGATTTTGGGGAAATAATGACTCCATGGAGGGTTAAAGATTTGGGGAGGGTTTCATGGAGAGGGGTTCCTAAAGTTCTGATGCTTGATGATGCAGGCACTGTTTATTTCTCGACTTACTATCAAAAAGAGATAAATATGACAAAACAGGAGATCATGATTGGTGGTTCCTCTTCATATTCAACTTATTCAGGAGGTCTTATCTACAGGCTTGCAAGCGGTGATGAACAGCCTGTATTTACAGGAGTGACTATTCCCACCCAACAAGGGATGGATTCAGATCCTCTCTATGAAAATGGAATCGCATCAGCTATCCGTGCGCAGGATGGCGGATTCTGGTGTGGCACAATAAATGATGGCTTCCTCTTTAAATTCAATCCCTCAACATCTGCTGTAATTAACAAAGGAAAAGCCTTTCAGTACTGGAATCTTAAGTCACTTGCATATGGAGGCGATGGAAAACTTTATATGCTGGGTGGAAGAGATGAAGATAACTCATGGATTATGTGCTACGATCCTTCCGTCGGGTCACTTGATTGCCTTGGCTGGCCGGATAATACCGCACAGTGCAGCGTGATCTGTACCGATGCCAAAGGGAGGATACTCATTGCTGAAAACCTTCGCCATTCATTTATCTGGGTTTATGAACCGTAAAAATAGGATAATCTCCCCGGCCTTAATCCTATAGTCGTCAATCTAAGGAATGAAATAGAGTTTTCGGGAGTATAAGAAAAAGCAACCGGATTTAATGTTGAAACTCAATTAGGGCATAATATTCTCCCCTCCTTTTGAAGGAGGGGTGGCCGCAGTGCAATGATGGTCAAAAGATTAAAAAGTCTGTTTGCGGCCGGGGTGGTTGATTTGCTACCTCAGCAAAAGTGGCCTTGTTCCGTAGAAATAATCTGAAATATTTAAAACCTTTTCTGTTGAAGTTGAATTGTCTTTCATAGAAAAAGGTGATAAAAAAGGAATAAATCAACCACCCCGGCCGGGAAATGAAGCTTGTAAAAATCAGAAAATCAAGTGTCCCGGCCACCCCTCCTTCAAAAGGAGGGGAAACTTTTTCAAATCTCCGCATTTAAAGCTCTATAGTTAGCCTGAGGACTAATGTCCTAATCCCTGATGCACCTGACCGATAATCCGTTTTGCTTATAGTAGTTGGTTCTGTAGACATAGTACGGACTTTTATCGATACACCTGTACCAGGCAAGAGCAGTATCATATTCAGTTGAACTCCACCAATATCCTATACTATCTATACGTGAGAATCTCCCATTCAGGTCACGGCATCCGCCGGGAAGTCCTGTAAAACTACTCTCATTTGTTCCATTACCATCTTCAGTCCAGTCACTGCTGCTTTTCATCTTAGTGCCTGCTGCATCCTCTCCACCAAGGAAATCAGTTGTATTTCTCCATTCAGCATCACTCGAAACATGCCAGCCAGCCGGGGCAATCCCTCTCGGATCTGTGACGGCATACCAGTTATATAATCTGCCATATATACTCCCATTTTCACTCTTATTTTCATAATAGCACCATGCCGGTTTGCTTTCTTCGCCCGCTTTTCGCCACTCTTCATCTGATTTTGCTTCGGGTATTGGATCACCGTTTCTGAAAAACTCAATATTGAGGTTGATGATCATCCATTCCTGGGTATCGATCCTGATAGTTTTATAAGTATCCGGGGCCTTAGTGTCAGAACAGCCTGACAACAGCAAACTGAATATGAAGAAGCTTTTTGGGATCGTAAATTTTGTTTTCATCTTAAATGTCTTAAAAAATTTCAATTCATCGGATTCCACACACCTGGTAACCTGTTATTCAGAAGCAACTGTAAAATGCACTTTCTTTTCCTGCTCAAGATGAATACCTCTCATGTCTTTTACTGCAGTTGTAATTTCAATAGAGTATTGTTCATTCTTAGTCAGGTGCTTCACAGGTGTAAAAGTATACCTGGTACCTTTATGGGAAGCTTTCCAGGTGCCTTCCACTTCCTCCTTGTTTTTCATCTGCATTATGTTAATGCCTTTTTCTTTGATGATGCTCACAGGATCAATAACCGGTGCGAAGTCAACAGTTATTTGTCCGGACGGAGTCACATCCTCTTTATTATCCCGTGGAGAAACAACCAGCACAACGGGGGGGAGTTTTTCTTCCACCTTAAGATACCTGTCGAAGAAATCGGCCATCAGCTGATACCTGTCGATACCCGTTTTCTCATCATAGCCGTATGGTACTGCATGTCCCAATCCCTGCATGAAGAGATTGATATAGTTTACATCAAGCTCTTCGAGCCTTTTAACAAACGCAGGATGGGCCTCCTTACTTATCTCATCACGCTCATTTTCACCACATGCAACAATTGTAGGAACATAATCAGAAGTGATAAATTGTGGTTCAAACAGGCCCATTCCCATAGACTGGTAACCTGCTGCAATCTTCGATGGGTACCCAGGCCAGGGTTGAGGTTCTGGTGAACCTTCCGGAAAACCTTCGAACCTTCCAAGCTCCTTTCCACCTTCATGATGAGGATCCGAAAGCCTGGTAATGGCATATTCCCCCTTAGAGTGGCCAGCCATGCCAATATGGTCAGTATTTATACTGTAACTGCCTGCATTCGCATTTATAAAACGCATAGCTGCGCTATAGCACGCAAAACCGTTCCACTGGTCCAGTGTGAATTTTCCATAATGAAAATAATGAACCACGCATGGATTGAAGCAGTGCCCCATCACAACATATGCATATCCTCTGGTGGTGAATCCTGCAAAATGAGGGAGGTATCCAATTGGTTCACCGTTAGGATTCCTTGTTGAGATCCAGGCAGAAAACACTATGGCAGGCACTTTTTTCTTTGACCGTGAAGGATAGACTATATCCATTTTGACTGTGAAGTCAAAAGGATTACCAAACCGGTCAACCATATCCCCGGGTGATGTAACCGGCTTTAATCCGGGGAGTTTTGGCACGATATCATCATTGTATGAATTCATGATGTATTCCATTGTTCCAAAAGCAGCATGCTTATCCAATTCCCAGAAAACAAGGTCTGTGGCTACACGGTATCCTTCAGGAAGGAAAAAACATCTGTATTCCTTTGGTTTAATATTAAGACCCTTCAGTAATGATTCAGTTTTATAACCGTAAACAGCTTTGAAGATCTCGTGTAAATCTTTGTCAAAACGGGGTAAAACAGCCAGCGTATCATAGCCGTAATCTGCTGTAATAACAATATAATTTTTCTTTATGTAATCACTCAGAATTGACAAATCGGATTCCGTTCCAATCCTCTTCCATGCCTTGTTTTTAACATATACAATTGCTTCAGTACCATCAGGACCTACATATTCTCCGAGAAAATAAATATTAATTGGGATGAACTTATCCTGGGTTGTACATTTCCAGGAAATAGTTTTTTTAAGATAAGGCTTTAATTCTGAGAGATCTGATGATTTAACCTGAGATGCTGCTGTAATAAGTATCAGCGAAGAAACAATGACTAAAAACTTTAATTTTCCTCTCATGGTATACTCTCCTTTACATGTTGGATTAAAATTTATGGCAACATCTTTAACTTTCTTATACTTGTTGTGGTTCCCGGTTCGTAATTGTCAGGATGGGCAATAGCTTTCACAACATATTCACCGGGTTTCGTTGGATAGTCACAATCGATCAGAAAGGTCTCCGCCATCAAATCAGATACTTCGAAAGGTACCTGCCTGCTGCTTATCATTGATCCGTCAGGCTTTTCAATTCTTATTTCAATTTCACCTTTTAGTTTCCGGTATTCATCATTAATCACTATGACAGGAAACCTGCCGGCAGGAGCGCTGTTCACTTTAATCTCACCCATCCAGAAATGAAGGTATACTCCAAGGGGTTTGAAGGCCTCTTTCATGTATTTTAAATAGACCGGATTAAGTTTCAGGTTTTGAACGTCCTGAAACAGATCACTCGTAAAAGCTGTTGAAAAATCAGCTGTCAGGAAAGTAAAAAAATGGACAGCCGCATAATTTCTGAATGCCCTGAAATACTCTGTTTCTCCGGCTATCAGGTAGCCATAAAGATCCATTCTTTCCTGGTTGCTATAGTCGGGGACAACAGCATTATAAAAATCGTCGCTCAGAATTGTCGGTTTACCATCCCTGTGAAGCCAGAGCCATGCATATTCATTTAAAACGGAAGCATGAACAGTAGGATTGAATGAATTATTACTTCTGGAAGCATTCCTATGTGTATATGCAGGCATTCTCCAGGGAGATATCTTAGCACCACCAGTATCAGTATAGCTCAGGTAATTATGATCCTCCGAAGGGTCATTTTCTCCAGCAGGTTTACTCCAGCCGTTTTCCCACTGACGGTTTGAAAGATCCATTGGCCTGTGTTTATTAATTATTTCCTCCAATTTATCCCACTTTGTTTCGTTCTGCATATCCCAGATAACAACTGAAGGATGATTCCAGTGATCTCTCATCCACTCGCTCAACTGATTTTCAAGCTCCTCGACCCGCCAATAATCTTTCTGAGTCCAAAGGAAAAATTCGTTTTGGATCAGTAATCCTGCCTCGTCGGCAATCTCAAACCATTTATCGGGAGCAGGCCCTATGCAAAACCGGAAACTATTCCAGTTCATCTCCTTAGGGATATCGAGAAGTAGTCTTCTGACCCATTTTTCATTCCACGGATTATCTCTGCAGAGGCTGTCCTCAAAAAAGCGGTGGAGACAAATATTCGATCCCCTGAGAAAAATTATTTTATTATTAAGGTACGCCAGCTTAGTTTTTGTATCATAATGAAACTCTCTCATACCAAAGCGGCTCGCAAAGTCATCTCCCCCTGTTGAGGCACTTAGTTCATAAAGGAAGGGATCATCAGGAGACCACAGGTGTTGAGCGGGAACACTAATAACATGAGTAACTGTAACGGATTCATTTTTTACCATTTCAAAACTCTTTGTTCCCGTTACGACTTCCTTTCCGCTTTTCCATTCCTTAACTTTATAATCGAGGCTAAACTTCCCGGCTTCTTTATAATTGATCACTTTTGTCTGAACCTTAATTTGTGAAGCATTAATGTCGGGAGCAATCTGTAAGGTTTCAATATATGGATTGTTGCATGCAATAACAGATACATCATCATAAATGCCTGGTGTCCATTTTCTTTTTTCAAGGTCAGTCCCAAACGGAACCCACTCCGGCAGCGCTTTGGGATGAGCCCCAATTCTGATAATGATCTCATTTTTCCCGGGTTGTTTTACAAATCGTGTAATATCAAGGTACCCGGCAGTAAAACATCCGAAATGCTCACCGGCTTTTTTTCCGTTAATCCATACCTGAGTGCCAAACTGCGCCTTGTTGATTTTCAAAACAACGACTTCTTTATTTTCTTTAAGCTCAAAACTCCTTCTGTACCAGAAAAAATTTCTATTCTGAGCAACAATCCCTACTTTAATTGTATCCAGTGAAGGGTTATCTTTTATGCCTACAATCGGATGTCTGATTACATCAATTGTTGTAAACTTATCCACATTGGCAAATGATGGTTGGGATTGATTGACCAATCCGGGAACAGACACTTTATGGTTAAATTTTCGCGGAACAGCATCTGATTTAATACTCTCTTCAATATCCCATTGTCCATTCAAAGAATGAACAGATCGTTGACCAAATGAATGCAATGAGAAAAAAACTAAAATCCATAGAACATTTTTCATGGTTGAAATATTTGCATGATAAATATTTGTTTACATATCTTTTAAAAGAATTATTTACTCTTTTGAAACCTGATTGATTCCACTTCCATACTATAGGCATTTTTCAAATCAGACTCAGGAACATCAGTACCGATGGTTATCTGAATTATCTCTGCATCTGATAATTTAAATTTAGCAGTACTTCTGAACCATTAAACCACAACTAACATTGAACTCAACAAAAGTGCTATTAAAGGCAAAAAATATATTTTATCTTGCCGTCTCTGGTATTAGTAAGCTTAATAACTGCTGTGCATACCACCTGATCAAAAAATCATTGGGATGGTTAATATTATTCCCTGTCATATCCTGATAGGATTTATATTTAAGCAGTTCAGTATGTACAGAAGTCATATCCATCAGC
The DNA here is from genome assembly GCA_016715075.1 of Bacteroidales bacterium. Taxonomy (GTDB): domain Bacteria; phylum Bacteroidota; class Bacteroidia; order Bacteroidales; family VadinHA17; genus LD21. Next base: position 9,871 of record JADKBK010000021.1, read on the forward strand.
ACAATTCCCTCTCCTGTCAATTCTGTCAATACTTTTTTGAAAGACGCCTGTGTTCCTGTAAAATCAGATTCCGGATTAGGCATCATAGTTGCCACCAGAATAAATTCTGCCTCAGGATTATGCTTCTTTACTTTAATTATCATCTCCTGAATATTCGCTTTAAATACGTTTGGGTCCATCCCGAGTGTTCCATCATTCATCCCAAAAGCGATCATTACAAGATCCGGATTATGGGCAATCACATTCTCCTCTATTGTTTCCAATCCCCACCGGGAATCCTTTCCGCCAACTGCAGAATTAGTGAACTCAATGTTCCCCTTATAATATCTCTTTAATTCATCCGCAACCAACTTTCCCCAACTGGCCATAAAGGGAGGAGCGTTATTCTCACCGCTTGCATTGGCGCCTTCGGCTATGCTATCTCCAAACAGCAGTATTTTTAATAATGCCCCCTTTTTAAGCTTATTTATTACTCCATGAAGATTTTTTTTCTGGAAATCAGGTACTGGTAATTTCCATAAGTTCGCTGCATGGGTATAGGTAACGGCCAACTGATGATTATGAAAAAATGACCCTTCCATAAACAGTATTAAACCACCGCCTTTTTTGGGGAATGCATGCTTTGAAGTATCAGGATATAGTTGCTTATCTGTCAAATAAGCAGCTTTTGAATCTTTCAGCAACCTTAATTGCCCATCTTTATATTCCCAATCTGTTCCTTCGATATAAGAAATGTTTAATGCTGAATTCCTTACTGAAAGTATTTTCTCAGGAGGAAACAGCAGGGAAGCAACGGGTAATTCTCCATTTCTGGAAATCATCAATACTGATTCATTGTACATTGTAGTGGTTTTCCAGAAAGGGATCAAAGCTGTATCTAGACTATTATTCTCCTGAGCTACCAAAGTCACATTAGTACAGAACAGTATTAAGTATGTTAAACTTTTGAAGGATGCCTGTTTTAATATTTTTTCCACGAGAATATAGTTAAGTTAATAAATTGGTTTTAAATGTTCAGCCATGGCTCCGCTACAGCAAATAATCAACCACAATTTCTATTGATTTTCTATGAAAATGAGTTACTACTGATCTTGTGAAATACCCATCAAAATGAATGGCTGATTTCCGGTATAAAATGTAACATTCATCTAAAAATAATCTTTTTAAATGAATTGACAATAGCGTATTTTCAGTATGATCCGAATATCCTGTAAAATTAGGTTATTTGACACACTGTCAATATATTTGTGTTAAGTAGGAGTATTGAAAGATTTTTTGAAATTTCTCTGATTCCAGCCCGGGCATACCTCTTCTGGTGTAAGTACAGATGATTGATAACAATAAAAGTTGAACAGGATTAAGAATTATAAATACTGGGTTATAGTTGGCCTGCTATTGCTGGCAACCTCTCTGAGCTTTCTCGATCGTCAGGTCCTTTCCGTATCTGTCATTAAGATAAAGGGAGAGCTGCATCTTTCAGATATTGATTATGGGTTAATCAATATGGGATTCCTTATAGGCTACGCTATCATGTTTACCATGGGCGGTATTCTTATAGATCGCTTCGGGAGCCGGTTGGGACTTGCTCTCTCTGTGGGGTTCTGGTCATTCGCTACAGTACTGCACAGTATATCCAATAGCGTTTTTCATCTTGGACTGTTCAGGTTCATGCTCGGTATTGGAGAAGGGGGCTGTTTTCCGGGGGCCATAAAAGCTGTGATTGAATGGGTGCCTAAAAAGAAACATGCACTCGCAAATGGAATTGCTATTGGTGGTTCTGCTATTGGAGCAGTTGCAGCTCCTCCGCTTACTGTTTATCTTCTCAATCTGGCGGGGTGGAGAGCAGTATTCATCATCACCGGCCTGTTTGGATTTATCTGGCTGGCGGTCTGGTTGATTGTTACAATGGGACAAAAACGGCCTTCAATGATTGATCATGAGATGATTAACCCAGATAATGATAACCGTAAAGAAAAGCTAAAATTGGGCGAACTGCTTAAAAACAGAGATACTCTTGTATTTATTGTTATGCGTTTTCTTCTGGATCCTGTATTTTATTTTTACATGTTCTGGATACCAAAGTACCTGAATGAACACCTTGCACTTTCACTTGAAACTATCGGAAAAATATTCTGGATTCCTTTTCTTGCCCTGGGCCTCGCTAATATTCTGGGAGGATGGTTATCTGATCTGATTTTTATTAAGACTTCAAATACCAATCTTGCCCGGAAAATGGTCATGGGCATCGCATCTTTGCTGACAATTCCGGTTTTATCGGTAAGCTTCCTCAATTCATATAGCATAATAATTGTGGTAGTATCCCTTGCCTTTTTTGCCCATGGCCTATGGATTACCAACTACATCACTGCTATCGGTGATATATTTGGTAACAGAGCAACATCGACTGTTGTTGGTTTATCAGGTTCTGCCGGTGCATTATTATCCCTGGTACTGAATCCGGTTATCGGGTATATTGTTTCAAATTATTCATATAATCCGATCTGGTGGTATGCCGGCCTAATGTATCCTCTTGTTTTCATTTTTTTCCATCTGATGATACCTAAGATCACGCAGCAAAACAGAGTTGAGATAAGAGTGTAATCAATACGATAATATGTTCATTATAGTGAGATAAAAAAGAAAAAATAGAATTATATGCCAAGTGAAGAAATATTCAGCAAGAACGTATCCGGTGAATCTGATCCAGTAAGGATCGGAGTATTCGGCGTGGGATATGAAATGTACTGGGAACAATTCCCGGGCTTATATGAAGAGCTGATGCAGAAGCAGGATAAACTGATCAGAAGAATACAAAGTCATGGTAAAGAGATAAAAGTTCTTGATTTTGGCATGATCGATTCTCCCGTCAGGGCCTATGAAGCTGTAAAAAAAATCGAAAGCCAAAGCCCTGATCTTCTTTTCTGTGATATGCTGACATATGCAACTTCAGGAACCTTCGGGATCATCATAAAAACAATCAATGTACCTATAGTTTTGGTGGCACTCCAGCAATTGAAAGCACTTGATTATACAAGGGCATCAACTTATATGCAGCTTGCGAATGACGATATATGTGCTCTTCCTGAATTTGCCGGAGTCGCTGTCCGCATGGGTAAAAAAGTCCCGGAAATGATCATTGGCACGCTGGATGATGATCCTGAAGCAGAACAACAGATAGGTGAATACTGCCGCATAGCCAATGTACTTCATTCACTTAAGAATGCAAGGCTTGGCCATATTGGCCATCCGATAAATGCAATGCTGGATATGCATACAGATGCAACTATGCTGACTTCATTTTTCGGCAGCCACATCGTATTGTGCGAAGGACACCAGCTTATGAAAAGCTTTGATCAGGTCACCGGGGAGGAAATTTCATCAGCCGAAAAACGGATCCTTGATTTTTTTGATACTCCTGATCCGGTTTCTGACCCTATTTCAATCAAGCTTCTGGACGAGGATCTGCATCTTGCAGCTAAAGTCAGCATAGCGCTGGAACATTTTGTGCAATTAAACAAACTTGATGGGCTTGCTTATTATTATGATGGGCCGGAAGGCAGTGATCTCCGTAAAGTAATGTCAAACCTGATTGTTGGAAACTCACTGCTAACAGCCCGACACATCCCTATGTGCGGTGAATCTGACCTGAAGACTTTAATTGCCCTGCTTATCTTCGACCGTTTAGGTATTGGAGGAAGCTTTGCTGAATTTCATCCTGTCGACTTTAATGAAGGCTTTGTACTGGTTGGTCATGACGGGCCTCATAATATTTCCATTGCTGATGGAAAACCTGTCCTCCGGAGCTTAAAGAAATACCACGGAAAACCAGGAAGCGGTGCAGGCGTAGAATTTAAAATCAAGGAGGGGCCGATTACTATGCTTTCAATAAATTCAACCTATGATGGCAGGTTCAAATTTATAATTGCAGAGGGAGAATCAGTAAGAGGTCCAATACCCCCTACCGGCAATACCAACACCAGAGGTTTCTTCAAACCTGACATCAGAACCTTCCTGAAAAACTGGATTAAAGAGGGTCCGACGCATCATTTTGCTCTGGGTATCGGACATCATGCAGGTACTCTGGAGAAAATTGCCCGTTTCCTGAATGTTGAATCTAAAATAGTCTGAAAAAGAGAGAGTCAAGTGATAAGGAATTCAAATTTCTCAAGGTTACAAGGATGTCAGGAAAACCTGAGACATATTAAGAGGAATGTCAGTTAATGCAAATAAAGTAAACTAAAAGGATATTAATAAGCCAGGGATAAAACTGATAATGATCATCATAATTTTAACTTTTAGTCAACAGATATTTTCTCAGAATGAAACCTATCAGCTGTTTGAAAAAAATTTCCGTATCCCTCCTGATAGTGTCCGTCCAAAAGTGTACTGGTGGTGTCTCAACGGGAACATAGATACCATAAGGGCAAAGGAAGAATTCCTTGCTATGAAAAAGGCAGGAATAACCGGTTTTGACATGTTTGAAATAGGTGTTCCTGAGGAGGATACAATGATCCCCGGGGACCAGCATTTTTAAGCGACGAATCCCTTAAAGTTATAAAATTTGTAGTCGGTGAGGCAGGAAAACTTGGCTTGCAGGTTGGCTTAAACCTGGCAAGCAGCTGGAATGCAGGCGGAAGCTGGATACTTCCTGAAAATGCAGGTAAATCACTCTATTTTTCAAAAGCTGCAATTAAAGGGGGGTCTGGAATTGAACGGATTAAAATACCATTTCCGGAAATCACCGCCAAAGGCAATGTAGGCAAATCATCTATTAAATATGGGGCTGATGGCCGGCCTGTATACTATGAAGATGTGGCAATACTTGCAATACCTGCTGAATCTGGTAAAAATCAGGCAGATACATCAAAGATTATAAACATCTCAGGTTTTTTTGATCCGTTAAATGATCAACTCACGTGGAATGTTCCAGCCGGAAACTGGGATATTCACCGCTATGTTTGTTCGAATTCCGGTCAACAGCTGGTACTGCCCAGCCCTCTCTCCGCAGGCCTGACTGTCGATCATTTTGATTCAGCTGCCGTCAGGATTCACCTAATGCATTTCATTAACAGGTTAGAACCTGTATTGGGTGATTTCAGAAACACAGCCCTGAAAAGCTTTTACCTGGCAAGCTATGAAGCAAGAGGATTTGTCTGGACATCAACATTACTATCTGAATTCAGAAAAATCAATGGTTACGATTTAGATAAGCTTATTCCCTCTCTGTTTGATAAGGAACTTTTTGATGAGGTGACTAATGACAGAGTTCAGGCAGATTTCAAAAAAACCCTTTCAGAATTGATGATCAATAATTTATACAGGACGGCTAAAAGAATTTGCAACAATTATGGCTTAAAAATAAATTGCGAAGCCGGAGGCCCGGGATACCCATTATATAATGGCCCGGCAGAACCCCTGAAGGCATTAGGGGCACTTGATATTCCAAGGGGAGAGTTCTGGGTAAAGCATTCGAGGCTTTATAAGGATATCAATAGTAAGGATAGCATTGATATATTGCGTGTTGTGAAGGAGGTAGCAGCAGCCTCTCATATTTATAACAGGGGAATTGTTGAAGAAGAATCATTTACATCGTTTCAGCAGTGGCAGGAGGGACCATCAGATCTGAAACCTGTTGGAGACCGTGCGTTCTGTGAGGGTATGAATCGTGTTGTCTTTCATGGATTCAGCCATAACCCATCAGGTACAGGGTTTCCCGGAATTGTATATCATGCCGGTACTCATTTTAATGACAAAAGAGTTTGGTGGCCAATGGTCAACCCTTTTATAGATTATTTATCCCGTATATCCTCGATAGCCAGGGAAGCCGGTTTCTTCGCAGATGTCCTGTATTACTATGGCGATATAATACCGAAATCAGTAACTCCAAAGAATACAAGTTTTACTGCGGGCAGCGGCTATGATTATGAAGTCATAAATACGGATGTACTCCTGAATAAGGTTTCTGTAAAAGACGGAAAACTGATCCTGCCCTGGGGAGCTGAATTCAGCATCCTGGTTTTAAAATATGAAGAGACTATAAATCCTCTGGTTCTGATTAAACTTAATGAACTGGCAAAGCAGGGTGCCATCATTATTGGTGCAAAACCATTAATGGTAACAGATTTGAAGAACCAGCCTGATAACAAAATGAAATATGAATCCTTATTGAATCAGTTATGGATGGAAATCAATGGCAAGGCTACAAATGCATTGCAACTCAGAGGAAAGATATTTTCAGGGATCAGAACAGAAGAAATCCTGAAAGCACTTGAGCTTTATCCGGATCTGGATTTTCCTCCGGAATGTGCCTCACTTACTGATTTTATCCACTATAAAAAGGGGGATATGGATTTCTATTTTATAAGAAACACAAGCGATAAATGGAGCACAGTCAAATATGGTTTCAGGCAGAATTCCAAAATACCTGAATTATGGAATCCCCAAACCGGTGAAATTATTCAGGTCCCTTTTTATAAGCAGGAGGAAATACATCTAAGAATCCCTTTAACCCTTGCTCCGTACGGCTCCTGCTTTATTGTCTTCAGAACAGGAAGCACTCAGTCCCATTACACTGACGTTTTTGATGCAAAACAAAAACCGCCAATGATGGAATTTACCGGAAATGGGATCCTATTTTTGCGTGACGGAATATATAATCTTCAGATAAACAATGAATTAAAGAGTGTAAAAATCAGTCATAAAACTCAGACCATTGATGGTCCCTGGAAGATATCATTCACAAAAGGATGGGGAGCTCCTGATTCAGCAATTTTTTCAGAACTGACCTCCTGGACAAACAGCAGTATTAATGGAATCAGGTATTATTCAGGAACTGGTACTTACAGGAAAGCATTTAAGTATACCGGACAGGTACCAGCTGCAAAGTATAAGAGGATCTATTTAGATCTCGGTGAATTATCTAAAGTAGCTCAGGTTTGGCTAAACGACAAGGATCTGGGAATATTCTGGACCAGGCCGTATAAAGCTGACATCACAGATTATATTCAGAGAGGAGAGAACAAACTGGTTGTCAAAATCGCAAATGTATGGTCGAACAGGCTCACAGGGGATGCGATTACCGGGGAAAAATTCACAAATACCAATATTACAGGAAATGGGGATAACCTGACGCCATGGGTCGAGGTTCCACTGGTCGAATCTGGTTTACTTGGTCCTGTTACAATTCAGACTTCAGATCTTGTGGAATAGCGGAATTTCCGCTTAATTATAAGTGATATTTTTAAAATCCATCACTGCTTATTCAATTGCAGATACTCTGAAATCCTGCATCAGTCCATAATCGAGCAGTGAATAAGAAGCTCCCCCTGGTTGTTTTTCAGGGGCTTTTATAAAATTAGCAGGCCTCCCTCCCACTCCATGCGGATACAAGACATGATGGGGACCCAGAGTATTTTTTAAGCTTCCAGTTACAAAAATGTCAATTATATTCTCTCCCTGTGTAAGTTCTGTTGTTAAATATGAGGATTTGGTCTGAATAATTCCAACCTCTTTGCCATTGATATTTACCGAAGCCACAGTGCCTGACCATGATGGCAATTCTATTCTGAACCTGCCTTTTTTATTCGTGTTTAAAATCTTTGAATATTTTACAGACTGACCGTAAAAAGGCATTCCCTGCCCTTTCCAGGAACCAAAAGTCAGGTTCTTAGGAGCAACTATTTCCCAGCCATGCTCAGCAGGTTCAAGTCCGAAATTACCAAGTATGTAAACTGGTTCCGTTTCACAATTGACACTGAAAGGATCAGCAACCAGACTCACTGTATTGTTGCCTTGCCTCAACTGTTTTTCTATATCAAACTGGTAAAAATCAGGATCAAGCCAGGTTTCGCCATTCTCAGGCTGAATAACTGTACCGTTCAGTGAGACTGTATAAAGCCAGGGTCTTTCCACCACCAGCTTCATCCCTTTAATATGACATCTTGCCCGATTGTAAAATCATAAGAGACCTCAAATCTGTCGCCTTTTTTGTAGTCTTTCTGCCTGTCGAGAATTTCTGTCCGGAACTGGGAAGATCGGAACCATGGATTCCCGTTTCTAAATCCGAAATACCTGAAGATGGAATCGCATGCATGTTTAAAATACATCTCAGTTTCCTGACCGGTTCCAATTTTCATCCTGAGATAATCCAGGTTAAGGATATTCGGTCCGGATGGGGAAATTACAGTTAAAGAGCCGCTTACCGGCTTTGCTTCTTCTTCTTTTGCTGCCGGCGCCTGGTTGACCACTTTGTCATTAAAAACGTACACCAGACAGCTCCCCGATGGACCTGGCTTAATCTGAAATAAAACTTTATCACCCGATTTTTGATATGCTACCGGCAGTTCTTTCCCTGTTTCAGCAGATAATTCCTCAACAGATGCTCCTTTTATGATAACATCAGCAACAGAGGAACTGTCGGTGCTGAAATTGGAGAAGAAAATCAATTCTCCGTCATCCATCCTTCGGCGGTGATGATATAATTGACCCGAACGGGTAACACTGACACTGAAATCCGGATCAGTTAATGATGTTTCAATTATTTCACGGGTCAGAAAAGGATACTTAAGCCATGACTTTTCAGATACCAGGTCTGCCAGTTTAGCGGATGGCTCAGCGTTAATGTATCTTACGCCATCTCCAAGCTGCATGACTCTACCACCATTGGAAACATACTTTTTAATCAGGAGATATGTTGATTCCTCGAAATTATCCATAAAATCAGGGACAATAACCAGATCATAACTGCACTGATTAATGCAAAAGGTTTGACCTGTGATTTTACCATGATCACGGATAATATGTTCGGAACCAAGATCGTACTCAACCTGACTTTTTTCAAGCAGGTCCAGCAAACTTCTGAATGCCGGATTTATCTCCTTAAAGCGGTTATTTACTTTATTAGTATCCAGGAGAGTAATACATCCAGGCTGTTGTGGTTCGGTTCAAGTATCAGGATCCTGTTTTTCTGCTTTCCGGAGGAGAGTGCGACCGACAATCTTCCAAAATAATCATTCTGATAATGGTATTGTTTCCAATACGGCGCATATGGACCGAATGCAGGAGGATAGTCAAATTTCCGGTCACCCGAAAGTGACATATAGGATAGGTGCTGATTCAGAAGATTGACTCCCAGGACATAAGCCCAATCACCGTTTCGTTTCATCTCTTCAAAGGTGAATTCCCATCCTGAACCTCCATACATTTCACAAAGAGCCCGGGCCTGTCCAAACTGATTCACTGCGGAAGAAAGCTCCTTTACAACCCGGATATTTCCAAACTGGTCAGGTCGGATTTCCTGTGAATTATACAGGAGGTCGATAGCTGGTACCTGATGGTATTCGTACATGGCCATGTTATCTGGGCCTTCCGAAGGGTCCGGCCAGGCATGTTCCCAGTAATGCCCGGTCCATGATAAATTATTCTCCTCACAGTAAGCTGACATTGGTAATGACCATCGCCGGATAAACATATCAAGGATTGTGGCATGATAGTCATGCCGGATTTTCATCCAGTTACCAGTCTCATCAATTAATGAAATCATATCAGGTTCAAGATCATAGCCATGTAATTCCCTGAAACTTGAAGCCAGGTCTGGTGTCCAGCGGATGGTTCCTTCAACATCGGTGTTGGTATGTGGTTCGTCCGAGAATATTCCCTTGATGGTCTTTCCGAATTCATCACCAACAGAGTTTTTATAACCGGGAAATGTTATATCTATAAATTTCTGTGTAACTCCTTTTACAAGGAGATCGGTATAGGAATAACCAGCATACCAGGCTGATTTGTTAAAATCCTGTAAAGCCAAAACCATATACTGCCCTGACGATCCGATTTCCACTTTTTCTGCCGATGTGATGTCCTTCCAATTCCCTTCAACTTTTTTAAAGACATATTTAACCCTCAGATTTTTATCGATAGTTAAAGTGTCCATCTGATATGGCACCAGTCTGACGCCCTGGTCATATGATTCCGGCATTTGTTCATTAACATGTCCCCCGGCAAAGCCGCTCGGATAAGAATTTTCATCGTATATCCAGAGTTGAAGATCCAGTTTCTTTGCAGCTTCTGTAGAGTATTTCACAAGATCGAACCATTCAGGTGAAAGATATTCGGTTATTAATCCGTAACGGGGGTGAAGGAATACACCTCCAAAACCTTCCTTCTTATATTCATGAAGAGTACGATCAATATCAGAACGTGTAACATCTTTATTCCAAACCCAGAATGGAGCCGGCCTGTATTCTGATGTGGGATCAGAAAATTCTGAGATCAGCTGCTCATATGTATTGATTTGCGGAGATGGATTTAAGTTCTCCTTCTGAGCACATGCCAAAAGACAGAACAGTACCGGAATAAGTGTGGACAACTTAAATTTCATAGCACATCATTTCAATTCATTAATTCATTCTGAGTCCGCTCAAAAATACTTAAAATTGAAACTGCCACTAAGACACCAAGACACTAAGTCTCTCAATAGCTTAATATTCTGTCGTTTAACCTTGGTGCATCTTTGTGACTTTGCGCCTTAGTGGCAAAAAGAAATTCGCAGTGGACTCAATTCTAATAAGCAAAACAAGGTACAAAAATTATGAAACAGTGGAGCTAAATTCTTATCTTTATCGCTATGCAATAGCAATTAGGTAAGTTGATTAACTAAAATATAAACAGTAACATCAAAACCGGCTTCATTGCATATTATAAATTATTCAGTATTCTTGTTTCTTTGAAAATAAAAATGCTCGATCTATGAAAATATTAAAAGGCTCTTTGGTAGTTTTCTTCCTGATGACCGCTCTGGCGGTTATTCTTAACTCCTGTGTTCATAAGGGAGCAGATATTGGAATTACACCAGATGAATTGGCCACAGAAATGATCAATAACCCTGAATTTGTTGCAAATGCAAATGGCGAGAATTTTTGCTGGCATGCAAGAGTGGGACTGGATCAGTTTCTTGAGAACTTTGAATTGACAAAAGATACCAAATGGCTCGATGCCGGCATTAAATATTACGATTTTCTAATAAGTAAAATGGCTACAGATCCCGATGGATATAAAGGCTGGATAGGGGTTTATGGTTATGATGACAATTACTGGCAGGATGCTCTTGTTGGGGATGCAATACTTATCGAAGGCATACTCGATTTTTCAGTCCTTGTACTGGAAGATAAAACCTTAAACAACAAGTACGGGGAGAAAGCCAGATCCTATGCAGAAATTGCAAAAAGAGATTTTGTGGAAAAATGGGACAAGAGGGGCTGCTGGATTGAGGATGGTCCCTATGGTGGTTATATTGAATTTGGCAAATTCCTTGACAAAAATAATCTTAAGAAATGGATAGAAGCTCCTGAGGAATCCAGAGTAGGCATCAGTCATCCTTTCAATAAACAGTTCGATGCAGCAAGAGTCTGCCTAAGGCTGTACAGAATAACCGGTGACAAGATTTACCATGATCGGGCAGAAAAGATATATATTACAGCAAAGAGTCACTTCCAGTATTTTGATAATCATTACTGCTGGAACTATTATGAACCGCTTTACCCGGGAGATGTCGACATGAACAAACGGGATACACGTCACGGGGTCTGGGTGCATCCGTGGCGTTCAGGTTATACAGCACGGGAGGTTGAGGATATAGCCGAAGCATACCATTACGGGATTGTCTTTGATGAACAGGATATAAAAAGGATCATAAATACAAATCTTGAAGTGATGTGGAATAAAGATACTGTTAATCCACGCTTCAGAAGCTCAAACGGTCTGGGCGGAGATTCCGACACCACAGGGTTGGCAGATTTTCAGAGAGCCTGGGGACATTCTAATGTAACAAAGAATTCAGGTGAACTATGGACAGGATTACTCGATTTTGACCAGAATATTCGCGATCTGTATGAACTCAGATTCAAAAAGATTCGACTTCAGTTGAGTACCTACGGTATAAAAAATATGTTAGTGAAAACCCTCCCTCATTTAAAAGAAAATATGTAAAAGGTGAAGTCTCTGTTCCGGTCATTAATTTCACAGAATGCAAAGAGCTTAATCTGGCGACTGTTCTTCCACATAGCATAAGTGAAGGTAAAGAATCAATAATCATCTGTCAATCATGGATCCCTGGCGATCTTCAGATTGATATGTATTCAACTGATAACAAAAAGATATGCAATCTTTTCAATGGAAAAATCGGTGAGGGGATGTTTATGATCACCTGGAATGGTAAAGACCAGGAAAAGATAGCCGCCTATAAAGGTGATTATAAGATAAGGTGGACAATAGGAAACGGATACCGTGAATTCCCCATAATGATAAACTGAGGAATTAACCAAGCCCATAACTGAGGAAGATAATAATATTCAGGTGTCGGATTATTTTGCTGAGAAGGTAGCTTCTTCGGCTATTTTTGAATAAATATCTCTCGCTTTTTTATATCTCTCCTGCACAATATCCAGATCGTGTGTAAAAAAACTGTTCCATTTTCCACCGGGAGAAGTATTCACTATCATATTTTCAATCCATTTAACGTAGAATAGTGCATCTTCGGCGCTTGCACGGACAGGCGTATTGTTAACATTAATATAGACTGGTGAGGTATGGGTCTGGTGCATTTCTTCGTTCATTCTGCGGGCGCAGAGCCAGCTGCTATTTTTAAAGTCGAGTTTAGCCTTAAGAATTACAGGCTCTCCTGGCTTGGAAATACCTTCCTGAAGTAGCAACGACTTTGCCATTACAAACTAATTCTATTCGACCTGATAATTCCACTATGGCTGTCCACACCACATTTACATTGACAGTCCCCTCATCCTTGATTGCAACCTCATCGCCAGGTCCAAAGTCATTACTCACTTTCAAATCCAGAAATTCAGTATGTCCGTTTGTTGCTACAACTGTTCTTCCATTTTTTATACCTTCTATCCATCGCCTGTATGTCAAAGGCTGATCTTTAATATCGACATAGGTAAGTACTGAACCTAAAGGCCGCAGGCAGGGTCCATCTGTTCCTGCACACCACCCTGGTCTGAAACCACAGTTAAGGATTTTATAATATGCATTAATTGCAGCATCGTTTGGCCAGTGATCCTCCATTAAAAAATCAATGGTTCCCAGTGCTGTCTCCACCGGATATTCTATTGGTGTACAACAGCTTAACTCATTCACTATAGTGTCATCTAAATATTGCATATGAACAAATCCTCTTATCGCATCTTGTTTCCTTCCCCATTCCAGTATTTTATAGGCAGACTCATCCCAGATCACATGAGCCTCCTTCAATCCAAGTAAGATTAAATGACCACCAAGGGCCTTATTCCCAACTACATTACCAACTGGATCAAAATGCCATTCTGCATCATAATGGACTATGCGTCCGGGTTTGGATTGAGGTGCATCGGTGCCGTTAACTTTGGGCAGGTCCACTTCGAAACCAACTCCTTCTCCGTTCCCGACATCAGCTGATACTGATATTACTGCCAGATCAGCACCCTCCATTAATGTTATCAAATCTGTTTCCGGTATGAATGAAAATATTTTATTGCAATTATACCTGTGCACATGCGGATCACCTGCATACCAGCCAGACGGCTCAGGTCTCTGAGATGCTATTGTCACGGTTGTAACCGTACTTGTAATTCCCGAAATGGAATATATACTATTTCCCGGAATATAAGCAGTTAACATATTGCCATTTACCGAGATATCACCGGACTTTGGTAAGACATTGAGGCTGTCAGTATAAACCATCTCCAGATAGGAAATTGAAGGCAGATTCTTTAAAAATCCCTTCAAATTAATAGTGGAGGATGTTTTGTTTGATCCGGTAATTGTAAATCTTCCGGAATAAGGATCATGGAATGAAAGTAACTCCAGATCTTTTCCGGGGTCAGAAGTCCCAATACGATAAGAGCCAGGGAACACATTCTTAGTGATTTGAGAAATAGTATATAATTGTTCCTTTGGGGAAAAAGATCTTGTAGTTTCATCATAGCTCATTAAACCGTCGTGATCTGATTCTGAATGAGGATGTTCATACGGGTTGCTAAAGCCTTCCCAGATAACAGCATACGATCCATTTTTCAGGAGTTGGAATAGATTATTTACACATTCACCTGTAGATTTGTACTTCGGTCCCGTCATCTTTCCATTGTCAGGTCCGTTGTAACCTGATGTCAGGCTGGGCTGCCAATAAGCTGATAAGTGATTTGATTCTGTACCGGGACTAAAACCTGTATGATCGAGATTCGCATGTGCCACTTTCGCCATAATAACAGAATCGGCCAGAATTTCAGCAATAAATTTAATGGTTCCGTTCTTAGTACTGCTAATATCAGGCACAACCATTTTAGGTTCAATTAAACTAAACTGCAATTCTGCTTTATCAATCCTGTCCGCAAGTTTTCGCATTAACCGTGTTAATTGATGTGCATCTATTGATAGCCCCTCATCCTGGGTATCAGCCAGGTTCAATGGGGTAAAATAAGCGAAGTAAAGCTTCCTGACACGCCATGCATACATGAGAAAGGATAATTCCATCTCCACAAATTCATCTTCATATTCGGGACTAATTTTATTTTTCCCCATCCACTCCGGAACAGCTCCGGTAAAATCAACGAATAAGCCATACATTATGGCATGTTTGTTTAAATGTTCAAGAGTGTTCCATATCTTTTGAAATTTTGGAGTTTCATATAATTTATTATAATAATTCCAATTCATATTAAATGGATCACCATTATCATTCAAATCCTCGAATCCACTTCCCATTTCGACATTTACCTTACAGATAATGAAATTCATAGAATCCGTAAGTATGTCAAGAGCTGGCAGGAGTTCGGTATTATTCCAGATTTCAGGATTGACACTTACCCCAAAACCATGAATCTGCTGAAATCTTTCAGCTCCGTCAATTTCAACAGATAAACTTTTTTTTGAGTCTGAATTTTGACAGGAAACGCCTTGTATCACAAGATAAATAAGAAGACAGTTAATCAGTATGATTGCCGGAATATTTTTCTGTCTGTTTCTAAAATGTGAGGCATGGTTTTCCATAAGACAACTTTTTCAAACCGATTTTGCCTTTTATGAATATATCTGTCAATCCCTGTGATATGACTCGTTGGAAACAGGATCAACACGAAAAGTGCTGCCATTTCAATAAGATTTTTATTTACAATCCAGTAACTGCCTTCTGCAGGAGAATTTATAACCACTGTTGAAAAAGGGGGATAGGCAAAATAATAGAGTAACAATAAAACTATCCCGAAAAGTTTAAAAGGCCGTGCAAACAAACCGATAAAAAGGCTTAAGCCTATCAGAATCAATCCCCACATATTAACAGGATCGATAATATTCATAATTGCCGGATTTGCCCCCATTGCATGAAATATACCTGAAAAGGGGCCAACCGATCCCAGAAGATATGATTTTGCTGTCCATGCCGGGGTGGAGAATAGTTTTGCAAATCCTTCATATAAGAAGTGCCAGCCAATAAGTACCCGAAGAAATGTTAATGAGAATATCTGCAGATCAGAATAATATTGTGAGATGCTATCTTTTTTCATAATGATTTGGTTTGATGAACAATAATTCAAACTAATATCGTCTTATACCATAGTAACTTTTTCAGTCACCGGATCCCAGAATACCTGCTTGTTGTTTGTATAAGCCAGGTTTGCAAGGTTAAAAGTGACGGCTTCATCAAAACCTTCATCTATATTACAACTGGTAGTAGTTTGATTTCGGATGGCATCTATCCATTCTTTCACATGCAGGAAGCTTGCATCAATTACTTTACCGTCGATATACGTAGCTCCATATCCGCCTTTCATGTATGCTCTTGCTGTTGCCGAAGAAACTGCATCAACTTCACCTCCCCCATTATACAGATACAGCGGTTCTGATGAGTCCATTCCATTATCTTTATAGCGATCTGAATAATCATCCTTAAAGATCTTAATCCCAAGATCGAGATACATTGCAGCTTCAGAACCCATTATGTAGTTTTCCCTGTAAATACCATTCTTCAGAGTCCCGTCATATGTCATTGTAAGTCCCTTTTTCGGATCGCTGAAAACGGCATTCATCACATCAGGCATGTCACCGCAATTTTTATAATAATACTGACCTCCGAGAGCGATAACCTTTTCAGGAATACCAACTCTCAGAACCTGATTAATACAGTCATACTGATGAGAAAAGTCATTCCCGATAAATCCTGTTCCATATTCGCTGAAACGGTGCCAGTTGAAATATCTTTTACGGTCAAACTCCTGCCAGGGTGTATTTCCAAGGAATTCCTTCCAGTTAATGTTCTGAAGGGTTCCCTGATCGTCAAATTTTCTTTTCCTTATCCACGCTCCATCCAGTCCATTACGGTTGGTGTGAGTCTGAACCATTGAGATATTACCAAGCACTCCTTTACTAATCAACTCCTTAGCAATTCTGAAGCTCATTTGCTGACGGTTTTCGTGCCCGAGCTGAAAAACCACACCGGTTGATTTTATTGTGTTTCTCAGTTCTATAGCTTCTTCAATGCTATGTGTCATTGGCTTTTCTAGGTAGACATGTTTCCCTGCTCTGGCAGCGGCAATGGCCATAGGGGCATGCCAATGATCGGGTGTAGCAATTACTACAGCGTCAATATCCTTGCTTTCTATCATTTCACGGTATGTGGGGTAGATCTTAACGGGTTTAGTTGTCCCCTTTCCTCCGCCGGGCCTCACGTCATTCATGGAAATTTCAAGACCACGGTTCGCGTGTAAAGAAAAGGTATCACATACTCCGGCAAACTCAACATTCAGATCTTCCTGTGCAAGAAAAGTTGTCAGCCATTCATTATATTTCCCGTTCACGGTATTTTCCTTTACCTGGTTAGGATGAATATACCCGAAGTTTTGTAATAACTGATCTCCTCTCCATCCATTTCCTATCATACCAAACCTTATCCGGTTATTGGCATTCCCTGTGGACGGCAGCAATTTAACTTTGGGTGCCTCAAGGTTTTCAACTCCAAGCAAATTCAGATAATCCTTATGCTTAGCCCGGGCATCCCTGGCAATATTATCTTTGACATTAAAAGCAAAATACCCTAAAAATGGTAATGCACCCAGACCCTTCAAAAACTCCCTCCTGAATATATTTCTTCCTTGATTCTTCATTAATACAGGTTTTTAAAATTATACATCCTCATTTTTTGACATCAAATTCGCCCCTGAGCCTTATGTCATTGGAAGAGCTCCCTATCATCACTTCAAAGGTACCCGGTTCCACAACAAAATTCATATCCCTGTCAAGCAGGGATAGCTCCTCAGGATGCAAAGTCAGTTTAACACTTTTCTTTTCCCCCGGTGCGAGAGAAATTTTTTCGTAGCCCTTTAATTCTTTCACTGGTCTCGAGGTACTGCTTATAACGTCATTCAGATACAATTGCACCACTTCATCACCTTTAACCTGACCGGTATTTTTCACATCGAGGGTTATATCAATATCACCCTCATTATTTATCTCCTTAGGGGTAATCATAAGGTTGCTGTATTCAAATGTGGTGTAGCTTAATCCGAATCCGAATTCATACAGAGGTGAAGAAGGCATGTCTATATATTTTGCACCATCCTTGGTTGCAGAATAATTATAATAAAATGGGAATTGTCCCGAGCTTCTGGGAATAGTAACAGGAAGCCTTCCACTTGGATTATAGTCGCCAAAAAGAACTTCAGCGACAGCGTTCCCGCCCTGTTCTCCGCACATCCATGCTTCAACAATAGCAGGAATGTTTTCCGAAGCCCATCTGATTGATAATGGCCGTCCATTTATTAATACAACAACTGTTGGGGTTCCTGTCGAATATACAGCTTTAAGAAGTTCCTCCTGCATGCCAGTTAAATCGAGGCTTGCAACATCTCTTCCCTCACCGTTTGTAATATATCCGCCTTCGCCGATTACTACAATGGCAATATCTGCGTTTTTAGCTGCTGCTTTGGCTTTATTAATTTCATTTATCGAATCTCCGAGGATCCCGCATCCCTTAACATAGGAAATTTTGGTTTTTGCAGAAACTTTGTTTTTAATACCCTTCAATACTGTAACTACTTCCTGTGGAACATTATGCGGGAAATAATCCCCCAACTGGTCTACAGGTGCATCAGCATTGGGGCCGATAATTGCTATTGACCTTAAGTCTTTTTTAAGAGGCAGTAAATTTTTCTGATTGCGGAGAAGAACAATTCCTTCCCTGGCTGTCTGCAAAGCGAGTTCTTTGTGTTCTTTTGAGTTTACAATGCTCACTGCATATTCAGGATCGACATAAGGATGTTCAAAAAGCCCCATCTGGAACTTTAGTCTGAGCAGTCTTGATACTGCCTTATCAACATCCTTTATTGAAATCTTGCCCTCATTAACATTTTCGATGAGGCCTCCCATGTAGGCGTCTTCTATTGATATCCCAACATCCACTCCTGCCTTTATTGCCATTATGCCGGCTTCCTTTTGTGTTGCTGCATGCCGTTCAGTAACGATCGTTCCCAAACCGCCTCCTTCACAAACTACAATACCATTAAAGTCCAGTTCTTCCCTGAGGATTTTTGTAAGAATCTTCTCTGAGCTATGAACGGCCACCCCGTCAATAGCAGGATATGTAGCCATTACACCAAGAGCTCCGTATTTTTTAATCCCTGTTGCGAATGATGGAAGGAACACCTCTCTGAATTTCCTCTCGGAAATTTCCATTGCCCCTCTCTCAAACCCGCTCACAGGCTGACTCTGTCCGGGATAATGACATAGAAAAGCTACCAGTTTGTCAGGAGCCGATATGTCATAACCCTGGAGAGCCTGTACAATATTTGCAGCAATCTGAGAGCACATGTAAGTATCCTCACTGTATCCCTCCTCGTTTCTGCCCATCCTTGGGTCCCTGTTTGGCTCGATCACGAGAGTACATAATCCGTGAACTCCGATAGCTTTTCCTTCTTTGGCGGCAACGGTATATATCTGCCGCACAAGATTTTTATTCCATGATGAACCAATTGCCAGTCCTTCAGGAAAAATGGTCCCTCCCGGACACATCAGTCCATGAGTACCCTCTTCAATCTGAAAAAGTGGAATCCCTAACCTTGTTTTTTCAATTGCTATTTTCTGCAGTTCATTCATTATTTTTGCCTGTCTTTCGGGACCTTCATAGATCAGTCTGTCGGAGAGGGTAAAGAATCCTCCTCCTGGTCCGAAAACTGTGTTATGCGTTCCTTCAGCCCACTTTCTGCATCCGTCCAGCTGTTTATCCCTTACTTCTTTAGTATCTTTCATATCCCACAGATATGGCACATCACTGTTCAATCCCCAACCCAGCTCTGTTGAATAACAGGTAGGTATATTCATCTGTCCGATTTTTTCTTCTAGTGTCATGCGTGATAGCAGGTCATTTATTCTTTGTTCAATGGGGAAAAGAGGATTCTTGTAAAGCGGTGTTTCAGAGATTTGTGATTCGCCCCTCTTCTCCTTTACATAAGCGGCAATATTATGCACATTGTCGATCCATATACCATTTGCAGGATCGGAGGCATACTTACAGATAGCTTCGATGGTAGCAAGACGCGAGGTTTGAAATCCGTCATCATTAATCTCATGACCGGCAAGAACAAGCCATTGGCCCTTTTTTGCAGCGGATTCAATAAGTGATTTAACCTGATCGAATGTTTTACCATCCAGTTCCATTCCCGTTATCTGTGCCATATCGCAATTCAGCGGATCATTTGGTCCTCACTCAGCCATAACCTGCCCGTCTCGAACTGTGTTGCAACGACAGGTATATAACTCTTTAAATTGACACCCTTACCCACAAAAGTCTGACCGCATGGATATGCGAAGGAAACAGTTTGTATACCAAGCATTTTTGTTATCAGTGATGTTGCAGAATCAAGCTCGGCATTCATCCGCTGAAGAGAATATGATTCCAGCTGAGCCTCTGGCGGCCAGCCATAATTAAGAGTGCAAGGGTGTAACAGAGAATGATTTCCGATATCATGTCCGTGTTTTACGGCCGCTTTCCATCCATCCAGCCTCTGCTTCATGTTATCAGGCGATACATAGAAAGTCGCTTTAACACCATACTTATCGAACAGGGGTATGCCCTTGTCAACCTGGGTAAGCCTGGCATCATCAAATGTAAGGCATAATCCCATTTTCTTTCCTTCAGGCCATTTAAAGACAGCCTTATTCTGAGTTGAATCAGTTTTATAAGACTGGGCATTACTATTTCCTGTCAATAATCCAAAGAAGGTCACAAGTATTAAAGCCAGCTGTAATGTAATGGTTTTCATTTTATTGAATTTAAATTTTTTACAAGAATTTATATAGTTTTAAGCTTGTGCTGAAAGGGAACACAACCTGTGAACTTAAAGGAAACGTTAATAAGCAAATAATCATTAAAATACACAATCGCTTTCTATTGTTTTTCATGAATCAGCTTTAACTGCAAAGATAGAAACAATGATTGTTTAATTAAAAGAAGCTGTGCCATTGTGGCACAACTTCTTCTAAATGTGAGCAACTAATTCCTTACTTGTTTTACCAGCCAGGGTTTGGGGTGCAGAATTTGTTTCTGTCCAATTCATCCTGAGGTATTGCAAAAAGAAGGTTTTTGGGATATTCAAGGCTTTGATCCTTAAGTGTTACATCATCACCATATCTCATTAAGACAGGTTTTCCATTTAATCCAGAACCAAAAATTTGTTCAAGATATGAACCAGAAACACCATCATCGGCTGTCCACCTCATGAGATCGTGAAGCCTCAGACCTTCCATATTGAATTCGATACGGCGTTCATGTCGAAGCTTTTTCCGGGCATCCATCTGATCTGTAGCCGTCAATGGAGGCATATTAACAGAAGGCCTTGCGCGAACTCTGTTAAGTTGTGCCATACCCTCCGGTACCTGGTTGTTTTCAATCAGGGCTTCAGCATAGAAAAGGACGAGATCAGCGTATCTCAACAGTGGAATATCATAACCTGCCTGATCGTCGGAGATCTGAAGCGGAGTACCGTCTTTCATAATTGGCTGCCAGATTTTCCTGGTATTTGTGTTTGCATACGACCATCCGTATTTGTAATAGATATTATCACCTTTGTGAATTACTGTATCAACGCTTCCGTGCAGTGCATCTCCAGGAATAGTGAAATCATCATTTTGATTATAGACGCCATAGAAATCTCCGGGGAGCCATATTGAATATTCTCTGCGCGGATCTCCCGGTTCGAAAGCCTCTACAAGGTCTCTGCTTGGAAGGGCATAACCCCAGCCTGCGCCATAGATACTTTTGACTTCATTTGGTGCATCCCGGCAGAGCCTTTCAACCTGCATTTCATTATGGTTCCCTGTGGTAGCCCCGTCAAGAATAAATGGAAAGCTGTAGATAAATTCAGTATTATCGCCATTTACCTGGGATTCGTATGACATCATATAAACATAATCATCCATAAGGCCATAGCCTTCTGCATCAGCAATTGTAAGTGCATTTGCGGCTGCAGTTACAGCATTAGGCCAATCCCGGTTATAAAGATATGCTTTTGCCAGCATGGCTGCTCCTGCTGCTTTAGTTGGAAACCCTTCATCACTTCCTGTCCAGGTATCAGGCAAATTTTCAGCTGCATAGGTAAGATCCTCAATCAGTCGGACCATTACCTCACTCTTGGGTGTTCTGGCTACAAAAGCGCTGTCAGGATTTTTGAGAAAATGAGGGAAATAGGTTACATCACCCCAGAGAGTTGCAAGTTCCAGATAGCAGAATCCCTTTGCAAGCTTGGCTACTGCGATATATTTAGCCTGGTCTTCAGCTGTGAAAGCCGGATCACTCGATGTAGGTATGCCGTCTATTGCAAAATTGGCATTGTTAATACCTTTGAAGAAACAGAAGTACCATGAATACCAGTGATACCAGGTGGGGTCAGCTGACCAGTTAAGGGCAGGGAGACGATCACCTACATTTCTTGTATAGCTGTCATCAGAAAAGATATCAAGGTAAGTTACCCAGTACCTTTTGAAATCATGAGGGATCTGGGTCATTATTGCGAAAGGCGACTGAGCGGCCTGCCTCGCCGATGTTTCATTCACGAAGAAATTGTCCGCATTCGGAGCATCCTTTGGATATTTTGTCAGCAGTTCATCTTCGTTGCATCCGCTGATAAAAGCTAATCCTAGGGAGAGTACAATAAATAAATATAATTTATTTTTCATATTTCATTTTTTTAACTGGTAATAAATCTCATCAGAAGGAAACTTTTAAACCTAAAACCCATGTTCTGGGCTGGGGGATTTTTGTTACCGGCTGAGCCCAGATTCCCTGGTCTGTGACATCCACCTCACCTCCGGGATATTTGGTAAAAGTGTGAAGGTTCTCAACGCTTCCATAGACTTCGAGGCCTTTCATCCTCAGCTTCTGACAAATATTTTCAGGTATGTCATATCTCAGGTTTACATTACTGATCTTCAGGAAGGATGCATCTGATAACCAAAAGCTTGATGGATGTGTGGCGTTTCCTGCCTGATCAGCCTTTGTTACTTTAGGCATATTCCCATCAGGATTCAGAGTCGGTTCCCATCTGTCGAGTACCCTTGTTACATCGTTACTCGTGTACTGAAAGTAGCCATTGATATCGACCATGGTATTAAGATCCACTCCCTGTGCTCCATAAGTAACAACCTGCAATGTCCATCTGTTGTAGGTAACATTGCCTGACAGTCCATAAGTAAAATTGGGGTATTTATGCCCGATAAAGCCACGGTCATCGGCTGTGATCTTGCCATCTTTATTTCTATCAACTGTCCAGATATCACCGAGCCCTATCTCAAAATCATTCTCAGTATTAGTAAGGTAGGGATGTGCATCTAAAGTAGCCTGGTCTTTAATAATTCCATTCGAGGTGTACCCGAAGAATCCATAGATAGGCTGACCGACTTCAAGACCATATTCTCTCATGTTGCGACCTTCCAGATCGACAACTTCATTTCGGTCGATAGACATGTACCCATTAACACCCCATGAGAATGATCCTTTACTATCATTATACCCAAGGGAAAACTCATATCCATGGTTCTTAATTTCTCCGCCATTGATTGTCGGATCTGAAGGATAAACCCAGCCATCCTGATAGAAGTATTTACCTGCGGCTAATGGAATAGGCTTCCCATACAGTAAATTTGTTGTGTGAGAGACATAATAATCAAAAGTGGCGGTAATCTTGGAATTCAGGAAACTGGCATCAAATCCGATGTCTGTTTTCTGAGTCTGTTCCCATTTGACATTTGAATTGACAGCTGCTCCCAGTGCATAACTGGGACTGGCATACTGACCGTTCTGAGGTCCCATAACAGCGGTATGCATTTCAAGTGTGGCATAGGTTGGATAGAGGCCCACATTACTGTTTCCAAGGGTTCCGAAACTTCCTCTTATTTTGAGATCATTTATCGCGCCAAGCAGTGGTTCAACGAATCCTTCTTTGGAAATCCTCCAGCCGGCAGAAACTGAAGGGAATACCCCCCAGCGGTTATCTCCAACAAAGCGTGATGTGCCATCACGACGAATGGAGCCCTGAATAAAATATTTCTCATTATAGTTATAACCCAGTCTGCCGATATAGGATACAAATGCCCAATCCTGGTATCCATTATAAACACTCTGGTTCTCCAGTATACCAGCATTAAGATACTGGATCTGGTTATTTGGAGTTCCATATCGAGTCCCGTTCAGATATTCATATTTACTCTCTTCCTGAGAATAAACGAATAATGCAGATAGATTATGGATGCCACCAAAAGATTTCTCATAATTCAGCATAAAATCAGATGTCCAGTGGAAATTATAGTCCTGATTTTTATAGACATTATTAATACTCTGGGTCTCAACGCCCTGAATATGAAGTTCCGGTGTGAAAGCGCTTGAATTGCTGGTCTTATAATCAATACTTAATCGAGGTGTAAATGTCAATCCTTCCAGAATTTTTACCTTAAGAAAAACATTACCCACAAAACCATAAGCTCTGGAAGCGCTCGTGTACTCCTTAGCATAGATAAGAGGTCCCACATCTCCACCTTCCATAGTGTATGACCTTACATAGTCATAATTAATTATATTACCATTTTCATCTTTTTCATAAGGTCTGGAAATAGGATTTTTACGTCTCGCTCCAAGATATGGATTGCCAACTCCACCATAACGGCTGGTACTGTATATGTTAACTGAATTTCCAAATTCAATAAAACTTGTGACTTTATGATCTGCATTGTAACGGAAGCTTATCCTGTCAGCGCCTGTATTCATTATCAAACCATCCTGTTTGAAATAGGTAGCAGAAGTAGAATAAGTAGACTTTTCATTACCTCCGCTGATGGAAAGATCATAGTTCTGAATCCTGCCTGGTTGACCAACTACTGAAAGCCAGTCAGTATTAACCAACTTTCCGTTGACCATAAAGAGATTCATATCTACGGGATTCTGTGTCCCATAAGGGGATTGATCATAAGCAGCAGGCCCGGCATTTCTGTATGATTCTTCGTCAAGCATCAGCCATTGGCTTGAATTTAAAAGTTCAGGCTTAAGGTCTGAATATTGCTGTACACCGGCGTAAGTCTCAAAGGAGATTACAGGGGCACCTGATTTGCTGCCTCTTTTGGTTGTTATCAGCACTACGCCGTTGGCAGCTCTTGCACCATAAATAGCACTGGAAGCAGCATCTTTTAAAACTGAAATATTTTCAACATCATTTGGGCTGAGACTACTCATGTTATCCATGATGACTCCGTCTATGACATAAAGTGGATCAGTTGATGCTCCCCATGATTGCACGCCCCTGATTCTGATCTGCTTATCTGCTCCGGGCTCACCAGAATTCGAGATAATTGTGACACCTGCAAGTTTTCCCTGCATGGCATCAAGGGCATCGGAGACGGGGGCCTTTTCAAATTCCTTTGAAGACATAACTGAAACAGAACCTGTCAGGTCAACCTTCTTTTGAGTACCATAACCAACAACAACGACCTCTCCCAGGTCAATTGCCGATTCAGCCAATGATATATCAATTTTAGACTGGTTGCCGATAGTAATTACCTGTGGCTCCATCCCTATAAAGGTAAATGTAAGGGTCTTGGATCCCTCAGGAATCTCGATAGCGTATTTGCCGGAAGCATCGGTTATGGTACCCTGACTGGTGCCGGTAACCACAACGTTAACTCCTGGAATCGGGGTTCCATTTTTTTCCGTGACAATACCGGTTACCCTGTTTTGCTGCAAATCAAGAGATTCCACAGCCTCCCTGTTAACCAGCAGAATCTGCCGGTCCTTGACAGCATATTGAATATCTGTCGTTGCAAGGAGATCATCTAAAATTTCATTGATTTTTTTGTCCTCCAGATTGACATTAACCTTCTGGTTTACGTCAATCATCTTGGGGCTATAGAGGAAGAAAAACTCACTCTGATCTTCTATAGCTCTAAGAACGGTTTGAATTGAAGCATCCTTCATATCCAGACTCAATCTTGTACTCTGAGAGTATGTTTCACTCCCCAGGGCGTTAAGAAAGGTCAACAAGAAAAGAAAGGAGGTTAGTTTCATAATTCTGAAAGTTTTTCTCGAACATAGCTTAAATATGCCAGTCCGTTGTAAAATTTTGTTTTTTTTCATAAGTTTGAATGATTTAGACAGTTAATTACTAAATCGCATTAAACTCTGGGTTAAATCGGATTTAATGCTTTAAAATTCAGGCAGGGAGGTCGGCCAGGACTTTCCTGCTTTTTATTAGAGGCAGTGCATTTCTTGTTGCATAGGCGACACAATTGGGGTTAGTTATATATTAGATTTCCTTTTTCCCACAACAATTTTTGGTTTGCGGTATTGTTTATCACTTGCGGATGTCCTGTAATAAATTCTATATGTTATAGGACTCACTGTTTTTAACATCTGCATCACGTCTTCAATCGACTCATCAATGAAGGTTGCAGTATAAGTCAGATCAAAAAGTTCACGGTTTGATACTTCGAATGTTACATTGTACTTTCTTCCGATTCGTCTTAATACCTCTTCGAATGGAGTATCATGGAACCTCAGCATATTTTCCTTCCATGAGGTATAAGTGTCAGGGTTCACATCGCGTATCAGTACTTCTCCTGATTTTACAAAATATACGACCTGCTGGCCAGCTTTCACCTCAACAGGTTCCCCTCCTTTTACAGAAACGTGGATTATGCCCTCTTCAAGTGTTGTCTCCACCCTGTTTTCATTACTGAAGGAAAATACGTTAAAGCGAGTCCCGGTTGCAGTCACTGTCATCTTATCCAATTCGACAACAAACGGTTTCTGCGGATTTGTACTGATATCAAAGTAGGCTTCACCCATCAGCTTTACCATACGATCTGAAAGATTAAACTTCCTGTCATACTGGAAGGTACTGCCTGCATTAAGTAATATTTGCGATGAATCGGGGAGTGATATCCGGGACTTTTCTCCCTCATTTGTGGTGATCCTGGTTATGCCACCGCTGAGCTGCCTCAAAGACTTTTCTGAAGTCAGCCAAAGAGTTACCGATCCGAAAGTAACAAGTGCGAAGATTGTAGCAGCAGCGACCAATATCCGGAATTTTGCCTTTCCCATTATAACGACAGGTTTGGGATTGTCAGCTCCAAGCCCTGCCCCGCCCGAAATATTTATCCATGCTGAATCATTATCATAAGCCCCTATGTTAGACTGTGAACCTGCCTCCTGCCATAACTCGTTTTCAGCATCAAAAATACGCCGGTTCTCAGGATCTTTTTCCAGCCACGACTTCAAATGAACCAGCTCACTGTCAGAAATTTCTCCGGCAAAAAATTTAATTATTAGATTATGATACTCCACTATATCCTCTGCTTATTAATAATTAAAAACATGTTATATTACAAACTGGAACACTTTTACCCTTATTCAAGATATGCTAATTAAAATCAGTTTTCTTAAGATTTTAAAAAAGGTGAAGTGCCAAAACAGATTCAGCACTTCACCAACCACAGACTACCCCTAAAATTAACCTAAACTGTACTCTTAAGAAATGCATGTACATCACTAATACAAAATAGTTCTTTGTTACCCTTACTCAGGAGAATAAATAATTTCAAAAAATTCCGGAGAATAGTCAGACAAAATTCAGAACCAAAGAGTATTGCTGATTATAGAGATCATTATCAAAGTGATATAATCAGTCAATTCAGTCCTTAGTGACCTGAGGGCCTTTGACATCTGCGCCTCAACAGTTTTAATAGAAATATGAAGCGTATCGGCAATTTCTCTGTATTTAAGGCCTTCGCTCCGGCTTAAATCGAAAATTTTACGACATTCAGGAGGCAATTTTTTAATTGAATTGACAATTTGTGCTTCAAGTTCCCTGGCAAGAAGCGATTCATGTGCTGAGAATTCATGGTTATCAATATAAACCATTTTGTATATCTCATTATATCTTGACTCTACTTTCTTCCTTCTCAACCTGTTAATGGACAGATTCTGGACTATCTTGAAAACATATGATTTCATGGAATTTTCAGGGTCAATTTCCTCCCGGTTATCCCAAAGCTTAACAAACATATCCTGTACAACTTCCTGAGCTTCCTCAGAGTTAGCAAGAAACTTATTGGCAAATGCACATAATCGCACATTGTATTTTCGAAAGAACAACTCGAAAGCCTGCTCATCTCCCAGTTTAATTCTCATTGCCAACTGATCCTTCATGATACTTTAATCAATTAATTGATATTGCCATTTCAGGTAAATCAGACTTTTTTGAATAAAATCTCAAAACTGATGAAGATTTGAAATCATTTTTTGTGCAGAAAATCCATTTTCCAAATTGAAGACGTAAGTTAAGCTATTATTCTTCAATTCTGTTAAAACAGATTCGACATTGTTTGTACAAATGCTTTACATTTCTCAGAAGTCGCTGTATTTAAAAGAGCTGAACATTAAAAAAAAATTAATAAATTATTACAAAGATTCCATTAGTGATCCCCCGGAATATTTCAGGTGTTATTAGCAGTACGCAAACTTCTGTTGCCTTTTATAATTTAATGTACTATAAATCAAAAATCAACGAAAACTATTCAGCCACCATAAAAAATGGGGTTAAAAAAAACTCTGTTTTTATCCCCGTTTCTAATTTCTATTATTAAATTTACCTACCCGGTACATTGGGCTTTTATATTGATTTAACTATCAAAAATTACCGCCATACATGAATATTCGTCACAGTATCCATCACGTCATGCCATTGCTGGCATTTGCGCTGATGAGTGTTGCTGTTAACTCACAAAATCTTAATGATTACAGGTATAACAGCTCTTTTAATCCTGATAAGAACACTGTAGTGAACGCTTTCCAGTTCAATGGTTACACAAACTACTGGCATGATACCCGGCGAAACTGGATAAGTTATGGCAATCTTTTTAAAATGGCTCTTCCGGATGTTGAATATACTATTGCCCAAAGCAAGGCGGATATTGCCGATGACTTGAAAATTCCCGGATTTTCCCTCCAGGAGGGATTTATAAATCAGCTGTTGAAAGGACAATATACAGTCCTTGACCAGCCATCCCTGCAAAAGCTCACCGATGCCGCTGCCCTCTCCAATGTTCTGGTTTTGGTTGACCCGGGTACCGAGGCAGGCAAAGCTCTTACCGGAAAACTGCCAACAGATAATCAGCTGAAAGCGACTCTGAAAAGTCATCAGAATAATGCAATTGATTTCATTGAAGTAAAAGCATTTTATATTGAGAACGGAACGAAAAGGATTTTTGTAATAGCATCAGCCGACAGTGATAAGAGAAAAGCAGTCTCTGCATTGATCGAGAAAACTAAACAGGTACTGAGCACTCATGAACTTAAAAGAGGATGGTTCGGAGCTGAAACACTTGTGAAAAGTGTTACTTGCACTGCCGGACATCCGCTGGATGTGATCGGCAGGGGAATGAATGAGGGTAACAGCTGGTTCACTTTCAGCGGCTACATGGATTTTCTGGCTCAGAATGAGCTGACAGAGTGGCTTGCAAAAGTAAAACTGCCAGTTGTTACCGATGTAGGCTCCAGTATGGATTATACTCCAAATAAGTACTCACAGGCAATATTCGGTTGCGATAATTATAAAGGATTACAGGTCCAGGATATGTATACTGTAGAATCGTGTCTGAAATTTGCCCATGACAGGAATGGTTATATGTTCAGGTCAGTTTACGACCCTGATGCGGACATGTATGCTTATGACGGATATATAGCTACTGAAGGGAACAAGGAACAAATTGACAATGAAGAAGTTCCTTTTATTACTTCCACTGGATCTCTCGACGGTGATGCAGTTCCTTGTATGGTTCTTTTTACCGGAAAAGGTGAACAGATGTCTAAAAAGGTTATGTGGGATGCCATTATGAACCGTCGTGAAGTGGCAATCCTTGGAAACGGGAAGATGATGGGCCCCGCGCTATACCGTAATACACTGGAATTGTTGCTTCTCGACCGTGTTTACCTTGAGGAATATTTTGGAAGCCGTATCAGTCTTGAAGCATCGACAGCAGATTATCAGCTTAACGTCAATATAACAAATACATATAACAGTCCGGTATCGGGCACACTCGAAATAGTGCTGCCTCCTGAACTTCAAATGGCAGAGCCTGCATCGGCTGAAGTAAAACTCCCTGCCGGAGGATCAATGAGCCTGCAGTTCAGATTACAGCCGACGGCCAATGCAATGGCAAGGACAAATCCCATTGCCGTTAATTACAAATGGAATACCGGAAGGAAGAGCACCCTCACAATGATTGACCTGCCTCCGGCAATCTCAGCTCACCAGCTGCTCTATGGCCATTCACCCATGGTTACCTATCCGGTTACTCTGCATAATTACACAGATAACACATCCTTCCCTGTCAGAATTGAGGTTCTTGACAAGAATGACTCTAAGAAAATTGTCTTTAGCGACACAAAAACATGCAATACATCTAAGGGAACATTCAGGGATATGACCTTTGAGCTTAAGGTTGCCCCTGGCAGCTATAATGTTAAAATAACAGCTTTCGGAAATGATATGGTTAACCAGCTGGGTGTCGGTAAAGCGGAAGGGAAACCTGCCTTAACAGCAATTGATCTTAATAATGATGGCGTCGATGAATATGTCATGGAAAATGACAGTGTAAAGGTAACACTTCTGGCAACCGGAGGAAGGATGATAGAGTATTTTATAAAATCAAGAAACGATAATGCAGTTTACAGGATCTGGCCTATCAAACCGATAGATGACAAACGTGTTTTCAGGAAAAGAGGCTACTACCCCTATGGTGGCTTTGAAGATTTCCTTGGACAGGCGAGCATGGAAACGCACAAATTATATACTGCTGAAATTCTCAAAAAAGAGGGTGATTATGTGCAGGTACGGATGACAGCCGACTATTTCGGCAATAAACTGGAGAAGACTTACACATTATATGGTAATTCACCACTTTTGGAGGTTCGTTTCGCCATAACTTTCAGCAATCCTGAAGCCAATATGATTGCTCCGGTTCCTGTACTCGACCTTGGAGAAAAACATTGGACAGAGGATGTATTCATGGTACCATCCAAAGATGGAATTCAGGAATACAGAATGAAACCTGAGAGGTATTATGGAAAGATATTCTTCCTTAAGGAGGGATGGGATGCAGGTTATGATACAAAGGAAGACATAGCCTTTATCAGTGCATTTCCTGTCAAACCTCCGCTATTCCTGCATATGTTTATGAATCATCCAAGGAATGGAGATGCTCATTTTTATTGTCACGAGTTCCAGCCATGGGTGCCTATACTTCAGAAAACTACCACCTATTTCACCTTTTATATGTGGGGTGCCGGCGGCAAATGGCAAAATGGCGTTAAAGAGTTAAGGGACAGAAATCTGATTACTCAACAATAAGATATTCCGGCTGGAGGGTTTTCATCACTCCTGTCCGAGTATAGACCCTGTATAAAAAGATGCATTGTAAATTAATAAACCTTAAAATGAATTTAATCTCCCTTAAAACAGCAATCCTCTCCACTGCATTGCTTTTATTTTTATGGTCAGCAGGAAATAGCCAGAATCCCGACACCTATAAGTATAACGGATCATTTGATCCTGGCAAAAATGAAGCAATAACGAAATTTCAGTTCAACGGATACACAAATTACTGGCACGACATCAGTAGTAACTGGATAAGATATGGGAACCTGTTTAAAATAGCTTCTCCGGATGTTGATTTTACTATAGCCCAGAGTAAGAGAGATATAGCTGACGACATGAAAATTCCGGGGCTATTCATGCAGGAAGGCTTCATGAACAACCTTCTGAATTCAAAATATCAGCTTCTTGATCAGCCTGATCTGAAAAAACTTGAAGAATCTGTTGTGAGCAATAATATCCTTGTACTTATCGATCCGGCTACAGAGGCCGGTAAGAAACTTACTGAGAAGCTCCCGAAAAATGATGCCTGGAAAGATCGTTTAAAAAGCCATCAGTTAAATGCAGTGGATTTTACTGAGATAAATGCTTTCTATCTTGAAAATGGGGCAAGGAAGATATTTGCCATTTCGTCAAAGAACAAAGAACTACGGGAAAAAGTCCTCTCCCTTATCGACAATACAAAAACACTTCTTGAGAAATATGACCTGCACCGGGGATGGTTTGGGGCAGGATCGCTGTTAAAGAGCGTTACAATTGCACCGGGACATCCTATTGAAGTTATCGGTAAAGGAATGAATGAAGGCAATACCTGGTTTACTTTCAGCGGATATATGGATTACCTGGCACAGAAGGAGATAGAAGAGTGGATGGCTAAAGTCAATCTTAATGTTGTGACTGATGTTGGAGCATATGTTGGTTATGTTCCTGCCATAGCACAGCAGGCAATATACGGTTGCCGTGATTATGACGGACTGCAGCCACAGAATATGTATACAGCCGAGTCGTGGCTTAATTTTGCCAGGCAAAAGGGAGGCTATATCTTTCGTTCTGTCTATGACCAGGCCGCTGATCTATACCATTATGACGGATATATCGCCAGCGAAGGCAACAAAGAACAGATTGATAATGAAAATGTTCCTTTTGTAACTACCACGGGGTATCTTGAAGAAGATGCTGTTTCCTGTATGGTCTTGTTTATCGGGAAAGGTGAAACTATCACCAGGCCTCTTATGTGGAAAGCTATTATGGATCGTCGTGAGGTGGCAGTGCTTGGCAATGGAAAAATGATGGGACCGGAACTGTTCAGGCACTCGCTGGAACTCTTGCTGCTCGACAGGGTTTATCTTGAGGAGTACTTCGGTGACCGAGTCACTCTTGAAGCAACGGTAAGAGACTACGAACTAAGTGTCAATGTAACTAATACATATGATCATGCAGTTTCCGGCATGCTTGCGATAGTACTTCCGCCGGAACTCAAAATGGAAGGAGCCCTTACTGCTGACGTCAAACTTCCTGCCAGGGGAACTCAGACACTCCTGTTTGAACTAAGACCAATGGCAACGGCTATGGCCAGAACAAATCCCATTGCAGTTCATTACAAGTGGGAAACAGGCAGGAAAACAACTCTGGCGATGCTTGATCTTCCGCCTGCTATATCAGTCCATCAGTTACTATATGGTCAGACACCGGTAGTATCCTACCCTGTATCCGTGCATAATTTCACGAAAGATTCAACATTCCCTGTAAAAGTAGCTGTTTCAGATAAAAACAATCCTGAAAAGGTTATTTTCAGTGACACTAAATCAGCCACTGCGGAAACTGGAAAATTCACCGATCTGTTATTCGATCTTAAGCTTCCTGCCGGAAGTTATAATGTAAAGGTAACGGCTCTCGGAACGGAAAATCTGAGCCAGCTTGGAGTTGGAAAAGCGGAAGGAGCTCCAAGCCTGACTGTCAAAGACCTTAATGACGACGGTGTCGATGAATTCATTATGGAAAACGATAGTGTCAGGGTGACTCTGCTTACAACCGGCGCCCGTGTAATAGAATATTACGTAAAATCAAGAAATGATAACGTTCTGTTTAAGCTGTGGCCTGAAAAATCTGCTGACCATAAAAGGGAATACAGGAGGAGAGGTTACTATCCTTATGGCGGATTTGAGGATTTCCTCGGACAGGCAAGTATGGAGACACATAAGGTTTATAATGCTGAAATAGTAAGCAAGGATGGAAATTCCGTAAGCGTAAGGATGACTGCGGACTATTTTGGCAATAAACTTGAAAAAACTTTTACACTTTACGGCAACTCTCCTCTTGTTGAAGTAAGATATGCCTTTGATTTCATAAATCCTGAAGCAAATGTAATTGCTCCTGTTCCAATTCTTGTACTCGGGAAAAAACATGGCACAGAAGATCTTTTTACAGTACCTGAGAAGAACGGTTTAAAAGAATACAGAATGGAGCCTGAGATCTATGTAGGACAGGTTATTTTTCCGACAGAGGGTTGGGATGCCGGATACGATACACAGGAAGATATAAGCTTTGTCGGAGCATTTCCGGTTTCACGCCCCAACTTCCTGCATATGTTTCAGAATCTCGCCTCAAATGGCGATGCCCATTACGATTTCAATGAATATCAGCCATGGGTGCCAATAATTCAAAAGACCACATCATATTTTACATATTATCTGTGGGGTGCTGGCGGAAAATGGCAGAACGGACTTAAGGAGCTGAAGGACCGGAACCTTATTAGCACAAGGAAAAGGTAATCGGTAATCAGTAATCGGTAATCGGTAATCAGTAATCAGTAATCAGTAAACTATTAAACTTCTAACAATAAGAATCACAACTATGAAAAATCTTCGTAAAAATCACCTTCTGCTGACTTTGATGCTTTCTCTTGTGTTGAGCAGTGCAGCTTACAGTCAGACACTGGATGACTATAAGTACAACGGATCGTTCAATCCGGCTGCAAATGCCGTGACAACTAATTTCCAGTTCAACGGATATACTAACTACTGGCATGATTTTTCGCGCGACTGGATCACCTATGGAAATCTCTTTAAGATTGCAGTTCCCAAGGTGGACTATACTATAGCCCAGAGCAAAGTAGATGTCGCTGATGACATGAATATGCCAGGCTTGTCATTTCAGGAAGGCTTTTTTAATGAACTTCTTGCCTTACAATTCGTAGAGCTTAACGAACCGACTATCCAAAAGCTGAATGAATCAGCGGCTGCCGGCAATGTCCTTGTTCTGGTTGATACTGAATCGGAGGCAGGAAAAATGCTGACAGGAAAGCTGCCCAAGGATGATCAGTGGAAAGAAAAGCTTAAAAGCCATCAGTTCAGCGCAAAAGATTTTACTGAGGTAAAAGTCTTTTTTCTTGAAAACGGCAGCAGGAAAATTTTTGTCATAGCTTCAAAGAGCAAAGAACTCAGGGATAAAGTAAATGAACTCATTGATAATACAAAAAATCTCCTTGGCAAATATGATCTTCGCCGAGGATGGTTTGGAACTGAAACATTGCTGAAGAGTGTCACCTGTACTGCAGGTCACCCGCTCGAAGTAATAGGTAAGGGTATGAATGAAGGTAACAGCTGGTTCACCTTTAGTGGTTATATGGATTTTCTTATGCAGAAAGAACTTGACGAGTGGCTGGCAAAGGTGAATTTTCCTGCAGTTGCAGATGTAGGATTCGGTCAGATCTACGGTCTTAAGAACTATGATGGTCTGCAGGTACAGAGTATGTTCACTACTGATTCTTGGGTAAAATATGCGCATGAGAAGGAAGGATATGTCTTCAGACAGGTCTTCGATACTGCTGCCGATCCTTATCATTATGACGGGTATCTGGCCGGCGAAGGTAACAAGGAACAGATTGACAATGAAAATGTTCCGTTCGTAACTACCACCGGAACACTTGACAATGACGCAGTTCCATGCATGGTGCTCTTCACAAAAAAGGGTGAACAGATGTCAAAGGCAGCTCTCTGGAACGCTATTATGGACCGCCGTGAAGTAGGTGTACTCGGAACGGGCAAAATGATGGGACCTGCCCTTTACCGCAATGCTCTTGAACTGTTGTATCTTGACCGTGTATATCTGGAGGAATATTTTGGCGACCGCGTTAGTCTGGAAGCAACTACCAAAGATTATCAGCTGAGCGTAACAGTTACCAATACCTATTCCCACCCGGTCTCCGGAATGCTTGAACTAGTTCTCGCTCCGGAACTTAAAATGAAAGGCGCTCTTAAGACAAATGTCAGCCTTCCCGCAAATACTACCAAAACATTACAGTTTGCATTGGATCCGCAGGCAAGCGCCATGCGTAAAACCAATCCGATAGCTGTACATTATAAATGGGAAACTTCAAAGAAAAGCACTCTGGCAATACTGGATCTTCCAAGGGCTATTTCTGTACAACAACTCCTTTACGGCAACACACCAAGGGTAACATACCCTGATACAATTCATAATTTCACTGATAAGGCTTCATTCCCTGTAAAAGTTGAAGTTCTGGACAAGGATAATCTCAAAAAGGTTATATACAGCAGCACCCAGACATGTTCAGCAGCCAGGTCAACATTTAAGAATATGTCGTTCGACCTCGATGTGCCCCCTGGAAGTTATAAGGTAAAAGTATCAGCTCTCGGACTGGAGAATATAAGCCAGCTCGGAGTCGGAGCATCAACAGGAAAACCATACCTGTATGCTATTGACCTTAACAGTGACGGAATTCCTGAATACAGGATGGAAAATGACAGCGTACAGATTACTCTCCTTGCCACTGGTGCCAGGGTTATTGAATATATCGTTAAATCAAGAAACGATAATGTTCTCTTTAAACTGTGGCCCGACAAAGCTATTGATGAGAAGCGGCTTTTCAGAAAAAGAGGCTATTACCCCTACGGTGGTTTTGAAGATTTCCTTGGACAGGGAAGCATGGAGACCCATAAGGTCTACAATGCTGAAATCCTGAAAAAAGAAGGAGATTATGTAAGGGTAAAAATGAGTGCAGATTATTATGGCAACAAAATTGAAAAAATATTCACACTCTACGGAAATTCACCTCTTCTCGAGGTTCAGTTTGCTCTTACTTTCAGAAATCCAGAAGCTAATGTTCTAGGTCCGCAGCCCATTCTTGAACTGGGACAGAAACACTGGACAGAGGATGTATTTACGGTCCCCGAGAAGGACGGAACACATGAATACAGAATGAAACCTGAGAAGTACTATGGCAGGGCATTCTTTATGAAAGAAGGATGGAACGCCGGATATGATACCCAGCAGGATATAACCTTTGTCGGAGCATTTCCGGTCACAGAACCACTGTTTCTTCATATGTGGATGAATCACCCCTCCAACAGTGAGGCTCATTTCTACTATGTTGAATTTCAACCATGGACACCGATCTACCAGAAGAGCACCATGTATTTCTCATATTACCTCTGGGGAGCTGGCGGACCATGGCAAAATGGCGTAAAAGAATTAAGGGACAGAAACCTGATAACCGAACAATAGATTTTTTCTCCCGCATTTGAATGCTTTTAAACATTTACAAAAAAAAGGCTGAGAAACAATAATACCTTAAATAAAACAAATTATGAACAGATCAGATTTGCAAATATTGAAAAAAACGTTCGTCATCGTGATGATGATGGTGTCTGCCATGAATCTGGCTGCCCAGAAATCAAAAGAGACAAATAAGCTTAATATCAAGAAAATAGAACTTGGATATCCAAGTCCGGGAATACCCTTTTATCATTTCAAGGCAGATATTGAGCTTCCACAGTCTTCGATTGTTGAGGTTGAAGCAGCAGTCGACGGAGATGTTCTGAGGGCAACAGATATACGACGGGAAGCAGATGTGGAAAACATGAACCGCCCGCCCATTTCTGAACGTCCGCCATCAGGCTACAGTGTCTCCCAGGATGCTACAAACTATAAGAATTTCAGTGTTGTTGGATGGGTAAGATGGGAACCAGGTCAGAAATACAGCATTCGTATTTCTGTCCTGACCAAGAAGTCAATTCATGCCACGAAAGATGATGTGATGCTGACTGCAACACAAACTGTAACTGCTCCTCAGGGGGCAACAGTTATTGGTAAAGAATGGAAGGGCTATAAATCAGTAGTCGTAAGTGAAACTGCCGGAATAAAGCGGAGTAAAGAACCTGTAGAGGTACTGCTCGCATTCTATCCTGACGAAGCTCAGCAGCTGACAAGGGATATCCGTGTAATGTCAGTGGATCCGCAGACACACGCACTGGCGGAAGTACCATGCCAGGTTTACGACCTGCAGGAATATCTCAAAGAGGGTGATCTTGGTCCCGATAAAGATGGAAAACCAACCCGCACAGCTCCGATATGGCTTCCGACTGTTACAGCAAGAGTAGCTTTTCTGGCGGATATAGCAGGTAAATCAAGCAGGGTATTTCTGGTCTACTATAATAACCCAAATGCTGCTGACAAGATTTATCACACCGACCTCAGGGTACAGGGTGAAGCACCAGGTCTTCAGATTGAAAATGACCTCTTCTCAGTAATGCTGCATCCTAATTCCGGCCATCTCGATCAGATCACTTTAAAAAGCAAGCCTGAATCCCCATTCTTTCACAGGCTTGAGACCAACGGAGGTATGCACTGGAATCCTGATATTTACGTACCCCCACGGGCATGGACACATACATCTGACTGGAAACCGCCCAGAAATATTAAAACGGTAGCCGGCGCCATAATCGCAAAAAGTGAAGTATGGGATAACATGAGAGAGGTGCCGGAGGTTGATGCTTCAGTAAGATATGAGTTTTTCCCCGGCATGCCCTATTTTATAAGTTCAACATGCATGCGCATTAATGAAACCGTTAATTCTCTTGCACTCAGAAACTCAGAAATGGTATTCAAACGTGAGCTCATTACTCATGCAGCATGGTATGATATCATTAGTGATTCAATTATCATTTATGATGTAACTAATATGCCGGACCTCACAGACCTGAAGATGGAAGCTGATGTCCCATGGATAATCTTTTTCAATAAGGAAAAAGGAATTGGTTTTGCAGGAATTCAGCTTGACTATTCTAATTCAGGCATAGAGTCACCCCCCAGACTTTTGAATCCATTCTTCTACGTCACTGCAGGACCGTGGTTGTACTGGTGCCGTGGTTTGTCACATCCTTATCTCTCCTCAAATATGCAGCAGGTAGTTCCGGTTCTGAAAGGAAATGTTTTCTCTGAAAAATGGGCTTACCTCGTGTATGATATTGACAAAAACACACAACCATATGCGAAGGTTGTGGAATGGCAAAAGCGTCTTACAAATCCTTTGAGAGTCCAGATCATTGAAGAGGTTGACAAAAGAGTTTCCAGGACATTACAGGAGATTTTTATGGATAAAGGAAAAACCGGATGGGAAGGAAGAGATACTCATAAAGAAGAAAGCAATAAAAGCAGTAAATAGGTGCTGGGTGCTGGGTGCTGGGTGCTGGGTACTGGGTACTGGGTACTGGGTGCTGGGTGCTGGTGTGATTTGTTCCCCTCACTGGAGAGCCTGCCCAGCGTCAGCGGGGGGTTAGGGGTGGGTCTCTTACAGGTATCAGCTGAGTGCAAACTAAAAAATTAATAAATACTGACATATGAAAGTGATCTTCCTGAAGGATTCAAAAAAATATCCTTGTATATTTTTCCTTATATTCCTGCTGTTACAAGGTTGCGGTAAATCACCAGATCAATCCTCACTGAACCGTAACATCGATTTTAAGAATGCAGCCTGGATTACCGACAGCAGGGAGTGGCCGAAGGAAGATTCACTTATGTATGGCGACTTCCCTGCTCCTGTGTTCAGGAAAGATTTCATTGTAAAAAAAGATGTGAAATCAGCCAAATTATACATCACCGCTGCAGGATATTACAGTGCCTCTCTAAACGGAGCAACTATCGGCAAAAACATTCTGGATCCGGCATGGACAAATTACAGCCGAAGGGTCTATTATTCTGAATATGACATTACTCAGGATCTCCATCCTGGAAAAAACTGCATCGGAACAACTATTGGAAACGGATTTTACAATCCGCTGCCTATGAAAATGTGGAGCACCTATAATCTTCGCGACTATTTGCCTGTTGGAAAACCGATGTTTATTGCTTCACTTAAAATCACTTATGACAACGGAGAAATTGAAGAGATAAATACAAACAGTGGATGGAAATATTCCTATGGCGCTGTTATCAGAAACAGTGTCTATCTGGGTGAAGTTTATGATGCCGGTAAGGAGATCAAAGGATGGAATACTCCGGACTTTGACGATAAAGGATGGGAAAGCTCTGTTATTCACAGCGGTCCCGGTGGCAAACTCGAAAAAGCCTTCTTCCCTGCAGTTCAGGTAACCGGGAAATGCAAACCTGCGGGTATTATCTCCGCTGGAAAAAATACCTGGATCATAGATATGGGGGTTAATTTTACAGGACTTTACACGGTAAGACTTAAAGGGCAGCCGGGTGATACAATTGCTTTCCGCTTCGGAGAACGGCTTTATGAGGATGGCACACTGAATACAATGACTTCCGTTGCAGGTCAGATTAAAAGAATAAATCCCAAAGGCAGCGGGATAAATGAGGCAACGTGGAACTCAGCAGTATTTAATACAAATAACGGACGCGGATGCCCTCCGGTAGCCTGGCAGGCCGATAAATATATTTTTGGTGAGAGTTCAGAAGTCAGTTATACCCCTCTTTTCACATTTCATGTTTATCGTTTTATGGAGATCACCGGATTAAAATATAAACCGGAGCTCTCAGATATTGAAGGATTGGAGTTCCATTCCAACGTTGAAAATGGAAATAGTTTTTCATGCTCATCAGATCTGATCAATTCTATCCAGAGCGCCACGAGAAGAACCTTCCTCGATAATCTGGTATCTGTCCAGTCTGACTGCCCCGGAAGAGAAAGGTTTGGATATGGAGGTGATTTGAATGCAACGGCGGATGCTTTCATCTATAATTTCGATATGCATCAGTTTTACCGCAAAACATTATATGATTGGCTGGATGCAATGAAAGACTCCTCCTTTATTGATACAGCGCCATTTGTAGGCCTCAAAGGATGCGGCATGAGCTGGGAATCAGCCTTCATTATTACTCAGAATAAACTTCTTCTTTACTATAACGATACAGCCCTGATCAGGGAGTTATACACCAGGGATCTTGCATGGATGGAAAAAGCTGCACGCCTGCATCCCTCAGGTATCGTCGACAAAGGCTTGAGCGATCATGAATCTCTCATAAAGGTTCCAGTTCAGCTTATCGGCACAACTCACTATTACGATTGCGCAAGGATCATGAAGCGATTTGCATCAATGATGCATGATAATACGAATGAGAAAAAATTCGCAAAACTTGCAGAAGATATTAAGGAATCTGTTTTGAATATGTATTGGAGAAAATCAGTTCCCGATACATTAAACAGACAGACCCTCTTTGCCACCCTTCTCTATTATGGTTTTATACCTGAAAATGAGAAAAAAGCAGCAGTAGATTCACTCTTCATAGCCTTAAAAAAAGCTCCGGCAGGACATTTTACAACTGGTATCTTCGGAACCAACTACATCCTTAACGCACTTTCCGCAACTGGTAATTCAGGTTCTGCTTTCAGCATTATCGACAGCAAAACATACCCTGGCTGGGGATTTATGATAGATCGCGGTGCAACTACAATCTGGGAGACATGGAAGGAGAGCGATAATGTCTATTCCAACTGCCATCCGATGTTCGGATCAGTCACGGAATGGTTCTATCGCTGGCTCGCCGGAATACAGCCTGATCCGGATAATCCTGGCTTTAAAAAATTCATCATTTCTCCTTTTCTTCCTTCGGGGCTGACTTTCGTTAATTGCTCTTATGAATCACCTTATGGCATTATCAGATCAGACTGGCAA
The DNA here is from genome assembly GCA_016715075.1 of Bacteroidales bacterium. Lineage (GTDB taxonomy): Bacteria > Bacteroidota > Bacteroidia > Bacteroidales > VadinHA17 > LD21. The sequence goes on from JADKBK010000021.1 coordinate 50,759, forward strand.
AAATCAAAGTCCGGCATAAAACATGAAATAACTGTCCCGAAAGGCACAACGGCATCATTTAAAGTCCCGTCGGGAGGGAAAAGAACTTTTTCAATTGAAAATAAGGGCACTAAAAAAACAGAAAGTAAAGATGCATCCGGAACCTCCTTCGAAACAGAATTGGCAGAAGGGAATTACCTCATAACATATTAAATTCTAAGCAGATTATGAATAATAAGTATTCTATGATACTGGGAAACCTGGGAAATACCTGTGACAGGTTTTGTAAGGGTTACAAGAGCAATCCTTCTACTGAGGAGATGTTGCAGATGGCAGTTAAACAGATCCCGTTTATTGAGGGCATAGAACTTGTAGGTACCTGGGATATAAGTCCTGAGAATGTTAAGGATATGAAAAAGAGGCTGGACGGTTATGGAGTGGCATGCTCCTCTATTATTCCTGACACCTTTACAGACAAGGATTTTGCAAAAGGCAGCATAACAAGTACTGTGCCTTCAATACGAAAGAAAGCTGTCGACTACCTTAGCCGGATGTGCGAAGTTGCACTTGAGATTGATTGTAAGATAATGAACCTATGGCTTGGTCAGGATGGTTACGATTATCTTCTCACCGCTGACTATTATCAGGAAAGGGAATGGCTGAAGGAAGCAACAGTTAAGCTTGCAACTGATTTTCCTCAGCTCAGGTTTGCACTGGAATACAAACCCAAGGAGCCCCGTAATTTTTCCTATCATGCCCGAATGGCAGATACAATTCTGGCAGCATTGGAGACCAACTGTCCGAATGTAGGAGTGACAATGGACACCGGTCACGGTTTTGTTGCAGGGGAAAATATTGCAGACGCCGTTGTGCTGGCAAAGAGAGCAGGCAACAAACTGTTTCATATGCACTTCAACGATAACCATGGCAGCTGGGATGATGATATGATTGTAGGAAGCGTCCACAGTGTAGTATATATCGAATTACTCTTCTGGCTCAAAAAAACCGGATATGAAGGCTGGCTCTCCATGGATCAGTATCCCTACCGTGAAAACGGAGTGGATGCCATAACAGAAAGTATTCTCTGGGTCAAACAGTTTGAAGGCATCGTGGATAAATATTACAATGAACTGGACACTCTTATAACTCTGAATGATGCCGTTGAAACTTCAAGGTTTATAAGAGGACTATTCAGATAGCTGTCGGAAATACCTGTCTTCATTCATCTGAATATTCCTCAAATTCAATTCAAAATGAAAATCAGAAATGCTGTACTTGCTTTTTTCCTGACATTTTCGTGTTCAGGATATTCCCAGAAGGAAATACCTCTCTATTCAGGTAAAATTCCAAACTCAAAAGATGTAATAGATCAGGAGGAGATTGTTTTCAATAAAGAGGTGGATACTCTGGCATATAAGGTGTCCCGACCTACCCTTTCTATCTTTCTGCCACCCGAAGGAAAAGCAAATGGAACTGCAGTAGTGATATGCCCTGGCGGTGGGTATCATGTTCTGCTTATGACCAGGGAAGGGTGTGATATAGCAAGGGAATTCAATAAGCTGGGTATTGCTGCCTTTGTTCTGAAATACCGTTTACCTGATGACAAAATAATGCCTGATAAATCTATCGGCCCACTTCAGGATGCACAAAGGGCTATTTCATTGGTTCGTGAGCGTGCAGCTGAGTGGAATATAAAGAGTGACCGTATTGGAATTATGGGCTTCTCTGCAGGCGGACATCTTGCGGCAACAGCAGGGACACATTTTGAACATGCCCTAACCGAAGATAAAACAGGTATAAGTATACGTCCCGACTTTATGATACTGGTATATCCCGTAATAAGTTTATCCGACAGTCTGGGACATATAGGTTCACGGGAATATCTTCTTGGAAAAAACCCATCTGAAAAACAAATCCGGTATTTCTCAAATGAGCTGCAGGTTACAAAAACAACCCCTCCTGCATTTATTATCCTTGCAGGAGACGATACGGTTGTAAAGCCTGAAAACAGCTTCAGGTTCTATAACGCACTAAGGATGAACGGCGTTGCTTCCGAAATGCATATCTATGCCGCTGGGGAACATGGTTTTCTTAAAACACCTCCCTTTGAGGAGTGGTTTGGAAGGTGCGCTTTCTGGCTCAAATGCAATGGGTGGATAATGTAAGGGGCCTGCGTGCCGCGCAAGCGCTTGCAACATGCCATGGCATGTCCCTACACTCGTCCGTAAATGTTTTGAAGATATTATTATATATTTCTAACAATTATCTTATCAAAAATGAACCTGAAATTAATTTCCAGAACCGGGTTGCAGATGTTATCAATACTTCTCTTATGCCAGGTATTTGTGCAATGTGCCTCAGAGAATAAGGATGAAATAGTCATTGAAAACCGCCATTTCAGGTATGAAATCTCAAAAGACGGGAAAAACCTCCATTTTACAGATAAGGCCAGCGGTACAGACTACCTTAATAAAGACTCAGTCTCCTGGTGTGCAACACTAACCTCTGATGAGAAAGAATATAATGTAACTGATGTATCTCTGAAAGGAAGCCGGATGACTTTAAAATTCGGGGATACCGGCACGACTGTAGGTTTAAAAGTTACAAAATCAAAGGATTATGTTAATTTAATGGTAGAATCCGTTGAAGGCCCGGCCGATGCGCTGACCTTCATCAATATACCACTTACTCTTGAGGGTATGCCTTATGAGCCATTTGCAGGCTGTGCTCTTTCAATGAATCTTTTTACCCGGGTCCGCGAGCTTCCTGCCCTGCAGAGCAACCTTTGGGCAACATGCTATAAACATTTTGGAATAACCGGAGCTGAAGTTACGCTTATTGGTGTTCCACAGAAGCAGATACTCCCTGTCATCCGGGATGTAATGTCACATGCAGCTGATATACCACATTCTGACAAAGGCGGAGCATGGGCTCTTCAGCAAAAAGAGGGTTACGGATCTTACCTGATGAATTTTGGCACTCTTACTGAAGAGAGTGTTGATGAATGGATCTCCATGTGTCAGAGTCTCGGGTTTAACCAGATTGACAACCATGGCGGCGGTGATTTTTTCAGATTCGGGGATTTTGAATTGAACAGGGAAAAATGGCCCGAAGGCTGGCAAACCTATCGAAAAATAAATGACAGATTGCATAAAGCCGATATTTCAGCTATTTTTCATACATATGCCTTTTTTATTGACAAAAACACAAAGTATGTTACTCCTGTTCCGAGTGAAGACCTGGGCTATTTCACCTCCTTTACACTGGCAGAACCACTCAGGGTTGGTGACAAGGAAATAGTTGTCAATGAATCGACAGAGAAGATCTCAACTATTACAGGTTTTTTTGTAAGGAACAGTCTTTCACTGAGGATAGGAAGTGAGATCATCGAATTCAGCGGGGTAACACAGAGTCCTCCTTACAGGTTCACTGGCTGTAAACGTGGGGCAAACGGTACCAGGGAATCTGAACATCCTGCAGATGAGAAGGCCTATCACCTCCGGGAGATGTTTGGAAGATTTGTTCCGGGTCCTGAAACAGAGCTTTTCAATGAGATAGCACGTCATACGGCAGAAATCATAAATGAAGCGGGATTTGATGGTATCTATTTCGATGCAATTGACGGAAGCGATATTTTGGCCGGGGAAGAGTACTTCTGGTATTATGGTACCAAGTTTATATTTGAGGTGGCCAGACAGTTAAAGAAACCTGTCGGTATGGAGATGAGTTCCATGTCGCACCACTGGTGGCATTACCGTTCCAGATGGCAGGCATGGGACAGGCCGCAGAGAGGATACAAAAAATTTGAGGATATTCATTCTGCTGCAATAAAGTCAGGAAGACTTTTCCTGGCTCCGAAGATTAAGTCGAATGAGTATGAGCACGGCCTGTGGCGCGGACATACACCTCTTATCAATAAATATGCTGAAGCAGAAAACGGAGGATTGCTCCTGCCCCTTCACCTCGGATGGTGGGGAAACCAGACATGGAATCCTCCCCAGATTGAACCAACTTTTACCGATGATATCGAATATCTCTGCTGCAAGATGATTGGAAATAATGCCGGACTCTCAATGCTTGGAGGAGTCGACAAGAAAACACTCGATGAAAATCCTGGGTTCAGAAGGCTAATACCTATCATCAAACAATATGAAGAATTAAGGCATAAGAATTATTTCAGCGACAGTATCCGCTCACTTCTTCGCCAGCCCGGAAAGGAGTTCACGCTAACCATGAGCAGTGACAGTATCTGGAAATTCAAACCAGTATCATATCAGAAACACAAAGTTGCCGGTCTCAATCACCCCTCCTCCCACTGGCAGTTATCAAATGAGTTTGAGGCGCAACAACCAAAAATGCGGATTGAAGCTCTTATGTCTGTAAAGCCATTCAATGATCCATCCGGAGTAGTTCTCACCGATTTTTCAGGATCCGGAGAATTCATGAATGAAGAGAGCAGTGATGGAATATCCGGAGGTATCAGGCCATCCTCAGAAAGATCGGGTGAATCAGGAAATACAGGTCAATTCTATGCAGGTGCGGCTAATATCGCTTCACATGAAGGACTGTTTATAAAAATGGTGAAAAAATATGATCCATGGCTCGATATAAATAAAAATCAGGCTCTTGGAGTCTGGATAAAAGGTGACGGCAACGGAGAACTTCTCAATATAAGGATCGAAAGTCCCAAGCATGTCTCGAGCGGCGCCAGGGGCGATCACTTTGTGAAAATTTATTTCACAGGATGGAAATACTTTGAGCTCGTCGAAATTGAATCGTCTGAATTCAGTAACTATATCTGGCCTGATTCCGGATTCTATGTGTATGATTCATTCAGGCATACCGTTCAATTCAATAATGTTGACAAGATCCAGCTCTGGTACAATAACCTGCCGGCAGACAGGGAGGTAAATTGTCAGATAGGAACTATCAAAGCTTTGCAAATGGTGCCAATTACAGTAATTGATCCGGAAATAACTGCAGGAGAAGAGAAGCTTACATTTAAAGTAAAAATCGAATCCGGAATGTACCTTGAATTCAATTCAGCCGAAGATTGTAAATTATATGGGGCCAAAGGGGAATTTCTTCAGGATGTAAAGATAGAAGGAACAATTCCTGCATTGAAAAATGGGGTAAACGATATTTCATTCAAATGCAGTGGTACAAAGGGCGCCAATTCCAGGGTCCAGATCACAATGATCACTGAAGGCAACCCAATCAATTAAAATAACAGATACCCCTGATATCAGAGGATACTCTAAAAAGACCTTTGTGACCTTTGTTTGATACTTTGTGTCATTCGTGTTTAAATCTTTTCAAATAACTATATTTGATATCTGGTCACTTACGGATACAACGCTATTTTAGCAATTCATAATTATAAATATGACAAAAATCGACCGCAGAAAATTCATTTTATTCCTCGGCAATATTAGCTGCCACACCTGGGGTATTATCTGCATATGAAATAGCACGAAATGCTAAAAATGAAGTTAACGGAGCAAATTTTCTGCTAGGTGTAATTTCATCTGCAAATAATCCTGAGGAGGACCTTAAAATTGTCAGGGACCTTGGGTTTCCGACCTGCCAGTTAAGTGTAGACAGATACTCTGCACAGCTTGCAAAAAAGGTAGCAGATTCTCTTAAAAAGAATAATCTGTTGCCAACATCATTAATTTGTATGGGACCAGGTGACTACAAATGGAACTTCCTGGAAGGACCATCAACAATCGGCCTTGTTCCCAGGAAGGACAGGTCTGCCCGCGTTGACCGGTTGATGGAAGGAATTGATTTCTGCAAGGCTGCTGGTATTCCGGCAGTTCATGCACATTTTGGCTTTATTCCTGAAGATCCGGCTGATGTTCTTTACCAGGAGTTCATCTCAACAATGAAGCCTATCGGTGAATATGCTAATAAACAAGGTATTGATATCTATTTCGAAACCGGACAGGAAACACCTGTCACACTCCTGAGAGCTATTACCGATATCGGAACAGGAAACCTCTTTGTTAATTATGACACTGCCAACCTGGTAATGTACGGGAAATCAAATCCTCTTGATGGACTGAAAGTTATCGGAAAATATGTAAAAGCACTTCACGCTAAGGACGGTCTGTATCCTGTAAATCCTCAGGAACTTGGAAAAGAAGTACCTATTCCTACTGGAGAAGTAAATTTTCCTGCAATAATCTCATACCTCAGGAACCTTGGATTCAATGGCCATGTTACAATAGAATATGAACTGGGTGAACAGAATAAGGAATATATTTTAAAAACGAAGAATTACCTTGAGAAGGTTATTGCTTCCTCATAAAATATCTCTGTTTTTTATTTTCACATTTGAACTAACTTTAGGTGTCAAACCATAACATACTGAGGCATGAAAAAATATAATGTAGGAATTGTCGGTTACAGTTGGGCTGCAGGTGCTCATATTGATGCTATTAACAAAACCTCAAGGGCCCGGGTCACAGCTCTTTGTTCGTCCAGAAAGCTTGATGCTGCTGAGATAAGTGCAAGGCATGGAGGAAATATCAGATGCTACACTGATCTCGACCAGATGCTTGCAGACCCTGAACTGGATGCTGTTTCGATTTGCAGTTATCCTGCCGATCATGCACTTCAGGCTGTGAAGGCTGCCAGGGCAGGCAAACATCTGATAATTGAGAAGCCTGTTGCCCTGAACTGGGCTGACTGCGTGTCAGTTAAAGAAGCTGTGGAAGAAGCCGGGGTAAAAACATGTGTATGCTTTGAATGCCGCTTTTCCAGCCAGCTGATCACTGTCAAAGCTCTTATCGATCAGGGTATGCTGGGACAGATTCACTATGGCGAGGTAGATTACTATCACGGCATTGGTCCATGGTATGGCCAGTACCGCTGGAACATAAAAAAAGATGCAGCCGGCAGCAGCCTCCTCTCTGCAGGTTGCCATGCCCTTGATGCCTTGCTCCTCTGTATGGGCACAGAAGTCGATGCAGTTACAAGTTATTCAGCATTTTCTTCAAATAGTGACTTTGCGAAATATGAATACCCGACAACATCCGTAACACTCTTAAAGTTCAGGGATGGTCGCATTGGAAAGGTAGCATCAAGCATTGACTGCCTTCAGCCATATTATTTCCATATTCATCTTGTCGGAAGTGAAGGAAGTCTGCTTGACAATAAATTTTACTCCACCCGCCTGGGAGGACTGAATAAAGGCAAATGGAGCGAGCTCTCTATGAAAATGCTCGATTCGGGTGATGTGTCGGATCATCCTTACCTTACACAGTTTGAAGCATTCTTCAATGCCATTGATAAAAACAGGGAGATGCCTCTTACAAGTCTTGCTGATGCGCTTTATACACATGAAATAATCTTTAAGGCTGACCGCTCTTCCGGTTTAAGCTAATAGTTGGTTATCCGCTCTAAGAATTTAAAAATCAGAATAATTCGCATAAATATAGTGTTATGAAAAAATCATTTTGCACTCTCATGATTTTCGCATTCCTTTTTTCTGTTCAATCCCATGGACAGGAAAAAGTAAAGACAGGAAACCGGATTCCGATACTGGCATGGTACAGCATTCCTCCTGACCAGACTACCCTGGCAAGATATCAGGAGCTTAAGGAATCGGGGATTACCTGCAATCTCAGTTTTTTTAATGACGCTGAATCAATGTCACACGCACTTGATATTGCAGAAAAAGCCGGGATCAAAATGATAGTATACTGCCCTGAGCTTAAAACAGCTCCGGAAAAGACTGTCAGCCGGTTTATGAACCACCCTGCTGTTGCCGGTTATATGCTGAGGGATGAACCGAACCGGTCAGATTTTCCTGAACTTGCAGAATGGGCAAAAAAAATCCGCAAAACTGACGACAAACACTTCTGTTACCTTAACCTTTTTCCTAACTATGCAACTGAAGAACAGCTTGGAACAAAGAGTTATCAGGAACATGTTGATCTGTTTATAAAGGAAGTTCCGGTACAGTTTATCTCCTTTGATCATTACCCTGTACTCGGTGATTCACTGAGAGCAAACTGGTATGAAAATCTGGAAATAATATCGGACGGTGCCAGAAAGGCAGGAAAACCATTCTGGGCCTTCGCCCTTTCAGTGGCTCACGGGAAATACCCCGTTGCAACATCAGCTCAGCTCAGGCTTCAGGTATTCAGCGACCTTGCATACGGAGCTCAGGGGAGAGAATATTTCACTTACTGGACACCTTTGGATACGACATGGAAATTCAATAACGGACCAATTACTTTAGAGGGTAAAAGAACAGTTGTTTATGACAGAATAAGAGAGATAAACAAAGAAATAGAAGCTCTCTCAGAAGTTTTTCTCGGTGCCAGGGTAATCTCGGTATCACATACAGGAATTATTCCGCAGGGTACCAGGCCTCTTACAGAACTTCCAAAACCTGTCAGATCATTAAAAACTGAAGGAACAGGGGCAGTGGTTTCACATCTGGAAAATGGAAAAAACTCCTACCTGGTCATCGTTAACCGTGATTTTAAAAATTCAATGACCCTCTTTATCGAGTGCGATAACAATGTTAGAAAAGTCTTCAAGGATGGATTATCAGCACCGGCAAATGCTTATCAGGCGCGCGTTGAGGTCGATCCCGGAGATATTGCTATATACCGCTGGAATACAGAAAAATAAACTAAATATTTTATTAAAGATATACATATGAAAAGAAGGGAATTCCTACAAACCACAGCAGCAGTGTCTGCAGTAACAATAATCAGTCCGGCAACGGCATTCGGATCAAGAGCTAACTCTGCAATAAGGATGGGGCTTATCGGATGCGGATCAAGAGGCACATCTGTAATTACCTCAATGTCAGATCATACAAATATCAATATTATTGCACTGGCTGATCTTTTCAGGGACAAGCTCGAAAACTCAAAAAAGATCCTTGACGCACAAAATATTAAAAAAGGTTTTCCTGCAATAACAAAACCTTATACTTATGTTGGGTCGAAGGCTTTCACGCAACTGCTGGAAAACAAAGACATAGATGCAGTTCAGATCTCTTCTCCGGCATACACCCATGCAGATTTCTTCGAAGCTGCAGCAATGGCAGGGAAGCACATCTATTGCGAGAAACCTGTTTCTCCCGATGTTGCAGGATGCCGGAAGGTTGAACATACAGGAAATCTGTATAACGGAAAACTGAGTATGGTAATAGGTTTCCAGATACGTCATGCAACTCCTTATGTTGAAATGGTTAAGAGGATCCAGCGCGGTGATCTGGGGGATCTGCTTAATGTACATCTCTGCTATCTTGCTACAGAATCAGCTGTTGGTAATCTGACAGGACTGTCATACGATGAGGCCAGGGTCAGAAATCAATACAACTTTCATGCATTGTCGGGAGGAGTAATGCTTGACCAGGCTATACACATGATCGATGTTTGCAACTGGGCTCTTCAAAAGGTACCTCTTTCTGCTATCGGGGCAGGCGGAAAAGATGAATCACACAAATTCGGGGACACATGGAAACATTATCAGATCATGTATCAATACCCGGGAATAAATGTAAGCGTGCTGACAACACAGTTCGGAAATCATTTCGGTGATGTATGTGCCAAATTCATTGGTACCAGGGGAACTGCTGAAGCTCATTACTCAGGAGGTGTTTATATAAGTGGCGACAATGCATGGGATTCCGGTGTCCCAAAATGCGCCGGTGAAATACCCACAGAAGAACAGAGAAGAGCAGGAGCTTTCCTTTCCTCCCTGCAGGATGCGGATGCAAATAAGGAGATCGCATTTATTAAAAGTATTGAGTCAGGAAATTTTCTGAATGAAACACGGTCAGGAGCAGAGTCCACTCTCACAGCAATTCTGGGTAGAGAAGCTGCAATCTCAGGAGAGAGAATAGGCTGGGATGAATTAAGGAACTCCAATTTACGACTTGATCCAATGTTGAACCTATCACAATTTGATAAATAGCAAGCATTTAAAGCATGAATTCACTTCAGAGAACAAGGGACTTCATTGAAGGCCTGTCGGTCGACAGGCCTCCATTTCATCCTATCCTTATGAGATTAGCCGCAAAATATGCTGCTGTAAAGTATAAAGATTTTTGCCTCGATTATAAAACCAAATGCGACGCCAATATCCTTTGCTCCAAAGATTTTGGCTACGATTGGGTAAATGTTATGTCAGATCCCTATACTGAAGCCAGCGGTTATGGCACCAGACTCACCTACCCTGAGAATAACCTGCCGCAGGTGGCTGAGTTCCTAATTAAAGAAATTGATGACATTGACAAGCTTAAAGTCTTAAAGGTCAATGATCATGAAAGAATGATAACAATAGTGAACGAGGTAAAGGAATTTAGCAGGCTTGTCGGAAACACCCAGTTTATTTGCGGATGGGTTGAAGGACCTCTGGCTGAATATTGCGATCTGAGGGATGTCTCAGCCGCCTGTATGGATATGTATGAAAATCCATTAAAACTTAAACTTGCTCTTGATATAATGACTGAAAGTGCAATGGCTTTTATGACTGAGCAGGCAAAAGCAGGCGCCCACTGTATTGGAATAGGAGACGCTGTATGCTCACTTATCTCACCCGATCTGTACCAGGAGTTTGTTTTCCCTCTTGAGAAAGCAATGGTTGACCATGCCCACTCCCTTAATGTGATGGTTAAGCTCCATATATGCGGTAATACCACAGGCATACTGCCTGATATGATCAAAACCGGGGCAGATATTGTAGATATCGACCACCTCGTAACAACTATGGCTGATTTCATTCCTCTTTTCGGCAACAGACAGGTGCCGTCAGGAAACAGCAACCCTGTTTCGGTTATACGTGATGGAAATAAAGAATCAATTACTGAAAGCGTTACAGAATGTTTCAGGATCACAATGGGCCGTGGGATTGTCTCTGCCGGATGTGAAATTCCGCCGGATACATCTGTCGAAAATATGATTTTCTACAGGGATGCGGCTCATGGATTGACTACTTTCTAACCTCAACCAACCACTGAGCCTCACCCCAACCCCTCTCCCGAGGGAGAGGGGCTAAGACGGTGATTATGTTATTCTTCCTCCCTCCCCTCCCCCGGGGGAGGGGGGAGAAGGGGTCGGGGATAAGGCAAAGATTTAAATGATGAAACCCGTGTAACTGTTTAAAATCAATTCGCTTCAATTGCCTCGCTGACCTCATTTTCCTTGGCGGGTTTCGGTAAAAACGAAACAATAACGGCACCAATAGCCGCAACACAGATCAGTACTATAAATCCTACAGAATAGCTTTTTGTAACATCATTATACAGATAACCCAGTAGCATTGGGAAAAGCGATTCAGCTATCCCATCAGCTACAAGGATAATCCCCATTGTCCTGCCCAGAGCCCTCACTCCGAACAGATCGCCTGCCATCAGAGGAATGATCATATAGTCGCCTCCAAGCCCGATGCCGAAGATAACAGCAAAGAGATAAATACGGCCCGGAAAATCGGGCATGAGTAATAAGGGTATTGCTGAAGCTACAATCAGATATATGAGTATCATCACATATTTCCTGCGGATCAGGTCAGCCAGCCAGCCCATAAGAACCCTGCCTGCCAGACTTGATAACAATACGAGTGAAATAACATGTGCCGACTGAGATTGGGTGAAGTTAAGATCACGAAGATAGAGCTTCAGGTGCTGGTTTATTCCCCCAACGGCTCCAATTGCGCACATACTTCCTATTCCCAGGAGGTAAAAGTTGCGGTTCAAAAGGATGTTTTTTATTGGTACAGAAACAGCACCACTGCCTGTCTGGTTCCCTTTGAAAGACGATCCTTTGAGGAAGAATACCATTGGAAAGGCGATTAATACAGCTATAACTCCAAGAGCAGCGAGTGAAGTGTGCCAGCCATAATGTTTTTCAAGGGCTGCTGCTATTAATGGAACTACTGCTCCGCCTGTACCTATCCCGAGATAAGCTATCCCCATAGCCTTGCCTCTGTTCTTATCGAACCTACTGGATATCAGTACCTGGCAGGGTAAAGGGCCACCACAAACATAACCAAGGGCATTAAAAATATAAAAGAGGTAAAACATACCAAGAGAGTCAGCAAAGCTTAAACCGATAAGCGCAATTCCCATCATTAAGATTCCTGACATCATTAATTTTCGCGGACCGTACTTGTCTATCAACCAGCCGGCAATGAAACCAAACATTGGTCCGACAAGTAATTTTCCCAAGGCATTTCCTGAGGTAACTACCGTTCTAGACCATCCATATTCTTTAGTGATAAAATCAAAAAAGAATGGTAATCCATAGTAGGCAAAACCGACCAGGGCAAAAAGTGTTAAAAATGCCGTTGCAATAACATAAGTCTGAGAACTGAGTACCGGAAGTTCCTTAATGTTTGTATGCGTTTTATTTCCCATCTCAAATTCTGTAAATAAAGTGAATACTTTTAAATCATATATTCTGGCCTGCGAGGCTTGTAAGACTCCAATATGCACTGCCGAGCAGAGATCCAACAGTCCCCAGTTGCGCCCGTTCTATCCGGAGCTCTGATCTGCAGTTTTCCAATGAGTTGGCAAAGGCGGTTTCTCTTATCATTGAGATGTAACTGTCATGTGCTTCTGACATTCCTCCACCAAGAACAATGATCTCAGGTGCAAATATAGTTATCAGGTTTGCCAGACCAATCCCGACCATTTCTGCATTTTCCTTAACAACTGTCACCGCTTCAGGTGAATTATTATAACTGAGTTCAAAAATCTCCTTACACGAAATACTCTTTTGCCTTTTTCCGGGCGAAATGCCAGATTCCTCATTATATCGCCTCACTATTGAGGCAGCTGAGGCAAAATGTTCATATGATCCTTTTATACCTTTGTCGCTTGTCCCGTTATCATAGTTAATAATCATCTGACCGATCTCTCCTCCGGCATTACCTGCTCCCCTGTAGAGCTTGCCGTTAATAATAATCCCCCCTCCGATGCCAGTTCGCAGAGCGACAAAAATAACATTCTTATAACCCCTGGCAGCGCCAAACCGGTGTTCGGCAATTGTCATCATATTGGCATCATTATCAACATAGACCGGCAGCCCTGTCTCCTGCTTTACTATCCTGGCAAAAGGTACATTTATCCAATCCTTAATGCCCTGATCAGGGCCAACAATGACACCTGCCCTGTGATCAATAAATCCCTTGGCGGATGTACCGATGCATATAGGATTAATTCCTTTGCCGGCAACTATCCGCCTGATATCCCGAACAGAATCAATGAGTTTTTCGATCAGGTAATCCCTGGACTGTTTCTGCAAAAGGGGAGTATGACTTAACTGCAATACTCTCACCATCTATCTTTACAACAGCTATTTTTATAAGATACCGGCCTATATCAGCTCCTATGGCTGCAGCATGATTAAACATTATTTACTATCAGATGGTCGTTTACAAAAATAGCTTTTAATATATAGAATAAAAGAGAGAGAAAAGATAAACTTCATACTTGGCGGAAATAATTTTTGATACCTTTGGCATGAGTTTATTTATGAGCCAATTAGGAGGTTTTTATGGTAGAAAGGATCAGGGAAATATTTAATAATGAAGCTTCTGCGATCAATAATATTCCAATAACAGAGGGTTATGGCGAAGCTATAGAAATAATATATAATCATGTTCACAGCAAGAAGGGCAAACTTGTACTCAGCGGTATGGGAAAAGCCGGTCAGATTGCTCACAATATAGCAACAACTTTCAGCTCAACAGGCACGCCGGCAGCATATCTTCACCCAAGTGAAGCACAGCATGGGGACCTCGGAATTCTTCAGGAAGATGATGTTTTGCTTGCTATTTCCAATTCGGGAAAGACAAGGGAGATAATTGAACTTATTGATCTTAAAAATAATCTCTACCCGGAAATCCCTGTAATTGTCATAACCAGTAACGGAAACAGTCCTCTTGCACAAAAGGCCGATTGTTATATCCTTACCGGCGCTCCTGCAGAAGTCTGCCCTCTCGGCCTTACTCCTACCACCTCCACTACAGTTATGACTGTCATAGGGGATACACTTGTGGTCCTGATGATGGAAAAAATAGGTTTCAATGCAACAGATTATTCCAGGAGACATCATGGAGGATACCTTGGATCTGTATCCCGTAAAATCTCAGAAGAAGAACAGGGGAAATGATCCTGACAGGAATATCAGCGTGATTCGTTCCTTAATGAATCGAGAGTATTTTCAAGGGATTCCTGAAACCTGTTTGCATTTTCAATCCATTTGAGGATTTTTTCATTAGCCACCGGATATTCAGGAGTACGCATTGACACTGTTTTGTAGGCATATTCTTTCAGCTCTGTTACATTTTCCAGGACTTTAATAAAATATCCCCTGAAAAAAGAATCTGTGAGGAAGAAATATCTCTTCCTGTCCGAGGCAAATGTTTTATAATCAATTATCTTATTCTGAAGGAGCCAATTCAGTGAATTGCTGACAGAACTTTTGCTTGCTTTAAAATAATCAACAAGTTCATCGAATGTTTTTTCAGGAGGATCGCTGATTGTAAAATAAGCTACAATCCTGCCCTGCATAGGTGTCAGTCCAAACTTCTCAAAAACTTTGCCAGTCTCCTCAATACTTTCCCGGGTAATCGTTTTCTTATCAGGCATTATTATTTAATTATGCACTTCACAGGAACAAATTTAAATAAATCACGGGCAGTTCTATGACTTTTGAACTAAAAAAACAAATAAATTTTTTCTTGGTTCAGTCAGATAAAAAGATTAGTTTTGGAACCTTCAACCAAACCTAAACCATAATTAATTTGCAGATTATGACTACTACCAGTTCTTCAACCGGCATCAGCAGAAAGGATTATATTTTTTCAATAACCGTAATCGGTCTGTTTTTCTTCTTATTCGGCTTCGTAACATGGCTCAACGGGATTCTCATTCCATTTTTGAGAACAGCCTGTGAATTGAATGATTTTGAGGCCTATTTTGTAACATTTGCATTTTATGTTTCCTATCTGGTTATGGCCTTGCCCTCTTCAGCTTTGCTTAAAAAGACCGGGTTCAAGAATGGTATATCAATCAGTTTGTGGATTATGGCAGCAGGTGCTCTTATATTTATACCAGCAGCAATGACAAGGACTTTTGGTCTGTTCCTTCTTGGTTTATTTGTTGAAGGTGCTGGAATGGCTATGCTCCAGACTGCTTCTAATCCTTATATAACAATAATTGGTCCGCCGGAAAGTGCTGCAAAGAGAATGAGTATTATGGGTATAGCAAACAAGTTTGCAGGTGCCATTGCTCCTATCATCCTTGCCAGCATAATCCTGAAAGATTCACATATACTGGAAGGAAAGCTTGCGGAGGCAGCCGACGCCCTTACCCGTACTGCTCTCCTTGATGAACTGGCAAGCAGGGTTATAATGCCTTATGTTGTTATGACAATAGTTCTGGTGTTGCTGGGCTTAGTATTACGATATGCACATCTACCGGAAATAGATACTGACGCTGAGGATGCTGAAAGCAGTGAATCGAATTCCGCAAAAACAAGTGTATGGCAATTCCCTCATCTCATATTAGGTGTTATTGCACTCTTTTTCTATGTTGGAGTAGAGGTTATTGCAGGCGATACTATAATAAGGTACGGTCAGTCAATAGGCATTGGAATGGAATCTGCAAAATTCTATACCTCACTCACGCTTCTGGGCATGATCATTGGGTACAGCAGTGGAATCATGTTCATTCCAAGGGTATTCAGTCAGGTAACTGCCTTAAAAGCCTGTACAATTCTTGGAGTTCTCTTTTCACTGGGAGCAATCCTCACCCCTGCACATATTGTCTTTACAATCCCTTTTATAGATATAATGACCTTTAAGTCAATTGAACTTGTACTGCCGGTTTCTGTTCTGTTTGTGGCACTGCTTGGTCTTGCAAATTCCCTGGTATGGCCGGCTATGTGGCCGCTTACCCTGGCAGGTCTCGGAAGATTCACAAAAACAGGTTCAGCTCTGATGGTTATGGCTATCGCCGGTGGAGCGTTGCTTCCACTACTATATGGTCAGCTGGCAGTCTCATTCTCAACCCAGACAGCTTACTGGCTGTGTGTGCCGGCATACCTGATAATTATGTACTATGCCTTTATTGGTCATAAAGCCGGAAAAAAAGCATGAATTACGATCTGAAAGAAATATTTGAATGCTTTGCGGCAGATGGCACTTATTTATCAGGAGAGCCATATGGAAGTGGTCATATACATGACACATTCCTTGTAGAGACGAGAGAGAGCGACAAAGACAATTACATTCTTCAGCGTCTTAATAATAAAATTTTCAAAAACATCCCTGCCCTTCAGCAAAATATAGAGAGGGTAACCATTCATCTGCGTAATAAGCTTTCTGCAGTGCCTGGTTCAGACATCAAAAGGGAATGTCTTATTCTTATTCCTGCACATGATGGGAAGAGCTGGATTATTGACAAAGACGGAAACTTCTGGAGAATGTATATCTTCATCTCCAGACACAGATCTTATAATATTGTAGACAGTCCCGACAAAGCATTCGAGGGAGGAAAGGCCATCGGAAGGTTTCAGGCCATGCTGGCAGATATGCCGGGAGAACCTCTTAATGAAACAATTCCGCGCTTTCATGACATCGAAAACAGGCTTGATATCCTGGAACGTACAATAAAGGCTAATCCGGTTGGACGGGTAGCATCTGTGAGTGAGGAAATTACCCAGTATCTGAGCCGGGGCGAAGAGATGAAAACCATCCTGAAACTTGGCAGGGCCGGAAAAATTCCTCTCAGAATAACCCATAACGACACAAAATTCAATAATATACTTCTCGATGAAAATGACAAGGCTCTGTGCGTAATTGATCTTGACACTGTTATGCCGGGTTATGTTCATTATGATTTTGGCGATGCCATCAGAACAGTCACCAATACGGCAGCAGAAGATGAAAAGGAGCTTTCAAAGGTAAGGATGGATATCAGTCTTTTCAAAGCCTATGCCAGGGGCTATCTGTCTGAAACAGGGAAGACCCTGAACCAGGTAGAAAAAGAGTATCTCGCATTTGCTCCAAAACTGATAACATATACAATCGGGATAAGATTCCTCACAGACTTCATTGATGGTGACAATTACTTCAAGATACACCATGAATTCCATAACCTACAGAGAACCAGGGCTCAGCTGAAACTGGTAATGAGCATGGAGGAACAGTATGGTGAGATGCAGAAGATTATTAGCGATCTGGTTTGATGTGGTGCTGAGTGCTGGGGGCAAGGGGGTAAAACATGGACTGGACAAAAGACGAAATTAAATTCCTGAAGACTCTCTCTGATCCTGACAAGATCCAGGGATTCCTCGACTCCATTGAATATAACCCTAATTACGAATGCCGATCACCCCGATGGGTTATCAGGAAGAGATCTGCCCACTGCTTTGAGGGAGCACTGTTTGCAGCATCAGTACTTGAATTTCTTGGATATAAGCCACTTATTGTTGATATGAAATCGTTTAATGACGATGATCATGTCATCGCAGTATTCAGGGTAAATAATCACTGGGGTTCCGTAGCCAAATCCAATTTCACATCCCTGAGATACAGGGAACCTGTTTACCGTTCGCTCAGGGAGCTCATAATGTCATATTTCGATTTTTATTTCAACCTGAACGGGGATAAATCATTACGCTCCTACTCGAGGCCACTCGACCTTACAGTATACAATAACAAGCACTGGAAAACAACTGATGAGGATCTTGAGTATATTGGTGATAAACTGGAGTCAATGCATCATTTCCTTTTGATAGATCAGATGATGATACAAAACCTGAAGAAAGCCAGCGATATCATGCTGCAAGCAGGGATGCTCGGATCCAAAGAAGAGGGCTTATTCAAGCCAAAATAAGCTCTGAAGGGGGTAAGATGACTGAAGGGAGATCATCTCATTCGAAATAATACGCTGCCTTTATATCTGTTATTCATGATATTATGTAAATTCCATCCGTAACGGTCGAAGAGACTTTTTGGAATTAATCCGATATTGACTACTTTTGTCACTTCAAAATAATTAGGGTATGGATGTATTAGGAAAAAACTTCAAAGTCTTCATTGAACGCCAGGAGGCTTTAAAAAAACAGTATAGTTCTAAAAATGCCGAAAAACAGCATTCCAAAGGAAAACTGACTGCCCATGAACGGATCAATCTCCTGTTTGATTCAGGCACTTTCGAGGAAATCGATGCATTTGTTACTCCTGCCAGTCAGCCTGTTGAGTTTGGAAAAGTTGAAAGAACCTATGGTGACGGTGTGATCGTAGGCCATGGAAAGATAAACGGACGGCTTATATTCGCATATGCCCAGGACTTTACTATAATGGGAGGATCACTTGGCCTTGTCCATTCCAAGAAGATTACAAAGATACAGGAGATGGCTCTAAAAATGGGTGCTCCGATAATTGGATTGATGGATTCAGGCGGAGCAAGAATACAGGAAGGGGTAGCAAGTCTCAGCGGATATGCTTCAATTTTTCAGAATATCATCAGCTCATCAGGAATAATACCTCAGATATCTGTAATAATGGGGCCTGCAGCCGGCGGCGCTGTTTACTCACCTGCCCTCACCGACTTCGTATTTATGGTCAACCATACAAGTTATATGTTTGTAACCGGACCGAATGTTGTAAAGGAGGTCCTGAATGAAGATGTAACATCTGACGGACTTGGAGGTGCTGAAGTACATGCACGCAAAAGTGGTGTGGCTAACATGATTTATGATGATGAGGAGAATACAATCCTGGCACTTAAGAAATTCCTCTCCTATCTCCCATCCAATAATGTTGAAAATCCGCCTGTAGTTGCAGAAGATGGTTCCATACCTGCTTATAATGAGAAACTGAGAGATATAGTTCCGGATGATCCCAACAAGGCGTATGATGTCAAAGACGTTATAAACCAGGTAGTTGACAGGAACAGTTTCTTTGAGATATCCGAACTTTCGGAGCCAGTCTCGTAATAGGCTTCGGAAGGCTTAAAGGGAAGACGATAGGTATTGTGGCCAACCAGCCAAAGGTACTTGCAGGAGTGCTCGACATAGATTCATCAGTAAAGGGTGCTAGATTTATAAGATTTTGTGATGCCTTCAATATTCCGATACTTACATTCGAGGATGTGCCGGGATTTCTGCCCGGTGTTGACCAGGAACACGCAGGAATAATCCGGCATGGCGCCAAATTACTTTTTGCTTACAGTGAAGCGACTGTTCCAAAAATTACCATAATACTCAGAAAAGCCTACGGAGGTGCATTCATTGTAATGAACAGCAAATTCCTTGGAGGAGATTTCAGTTTTGCCTGGCCATCAGCAGAAATTGCAGTAATGGGCCCCGACGGTGCTGTCGCAATTCTTTACAGAAAAGAGCTCGCAGAATCAGAGAATCCGGCAGAGCTCAAGAAAGAACTGGTGAAAAAATACAGGGACAAAATCGCCAATCCATTTATTGCTGATGAGAGCGGATATATTGACGAGGTTATTGATCCCGCAACTACCCGTAAAAAAATACTTTCTGCACTCGATGCTCTGAGTAATAAATGGGTTAAGGTTCCGGCAAGGAAACACGGGAATATGCCGTTGTAGGGCGCAGAGCTCAGGGCACAGAGCTCAGGGCGCAGGCTTTTCGAGCCGAAGCCTTGGTGAAGGCTGGGCGCAGGGCGTCAGGCAATATATGCAGAGAATAAAAATTGAATTGGAGAGTTCCCCTCCCGGGAGGGGTTAAGGGTGGGTAAAAATTTAAAATCACGCAATTTCAATTTGCACCATAAAATTGAGAATTTAAAATTCATACTTAAACAGAACAAAGTGATGAAGATAAAGAGAATTCTAATCGCCAACAGGGGTGAGATTGCTGTAAGAATAATGAAGACAGCCAGGTTGATGAATATTGAAACCGTGGCAGTCAAAACAGGTGTTGAACCAAATGCAATGTACCTTTCATCAGCGGATATTATTTATGATAATACTGAGGATGTTTCTGAAATACCTGTTTTCCTTGACATAGAAAAACTCATTGCCATTGCCATTAAGACTCAGGCTGATGCTGTTCATCCCGGATATGGATTCCTTGCGGAGAATGCGTATTTCGCGCAGAAATGCATTGACAACAAAATAATATTCATTGGTCCCGCTCCTGATGCTATCTACAAAATGGGAAACAAGACTATCGCCAGAAAGATTGCACTGGCAGGCGGTATTCCGATGGCTATGGGCAGCGAGGGGAATATTTCAGATGAGGATGAAGCTGTAAAAGTTGCTGAAAAAATCGGCTACCCTGTGATTATCAAGGCAGCATCCGGCGGCGGAGGAAGAGGAATGAGAATAGTCCGGAAGTCGGATGAGATGGAAAAGATGTTCAATATTGCAAGCAAAGAGGCTGAAAAAGCTTTTAACGATCCATCTGTTTTCATTGAGAAATATATTGAAAACCCAAAACACATAGAATTTCAAATACTTGGCGACCAGCACGGGAATGTGATCCACCTGGGAGAGAGGGAATGCTCCATACAGAGAAAGCATCAAAAGCTTCTTGAAGAGGCACCTTCATCCGCCCTTGATAGTAAGCTCAGAAAGCAAATGGGAACAATGGCTGTGCAGATAGCCAGCGCTGTTAACTACTATTCGGCGGGAACTGTTGAATTTCTTCTCGATTCTGAAAAGAATTTCTACTTTATGGAAATGAATACAAGAATTCAGGTAGAACATCCCGTAACGGAAATCATCACCGGAATAGATCTTATTGAACAGCAGATAAGGATAGCCAATGAAGAAAAATTAAAATACAAACAGGAGGATATAAAACTGGAGGGATGGGCAATTGAGTGCAGGATCAATGCTGAAGATGTACAGGCGGGTTTTGCACCTGATCCGGGCAAAATAGTAAGTCTGATGATGCCATCTGATCCATGTGTAAGGGTGGATACAGGAGTGCAGGCTGGTTCTTCAATTGTAGCAAGCTACGATTCAATGATTGCCAAACTTATTGTTAAAGGTAAAGACAGAAAAGAGGCTATCAAACATTGCAAAATGGCCCTGGACAAAGTATGGATAAAAGGGACTAAAACGACCCTCCCCTTCTTCAGAATGCTTGTCAGACATCAGAAATTCCAGGATGGGAACTTTACCACCGCATTTATTGAAAAGGATCTTGAAAAATACTATTTTAACAGTGAATATGAGGAGATGCTTGCAGCCTGGCTTGCAACAAAGCTCTTTATTGAGGAAAACCTCAATGATAACAGTATTAATATTGATTTTAAACATGGAAAAGATATGAGTCCATGGTTACTCAACAAAAGAATTAATCAATTTTAAACAAGTATACTGGTAATGACAAACGAAAAATCTCAAATAAAAAAGCTCTATGCCCTCTCATCTGAGAACAGGAAATTCAGCTTTTCCCTGCCTCTGAAAGAGACAATCAGAATAGGTAAAAGAAATTATGAAGTCAAACTGAAATCTGATGAGAAGCATGGTACATATATCTTATGGAAAAACCGTAAATATCCTGTCGAGATAGTACAATCACGCCAGAACAGGTACGAAATTCTTTTCAATGATATTAGCTACACTTTCACAGTTGAGACACCATTCTCGCTTCAGAGAATGAAGGTTCTGAATTCTAAAAAAGGAAAAGCTGAACAGGAATATGTTAAAGCTCCGATGCCAGGCAAGATCATTGACGTCCTTGTCAGGGAGGGTGCAACAGTACTCCGCGGCGAACCGGTTGTGATCCTTGAGGCAATGAAAATGCAGAATGAGATCCTCTCCCCGGTAAATGGCATTGTAGTGAAAGTCGCAGCAAAGGCAAATACAAATGTGATGAAGGATGATCTGCTTGTTGAGATCAAGCTATAAAACATAATTAAATTACAAAATGCGTAGAGACGTAGCATGCTACGTCTCTACCGTGAATGACATTATTGTACCATCCGTCAACTCAAACCTGCAATCCGTAAACTAAAACTGGCATTTTTCGGGCAATTGATAGTAACTTGCGTGTAAGAACAGGTAGGACAAATCTGTTATTCAAAACAGGAAGCTTACCGGCCGTTTATTGAGTAATTGCATGCTTAACATAGCAAGTATGGTTATGAGAATTCTGAAGATAAATGTCATTCTTTTAATCCTGATAGCAGGACTGAGTGTCAGAGCATCTGCTTTGACAATAACTGCCTCTGAGAACATTTTCAGCCGGCATAAAATCTCCCCTGCGGATACTGCCAATCTTAACAGGCTGCTTAAGGAGGCCTGGTCACAAATTTTAAAATCAAAGGATGTAACACTTCTTAGAGCATACATTGATACTGCTGAGTTGATATGTGTTGAAAAGTCAATAGAATTTCCGTCAACCCTTCATCTTGTCAGAGCGGAATATTTCCTGAGAACAAATGATTTCAGAAGCGCCTCCCAGGAGGCTACAATTGCAATAAAACTATCAAAGAGCAACCATGAAATGGATGTTCTGGCGAAAACAATGAGTTTTATGGGAAAGTATAGCCAGAGATCATTTTTTTATATGGAGAGCATCTCCTATTTTGAAAACAGTATAGAAATAGCAGAAAAAAACAAATTAAAAAACCTGATTCCCCTTAACTATTACAGGCTTACAGGGGTTTATGAAAGACTTGGAAATCTGGATGAGGTAAGGAATTCGCTTAACAAGCTTATTCTGGCTGCCAGAAAAGAGCAGGACACCCTGTTTTTGATGCTTGGTTACGAGGGACTGGGAAAAACCTATCTGGAAGAGGGACGTGATTATAAAATGGCAGACTCAATTGTGCGAAAATGTCTTGAGATCGCTTTGATCAAAAAGGACACAGCGGTTGCTTCACTTGCCCATGCCCATCTGGGATGGAATAATTATCTCGACAAGAAATATGATGCTGCAATAAAAAATTATAACCGCTCCCTGGATTATAGTTTACCGGCGAAGCTGATCAGTTATTCTGCTAATTCACTTGGTAATCTGGGAACAATATATCGCGATCTTGGCGAGACTGAGAAATCAATTGCATACTACAGAAAATCGATAGAGCAGGGAGAAAAGGTAAATGACACATACAACTTATATTGGGTCCATGCCGATATGAGTGAGATGTACCTTAGAAAAAGAGATACCTCAAACGCCTATAAGAGCTACGTCCTGTACAAAAAATACTATGACCAGTTCCAGAAAAACATAAGCAGCCAGGGGCTCACCGATGCCAAAATCAGATATGATGTGGATAGTCATAATAAAGAGGTTGAATTATTATCACTGAGATTATATAACCAGAGGCTGATAATTTATGGAGCAGCAGGGTTGTTGTTACTCAGTGTCGCCGTTCTGATACTTCTTCTCAGCAGGGCAAAAATAAATGCAAAACGACGTATCAGTGAGATGAACAGGAAGATTTCAGAGGTTACACAGGCAAACCTCAGGCAGCAGATGAATCCTCACTTTATATTCAACACGCTTAATTCGATCCAGTATTACATGTATCAGCACGATAAACTGGCAACAAACAACTATCTGACAAAATTTTCAAGCCTGATGAGAAAGGTTCTTGAAAATTCTCAGCACACCTCAGTTCCGCTAAGCGATGAACTGGATGCCTTAAATCTTTATCTGGAGTTGGAAATGATAAGGTTTAAGGATAAATTTGAGTATAAAATAAATTTGGATGAGGAGATAGATACACTTCTTTACAAAGTCCCTACAATGCTGATTCAGCCATATGTTGAAAATTCGATCTGTCACGGCCTGATGCCCGGGGAGAATAAGGGATTCTTAAAGGTGGACCTTAAACTGGAGAATGAATATATTTCATGCACAATTGAAGACAATGGCATTGGACGTGAAGCTGCCCTTGACAGGAAAAATAAAAGCGGAAACAATCACAATTCACTTGGCACTCAAATTGTCTCATCACGGCTTGACCTTGTGAATGCCCTGTACGGAACAAGTTTAAAAACAATATACACTGACCTTAAAAACGAAAACGGAGAACCAGCAGGTACACGGGTTGAAATCCAAATTCCTATTCTGTCATGAAACACAGTTTGATTACAATAATCATTGATGATGAACCGGATGCAGTGGATTTTATCTCATCTATAATCGGCGAATACTGTCCGGGATTGGAAGTTACAGGTAAAGCTCACAACGTAAAGGATGGTATTAAACTGATAAAGGAGATCAAACCGGAGCTCGTCTTCCTGGATGTGGAGATGCCTAACGGCACTGGGTTCGACCTGCTGACCCATTTCCCTGAGAAGGATTTTGATGTAATATTCATTACAGCTTTTAATCATTACGCCATTAAGGCGATAAAATTCAGTGCAGTAGACTACATCCTCAAACCTATAAATATCAATGAGTTCATAGAGGCTGTAAACAGGGTAATACATAAACGTTCAACAAATGCATTCCCTACAAGTGAAAACTTTGAAGCATTGCTGGAGAATATTCGTACAGCAAACCCCACAAGACTTGTAATACCCACATCAGATGGCAGGGAATATCTCAATCCTAAGGAGATAATCAGGATCGAAGCTGACAGGAGTTATTCCTGGTTTTTTATTACTGACAAGAGGAAAATTCTTGTATCAAAACATCTTAAAGAATTCCAGGATCTTCTGAATGACAGGAACTTTTTCAGGCCGCATAATTCACATCTGATAAATCTTGATTATGTCAAGAAATTTGTACGACACGATGGCGGCTACATAGAAATGACCGATGGAGCACAGATCCCAATTTCCAGGAACAGGAAAGATCTTTTCCTGGCTCACATGTCAAGATATACCGGTTAACTATATCATTATTAACTGAGTCTCCTGCCCAAATAGCGGTACAATAAAAAGCTGCCCGCAACCGATATTGCCAGGGATATAATTCCATACATCAGACTCTCCGAAGGTGTAGCTATCAACCATGCCCATACTGCCCAGTAAAATGGTGAGAAAAAGGCAAAATAATTCCAGGGATGATAGAGCAATAATCCTACAGGAACTGTAATAAGAAATATGGCCAGTACAAATGAAAGAATCCACCTCCGCAAGGTGTCCTTCGAGAAAAATATTGAGATGAGGAATACAAAGGGAGCGGTCAGTGAATACAAAACAGCGGCGTATATGCTCCTTATCCAGCCTTCTCCGGGAATTGCATCAGTAAAGAAAATGACTGCTGACAGAACGGCAAAAGAGGTCGTGGCTGATATTACAATTCTAACGCGCATTTTATAATTTGAGTCTCCGGGGTTATCTGAAGTATCAGAAACGGATTCCTTTAAATGGACTCTTGAGAATACCAGTCCCAATACTATTGGAATGGCCGAAATAAGTGTAAGGGCAGTTAAGGTATAGTACCGTTCCGGGATTAACGGAGAAATAAGTATCAGTACAATTGTAAGAAGAAGCGGCAGGAGAACGGCAAACAGCAAATATGAGACACGGGCAATTTGCCTTAAATCAGAGATAAACAGTATAAAAGGCCTGTTAGTCATAAATTATTAGTAATCAAAATTCCCCTCACGTAAATGTACGCTTGAAAACAAAAATCCCTATACTGCAATTGTACAGACCAAAAACATCTAAGCCCTTGCGCCGTTATGCCATTATGCCTTTGCACCCTTGCGCCCTTGCGCCGTTATGCCATTGCGCCGTTATGCCATTATGCCTTTGCGCCCTTGCGCCCTTGCACCTTTGAATTATTTCTTAACCGGCATCTTTTTAAGTGTCGCTACTATAAAATCCCAGAATTTCTGAACTGAAGCGTATGACCTTCTCTCCGGAGAATGAGGGAATCTGATTGCATAGGTCGACTGATATCATATCGAGGTTTGGATAAACACCTCCTATGATAGCACATTCCAGACCAACATGAATAACTTTGACATCTAAGGGTTCCTTACCGAACAAATTTGCAAAACCTCAGTAATAACTTTGAGAACAGGTGATTGCATATTAGGATTCCAGCCAGGATAGCCCCTGACATTGTCACATCAGCATCAATAAGATGGAATACTGCAGCAATCTTCCAGGCATTAGCTTCCTTGGCTGTATTAACAGAGCTTCGGGTGAGGTTATGACATTCAAATTTGCCTGCAGAGCATTTAACAATTGCCATGTTATTTGAAGTTTCAACGAGCCCTGTCATAGCCTGGCTCATTCTCAGAACGCCATTTGGACAGATAAAAACAGCACGGATAATCCTGTACTGGTCATCCTTTTTCATAACTTTCTCAGGGAGAACGGCTTTCACAGCCTTGAATTGCAGACCAGGCTCTGTTTCAGCAAATTCTGATCTGTACATTTTCTCGTAACCCTTTACAAATTTCTCAAATTCTTTGGCTTTCACCTCAGGTACAACCACTAATGAAAATGACTCCCGGGGAATGGCATTTCGAAGATTTCCTCCCGAAGTTTCAGCCAGCCTGATTCCAAAATCAGATTCTGCCTGCATCAGAAAACGGAACATAATTTTATTGGAGTTTGCCCGGCCAAGGCAATGTCAACGCCTGAATGGCCGCCTTTCAATCCTGAGAGGCTACGATCTTATAAGCTACAAAACCTTTGGGGGTCTTTTCCTCGGCATAATTTTTCGAGGCACTTACGTCTATACCGCCTGCACATCCCACGCAAATCTCATTTTCATCTTCAGAATCAAGATTCAGAAGTATATCACCCTTCAATAATCCTTTTTTAAGGCCAAAAACTCCGGTCATCCCTGTCTCCTCATCGATGGTAAAGAGCGCTTCGATCGGGCCATGCGAAAGATTTCCGGCAGCAAGAACCGCAAGAGCAGCTGCAACTCCGATTCCATTATCAGATCCAAGTGTGGTTCCATTTGCTTTGACCCATTCCCCATCAATGATCGTTTCAATCGGATCTTTCTCAAAGTCATGCTTTTTATCATTATTCTTCTGTGGAACCATGTCAAGATGTGTCTGGCCTTGTCCTTAGATGTCTCAAGTTTGTGTTTTCCGAAATCCATGATGTATTCAACCAGTTTTTCTTCCTTTTTTGAAGGATGCGGGATCTGTGTAATATCATGGAAATAATTCCATACTTCTTTGGGCTCTAATTTTTGTATATTGCTCATATTCAGATATTTTTAAATTTTATAAATAAGTCAATAAAATTAATATTTTTTGGCAATATAAACAATTTTATAGTTTAAAGTAATGATGGAATTAATACCTTTATGCCAGCAAGGAGACAGTTTGATATAAAATATAACAAAAACTTAATAATTGTACTTTTTTATCTCATATCAATTTCATAATTTCGTGACTCTGGAAAATAAGACAATGAATATTTATAAAAAGCTATAATTCAATAACATGCATGAATAAAAGCAAAACTGTTCCAGACAAAAAAAACATTGAATATCAAATCTTATCAGGATGGCATTTTTATACATTGTAGTCGCACTTGTATTAATTTTTGACTTTAGCAACGGATTTCACGATTCGGCCAATTCAATTGCGACGATTGTTTCAACAAAGGTACTTTCGCCAGTTGCTGCAGTGAGCATGGCG
>JADKBK010000022.1 GCA_016715075.1 Bacteroidales bacterium
GGTCAAAGGCTTACGCGTCGTCAGTCACATCCCGTTCTGTCCGGTAAAAACAAGAAATACAGTAAGTTAGCTGGTGTTTTTAATCTGTTTCAGCTAAAGTCAGTTTTGAGATTTTTTCTGCAGTATCTTCTTTCGAAAAAAGGCAAAATGATCCCATAACGGAATCATTTTTTGTTTTCGCAATTTTTTTGAAGATATTCATGCCTTTTTTCTGTTTCTGATCCTGCTTGTTTGTCTCAAAACCGGGGCAGGATGTTTTTCGCAATTGGTTATTCAAAATGACTGATGTAAAAATATGATATGGTGCAGTTTTTTATGAAAATCCGAAGGGACGGTACGTGGACACTATTGAATTAAATACATGAGATGATAAACACCTGCTGAAAGAATCAGGCATGCAGGCACAATGTGGGTGTATAGCGAGTTAATTGGGCCGGGCGGACAGGGAAACCATGCCAAGGGTATGTGGACATAACATGGACATAAATTAAAGATTGTTCAGGAGGAACATCACAAAAAGAAATCCATTAACCGCAAAGGGAAGAACTATCACAGAGGGCACAGAGGGGACACAGAGAGCACAGAGGAAGAGGAGAAAAGGGGAATGGAGAATGGGAGAATGGGAGAATGGGGGAAAGGGGGAAAGGGAGACTGAGAGACTGAGAGACTGAGAGACTGAGAGACTGAGAAACTGAGAGACTGAGAGATATGAACACAGAGGAATTATGCCCGGGGATTGAAATAGTCATAGACTGCTCCATGCCTCAGAAAAGGCATATTCAGAAGCTTCAGCTTTGCAACTGCTGCATTGTATGATTCGGAAACCCTTGAGATCTGGGCCTTCATGGTTTCATCGGAGTGTGGCTGATTAAGATCTCCGCTGATCTCATTCTCGATCAGGCGCCAGATCCTGCTTAACAGGACTGAGGCTTCTTCCTTTGACCATGGATAAGCGGCAGAGACAATATCAACGATCATCTCATCAAGGCTCATTGCAGAAAACCTATCCGAATCAGATGATTTTTTTCTGCATGCCGCCGGAAATGAAGACTCATCAATATTTCGGTTCTTATTAGGATGTGCTGACTTTCTCTTTATTATCTGCATGGTATTCCTTCCTGAGGACTTGATTCACAATCCGCAAGTATAAACTAAAAGCGCTGTAAATCAAAAGTTTTAGGATGGACATTATGTAGACAAGAACCACCTTACATGCTAATTAGCACTTTAAAGAACTATCACAGAGGGCACGGAGAAGTCACAGAGGGGCACAGAGAGAGTAAGCGAAAAAGTTATATGTCAGCTCTAACCTAAAGCCTACAGCCTTCAGCCTACAGCCTACAGCCGTCCCCTACCTGTTAAGCTGAAAGCTGTGGACAAACTTGACAAGGCTTTCACTGGCTTCGAGCTTGAGCTTTTTCTTGAGCCTGTAGCGGCTTTTACGGACACTTTCGGGGGAGATATTAAGCATGCTGGCAATCTGGTTGGAATTGAGATTGAACAGTATTGTTGAGATAATTGTGAGCTCGAGCTGGGTGAGCTTGGGATACTGCCGGGTTATCCTTCCGATGAAATCGGGATAGACCTGGTTGAATTTAAGCTGGAAAATACGCCAGTTATCCTTTCTGCTTCCTATCCGTTCAATTTTATGAAGCAGCTCCTGCAACAGCTCTTTCTGGGAATCCGGAATGGCTCTGTTCTTTAATTCGCTTTCAAGCTGGGTCCTGAAGATATGCAGAGTATTGCTCGTCTCAACAGTCTTAACAACCTCTTCAAACATCTCAGTCTCTTTATCCTTCAACGTTTCAGTAAGCCTGGTATTGGTCTCTGAAATTTCTGCAATGTATGTCTTCTGTATGCTTATTTGCTCTTTCAGGCTCTTGAGTTTTGACTGCAGGTTTTTCTCTATATTGTCTACTGCGTAGCCTATCTGTATATTGTAGTACTTCTCAAGCCGTATATTAATTGCATTGGTGAGCTCTTTATTGAAAATGGTTTTGTAATGTAGTCATCCGCTCCCATCTCCATTCCTGTCCGGATATTTGACCTGTCGGCAAGAGCTGTTATAAAAATAAACGGAATAAGCTTTGCCTGCTCATGCTCACGAAGCCTGGAGAGCACCTCATAGCCGTCCATCTCCGGCATCATGATGTCGCACAGTATAAGATCAGGATGATGCATTACGGCGTTCTTTACTCCCATCTTCCCGCTTTCTGCCTGCAGGACTTCATATCCCTCAAACTTAAGCGCTTCATAAACCTCTTCACGCAGTGACTTGTTGTCTTCGATTATAAGAATTGTTTTCAATGTGGTATTTCAGATGGATGGATTAAGGTATAAATATAGTGATTTTTGACATTGGCAGGAGATATTCTGGGGACATTGTTGGAAGAAATGAGGAGAAAGGCGCAAAGGCGCAAGGGCGCAACGGCTCAAAGGAGGAAAAGGCTCAATTTAGGAAATGCTCAATGTAGGAAAGGCGCAACGGCGCTTAGGAGGAAAAAGGGGCGCAGGCGCATGTAGGAAAGGCTCAAGCGGTGCAACGGCGCGGGGGTAAGGGTCTCAAAGAAGGAAAAGGCTAAAGGCGCAAGGGCGCAACGGCTCAAGGGCTCAACGGCGCAACGGCTAAACGGCTAAAGGGTGAATTTGGGGAAGATCAACATCTAATAATTACGACCGTATGCTAAAATGCCCTTGTGCCGCCGCGCCCTTGCGCCTTTGCGCCGTTATACCATAGTGCCATTATGCCGTTGTGCCCTTGCGCCGTTGCGCCGCTGTGCCGCTGTGCCGTTATACCCTTGCGCCCTTGTGCCTTTGCGCCTTCTTCTCGTTCTGCAGTTTTAGTTCTTTCCTTTCAACTCAAATATTCTTATTTTTGAAACTCGTGCTAATTATCAGTATAAATTAAATCGCTGCAAAATGGGAAATTTTGAAAAACTTCGGGTCTGGCAACTCGCCAAAGATCTCGCTGTAAGGGTATATAAGCTGATACAGAGATCTGAATTTTCTAAAGATTTTGGCTTTCGCGACCAGGTCCAGAGATCTGCGATAAGCATTCCTTCCAACATCGCAGAGGGGGACGAACTGGAGACAGATAAACAGGCAATAAAACATTTTTTTATTGCCAAGGGTTCAACTGCTGAATTAATAACGCAATTACTAATTGGTCAGGAGATCGGATATTTGAATAAAACTGATTCCGAATCGCTGATTAATGATTGTAAGATAATCTCTGTGATGTTGACAAAACTTATTCAGGCCAGACGATCCTGAATGCAGTTAAGACTAAAAGGCGTAAAGGCGCAAGGCGGCGCCAAGGAGAAAGGCGAGCCAACGGCAACGGCTCAACGGCTCAACGGCTAAAGGGTGAATTTTGGGAAGATCAACATCTAATAATTACGACCGTATGCTAAAATGCCCTTGTGCCGCCGCGCCCTTGCGCCTTTGCGCCGTTATACCATAGTGCCATTATGCCGCTGCGCCGTTGCGCCGCCCTTGTGCCTTTGCGCCCTTGCGCCGTTATGCCCTTGCGCCCTTGCGCCCTTGCGCCGTTGCGCCCTTGTGCCCTTCACTCATACGATTTTATCAGGCTGTCCGGAAAGGTGATAAAGAACGACGTCCCATGCCCTACCCTCGATTTGAAGGTGATATGTCCTCCATGGAGCTGTACTGACTCTTTAACAATACTAAGTCCTAGTCCGTTACCCTGGAATAGTGTTGTGTTGCTTGCCCGGTAGAAAGGCTTGAAGAGGTGTTTCTGATCGGGTTCAGGGATCCCTATCCCGTTATCGCTCACTGTAATACAGAGCTCATTGTTCTTTCTTGTCACTTCAACCTTAATAGCAGGATTTTCAGGTGAGTATTTTATGCCATTGGATACCAGGTTGTTAATGACCTGGAAGATCAGACGGGTATCGAGCTTCATTACCGCCGAATTGAACGGAGTTGACAGTGTAACCTTGTTGCCAAGCTTGGGATCGGAATTGAAAGTATCAATTACCTGTCTGCAGATCTCAATAATATCTATGTCGACCGGATTGTATTCAACCTTACCCTCCTCGATTTTCGAGAGCTGAAGGACATCATTTACTATCTTGGTCAGATGGAGAACCTGGTTGTTTATCTTTGTCAGTTTGTCTTTTATCTGACCTGTTTCCATGCGGTCCCAGTATGTCAGAAGTGAGTCACTGGTGATTAGTATGGCTGAAAGCGGTGTCCTGAATTCGTGAGAAGCCGTCGATACAAAGCGTGATTTCATTTCATTCAGTTCCTTCTCCTTTTCGATGCTCTGCTTGAGGGAGGCCTCCAGTCTTTTCCTTTCATCGATATCGCTGTGTGTGCCGATTACCCTTGCGGGTTTATCCCTGCTTGCCCATTCGATCACCTTTCCGCGGTCGAGAACCCATTTATATGATCCATCCTTGCAGCGCATCCTGTATTCCTGGATAAAATACTCAGTTTCACCCCTGAAATGTTTGTCAAAATTTGCAATACATTTATGAATATCATCAGGATGAACCCTTGAGAACCATTCATTCCTCGAATTCCAGTCCTCATCACTGTCATGCCCAAGCATATTCTTATACCTCGTTGAAAAAAAGGCTTTTCCGCTTACCAGATTATAATCCCATATGCCATAGCCGGAACCTTCCAGGGCTGCCTGCCAGCGTGCTTCACTGACACGGAGTGCACTCTCCATTTCAATCCTGGTGGAGATATCTATTTTGACTGAGATAAATCTGTTTACCTGTCCTTTATCATTGAATATTGGGGTGATAGTCTCAACTTCATAATAAATGGTTCCGTCTTTTTTCCTGTTTACGATTTCGCCTGTCCATACATTTCCGGAGAGAATTGTCTGCCACATGGTTTTAAAGAAATCATCTTCCATCATGCCTGATTTCAGCATCCGGGTGTGCTGTCCGATCGCCTCTTCAACAGGGTAGCCGGTAAGTTTGGTGAAGGCAGGGTTGACCCACATTATATTACCATGAATATCGGTTATCAGCACTGCCAGTGCAACAGATTCAAAAGCAGCATTCTGGAGCTGCAGTGTTTTCTCAATAAGCTTTCTTTCACTTATATCCTCGAAAATATAAAATTGGCCATGATACTCATCAAACCCTCCGCTTATCTCTGTAAGGAATATACCTATTGTCCGGCCGTCAGTGAGCTGCACCTCATTCCTCAGTACACCGGTAACTGCAAAATCTTTCAGGTTGGCGCCAAGAACATTGCAAGTCTCCTTCTCCTTCACCATTGACATTATCGAAGTGACAATTTTCTCAAACCTTATTTCACCGTTCTTCATCTTTTCCGCGAAGGAGTCAAAATTCCAGATTTCGCAGAATCTGTTATTGAAATAGAGGATCTTCCCTGAATTTCTGTCTGTTACCAGGAATCCGTAAGGTGATGAATCGGACATGAGCTGCAGCAGATGTTCATTCCATCTTAAAAGCTCTTCAGTTGATTTCCTTATGGAATTATCAAAAGCAACCCCAAGATATCCAGTTATTGTACCCTCTGAATCCTTCAGATTGCTCAGTGATAATAAGACAGGTACCTCGCTCCCATTCTTCCTGATATAAGTCCATTCCAGCGGTTTGCCTGATGCTTTTTCGCAAATAATGCGGAAAATATTAAAATCAGGGAATACCATTTCCCCGGATTCCTTAGAAAGTCTGCCTGCTGTTTCAATTATCTCTTCCTGCTTATGAAAAACTACCAGGTTGACTTTATCTATCATTTCATCAGCCTTATAGCCGAGGAGGTTTTCCGCTTCCCTGTTGAAACCGGTCACAGTGCCATCTATGGATGTTGTTATGAGCGACAATCCCAGGCTGTTGACAATAGCCAGGTTAAGGTTTGAGAGCTGGACTATTTCAACCAGCCTGTCCCTTATTTTCATTTCAAGATCCTGCGAATGGGATATTACATCCCTGTTCAGAGCCTCCTGTGCACTTTGCATTTCAATCTGGGATGAGATATCATCCAGGGTTGCAAATACACCAATAACATTTTCGTCATTATTCCCCGGTACCGGAGTAGCAACAACATTAACCCAGATAGTCTGTTCCTGATCAGGTATCCGTATTCCGATTGTTTTGGCTGACCTTTTTGCGGTTCTCAATGCAATCTCAATTGGCATCTCTGCCAATAAAATCTCTTCGCCCTTAAAATCAGTCATTTTCCACTGCTGCTCAGACAGTGTTTTGCCAAGCACGTCAGAGGCAGATATGCCAAGAATTTTCAGAGCCGACGGATTTACTTCATTTATGATGCCTTTATTATTAATATGAATCACCCCCTGAGCCATGACTTTGAAAAGATTTTTGTAATTCTTCTCGTTTTCGGCAAGAACCTCTTCAGGAAAAAGCCGGAGGTTGATTTCGCTGTTTGATCCTCGGTTGCCTGTATGATTTCCGTCCGTGTCATAAACTGGCGAACAGCTGTGCTCTATGTATTTTGTTTCGCCCCGGGCTGTAATTATCCTGAACCTTATATCACTATGCTTCTTCTTATTTCCAATAAGATGATAGGTAAGGTAATCGCTTATATCCTTAGGATGGATTATCCGCAGGATAAGATCCGGATCGTCGAAGAAGGCTTTTACCGGATAACCTGTGATCCTTTCACATGAAGGAGAGATGTAAATAAATTCACCATCAGGCGACTGCAGGAATTCCCATGAATAAGTATTATCAGCAATGATCCTGTATTTCTCAAGCTCTCTGTTGTTTTCCCTGATCTGAAGTTCCAGTTCTGTTTTCTGCTTCTCTAGTTCCTGAATAATTCTGGTGCTGCTGCCTGAAGAGGTTTTGTGAGGTTTTCCGGTGGCCATGAGGGATTTCTTTAGCTTGTAACAAATATACACAAATTAAAAATATAGTTCACAGGATGATGACGGTGTTATGGATTTACGGAGTTACGGTGTTACGGTGTTAAGGCGTTATGGCATAAAGGCTGGGGATAGTATCAGCAGGGGTATCTATTTAAGGATCTTTAGTGGTTGGGTTGGATATTTCGCCCCTACGGGGCTTAAAGAGAACTCTTAGTTATCAGCAGGGCTTCGCCCTGCTTTAATATATATAAGGCCTACGGCCTTGTCCTGATGGCACTTGTCCTAAAATGAAAACTAAGGGCTTAAATACATTGACAGGGAGATGTAGCTTAAAGCCATCAACTATCATACTATAAAGGCCGTAGGCCTAAAATACACTAAAGCAGGGCGAAGCTCTGCTAAAAGCATGAAGGACAACTTCAAGCCCCGTAGGGGCGTAATCATCAGGGTTTCGATTAAAGACTTATGGCCTTGTCCTGATTGCACTTGTCATAAAATCAAAACTGAGGGCTTAAATACATTAACCGGGAGATGTAGCTTAAAGCCATCAACATTCATAAAATCAAAAAAGGAACCTTAATTAATTGAATGAGAGGAAGATCCGCGTAAAATCAACCTTCTATGGTTATTTAAGCCATCAACCATCATACCATCAAGGCCGTAGGCCTTAAATACACTAAAGCAGGGCAAAGCCCTGCAGAAAGCACAACGAACATTTTCAAGCCCCGTAGGGGCGAAATATCAGAAATGAGTACACACTCCAGGTAGGATTCTCCTACTGCTCTCAGATTTTGGGAAGTAAAAAAATCAGACTTTACTCCCACCAATATCAAAGTATCACCTATTCCCCACCAATTCAGGCTCCCATACCTTTGTTGCATAAGTTTTTCATGATGATGATGATGCAAAAAATCAGGAAATACTTAAAAGAACAGAAATGAAATTTAAAGGTAACCAGACTAAAAAACTTACAAAAATGAAAAATCTTAACATGACAAATTCAGGAAAATTTTTATTGAGCATGATTATAGTAATATTTCTTTCAATACCGGCAAAAAGCCAGATCCCAAAAGATAAACAACTGCATCTTGGCGCAGGAGCCGTTGTTGCTGGCTGGGGTTATATGCTGCCTACTCAATCTTCAGGTTGGAAACCCCTGGTTTACGGTCTTGGATCTGCTACTATCGCAGGAGCAGGTAAAGAGCTGGCTGATATGGGCGGATTCGGAACACCTGACTGGAAGGACCTTCGCGCAACAGTGATTGGAGGAGTGGTTAGTGTTGGCGTAATAATGGGTGTAAAAGCAATTTTTAAAACCCATCGTACAAACAAACAGAGAAGATTCGTGTTTGTGCCCTGATCACTAAGTTCATAATCAAGAATCAAAATATTAATACATGTCCATGTTTTGTCAACGCAGAAAATATCCGGAATAAAAAAAATTGGTATTCCTTTGAATATAATTGTTAAGGAAAAATTAAAGTTAGAAAAATTACCTGATCGTAACAGATCATTGATCAAGGCAGGTGACAATATCACCGAATGATATTTACACTTAAATCAGGATTTTGTTGCCGGGAGGATAATTGCCCGTTAACCTTCCATCGGAGCAGAAATATTTAAAGGATAAATATCATCGGTGATATACTTGCCGGACAGAAGAGAGTAAATTTTGATTAGAGTTTGGGTAAAACAATTGGGGGAAACTTGTTTTATCTGAAACATCAGGTGGCGTAGCGAAAGTTACGCCACAATCTTTTTATGGATGTTGATACTTTCCGCGGTAATCTCTCGCCAGCAGTCCCGAAGCTTCACCATTTCCGGTTAGTTCTTTTTTATTTAAGTCCCATTTTACCTTCGACCCGGTATAATATGAAATCATTGCAAGCTGAACAATCGCCGTTGACTGAAATGCATCTTCAGGTGTGCAGCTGATTAGTTTCTTATTTTTTGCTTTTACGGCATCAAGGAAATTCTTAACATGTATTTCCTGCATACCCTCAGTGGGCACTGACAAGTCTTCTCTTTTACTTCCTTTCCCGGCATCAATGATCACGATCCTTGAATCATCCGCAAAAATGGTTCCTTTTTCACCGTGAAAGAAAATCCCGTTATTGAATTCCTTATTTGCATCTCCAATGCCCCACAGTCTGTGCTGCCATAACAGAGGGGCTCTTTTAAAGGCCATCTGGGATGTGAGAGTGTCAGGAGTAGTTATTTTCCCATTCAGCACATATGTGCCACCTGTTGAATAGAACTCTGCCGGCATTCCTTCACCTGTTATTTTTCTTATTATATCAATATGATGAATTCCCCAGTCTGTAAGATGACCATTTCCGTATGCTTTTTCAAGTCTCCATGCCATATGTCCTATATTCGGGCAGTAATCAAGTTTTGGGGCCGGACCGCACCACTCATCCCAGTCAAGAGAAGCAGGAGGTGGCTGAATGGTGGTATCCTTTAGTTCGGGATTATAATTAATCTGTGCAGTTATCTGATGAAGATTTCCAATTCTGCCATTATCAAGAAGTTCCTTTGTTTTTTTGAATGCTTCACTCTGCCTTCTCTGAAAACCAATCTGAACAATATTTCCTGCCTTCTCTGCAGCCTTAACCATTGCAAGTCCTTCCTTAATATCATATGCGAGGGGTTTTTCACAATAAATATCAAGGCCCTTCCCGCAGGCAGCGATGAATTGTAAGGCATGCCAGTGAGGGGGTGTGCCGATAAATACAGCATCCAGCCCTTTCATATCAAGAAGATCGTGATAGTATTTAAATGTTTTTGGCCGCGATCCCTGCAGCTTTTCCAATTCATCCGCACTGGTAGCAAGATGATCAGAGTCGACATCACATATACCAGTCACCTCAACCCCGCCAGCTATCAGAGCAGCTTTGGTTATTACCATGCCATACCATCCTGCTCCTATCAGTCCAATTCTTAGCTTTTTATCCTGGGCTGCAGCCGGGATAAATAGATTAGTCGCAACGGCGGCAGAGCCTATAGAGGTCACCTTGATAAATTTTCTTCTTTCCATACCGGGTGAAAATTAAGTTCATATATTATCAAAAATAGTAATAAAAATTGAGTGGCAGTCATTTGAGATCAGATGGTGATCATTATAAAAATTGTTGTATGTTTATAACAGTTTTATTTTTACAGAAGCACCTTTGTGCTTCCCTTAGTGCCACATATAGTGAATTTTTTGCTTAAGATTTTTTTAACACGAAGGACACAAAGTTTAGCACGAAGGGCACAAAGGTTAGCAAAAAGACGAAAAGACAAATTCTGAATTAACTTATAATAAACCGTATTGCAGATGAAAAGTTCACATCAGATTAACTGGAAGAAGTTATTTTTCACTATTTTAAGGATGGCTGTCGGCTGGCATTTTCTTTATGAAGGCGTTTCCAAGCTTGTGATATCCAACTGGAGTTCGTATTCATATCTTGCCAATTCATCGGGTCCGTTTTCAGGCCTTTATCACTCGATTGCAGCGTCGCCGCATCTTCTGAAAGTAATTGATCTGCTGAATATCTACGGCTTGATCCTTATTGGCCTGGGATTGTTCATAGGGATCTTTGCCAGACTCTCTGCAGTAGCAGGTGCTCTTCTGCTTACACTCTACTATTTTGCCTACCCGCCTTTCGGAGCTTATCTCTTTAATACAGGCGAAGGTCATCTCTTTATTGTAGACAAGCTCTTTATTGAGACGGCAGTTCTCCTTTTCCTGGCATTCTACAAAGAACATGGATTTGGAATAGACTACCTTATTGATTTGATAAGAATAAAGACTGGTAAAAAGGTCCCTGGGGATAATATTGATGTTACTTATTCAGGATCGCGCCGGGAAGCCCTGAAGAACCTTGCAACACTGCCTGTTCTTGGGATTATGGGTTTTCTGGCAGCACAGAATAACAGGAAATACGGTATTGATGTTATGTCAGGTGCGACTATTCAGTTGAAACAATCAGCTATCGGAGAATTGAAAGGTACACTGCCTACGGGGAAAATCGGTGACCATGTTCTCAGCCGTATGGTTCTTGGAGGAAATCTTATCGGGGGCTGGGCACATTCCAGGGACCTGATCTATGTTCCTGAACTTTTCAAGGCATACAATAGCGAACGGAAAATATACGAAACACTGATCCTGGCTGAAAAGGCCGGGGTTAATGCAATCAACATCGGTTTTCCAACCAATGCGCTAATAGCCAAATACAAGAAGACTACAGGCAGCAAGATCAAGGTAATATCCCAGGTCCACCCGGATATGGAGAAGAACGATTACTTTGTCAATATCAACAAGGCTATTGACTTTGGGGTTGACATTGTACAGGTTCAGGGTAACTGGTGCGACTGGCTTGTGAGGGATAACAAGATTGAGGTTATCGGCAAGATGCTCGACAGGATCAGAAGCCAGAAGTATACGGCCGGTCTTGCTGCACATTCAGTTGAATCACTCATTGCTTGTGAAAACATTGGGATCATCCCCGACTATTACATGAAGACCATGCATCATGACAAGTACTGGTCTGCACATCCGCGGGAATTTCGCCATGCCTTTGAAGTTGACGGTGAGGAATACCTTGATCATAACAGGTTTCATAACAATATGTTCTGTCTGTTCCCGGAACGCACTGTTGAATTCGTTAATAAGGCGAAGGTGCCGGTGATGGGTTACAAAGTACTGGCAGCCGGAGCAATTGAACCTAAAGACGGATTCAAATGGGCATTCGATAATGGCGCCGATTTCATTTGTGTCGGGATGTTCGATTTTCAGATAGTGAAAGACGTTAATATATGTCTTGAGGTCCTTAATGGAATAACAGACAGAAAACGTGAATGGTATGGGTAGTTAAAAGTATCCAATGGATTTACTTTTCAATGATGCGCTGAAATTACAGAGACCCGACGCATTCAGCATAATGGTGAAGCCAACAGGTCCGTTATGTAATCTGAATTGCACATATTGCTATTATCTGGTTAAGAAGAAGATGTATGGCGGAGAGAATGATTTCCGCATGAAAGATGATCTTCTTGAAGCCTTCATAAAAAATTACATTGAAGTTCAGCAGGTTCCTGTGGTAACATTTGTCTGGCAGGGTGGTGAACCAACCTTGCTGGGATTGGATTTTTTCCGTAAAGCAGTTGACCTTCAACGAAAATATGCCAACGGGAAAACTATTGAAAATGCCTTCCAGACCAACGGGACAATGCTCACGGATGACTGGTGCAGATTCTTTGCCGATAATAAAATGCTCGTCGGGATCTCGATTGACGGTGAAGAGCACAATCACGATCATTACAGGAAAACCCGCACGGGAGGAGGAACCTTTAAGAAAGTGATGAAGGGGATTGAACTGCTTCGGAAGAATAAGGCAGAATTCAATACGCTAAGCTGTGTTAATAGCTATAATGTAAACTATGCCTCAGATACCTACAGATTCCTGAAAAATATCGGCAGCGGATTCATCCAGTTCCTGCCGGTGGTTGAAAGAGTTGCTTTTGAACATGATGGAGCCAGTCTGATTCTTGTGCCACCTTCATATAGTGATAAAGCTGCAGTTGCTGAATGGTCGGTAGGGGCTGAAGATTTTGGCCGTTTTCTTATAACCATTTTCAATGAGTGGGTAAGAAATGATGTCGCGAGATTCTATGTCCAGATTTTCGATGTCACACTGGCTAATTATGTAGGTGAACTGCCCGGACTATGCGTCTTTGCCGAGACATGCGGGGATGCCCTTGTTATGGAACATAACGGGGATCTGTTTTCATGTGACCATTTTGTTTACGCCGATAATTACCTGGGGAATATTTCAACATCTTCCATGGTCGAAATGGTGAAATCACAAAAGCAGTTTGACTTCGGTATAGACAAAAGGAACAAGCTGCCTGCGTTCTGTCTTCAATGTGATGTCCAGTATGCCTGCCATGGCGAATGTCCAAAGCACAGGTTCGCAAATACACCTGATGGTAAACCGGGACTGAATTACCTTTGCAAGGGTTATAAATCGTTTTTCCATCACGTTGAACCATATATGGAATTTATGGCTAAGGAGCTCAAAAACAGAAGGGCTCCCGCCAATGTTATGACCTGGATAAGGAACAGGGAAAACCAGGCAGTAAGACCGCTGATCCCCGAAAGAAATGATCCCTGTCCGTGCGGGAGCGGGAAAAAGTACAAGAATTGCTGTGCTGGATATCAATCATTTTTGAAATGAAGATGAAGATTATTGTGAATATTTGAAAATTCAAATAGATCTAAAATCTTAACCCGACAATAATCATATCATCAATTTGTTCCTTATCACCCTTCCATTCATTCATTGTTTCCTGGAGTTTACAGCATTGTGCCTCCATTGGAAACGGCTGCAAACTGACTAACAGGGTTTTAAAGTTTGCATACTTGAATTTTTTATATTTTGGTCCTCCGAACTGGTCAGCATATCCGTCTGAAAAAAGATAAATCGTATCACCACTTTTCACATTAAAGGTATGACGGGTGAATGAGTCCATCCTCTCATGAATTCCAACCGGCATTTTATCACCTTTAATCTCCTCCAGTTCCCCGTTTCTGACAAGGTACAGAGGATTATTAGCTCCTGAAAAGCTGATTAAGCCATTTGATTTATCATAAGCGATAAGACTCGCATCCATTCCATCACGGGCTTCTCCGATCTGACCAGCCTGTTTCAAAGCTTTAATAATATAATTTCTCAGCTGATTGAGGATCTCTTCAGGATACATATCCCCTGACTTATTAACAATCTCATTGAGGAAAGAAATTCCAAGCATACTCATTAATGCACCAGGAACACCATGCCCTGTGCAGTCTACTGCTGCTACATAAGTGAAATTTGCTTTTTCAGTAACCCAGTAGAAATCACCGCTGACAATATCTCTGGGCTTAAACAGTATAAAATGTTCAGGAAGAATCTTTCTCAAAGCGCCAGATTCCGGCAGCAAAGATCTTTGTATTCTCTCAGAATAGTAAATACTGTCAGTTATCTCCTTTTTCTGTTCAATTATCTTATCTCTTTGAGCAGTAGCCAAATCACGCTGGCCTTCTATCTCAAGGTTAGCCAGCTGAAGCTCATTTGTCCTGATTCGTACTATTTCTTCAAGTTTTCTCTTCTGGGCTTCGATGCTTTTCACCCTCTGTTTATAGAAAAGCCATATAAGTAAAGCAATTGCGATTATCAGCAGGGCGCGGAAAACAACCGTATTATACCAGGCAGTTTTTATATTGAATTCGTATTTTTTCGCATATCCCCAGATATTATTATCACCTTTTGCTTTATATATGAACTCATAAGTACCAGGAGGAAGATTATTATAATATGCCTTAAATTCTTTCCCTTTGTGATATGAGGAATAATCATTACCTGTTCCTCTTAAATAGAACTCATACTCAATTGATTCCTTACTTTTATAAGTTAATGCTGAGATTTCGAAGATGAGATTATTCTGATTATACCTGAATGTATGGCCGTCAGTGTTATCAATTTTCCTTCCATTGAGTAAAGTTCGTTCAATATAGCACTCAGGTGTATAGGAGATAGTACTTTTGGCACGCATATTAAAGTTACTTATTCCATGGAATGTCCCGATCCAGAGTAATCCGTTCCTGTCAAGAAAAAGGCCGGCGGGTGTTATTTCATCAGCGGAAAGACCATCTTTTGAATCAATATAATAATCTGACTCAAAGTAAGTTTTGTTAAAATATGAGATACCCTGATTTGTTCCTAACCAGAGATAGTTTCTGTTTTTTGCCGGGAAAATTGATTTAACCACCGTAGAATTTCCGACAGAAACGAACTGGATGTTATCGAAATCACTGTTTTTAATATAGGCCAGACCAAAGTCAGTACCCAGCCAGAGAATTCCGTTATCATTATAAACAGAATATACCTGGCAATCCATTTCCGCCAGCGACTTCAAAGAACCGTTTTTAAGTTCGATCAGTCCATTGGATGATCCTCCTATAATCCGGCCATCTTTCTCAATCAGCCTGGTTACATTTGATGACCACTTATTCTTAATAACCAGAGGATCAGAAGTGAAACCGGAAAGATAATAGAGTATCCCATTAAATCCTGTAAGTATAACAATCTCTCCCTTCGAAGAGATAAATACACCTTCCGGACTCATGATCATCTCTTTAAACCGGGATTGCTGAACAATTGACAAAGAATGCTGATCGACTTCATATAAACCTTTGCTGTTCGCAAACAGAATGTTTCCATTGGCTAATTTTCCCATCACATACTTCTGATTATCGCTGCCTAACCTGGGAGTAAAATTGATTAGTTCCTCTTCATAATAGAAAACGCCATTGTTTGAAGCAATCCAGAGCCGGTCAGAATTGTCAGCATAGAAAGAGTATATAAAAGAATTTATAGTATTCGGGTAGAAATTCCTAAGTCCCTCATACTTTGACAATCGCTGCAAGCCACCGGAGAATCCCACCCAGATATTATCTTCCTTATCTATCAGAAACGACATAATCTTATTGTCCTTTATGCCTTTTTTCTGTTCATACTGAATTGCCTCCTGGTCAGTGGATATTGCCTGGATTATTCTGGAATCCGTTACCAGCCAGACCGATCCGTATTTATTTGTACTGATATTATTAATTATTTCATTCTGAACATTAAGCGTACTGTTCAGGTTCCTGAATTTACCTGACATCCCATTCTTTTTAATCTCCGGTATAGCTGCAATAAGTAATCCCTGTCTCGTTGAAAACCAGATACTGTCGTTCTTATCAACAAAAGCCGAATAACACTCTTCTTTGGTCAATTGAGAAACCTGATTCAATTTTGAAGAGAATAAGTATATTCCGTTTGCAGTTGAGATAAATTTATCTCCGGTTTTCGGATCTTCATCGATGCTGTATACAGAAACGGGAAGGTTTGGGAAATCCTGGTTAAGGTGATGCTGTGAGC
The DNA here is from genome assembly GCA_016715075.1 of Bacteroidales bacterium. Lineage (GTDB taxonomy): Bacteria > Bacteroidota > Bacteroidia > Bacteroidales > VadinHA17 > LD21. The sequence goes on from JADKBK010000022.1 coordinate 15,790, forward strand.
CGGATTTATTCAGGAAATATACTCCGTCATCTCCGATAAACCATTTATTATCAGTTTTATCTATAAAGATTGAATGAAACCCGGTATTTGTGAAAATTCTATTGCTTATTGTATCATTATTAAAAAGTGCAACTCCCTTAGATGTTGCCATAAATATTGTCCCAACAGAATCCTGATCAATATCTTCACAGAATTATCACCATGTTCGGGGTTTGGCTTAACTGACTTCATCTCTCTTCCATTATACCTTACCGCGCCGGAACTTGTACCAAACCACATGTAGCCCTTTGAATCCTGGAATATTGAAAAGATCTCCTCCTGTGGCAATCCATCATTTGAGCCATAAAGAACATATGGCAGCTGACCTGGTTGTACACCCTCATAATAAGCATTAACAAAAGCCTCCGGGGATTGAAGGTTCTTCCTTTGCATTGCCTTTGTAAGTGTATTTATCAGGCCATTTTTTTGTGATTGAGTCATGAATTTATTCAGCTCTGCCTCAAGTTTTGGCTGATCTTTTCTTAATCCCCAGCAAATATTTAGACTCCCAAGCGAGATCTTTGCTTCCAGATCAGGATATTCCGGCAGCTCTGAAAATACGTTATCCATAATCGTATAATCTGCTTTGCCCGATGCAACTTCATGAAGCAGGTTATTGGCCGATTCATAATAAAAATTTCCCAGCTTGTTTTTTGTAAGAAGATCTACATATGCAGACCCTTTAGTTGTAACACATTTAAGTTTACGCAGGTCGTCAACACTCTTAATCTTCAAATCTTTCCTGGCAATCACAGAATATTCAGTGGGATATACAGGGACAAAGTCTATTTTTTTTGAACGCCATTCCAGAACAGAAAATATCTCACAGGCTACATCAAAATAATTGAACCAGTCTGGTGTGTAAGCACTGTCGCGAACAAATCTTCCATCAGCTGTTTCCCAGTATTTATTCAGGGAGGGAGTAATAACATATTCAAGGGATACCCCGAGATAATCGGCAAACTCCTCAGCCAGTGCGTGCATAGGCTGCTTTTCTCCACCCTCTTTATAAACCAGCGAGCGGTCGCGAAGTGCAACGATTAGTTTCCCGGAAGAAAGAATCTCATCAAGATCTCTTTTATATCTTATACTTCTTTTATTCTTACTGATTTTTTCAAGATAAGAGGTATATGATACTGAGAACTCGGAGTTGAATACCTGATTAAGCACTCCGTTGTTTTCAATCGTCCTGAAAAAATCAGTCACCTCTCTTTTCAGACTATTCCCTTTTTCGACTGCCCAGGCTGTTTTTGTAACAGGGCTTATCGATAAGGCAATAGTGTATTTCATATCATTCAGCTTAATGAAATTCAGCGCTTCATCTGCATCAAGAATTATCCCGAAAACCTTTCCAGCCTGAAAGAGATCCTTCGACTCGCTTCCCGTTTTGGTAGGTTCCAGATTTATCAGATTATTGTTCTCCTTGTTTATTGCTTTTAAGTTGGATTCAAAGCTGGTCCCTTCCATAAATGCTATTGTCTTTCCTTTTAGCATAGAGAAGTCACTTACAGCACCACTATCTTTATCAATTACCAGGAGTTCTGCAGAATTTAAAGTTTCAGCAAAGTCAAATAATTTTTTTCTCCAGTCGAGAACGGTAAAAGTGCTGCAGATTATGTCAACTTTTTTAAAAATGTCAGGGGTATAAGATATCAGGGGATCCGTCTCAATTTCCGGGGGCACCTTTCCATCCTTCATGAAAGCTTCCTCCCAGTCCATATCCACGATTACCAGCTCAACATTCAGATATTTCGCAAATTCAACAGCAAGCTGGTAATTGATATTCTTCCTGTCATCAATTGTCATTCCTACGTAGATCTTGCCGCTTCTTCTTATTACAGAAGGATCCCTGGAAAATGACAGAGTATTAATTAATAAGAAATTAATCAGGGCAACGAAAAATATCAGACGGTACTTCATGATTATGTTGGATCTATATTATAATACCTGACAATTGATTTATGCGCTATCTGTTTCCAAAGCCTGTGTTCAGTTTTAATGTTCTTATGTAGTGAGCACAGGGATCACATTAAGTTATATTTTATACCATACCATTAAATGCCTTAGCTATCAGGAAGGCCGCTGTTGCTGCAATGATCCCTATCAGCATTACTTTAAGCGCTCCTTTGACAGGCGGCTGCCCTGTTACTTTGCTTTTGAAATAACCAAAGATGAAGAGACAAACCACAGTTAGTATCGCCGAGATCATTAATCCTTCAATTGGTGTTTGTGTGAAGAAATATGCTGTCAGCGGTATTAGTCCGCCGACAATGTAGGAGAGTCCTATGGTAGCTGCACTGTTCCTTGCCCTGTTGGCATTGGGCTTTTCGAGTCCAAGCTCATATTTCATCATGAAGTCAACCCACTTGTGCTTATCTTTTGCCAGCTCATCGGCAATGATATTCTGTGTTGTTATATTCAGACCATATTCTTCAAATATGACCCTGACCTCATTTTTTTCTCTTTCCGGGAGATTCTCAACTTCATCATATTCCCGTTCCAGTTCTGCCTGATAATGTTCCTGTTCCGTTTTGCCTGCGAGGTATCCGCCTAGTCCCATAGCAATACTTCCTGCCACGATCTCAGCAACCCCTGCTGTAATTACAACAGCGTTACTGTGAACAGCTCCGCTCAGTCCGGCGGCAAGGGCAAATGGAACTGTCAGCCCGTCGGACATTCCAATTACAATGTCAGTGATGAATGCTGAACTTCCCAGGTGCTTCTCATCATGTGTATCAGTTGTGACTGAAACTGTGTTCATATACTCTTTTTTACGCCGTCTGAAATTCATCTTTTTAAATACATATCAATTAATACCTATTGTCTCTTTTTATCTCCTTCATGAGGTCTTCAAGGTAGTCAGTCTGTACCTCCTGTATCTCAAGCAGGTTTTTATTCTGATTCACGATCATATGGTCAATTTTCTCGCTTAAGAGTTTTATCTCCAGTTCAGCTTTAAGATTAATTTTATAATCATGTTCTGCTCTCTGCCGGTCCTTTTGTTCCTGCCTGTTCTGACTCATCATGATAATAGGCGCCTGTATTGAAGCGAGGCATGATAAGATCAGATTCAAAAGAATGAAAGGAAACGGATCGAAGGGTTTTGTAGTCAGGATCCAGATATTCACTCCAATCCATAGAAGAATAAATGAAAAAAATGTAATTATGAATGTCCAGCTGCCACCAAAAGTGGCAATTTTGTCAGCCATTTTCTGCCCAAGGGTAAGCCTTCCCACTATTTCATCCTCAATGTTCTCGGAGAGGATGGAATTATTTTTAAGGGCATTCATTACATCTTTGTCAATGTTGTCCATTTCGCCCCTCTCCTGCTCAATTATTGAGCTCAGGTAGAGTCTCCTATAATGATTCAGCTCATCGAGCGTGATGGAACAATCCTGTTCAAAGTCCGGATGTTCAGCTTTGATTAGCTTGTAAATGCCTTCACGTATTTCATGGGCATTTACAGCCTCTCCTTTTTTAATCTCCTTTTTTGTGATGCAGCTTATTATATCTTATACATTTTATTTTGGAAGAAATGATTTTGCCATGGTGTCGCTGTCTTTGTATTTTTTCATTAAACCGGTCAACCGCTGATAAAGATCCTTCTTAACATCTGCGTACGAAGGGTCATTGTAAACATTTTTTAGCTCCATCGGATCAGATTGCAGGTCAAATAGTTCCCATTCATCTATGTCATAATAAAAATGGATGAGCTTATATCTTTCAGTGCTTATCCCATAATGACGTTTTACCATATGCGACCCCGGGTATTCGTAATAATGGTAGTAGTGTTCCTTTCTCCAATCCGCCGGTGTTTTGCCTTTCAGTACAGGCACCATGCTTCTTCCCTGCATATCTGATGGAACTTCAGCTCCAGCCATTTCAAGAAAAGTTTCAGGCAGGTCAATATTTGAGACAATATCGTTGTTTACACTTCCCGGAGCTGTTTTTCCCGGCCATTGTATCAGCAATGGGGTACGATATGACTCTTCAAACATCCATCTTTTGTCAAACCATCCATGTTCCCCAAGGTAGAAACCCTGATCGGAGGCATAAATAACAATTGTATTTTTATCGAGACCGTTTTCTTTAAGGAAATCGAGTATTCCGCCAACACTTTTGTCTACGGCAGCAATGCAGGCAAGGTAATCCTGAAGATAACGCTGGTATTTAAAGCGGACAAGATCTGTCCCGGTAAGTCCTGATTCATAAAATTGTCTGATTATCGGATCATAAACTTCATCCCATCTCATTTTCTGCCCCGTATCCATCCTTCCCAGTCCTGTATTTTTCATTCCGGATTTATCCCTGTAAAGCTTAAGATCCTGTTCAATCCGGAGAGTTTTTTCAATTGTCATATCCTGGGTTTTCTCGGCTGCTCCCCTGCCTGAATAATCATCAAAGAGGGTTTCAGGCTCAGGAAAGGTAATATTCCTGTACAGCGTCAGTTCATTTGGTCCTGGTTCCCATTCCCGGTGAGGGGCTTTATGGTGCATCATAAGCATAAATGGTTTTCCGGCACTCATTGCTTCCTTCAGCCAGCTGATACTTTTTTGGGTAATTATTTCAGTGACATAGCCGTTCTCGGTATGTTTGCCTTTTTTATCTATGAAATCAGGATTGTAGTAGTTTCCCTGTCCGGGTAATATCTCCCAGTGGCTGAATCCTGTGGGTTCTGATTCCAGATGCCATTTGCCTATAATTGCAGTATTATAACCCGATTTCTGAAGAATTTTCGGGAAGGTTTGCTGGCTGCCATCAAACGGAGCCTGATCTTCATTTGCCACATATCCGTTGAGATGGCTGTATTTGCCTGTGAGTATAACTGCGCGGCATGGTCCCGAAATTGAATTGGTAACCAGGCAGCGGTTGAATCTCATGCCGGTGGCTGCTATCCTGTCAATGTTGGGTGTAGGTGCATACTCTTTAAGTCGTCCTCCATAAGCGCTGATAGCCTGGTAAGCATGGTCATCGCTCATTATATAGACAATATTGGGCCGCTGACTGCCTGCAGGCTGGGAGTATACCAACGGGGCTATTACGGTTAGTCCCAGCGTTGTTGCTATATGAAGGTTTGTGATCATAGATAGGTTTTAGAGGCGTAATGGTATTATGTCGTTAAGGAATGGGTGTTAGTACTCTCCGTAACTCCGTTTAAAGTCTTATAAAAACATTTCTCATTTTATTACCGAACCTGCTTTACGGCGGTTGACTCCCGGGTTTCCAGTTATGTCATCACCAAGATCCTTCCTGGCCGAGGCAGCAAGTTCTTCAAGTTCCTTTACTTTTTCAGGATAGAATTCCGAAACATCATACCATTCGCCCGGATCCCTTCTCAAATCATACAGCTGCTTTGCAGCGATTGTCTCAGATCCCTGTCCTCCCCTCCATCCATTCATTCCCGGCTTCTGTCCCCTGTAGACCTGGTAAGACTCATGCGGAAGAACGAGTTTCCAGTAGTCGGTCTGTACTGCTTCAAGGCTGTTTTCACGATAGTAATAAAGAAGATTCCGGCGTGGCATTGCCTCCTTATCTCCAAGGAGAAGCGGAAGAATGTTCACCCCATCGATCTTATTCTGAGGCAGAGGAGCTCCCGTTATTGCAGAAAGTGTGGGCAGGATATCAATTGAGCTGGCAAGCTGGCTGCATATCTCCCCGGCTGGTATTTTACCGGGCCATCTCATGATGCATGGCACCCTTTGTCCGCCTTCCCATGTTGTTCCTTTGCCTTCACGAAGCCCTCCTGTAGTGCCTGCATGGTTGCCAAAGCTCAACCATGGTCCGTTATCACTGGTAAAAATTATCAGGGTATTCTTTTCAAGCCCGGTCTTCTCCAGTACTTTCAATATTTCTCCTATTGACCAGTCAACCTCCATCATCACATCGCCGTACAGGCCTAGTTTGCTTTTGCCCCTGAACTTATCTGAAACACCAAGAGGCACATGGACCATCGACTGAGGAAAATAGAGAAAGAAAGGCTCTCTTTTATGCTGTTCAATAAACCTGACTGCACGTTCCGTATATGTTGTTGTCAGCTTGTCCTGATCTGAAAGGGTAAGCACCTCTCCCACTTTATCATTTCCCTCGATAAGCGGCAGGACAGGAAAGCGCATTTTATAATCTGTGGTGTCTTTTTTTGCTATTGGTATTCCGTCATAATCAACCGGCCACATGTCATTTGAGTATGGCAGACCGTAATATTCGTCGAAGCCATTTTGGAGAGGAAGAAATTCCCTGTGATGGCCCAGGTGCCATTTGCCTATTATTCCGGTGTGATAGCCCCTGACCCTGAGCATTTCAGCAATTGTAGTCTCCTCACTGTTTATTCCGTTTGTAGCCCAGGGCATCAATGCACCGCTGATTCCTACCCTGTTGGGATAGCATCCTGTCAGAAGGCCGGCTCTTGAGGCGCTGCTGACTGCCTGAGGCGAATAGTACCAGGTGAACTGCGTACCCTGGTTAGCCAGACGATTAAGATTAGGGGTTTCATATTGATTCGCCCCTGTCCTGCCGATATCACCGTAACCCATATCATCCATGAGTATCAGGACAATATTGGGAGTGCACTGCCTGAAGGTAGCACCTTTCTGGGCAAAGGCGCCCAAAGTAAACATCGATGCCATACCTAAACCTGCTGCCGACCTTAAATCTATCATATATTCAGATTAATTATTCAGAATCTTGTCCTGCCGTCATCCCTGATTTTTTTAAGAAATGAAGCTAATTCATTCACGAGGTCAGGATTATGATGGGCAACATTGAATTTTTCACCTATGTCGCTGTTCATATTATAAAGCTGTGGTATTTCAGCGTTACCTGTTTCGGTATTTGTATTTCCCTGCAGCTTTGTACCCGGACCGGGTTCAATAAACTTCCAGTCATTCTTAATTACCGAAAGTCTGCCGGCGTGCTCCACAACCCAGTCGCGCCCCTTGCCTGTCCTTCCCAGAATGGCATCCATCTGATTAAAACTGTCTGGACCTTCATCTGCTTTGAGCTTTTGGCCGGTGAGACCGGCGAATGACGACATAAAATCAACCTGACTTACGAGGGCGGATGAAACACCAGGTGTGATCCTGTCGCCCCATCTGACAATAAAGACAACTCTTGTTCCACCGTCAAAAAGACTGTATTTTCCCCCTCTGAGAGGGCCTGAGGGAGTATGTCCGTTAAGCAGTTCAACCGCCTGATCCTGATAACCATCATCAACAACAGGTCCGTTATCACTGGTCACTATCAGTATGGTATTATCCGATAAATTCAGGCTATCAAGAGTATTCATTATCTGTCCGACACTCCAGTCAAATTCCAGAATGACATCTCCTCTTGGTCCCATCCTGCTTTTACCGGCAAACTGCCTGGCAGGAACCCTTGGAACGTGAATATCATGCGTTGAAAAGTAAAGGAAAAATGGCCGTTTCCGGTGATTTTCAATGAATTTGACAGCCTTGGCAGTTATCACCTCCGCAATATTCTCATCAACCCAGAGTGCTGATTTTCCGCCGCTCATATAGCCGATCCTGCTTATCCCGTTTATTATAGTCATATCGTGTCCATGACTAGGATGTATTTTCAAAAGCTCAGGATGGTCCTTTCCGGTAGGTTCCGTCAGAATCGGTTCGCTGAAGCTGACTTTTATGGGATCGGCCGGATCGAGGTTTACGACCTTCCTGTTCTCTACAAAAACACAGGGGACCCTATCGCCTGTAGCCGGTATTATAAAGTTATAATCGAATCCTATGTCCAGTGGACCGGAAGTAATATCACCGTTCCAGTCGGCTCCGGTTGAAGGCCCTAATCCGAGATGCCATTTTCCTACCACACCGGTTGTATAACCGGCATTCTTAAGAACAGAAGCTATTGTAGTCCTGCCGGGAATAATTATTGCAGGTGCATCACCTGTCAGCACGCCTGTACCGCTTCTGCGCCATGCATATTCGCCGGTGAGTAATGAGTATCGTGATGGTGTGCAGGTGGATGATGTGCAGTGGGCATTTGTGAATCGCAATCCCTGGCCGGCGAGCCTGTCAATATTCGGAGTGGTAATCCTTGTGGCTCCGTAGCAGCTAACATCTCCATATCCAAGGTCGTCGGCGTATATCAGAACAATATTCGGAAGAGGTTCTTTATTCCAGAAAGGGGTGCAGGACCACTGGAAAGCTGTTGCTAAAAGAATAGTAATGAAACTGTTTTTCATTTCGGTAATTAAGCTGGTTTTCCTTTTTCGGTAACCTGATAGCCTAAAATTAAAACAATAAAATGAAAAACAGTTTCTGTTTGCTATTATTTATATGAATCATTATGCACACTTTTCACTGCCCTGCCCGATGGGTCAATCATATTTTTGAATGATGCATCCCATGCAATTGCTTCAGGAGTGCTGCATGCAACGGAAGGAACTGACGGTACGCATGATGCAGCGGAATCAGACGGGAAATGCTCGGTAAATATTGTCCTGTAGAAATACTCCTCCTTAGACATCGGAGGATTAATTGGGAAACGGTATTTTGCATTTGCCAGCTGTTCGTCGGTCACCTCTTTTGATGTAAGAGCTCTCAGTGAGTCAATCCAGTTGTAGCCTACACCGTCGGAGAACTGCTCTTTCTGTCTCCAGGCAACACTTGCGGGGAGATATTCCTCAAAGGCTTTCCTGAGCACCCATTTTTCCATCCGCTCCTTGCTGATCATTTTATCTTTGGGATTAAGCCGCATAGCGACATCCATGAACTCCTTGTCGAGGAAAGGAACTCTTCCTTCCACACCCCATGCAGCAAGAGATTTGTTGGCACGCAGGCAGTCATAAAGGTGAAGCTTGCTTATTTTCCTTACAGTCTCTTCATGAAAAGCTTGTGGATCAGGAGCTTTATGGAAATATAAATAGCCACCGAAAATTTCATCAGCTCCTTCGCCGGAGAGTACCATCTTCACTCCCATTGACTTTATGACCCTGGCAAGAAGGTACATAGGCGTTGATGCCCTGATTGTTGTAACATCATATGTTTCAATATGATAGATAACATCTCTGATTGCATCGAGACCTTCCTGCACTGTGAAGTTGATCTCATGATGTATAGTCCCGATATGGGTTGCCACCTTTCTTGCAGCAGCAAGGTCAGGCGAACCTTCCAGTCCTACGGCAAAAGAGTGCAGCTGGGGCCACCATGCTGCAGTTTTATCTTCGGATTCAATCCTGCGCGGAGCGAATTTTTTAGCTATTGCAGATACGATCGACGAATCGAGTCCTCCCGAGAGCAGAACTCCGTAAGGTACATCTGACATCAGCTGACGGTGTACTGCTGCCTCCAGGGCATTCTTGAGATCTTCAATACTGGTCTCGTTATTTTCGACTGCAGAGTATTCCATCCAGTCACGCTTATACCACTTTTTCATTTCACCCTCCTTGCTGTAGAGATAATGCCCTGGCAGAAATTCCTGGATCTTATTGCATACTCCTTCAGAGCTTTGAGTTCGGATGCCACGAAAAATTGCCAAATTTATCCCAGCCTATATAAAGAGGTATGATGCCGATATGATCACGGGCGATGAAATAACTATCCTTTTCGCGGTCATAAAGAGCAAAGGCAAATATTCCGTTAAGCTCCTCAATAAATGCAGGACCTTTGTCTCTGTAAAGCGGAAGTATCACTTCGCAATCAGAATGTGTAAGGAATTCATAGCTATCTTCATAACGGCGGCGGATTTCCTGATGGTTGTAAATCTCGCCGTTTATTGTAAGAATAAGGTTCTTATCCTTACTGTATAATGGCTGCTTTCCCGATTGGGGGTCAACTATCGACAACCTCTCATGGGCAAGTATCGCCTTTTCACAATAAAATATTCCAGACCAGTCCGGTCCGCGGTGCCTGATTCTTTTTGACATTTTCAGAACACTTTCCCGAAGCTCCATATGGTTGACTTTCAGATCAAAAACACCAACAATTCCGCACATATAGTTAACCTTTTAAAATATTAATGATTTAAATGTTTTTCAGTTTTAAGAGTGCAAATCTAATAATTATTTTGATATAAAATAAACAAAATGATATTAAATGCGCATTAATACATTATATATTTAAGTTATATGGCTATTTTAATATAAAATATATACTTATAATATTGTTTTTTAATAATTTGTTAACTAATATCATTAGTGTCCATTAAATATAAAATACTTTTCTTATCAGCAATGAGCTTATCAGGGTACCGTTTAACTCAATACCAAATCTTTCATTCTCCATTTTGACCCCTTACACCCTGCAGTCAACCTTAGGAGTCTGTAAAAAGTTATACAGGGAGGATCATTAAAGGCAAATGGATATTAATGTTGAAATTCCGTAGGGACAGGTCGCGACGCTCTTTTGCCTACCATCCGCAAATTCGCTATTAGGTTGACGGCTAAGGGGCAGGGGTGTATATAAATGGGAAGTCCTTTTGATAAGGTTTTTGCGTAAGGATCATAAGGGGTTCAAAGATTTGTTTCAGGTTGTTAAAAAACATTAATTTTTAGTTTAAAAACTGTTTTAAATATCATCTCCGTTCCGGGGAGTTGCATGAATTTTCTATATTGCGTACCTTAAAGAAAAGGATCATTTCAGATGAAAAAAATTAGAATATTTCTGATCACAGCCTCAATAATTATTTTTTCGTTCACCTCTGATGCGCAGAAGACATTTGGCTGGCTTGGTTCCGACAGGTCCGGCATTTATCCTGAAACAGGGTTACTGAAAGCCTGGCCCTCTGCCGGACCTGCCCTGCTTTGGGAATCATCGGAAATTGGCACAGGTTACTCGAGTGTTACATCTACCGATGATGCCATATATATTACAGGCCGGCGCGGGGAGAATGATCTGCTCACAGCTTTTACCCAGGATGGCAAAAAAAAATGGGAGGTTATTTATGCAAAGTCATCCGACAGTAATTTTCCGGACACCAGGGAACAGCTACTGTATCAGGCAACAAGATCTTCATTGTAGGCGGAATGGGTGAACTGGTATGTATTAGCAAAGAGGGAAAGATTTTATGGACGGTCAATTATTCCACAAAGTACAGGGGTGTTACGCCTGACTTTGGTATTTCTGAGTGCCCTCTGGTTATTGGAAATAAGGTCATTGCCACTCCGGGCGGGAAAATGGCCTCAATGGTTGCATTCAGCACAGAAAACGGAAGTGTTTTATGGGAAACTCCTTCAATTAACGATGTCACTCAATATGTAAACCCGATCCTTGTGGATTTCGGAGGCAAAAAGCTGATAGTCACCCTCTCAGCAAAATATGTTTTCGCTGTTGATGCAAATACAGGCAAACTTCAATGGAAATTTGATTACATGGCTGAATGCAAGGCTCCTGAGTGGAGGTTTGCCCACATTAACACCCCGCTTTTTCGTGACGGATGTCTTTTCATATCCAGCGGATATGACAAGGTCGGACTCAAGCTGAAATTAAATCCTGACGGCTCAGCTCCCACTGTTGTCTGGAGAAATGAAGAGCTGGATCCTCATGTAGGTGGGGCGATACTTCTGGGTGATTATCTTTATGGCTCTAACTATGAATCCAGTTCCTACGGCAAATGGATGTGTGTAGACTGGAAAACAGGCAAAACATTATGGAAAACTGACTGGTACAACAAGGGATCATTAATTGCAGCTGACGGTATGCTCTATCTTTATGAGGAGAAAAATGGTCACGTCGGACTAGTAAAGCCCGGTCCTGAAAAGATGAACGTAATCAGTGAGTTTAAAGTTACAAAGGGCAATGGTCCGTTTTGGGCATATCCTGTAATTGACAAAGGAAGGCTGTTTGTAAGGCACGGCAGCTATCTTGCTGTATACTCTGTAAAATAGGTAGTCCGTTTTTAAATTACTCTGAGTACCTTTGCAGCCATTTCCTGATTAAATGTTTTTTATCTTGAACTTTAACTGAGATCATTGGAGAAGAGGAATATTATTACAATTGGTCTTTTTGCTGCAGGTTTTGCTATCCTGCTGGGCTGGTATCTGCTTAAAGACCAGCCTCTCAATGTTTATGAAAGGATTCCAGGAATGGACAATCGTCCAAAAATGGAACCACGCTCTGATTCTGTCATCATAGGAGAAAACTTTGATACTCTTGGTATATTCGATGAAATGATTCCTGGTGACTGGCCTAGATTCAGGGGAACTGATTTTGACAATATTAATAAAGATACGACTCCTCTACTTGAGAAATGGGACACATCCGGTCCGCAAATTGTCTGGAGGACGACACTTGGGGAAGGGTACGCAGGTCCTGTTGTACATAATGGCCGTGTTTATCTTCTCGATTATAATGAAAGAAAAAAAGCTGATGTACTCAGATGTTTTTCGCTTGCATCAGGCAGGGAGCTGTGGAGACGATGGTATTATGTTGAACTTAAGAGGAATCATGGATATTCCAGGACAATTCCTGCGGTAACTGACAAGTATATTCTGACAATAGGCCCAAGATCTCATGTTATGTGTCTCGAACCTTTGAGCGGCAATCTTCTCTGGACTATAGACCTTGAAAAGGAGTACGGTATACCGGGAAAGGAAAAAGGACGTATAACTCCTGATTTCTATTCCGGGCAGTGTCCTATTATAGATAATGATGCAGCCATTATTGCACCCGGAGGAAAAGCCCTGATGATAGGTGTAAGCTGTTCAACCGGCAAGGTTCTCTGGAAAACGCCTAACCCTGATACTCTGAGGATGTCGCACGGTTCAATCATTCCAATGGTGATTCATGGCAAGCGCATGTATGTCTATAATGCAGTAGGCGGTGTATGCGGTGTCTCAGCTGAAGGAAGCGATATAGGTAAACTGATGTGGCAGACTACGGAATGGAGCCCTGCGACAACTGCCGCCTCTCCCATCTTCCTTGGTAATAATGAGATTGCAGTTTTTGGGAGCTACGGAGCCGGAGGCGCAAGAATAAAGATAAACTACAACGGTTCAGAGTATTCTGCTGCTATTGTTGAACAGCATAAGGCGACAAACGGAATAGCAAGTGATCAGCAGACACCTATACTAACAGGTGATTATATATGGTGTCTTATGCCGGAAAATTCAGGACAGCTGAAGAAGCAGCTTGTCTGTTACCACAAGTCAGACCTTCTCAAGCCAGTCTGGTCGAGCGGTAAGGAAAACAGATATGGCCGCGGACTGGGTCCGTATCTTATCAGCGGAGATAAGATGTACCTTCTTGATGATGACGCCATGTTGTACCTTTTCAGGATACAGGACAAAAGTATTACCCTGCTTGACAGCCACAAGATCATAAATGGCATCGAAGCATGGGCACCGATGGCAATTGCCGGTCATTATCTGATAATCAGGGATGCAAGAAATCTTTTATGCCTCGACATATGAAAAATCAAACGATATGAATACGAGATTAGCTACTATTTTTTCAGTTCTCATATTAGTTGTTTTTATAGCATATATGGTATTTGACACCTCAAAACCGTCAGGAATAGAAAAAGTCAAAACCATTAGTCCGGATCCCGTCAGCCTTCCTGACAAATGGAAGGTCGCTGATGTACTTGCTATCTCTGAAGGTTCACTTAAAGCAGTTACTGCTTCGCCTGACGGTAAAATTTATGCCGGAGGGGATTCATTTGTATCATGTTATGGCAGTGACAGGAAGCTGGCATGGACCCTTAAAACCCCATATCCTGTTACAGCTCTTTCAAATTCAGGAGATACAATCTATGCATCCACGGTTGAGCTAATCCTTATTATTGGTACCGACGGGAAGCTTAAAGACGAATGGGGCCCTTTCGAAGATAAAAGTTATATTACCTCTGTTGCCTCTAATCACTTAAAGATTGCATATGCTGATGCGGGCAACAAAATGGTAGTCCTTCTTGATAAACAGGGAAGGGTGGAAAAAATTATCGGACAGAATGACGGACAATTCGTCCTCCCAAGTCCATATTTTGATGTTGCCCTCGATGCATCCAATAATTTGTATGTTGCCAACACTGGTCACAGAAGAATAGAGAGCAGGTCTCCGGATGGAAGATTGATGAGTGAATTCGGCGAACCTGGAATGGCCCCCGGTGCTTTCTGCGGCTGCTGTAATCCGGCTCACTTTATTCTGACCCCCGATGGATTCATCACTGCCGAAAAAGGCATAAACAGGATCAAGTATCTCGGGAAGGCTGGAGAATTTACTGAATTCATCTCATCCAAAAATAAATTTGTTCCCTCCGTTCCGCTTGATCTTGCATCGGCGGACGGCGATATTGTTTACGCTGCAAATCCTGACGATTCAAAGCTGTATATTTTCACAAGAGATCAGAGGAATGATAAGAACTGATGCCTGGTGCCATCTTAAGGGGAATATGAATTAGAGAACCTGAGTTCAGAAAAGAGATAAATATCAATAAATGACATTATTAACTATATTTGGAAAGTTTGGCAAATTAAATCTTTTAATCTCAATACTATGACAAGAGTAATTTTTGCATTACTGATTTCGATTATTTTCGTCAGTGCATCAGCCCAGGATGTTGCTCAATGGCGCGGACCAAACAGGGATGGGATATACACCGAGACCGGTTTGCTTAAAAAATGGCCTGATGGAGGACCAAAGCTTTTGTGGCATTTTGATGAACTTGGCGACGGGCATACATCTGCAGCTGTTACAGCTACAGGCATCTATACTTCTGGAATGGTCAACGGATCAGGGTTTGTATATGCCTTTGATCTTTCTGGCAAGCTTCTCTGGAAAAAGGAATATGGCAAGGAATGGGCAGAAAACTGGAATGGTACCAGATCCACACCCCTTGTTATCGGGGATAAATTATATGTCCTCAGCTCCTACTGGAAGGTTGTATGCATGAATACTTCCAATGGACAGACTGTATGGTCAGCTGATCTTCAGAAGGATTACGGAGCAAAGAATAATGAATGGGGAATAGCAGAAAATTTTCTCTTTGACGGGAATGTACTTTACTGCACACCCGGTGGTTCAGGAGCCAGTATGGTAGCTCTTGACAGAAACAGCGGCAAAGTTGTGTGGAAAAGCAAAGCCAATGGCAATAAATCAGCCTATTGCTCTCCCCTGATGATAAAAGTAAAGGATAAAAAGATCATAGTTACCATGATGGAAAATGCTGTCTGCGGCTTTGATGCTGCAACAGGCCAGCAGCTATGGAAATATGAGCATATTAATGATACCGGCGTTCATCCTAATATTCCCGCATATATAAATGGATATCTCTATTGTACCTCTGGTTACGGTAAAGGTGGCGAGATGCTTAAACTCTCGGATGATGGCTCTTCTGTAACTGAAGTATGGAAAACAAAAGATGTCGATTCAAGAACAGGAGGTGTGGTTGTCATGAACGGAAGGATCTATGGCTCGGGTGACCGTAATAAAAAAATGTTCTGTCTCGACTGGCAGACAGGGAAAATGATCTTCTCCTCAAAAGAGATGGCTCCTGCCACTCTGATTGCTGATGAAGGTCTATTATATATTTACAGCGAATCCGGGAAAGTTTTTCTTGTAGAACCGAAAGCTGATGGCTTCAATATCCTGAGTTCATTTGCAGTTCCATTCGGCGCTAATCCGCATTGGGCTCACCTTGTGATAAAGGATAAGAAACTATATGTCAGGCATGGGACATCTCTTATGGTGTATGATATTGCAGCAAAATAGCGTTTGGATTCGTATTGAGTTCGCTTTTAATTCATAATAAAGGGAAGATGAACAGAACAGATTTCATTAAAAAAGGAATTCAGGCAGGACTTTTCGCACTTCTTGCTTTTGTGGTCATTGCATTGAGAAGCAGAATAGTTGCGACGGGAAATTGTTCTTCCTGCCCCGATACAGGAAGCTGTCCGGGGAAGAAAGAGTGCATGAAATATTGAAATTGTAATATGACTGAAGAGAAAAACAAGTATCAATCGAGGCGTGACTTTGTAAAAAAAGCGGGGAAAATAGCTGTAATAGCTCCTCTTGTTTTCATACCGGTTGCCCTTTCAAAGAAGATATCTGCTTCAGGGTATGTCTGGCAGATCGATCCCTTTAAATGCACCCAGTGCGGACAGTGTAAAACCAACTGTGTTGTAACGCCTTCTGCATCGAAATGTGTGCATGCTTACCAGATGTGTGGTTATTGTGACCTCTGCGGAGGTTACCTGAGGCAGGGAGTAAAGACTATCAGCACAGGAGCTGAGAACCAGCTTTGTCCCACCGGAGCCATTACGAGGAAGTTTGTTGAAGAGCCCTATTTTGAGTATACAATCAATGAAGATCTGTGTGATGGTTGTGCAAAATGTGTGAAAGGGTGCGGCGATTTCGGAAACGGGTCACTCTATATGCAGATCAGGCATAACCTGTGTGTAAACTGCAACGATTGTTCAATAGCCCGTACATGTCCGTCAGAAGCTTTTATAAGAGTCCCTGCCCTTACGCCGTACATTCAGAAAGACAAGGGTAAACCTGGGAAAACTGAATCGTAGACAGTATTTAGATTATAAATGAGATTAAGATTTGAGGATGAAGAAAGCTCTTCCATATATAATATTTGTTTTACTCATTTGCTGGCATGCAGTAATGTATGCCCAGGACAGGTTTCCGCGACCTGAATTTGAGTCTGGCTATGTTTATGCCACCAACCAGATGCCATCCCAGAGAAGCCAGGGCTGGGAGTATTTTGATGTGGCGGTTCTTACTGCTGCACTGGCTGTTACAACCTGGCTGGCGCTGAAGCGTCGTTCCAGACAGGGTTTGATATGGATGTCGGTATTCTCACTTGCATATTTTGGTTTTTACCGTCAGGGCTGCATCTGTTCTGTCGGATCGGTACAGAATGTTTCTCTGGCGCTTTTCAATGATATATATACGATACCTCTTTCAGCACTTCTCTTCTTTCTGATACCCCTTCTGTTTGCTCTTGCTTATGGCAGGGTTTTCTGTGCAGGGGTATGTCCGCTCGGGGCGATTCAGGAGCTCTCGGGAATAAAGCCTGTCAGGCTTCCCAGGAATGTCGAGGTAGTACTCGCATCCGTACCATTTATATACCTCGCACTTGCTGTATTGTTTTCTGCCACCAACAGTCAGTTCCTGATCTGCAGATATGATCCGTTCATCGGGATTTTCAGGCTTGACGCTCCGGTCACAATGATCATTTTTGGGGTACTGCTTCTTCTCTCCGGCGTTTTTCTTAACCGGCCTTATTGCAGGTTTCTCTGTCCTTACGGAGTCCTGCTGAATATTTTTTCACGTTTGCAGGGAAACATCTGACAATAACTCCGGCTGAATGTACAAACTGCAGGCTATGTGAAGAGGTTTGCCCATATAATGCCATTATTCCGTCGGATGCAGAACCACAAAGAGAGCTTCCAGATAAGTCGAGAAAGCAGTTCATCCTATATTTTTTATTCATTCCCCTGTTTGCCGCAGCAGGTGGATTCATCCTTTACAATCTGGCGCCGGTCCTTTCAGTTGTGAATGGGAATGTAAGCCTGGCCAGGGAGATAAGGATGGAGAAAAAGACAGGCATTGAATCTGTTTCAAAGGCAGTTGTGGCATTTAAGGAAGCAGGAAAGACTGAGCAGCAATTATTTGCCGAAGAAGACCAGATCATCGGTAAATTCAGGAAAGGCGCTCCCTGGGCAGGAGTATTCCTGGGTGCATCTTTTGGGATAGGGATGGTCTCATTCTCTATTAAAAGACGAAGATTTGAATATAAACCGGACCAGGGAAAATGTTACAGCTGCGGAAGATGCTTTAAGTTTTGTCCGATAAAAGTACAGACATAAAATGAAAGTTAACCTTACAGAAAAAGATATCAGTATTCTTAAAGTTGTCAGCCAGGTTGCAGGAGGCTTTTTCCTGATCATTGCACTAACTATGATCTTCAGCCTGGTACAGCTTAAGACCATCAAGCCTCTTGATAGTCCGGCTCTTCTATCAGTAAAAGAGCAATATGACAAAGATCCTGCCAATGCCACTCTTGCCGCCGAGGTCAGGGCGATGGATCTGATGGCGAGGAAAGCATATTTTTCTTCACGCTGGCAGGTTGAAACAGGCTCATATCTCCTGCTGGCCGGCGCCGTTATCTTTATCTTTTGTCAGAGGCTTATTTCAGAAAATGAAAAGATCAGACCATCTCTTCCTGGTCCTAAAACTGAGATCTCAGAAAAATCTGCCACGATCAGAAAATATCTTCTGATATCAGCCTCAGTTATTGCCGTAGCTGCAATAGCAGCCTCATTCGTTCTGCGTTCTGAGCTTCCGGATCCTTCAGGAAGGGCTGGAATAGCAGGAAATTCCGGAAAGAAAGGCAATGGAAAAGCCCCGGATCCTGACAAAACCAATTATCCTTTCTTCAGAGGGCAGGATAGCAGGGGATTTGCCGGAGGATCAGGATATCCCACTGAATGGGATGGTGCAACAGGCAAGAATATTGAATGGAAAATACAACTGCCACTCGCAGGTAAAAGCTCTCCTGTTATCTGGGAAGATAAAATATTTATTACAGGAGCTGAAGGAGATCAGTGTGATGTTTATTGCATTGATAAAAAAACAGGTTCTATTTTATGGACAGGTCAGGCAACGAATGTTCCGGGGGGACCATCAGAACCTCCCGAGTTGAAAGGGGAAGAGGGATTGGCGGTTTCCACTGCCGCAACTAACGGGAATGTTGTTTGTGCCATATTTTCAAATGGCAATCTGGTCTGTTATGATACTGATGGAAAGCAGAAATGGGGAAAAAATATAGGTATACCGGCAAATATTTACGGCTATTCATCATCCCTGCTGATCTATGAAAATCTTCTCCTGGTACAGTTTGACAGCAATGAGAAAATTTCACTTATAGGGATTGATCTGGAATCAGGTGAGCAAAAGTGGGAAACACTCCGTCAGGGTCGTGCAGTCTGGTCCTCCCCTGTTCTTGCATATTTCGGGGGTACTCCACAGGTTGTAATTAATGGCAATCCTTCAGTAAGCGCTTTTGATGCCGTAACAGGCAAACAATTATGGGCTGTTGAATGCATGAGCGGAGATGTTGCTCCCTCGGTAGCTATCAACGGCACAATGGCTTTTGCGGTAACAGACTATGCCAAGCTGTCAGCAATAAAGCCGGGCACCGGAGCTGCAATAGTATGGGAAGATAATGCCTATACGCCCGATGTATCAAGTCCGGTGGCTACTGACGATTATCTGTTCATCTCAACAGGAAACGGAGATGTGGCCTGCTATAATCAGGAGAAAGGGGATACTCTGTGGACTCATTACTTTCAGGATCAGTTTTACGCTTCTCCTATCGTTGCAGATGAAATGGTTTATCTTCTCGACAGAAGCGGCGTCATGCATATAGTTGAAGCTAACTCTGCCTATAAGCTTATCTCCGAGGCGGCTCTTGGCGAAACAGCCGATTGTACACCTGCTTTTTCAGACAAAAAGATTTACATCAGGGGAAGTAAAAACCTTTATTGCATCGCGAAAAATTGAAACAGGACGACACAAATATAGTTCCCACCGGATGTAACTGCCAGCAGACCTCCGTTGACGATATTAACCTCGTGGTTGATGAAGTGGTAAGCTTCACCGGGAGGGAGCCGGAGAAGGTCATTCATATCCTGCAGGAGGTTCAGAAAAAACTTAATTATCTGCCATCAGAGGCTTTGAAGCATATTTGTGAGGTAACTGATATCACACCAGGACAGATTTCCGGAGTTTCTACTTTCTATTCACAGTTCAGGCATATTCCTGCGGGAAAATATACAATCAAGATCTGTACAGGTACTGCCTGCCATGTAAAAGGTGCCGGTTTTATTTCAGATGCCTTTAAACGGGTGCTTAAGATCGATGACTCCAGGAATACTTCTCCGGATAATATGTTTTCCATCGAGGAAGTGGCATGTCTTGGCTGTTGTACACTGGCTCCCGTGGTACAAATCGACGGAAAAACCTACGGGCATGTGAAACCGACACAGATCAACGAGATTGTGAATGATTTTCTCAAAAATGGTATTAATAAGGTTGATTTACCGGAAGGTGACGGATCTGCAGATATTGATGCCGAAGTGAGGATCGGACTTGGTTCCTGTTGTGTCGCTGGAGGAAGCAGGGAGATCCTGTCAGAGATCATTGCAGTAAAGAGGAAATTTGACCTGAATATCAGTATGAAACCTGTTGGATGCGTGGGAGTATGCAATCAGACGCCATTACTCGAGATTGTCACAAAGAACAATGTAAGCTCCCGTTACACCAATGTCAGAAAGCATCAGGTTGAGGAGATCCTGCTGAAGCATATAAAGCCGCGGGCTCTGAATAAAAGGCTGAAGCACAATATTTTTGACTTTGTTGATACATTTCTGTCGGATGATAAGCTATCCAGCCAGATCAATTTATCAGATATCCACAGGGAGAAATATCTCAATAATTTCCTTGATTACCAGATCCATATTGCTACAACTGACAGCGGGATACTTACTCCCGATTCTTACGATGAATATTGTTTGCTTGGAGGTTTTTCAGCACTGAAAAAAATGCCTTAACGGACTGGATCAAAACAGTATAATTGACATTATTACCTCAAGCGGACTCAGGGGAAGAGGGGGTGCGGGATTTCCTACAGGCAGGAAATGGAAGATCTCCCTGGGTTCGGATGGAGATCAGAAATATGTAGTATGTAACGGAGATGAGGGTGACCCTGGTGCCTTCATGGACAGGATGCTTCTGGAATCCTTCCCTTTCAGAATTATCGAAGGGCTCATGATAGCAGGTTTTGCCACAAAGGCTACTCAAGGCATTTTTTATATAAGGGCTGAATATCCGCTTGCAGTTTCGCGCATCAGGAGCGCTCTGGAGCAGTGTTATGCCAATGGTATTCTCGGGAATACAGTCTGCGGCACTCAATTTTCATTCAATATCAGGATCTTTGAAGGAGCCGGGGCATTTGTCTGCGGTGAGGAAACCGCTCTTATTGCCTCCCTGGAGGGACTTAGGGGTACTCCCAGAATGCGTCCGCCCTACCCTGCCATTAAAGGCTTTAAGGGACAGCCCACGCTGGTTAATAATGTGGAGACTCTCTCCCTGGTACCATGGATAATTTCCAATGGAGCTAAAGCCTTCAATGAGATCGGAACAGATCTGAGTAAGGGAACAAAAGTATTCGCACTTGCTGGTAAAATATCAAAAGGAGGGCTTATTGAAGTTCCTATGGGGATTACGATCCGGCAGATAGTTGAGAGAATCGGGGACGGTGTGGCTGACGGCAGAGAATTTAAGGCGGTGCAGATAGGAGGACCTTCAGGAGGCTGTATTCCTGCCTCCAAAGCAGATACAGAGATTGATTACGAGGAGCTGGCCAAAATGGGCGCCATGATGGGTTCAGGAGGGATGGTAGTCCTCGACGACTCCGATTGCATGGTTGACATGGCGAAATATTTTCTGACTTTCACCCACCAGCAATCATGCGGAAAATGCACTTTCTGCAGGATCGGCACAAAACATATGCTGAATATTGTAACAAAACTCTCTGAAGGAAAAGCTACATTGGCTGATATAGATGAGCTTGAGTCGCTGGGTCAGTCTGTAAGGAACGGAAGTCTGTGCGGCCTCGGAAAAACAGCTCCCAATCCGGTTCTGACTGGTCTGAGATACTTCAGGGAGGAGTATGAAATGCACACCAGGGGCAAATGTCCTGCAAAAAAATGCCGCGATCTGGTAAAATATGTAGTTACTGATAACTGTACAGGTTGTACAAAATGCTCACAGGAATGCCCGGTCAATGCAATACCTTTCAATCCGTATGAGAAACATGAGATCGACCAGGCATTATGTACAAAATGTGATAACTGCAGAATTGTCTGCCCTGAAAACGCAATAGAAATAGCTGATGTCAATGGTCAGAATTAAATTGGACAATAAGGATTTTGAGGTCAGCGAAGGAACATCTGTGCTGAATGCCGCCAGGGAGGCAGGTTTTACTATACCCACACTATGTTATAAAGACGGCTTGCCTCATTATACCTCTTGTATGGTCTGTATGGTAAGGGATAATAAGACCAAAGGCTTTTTTGCATCATGTTCAGTAAATGTACAGGAAGGGATGGATCTGGACCTGTCCTCTGAAGAGGTGATTTTCATCAGAAGGAAATCACTTGAACTTCTGCTTTCAGAGCATCGTGCTGAGTGCGAAGCGCCATGCAGAATCGTTTGTCCTGCCGGATACAATATCCCGCTTTTTAACAGATACCTGTCAGCGAAAGATTATGAGAAAGCGGTCAGCCTGACACTTTCCGAAGTGATCTCTGGTGATATTGCGTGTAGTAAATGTGCCGGTTACTGTGAAAATGCCTGCCGCAGAAAAAAAATAGATATCCCAGTTTCGATCCGGAATATGAAATTGTTCATATACAGGAGTTCTGTCACCACAGAAACTGACTCCTCTGAAGATGAAGTCAGCAGCGGTATCAAAGCGGGCAGAAAAAGCCTGAGATTATCAAAAAGATTCAACTCACTAATCGGTAAAATGGAGCCTTCTGAACAGCTTGAATGGCTTAAAGAGTGCGAAGAACAAATTGATCGTTTCAGGGAGATATCCCGGCCTGATGACGCCTTCAGTGAGGCTGGCAGCTGTATGCATTGCGACTGCAGGGCAGCAGATGACTGCCGCTTACGTGACCTTGCAGATGAATTTTCAATAAAGAACCCGAGTGGTAAACTTGTTTATGCCCCGATTGTTAAAAAGATAAATTATAACACAGGACTGCTTTTTGAAAATGCAAAATGCATAAAATGCGGATTATGCGTAAGGTTATGTGAAAAATCACAGGAAGAACCTGCTCTCTGTTTTATTAACAGGGGATTTGTCAGTATAATTTCAGAACCTCTTACTGAAGAATTTGGAAATATTCTGCAGACAAAGAGCAATGAGGTTATTGAAATCTGTCCTACGGGTGCACTGAGTAAGCTTAAGTAAAGTACTATAAATGAGATATCCGGTATTAATTATTTTCTTTTTTATCATCATTTGCGACATTTCCGGGCAGAGTGGAGAAAATGAATGGCCATTATTCAGGGGAAAGCCGGATCTGGCAGGGAAATCAGTATCAGAGCTTCCTGTATCTCCCACACTGCTCTGGACAATCTCGACAGGGGCACGTACTAAGTCATCTCCAGTTGTCAGTAATGAAACGATCTATTTCGGAAATGAAAAGGGAACCCTGTTTGCAGCCACCACTGACGGGAAAATAAAATGGAAATATGAGGGAGGCAGTCCCATCGATGCAGCCCCTATGGTTTTCGGCAGAAAAGTTATTTTCGGAACCAACAGTGGCATCCTTAAGGCGATCGACATCTCTTCGGGCAAGTTATTATGGGAATATGGAACTGACAATCAGATTGCCGGTTCCGCAAATGTCTGGACCAGCGGGAATAAGTCAGGGATAATTGTAGGAAGCTATGATTATTATCTTCATTGTGTTGATCCTGAAACAGGCAAACTTCTCTGGAAAGTTGAGACTGAGAATTATGTAAACGGCACTCCGTCAATAGCTAATGGGAAGATAGTATTCGGAGGATGTGATGGTATAATGAGGATCGTCGAACCCCTCACCGGCCGTGAAACAGATACTATTGAAATAGGGGTTTATATTGCCGCTTCTCCTGCCATTGCATCAGGAATGGCATACTTCGGGGATTATAACGGCACAAAATATTGTCTTAACCTCAATTCAGGAAAGATAGTCTGGAAAGTCGCAGCCAAAGAGGAATCCGCTGCGGTACTTGGCATACCTGCCATAGGAGTATCATCAGTGGTTCTGGGAAGCGAGGATAAATACATATACTGTTTCAATCCCAGGGATGGGAAATTAAAATGGAAATACAGAACCAACGGGCGAATAGCCAGTTCAGCTGTTATTACTGACACGAAAGTTCTGGCAACCGGAATGGATGGTTATGTTTATATAATCGGACTCGCGGACGGAAAGAAGATCTGGAACTTCAATACAGGAACTCCTGTAAGCAGCTCACCGGCAGTGGTAAAGGATAGATTCTATGTACTGACGGAGGATGGAAGGTTGATGGCTTTCGGGGATAAGAAGAAGCAGTGACAAAGAGATCATATAAAGTTAAACAGAGACGAAAAATATGAAGATTGTTTATCTTATTACAGGCTCAGGAGGATCATTCTATTGCGGGAATTGTTACCGTGATATGATCTATCTAAGGGCAATAAGAAATGTTCCTGGCATAAGCGCTTCTGCAATACCTCTTTATCTTCCTCCGGATGATACAAATGCAGAGAGCGGACTCGAAAGGAGTGTTTTCTTCGGCGCTATCTCAATGTATCTCAGGGAAAAAGTTCCCTTTCTCAGAAACATGCCTGCATTCTTTGATAAAATCCTTGATTCAGCCCCAATGCTGAAGATGGCAGCAAAGAGATCCGGAACAACCAATACCGAAGGTCTCGAGGATATGACTCTCAGCATGATAAAGGGAGAAAAGGCCTTCCCTGAAAAGGAGTTGAAGAGGCTGGTAAAATACCTGACAGAGAATGGAAAACCGGATGTAATCCATCTCTCAAATGCCCTGATCATTGGTCTTGCCAGGCAGCTAAAGAGATATATGGATGTCAAAATCGTCTGCTCCCTGCTCAATGAGGATGACTGGATCGAAGAGATGGCTGAGCCTTACAGGTCTGATGCGTGGCGACTTATAGCTGAAGAGGCTGCCAATGTAGATAGCTTTATTACTCCAAGCAACTATTATTGGGAGTTATTTGTCACAAAGACAGGTTATTCAGGAAAAAACGTTCACATTGTTCCGCTTGCAATAGACACCAGGAATCTCAATATCCTTCCCAAAAAGGATAATTATCCCGCAATTGGTTATTTCAGCCGTATAAATTCACAGAATGGCTTTGATAAACTTGTCGATTCGTTTATCCAACTTAAAACCAGCAACAGACTTCCTGGTCTTACTTTACATGTTTCAGGCGGTTTTACGGGAAGTGATAAGGCATTCATAGCGGAACAGATAAAAAAGATTAAATCGCATGACCTGAAAAGCTTTATCAGAATTTATCCCGAATTTCAGGGAGACAGTAAGGAGGAGTTTTTCAGCAGTATAGATATTATGAGTGTCCCTGTAAGGAAGCACGATGGCTACGGTCTGTATATTCTCGAAGCAAATGCATCAGGAGTGCCTGTGGTTCAACCAGAAACAGGAGCATTCCCTGAGATTATAGAAAAGACTAAAGGAGGAATAACTTATTCGCCTGATACGATAGAAAGCCTCTCCGATGCTCTTGTGAAATTTTTAGAAAACAAAGAACTGCGAGCCAGTCTGGGCGAGCTGGGGAAAGAAAATGTTCTTAAAAAGCTTTCTCTCACCCAAATGTCGGATGGACTGGCAGTTGTCTATAATGAAACCATGAAAAACAATTAATTCAGGGATAATGCTTTCTTTAAGGAATATATCCAAATCATTTATTCAGAGGGGATTGGTGCTTGATAATCTCTCTCTTGATGTCTCTGCCGGTGATACCCTTGCAATCATGGGGCCTTCCGGATCTGGAAAAACGACACTGATGAATATTATCGGGCTGCTTGAAAAGCCTGACAGCGGGATGATAACCTTTTTGGGAAACGACATCAGGAATTACAATGATGATGAATCGGCCTTATACAGAAGCAGCAATATAGGATTTGTATTCCAGGATCACCTGCTCCTTCCCCATCTCACCGTCAGGGAAAACATATTACTGCCGATCCTTGCATTAAAACAGAGTCGTGCTGAAGCTCAAATGAAAGAGGAAGAGGCGTTTACTCTGATGAGAAAGACAGGCATCTCAGAGCTTTCAGCCAAATATCCGGGCACCATTTCCGGCGGGGAGGCTCAGCGCGCAGCCCTCGTAAGGGCGCTGGTCAATAAGCCCTCCATTCTGCTTGCCGACGAGCCAACAGGGTCGCTTGACGCTGATAATGCTGAAATAATGGGGGAACTCCTGTCTGAGATGAACAGCGAACTTGGAATTACACTTATTCTTGCCACCCACTCAGACAAACTCGCAGGGAAAATGGCCAGAACAATGATCCTTGGTCATGGTAAATTAATCTGAATAATCTGACTCACAAGAATCCTTATGATACCAGGCTTAGCAGGCATAGTAATTAAGTCAGTCAGGTTTTATAAAAGGCCTGTATTATATCAGGTACTTATTGTTGCCCTTTTGTCGGCTGTCATTACAGGATCTCTCCTCACAGGCTGGTCAGTAAGGGCAAGCCTGAAAAAGACGGCAGCCGAACATCACGGAAATGCAGCCATACTGATAACTTCTGGCACAAGGACCTTTGATCTGGCTCTCGCTGAGAGGTTAAGGGATAGTGCGAAGCTAAACAGTACCGGAGTGCTTGAGATAAATGGTTTTTGCCAGAATCTGAGTACCCAGAAAGGTGTTTATAACACACATATCTTTGCGGTTTCACCCGGATTTTTCAGATTCCAGGGTTGCGATACAGTCAGGATTAATTCCGGAGAGGTCGCTGTCAATGAAAAAATTGCAAACTCTTTAGGACTTAAAAAGGGAGATGATCTGATAATCAGGTTTAACGAAACAGGCGATATACCTGCTGATGCACCTTTTGCACCTGCAAAGGAGGAAGGCCGGTCGGTAGTGATGAAAGTAGGAATAGTACTTGGACCGGCAGCTTCTGGTAACTTCTCACTTGAGATAAGCCAGGCTGTTCCCGAGAATATTTTTATTAATCTTCAGGATATTATTAAGGATCAGACCAGTCCAGTTAAGATAAACAGGTTGCTTGTTGCAAATAATAACAGTCTTACAGCAGAAGCAGTTTATGATATATTAAAGAAAGCGATGCAGCCTTCAGATCTGGGCTTAAGATTAATTCCGCTTAGAAAAACCGGCGGATATGAACTAAGATCCGACAGGACTTTTATAGAAAGCTCTCTCATCGGTGAAATTCATGATCAGATTCCGGCTTCGGCTCCTCTTATCACCTATCTCGGGAACAGGTTTTCCTGCAGAACAGCTTCTGCTCCCTATTCATTTATCTCTGCCCTGCCGGAATCGCTCTATCCTGAAATTCCTGAAGGCAACGATATGATCATTAACCGCTGGCTTGCAGAAGATCTTGCAATTAACAAGGGAGACACTATTGAAATGGCATGGTATGCCCCGGATTCGCTGAGCAGGCTTATTGAGAAAAAGGAGAACTTCTGTGTGAAACGAATTGTTGATATGGAAGGGATCTGGGCAGATTCACTTTTAATGCCTGACTTTCCCGGAATATCAGGGAGTGAATCCTGTTCTGAATGGGATGCTGGTGTACCAGTCAAGCTTAAGGAAATCCGTCAGAAAGATGAGGCGTACTGGAATAAATTCAAAGGAACGCCAAAAGCATTTATAAGTTATGACAAAGGGACCGGGTTGTGGGGGAATAATTTCGGACCGGCAACAGCAATCCGTTTTCCGGAAGATATCGGTGGGGCAGAAATCTTAGAACGGCTCTCAGGAAATCTTGATCCTGCAAAAAACGGTCTCAGAATTATCGATTTGTTCAATGATTCACAAACCGCCGCCAGCGAGAGTGTAGATTTCAGCACACTTTTCCTGAGCCTTGGATTCTTTCTTATTCTTGCTGCAGTTGTTCTGTTATCATTTGCCGTTACTACCTACCTCGAGTCAAAGCATAGTCAGATAAGAACATATTTTGCACTCGGCTTCAGAACCAGATGGATCGGCCAGCTGCTTATGGCTGAATCCGGTTCGATCTCTCTGATGGGATGCTTTATCGGATCATTTGCCGGAATACTCACAAGTATGCTGATTATCAGGCTTCTTAATACGGTCTGGCAGGGTGCCGTGCAAACAAATACGCTCAGCGCTTTTTTCAGCCTTACTCCTGTTTTTACCGGCTTTCTGATATCTGCTGTTTTGACAGGAGTTTTTCTTGTTCTCAAAATCAGGCTGCACCTTAAGAAGCTAAACCGCGGGAAGAAAACATTTCATTCCCCTCCATCCAGGTTTTGGAATCTGATATTTCTTGTTTTTTCCTTAATGGTTTCATTGGCTTTCTTTATCCTCTCAGTCATCAACAGAGACAAGGAGATCCTGCTATGCTTTGTTTCAGGATCAATCCTGCTTGTATTTATGATCCTGCTGTGGAGATACTATCTGATAAGGCCCGGGAACCTGTTATCACCCGGAACAGGTATTACCGGAATGTTATCCAAGCTCTATTATTCCTATTATCCTTCTCATGCTGTCGTTCCAGTTCTTTTCATAGCTGCCGGCATTTTTGCAGTTTTTATTACCGGTGCCAACAGAATGAGTTTCAACGGCAGCCAGCTAAAACCATCCGGCGGTACAGGCGGCTTCCTGCTCTGGTGTGATAATACCATACCTGTCAGAAGTGATCTGGCAACTACCACAGGAAGAGCTGCATATGCCCTTGATGATGCAGAATTATCAGAGATGAGGGTAGTACAGATTAAAAGATTTGCGGGAGATGATGCAAGCTGCCTGAATCTCAATCATGTAAAAGCTCCTCCTGTGCTAGGCGCCGATCCTTCTGAATTTATCTCAAGGGGCTCATTTTCTTTTGCCTCGGCAGTTAAAAGAGACGGAGTCACCAATCCATGGGAGTTTTTGTCAATTCCCGCATCTGAAAATACTATTTATGGTATTGCTGACCAGACAGTACTTGAATGGGGTCTGAAGATCAAACCTGGTGATACACTCATCATCCGGTCCGAAAATGGTCAGAGGTTGAATATAATTATTGCTGCCGGACTGAAATCTTCTGTTTTCCAGGGTTATATTCTTATTGGTCTGGAAAATTTCAAAAGATATTTTCCTTCGGTTCCCGGAACTTCGGTTTTTCTTGTTGATGGGGATAAAAATCTTACAGATCTCTATCGTAACACACTGAATGAAAGGTTTGAGAATAACGGGCTCAGAGCTGAAACAACTAATGATCGTCTTGCAGCTTTCAATGAGGTCACCAACACTTATCTTTCTGTATTCGGAGTCTTTGGTGCACTGGGAATGGTAACAGGGATTGCCGGGCTTGGTTTTGTGCTTCTGCGGAATTACAATTACAGGAAGAGGGAATTTGGCCTTATGCTGGCAACCGGATTTCCGATAAAGAGGATCAGAAGGCTAGTCTTTTCAGAGCAGCTGATAATTCTTTCAGCCGGAATCATTTCCGGAGTTTTACCAGCTGTAATATCAACTCTGCCTTCATTGAAAAGCAGTGCCGATATACCCTGGCTCTACCTCGTTCTGATGGTTATTGTAATTTTTGTACAGGAATTTTAGCGCTGCTGTTTTCACTGAAGGCCGTATCGGGCAATTCACTGACTGCCAGCCTCAGGAAAGAGTGAATTCATATGCTAAAATTTAAACGTATAGCCTAATGAAATTATATGCATTATTGACAGGTGAGGAACGTTGTCTCTCTGGTAGATATATTCCGCATCGATTGCATGCTTTTTCGATAATTTAAATTCAAGCCCGACAGAGGTTCTGCTTTTATCTACAAAACGTCCCTCATTCCTGAATAAAGGTGTGAACGTTTCAAAGCTAAGATATGGATTAACAGGAAAGTCCGGAATCTTATAAACACCCTTCAATCTTATTCTGCCATCATATTCAACTTTATCATCACCCGGATCTTCAATATATGTTCTTGCCAGAATCTGGAATCTGACGCGGGCAGAAAAAACAAAATTACCTGCCGGAAGCGTCCCCTTAATATCTGTAAACCATTTGTTACGGACATGATATAGATAATCATCTTCAACATAATTACCTATTCTGTAGGAGGCAGCAAACCCAAGATATTTATTAAGGCTATATGAAGCACCGAGTTCAAAAAAGAGCTGATCAATTTTTGATGCATTATCAAAAGTCCTTACCATGAATGCTCCGCTGATGTCAAATTTCTTGGAAAAAGACTTTTCAGCATTTACCTCATACCAGGCTCCAAAATCACTTTCCTGACTGTATACCAGCCTGCTGAGCAGGATGAATATAAAGAAAATAAAAAACCTTCTAATCATCATCATCATCTATCTTATGACCCACCTGGTGAGAAATGCTGTCCATCTTATCGGAAATCTCAAAAAATATTGTAATATGACAGATATCTTTCAGAAAGTCCACCTCTCCTATTTCAATACGGCTTATTTTGCTGATCCCTGTTCTGTTCTGAAGATCCTCAATCAGTTCTTTGTGATTTTCGGGTTTAATAAGATTGATTTTTTCGTATATTATACTTTTCGAGGATTCATGTCTCAGCAGCCACTTTTTTTCCAGGCCCCATGTTATCAGGATAATCATGAGGTTTGTGAAAATAATTTCGCTGATACTTGCGGTGTTGGCAAGTGCATTTATCACCGAGATTCCTATAATCAGAAACAGATAAGTCATCTCTTTGATAGGTATTGCATGAGTTCTGTACCTGATGATCCCGAAGATTGCAAACAAACCCAGCGCAAAACCGATTTGCAGCATTACATTCTCGAGGAGAAAGCACAACAGGAAAACTATGCTGGAAATAAGAATGTACGTAAAGAGAAAATCTTTTCTCTGGTAGATGCAAAGTAAAACCACCTGACAAGAATCAGTATTACCATCAGGTTCAGAGCAAAACGACCTATCAACTCCAGCAGATTTGACCAATCGATTAATTCAATGCCGGACAGGGTTGATTTATCCGGTGACATCAGATCCGTAATATTCATTTTCTAATTTGTTAAGTAATAATAGCTTAGGTTTGAGCATATTTTTTTTAAGGGAATCATTCAGAAGTGCACTTCCAATACAGTATTTGCTGAACCCTGAAGGATAGATATTCAGCTGCTTTATCAGATCTTTAAAAGGTGAAGAATCTGAAAATGCCTCTTTCTTGAGTTCTGCTACTGCAAGATATGGCATTGAAATAATTTTCTGGTTTTCAGTTCCGGAAAAAGAGATATTGAAGTCAATAGTTATTCTTTCTTTAAGTATATATCCTGCAAGAGTGATGCGTGAAAATTTATTTATGATAGCAGGCTTTATCAGGGATGAGCTTACTTGGAGATAATCCTCTATAAAACCAGCAGCCCTGGAATCAAATGCTCCGGGTACCTGATTATATTCTATCCGCCATTTACTGGTCCTTCTTTTATTGGACTTTTTCTTGATCTCAAGAAATGATTCGTTTGTAGTCTCATATTTTCGATACCGTATCTTATACCTTGAATATTCTCCCCTGACATGCTGGTTATAAAAGAGTGAGTCTGAAGTGTCAAGA
The DNA here is from genome assembly GCA_016715075.1 of Bacteroidales bacterium. Taxonomy (GTDB): domain Bacteria; phylum Bacteroidota; class Bacteroidia; order Bacteroidales; family VadinHA17; genus LD21. The sequence continues at coordinate 47,117 of JADKBK010000022.1, forward strand.
TAAGTAGTAGAATACGGAAGTGCCCTCCTGTTGTTGATTTCGAGTACAAAATAATGCTTACCAAGCAGATTTATAAGATCAGTAAGTTTTCTGGTTGAAAATACATACTTAATTTCAACCCTGTTCATAAGCTTAACACGGCTGAAATTATCCAGACTTGCAGGATCTAATTTACCTAATTCGCTTTCTATATCGTCAATCAGCATAGTTGCTTTACTATTTCCGGGGTTAAAACCACTTAATAAGTTTCAGAATATGACAGCTATTTAGAAAGGTTGTTGGATCTGTTATATGTTGGTGTCTGCCATAATAATTTTCCAGTTCCGTCAGGATTTCTGGAGTATGACAATTCAATTGTCTGTGCAGGATAAGTGATTTCGTCAAGCAATGTACCATCAGGAGAAGAGAGTAATACATCTTCGCCAAGAGAGGAGAGCTTGAAATTTGTATGAAGGCCAACCTGTGTACTGTCACCATCCGCCCAGATTATCAAAAATCCATTTCCCTGAATAGTGGTTCCGGAAGGAATCTCCCATTTGGTATACTGATCGTTATCATCTGAAAGAAAATATCCTGAAATATCAATTGCTGAACCTGAAAGGTTATATAATTCAATCCAGTCATCGTATTCCCCGTACTGATCAGGAGCTGTTGAACGGTTTATAGGGAGAAGTTCATTGATTACTACATCTGATTGAATTGTTTCAGGAGGTTTAACACAAGAATAACTGATGGCCATAATTGACACAAAAAGAAGAAAAAGGGTTTTATTTATCATTGCTCCAACAATCAGATTTGACAACAATTCAAAAAAAATCTCTGTTGTCTGTGAATGTCGCAAATATACTATATGATTTATTAAAAACCTAATTAAATGTCTCTCAGTAATTTTATTATAATACTAAATATCAACACAATATGATTTGAATAAATTATAGTCCGATGTAATATAAAGAACTATTGACCTAAACAGAATCTATGTTGACAATATATCTTTATGCATCTGTCAAAATCATTCCCAAAGTACAATACAATCAGTAAAATATAAGGTTTTTTCAGTAACTTTGGCTTTTAAATTTTTACATGATGGGGCGTATTTTGCGGAAATTGCTGTTGCTTATTGTGTTTCTGAGTTCTCCTTTGCTGATATTTTCACAGGTACATATTAATGAGATTATGTCTTCCAATCTCAATGGTATAACGGATGAGGATGGGGCGTACAGTGATTGGATTGAATTGTTCAATAATTCCGGCTCACAGGCGAATCTGAATGGTTTTCATATCTCTGACGATCCGGCAAATCTGAAGAAATGGACGTTCCCGGATATAGCTTTAGACCCCTATTCCTATCTCGTTATTTTTGCTTCTGGCAAAAACAGGAATGCTCTTCCGGTCACATATCAGACAATAATACCCAGGGATGCAGAATGGAAATATATGGTTCCCTCCTCTGACATAGGCAGCAGCTGGCGTAATAATGGATATAATTCTTCCTCATGGAATACCGGACGAAGCGGGTTTGGTTATGGAGATGGGGATGATGCAACTCTCCTGCCTAATATCATCAGTGTTTTTATCAGGAGAGAATTCACAATTACCAATCTTCAGGATATTCAGGAACTGGTGCTTAGTATCGATTATGATGATGGTTTTGTAGCATATATCAACGGACATGAAATTGCAAGGAGCAATCTTGGAACTGCAGGCACTACTGTTTTATATAACCAGCTTACAGGTAGTTTTTCGAGGGAAGCTACAATGTATGGCGGTGGATTTCCAGAGAATTATGTAATCACCAACCCGGGTGCCATTCTTGTTAATGGTGTAAATGTGATTGCAATACAGGGGCATAATACTGACCCGGCATCCACTGATCTCAGTCTTATTCCGATACTGACCCTAGGCCTTAGCGGGTCAGGTTATACTGAGTCGCTGCCTGATTATATTCAGATGCCACATAAGCTTCTTCACACAAATTTCAAACTAGATGGTAAGGGTGAAGCTCTGATATTATCCAACCCTGACAGTTCTGTAATGGAATCAATACCTCCGGTAGCTCTGATGGAAAACATTTCCTACGGAAGGCAGCCCGACGGAGGAGATACATGGTTCTATTTTGGTTTACCAACACCTGGCACTTCAAATACATCAGCCGGTTTTGAATCATATACCGGTGATACAGTTATCTTTTCTTCAGGAGGAGGATATTACCCGGGAGGATTACAGCTTCAGTTGTCTTCCATCTTTAATTCAGATTCAATATATTATACTGTTGATGGATCAGAACCCAAGATTGGCGACCTGCGGTATTCATCTCCTATTAATATATCGCAGAATACAATAATCAGGGCCAGATCATTTAATTCAGAAAAACTTTAGGAATATTACAACAAATACTTATATAACCACTAGGCATACTCTTCCTGTAGTTTGTTTAAGTACGGAACCTGCCAATTTATGGGACTATAACACAGGCATTTATGTACTTGGGCCTAATGCTTCCCCTGACCAGCCAAATTATGGCGCTAATTTCTGGGAGGACTGGGAACGGAAAGCCCATATGGAATTATATGATGTCGATGGAAATAAACAGATCGATCAGGACATAGGGCTAAAAATTTTCGGCTCATGGTCCAGGGCTCTTCCACAGAAATCACTTGCTGTTTTTGCCAGGAATATTTATGGAAAAGGTTCATTCCAATATAAGGTTTTCAAGGATAAACCTATTAAGAAGTTTGAAGCCCTGGTTTTAAGAAATGCAGGTAATGACTGGAGTGGTGCTATTATGCGCGACGGTCTTACATCTACTCTCGTGAGAGATATGGATATGGACCGCCAGGCTTTTCAGCCTGCAATTATCTACATTAATGGTGAGTACTGGGGGATACAGAATATTAGGGAAAAGGTAAATTCAGATTACCTGGCTGAAAATCATTTTGTAAATCCGGCCAATGTCAATCTGCTTGAGTTTAGCGGATCTCCTGTAGAAGGTTCCGGTAGTTCGTATAATGATATTATCTCATATGTCGAGACCAATACTCTGGAGACTGAGCAGAAATACCTGCAGGTTAGCGGAAAGATCGATATCAACAATTACATCCAGTATCAGCTTACGGAAATCTATATTAATAATAAAGACTGGCCCGGCAATAACATAAAATTCTGGAACACGAATGACCAGGGAAGTCTATGGAGATGGATTATTTATGATACTGATTTCGGATTCTCGCCCTGGGAAGATGCTGCGTATACATTTAATACCATGGAATTTGCCACTGATCCTGATAATACTGAATGGCCAAACCCTTCATGGTCAACTCTGCTTTTCAGACGTATGCTGACAAATCAGAACTTCAGGAACAATTTTATTAATCAGTATGCTGACAGGCTGAATACCAATTTCAAATATGAAAAGGTAGATGCAACTGTCGATTCCATTAAACAGGTATTCCTTCCCGAAATCAATGATCACCTCCTAAGATGGGATTTAAGCTATGATGGCTGGGAGTGGAATTACTCTGTTATTAAAAACTATGCTCGAAACAGGCCTGTATATGCACGTGCCCACCTTAAATCAAAATTTAGCCTCGGAGATCTTCTTGACATCAGGGTCGAGATAAGCTCGCCAGGTACCGGGAGAGTTAAAATTAACTCAATAATCCCTTACAGCTTTCCATTTTCCGGTATCTATTTCAAAGACCTCCCAATTAAGCTTACCGCAATACCTTCTCCAGGCTATAAATTTGTAAAATGGCAGGTTGGAACCTTAAATTCAGATTCTGTAGTACTGGATTATAACATGGCTGCAGGCGCAACTATAACAGCTGTTTTTGAATCTGCAGGTGTCCTTGATAATAAGATTGTTATTAATGAGATCAATTACAACTCCTCTCCTGAAAAAGACACCAAAGACTGGATTGAACTTTATAATGCAGGGAATTCCTCACTGAATCTGAAAGACTGGATAATCAGTGATGCGGGACCTGAAACCGGTTTCGTCTTTCCGATTGATTTTATTCTTGCACCTGGAACATATATTGTTGTTTGTCGTGAACTGGCAGCATTTCGTCAGTTCTGGCCGAATGTACTGAACTCTACCGGGGATATGAATTTTGGACTCAGCAGTGCAGGAGATAATATTAACCTGTATGACCCTGATGGTAACCTGGTAGATTTTGTCAGCTTTTCTACCTCTGCACCATGGCCAACTGATGCAAACGGAACGGGCGCCTCTATTGAACTGGTAGATCCTAACCTGGATAATAATGTAGGCAGCAACTGGAAATCAAGCGCTAACGGCGGCACTCCCGGAGTCCTTAATATTAATACAACAACAACTGACACCACTGATAATCTGCCAACATCAGGATGCAGGCTGATCTGTTATCCAAACCCATTCAGCGATTATACTTCAATCAAAATTGAAGTTTCAGTGCCAGGCAAATACCGGATTGAAATATACAATCTGCAAGGTAAGCTTGTCAATATCCTTGCTGATCAGTCCATTGAAGAGGGAGTATATTATCTCGACTGGGGTGGTACAGCATTCAACCACTCTTTATTACCGGGTGGTGTATATATAATCAGATTGCTGGGTGATAAGCAGCATTATAACTCTAAGGTTATTATAATAAGATAGCTATGCGTGACCGACAGATCCGCATTTAATTATACGCACTCGGCCAAACCCAGATTTGGCTCGGGCGTGAAACCTGAAATCACAAGTGCAGCACCCAGTGCGGAAGCATTACCTATTTCGGAAGTCCAGACCTTCTTGTCAGGAAATGCGTCCCTTATAAGCTGGACAAATATTTTATTCCATGAAAATCCACCGGTGATGTAGATATTTGAAGTCTCATCATTTTCAGGAAGAATAAGATTAATTGATTCAACAGTATATGTGCATAGCTCAATCATAATCTGATGATAAGCCGCCTCATATGATGCAAACTCATACATATCGATCTGATCATTAAGATCCCTCAGGAAAGAAAATGGTTTGAAGAATACCTTTGTACCACTATACTTTGTCCTCATAGAAGCTACCAGCTGCTTGTCGGGCCGTATCTTTTTAAAATAATCTTCTGGTTTTCCGAAATGATCAGAGATACGTTTAGCTGCCGTTTCATGAAGGTGTCCCAGCCAGAATCTGGATGATTTAACCGGCTGCCTGGTTACACTCAGATAGCAAAGACAGTCACTATCGAGCTGTTCAGAAGTTAATAGTTCGGTATTGAAAGGATTCATATTGATGCACCATGTCCCTGTGGACAAAAGAAGAAATTTTCCATTATTGCTGGCGAAATATGGGGCAAGGGATGCTGAACTGTCGTGTATGCCGATCCCTACCCTGATCTTTTTGCCTTCGATCTCCACCTCGTTAAAAACATCAACAGGGACCGGCTCCGGCATTTCAAGGCCATAGGCCTGAATCCATGGATGATACTTCATGTTATCAAAATCCCATAGCGCAGTATGACAGCCAATAGAGGTATGTTCTGAATAAATTCTGCCGGTTAGTGTATAAGATAAGTATTGCGGAAAATGAAGTATGTGCTTTATTTTTCCAAAAATCTCAGGTTTTTCAGCTTTAAGCCAGAGAGGCTGAAGTCCGGAATTGAGCATACCAAGAGCAGGAGAAGCTGTTCGTCTGCAAAACTCATCTCGTCCGCCGTACTTTTTATAAAGGTTCTCGGAAATCCGCTCCTCCATGGGTTTAAGGTAGTTGTAAACAGGGGTAAGCCTTTTCCCATTTTCATCAAGATAGACAACTGTCGCACCGTATGTGGTGAAATTGACAGACTGAAGGTCATATTTATCTGAATTTACAAGTTTTGAGATTGATTCCTTGATCCAGCTTTCGATGAGATCAATATCATCGCATTCGAATCCGTCATCATCTTTGATTTCGGTGAATTTCTGTTCAGTTTCAGAAATAACCCTGAGGTCTGTATTGAACAGCAGCAGCTTTTTATTTGTCTTTCCAATATCAAAAATTGCGATAACCGGTTCTTTCATTTCAGTAAAATCTAGTTCTTTGGAATGAGGCTGTTGAAAAGGCCTCTGTGATACTCTGTGCACCCTCTGTGCCCTCTGTGTAAGTTCTTAAATATTTGTTACACAGAGAGCACAGAGTCCCGATAGAAATCGGGAACACAGAGAGACACAGAGAAAGCCAGGCTGAACCTTTCCCTTTTTCAACAGCCGTGGTAAATATAGTTCTATCTCTTTAGAAGAACATCTTTTTCGTACTTAAGGATCTCATCAATATAATCCTCTCCTACCGGCACCTTGCTTTTGAGACAATAATAATCCCAGACAGCTCCGAAAGGTTTGGATTTCAGCAGTTCAAGCAGGGCAAGCCTTTCGAAATTTTTACCCTGATCTTCGTATTTCACTAACTTTTTATGGGGTTCCAGCAGAGCATACATAAATGCCATTTGTGCAGAGCGTGTACCAATAACATAGGCTCCTATCCTGTTCAGGCTGGCATCAAAGAAATCGAGTCCCACGTTTACCCTGTTGAGTGCATTGCACCTTACAATCTCCTGGACGATAAGCAGCAATTCCTCGTTAAATGTGACAACATGGTCGCTGTCCCAGCGCACACCACGGGTCAGATGAAGCAGTATCTCGTCAACAAAGTGAAGAATGGAGGAGATTTTATCACCTACCTGCTCAGTGGGATGAAAATGACCATTGTCAAGAGTGATCATAATATTGTTCTGAAGGGCATATCCAAGGTAGAAATCATGTGAACCAACAACCATTGATTCTGAGCCTATTCCAAAAAGCTTGCTCTCAACAGAATCTTTAAGGTGTTTTTTCGGATATTTCACGGCGAAGATCTCGTCGAGGGATTTTTTAAGTTGTTTCCTGAGTGCATTCCTGTCAACAGGAGTATCTTTTGAACCATCGGGGATCCATATATTGTGCACAGTTGGTGTTCCGAGCTGTTTACCCATTTCAGCACCGATTGCCCTGCAACGTTTTGTGTGTTCCACCCAGAACTTCCTTATCTTTTCATTTTTGCTTGAAAGGGTAAAGCCGTCATCTGCATTGGGATGTGAAAAACATGTACAGTTAAAGTCGAGTCCGATGCCTCTCTTTTTTGCCCAATCGATCCAGCCCTGGAAATGCTTTGCCTCAATCTGGTCACGGTCAACGAGCTTGCCATCAAACTCGCCATAAATGGCATGGAGGTTCAGACGCTGTTTTCCTGGCAGAAGAGACATCACCTTATCCAGATCAGCTCTCATCTGTTCAATAGTTTTTGCCTTTCCTGGAAAATTACCTGTGACCTGAATTCCGCCACCACCAAGCTCGGCTCCCGGTTTTTCAAAACCGCCAACATCGTCTGTCTGCCAGCAATGCAGGCTGATATTTATCTTTTCCATTCCGGCAATAACCTCGTCGGTATCTACTCCAAGAGCTGCATACTGTTCCTTTGCAAGCTTATACGACTCTTTAATATTTTCTTTCTTCATATCAAACATTGATTTATATTACACTAAAATTCAGTTTCTGATTTCTATTTGCCACCAAATCAACCTCTCCCCTTTGCTCAACCTGCATAATGGCAAATGGTTAATGCACATCACTACTTCATATAGAATACCTGCTCCAGAGGAACTGTAACTGGTGAATTATCAGGATTGCTCTCCATTATGTCGGCCATATATTTCCACCATTTTTTAACAATTTCTGTTTGTCCCAGATCCTGTGATGAACTTGAGCCTGACTGTTCCTGGTAAGCAAACAGAGTATTTGTCTCCTCGTCAAGAAATATCGAATAATTGCAGATCCCTTCATTTTTAAGAAGTCTAACCAGTTCAGGCCAGATTTCACTATGACGCTTCCTGTATTCCTCTTTGAATCCAGGATATAACTTCATTTTAAAGCCGAATTTCTTTGTTTCCATATTATTTAGCCTAGTTTAACAACAAATGTAGACAGAATAAGTATCATAATGCCAAGTATCAGAACAATGATTGTCTTCTTCTTAACACCTTTCCATTCATTCAGGAAAATACCCCAGATATTGCTAATGGCTATGTTGAGGGCCATTAGGATGCTCCATCCGAAAACAGCCATGCTTGCAGGCAGCTTACTCGAGCCCATCCCGAAAAAGTGAAACTGAAGGAACCATAAAACACCCGCAAGGAATGTAAAAAACAGGTTGTTCAGAAGAATGCTGCCGGAAACAGTGTAGTAATCCCTGTAAGTTTTATTCTTAATATTGAGATAGCCGCAATAGAACAGGTTTGTAACAAATCCTCCCAGGAGAATAAATATCAGTGATGGATTTTTCTGGAATAATTCATTTGTACCATGTTCGCGAGCGATACCTTCCAGTGGTTTTGCAGCTTCAAATCCAAAATTAAAGCATGCACTCATGATACCTGCAAATATTGCGATAAGTATTCCTTTTTTCAGTGCAAATTCTTTTACTGCAGCTTTTTTCTCCTCTTCGGTCATCTCACTGCTTTTCAGAGCACCTGCATATCCTATTACTGCAATCCCTGCCACAGCTATTGAGACTCCCACAACGGTAAGAATACCTGAAGTTGTGGAAAAGAGATTTTCACCGTTTATTATAGGCGGTAAAAGGGTGCCAAATGCAGCACAAAGTCCCAGAGCGATACTTTGCCCCAGTGCAACTCCCAGAAATCTTATGCTCAACCCGAATGTCAGACCGCCAAAACCCCATAGTGCTCCAAAAAACATTGCCATCAGCTTTGCCGACATTGGAGCCTCCCTTATAATCGGAAACAATTCACCTTTTGGAACAAAAATCCAGGCGAACAGGATTGGAGCTATCAGCCATGCAGCTACACCCTGGCTAAGCCAGTATGATTCCCATGCCCATGATTTGACTTTTTTAAATGGCACATAAAAGCTGGCTGCACCAATGCTCCCAAGGGCTATTAACAAGATACCTGCAAGTGGATTCATATTTTTTAAATTAGACTGAATCGCAATTTAAGAACTTTCATGAATGAAATTCAATTTTCACCATTTTTTTATTCAGACATTTTTCCTAATCTTGATAAATATTTCTAAACCATTCAAACTATGAAATCGCTCAGACTAATAATTGCTTTTCTCTGTCTCTCCGGAGCACTCTTCGCACAGGATCTTGCTGTCAGGGATCTTACAGTCGAACATAAAAAAATCCTGTAGGCATTGATATTACCCAGCCCAGGTTCTCCTGGAAAATATCCGGAACAGGTATGAATCTTCTGCAGACTGCCTACTCTATCAGAGTTGCCAAAAGCCAGAAATTTGCAGCTTCCGATATTGTATGGCAATCAGGGAAAATAGAATCAGGCGAGTCAGTCCTTCAGGATTATAAAGGTTCCGCACTTGAATCTGGCACGAGATATTTCTGGCAGGTAATGGTATGGGACAATAAGGGTAAATCATCTAAGTGGAGTGAAACCGCTTTCTGGGAGATGGGATTGTTGTCGCAATCTGAATGGAAAGCCAAATGGATAGAAATGCCTGGTGATACACTTCGTTACTCTCCCTCACCTCATTTCAGGAAAGAATTCAAGGTTGATAAAAAGATTGCAAGAGCAAGAGTTTATGTTACATCCCATGGCTACTATGAACTCCATCTTAATGGTAAAAAGGTTGGAGATCAGGTGTTTACACCTGGCTGGACTTCATATTCAAAAAGACTCCAGTACCAGGTCTATGATGTGACAACTCAGCTTCTGACGGGTAATAATGCCATTGGAGCTGTTCTTGGAGACGGCTGGTACAGAGGAACTTTGCCAAGAGGATGGGCAAACTATGGAAAGAAGCTCGGTCTTCTTATGCAGCTCGGGATAGTTTTCAGTGACGGATCTGAAATGATGGTCTCAACTGACGAAACATGGAAATCATCTAATGATGGTGCTATCCGAATGAATGATATTTATAATGGTGAAACATATGATGCCACAAAAAAACTTACAGGCTGGGATCTTTCCGGTTATAATGACAAAAACTGGATCAGCGTAAATACGGCCAACTATGATAACAATAACCTGATCGCCTCAGAAGGAGCTCCTGTCAGGAAAATTCAGGAGATAAAGCCGGTTAAGATTTTCAGAACTCCAAAAGGACAACTGGTGGTCGATATGGGACAGAATATGGTTGGCTGGCTGAGACTTAAAGTTACCGGTCCGAAAGGAACACATGTCACACTCAGGCATGCTGAAGTAATGGATAAATTCGGCGAGTTCTATACTACCAACCTGCGCTCCGCCAAATGTGAACTTAATTATACCCTTGCAGGTACAGGTGAAGAGATATATGAGCCACGTTTTACTTTCATGGGGTTCAGATATGTTGAAGTAACAGGATTTCCTGGTGAACTCACCAGTGAAAATCTTACAGGAATAGTTGTGCACTCAGACATGGCTGTAACAGGAAGCTTTGAGTGCTCAAATCCGCTCCTGAACCAGTTGCAGCACAATATACAGTGGGGACAGAAGAGCAATTTCGTTGATGTTCCGACAGATTGTCCTCAGCGCGATGAGCGCCTGGGTTGGACAGGTGATGCACAGGCATTCTGCAGGACAGCAGCATATAATATGGATGTTTCGGCTTTCTTCACCAAATGGCTGAAAGATGTCGCAGCGGATCAGAGAACAGGAGGTGAAGTTCCTGATGTGATACCTGATGTTCTTAATCCAATGGGAAGTGTTTCCATCAAACCTTCAGCAGGCTGGGGCGACGTGGCTGTAATCACTCCCTGGACAATGTACCTGGTGTATGGAGATAAGCGACTGCTGAGAACACAATATCCCAGCATGAAGGCATGGGTTGATTATATAAAGAAACAGGCAGGTAACGATTATATTTGGAAGGGTGGCAGCAAGTATGGAGACTGGCTTTTCTATCATCCTCCGGTAAATAATCATCCTGAACCTGACGGCCAAACAGAACACGACTTCATCGCCACAGCCTTCTATGCATATTCTACAAGCATACTTGTTGCTGCTGCAAAGGAACTGGGACATACCGAAGATGAACAGGTATATGGCGCCATATACAATAAGATAAAGGAAGTATTCATAAACGAATATGTCACAAAAGCAGGAAGGGTAGGAACCAACTCACAGACATCATATGTTCTCGCACTGATGTTTAATCTCCTTCCCGATAATCTGCGTGCAAAATCAGCAGGCTTCCTTGTAGAGGATATAAGAGAGAGAGAAAACCATCTCTCCACAGGCTTTCTTGGAACAGTATACCTCTGCCATGTGTTGTCGGCCTGCGGATATACAGATGTGGCATACGATCTCCTTCTCCAGGAGACATATCCTTCGTGGATCTATCCAGTCAAAATGGGCGCAACCACTATCTGGGAAAGATGGGACGGTCAGAAAACCGACAGTACTTTTCAGGATCCGGGAATGAATTCATTCAATCACTACGCTTACGGTGCTATAGGTGACTGGATGTACAGGGTTTCTGCTGGTATTGAAACCAAAGATCCTGGCTACAAGCACCTGGTGCTTCAGCCCCATCCAACAGAAAAACTGTCATATTCAAAGGCTTCATTTGAAAGTTCCTACGGAAAGGTAGCTTCGGGCTGGGAGAGAAAGGATAATAAGGTCATTGTAAATGTTACAATCCCTGCCAATTCAACCGGAACAATTGTACTGCCTGTTGAAACAGCTTCAAAAGTGACTGTCTCAGGTAAAAGCCTTGCTGATAATAAAGCTTTCTCTTCAGTAAAGGCCGGGAATGGAAAATTATATATTGATTCTGGTTCAGGTAATTATACATTTGAATATTCGGAAGAATAAAATAAAGAAAAACTCAGGATTTTAAACCGCGAAGTTCGCAAAGTTTATCAAAAAGGGCGCAAAGCCAAAATTCAGGTTTTGCGCCTTTTTCTAGTCGTCTGATAATGAATATTATAAATAATCATGCCGGTGAATTCGCGGCTTTGCTGACAGCATTCTTCTGGACAATAACCTCATTGTCATTTGAGACGGCCGGCCGTAAAATAGGGACTATTGCCGTTAATATTCTAAGACTTGTCATAGGCCTTATATTCTTAAGTATTTACTCATATATCAGAAGGGGATTGATTCTGCCCACCGATGCAGCTATTGACAACTGGATCTGGCTTGCACTTTCTGGCCTTGTGGGTTTTGTTTTCGGGGATCTTTTCCTGTTCAAATCATATACAATAATAGGTTCGAGATTCTCGATGCTCATAATGACCCTTGTCCCTCCCATCACGGCATTTTTCGGCTTTTTCATCATTGGAGAAAAACTTACTCTTTTTCATGCTCTTGGAATGTTACTCACCTTTACCGGTATTTCAATGGCAATATTCGGCAGGAAAGCCAAAGGTGAAAAGTTATCTCTGAAGCTATCGCCAAAAGGCATATTATATGCTATCGGAGGAGCAATCGGACAAGCTCTTGGGCTTGTATTAAGCAAGCTTGGTCTAAGGGATTATGATCCTTTTGCAGCCACACAGATCAGGATTATTGCAGGGATAGCCGGCTACACGGCACTGGTGACAATACTTTTCCGTTGGGGAAATGTTTCCAGGGCACTCAGAAACAGGGAAGGAATGGCATTTACCACTCTGGGCGCTTTCTTTGGGCCCTTCCTTGGCGTCTCTTTTTCCCTGATTGCAGTAAAGTACACTGAAGCAGGCGTCGCCTCAACTATTATGGCTCTTGTGCCGGTGTTCATAATAGTGCCGGCTGTGGTTCTTTATAAAGAGAAGGTCACTCTTGCCGAAATGACAGGTGCCCTTGTCAGTGTTGGTGGGGTTGCACTCTTTTTTATGTAAATACAAAGTTACGCCAGATGATACCAGAAGAGCTTAAAATACGGAATTTTGAAAATGAATTTGTCTTTTCAACATCAAGGAGCAGTGGTCCTGGAGGACAGAATATAAACAAGGTGAATACAAAGGTTGAATTAAGATTCAGTGTCACAGATTCGCTCCTGCTTTCAGATGATGAAAAGGAGCTTATCTGCCAGAAGCTTAAAAATAAGATCAATAAGGATGACGAGCTTATTTTATCAGCACAGTCTGAGCGTACACAAATGATGAATAAAACTATTGTTATCGAGAAATTTTATATAATTGTTTCAAAAGCTCTCACAATACCTGCCAGGCGCAGATCAACACGACCAACTCTTGCATCCAGGGTAAAAAGACTGGAGAATAAGAAGAAGCATGGTTTTATTAAAAAATTGAGGAATCAGTCCGAACAATCCCCGAATGACTGAATCCATCCCTGTTTTATATTTTTTTACAGAGCAAGGTTAATACAAGATAAATCATTCTCATTCTGGCAGATACAATTCATGCTTATAATTCTTTATGGAATTATTCCTATTGTTTGTCAAATAAAAAATTAAGTATTCTATAAATATTTAATTTTGCATTAACTTATGAAATTGAACTTATTTCTGATATCCATAAATATTTGTTTTGAATATTTTATGAATATTTTAGGTAGTAATACATATATAAATATATGAATATCAGTTGTAATAAATAATAAATCCGCTATTGAAAAAAATATTATCTATACTATATTTTGCAATATTTTCTTCCTTTTTATATGCACAGATACCTCTGGTAATAGAAGGAACTAATATTAATAATACATTTCCCGGATTATGGCAGGGAGTAAATATACCACGGGATCAACCCACTGCGCTTATCTACAGGAATAACTCTGTTACTTCAATAAATCCCAGCGGGTATATGTTGCAGGCAGGGGATGAAGATCCTGCAGTTACCAATAATCACCTTGACGGGGAGGTTATAACAGGGAATAAATTCGTATGGAATGGTACAGACATGACGAGTGTTACCCATGGAGTTTTTACCGGTTATAATATAAATGCTATTTTAAAGTATAATTATCTTTATAGAGTTCCGCTTGGTTTATTGCGCAAATCAAATGGCATGACAAATACCACCGGGGGAGTTGCCTATAATATTGTGATAGATCCGATGGTAGGTTTTGCCGCAAAGGGAATGAATAATATTAAAGTATATAACAATACTTTCTATAGCAGAAGGACATCCTCGGAGACCTGGAGAGGTCTTGTTGATGTATATACTAATACTGATGGCGGTTTGAATGCACCTTCCCAGGGAATCAAAGTTTTCAATAATATATTTTATACGAAAAATCAAATCTATAATATATATATTTACGAGGCTGCCTGTTTAACAGGGTTTGAATCTGATTATAATGTTTTTTATTGTGAATCAGGCACACCGGTATTTAACTACCTGGGTTCACGGAAAACTTTTGCTGAATGGCAGGCATTGGGGTACGACACACACTCAAGAGTAATTAATCCGAATTTTATAAATACAGTAGATTTAGTACCGGCCGGCAGATTAGATTTCGGATCAGACCTGGGTGCAGAATGGCAAACCGGATTATCAACAACCGCTGCATGGGTTGCAGGATCAGCTCCTGCAACTGCCGATCAGAACGGAACCTGGCAGGTTGGTGCACACGTATATTCCACGCAATCAGTAAATGTAACTTCAATCACACTGACAGGAGCCGGTGGATCCAGCACGATCACTACTGATAACGGAACACTTCAGTTAAGCGCGGCAGTATTGCCTTCAGATGCCACAAACAAAACTGTAACATGGTCGATTATCAATGGAACAGGACAGGCAACAATCAATTCGACAGGTCTGGTTACAGCTTTTGAAAATGGGACTGTTACAGCCAGGGCAATTGCAAATGATGGCTCCGGTGTTTTTGGCACACTGATCATCACTATCTCCAACCAGGCAGTAAGCATAACATCAATATCTGTTACCGGAGAAGGAGGATCTGCAACTATAACGACAACTAATGGAACATTGCAGTTGAGTGCAGCAATTCTTCCGGTTAACGCCACAAATAAGAGCATCACCTGGAGTATAAATAATGGCACAGGGCAGGCAACAATTAATTCATCAGGACGGGTCACGGCGGTTGCCAATGGAACTGTGACCGCAATTGCCACTGCAAACGACGGATCGGGCGTCTCCGGTTCGCTTGTTATTACTATAACAAATCAGAGCATACATGTTACAGGCATCACTGTCACCGGAGCAGGAGGAGCAACTACCATTTCCACTGATAACGGGATTTTGCAGCTCACCGCTAATGTGCTGCCGGCTAATGCCACAAATAAGAACGTTTCATGGAGTCTGACAAATGGCACAGGACAGGCGACAATAAATTCTTCAGGGCTTGTTTCGGCAGTTGCTAATGGCAGCGTCACGGCAATAGCAACTGCATTGGACGGATCGGGGATTTCCGGATCACTCGTTATTAACATAACCAACCAGATTACACTCGTTACAGGTATTACAGTAACCGGTACTGGCGGAGCCACAACAATTACCACAGATAACGGGACGTTGCAGCTCATTGCCTCCGTATTGCCGGCTTATGCTACCAACAAAAGCGTGACATGGTCGATTGTAAACGGCACAGGCCAAGCTACTATCAGCTCATCCGGCCGGGTTACTGCGCAGAGCAATGGAACAGTTACAGCGTGGGCAACTGCAAATGACGGATCTGAAATTTATGGAATTCTGGTTCTGACACTCAGTAATCAGGTAGTACCCGTAACAGGGATTATAGTTACGGGAGCAGGTGGAGCAACAATCATAGCAGTCAACAACGGAACACTACAGCTAAGTGCTGCAGTATCTCCTGCAAATGCCAGCAATAAATCTGTTACCTGGTCGCTTGTCAACGGCTCTGGCCAGGCATCAATCAGCTCGTCAGGTGTTGTTACAGCCATATCTGATGGAACAGTTACTGCCAGGGCAACTGCGGCTGATGGGTCAGGAGTTTATGGTACACTTGTAATTACAATTGCCAGTCAGATGGTACCTGTATCAAGCATTGCGGTAACAGGAGCCGGAGGCTCATCAACTATTTCTTCTGACAATGGAACTTTACAGCTTAATGCGGCAGTATTGCCTGCCAATGCAACAACAAAAACAGTATCATGGTCAGTAACTAGTGGTACCGGCGAGGCAAGCATTAACTCATCCGGGCTGGTTACCGCTATAGCAAATGGTACTGTAACTGCAAGGGCGACAGCTAATGATGGATCAGGAGTGTCCGGAAGTCTGGTAATTACCCTGTCAAATCAGATTGTGCCTGTTTCAAGCATTTCTGTCAGAGGGACCGGAGGTTCTTCCGCTATTTTTGAGCACAACGAGACTCTTCAACTTATTGCCACAATACTTCCGTCGAATGCATCTGAAAAAAATGTAACCTGGTCAATTGAGAATAATACCGGTGAAGCTGCTATTGATCCTTATGGGTTGGTTTCTGCAATTTCAAACGGTACAGTAACAGCAAAAGCTTCCGCTACTGATGGTTCAGGGATTTACGGAACATTAGTTATCACAATTTCAGGACAATTCATACCTGTGACTGAAATCAATCTTGAAGGAGAGGGAGGTGCAACAACAATTACTGCTGATAATAATCCTCTTCAGGTAAGTGCCGGGGTGCTTCCTGCAAATGCAACCAACAAAACTGTTTCATGGTCGGTTGCCAGTGTAACAGGAGCTGCTTCGATAAGCGCCGACGGACTTGTCACAGCGCTTGAAAACGGCACAGTAACTGTTCAGGCAACTGCTAATGATGGATCCGGTGTTTACAGCACTCTTGATATTTCCGTTAGCATTAACAGCCAGAAGCCTTATTCAGTGATCGTCAGATCTGATGAAATTGTAATCATATTTAAAGAGGACTTTGTTTCTTGTTTTGCGGATTTTTATAATCTGCAGGGAAATCATATAGAAAGAAAATTAATTGTTTCGGATACAGTCAGTTTCAATATAGCCCACATTGCTTCCGGCCTTTATATTATTGTCTTGTCAAGGGGTGAGCTTCTTGCTGTGGAGAAAGTAATGATTCCATAGTTAGCCTTTAAACCTCCTTAAGTTTCCATTTTCCTCTTCTGAACACCAGCCAGGCTATTAAAGTCATCAATGATTCGGCAATTACTATGGCTATAAAGACACCTTCCTCATTCAGTCCTGCTTTAATTGCAAGAATATATGCAAGGGGTATTTCTACCATCCAGAATGCAAAAATATTTATTTTCAGTGGTGTGGAAGTATCCCCTGCCCCATTGAAGGAATTGACAAGCACCATTCCCATTCCGTAGGAGATAAAACCAATGCTTACGATTCTCAGGCAAAGAATACCTGATTGTACAACGTTTTCATTTGAAATGAACATCCGTATAAAGAACTCTGGAAAAATAACGAATATGATCCCGATACTACCAAGGAGAATCATATTTATCCATCCGGTCACCCATACAGCTTTTTCAGCTCTGTCTGGTTTTTTTGCTCCAAGGTTTTGCCCTACGAGTGTGGATGCTGCATTGCTTATTCCCCATGACGGAAGGAGAGTGAAACCTATTATTCTGATGGCAATTGTATAGCCTGCCACTACTTCACTCCCAAAGATTGAGATAATCCGTACAAGTGCTATCCAGCTTGAGGTGCTGATAAGGTTTTGTCCAATGCTTCCAAAGGATAATTTTAGCAGTTTCATCATGATCCTGAAGTCAACTGCCAGCTGCTTCATTGAAAGTCTTATCCTTTTCCGGCCATAGAAAAGAATATAAAACTGCACCATTACAGCTGTTCCCCTGCCTATATTGGTGGCAACCGCAGCTCCTGTCACTCCCATTCTGGGAAATGGTCCAAGACCGAATATAAGACATGGATCAAGGACTATATTTATGATATTGCCGATCCACAGCACTTTCATGGCTATTGCAGCATCGCCGGCACTTCTGAATATTGCATTGATAATGAACAGCATCATTATAACAAAATTTCCGCCAAGCATTATCCTTGTATAACCTGACATATGTGCGGTAATAGTCTCGGATGCTCCCATAACGGTAAGAAGCTTTTCAGAATATAATGCTCCTGGCACTCCAATTATCAATGAAACAAATAATCCGGTCAGAATGGCCTGAAAGGCGGTTCTGGATGCTTCATCATTGTTTTTCTCCCCTATACGTCTCGATACCATTGAAGTTGTTGCAGTGCCAAGTCCTATTGCAATGGCGTAGATTATTGTAACCATTGATTCGGTGATTCCCACAGTAGCGACAGCATCAGCTCCCAGCCTTGATACAAAAAAGATATCAGCTATCACAAAAACAGATTCCATGACCATCTCCAGTACTGCAGGAATTGACAGCAATAATATTGCCCTGCTAAGCTTGCCTTCAGTGAAATCCTGTTCACTTCCTGAAACAGCTTCAACTATATCGCTGAAGAGTGATTTAATATTTTTTTTTCCTGCGGCCATTTTCAGTAATTGAACAAAGAGAATCTAAATTTTGTTGAATGTTTTTGCTTTTAAAAGCAGAATGCAAAAATATCTGAAAATTGTTAATTAGGTGCAATTTGAACTGTCAATATATTCTGGCATAATATTTGAGAAAACCAACAATTGATCTTGTTCGAAACAAAAATGTCAAAATAATACCAATTGACAGCATAGTTTTTTTTAATTTTAGTAACTAGCTATAATGCATAATATCAATACAATAGAGCAGCATCTGTCATGTTTGAATAAAATGATTGTTAATAAAATGGTAATTGTGTTAATATTATTGATGGTCGAATGATATAACATATTTGTAGATTATTTATTTTCGTCAAAATATTTATTTTTAGAACCAAGTATTAATTTAAAAAATCAATTAAATCGAAAAGGTGAAAATTCTCATCATCTGCTATGAATGCTAACAATAATGAGGCTACGACTCTCAATGGAGAGAGTCGCCTCGTGGGTTGCTCTTCTGATGAAGAGCCTGGCGCGAAAACCACGATTTTTCGCAAAACGAAATCCCAAACCAGTTAGTTAGCAACCGAAGTTCGGAGTTCATGCACCGCTACTTCCCCCTAACGACTATAGAATCCTGGAATGATTGGAAATGGCAGCTTCGAAATGCTTTTACAAGTATCGAAGACCTAAAGAAGATCATGAAATTGTCCGACAAGGAGATAATGGCTATTAATAATCTAAAAGGCCGGCTCCCGCTACGGATCACCCCTTACTTTGCCTCACTCATTTACAAGAGCAAATATTCTGACCCTCTGAGACGTAATGTTATTCCGGTGGTTGAAGAGTTGCTGCAACATACAACGGAGCAGTCTGATCCTCTTCATGAAAAGTCTTTTTCGCCGGTCAAGGGTATTGTTCACAGATATCCCGACAGAGTGTTATTCACTGTAACCCAGGTCTGTTCTAATTATTGTCGCTATTGTACACGCTCTCATTCAGTTGGCAGGCTTGACAAGCTTGGCCGACAGGATTTTGAAAAAGCATTCAATTATATTGCAGCCCATAAGGAAGTGCGGGATGTGTTAATAAGCGGAGGAGATCCTCTTACACTGACAGATGAGACGCTGGACTATATACTTTCAAACATCAGGAGTATACCTCATGTGGAAATGATCCGGATCGGAACAAGAATTCCGGTTGTGCTTCCTCAGAGAATTACTGATAACCTGATAAGCATATTAAGGAAATATCATCCGCTATTTATTAGCCTTCACTTCTCTCATCCTGCTGAAATAACGGATGAATGTGCCAAAGCCTGCATAAAACTGGCTGATGGTGGCTTTCCTCTTGGCAGCCAGACCGTCCTTCTGAAAGGAATTAATGATAATGTGCCTGTTATGAAGGAACTTATGCACAAGTTGCTTAAGATACGTGTAAGGCCATATTATCTCTATCAGTGTGATTTAATTCCAGGTTCAGGTCATTTCAGGACGACTGTAAGGAAAGGTCTTGAGATTATCAAAGGTCTCAGGGGCTTCACCAGCGGATATGCTGTTCCCACTTTTGTTGTGGATGCTCCCGGCGGTGGCGGAAAAATTCCTCTTCTTCCCGATTATGTTGTTGAGCATAATGATGAGAAAATTGTGATGAGAAACTATAAGGGTGTGTTGTGCGAATATCCTGAAAAATAACATAAACTGATGAAAGTTGGATTGACGTTTGATCTTCGGTCGTGGTATACTGACCGTGGTTATTCTATGGATGAAACAGCAGAATTTGACAAGCAGGAAACTATTGATGCACTGGCTGATGCTCTGAAGAAAATGGGACACGACACTGAGCCAATAGGAAACACTTTTCAGCTGATTGAGGCTCTGGCTGCCGGACAGAGATGGGATCTTGTGTTTAACATTGCTGAGGGTCTGTATGGTGATGGACGTGAATCAGTTGTCCCTGCAATCCTTGACCAGTACAAAATCCCCTATGTTTTCAGCGGACCTGTAATTATGGGGCTTTCGCTTAATAAGCACCTGGCAAAGGTTATTGTTTCTGCTGCAGGAGTTCCAGTCAGTCCTGGAGTACTTATAAGTACACTTCCTGAGCTTGAAAAAATTGATCTGAACTATCCTCTCTTCGTGAAGCCGGTCTCGGAAGGTACCGGGAAAGGTATTACAGCAAAGAGCCTTGTAAAGAACAGTTCAGAGCTGAAAGAGATGGTTGAATGGATACTGAAGGAGTTCCGGCAGCCGGCCCTTGTTGAAGAATATCTGCCAGGAAGGGAATTCACTGTAGGCGTTGTCGGTACCGCAGATGAAGCGAAGGCAATAGGTGGTATGGAGGTGATGTGCGCTGATAACCTGCCTTATTCAGTTGAAGTAAAGGAGAATTATCAGAATTATTGCACATATGCTCCTCTTGATAAAGATTTGGCAGAGGAGTGCAAGGCTGTTGCCGTAGGTGCATGGAGAGCGCTTGATGCTGTTGATGCAGGAAGAGTTGATCTCAAAGCTGACCGCAACGGAAGAATCTGCTTTATTGAAGCCAATCCTCTGGCAGGGCTTAATCCTGTCCACTCTGACCTTCCAATATTAGCCAGAATGTATGGAATTGAATACCAAGATCTTATGGAAATGATCATGAATGCAGCAACGAAAAGGATTAATGGTGTGAAACAGGCATGAAAAAATGTTGCATTATTTTCAATGAACCACTCCCGGGAGCACTGGAAGATGAACTTGATGTCCTTGATCAGGTAGGCCATATCGAGCAGAATATGGTTGAAATGGGAATAAATGTCTACAGAAAAGGCATTACCGAGAATTTTATGCAGGAAATTGCGGATCTGGCAGCTGAAAAACCCGATTTTGTCTTTAATCTTGTTGAATCAATTAAGAATAAAGGAGAACTCAATTACTTTATTCCTGCGCTGCTGAATATGTATGCCATTCCCTATTCCGGAAATTCCCTTGAATCGATATTTTTCACAACAAGCAAAACTATTGCCAGCAGGATGATGAAGGATGCAGGTATAAACAACCCTGCAGCATATAAGCCTTCTGAGATGAAACTCCTCAAGCCCGGATCGCGTTATATTGTAAAACCTATCTGGGAAGACGGGTCACTGGGGATCACGGCAGACTCAGTATTTGACTGTGTGCCTGGTTTTGAGGAAAAGCTTAAAGGAAAGGATGATGCACACTGGTTTATTGAGGATTTTATCGATGGCAGGGAGTACAATATGAGTGTCCTTGCCGGCAAAGACGGACCGGAAGTGCTGCCTCCTGCAGAAATAGTCTTCAGGGATTATGGTGAATCACGGCCTAAAATTGTCGATTTCAAGGCTAAATGGGAAAGTGACACCTTTGAATTTGATAATACTGTAAGAGAATTTCCGGGCTCCGCTCTTCCCCCGGAGTTTATAAACAGGCTTATGGAAACAGCCAGAGCATGCTGGCATCTGTTTGGCCTTAAAGGATATGCAAGAGTTGATGTAAGAGCCGACAGCCAGGGCAATATCTTCGTAATAGAGATAAATGCCAATCCCTGCATTTCTCCCGACGGAGGATTCGTAGCTGCCACAAGACAGGCGGGGTATACATTCACTTCAGTACTGGAGCGGATAATCAATGATCTGAACTGACAATCAGATTAGGTTTGAATTATAGTAACCCGGATTACCTGTAACCTCTTCACCGATCCAATCCGGAACATCAAACTTCTCATCCTCCTCTGATAGTTCTATTTCAGCAATTACCAATCCTTCATTCCTGTCGTGGAATACATCAACTTCGAAAATATGTTTTCCGGAGGGAATCAGGTATCTGGTTTTCACAATCTTACCCGGCAGACATAATTCCGACATTTCGGAAGCATCCTTAACCGGAATCCTGAATTCCCACTCATTTCTGGATATTTTACCAGCCAGCGGACGGCCTTTGATTGTAAGCCATGCACTCTCATCAGCTATTCTGATGCGGATGGTCTTTTCAGGATCCCTGATTAGATAAAACTGCGTTATTTCCCTTTTCTCAACTGCCAGATGTCTGAATTCACCTTTTACAAGAAACTTACGTTCTGTTTCGGTTGCCATTTTTACTGTAAAGATAATCATTATGATAAAAGTTTCTCAAATTGAGAATTATATGCCGATTTACGGGATCATCAGGATATTCACTGAATATTTAATTTACTACTTTAGCAAAATCTAAAATGAAAGATATTTAAGCTTTTACTATGGAGGTAAAGATCGAGGATAGCTGGAAAGCAAAGCTGAAAGGAGAATTTGACAAAGAATACTTTTTAAAGCTGACTGAATTTGTGCGACAGGAGTACAGTTCAAATACTGTTTATCCCCCTGCATCACTTATTTTCAACGCTTTTGATCTCTGTCCGTTCGAAAAAACAAAAGCTGTAATTATTGGTCAGGATCCCTATCACGGCCCGGGACAGGCACACGGTTTATGCTTTTCTGTCAGGGATGGGGTTGCCTTCCCTCCCAGCCTTCTCAACATATTCAAGGAGATAGAGCAGGATCTGGGATTAACCAGGCCATCATCCGGAAATCTTGAGAGATGGGCACGCCAGGGAGTTTTGCTCCTGAATGCCACCCTCACAGTGAGAGCACACCAGGCCGGATCACACCAGAAAAAGGGTTGGGAAGAGTTCACAGATGCTGCAATAAGTTCCATTAACAAGGAAAAGCAGAATCTGGTTTTCTTCCTCTGGGGCGCATATGCTCAGAAAAAAGGAGAGGCCATTGACAGAACCAGACACCTTGTCCTTGAGTCCGTACACCCTTCTCCCCTTTCGGCTTCACGAGGATTCTTTGGAAATCATCACTTCAGCAGATGCAACGAATATCTTGGCAGCAAAGGCATAGCTCCTGTCGACTGGCGTTAATATTAAATGCTTTACAGACTTTGGATTGAATCGAGTGCAGCGGCAACTGTATCTTCAAGTTCATCATACTCTTCAAAGCCCAGCGATAGTCTTAACATTCCTGGTTCAGGATACTTTTTACCCCATACGGCTTCCACAGGCATCAGAATTGTATGCGGATCCCCAAGTGTTGGTATCAGTTTGATTTTTTCAGACACATGACTAATAAATTTGTCCCTCCGGATTCTCTTCTCCTCAGGATTGCTGCCTTCAAAATCAAATGTAACCATACCGCCAAAACCTTTTGCGTTGAAAAGCTTTGCAGCAATATGATGGGTTTTATGGCTTTTTAATCCCGGATACCATACCTTCCCTATTATCGATCTCTCATTAAGGAAGGCAGCGAGCTTCGATGCATTACTGCACTGGCGGACGAACCTTAGCCTGAATGATTGAATCTGTGTCTGTAATCTGTATGCATCATCAGGACTAAGCATATGTCCGACAAATTTTCTGTATTCTATGGCCGACTTCATAATGTCTTTATCATTTCCGCAGATCACTCCGGCAGACAGGTTTCCATGTCCGGAAAAATATTTTGTTGCACTGTGAATCACAATATCTGCTCCGTCATCAAGAGGTTTGCTCAGATAAGGTGTTGCGAAAGTATTGTCGACAATCACTTTCGATCCGTATTTTCCTGCTATTCTAATAATTTCCGGGACATCTGTGACTATAAGCATCGGATTTGATATTGTCTCAACAAAAACCACTGAGGGTTGAACCTTTGACATGTTTTTCTCAAATTCCCTGAGGTTATAGCTTCCGTCTTCAGCTGTGAAATATTGAATATCAATGCCTCTGCGTGCTTTCAGTACTGATTCTATAAATGAAATTGTACCTCCGTAGATCTCTGAGAAGAAGATCCATGGCCGGGTTTCTTTACCGGTGTGGAACAGTGCGGTGGCCGTATCGATAGCCGACATCCCCGACTGGGTCAGCAGAGCCCACTTGCATTGTTCAAGTTTCATTATTTCCTCTTCAGCCGAGACAATTGTAGGATTTCTGTACCTCGAATAGATGAAATATTCCGGATCTCTTTCATGTTCTGTTTCATTTCTGAAGGCAGCCTCAGTTGTCGCAGCATCAAATAGTTCAAATCCGGCATCCCTGTAAACAGGCATACGTGAACTGTTTACCTCGTTCTTTTTCATTTTTCAGCTTCTTTTAAATGACTATAGATAAGTCTGTTAATATCAAGTGGTTTGAAATCGATATAGAAAATAATCCTGTCAAGCAGATCGCCGGTCAGGAATAAAATAATCACAGCCTTTTCCGGATAGGAAATCCCTGATATCAGACTAATACATGTAATGATAAGCATTGATGTTCTGACAAATCTCATCACAAAATTCAGATTATCATCCCGATTTGTGATCATATTCCATAATATTGTTACCAGCTTGATAGCTGCGATAAAAATAAATGGCAGGATCTTTCCGGTAAGAAATGATACCATCAGCAGTGCTGTAATGAAAGTTTGACCACTGTGCAGGAAAACAGTTTTTCTCTTATCAGCAAAAGATATACGGCATCAATTGAAAGGAGTAAAATAAGGCCTGTTACAGAAGAGACAATCAGCAGCAGCGGCATCTGGTAAAGCAGTGTTGCTCCGGAAAGCAATGAGTATAAAATAAATAAAATTATTTCCCTGCTAAGAGGTGACTTTCTGATATTTAGAACAGCCTTCCATGCTCTTTTCTTTTTTCCCAGATGAAGCAGGGATAATAGACCAGCAAGAATAATTACTGAAAAAAATCCGGGTGTTTTCGGAAAGATTCCGTCAACCAGAGCAGAAATCAACTTTGCAACAGAGAAGGTCATCAGAAAACTGAAAGCAACCAGGCTCCATTCTCCATTTTTCAAAGGCTTATTTTCTTTGATCAGCTCCGGGTCTGTATCAAATCTGTTCTCCGGAATAACTCTGAGGGGAGGATAAGTATCTCCCTGAAGTTTGACCGATGGTCTGAGGTTTTTTTCCGGGAACCAGGTAACTCTTCCGGAAGCATCCTGATCTGCTGTTTCTCCGCTTTCCAGTGCGCCTGTAGGACATGCTGTGGTACAGGCAGGCATCAAGCCATCTTTCAGCCTTTGATAACAGAGATTGCACTTTATGATAATCCTGTCCGGAGGATGAAATTTCGGGGCTTCATACGGGCAATTCCACTGACAATACCTGCAGCCAATGCATTTAGAGTCATCAATGACTATCGCCCCGGTAACCTCATCTCTGGTAAAGGCCGATGCAGGGCAGCCATCCATGCATACTGCTGTTTTGCAATGGTTGCATGCCAGTGAAAGGTTTATTACAGGGAGAGAAGGCAATCCCGGTTCGTTATAGGTGAAGATTGTCCTTGGACTGACAGGCCACTTATTTTCAAGAATGCACGCAGCTCTGCATGCACCGCATGCAACACACCTGTTGTGATTGAAAATAAATCCTTCAGCCATGTTTATCTGCTTTTTCAACCTGCACTTGAGTATCATGAAAGGCCGCTCCCATACCTATATCAGTAAATCTTCCGGCAATCAGGAGATTGCCACCTCCCCCTTCATTTAGCCAGATCCCGTTTGGCAGGACAATTATACCGGCAGGCACTCTATGGGATATGCGGGCTGTTGTTATAATCTCTCCCAGATCATTGAACATGCGAATCTGATCACCTGTGAAGATCCCACGGCTTTTTGCATCAGAGGGTGAAAGCTCAGCTGCCGGTTCCTGCAGTGTCGTCCTTATAAGATCCAGATTGCCAAATTGAGAATGTATTCGTCCTGCAATATTTGGTGTTAAAAAACAAAGTGGATATTTCTCATTATCAGACTCAAGCGGGCTGTACCCGGGAACAGGAGAAATGCCCCATTTTCTGTGAGCCTCAGAGGAAAACAGTTCGATTTTACCCGAAGGTGTTTCAAATTTCATATCGTTGTAAGCAATCTCCTGAAGGCCAGGTGCAAGCACTGGTCCCTTTTTGAGGTCACTCAGCGTAAGGCTGGAATAGCCCTTTATCCTTGTTTCCAGCCATTTTTCAATATTATCATTCCCCGGTTCTGGTAATAAGCCCGGATCCATATTCAGTCCCATCTTTTTTGCCAGCCGGTAATATATTTCACTTTCCGGCATTACCTCACCCGGGCAGGTAATTACAGCTGGTTTGTAACAAACATATGGAGACCAGTAGGATCCTATAATATCAGACTGTTCAAAAATATCCCTGGCAGGCAGAATAATATCGGCCATGGCTGCTGTATCTGTCATAAATTGTTCAACAACGACAACGAATTCCAGATCTGAAAATGACTTCCTGACTGTTCCTGAATCAGGTGACTGAAGTATCGGATTTCCCCTTTCAATCCAGGCGCCTTTCAGCGGAGGATCTTTTGCTATAGAAATATCCCTTCCAAGATTTGTCATTGAGACAGTTCTTCTGAAAGGAAAATCCTGTCCGGCATCAGGATAATAAGACTGAGGTTCCTTTACAGTGTCAAATATATAGCTCTGCAGATTTGCATAATTAAACCCTGCTCCTGGCTTTCCTATATTGCCTGTTAAGATATTCAGTGAAAGAATAGCCCTGATAGTCTGTCCCCCGTTGATATGTCTCTGCAATCCGTATCCGGGAATTATTGTAACAGGACCTTCCAATCCAATAATATCTGCAAGTTCATATATATTCCCTGCAGGAATTCCGGATATTTTTTCACAATCTTCAGGTGAAATTGTAAGAGACGCACAAAAGTCATTGAATCCTTTTACAAAGCTGTTTATAAAGTGACTGTCAATAAGGTTTTTCCGTATCAGAACGGAGGCTATGGCCAGTGCCAGTGCACCATCTGTTCCGGGTTTCGGGCTCAGCAGGAGATCTGCATGATCGGCTGTCAGAGTGCGGCGTGGATCGATGACAATTACCTTACTGCCTTTTTCCCTTGCCCGGGCAATGAATGCTGTTTCTTGTATATTGGTCTCGGCCGGGTTTTTCCCCCATATTATAATTGTCTTTGCATTCTCAATATCCCATGGTACATTATGTTTTACAGTCCCTAGAGTCAGCCTTACTGCTTCAAGTCCAGCAGGCCAGCACAGATTACCATAGGTAGTTGTTGCCCCTCCAAATCCTTTCCAGAATGAATTGCTAATCTCATTCACAAGTCCCGACATTCCGCTTCCCCTGTAAAACAATACGGATTGAGGCCCGAACTTTTCTCTCAATGAAAGAAGTTTTTCCGCTATTCTTTCAAGAGCTTCGTCAGCGGTGATCTGTTTAAATTTCCCTGTGGAAGTTTTCCTGAGAGGATGGATAATCCTGTCGGGGGAATGTGTACGTTCAATATAGGAAAGACCTTTGATACAGGGCCCATTGGGAGTGGCGAGATTGCCAGGGTAAGGATAAATATGTTTTATTATATTGTTCTCAACCTGCACCGTGAATGAACAGGTGCTGTAACAATTTCTGGGGCAGACAGTTATAAATTCTTCCATTCCTTTTTACAGGCAGCAGGTGTGAGCAGCATTGGGAGCAGAAATATCGTCTTGTTCATTATCAGTCAGAAAAGATTTACGTAAACTGACCTGAAATATAGAAAATAAGTTGCAAACGTTTAAATTATATTCAGGCTATTTAGAGGAACCCAACCTTTATTGCCATCAGAAAGCCTTATTTCAAGCCATTCTCCGACTTCATCTTCAACAGAGACCTTGGTGCCTTCATGTAAAACAAACAGGTCAGTACCGCTGCTGTCAGGTGAACTCTTACCGCTTATCACCGGATTGGTAATAACCGCCTGATGGCTGTCATGGACCAAATACTTGTTACGTGAAGAGAGAACAAAAGACCCGAGGGAGATAATAAAAAGAGAAACTGCGAACCAGAATCCGATGACCTTATGCCTGTAGTTTAAAGAGTAAATGTAAAGTGACAGAAATAAAAGGGAGAGAATAAAAGAGACTATACTTATTCTGGCCCATTGGTTTGAGGAGAGAAACAGTGATACAAAATTATACCATCGCACAAAGAAGAGCTCCGGTATCTCCTGAAACCTGTCTACAATAAGCGTTCTGGCAATCTGCAGATTGTAGTTAATATCCTCATCTGCAGGTTTAAGCAGGTATGCCCGTTCATAAAACAGAATTGCCTGAGGGATATTATTCAGTTTGAAATAGGCATTTCCGATATTGTAGCACAGGGCTGCAGAGCGGTATCCGGTGTTATACACCTCTGTCCATGACTGCAATGCATCGTTATAACTGCCGGCTGAGAAGTAGGTAACACCCTGGTTGAATTTCCCTGTGCCCGATTCCTGGGCGTAAGCTCCTGAGGTAATTATCAGGATCAGGATAGCTGACAGTATGTTTCGTTTAATTGAGTCCATTTCTCAGGTTAATAAATTTTCAACAGACTTGATGAATTGTGATGTTTTCTCATAAATATCGGAGGCTCCCGTTTCTGATGCAGATGGGGCATAACGTGCATATTCGCATGTATCGAGGATGTTTTTAAGGCTGTCAAGCAGCTGTTCATCCACTCCCCTGTCTGACAGGGCAGTGACTGCATTGCTTCTGGTCATCTCCGAAACAGGTATGCTTAGCTTATCGCTGAGATAACCCCAGACAGCTTTCAGAATCTCCTCATAGAACCTGTCGATCTCATCATTTTTCAGACATATTGCTGCATTATGTAACCTTTTCACAGCAACCTTTCCGGCCTTCCTGTTTTTTACCTGTGACACATCCGAGTTACGTCTGATATGCTCTCTCCTTAAAAACAGGATCACGATAAATGCCAACGCTGCAAAGGCATAGAAGCTGTAAAATGATCTTCTTGACAGGATAATATTTGCGGCTTTGGCAAGATTTCCCGGGTCGGATTTAATGAAACGGATATCTTTTCCAAGGTACTTAACATCTTCTTTTGAGACACCACCATAGACAGTTATCCCTCCTGAATTCTGGTCACTTCCTTTTTTAGCATGAAAGCGGAATTCACGGGTGGTAAGTTTCTCATATCTGCCGCTTGATGTATTAAAGAATGAATATGTTACAGGCGGGATTATAAAGTCGCCGTTATGTCTTGGAATAAGAAGATACTCGAAGGTTTTCTGACCTGAAGTGCCGGTAATGCTGTTTTTGAGATCATCTGTTATTTTGGGATCATACACCTCAATATCAGGTGTAAGCTTCAATTCAGGAGCAGCAGCTACTTTCAGGTTACCGTTACCTGTTACGGTGATAGTGAAATTCACAGGGTCATTTACATTCACAGTATCTTTATTCAAGGCGGCCTTCATTGAGAGCTGACCCACAACCCCGGAATAGTCAGCAGGTTTAACGCCTGGCAGGGGTTTTATATGGACTTTCATTGACTGGCTGGCAACTGACCTGGGGATTGTCTGATAAGAGGTGAAGAAATCTCCGAAAAACGGATCAGACTGTTTGCTTTTCTGTTGCACCAGGACAGAGATCTGAACAGGGTCAATCTCTATATCTCCGGTAACCTGGGGATACAATAAAAATTGCTGAACGACACCTGTTCCGTAAATTGTTCCTCTGACATTCTCCTGCCGCAGTGATGTGAGCGGAGGTGTGGCAATGTCGGATTTCAGAAAATTATTAAAGGCTGGAAATTTTATTTCATTGATTCCGGATAGATTGACCCGTGTATAGAGCTTTACCGTTGCAGCAATAAATTCTCCGAGATAAACTTCTTTCCTGTTGAGGGTAAGGTTCACGAAAATATCATTACCAGCATACGTGGCATCGGGTTCAGAAGTTCCTGCATTTCCGCCTGATGAAGCATTCTGGCGCTGTGAACCGGTTCCAATAACTTCTATATAAATTGAATCAGAAGCATAGGTTTGATTTTTGAAGGTGAATTCTGCAGGTGAGATCACATATTTGCCCTCTCTTGAAGCCTGAAGGTAATAGACATAGCTGTATGATGTCTGGTGCGACATTTTACCATTTATAAGCTGGGTACTTGAGCTGTAAGAGGTCTGTGGTCCCATCAGCTTGGTGAAGCCATTAAATGACGGAGCAGCAAACTCTCCGCCACCTGAATTGACAGTCCACATTATGGTAAATTGCTCTCCTGCATTTACGACAGAGGGATACTCTACCTTTAATGAGATATCCTGAGCCCTGAGAGCTAACGTGAAGAGGAAGGCCAGAAAAATTATTAAAATCTTTTTCATTTCAGACTAATATAATTACCAGTTCTTAACTGTCCTTACTTTTTCTTTTGAAGCTTTTGCAAGTTTAACTTTTTCCTGAACATTTTTTTCCTCATTTGCCAGCGCATTCAAAATTCTTTCAGCATCGTCCTTCGACACGGTCTGCTTGTCCTGCTGCTGGTTCTGATCCTGATTCTGTTTATCGTCTTTCTGCTGGTCCTTTTGATCATTTTTCTGGTCCTTCTGATCTTTCTTGTTCTGATCTTTTTTATTATCCTGGTTCTCTTTGTTCTGCTGCTGCTGCTGTTGTTGCTGCTGTTGTTTTTCAGCAGGTCCTGGGCATAGGCCAGATTATACTTGGCTTCAGGACTTTCAGGATTAAGCTTAAGCGATCCCTTATATGCTTCAATGCTCTCCTCAAGCTTGTTTGCTTTCAGGAGTGAATTTCCAAGATTGAACATAGCAGCCGATTTTTTCTCAGGATCCTCATTCATATTTGCACTTTCGAGAAACTGTTTACCTGCATCCTCGAATTTATTCTGCTTATAAAGGGCATCACCGGTATTGAAAACGGCATCAGGATAGTTTTTATTCGTATCAGCTGCTTTTCTGTATGCTATTTCCGATTCAGAAAAGTTGTTTTTCCCGTATTTCCTGTTGCCCTGCCTGATATATTTCTTGTCGGCCTGTGCATACAGTGCATTACAGGTTAATACAATAAGCAGTGTCATGGCAGCTGCAGCTCTTTTACTGAACAATATGTTATATATCTCTCTGATCATCTCATCCGCTGAAATCGGTTAAACTTTAAATTTAAACAATCTTATATTAGCAAGGCGCCTGTTTTTCCTTTCCATAATTATAAATTCTACTATAAGAAGGAAAATAGCCAAAGCAGCAAAAAACTGGAACTGGTCATTATATTCTGTATACTGTGTGCTTTCAATTTCCTCCTTTTTCATTTTCCTGATGTCACTGAAAATCTGATCGAGTCCGATGTTTGTATTGCTTGCTCTTACATAGTTTCCGCCGGTAGTCATGGCAATTTTTTTCAGGATATCTTCATCAAGCCTGCTGATAACTGTATTGCCGGCTGCATCTTTGAGGTAATCTCCTTTTCCGTTTGAAAAAACGGGAACAGGAACTCCGCCTGTTGAACCTATTCCAATAGTATGAATCACGATGCCAGCTTTTGCAGCTTCTTCTGCATCAGAAGCCGGGTTATCTTCATGGTTTTCACCGTCTGTAATAATGATCATAGCCTTGCTTTTTCCTTCGCCGGGAGTGAAGGATTTTATTCCCAGACTTATTGCAGCACCTATAGCAGTACCCTGTTTAGGTACCATTTCAGGGCCTATTGTGGAGAGGAACATTTTGGCAGATACATAATCAGTAGTAACAGGGATCTGGGTATAGGCTGCCCCGGCAAAGACAATCAATCCTATCTTGTCGTTGTCGAGGTTATCAACCAGGCGTGAGATAGCCTGTTTCGCCCTGGTAAGCCTGTCAGGCTGAATATCTTCTGCAAGCATTGAATTGCTGACATCCAGGGCAATAATTACCTCTACCCCCTGCTTTTTCACATCTTCAATCTTCGATCCGAACTGTGGTCTTGAAAGCATAATTACACCTGCCAGTACTGCAAAGAGCAAAAGAATGAATTTAACAACCGATCTTGAATCAGAAAGTTCAGGCATCAGACTGTTAATCAGTCTTGGGTCACCAAGTTTTTTTCTGGCTTTTCGCTTTCTTATCTCATTTACAATATACAAAAGCATCATTACCGGCAGCAGAAGCAGCAGGTATAAGTAATCGGGATTTGCAAATCTGAATAACTGCATATCTATCCTCTCTATATCAGGTTCCTGAATAATGTATTCCTAACCAGTATCTCAAGTGCAAGCAGGCAAAAGGCAATGAGCGCCGGAATGAAGAATTTCTCCTCTTTTCTGCTGAATTGCTTTACATCTATCTTTGACTTTTCCAGTTTGTCTATTTCATTGTAAACCTGTACCAGTTTATTATTATCAGTGGCCCGGAAATATTTTCCTCCTGTAGTTTCGGAGATCTCCTTCAAAATGCCTTCATCGATCTCCACCGGCATATCCTGGTACTGGATCCCGAAAGGAGTGTTAACCGGGTAGGGAGCCATGCCTTGTGTTCCCACACCAATTGTATAGACCCTGATTCCGAAGGTTTTTGCGATTCCGGCGGCAGTTGCAGGAGCAATTTCCCCCCTGTTGTTAACTCCATCTGTAAGAAGGATTATAACCTTGCTTTTCGCCTGCGAATCCTTTATTCTGTTGACAGCTGTGGCCAGACCCATACCGATAGCTGTTCCATCCTCTATCATACCGCTCTGCAGTTCCCTCAGAAGATTAATAAGCACGGCATGATCTGTTGTAAGAGGACATTGGGTAAAACTCTCACCGCTGAAGACCACCAGTCCCATCCTGTCATAGGGTCTGCCTGAAATGAATTCCGTGGCAACATCCTTCGAAGCCTCTAGCCTGTCAGGTCTGAAATCACGGGCCAGCATACTTCCGGAAATATCCATTGTCAGTACGATGTCAATACCTTCTGTCGAGACATTCTGGAATTTACTTGTTGACTGAGGGCGGGCGAGTACTATAATAAGAAGTGTTATACATACAGTACGGAAAATGAACAGGGCGTGCCTCAGGTAATGTCTGTAAGTTTTTGCTGTTTGAGCAAAGGGCTGCAGACCCGGCATTCGTATGGAGGCAGTTGCTTTCTGCTGTTTAAAGAGATAAAAAGCTATCATTACAGGCACTACTGCCAGCAGATAGAGAAAGAGAGGTTCGGGAAACGTAATTCTGCTCATAGCTTATCCTCCCCTGGTTTAACTTTCACTTCAGCTTCATTCTCTGCTGCCTGTTCCTCTTTGGTCGCATTCACAAAGTTCCATGAATCCTGGAATATTGATTCATGTTCTTCAGGTCCGGGAGTGTATTTAGCGAATTTGACAAGGTCGGCGGATGTGAGAATATTTTTTAACTGATTATATGACCCATCCTTTTTGAAGCCTGTTTTCACCAGTGCGTCAAGAGTTTCTCTTGTTGTAAGTTCAAGTGAAAATACCCTGAACCTGTTTTCAAGATACTGGCGTAAAATTTCTGTAACCCGTGTGTAGTAGAGCTTAAGCTCACCATTTTGCCATAGTTTTTCCTCCTTCAGTCTTTCCAGTTCCCTGAATGCAATAATATGAGCAGGGTCGGGAATAATGACAATTTCAGCCTCTCCCTCTGTTCTCCTGAACCTTTTTAAAAATTTCAGCCCAAACCAAACCAATGCTGCTGCGAGTGCTGCAATAAGAACCCAGGGAAGAACCTCTCCAAAAGTGAGAGGAGCTCTGTAAGGCTTGATAATATCAAATATTTTTGATGCTGAATCGGGTGGAGTTATTCTGCTCCTGAAGACTTCCAGCAATGAATAGTCGGAATAAAATCTTTTAAGACCATTTTCACTCTTCATCTCTGCAAATACAGGTGGTACCTGATAGCGACCAGAGTCGAAAGAGGTTATAAGATATTTAAGAATGATCCTCATTCTTCCTTTCTGTCTGCTGCTGTCAATTTTCGGACCTGATATTATTTCAATACTCTTTACAATGGTATCTTTAAAAACAGGGAGCTGAAGATTTACGCCTTCAGGTTTGTCAATTGTTACAGTAAAGCCTATCTGATCTCCAATGGATATCCTGGCTGAATCAAATACAGATGTAACATTAACATCCTGTGCCCGTGCAGCAAGAAACAGGGGGAAAAGTATTATCAGGGTTATTATATACTTTGTAATTTTTGTCATCTGCTCTCAAACAACTTTATTAGTGGTTTAACATAATCCTGGTCAGTCCTTAGCTCTGCAGAATCCACACCGCATTTTTTGAAGATACTTATTACGCGTTCCGTATGAGTCTGCCACCATTGCCTGTAAGCTTCCCTGGTTGCAGCTGAAGACGTATCTATCCACTTTTCCGTCCCTGTTTCAGAGTCTGCAACCTTTATAAGTCCCACATCAGGAATTGCCTCCTCCAGAGGATCAAAAACCTTAAGTGCCACGATATCATGCTTGCTTGATGCTATTCTCATAGCTTCCTCAAAATCGGGCACCATGAAATCGGAGATAATAAATGCCGTGCATCTTTTCTTGATGGCATTTGTAAGGAACCGCAGCGGCTCATCAAGATTTGTTTTGCTGCTAACCGGTCTGAAATCAAGCAATTCCCTTATTATTCTGAGAATATGAATACGACCTTTCTGAGGCGGAATAAATCTTTCGACTTTATCAGAAAAGAAAATCACTCCGATCTTGTCATTATTGAAAATTGCGGAAAATGAAAGGACAGCGGCAACCTCTGTCATTATATCCCTTTTGTAGGCTACGGTGGTTCCGAAGTTACCAGATCCGCTGACATCGATAAGCAGCATTACAGTCAGCTCCCTCTCCTCTTCAAATATTTTTACATAAGGATGGTTAAAACGGGCTGTAACATTCCAGTCGATACTTCTTATATCATCGCCGTACTGATACTCCCTTACCTCACTGAAAGCAATACCCCGGCCTTTAAAGGCACTGTGATATTCGCCTGCAAATATATGCCTGCTTAATCCCCTTGTCTTTATCTCAATCCGCCGGACTTTCTTAAGTAATTCAATGGCTTCCACTTTTCTCTCCGCTATTTTTCTAATTCATATGTTATGATACTCGACCATTTTTCGTCATGGAACTTTATCAGGTAATTCTTCCCTCCTTGGCTGTCAATCCAGCTGGTTTCACCCGTTTTTCTGTACTTTTCGTCAAGTTCCTTTATCTTAACTGCTTTCATGGCAGTATCGCAAATCACCCTCATGCTGCTGCAAACCGAATCACTGTTTAGAAAAAACAGAATAGTCTGACTGTCAAAATTATCACTGTATTTCAGATAACTGAACATAGTATTTCTGACATTGTCAATATTCATTTCCTTTCTGTTCTCTTTCATAAATTTCCTGATTTCGGTATCGCTGTATCCAATGAGATTTTGTCCAATTGCACAAGTGCAGACAAGAATCAGAATCGGGCAAAGTATTGCGATTTTCATTCTGCTGATCTACGGAACTTCAACAACATTAAGAATCTGCGAAATGATATGATCCTGGTTTATGTTTTCAGCTTCAGCTTCGTATGTTAGCCCAATCCTGTGGCGCATAACATCAGGACAAATAGCTCTGACATCTTCAGGAATAACATATCCTCTTCGTCTTATAAAGGCAAAAGCCTTTGCAGCAAGCGAGAGATTGATAGATGCTCTGGGCGATGCTCCGTATGAAATCAATCCCGAAAATTCAGGAAGACCGTATTTTGCAGGGTTTCTGCTGGCAAATACTATATTCAGGATATAATTTTCGATCTTCTCGTCCATATAAACTTCCCTTACGATATTTCTTGCCCTGGTAATATCATTGATTTTCAGAACAGCATTTGTCTTTGGAAAATCCTTGGCAAGATTCTCCCTGATGATCATTTTCTCCTCTTCCATTGTCGGATAATCGATGAGGACTTTCATCATAAACCTGTCTACCTGAGCTTCAGGCAGAGGATAAGTTCCCTCCTGTTCAATGGGGTTCTGTGTAGCGAGAACAAGGAAAGGTTCATCAAGTTTAAAAGTCGTTTCACCGATTGTAACCTGTCTCTCCTGCATTGCTTCAAGCAAGGCGCTCTGTACTTTTGCCGGAGATCTGTTTATTTCATCTGCAAGAATAAAATTAGCAAATACAGGCCCTTTCTTTACAATAAACTCCTCTTTCTTCTGGCTGTAAATCATTGTTCCTACAAGGTCAGCAGGTAATAGATCAGGTGTAAACTGAATCCTGCTGAATTTGGCGTCTATAATAGCCGCCAATGATTTTATTGCAAGTGTTTTGGCAAGACCAGGCACTCCTTCAAGGAGTATATGCCCGTTTGCTAGCAGGCCAATTAAAAGACTATCAGTCAGGTGCTTTTGTCCTATGATCACCTTATTCATCTCCAGCCTGATCATATCTACAAAGCCACTCTCCTTTTCGATTTTTTCGTTCAATACTCTTATGTCAGCAGTCTGCTCCATCGTTAATTAGTTTTAGTAGCAAATATTATATATAATATATTAATTTTCTTTCCCCTAACCCGGGGAAGAATTCGTTCACAAAAGAAATTGTATTATCTCTAACAAGATGTTAATGAGTGTTAAAGTTTTGTTAAATACCATTCTTCGCCTTTTTCCCCCTTTATACTGGTAAAGATAAGATAACGGCAAACCTGCCGAGATATTTAGAATTCGTAAACGATTATCTCACTATGCCTGTTTTAAACTAAGTGGATTCCATTCAAAATCGGCTCTGACAGAACTTCTTATCAGCAAAATAAGTACCAGCGGAAGTATAGCTATATTAAATGATTGCGGCAGTAGTATATGTATCGCCAGAAATGCTGCAAGGATATAAAACAGCAACCTGAACCAGATCGTTCCATTTTTATTAAAAATTATCAAAACCAGGGATATAATAATTACCGGATTAAGCCAGAGTATATTAAGATTCATTCTCATCTGCTGATGATCGGTAAAAAAATTAAAAAATATCATTAATCCGGCAAGAACAGAAAAGATTGTGTAAATGAATATATCAAACCATTTGATCAGATGGTTCTTTTTCACCATAGCAGTGAATATTAACACGAGAATAAGTATAGCAGTAAAAACAAAAGCCGGCAAAGTGAGCAGGGTCTGTTTCATTGACGGAGGATCAAAATCAAGTATTAAATCAGGATTCTGAAGAAGCGGAACCATTTTGCCATCCCTGTTCACGACCGTTTCCGACAGTTCCATCTGCATATCTATCGGCAGAAACATCCTGTCCCTGAATGAGGCTTCCCTGTCGGAGGTAATACCCATAAGAAGATCAATACCTAAATTCAGCCATGGAACATTATCCTGATACTTTCCTACCATCATCCTGAATGTTGGTGATTTGCCGCCTTCATCAGGCGGATAGAGTAATTTATCTCCCACTGCCTTTTCAATCAGATCCCTGATCCTTGTGGAACAATCATCATAGAAAAAATCATAACGGTATTTAATGTTTTCAGGCCTAAGGTTTTCCCGAAGCATTGCAATGAGCTTTGCTGTCTCTGCAGGTGATATATTCAGTTTCTGGCACTGAACATATCTCTTTTCGGAAAAATAGACCTGCAGAAAACCCTGCATTGATTCTTCTGCAACCTTATAATCAAGCCTTCCTTTTGCGAACTTCCATGCAAAATTCGGCGTATCAAAATCGAAGACTCCCCAGTTATATACCTTATCCAGCCTGCTTGCGGGAATGACGACCCGCAAAGCGCTGTGTCCATAGATCGAATATGTTTCCGTTCCGGCGCCGCATGTCAGCAGATAGACAAGTGTATCATTCCCTGACTGAGCAATGATCCTGCTGATACTTAGTAAGAGTAAAACAGTGATCAGTAAAAATGTCCTTTTCATATAAATTCTCTTTTTGTAAACGTAGGAGATTTTTATCACATATAAAAGATACGTGATTTTTGATAAATTTACAAAGGTTTTTAAGATCTGCATCCGGCATGACTATGGTGGGTTTTATTATATGATTTAATTTAATATTAAATACCATAAATATGAAAGAAACATTAATTCTCGCTCTGGAGATCGCGGGTAAAGAGCTACTGAAGCATTTCGGAACAAACATTGGCTTTAAGGTAAAAGAGTCCCAGAGCAGTATTGTTACAAAAGCCGATCTTAAAAGCGATGCATTGATCTCTGAACTTATCAGAAAACGTTTCCCTTCACATAATATTATTTCCGAAGAAAGCGGTTTCAGCGACATGAATTCTAAATTCACATGGGTAATTGATCCGCTGGACGGCACTTCCAATTTCGCATCAGCCATCCCATGGTTCGGAGTACTGATCGCTCTCTTTGAAGATAATGTTCCGGTCATGGGTGGTGCTTACCTGCCTGTCCTTAATCAAATGTATATTGCAGAGAAGGGAAAGGGAGTAGTTCTGAACGGGAAACCATTTACAATGCCCGAAAACAGCAGTCTTAAGAATTCATTGATTTCATTTAATGTTGATTTCACGGATAATGAAAAAATATTGAATGAGAGCTTAAGCATTTATAAAAACCTTGTAAAAAGTGCAAGAAATATCAGGTGTACCAACTCACTCGTTGATTTTCTTTATGTTGCTGAAGGAAAATTCGGAGCAGTGATCAACCTCTTCACAAGAGTATGGGATATCTCAGCGTTGGGATTGATAATAGAAGAAGCCGGGGGAATAATGAAGTATGCAAATGGCGACGAAATAAAATTCAGGCTGGATTCAAAAGTCCCCGAAGCCAATTTCCCAGTAATAGCTGGCTGCGAATTAATCATTGCGGAGCTCAGAAAAGATGTTCTGTAGTTATTGGAAGTTCCATGGGGTCTGAAATATATGTATAGTCTCTCAGAATTAGCTATTTGATATTAAATCCTTTCATTAATGAGCAATATTAAAAAGAAATTTTTTCTGCTAACTGCAATGATCCTGGTGGTTTTCATGATCTCCTGGCAGTCAGATAATTACAAATCAAATCTGCTGGTACTTAAAGATCCTGATGGCCGCTTCAGAAAGATCAGCTCTCAGAATGACTGGAATAAAAGAAGGGAACAGATCCTTGACAGCATTGAATTAGTGATGGGAAAGCTGCCCGGTATTTCCGGCAAAGTACCTGCTGGCATTAAGGTGATTGAAGAGAAAACCATTGATGGAATAAGACGCATCAAAATATCGTTTGCCGTGGAAAAGAATGACAGAGTTCCCGCCTGGCTGTTCATACCTTCCGGGCTGAAGGCTCCCGTCCCCGGAATACTCTGTCTGCATCAGACAATCAGTATCGGAAAGGAAGAACCTGCAGGTCTGGGAGGCAGTCCCAACCTGCACTACGCCCTGGAACTTGCGAAACGTGGTTATGTAACCCTGTCGCCTGATTATCCTAATTTCGGCGAGTACACTTTTGATCCATACTCAAATGGATACGTCAGCGCCAGTATGAAGGGCATATGGAACCATATGGCGGCTGTTGACCTGCTTCAGACATTGCCTGAAGTTGATCCGAAAAGGATAGGTTGCATTGGTCATTCACTTGGCGGACACAATTCACTTTTCCTGGCTCTTTTTGATACACGGATAAAAGCTGTGGTAACAAGCTGCGGATTTACCTCATTTTTCAAGTACTATAACGGTGATCTGACCGGTTGGAGTCATAAGGGCTACATGCCGAGAATAACCTCCATCTATGAAAAAAATCCGGCAAAAATGCCTTTCGACTTCACTGAGATCCTGGGAGCAATAGCCCCCAGGGCTATTTTCATCAACGCACCGGTCAGGGATAGTAATTTTGACCTGTCGGGGGTTCAGGATTGCGTAAATGCTGCTATGCCTGTTTATGAGTTATTTAAGGCAGATAACAGACTAGTTATGATCAACCCCGATGCTCCTCACGACTTTCCGCCTGAAGCAAGGAATAAAGCCTACCTGTTTCTTGACAGGGAACTGAATTTTAATATTAAGTGATTACCGACATTAAAAATACATCCGCTATGAAAAAGTTCTTTTTCACAATTCTTTTCCTTCAGAGCTTTGTTTTTTTATACTCCCAGCAGAACAAAGCTAACTATGATGAATCAAAAATTCCGGCATACAACCTCCCTGATCCTTTAATCTTCAATAACGGATCGAGGGTAACCTCAAAGGAGGATTGGATAAAAAGGAGGAATGAGCTTTATAAGACTTTTGAAAATGAAGTCTATGGCATTGCTCCCCAATGGAAGGGCAAAATAATACCAACAGAGATATCTTCAGACCTTCAAGCCATGAATGGTAAGGCAATACGCAAGGAGATAAATCTGAAGCTGAAGAACGGGAATAAAGAGCTCAATGTTACACTTCTTGTATATCTTCCCAATTCAGCCGGGCCTGTGCCGGTATTCCTTGGATATAATTTTGGCGGTAATCATTCGGTCACAGATGAGCCCGGGATATCCATACCTACATCGTGGATGAGGAATGATGAAGAAGATGGAGTGAGCCAAAACAAGGGATCTGAAAAGGGACGCGGGAAATCTGTATCGCAATGGCAGGTGAGTGAGCTCCTTTCACGGGGATATGGATTGGTAACACTCTACTATGGCGATATAGATCCGGACTTCGATGACGGATTTACCAACGGAGTACATGGGTTATACGACCAGAAACCGGATCAGACATCATGGGGCAGTGTTGCTGCATGGGCATGGGGATTATCGCGGGTAATGGACTGGATGGAGACATATCCTTCAATTGATTCAAAAAAGGTAATTGTAATCGGCCACTCAAGGCTTGGAAAAACAGCCTTATGGGCTGGTGCGTCTGATACTCGATTCGCAATGGTCATCTCCAATAATTCAGGATGCGGCGGAGCCGCTCTCTCGAAAAGGATCTATGGTGAGACTGTAGGGATCATTAACACAGCTTTCCCGCACTGGTTCTGCAATAATTTCAATAAATACAATGAAAAAGAGGCCGCCTTACCTGTAGATCAGCACGAACTGCTTGCCATAATTGCACCACGACCTGTTTATGTTGCCAGCGCTGAGGATGATCAATGGGCTGATCCCAAAGGGGAATTCCTTGCATGTGTAAACGCATCACCTGTTTATGTTTTACTGGGATGTAAAGGATTCCCGGCAGATAAGATGCCCCCGGTAAACAGTCCTGTAATAGGTGCCATCGGTTACCATATAAGGACAGGAGGCCACGATGTCAAATTATATGACTGGCAGCAATATCTGGAATTTGCAGACTCCCATCTTAAAAACAGGTAACCTGCAGATTAAACTTACCTTATTTTATTAGCTTTGTGCCCTCTTAAAATGAGCGTGCACCTAAAATGATACCATTTTAACCGATTTAACTTACCATGATGAAAAAATACTTTGCCAACGCCATTTGCTTACTTCTTTTACCTTTTTTATTAATAAGCTGCAGGGATAAAACCGGCTTCCCCCTGACTGATCTTCATGTACATCTGAAAGGGAAACTGACAATTGCAGATGCCGCAAAGAAATCTGCTGAGGAGAATATTCAATATGGCATTGCAGTAAACTGCGGAGTTGGATTTCCTGTTCACAGCGATACACAGATTGATTCTGTTCTGCAGATATTCAAAGGCTACCCGCAGTTTTATGTTGCCATGCAGGCAGAAGGAAGGGAATGGGTGAATATATTCTCAAAGGAATCAAGGGATAAATTTGATTATGTATTTACCGATGCAATGACCTTCACCGATGAAAAAGGGCGAAGGAACAGGATATGGATCAAAGAAGAGACATGGATCGATGATGAGGAACAATTCATGGATTACCTTGTCAATACCCTTGTGAAAATTTTAAATACGGAACCCATCAATATCTATGTTAATTCAACCTATTTGCCGGCACAGATGGCAGGCAGATACGACCATTTCTGGACTTCAGAAAGGATGGAGAAGGTTGTAAGGGCAGCCAGGGATAACAATATAGCAATCGAAATAAACAACAGGTTCATGATTCCATCGGCTGACTTTATAAAAATGGCAAAAGCAGCAGGTGTGAAATTCACCATAGGCACGAATAATGCTGATGAGAATTTTACAGGCGCTGTTTATGCCCGGAAGATGATAAAAGAGTGCGGACTAACAGAAGATGACTTCTACCTTCCTGTTAAAAAGCAGCGATAGTATAAAAAATTTAACTTAAAGAGACATTGGATAATTTTGACCTTTTACGGACATTAAAATTTCTTCCAGGAATAGTACTGGGACTGACAGTACACGAATTCAGTCATGCTTTTGTTGCCCACCTGTGCGGTGATTCAACATCCAAGGACCAGGGCAGGATCACATTGAATCCTTTGAAGCACATTGATCTTCTCGGCTTTATTATGCTGATGGTTGCAGGTTTCGGATGGGCAAAGCCGGTACAGTTCACGGAAGAGAACCTGCGTAATCCGAAAACGGATGTAATAAAGATAGCGCTTGCAGGGCCGTTGTCAAATGCAATTATCGCAATGGTACTGTCAGTAGTGTTCTCAGTTCTTGTGATGTTTTTTCCTATCTATTCGAGTCAGCCAGTCCAGACAGCATATGAAATACTTCATTATGCCATATACATCAATTGGGGACTATTTGTCTTCAATCTTATTCCTTTGCCTCCGCTTGATGGTTCACATCTGCTGTTTTTTCAGCTGAAGCGGTTCCCTGTCCTGTACTCAGGCTTATACAAATATGGCTCAATGATTCTCTTTGGTCTGCTCATTGCTACCACTCTCACAAAAATAGATTTTCTGCCTATCTGGCCGGCAAGTCAGTTCCTCGGCGAGGGATTTCTTTCACTTGTAGGGTACAAGTAAAGAAAGTTGTTACGGCGTTACAGTGTTACGGCGTTATGGAAATGGACTCCAGCCTGTGAAACCTGAAAGCTAAAAAGCCTTCAATACTGTTCTCTTAATTTGTGTCCTGTGCAGTTTAGATTTTGATTTCCGGCAACAATTGATTATTTTGCAGAAAATAAGCTTGTTGTGGATCTGATAATGATCAACCTGAGCCTGTTTATTACCAGTTAAAGAAGGAGCCGGGAATTTTCAATAATATAATACTATGGAATACTATGTTGCTCAGCAAGTAAAGGACGCATGGGGAGATAAACAATGCGATCATCCGCACCTTGAGAAAGAATATTATACCGGGGCATTTCTGATAAATTTTGTATGTTCCCAGTGCGGTATGGAATTCACAATTGCCCAGAAGCTTGAGATGGACGAGGTCCGCAAGATAAAGGCAGACAAGCTTTGATCTGATCAGTCTCAATGGCCGGTATTTTCATTTTCGCCCTGGCTCTGATCCCATAATATAAAAGTTTATTATAAAAAGTCCTGTTTTATATTTGAAGATAAATAATATGGGATAATTTAGCAGACTTATTTTTCAGGTCAGATATGTATTCAAACAGGCTTTTTTTTGGATCTAAGAACAGAGCTAAGATTATTAATACGATTGTGCGTCCTGCCGTCAATACTCTTGTATTGCTGGCGCTGCTTGTCTTAGTGATATTGGCAATCAGCAAGATCGGGTTCACTCAGGAGGCTAAGCCAATAATGCTGTTCGGGATCGAAATCCACAATATTCTATTTACCGTTGTAGCAATAGTATATCTCACCCGTTCCTACATCTGTATAGGGTTCAGAAGCTTTAACCTGGATTTTCTTGTTTTCAGTACAATTGGGCTCTTTATACTATTATTCATTACTCTGAATCTTGACAGAAACATTATATGGCTCAATAATTTCCATTTTTACTCCCTCCTCTCAATTGCACTTTTTACTTTTGAATTGTCGCGATTCGACATCCGAATTGCCAGTCATCTTGTAAATCCGGCGCAACTGT
Organism: Bacteroidales bacterium; assembly: GCA_016715075.1. Lineage (GTDB taxonomy): Bacteria > Bacteroidota > Bacteroidia > Bacteroidales > VadinHA17 > LD21. Next base: position 91,055 of record JADKBK010000022.1, read on the forward strand.
TCATGATCAGTTTCGGATTTATTATCATCTCAGGGTCATTGTTTTTAATGCTTCCCAAGGCAACCACACATCCCATTAGCTTTGTAGATGCACTATTTACATCCACAAGTGCTGTATGTGTTACCGGTCTGACTGTTGTTGATACAGCCACTGATTTCACACTGCTGGGCAAGGCCATAATTCTGGTATTAATCCAGGTTGGCGGCATTGGGATCATGACCTTTACAAGCTTCTTTGGCTATTTCTTTAAAGGAGGCTCAGCCTCATTTTCTGAAAAATTCCTGATAAGCGATATGTTAAGTGAAGATAACGTAGCCGAGATTGCAAAGACTTTTATTAAAGTTGTTCTTATAACATTGCTGATTGAGGCAATAGGGGCTATTTCAATATATCTTAGCCTGGATCCGGTTATCTTCCCCACCATTGAAAAGAAGATACACATTGCTGTATTTCACTCCATTTCCGCCTTCTGTAATGCAGGTTTTTCAACACTCAGGTTCAATATCGCCGACTCCAGTGTCTGTAACAACATCCCACTCTTGTATTCTATTAGTTTTCTTATAATATTTGGAGGTATCGGCTTTCCCATCCTGCTGAATATTTACTCGTACATAAAGATTAAATTACACAGAGTATATAGTCTGATCATTAAACGTAACAGGAAATCAGTGATTCCTCAGCTGATAAACATAAATTCGCAGCTTGTTCTTGTTACAACTGCCTTTCTGCTGATTGCGGGCACCATATTCTTCTTTATCTTCGAAAATCATAATACACTTGAAGGGATGATGCTTTCAAAAAAATAGCGCATGCATTTTTCAGCAGCGTTACCCCCAGGACTGCCGGTTTTAACTCTGTTGATTATGCACGGGTATCTGTTGCTGCTGTAGTTTTAACAATATTTCTCATGTGTGTTGGTGCTTCGCCGGTTTCAACAGGAGGAGGTATTAAGACTACTACTTTTGCTATTGCTATTCTGAATACTCTGAGAATTGCCAGAATGAAGACTCATATTGAGTTTCATAAGCGTGAGATTCATGAAAGATCGGTCAACAGGGCTTTTGCAATCATTATTATATCTATTTTGATCCTGGGGTGTTCATCATTACTAATGCATCTTCTTGAACCAGATAAGAGTCCTCTGCAGATATTATTCGAATGCGTCTCTGCTTTTGGTACCGTTGGTCTTTCTCTTGGAATTACACCCTATCTGAAAGATGTTTCAAAGCTATTACTCGTTGTACTGATGTTTACAGGCAGGGTGGGTATACTCTCTCTGTTGTTTACATTCTTCAGAAAAGCAAAACCTCCTGTTTACAGGTATCCGAAAGAAAATATATTAATTACTTAAATTGATACTGACATGAACTTTATTATCATCGGGCTGGGAAATTTCGGTGCGTCGCTGGCCAAAAAACTGACTGCCCTCGGACATGACGTTATTGGAGTCGATAAGGAGATTGAAAAAGTTGATTTTTTCAAGGATACGGTTAAGAATACTATAAGCATGGATATTACAGATATTCATGCATTAAAAACCCTGCCGATTAAGGATGCAGATATGATCATAGTTTGCATAGCAGACGATTTTGGTGCTTCAATAAAAACAAGCGCTTTGCTTAAAAAACTGGGGGCGGAGCATATCTACAGCCGGGAGAGCTCTCTGGTTCACAAAACAGTTCTCAATTCAATAGGTATAGCGAATACAATAAATCCAGAATATGAGACAGCAAGTCTTTTTGCAGAAAAACTTATAATGAAAGGAGTCTGGAGTATCTACAGTATTTCTGATGAGATCAAAATAGCAGAAGTCAGTGTTCCGGAGGAGTATATTGGCATGCCCGCACAGAAGATTGATTTCAGGGAATTACATAATATTAAGCTTCTTGCTGTAAAACAGTGCGATCAGAAACTGTCCACCCCTTCCCTGGAAAAATGGAACGCCATAGAGAGTAAAGATCTTGAAGTTTCAGTTGTCCTTGAGAAAGACATGAGGCTTATTATAAAAGGAAGAAAGAAAGATATAATTAAGTTTATACAGTAATTTAATTTCCAGCGGCTGTCTCAAAAGCCCATTCTAGTCCATCGTAACGTCCTTTTTTACCCTTTGTAATCCTTTGTGCATACCCAAGTGCCCTTCCTGTTCAATTTAAAACATATAAAAATTATGTAACTTTTTACAAAAGTTATGTAACTGATAATTCTCAGAATCATCGAACTTTGTACTGTTCACATTCATAGGTTAGGGTTAGTTTTAGGGTAGAGTGGAGTACATTCCATCCATCAAAATAAATCAGATGGATGGAATTACTTTTTTATGTCAAAACCAGACGATTACGGGCAGCCTCCAGTTGCCTCCTAGAAAAGCCTGGGAAAATTACTTGAATGAGCACCCAGAAAGACAAATAGTCTAATAATTACAATTAGCAGGAACAGGAATACGTAGGAAAAAGGATTGGCAAAATTGACTGTGATTCCTGCCCATGGAATTTTTTTTGGCACAAAAACCCTCCTGTCCTGCGGATCAAAGTAGAAAATTCCCCATTTAAACGGATCCTTATTCATGATAAGAAATTTTACAGTTTGCTATATGAAGATCAAAGCTAATCTAAAATCAGGCATTTTAAAACTATAACAGGATATTTAGTTTATACCTGAAATCAGGTATTGATACTTACTATCTGAAATATTTTAAGGCAAGGTCTGCGGAGTTTGATATAAATTTATCAGATGGCTGAATTACTTTGTCTGAAATAATGTACTAACTTTAATACGATTGTGATTGTTAAAAATTTGACATAAGTAAATTCATTGGTTGTCAGGCAGGCACTGGATGCTCATACTTATGTGACTGACGGGGCGTAACCTTGAGACCTGCAACAGTTGCGGGCAATTAAAAATTGAGAGCATTGCAGATAAATTATAATATTATATTAAATGAAAAAGGTATTATTAGTATTAGCGGGTGGTTTTGAGACATTTGAAGCAAGTGTATTTATTGATGTGATCGGATGGAATCTTGTTGAAGGAGACAAATCAACTGAATTGTTTACCTGTGGATTGAGAAAAGAAATTAAAAAGTTCATTCAATCAGCGATTTATTGTCGATTACCTGATCAGTGATATTGATATCAGCCTGTTTGATGCTTTAGCTGTCCCAGGAGGATTTGAAGAATATGGTTTTTATAATGATGGCTATGATGGTGCATTTCTTGATTTGATCAGGAAGTTTAAAGCAGCTAACAGAATTATTGCATCTATCTGTGTCGGAGCCTTACCATTGGGAAAAAGTGGTATTTTAAAGGACAAGAATGGCACAACATATAATAGTGTTTTCCGGCGGGAAGCTTTGAAAGGGTTTGGCGTTAACGTGTTAAATCAACCCATTGTGACAGATGATAATATTATTACATCATGGAATCCATCAACAGCGGTAGACGTAGCTTTATTGCTTCTGGAGCATCTGACAACAAAGAATAATGCAGATAAAATCAGGCAATTAATGGGTTTTGGTGATATTAAATATTCACGTCAGCAACCCCCGCCTGAAGAAGCGCTCAATTGAATATTATAATTCCGGATTATATAATACATGAATAATGTTTAACTTTAATACGATTGTGATTGTTAAAAGTTGGGCATAAGTATAGTAGTAATTTAGGAATCAATGTGTTGATTGATTTTACTTATGTGACTGACGGGGCGCAAGCTTAATAACACCGGCATTAAAGGATAAATTGTAATGAAGAAATAAAGTATAATACTTTTCAGGGTTACACACCCACATTATCATATTAAGGCTGAAAAAAATAGACGTACAAAGGCGTTAGCTTGCATATTAATAAAACTTCAATAAATGACAAATGAAATATGACACGAAAAATCCAATCCATCCATCAGGACTTCTAACAGCAATCGAATCCTATTATAGTTTTGAATCACAACTAAGTCAAATATCTAATGAATTTTTTTTATCTATTTTCCTATGCTTTTCCATGCTGGTATTTTCCTGTACTTCCCAGACAGACAAAAATTCTGAGAAATTTACCCTAAAGGGAGAAATTAATAGTCAGGATACTGGTATTATAATTTTGGAATATTTTTCCGATCCTACTCTTATTATTGATACTGCTGAAATAAAGAATGGAAAGTTTTTGTTTAACGGAAAGATTCTTGAGCCTACCCATGCTAGCCTATATGGAAGAAATTACTTAGAATTAGCTCGAATTTATATTGAGCCTCAAAAGATGAAAATTTTCGTTTTCAAAGACAAGCCTTTAGGAAGTAAAATGACGGGTTCAAAAACACAAACCGAATATGACTTATTAATCAAAATGGAAGAACAAATTTACGAAAGACTTTCAGAGCTAAAAACTAAAGGAATCATAATCAATGATAGCCTCAAAAAATTACAAGATGGGACAGTTAAGTTATTACTTGAGAAAAAAAGGGAAGAAATAGATAGTCTATGGTCAGAGACCCAAGAAGAACTAGATCCAATAGAGCTAAAATTTGTATTGGAAAATCCAAAATCGTTTGTAACTCTGGATTATTTGCCACGGCTAGAATCAAAGAAATAGTATCTCTTGACTCTTAAAATCTATCTTCAAAGAGTTAGACAATTCACTCAGGAAAAGTCACCGTGCCAAATATATCGCTGAGGATATAAGAAAGAAAGAGAATGTGAGTATTGGTAGTCAAGCTCCTGATTTTAAAGCAACAGAAATTAATCAACAAACTATAACGCTTTCTCAGTTTAATGGAAAAAAGTGTGGTATTATTGGATTTTGGGCGAGCTGGTGTGTCCCTTGCCGTCAAAGTATACCTCATTTGAAAACGATCCATAATAAATACCATTCCAAAGGTCTGGAAGTAATTGCGGTTTCAGTAGACGAGAATAGAAAAGCATGGATTGAGGCTGTTAAACAAGACAGTACGGATATGTGGTATCATATACTTATTGCAGACAAATGGCCAAATGGTCCAAGGACGAATGATGATATTTTTCAAAACTATTATTACAGAGCAATCCCTGAGCAATTCATAATTGACAAGAATGGAAAGATAATTGATCGAATTCTAGGATACTCAAAAGAAAATGAAGTGACCGGCGTGACTTCGCCACCAACGCTTTCTGCTCATACCCGCAACCGTTGGGTGTAATTGGAAAAAACTGACCATACATGGCTAGGATTTCTAAATGCATTATCTTTACAAAAAAAGGAAGCTATGCTGACAAAGGAGAAAGTGAATAAAACGATCAATAAACTAACCAGATAAATTTACAATCGACGAGTTAGTATTGATGAGACTGATATTTATGGAGAAAATTGAAGAAGGTTTACAGCAGTCCGAGGAAGGTAAAGTTGTTTCTAATGAGGATTTAAAAGTAATTATTGATAAATGGTCAAAATAGTCTGGACTGAATTATCGATTTCAGATTTAAAGGGAAGTTGATTCATAGCAGAAGATTCAATTCGCTACGCCTCAACTGCAAACAAAATATCGAGAGTTCAACCCATAATGAGTCTACATTGAGAATGGTTCCTGAGTTTTCGAAAAAATCAATCAGAGAACTATAGATTGTAACTACCGGATAATTATTTTGCACTACAATTGATGGTAAAGACTATATGACGTAATTGAAAGCATTAATGCAAAAATTTAAAAAAGGTTTACCACTTTGCTAACAGCGGGTATAAAGCAAAAAAGTTTGCCATGAATTTTTGCTGCCACCTGGTCAGCTTCATCATGACACCAAACTTATCTTCCGTTTACCAGTTTTGTAAACAGCACGCCCGGCTGACCCCGGTCGGACGGGCAAAAATTGCGCCATGGTGTCTTGCCAGCCGGGACAACTTATCGGCTAAAGTACCGGGACCGGTAGCCGGCTGGTCTGCGCCACCAACGCTTTCTGCTCATACCCGCAACCGTTGGGCTGCATTAAACATCGATTTAAATGACATAAGTAAACCTAGGAGAGGACTATTTATAATTTCCATGTTTGGATTACTCTTCTTCATGAGCT
>JADKBK010000023.1 GCA_016715075.1 Bacteroidales bacterium
TAATCAGGGACTTCTCCATTCCCCTCAAGGAAAAACTGGAAAAGCAAGGCTTTAGGTTTATTATCAAAAGCCGCACTAAATCAATACATTCCATAATGCTTAAAATGAAAAAGCAAGGAGTTGATTTTGATGAAGTATATGATCTTTTTGCTGTCAGGCTGATACTCGAAGGTGAGATTGAAAATGAAAAATCCGATTGCTGGAGAGTATATTCTATCGTAACAGATCTCTACCAGCCTAATCCGAGCAGGATGCGTGACTGGATATCGGTTCCTAAATCGAATGGTTATGAGTCACTTCACACAACTGTGGTCGGACCTCGTGGCAAGTGGGTTGAAGTGCAGATAAGGTCGGTGAGAATGGATGAGATTGCCGAAAAGGGACTTGCAGCCCATTTCAAGTACAAGGGTATAAAAGGTGAGGGAGGGCTTGATACATGGCTCACCAGGATGAGGGAGATACTCGAATCATCTGCAAAAGAGGATAACGTCTTCATGGATCAGGTGAAGTCGGGCCTTTATACTGACGAGGTTTTTGTCTTCACACCAAAGGGAGATCTTCGTCAGTTGCCGGCCGGCGCCACAATTCTTGATTTTGCATTTGATATTCACACTGCAGTGGGCGCATCATGCGTTGGCGGAAAGGTAAATGGCAAGAATGTCACAATCCGCTACGTGCTGCAGAATGGCGATCATGTTTCTATCCTGAGGTCTAAGAACCAGAAACCCAAGCAGGACTGGCTCTCATTCGTGATAACCACAAAGGCTAAAACAAAGATCAGGCAGGTTCTTAACGAAGAAAAAACAAAAGCTGCCGCAGAAGGAAAGGAGATCCTGATGCGCAGGCTAAAAAACTGGAAAATACCCTACGGAGATATTGTAATACAAAAGCTGATAAACCATTATAGTCTGAAGACGGCCCAGGATCTCTATTACAATATTGCAACCGGAAAAACTGAACCGCTCGATATTAAGGATGTTCTCCTGAGAGAGGAGGTGCCTGAATTAATAAGTGCAGAACCAATAGTTGCAGAAACTGAACCAAAAGAAAGCGCTGATCAGCAATATTCAGATTATCTGGTTATTGAGGACAGGGTGGAGGGACTTGATTATAAACTGGCAAAATGCTGCAATCCGGTTTTTGGAGATTCAATCTTTGGGTTTGTGGCTATTTCCGAAGGAATAAAGATTCACAGGACCAGCTGCCCAAATGCCCACAATATGATTTCAAGGTATCCTTACAGGGTTGTGGTGGCCCGCTGGACAAAATCCAAGAGCAGTCCTTCATTTGTGGCAGCTATAAAAATAACAGGTGTTGACGATATCGGTATGGTGAACAAAATTGCCGATGTGATCGCCGAACATAAGGCTGTTGTCCGTAATTTCAATTACAAAATGGATGATGGTATGTTTGAAGGAATGCTTAATATAATGGTATCTAATCAGAATGATTTATACGGAGTTATAAGAAAGATACAAAGCATAAAGGGGATTCTGAAAGCAACCCGATATGATAACAATTGAGATCAAGATCAATGATTTTAACCACGGAGATCAAGATCAATGATTTTAACCACGGAGTTTCACAGAGTTCTGCACGGAGTTTCACGGAGTACACCGCTGGTGCGGATTTGTAATCCGTGCCAATCCATATGATATTAACATTTTATTAATTAAGATGTTAAGGGTGTTGCCTTTGCTGGCGCGGATTTGTAATCCGTGCCAAGAGTTCTTTATCTGCGATGTATTCTTGTATGGTTCTAGCACGGATTGCAAATCCGCCAGCGGTGTTCTTAATTTGTCATGGTATCACTTTTATTATTTAGTAATCCGCAATCCCGCTAATACTTTGCTGGCGTGGATTTGCAATTCGTGCCAAACCAAATGATCATAACATTTTATTAATTAAGATGTTAATGGTATTGCTTAAATTTCAATTTTCAATATTTTATTATTTTATTTTAGCACGGATTGCAAATCCGCGCCAGCGGTGTTCTTAATTTGTCATGGTATCATTTTATTATTTAGTAATCCGCAATCCGCTAATATCACTTTGCTGGCGCGGATTTGCAATTCGTGCCAAACCAAATGATCATAACATTTTATTAATTAAGATGTTAATGGTATTGCTTAAATTTCAATTTTCAATATTTTATTATTTTATTTTAGCACGGATTGCAAATCCGCGCCAGCGGTTTCTGTTTTTAAGTTCTTCTTTTGTCATGGTATCATATTATTAATTAAGAATCCGCAATCGCAATCCGTAATCCGCAATTCTCTAATATCTCTGATCTGGCTTGACAGGTAATTTAGCCATTTTTTCGACTTCGAGCGAGGGAAATCCGAACTCCTCGACAACTTTTCCCATTATCAGGTAGGTGCCGCTCCCTTTGAATGGCCATTCTTTCAGTGAGTTGGAGAAATGAGTTGTGTCGAAGAAGTTTCCTTCTGAATCGATGAAGGAGCCGAAATTCATCCAGTCATTTTTAACAGTCTTGATATATTTCACCGTCACCAGGTGACCTACCATCCTTATCTTCCTGCCGGTGTATTCGCTCATTTTGCGGGCTGATACGTCGCCCCGGAACGATGTCTCAAGCATGTCGAACCAGCTCATTGTAACAGGAAAGCCAAAGAGTTCAATCTCGTCATAGACATCTTCGAGTTTTCCCTGGACCAGATCGGGAAGGGAAAAGTCGCGCACGGGAGGAGAGAAGAGCGGACGTGTCACTTCCTGCCTGTTTTTATTTATCATCATATGCGCTTCCCAGAGAAGCACCGACTTCTTTTTGCCTGTGAACCTCAATGCTCCGGCCCTGATCAGAAGTATCAGCTGTTCCAGTCCGGGATTTACTCTTGTTACAAAATCATTCAGATCAGTAAAAGGGCCCTTTTCATTTCGGATCTCTTCAACGGATTGGGCAAACTTGTATTCAATACTCATTATGTGAATGAATCCCAGGTAAATGTCGGTTCCGTAAATAGTTGTTTTATAGGTACTCTTGTTCACGCACGGCAGCTGGATACTGGCTCCGAACCTTTTAGCCTCATGTACATAGACCCAAGTGCGGTAGAATCCGCCGAAATTATTTATTACTCCAACCATGAATTCAAGAGGGTAGTGGGCTTTGAGATAGAGGCTCTGAAAACTCTCGACAGCATATGATGCGGAATGGGCTTTTGAGAACGAATAACCGGCAAATGATTCGATCTGCCTCCATACCTCTTTTGTAACCTCTTCACTATAGCCTTTTTCGCGGCAGTTTGAGAAGAATCTTTCAACAATCCGCTGCATCTCCTGCTTTGACCTGTACTTTCCGCTCATGGCCCTGCGCAGCGTGTCAGCATCGGCAAGATCGAGACCGGCAAAGTGATGGCAGACTTTCAGTACATCTTCCTGGTATACCATAACGCCAAAGGTCTCTTCCAGCTGCTCCTTCATCACAGGGTGTATATATTCGAATTTGTCAGGATTGTGGAACCGGTATATATACTCCTTCATCATGCCGGACCGTGCCACGCCCGGCCTTATGACCGAACTGGCAGCCACGAGAATTGTGTAAGTGTCGCATCTGAGCTTTTTAAGGAGGCCGCGCATGGCCGGACTTTCAACATAGAAGCATCCTTTTGTCTCGCCGATCCGGAGATACTCCTTAACCTTTTCATCATTTTTGAACTTCTGCACGGCATGTACATCCACATCAATACCCCGGTTTCTGATATAATTTCCGCACTCTCCTTTATGTGACCAATGCCGCGCTGACTGAGTATATCGAGCTTCTCGAAGCCAATCTCTTCAGCGGTGTACATATCCCACTGGGTAGTTGGGAAACCCTTGGGAGGCATGTCAAGAGCCGTATAGCATGTGATCGGCTCTTCGGATATCAGGATGCCACCGGCATGTATACTTCTCATATTGGGAAAGTCGGCAATTTTAAGGCCTGTTGAAAAAATTGTGCCGGTTATCTCATTCCTGTTGCTCTCTGCTGACGGATTTTCTATCAGGGCATCTATCTCCTCCTTTGGCAGTCCATGCACCTTTCCCAGTTCGCGGACAATCGATTTCCCCCTGAAGGTGCTCATTGTGCCAAGAAGGGCTGTATGGCTGTAACCATAGCGTTTAAAGATGTAATCAATAACATCATCCCTCTCTTTCCAGGAATAATCAATATCGAAGTCGGGGGGAGAGCTCCTTTTAGGATTGATAAATCTCTCGAAGTAAAGGTTTAGGTCGATTGGGTCAACATTAGTGATTTTCAGGCAATAAGCAACTACGGAATTAGCACCGCTTCCGCGTCCTACATGATAAAAGCCACGCGCCATTGAATATCTTACGATATCCCATGTTATAAGAAAATAGGAGGAGAACCCGAGCTTGTCGATTATCTCCAGCTCGTGGCTGATTCTTTTTTTTGCCTGAGGATTCTTTTTGCCATACCGATAAATCATGCCGTCCCAGGCAAGCTTTTCGAGCAGCAGTTTGTCATCGTATCTGCTGGCAGAGAAGATCTTTTTGTTTTTAAGCCCTTCGAGGTCGAACTTCAGGTTACAGTCGTCAAGTAAATTTCTGGTATTTGCTACCAGCCATGGGAATTCCCCGAAGATACTGCCATTTACGGAAGCTGCCCTGAAAAATTCATCATCGCCGGCACATTGCCATGGCTGAAGGTGGCTCAGCAGTATATTGTTGTCGACGGCTCTGAGGTTCCTGTGTATGAAGATGTCATCGTTATCAGCGAATGTTACGGGCTGCAGGATCACCATTGAGTTTCTGCTGATTGATGAATTCATTGTGATTAGCCTGTTGAGCTCACCGGGCTTTATTCCTATGCGTTCATTCTCAAAGAGCTTTCGTGCAGGAATCTTTTTAAGGGAGTAAATTATGTATGCTTCCCCGAAGCGTGGTGCCGGAAATGGGATGTGGTGATTATTGAAGTTGAGATCCGAAAGAAAGCCATTCAGTTCCCTCAGTCCGTTGTTATTGCGTGCAATACCGATATACTGCAGTTCATTCTCATTCCGGAACTCTATACCGGCAACAGGTCTTATGCTTTTTTTGCTGCACTCTCCCGCAAACTCGGGTATTCCGGTTGAGTTGTTTATATCAGTGAGGACAATAGTATCGGTTCCGGCAGCCAGTGCTTTCTGCACGAGCTGTTCCACGGACATTGTCCCGTAGCGGAGGCTGTAGTATGTGTGGCAGTTGAGGTACATTACATGTTCTTTTTTTGTGGTGCAATGGCGCAGCGGCGCAGCGGCGCGGCGCAATGGCTCAATGGCTCAATGGCTCAACGGCGCAACGGCTCAACGGCTCAACGACGCAACGGCTCAACGGCTCAGATAAAACTCTATATGTTTCTCCCTTTCTCCCTTTCTCCCTTTCTCCCTTTCTCCCTTTCTCCCTTTCTCCCTTTCTCCCTTTCTCCCTTTCTCCCTTTCTCCCTTTCTCTCCCTGCGCCCTTTCTCCTTGCGCCTTGCGCCCTTGCGCCTTTCTCCCTTCACCCTTGCGCCTTTGCGCCTTTCTCCCCTTGCGCCTTTGCGCCCTTGCGCCTTTGCGCCCTTCAATGCCAGTGTCCGCTCCGCAGTCGTTCCTCCATCATATTCTGCTCTTTAATGGCATTTTCGAGCTGTTTAAGGGCTTTTTCCTCTCTTTCGCTTATAGTCATTACCCCGGAGGCTCTCCTGACTGCATCCCGCCCGAAACGCTTTCTCAGCTTGTCCATTGCCATATAAAGGCTCACCTTTTCCGGAGTATCGTCAAACATATCCAGCTGCTGGACGCCTTTTACCAGGTGACTGAACCTTACACCAATGAGCCTTATGAGCATGCGTCGCTGGTACAGCCTGGTAAAGAGCTCTTTGGCTATGTCTGCAAGAACATGGTCAAAAGAAGTATATGGTATTCGTTTCTGCAGAGTGTGGGTATCGAAATTGGAATACCTTATCCTGACTGTTATGCAGGAGGTGAGTTTCTCCTGTTTTCGCAGCTCGAATGCTATCTTTTCAACCATGCTCACCAGCAGCTGATTCAGTCGTACCATGTCGGTTGTATCTTTTTCGAAGGTATGCTCAGTGCTTATCGATTTCTGTTCCGAATAGCTGACAACGGGAGTGGAGTCTATTCCGTTGGCTTTTTTCCAGATCTCAATTCCGTTTTTGCCCATTAGTTTTTCAAGCATCTCTGCCGGAATATTCCTGAGAGTGCAGATCGTTGCAATTCCCATCGACCGAAGCACGTGGTAAGTCTTGTCGCCTATCATTGGTATTTTTCTTATCGACAGGGGATCGAGGAACGGAATAACAGTCTCTTTCTGCACCTCTATCTCACCGTTCGGCTTCGCTTCCCCTGTGGCGATCTTGGAGACTGTCTTGTTGACTGATAGTCCGATTGATATAGGCAGTCCGGTCTCTTTTATTATATACTGCCTCAGTTCATGCGACCATTTATAGCATCCGTAGAAGCGGTCCATACCCGTAAGGTCAATGTAGTGTTCATCAACGGATGCTTTTTCATAGAGCGGCGCTCTTTCAGCAATTATGCCTGTCACTATGTTTGAATAGTTGCTGTACAGCTCCATATCCCCCCTTATCACAATGGCATCGGGACACATATTCCTGGCCAGTTTCATCGGCATGGCGGAGCTTACACCGTATTTGCGTGCCTCGTAGCTGCAGCTCGATACCACACCCCGGTCAGACATGCCTCCGATTATGACCGGCTTACCATACAGACGGCTGTTTTTAAGCCTCTCCACCGATACAAAAAAGGTATCGAGGTCGAGATGCAGAACGGATCTTTCTATGTTGCCGGCGAGAATCATTGTATTTTTTTGATCTCTGTATCCCTCTGTGATTTTCGTCCCCCAACCCCTCAGTTTTTCCCCTTCAGGGGGGCAGGGGGCGTTATTCTCAGAGAAAAACTGAAAAAAACTTTCAATTATTTTGTTATTTAATAAATTTGTTTTAGTTTTGATTAAAAATTAATCAATCCCATGACTACAATATAATCAATTTTTCCCATGTACTTCGCATCAAACATAAAATTTTTAAGAAAAAGAAGGGGCAGGACACAGGATGATGTTGCCTTTGCCCTCAATCTCAAGCGTTCAACCCTAAGCGGTTATGAGAACGGCGTGGCCCAGCCAGGAATTGAAATACTGATCTCATTTTCAGGGTATTTCAATATATCAATCGATACGATCCTCAAGATGGATATTCCGAAGCTTTCGGAGAGCCAGCTTGGAGAACTCGAAAGAGGATACGATGCATATGTAAAGGGAAGCAACCTCAGGGTGCTTACCACAACTGTCAATTCCCGCAACAGAGAGAATATTGAGCTGGTGCCTGAAAAGGCAAAAGCCGGCTATGCAACAGGCTATGCCGATCCTGAATATATTGGTGAACTGCCGGTATTCACATTGCCTTTCCTGTCTGACAAAAAGAAATACCGCACTTTTCAGCTCAAGGGCGATTCAATGCTGCCGATACCAGATGGCTCATGGGTGACGGGAGAGTATGTTCAGGACTGGATGGATATTATCAGCGGCAAAGCCTATGTGGTCTTTACTCTCGACGACGGTATCGTGTTCAAGGTTGTGGAAAACAATATCAAAACTGACGGCAAGCTAATACTCTATTCACTTAATTCCATATATGAGCCTTATGAGGTTCATATCAGTGAAGTGAAAGAAATATGGAAATTTGTCAACTATATCAGCAGTGAAATCCCCGATCCTGTACTTCCCGAAAAGCAGCTCTTCCAGGCTGTGGCTGGGATGAAACATGATCTTGAACGCATAAAGGCAAAGCTGGGAAAGGATATTTCGGATATTGAGGAGGAGAGATGAGACGGAATATTGTGCGGAGTGGTTTGTGAAGGTTGCTTCGGCCGACTGCGTCGGCCTCGCAATGACGGTATCTGTAAACAGGTTAAGAATGGTCTGTGGGGTTGCTTCGGCCGACTGTGTCGGCCTCGCATTGACCGTAGTACTTAATCAACCTTGTTTGTACGGTCATTGCGAGGCGCGCAGCGCCGAAGCAATCACCCGAAGGTGGCAGTATCTAAATTGACCGCCACTGACCCCCAATGAACTCCAGTGGCAATTTATTAATCCCATCAAGTTCCTCAAGCTTAAACATTACATGAGGTAGTCTTTGCAAATGACTTATATCCTTATGTTTATTTATTGTGTCAGAAGTCATAATAATGAATGCTCCAGGTTCCGCAAAGTTTCTCAGTGCCGGTGATTCACATATAACCGGCCTGCCAGGAGGAATCAACTTCATTATTTCATTGAATGCTTCAAAAAGCTGATTGTCCCACACCTTTGCAAAAAATACATTCTCAGCTCCGGCTTCAAGCATCCTGGAGGTATCCTTGAAGCCGGTTCGCTCACTCTCTTTATAAACAGCGTAACCGCTTTTTTCAAAAAACTGGCAGCAGTCCCGGAGTCGTCTCATGGAAATGGGGTGTTATTTTGATTGCAGTTATCTTCAATTCTGAAAACTGTCTGATGATCTTGCAGGCCATTGTTGTTTTGCCTGACTTTGTGCCTGTGCCGGCGATAAGGAGAAGGTTTGGGATCGTTATCATATTTTAATGCAAATATTAAATAAAAACTCTGTGTTACTCTGTGGCCTTCTGTGTAGGTTTAAAATTATTACACAGAGGGCCACAGAGAAATCACAGAGGCACACAGAGATTTAATCAAGGCTGATCAGCCCTATTCCTTGGTTAAAGCTATTATCTGCTCAACTATCTTGGCGTTTTCGGCCTCAGGTATATGTCCTTTGTAGATAGCCCGGCAGACCCTGTTTTTATCCAGGATTACAACTGTATAGTTATCTTCAGGCAATCCCCAGTTAGTCTGCAGTGTACCTTCATAGTCGAAAAGTATCGTGGTATTGTATTTTTTTGCTTTTTTCCCGGCAATTGACCTGATCAGGCCATTTGGCTTCCATGTGGATTTGCAGTCAACAATGCCGAATCCCTTGAATAAATCCTTACTCAGAGTCTTATCAACATCTGTTGCCTTTTTAACGGCATCATTGAAAGCATCATTAAGATCCGATTCGTCAGGATCTACGTAATTTAACTGTAATACTTTTCCTGCCCAGGAATTCATTGTGAATTCATTTTTATCGGCATCTGTAAACATCCAGTCAGGGGCTTTGACCCCTACAGCCAGAATGACCTTCTGCTGACCAAAAATCACCGGAAGGGCAAATAAACTGAGGACCAGGGTGATGATAGTTTTTTTCATAATCAGGTTTTTAAAATTTATCTCGAAATATATGAAATATTTATCACTAATTAATTTGCGTTACAAGATTATCCTTCCACTGTTCTTCCGCAATCCTTCCCATGTACATAGGGGAGAAGGCAGTCTGATTTACCTGATGTGTTAAGGGTTGTGTCTGTGAAGATTGATTTTTCATTTTTGATATGAAATAAGGCAGTCAAATAAATTTTAGGATTTATGCCATTTTTACCGCTAACAATATTACTTTTGCGGTCTAATAAATTTGTATGCAATCAATTAGGAATATAGCGATAATAGCACACGTAGACCATGGCAAAACAACTCTGGTTGACCGTATTATACAGGAGTGCGAGGTGCTTGATCAGAGGAAAGAGGCGGGAGATCTTATTCTTGACAGCAACGATCTTGAGCGGGAAAGAGGCATTACAATCCTTTCAAAAAACGTTTCAGCCAGTTATAAAGGCGTAAAAATAAATATTATTGACACTCCTGGCCATGCTGATTTCGGGGGCGAAGTTGAGAGGGTTCTCAAGATGGCAGATGGAGTTTTGCTTCTTGTTGATGCTCTTGAGGGACCGATGCCTCAGACCAGGTTTGTCCTTGGAAAGGCTATAGCCCTTGGACTGAAGCCCATTGTTGTTATAAATAAGGTGGATAAGGATAACTGCAGGCCTGATGAAGTTCAGCAGGATGTCTTTGAACTTATGTTTAACCTCGATGCTTCAGAGGAACAGCTTGATTTTGCAACTGTTTTCGGATCATCAAAATATGGGTGGATGAGCGGTGACTGGAAAAAGCCCGGAACCGATATAAAATTCCTTCTCGATACAATACTTTCTGAAATTCCTGAACCTCCTTATGTTGCAGGTACAGCTCAAATGCAGGTTGCATCGCTCGATTTTTCGAATTATGTCGGAAGGATCGCAATCGGACGAGTTTTCAGGGGTGATATTATGACCGGTACTGATTATACTCTCTGCAAGAGGGACGGTAAGGTGAAGAAGGTTAGGGTAAAGGAATTGTATCTCTTTGAAGGACTGGGAAGAATTAAGACAGAACATGTCAGGTGCGGGGATCTTTGTGCAGTTATCGGTCTTGAGGATTTTGAAATAGGGGATACACTTGCTGACCTCCTGGCTCCTGAGGCTTTACAGAGAATTGAAGTGGATGAACCCACTATGAGTATGGTCTTTACAATCAATAACTCTCCGCTTTTTGGCAAGGAGGGCAAGTTTGTCACTTCACGACATCTCAGAACAAGACTTATGAGAGAGACCGAGAAGAATCTGGCATTGAAAGTTGAGGATACAAAATCTGAAGATACTTTTAATGTTTTCGGTCGCGGAATACTTCATCTTTCTATCCTGATTGAGACCATGCGCCGGGAAGGCTATGAATTCCAGGTCGGTAAGCCAAAAGTAATTCTGAAAGATATCAACGGGATAAAATCAGAACCTTATGAGACATTAACAATTGATCTTCCTGCAGAGGTATCGGGAAAGGCTATCGAACTGGTAACACAGAGAAAGGGTGAAATGATAATCATTGAACCAAAAGGCGACCTTATACACCTTGAGTTTGATATCCCTTCACGCGGGATTATAGGACTGAGGAATAACATGCTCACGGCTACTTCGGGTGAAGCTGTGATGCATCATCGCTTCAGGGCATATGACAACTATAAGGGCGACGACCTGATGCCAAAGCAATATGGATCACTCATCTCTCTCGACCAGGGTATGGCCACAGGCCATGCGATTGACCGTTTGCAGGACAGGGGACGATTCTATATCGATCCGGGAGAACAGGTCTATAAGGGCCAGGTAATAGGTGAATATACAAGGCCAGGCGATCTTGAGGTAAATGTGGTAAAGGGCAAGAAACTCACCAACATGAGAGCTTCCGGCTCCGATGAGAGCCTTAAAATAGCCCCCAAAATTAAATTCTCGCTCGAGGAGTCAATGGAGCAGATCAAGGATGATGAATACCTCGAAGTTACTCCCCTTAATCTGAGAATGAGGAAAATACCTTCTTCACGGACATATTGAATAACAATCAGACTAAACAATTATCCTGCTTTACTGTTCCATTGATGGTAATTATGCCGGATATTATTGAAACTTCCTGATATGAAACAATTCTTTATACCACTGCTGTTTTTATTCTTTATCTCCTTACCTGTTCTTTCCGGACAGGATATCAACTATCCTAAATTTGGTATTGAAACACTAAATGCTCCGGCTCCCTTAGGGTTAAAACCAGGGGATAAGGCTCCAGCCTTTACTGGTTATGATCAGAACGGGAAGCAGATCCAGCTGAAAAAGATTCTTGAGAGCGGCCCGATAGTACTGTTTTTTTACAGGGGCAAATGGTGTCCGGTCTGCAGTAAATATTTAAATGATTATCAGGATTCCCTTAGTATTCTGTTAGATATGGGTGTTAATGTTGTGGCAATAACACCTGAATCCATTGAGAATGTTGAGCAGACAGTAAAGCTCCATAATCTTTCCTTTACAGTTGTATACGATTGTCAGGAACAGATTATGAAGGATTACAATGTCATGTTCAGTGTTACAAAAGATTATCAGGATCAGGTAATGAAATATCTGACTGTTGACATTGCAAAAAACAATGGGAGGGATGTTGCTCATCTGCCAGTCCCGGCAACATATATAATAAACAGGGAGGGCATTATAGTTGCTGTTCAGTTTGATCCTGACTACAATAAAAGGGCTTCGGTAAAATGGATGATACAAAACCTGGCTGCCGCCCTCTGAAATAATTTGTCATATTAAGCCTCCTCAGGGCTTATTTTCTCTTTTTCCAGAACTTTTCAATCTCTTCCAGCGATTTACCCTTTGTTTCAGGTATGAATTTATAGACAAACAGGGCAGCAATAATACACATCAGGGAGTAGATCCAGTAGGAAAAGCCATGATTGAATTTCTCAGTAAGCCATATATTATCGTTAAGAATCGGAAATGTCCATGAGACAATAAGGTTCGCGATCCATAATGCGGCGACAGGCACTGACATAGCACCTCTTATGCTGTTCGGGAAAATCTCTGACAATATTACCCAGGTGACCGGACCCCAGCTCATTGCAAATCCTGCAATATACAACAGCATGAAGAACAGTGCAAGTAGTCCCGTCTGCTGAAGGAAGAAGGCAAAACCAAGTGACAACATGCTTATAGCCATTATAAGTGCACCTGTAATCATCAGAGGTCTTCTGCCAAACCTGTCGACTGTAAATACTGCTATTATTGTGAAAAGCATATTTATGGCGCCTACAATGATCGTTTGTAAAAGAGATGTATCAGTACTGGCACCCATGTTTCTGAAAATGTTGCCTGCATAATAGAGGACAACATTGATACCGGCAAATTGCTGAAGTATTGACAATATTATACCAAGGAATATAATAAGAAATCCGAATGAAAGCCAAGGGGCATTTTTTTCATGTAATGTTTCCCTGATCTCTTCCCTGATCCGGGATGCACTCTCTTTCCCTGAGATCTTTATGATTGTCTTCAGAGCCTCTTCATCTCTTCCTTTAAGCATAAGGTATCTTGGCGTTTCAGGAATCAGAATTAGCAGGATAAGAAACATGATTGAAGGGATTACTCCGGAGAAAAACATCCATCTCCATCCTGACGTTGTGAGCCAGGCGTCATTTCCGCTTCTGGCTATAAGGTAATTGACGAAGTATATTATTACCATTCCCGATACGATGGCAAACTGGTTCCATGATACAAGTTTTCCCCGGATTGCTGCAGGTGATATCTCAGCAATATACATCGGCGAGAGGAGAGAAGCGAGACCAATACCAATTCCCCCTATAATCCTGTAAATAATAAATGAAAATACGGGCAGGGTACCAAAAACATTAAACAGTTCAGGCTGCCATGCGCCGAAGGCTGAAACAGTGAGTGTCGCAGCAGAGATGATCAGTCCTGCTCTTCTTCCCAGTGCCTTAGCTATGAAGCCTGCCAGTGCACCCCCGATAATGCATCCGGTAAGAGCGCTTGAGACAACAAACCCTTTTACTGAATCTGCAATTTTCTGAATATCAGCTGATGCCCCCTGTGAAGGAAGAGACTGACCCAGATATTTAATCAGGAAAAAGAGAAGTCCAATCAGAATTACGCCATTTATAATTACCCCTTTTTTTATCTCTGCAAGCCTGATTATAAGTCCGGCGATAATTATGAAAACAAGGGTGAATACCATTGCAACCAGCACTCTGTATTGTGTAATGAGCTCAACAGCATATTGGTAATTGGAGGCGTCCAGTGCTTTTGTAATATAGAAATCGACAAGTGATTTCTCTGCACCGTTAACTACGGCTGTATCAAATCCAAACAGGAATCCGCCAATTGTTGCTACAAGGGTTATTGCTGTAAGGAAGAATGGAGTTCCTTTATCAGATGCATTAACTGAAACTTCAGATGTAGTCTTCAAGATATTGTATATTAAATATATATAAAATAATTGCTAATATAGACTTTTTACCCAACCCTGACCCCTCCCGGGAGGGGAACTTCCAATACCCTTCGCCCTGCGCCCTCCGCCCTGCGCCCTCCGCCCCCTGCGCCCTCCGCCCTGCGCCCTCCGCCTAATAGTTGCTCAAAAAATCATTCAGTGGCTTCATAGCCTTAAAGACATTTACGGTATGTTTCAGAAATCCCGGAGTAAGAACATCCTCGTCAGGAACATTATTTGTCACAAGGTAGCTCTTGAATTTAAGCAAATCTATGTGCGGATGATCCGAAGCATAGCCTTTGGGCGCTGACTTTAACTTTTCGCCCTCAATCTCGCCGAAGTATTTAACAAAATTCTTCTCTGAGATAATTTTCAGAAACTGTTCAGGATCGTCGCTGATATTCTCCCTGATTGCGCTAAGCCATGGGGAGGGAGGCATATACGCTCCGCCTGCTATCATGCTTTGTCCGGGTTCAATGTGAAAATAATAGCCGCCAAACTTATCACCGTTCTTTTTTCCGCCTCTAACAATGAATGCCCCCAGATGTGACTTGTAGAGCGTTTTATCGTTTGAGAAGCGGATATCACGGTTTATACGGTAGACGCAGTTCTTTACCTCCAGACCTCGTAAAATGGGATCAAAAACAGTTATCTCATTGATTATTTCCTGGACAAATGATTCAAAATTGTTTTTTGCCTCTTTGTAGGCTGATTGATTATTAAGAAACCACTCCCTGTTATTGTTGTATTTCAAACCATTCAGGAATTCCAGAGTTGATTTATTAATTAGTGCCATTTTTAGTAAGTGTAAGTTAATTATTTAGCTTCAGCTGAAACAACTGCCTTCATTTATTGTTCTTTTATTTACCAAATATATAAAGAAAGTTCGATGGTTGAAGTTCCAAAAAAGAAGATTACGATTGCTGGTCTTAAGAATGCATTTAAACTGTACAGTTATATTAAACCGTTCAGGATAGAATATGCCTGGGGAATATTTTTTCTGCTTGGCTCCAGCCTTGCCAGTCTTGCTTTTCCGAAACTTCTGGGCGAACTGGTGGATTCAGGTAACAGGGGAAGTCTTTCACAGGATCTGAACCATGTTGCACTGCTTCTTGTAATTACATTGCTGGTACAGTCCCTGTTCTCATACTTCAGGGTAGTTCTTTTTGTAAATGTTACAGAAAAGACCCTTGCTCTTCTCAGGCAGGAGACATATACACATCTTATAAAACTTCCGATAACATTTTTTGAAAAACACAGGGTAGGAGAGCTTAACAGCAGAATTTCATCTGATATTTCATTGCTTCAGGAAACACTTACTTCCACTCTTGCCGAATTTATCAGACAGATAATTATTATAACAGGAGGTATAACTTTACTTACGATAACCTCATGGAAGCTGACTCTTTTTATGCTCGCGGTATTACCGGGGATGATGCTTCTTGCGGTATTTTTTGGAAGGTATATCCGTAAATTATCGAAAAACGTACAGGCGGAGGTCGCTAAATCAAATACCATTGTGGAGGAAACCCTGCAGGGTATTCAGATTGTGAAGACCTACACCAATGAGTTCTTCGAGATTGAGCGGTTCCGGAAAAGAACCTCGGAAATTGCAGATATTGGGATGAAGAGCGGTAAGTACAGGGGAGCATTTTCAGCCTTCATGATTTTTGGTCTGTTTGGCGCTATGGTGGCAGTTATCTGGAGAGGATCAACATTGATGTCATCCGGAGCTATTGATGCCGGCCAGTTGTTCTCATTTGTCATCTACTCAGGATTTGTGGGCGGCACAATAGGAGGACTGGCTAACGTCTTTACCCAGATACAGAAGTTTATAGGCGCCACAGAAGAACTGTTTGATCTTTTCAATGAAGAGGAGGAGAAGCTTGAAGAGTTGATAAATATTCCTGTTAATGAGATGCTTAAAGGCAGAATTGATTTCAGGGATTTAAATTTCTGTTATCCAAGCAGGCCTGATGAAGTGGTTTTAAAAGGTATAAATATCACAATTTCTGAAAATCAGCTTATTGCACTGGTGGGATCCAGCGGGGCAGGAAAAACAACGATAGCTGCACTTATCATGAGACTGCATGAGCCGACTTCAGGAGAGCTTCTGTTTGATGGCCGGAGCAGCAGTGAATTTACTCTTTCGTCTCTGCGAAGTCAGATTGCGCTCGTTCCTCAGGATATTTTTCTTTTCGGGGGGTCGATAAGGGAGAATATTTCGTATGGCAGATCAGCTGCAACTGAGGATGAGATACTTGAAGCTGCCCGTCAGGCAAATGCACTGGAATTCATTGACAGATTTCCGGAACGACTCGATACAATTGTAGGAGAGCGTGGCACACAGCTCTCTGGCGGACAACGCCAGAGGATTGCAATTGCAAGAGCCGTCCTTAAAAACCCAAAGATTCTCATACTCGACGAAGCTACATCGGCTCTTGATTCAGAATCTGAGCGACTCGTTCAGGATGCCCTGGAGAAACTGATGGCAGGAAGAACCTCAATTGTCATAGCACACCGGCTCTCCACGATCCGGAAGGCTGATCAGATAATGGTTCTTGACAGAGGACGTATAGTTGAAGAGGGTACACACGAACAACTTATGACACTCGAAAAAGGGATCTACCGTAATCTTAGCATGTTGCAGTTTGCAGGCTGAAGTTTTGCTCTGGTGAAGTAGTTAATTGCACCATTCTATGATACTGTGCTGATACTATTGTCCTATATATTAAAAAATTAAAAACTGAGGCACGGCATTGTCTGGTCTGGAACAAATTATTGCCTAATTGTTTTTCATCTATTTCACCTGGTTTTCCATATTAATAAAAATTAGTGCATAACCTGAAGGTTATTCAGGAATATTGTATTTTTATGGTGTTTGATTATCAATCTCAAATGCCCATGAAACCTGTCAGACTGATTAAGATTTTTATATTGACTGCCTGTGTCTTTTTATTTTTTCAAGGTTGTAAGTCATCCGTTGAAAAGCCGGGGACTACACAGTTGTTAATTGATAGCATTTCTAACCGCTTTGTGCCGGATCACAGGATGGGGATCTGCAATATTAAGGTAAAAACAGCGGCGGACGGTTCCCTGGTCATAGCTGGTGAAACTACTAACCCTCACGTTAAGACAGCTATAATTAGTACGTTAGATAAACAGGGAAAGAGATTAATTGACAGTATTTTAATATTGCCGGACACTCTTGTTAATAAGAAGTTTTCAGCACTGGTCACACTCAGCGTTATCAATATCAGAAAGCATCCTGACCACAGGGCTGAATTGGTTTCACAGGCTGTTCTGGGGACTCCTCTGAGAATTCTTAAGTATGAAGATGACTGGCTTCTTGTTCAGACTCCTGATCACTATATCGGATGGACTGAACCATCCTCTGTGGAGCCCTTGACATCTCAGGCAATGGCTGAATGGAAAAAATCTGACAGGGTAATTACAGTTGAGAATTCAGGCTGGATTTATACATCAACTGCGAAAACCGGCGTGGCCGGCGATTTTGTTGCCGGATGTATCCTTGTCAGTGAAGGAAAAAGCGGAGGATTTACAAAAGTGCGCTATCCTGACGGAAGGGAGGGCTATATAAACAGCTGGGCAGTCATGGATTTCAATTCCTGGAAAACAAATGTCATATCCTCGGGTGAAAATCTTGCCAGAACAGCATCCACTTTTACAGGACTTCCTTATTTATGGGGAGGATCAAGCTCGAAGGGCGTGGATTGCAGTGGCTTTTCCCAGCAGGTTTATTATCTGAATGGCATTATCATATTGAGGGATGCCTCCTTACAGGCTCTCCACGGAATGGATGTTGATATTTCTAAGGGGTATGAGAAGCTTCAACAGGGTGACCTGTTATTTTTTGGAACAAAAGAAAACTCAAAACTGCATGTAACTCATGTGGCTATATATAAAGGAGATACTGAATATATTCATTCTTCGGGAAGGGTTATGATAAACAGCCTTGATTCCACACGAGTCAATTTTAGTGAATACAGGGAGAATGCTCTGCTAAAAGTGAAAAGAGTTATTGGGGACAATAATGATCCTGGAATAATGAGAATAAAATCGCATCCATGGTATTGATATTTAAAAATTAGGAATAATGGCAACAAGAAGAAAATTCCTGGCAGATTGTGGCATGTTTGCAGGCAGTGCAGGTTTTTCATATCTGGCATTGAACAGACTGTCATGGTCCGGTCCGGAAAAGAAACCTGGTAAAAAATCGCCTATGTCATTATCTTTCAGGCCTTATGAGCTTCATCTCAGACATGTTTTTACCCTGGCTTCAGGATCCAGGAGCGTTACACCGGCAATGCTTACTGAGATAAGGTTTGAGGATACTGTCGGATATGGTGAAGCATCAATGCCTCCTTATCTTGGAGAGAGTGTTGAGTCTGTGACAGGTTTTCTTAAAAAGGTTGATCTTTCGCATTTTGATTCACCATTTTTTGTAGAAGAGATAGTGGCATATATTGATAGTCTTGCTCCGGGGAACCATGCTGCCAAGGCTTCCGTTGATATTGCCCTTCATGACCTGGTAGGTAAGCTGATGAATCAGCCATGGTACAGAATATGGGGACTGGACCCGCGAAAAACGCCAAACACTTCATTCACGATAGGAATAGATACAGCTGAGGTCGTAAAGGAGAAAGTAAGGGAGGCCGCCCCGTTCAGGATTTTAAAGGTTAAGCTGGGACAGAAGAATGACAGGGAGATGATTGAGACTGTCAGAAGCCAGACTGATAAGCCTCTTTGCGTGGATGTCAACCAGGGCTGGACAGACAAAAAGATGGCACTGGAAATGATACATTGGCTGAAGGAACAGGGTGTTGTGTTTGTTGAACAGCCGATGCCAAAGGAGTCTGTTGATGATATTGCCTGGCTAACGGCAAACAGCCCCTTACCGGTGATTGCTGATGAAGCGATCCAGACGGCAGCTGATTTCAGCAAGATACAGGGAGCCTACAGCGGAATAAACGTAAAACTTATGAAGTGTGGAGGCATGCATGCCGCTTATACAATGATAAGCATGGCAAGAGCAATGAATATGAAGGTAATGATCGGGTGCATGACTGAAACTTCATGTGCAGTTTCAGCAGCGGCTCAATTGTCACCATTGGCTGACTGGGCTGATCTTGACGGCAACCTTTTGATCAATAATGATCTGTTTGACGGAATTAAGATCATGGACGGTAAAATTATGCTGAATGAATTGCCCGGAATTGGAATTACGAAAAAATAATTCATTTTTAAATTTTCTGATAATCTGACAAAACCTGTTGAATTTTTAATTTTAAGACCATCCAATGACGAAAAAAAGAATTTTCTATGGCATAGCTGCATTTCTGGGAGCTATAATACTGGCTGCTTGTATTTATCTGAACTCCCTGCTGCCGATAATCACAGGATATGCAGCCAAGAACCTCTGTTCTGCAGTTTTTGTTTCAGGCAGGCTTCCTGAAGATGTTGAAAATCTGGATCTTAATTTCTCATTTATAAAGTTTACCAGGAATAATGTTGATTATGGAGATAAGAGTGTAACCAGCCGGTTTCTGTGGGGAAGATCAAAAGCAATTTATCGTGACGGATTTGGAACAACACTTCTAAGGGATGTTAATGAAGAATCTCTTCGTAAGATAAAGTACCCTGGCGGAACAGAACCCGGATATTCTCAGGATACTATCAAATGGCCTCTTGGTGATATTATTCCCGATAGTGTTACCGGTGTTGATCTTAAAGCTCTCAGCGATGTCACCGGAAAAGTAATAAATGATAACGCCTATAACGGGAATGTTTTTGCGTTCATTGTTTTACATAAAGGAATACCTGTTGCTGAAGCGTACAAGCCTGATTTTAATCAACATACAAGATTACTGAGCTGGTCGATGGCTAAGAGCTTTACCAATGCCATGGTCGGAATACTTGTCCGGCAGGGGAGGGTCGACATTGAAAAACCTGCAGGTATTGAAGAATGGAAGGATGATGAAAGGAATGCTATAACGCTTAATAACCTGATGCA
This sequence comes from Bacteroidales bacterium, assembly GCA_016715075.1. Taxonomy (GTDB): domain Bacteria; phylum Bacteroidota; class Bacteroidia; order Bacteroidales; family VadinHA17; genus LD21. The sequence goes on from JADKBK010000023.1 coordinate 19,782, forward strand.
GATGCAGAGCGGTTTGGAATGGAATGAGGATTATGGAAACAGGTCAGATGTAACACTTATGCTTCATTGTGAAAGCAATATGGGAGAGTTTGCCTGGGAACAGAAAGAGGAATTTCCGGCAGGATCTCACTGGTATTATTCCTCTGGAACTACAAATATAGTCAGTTACCTAATCAGGGAAGAGCTGGGAAATGACTCATTATACTACAATTTTGAAGATACGGAGCTTTTCAATAAAATCGGCATGCCTGATGCGGTTTTTGAGGTTGATGCATCAGGTACAAGAGTTGGATCATCATATCTGTATGCCACAGCCAGGGATTATGCAAGGTTTGGATTATTGTATCTGAATAACGGAGTGTTTAATGGTGAAAGGATTCTGCCGGAGGGATGGGTAAAATACAGTACGGATGTGGCTTCTGCCAGCGGTGGTCTCTACGGATCTTTTTTCTGGCTAAACAAAAGCCATAAATTGCCGTCGGCACCTGAAGACATGTATGCATGTGATGGTCATGACGGGCAGCATATTTATATTCTGCCGACTCAGGAAATGGTTGTGGTTATTCTTGGTTATTCGCCGGTATCAAATCCTGTTGACACAGACCGGTTGCTGAAGGATATCGTGAATACTGTGAAATAATTTAAGTTCAGGTTTTGTAATGCGGGAATAATCTCTTATATAGGGATAATGTTTGTTTTCGGAGATAATTGATTGACAGATTAATAGCGATTTACTATTTGCCTATAATTAATATTATGTCAAATAGGATATATATAATAAAGATAAACCACTAACCCGGCCTAGGAGCCCTGAACCCCATGGCCCTGCGCCCCTGAGCCCTGAGCCCTGAGCTCTTAGTCCTGAGCAAAAAAAAAGGGATGCTGTTAACATCCCTTCTTACATACCATTTAAGAATAGTTATTTCTTTTCAATTGCATCAAGTTTTGCCTTGATTGCATTGTATTTGTCAGTCTGTTTGAGTCTGTAATATAATTCCTGAAGGCTTCTGAGTGCATATACGTCTTCCGGATTAATTTCGTTTGCTTTTTCCATATATGGAAGAGCTTTTGAATAGACGGCATTAGCTTCGTCTATAGCCTCACTGTACTTTTTAACATCCATTATTTCATTTGCTTTCACAAACATATCAGATGCCTTATTAATATATGCAGCGCCAAGGCCGTACTGTGCGTCATATACATCAGGATTCAGTTCGATTGATTTTGTCAGCTCCTCTATAGCTTCATCATATTTACTTTGATTCAGATACATAATACCTGCGGCAAAGTAAAGAGTTGAGTTTGTTGGATCGGATTCCTTTGCAACTTTTATGTATTTCTGGGCTTCATCAGGTTTATTACTCTTAATGTAGAGATCAATAAGCTGCAGAGTGATGGTTTTGTCACCAGGGAATTTATCGGGCAGACCTTTGAGTACTGACTCTGCCTGTATGGTGTCTCCCAGACCCAGATAACTTTCATAAATCTGATAGTACGGGGTTATTCCCAGGTATTTCATCTCGGCACATTTTTCGAAATATTTGATTGCCGCCTTGTTGCTGCCTGAATTGATTGCAGCAAGGCCTGCATTATAATACATCCCTGTATCGATGGCACCGATGTACTTATCTCCTTCAGCTATAACAATCTGACTCTCAAATGATTTAAGAGCTGATGCAAAGTCTTTTGCTTCAAATTGTATGCTTCCCTGGTTGAAAAAATCCATTGCCAGGTCGGTGTAGATCATATTTGTAATGATCTTCTTTTTAATTCCTCCTTTTGGATCGAGTTCCATAGCTTTCTCATAAGATGTAAATGACTCAGCAAGAGGATCAGTATAGAATGCTTTGAATTTTGGATTGTCAGATTTAAAGGCAGCCTGACAAAGTTTACCTTTTGCAAAATAGGTATTTGGCCAGTTCATTGTACCGTCATCGAGTAATGCCTGGTCAATTGCCTCCTTTGCTTTATCGAGAGTGCCCTGGTCTATATAACCAAGAGCGCTGGTAACTTTACCTTTTTGAGGCATAGCTACAATTGAAATACTTACAGCTGCTATCAGCAAAAAAAACTTTTTCATGATTATGATTTTAATTTAATTTAATTGGCCTGAAAAATTTCCCAAATTTATAACTTTCTAATTAATCATCAAATACTTTGCCATTTTCCTCGGAATTATTGTTGTTTTCTTCAGGGAGTTCCTGTTCGCCTGAAGTATCTTCCTCATTTACAAATACACATGCAACGGAGGCAATAGGATCACTATCTTTAAGATTTATCAGACGGACCCCCTGAGTGGCTCTTCCCATTACCCTGAGATTTGAAACAGGGCTTCGAAGAATGTTGCCGGCCTGGGTAATGATCATAAGATCGTCCTGATCCGATACATCTTTTAAGGTGATAAGTGATCCGGTCTTGTCAGTGATATTTATTGTTTTAACTCCTTTTCCTCCCCTGTTGGTGATCCTGTATCCGTCTATATCAGATCTTTTTCCATATCCTTTTTCTGATACGACAAGTACATCTTTTTCCTTATTTTCAATAGTTATCATACCCACAACAAAATCACTTTCCTCATTGGCAAGCCTTATTCCGCGAACACCCGATGCAGTTCTTCCCATCGGCCTCACAGATGCTTCAGGAAAGCGTATAGCCCTCCCCGATCTGACTGCCAGCATTATATGAAATTGTCCGTTTGTCATCCGTGCTTCAAGCAGTTCATCCCCTTCCCTTACGGTTATGGCATTTACCCCGTTTGTCCTCGGACGTGAATATGCTTCAAGTGAGGTCTTTTTGATTATACCTTTTGTTGTACAGAGAACGATGAAGTTATTGTTTATATAATCATCATCATTCAGGTTCTTAACATTGATAAATGCCCTTACTTTATCATCAGGTTCAATGCTGATCAGGTTTTGCATTGCTCTGCCCTTGGAGGTTCTTGATCCTTCGGGAATGGCATAGACTTTCAGCCAGTAGCATTTCCCCTTGCTGGTAAAGAATAGCATGGTATTGTGCATGGTGGCAATATAAAGATGCTCAATGAAATCCTCATCCCTTGTGGAGCCGCCTTTTGCTCCGGTACCACCCCTGTTCTGGCGGCGGAATTCGGTAAGAGGAGTCCTCTTGATATAACCCATATGAGAAATCGTAATGACCATCTCATCGTCGGCATAAAAGTCTTCGGGATTGAATTCCTCTGCGTTGGGTATTATTTCGGTCCGTCTTGCATCCCCATATTTCTCCCTGATCTCAATAAGTTCATCCTTAATTATTTTCATCTGGAGCTCAACACTGGCAAGTACGCTTTTCAGATACTCAATAAGAGCCATTATTTCAGCATATTCAGCTCTTAGCTTTTCCTGCTCAAGTCCGGTCAGCTGCCTGAGACGCATTTCAACAATTGCCCTCGACTGTATTTCAGAAAGCCCGAACCGCTCCATAAGCCTTTCACGTGCCATGTCAGGAGTCTGGGATGATTTAATTATTGCAATTACTTCATCAATATTATCACTTGCAATAATTAATCCTTCAAGAATATGTGCCCTTTTTTCAGCCTGATCGAGTTCGAATTTAGTCCTTCTGATTACAACATCATGCCTGTGGTTTACAAAATGATGAATTAAATCTTTGGTATTCAGTGTTTTGGGACGTCCTTTAACAAGTGCGATGTTATTTACGCTGAATGATGTCTGAAGGGAAGAATATTTATAGAGATTATTCAGGACAACGCTTGCGGTGGCATCCTTCTTCAGGATTATTACCACGCGCATTCCGTTACGGTCCGATTCGTCATTGATATAGGAGATCCCTTCGAGTTTCTTATCATTTATAAGGTCAGCGATTTTCTTTATCATCTCGGCCTTGTTGACCATGTAGGGAATCTCGGTAACAATGATGCATTCACGTCCTGATGCAGTATGCTCGATCTCAGTTTTTGCCCTTACAACGACTCGTCCCCTGCCCGTTTCGCATGCATCCCTGATACCTTGTTCACCATATATTATTCCTCCTGTCGGAAAATCAGGACCTTTTACAAAATGAAGGATCTCCTCAGTTGTAATATCATTATTATCTATATAAGCGATTGTGGCATCAATAATCTCAGTAAGATTATGAGGAGGCATATTGGTTGCCATACCGACTGCGATACCTGAAGCTCCGTTTACAAGAAGATTTGGGATTCGTGTCGGCAGGACTGTTGGTTCGGTAAGGGAATCATCAAAGTTAGGTTGAAAGTCAACGGTATCCTTATCTATATCGGCGAGTGACTCCTCAGCGATTTTTTTCAGCCTCGCCTCGGTGTACCTCATTGCTGCCGGACTATCACCGTCAACCGAACCGAAGTTACCCTGTCCGTCTACCAGTGGATATCTCATTGACCACTCCTGGGCCATTCTGACCATTGCCTCATATACTGATGAGTCGCCATGGGGATGGAATTTTCCAAGCACCTCTCCCACTATCCTCGCAGATTTCTTATATGGTCTGTTGGATTGAACGCCAAGCTCTGACATTCCAAACAGTACCCTCCGGTGAACAGGCTTGAGTCCGTCTCTCACATCAGGCAATGCCCTCGACACAATTACCGACATCGAATAATCGATGTATGCAGACTTCATCTCCTCCTCAATATTTACCTTTATGATTCGTTCTCTCTCTGACATAACAGATTGTTAATTAAATAAATACAAATAAACCAATGTTAGCTGGTTTTGAAATACGAAAATAGTTATAATTTGGCTATTATTCAGGTATTACAACGGTGAATTTTTAACATTAATTGTTCATAAATGGTATGGAAATTGCCTAATATAAATTTATGCATGATTTAACTTTGTCGAGTCAGTTATGCGTACCTTTGTCAGGGGGTTCTGACATAATGTCGCTAAATAACTAATTATTCAGAAAATAGATTTATCATAATATGGATTCACAATTTTCGCAAAGGGTTAAAGATATTCTAGGCTATTCCAAGGAGGAGGCTATACGACTGGGAAACAGTCATATAAGTCCTGAACATCTCTTTCTTGGCATACTGAGGGATGGTGAGGGCGTTGCAATTGAGATACTCGTCAATCAGGGGATTGATCTGCTTATACTCAAAGGATCGCTGGAGAAAAGCATAAAGGTTGAAAGTCCTGTGCCTGTCGCTGATCATGAAGTTATTCCGCTTTTAAGAAGCACTGAAAGGATACTTAAGCTTGTTTATCTTGAAGCAAAAGCCCTTAAGAGTCCGACAATTGATTCGGAACACCTTTTACTGGCTATACTTAAAGATGAAAATGCACTTGTTACAAGGTTTTTGTCCGAGCTTGATGTTGATTATCAGACAGTAAAAAGATGGTTGAAGCTGAATCGCCTAGTGCTAAAGCTGACTTTCCAAGGGATGAAGATGATGAGGGTCAGAGCTTCAGCAGTCAGGGTAAAAGGACCATCAGGCGCTCCGGCCTCTTCCAAATCTTCGTCAGATACTCCGGTGCTTGACAATTTTGGCATCGATCTGACAAAAGCAGCTGAGGAAGGACGTCTCGATCCTATTGTTGGCAGGGAGAGGGAAATTGAGAGGCTTGCCCAGATCCTGTCAAGAAGGAAAAAAAACAATCCCGTCCTTATCGGGGAACCTGGAGTTGGTAAATCAGCGATAGCCGAGGGGCTTGCCCTTCGTATTATAAAGAAAAATGTTTCCAGGGTTCTTTTCAACAAACGAGTGGTAGCTCTCGATCTTGCATCTATTGTGGCTGGAACGAAATACCGTGGCCAGTTTGAAGAGAGAATGAAGGCAATTCTTAATGAGCTGTCAAAAAATGACAATATAATACTGTTCATCGATGAGATTCATACTATCGTCGGTGCCGGAGGAGCTACAGGATCACTTGATGCTGCCAATATGCTTAAACCTGCACTGGCCAGAGGTGAGATCCAGTGTATAGGAGCTACAACTCTTGACGAATACAGGCAGCATATTGAGAAAGACGGCGCCCTAGAGAGAAGATTTCAGAAGGTAATTGTAGAACCGACTTCAATTGAGGAGACGATTCATATTCTGCATAATATAAAAGAACGGTATGAAGATCATCATAATGTGACATATACCGACGATGCAATTGATGCATGTGTCAAGCTCACAAACCGTTATATCTCCGATCGTCACCTGCCTGATAAGGCGATAGACGCCCTCGATGAATCGGGTTCAAGGGTTCATATTTCAAATATTGTTGTTCCGGAGAAGATCCTTACCCTTGAAAAGCAGCTTGAGGAGACAAAGAAAGAGAAGATGATGGCTGTCAAAAACCAGAATTTTGAGAAAGCAGCCAGCTTCAGGGATCGTGAAAAAGATCTGCTCGATCTGATCGATCAGGAAAAGAAAAAATGGGAGAAAGAACTTGCTGTTAACAGGGAAATAGTTGATGCTGAAAAAGTTGCTGAAGTTGTTGCAATGATGACAGGAGTACCTGTACAGAGGATTGCCCAGACAGAAGGCACCAGGCTTCTGAAAATGGCAGATGAATTGAGAGGCAGCGTTATTGGCCAGGATGAAGCAATTTTTAAAGTTGTTAAGTCGATCCAGAGAAACAGGGCCGGACTGAAAGATCCGAATAAACCTATCGGGACCTTTATTTTCCTTGGTCCGACAGGTGTCGGGAAGACCCAGCTTGCAAAGGTGCTTGCCAAATTCCTCTTTGATACAACGGATAATCTTGTCAGGATCGATATGAGCGAATATATGGAGAAGTTCTCCGTTTCAAGACTCGTTGGAGCGCCTCCGGGATACGTTGGTTATGAGGAGGGCGGACAGCTGACTGAGAAAGTGAGAAGAAAGCCATATTCTGTAGTCCTGCTGGATGAGATTGAAAAAGCTCACCCCGATGTGTTTCATATAATGCTGCAGGTTCTTGATGAAGGACAATTGACTGACAGTCTCGGCAGAAGGGTGGATTTCAGGAATACTATTGTAATCCTTACATCCAATATCGGGACCAGGCAGATAGCTGAATTCGGACATGGTGTAGGATTCAATACAACTGCCATGAAATCAGCGCGTGATGAGCAGACCAAGAGCATTCTTCAGAAAGCTCTTCAGAAGACTTTCGCACCTGAGTTCCTTAACAGGATAGATGATGTTATAATGTTCAATTCCTCGGAAAGAGGAGATTAATAAAATTATTGACCTGGAATTAAAGGGTCTGTACGATAGAGTCAAATCACTTGGTTATCAGCTCAGAATTGCCCCGGCTGCGAGAGATTTTATTGCCGAGAGAGGCTTTGATGCAACCTACGGCGCACGGCCGCTAAAAAGAGCCATTCAGAAATATCTTGAAGACCCTATGGCTGAAGTTCTCATTAAGCTGAATATCCAGGAAGGCGATTTTATAAATGTCGGTTTCAACAGCGCTAAATCTGAGATAAAGATCAAGATCCAGAAGAAGAAATCCGAACTTCCGGAGCCTCTGCCGCCGGCTTAAACTTACTCTTTAGATTCTACCCCCCTGCCCCCCTGAAGGGGGGGGGGAAATCAGGGTAAATAAATAGTTCTTATGTATATTTTAGGATAGTAGCCCCCTTCAGGGGGTTGGGGGTGTGGGGGGTATGCCGAACAGATCAAAATCAGTTGACCCCGTAATAAAAATACTGTAGAAATTTCCGGATTTCAGGTTATACTCTTCAGGGATCAGAACCTCCTGATCTACTTCAGGGCTGTCAAATTCGGTTCTTCCAACAAAAAACTCACCTTCTTTTCTGTCAATCAGTACTTTGTATATTTGTCCTACCCTCTTTTCATTCAGTTCCGATGAGATATTCTGCTGGATCTCCATCAGTTCGGCTACCCTTGATTCCTTTATTTCCTGAGGGATTTCATCCTGCATATTCTTATATGACCAGGTATCTTCTTCATGTGAATATGCAAATACGCCAAGCCTGTCAAACCTGAAAGCTGTGATAAATTCAAGAGTTCCCGGTAATCTTCATCTGTTTCACCCGGATGTCCGGCAATCAGAGTTGTTCTTATGACAGCTCCGGGGACCCCCTTCTTATCTTATTCAGCACAGTTTCTGTTTCCATCCTGTCGTGAGAACGTCTCATCAGACCAAGCATATTGTCGGTTATGTGCTGAACAGGTATATCGATATATTTGCAGATCCTGGGGTTATCCCTGATCAACGGAATAAGTGACATTGGAAAATTTGCAGGATAGAGATAATGCAGCCTTATCCATTCGAGTGATTCTATTTTCAGGAGTTCTGTGACCAGCTCTGTAAGTGATTGTTTTTTATAGATGTCAAGACCATAGTAACTCAGATCCTGGGCAATAAGAATCAGCTCCCTGACGCCATTAGCTGCAAGCTCTCCGGCCTCTTTTACCAATTCCTCAATTGGTCTTGAAACATATTTTCCCCTTATGGCAGGTATTGCGCAGAACGCACAAGTACGATCGCAGCCTTCTGATACTTTGAGATATGCATAATGTCCCGGACCTGTCAGTGTCCTTTCGGTGAGCAGTTCGCTTCTGAGCTTCACTCCCAGCTCCGTGAGGATATCGCTCATGTTGTTTACGCCGAAATACTTTTTTACTTCAGGGATCTCAGTCCTGAGCGCATCCATATATCGTTCTGACAAACAGCCCATCACATAAAGATTATCTATTTGTCCCGATTTCTGTGCCTTTACAAACCTAAGTATAGTGTCTATGCTCTCCTCCTTGGCATCGTTGATAAAACCGCAGGTATTGACAATTACGGTACCGGCGGAAAGCTCATCAGAGTTATGGATCACCTCAAATCCGCCTGAATTAAGCTGTTTGAGCAGCTTTTCAGAATCGACGAGGTTTTTGGAACAACCGAGAGTTACAATATTTATCTTTTTGCTATTCATTCAAATATTGATTTAACATCTTTCCATGAATTTTTCTTATGATAACAGGTGAGTTACCTGCCCTTCCTTTGCATTTAGGAGTTAAAGATTTAAACACGAAGTAGCACTAAGGTTTTCACAAAGGCACACAAAGGATTATTAATGCGGAAAAAGAATTCTTAACTGAAGAGTGAATCAACAAAATCAAAGCGGCTGAAGACAAGCAGATCTTCAATCTTTTCTCCTACTCCGATATATTTAACAGGAATTTTAAACTGATCCGAGATTCCGATAACAACACCTCCTTTGGCAGTACCATCGAGTTTGGTGATTGCCATGGATGTAACACTAGTGGCCGCAGTAAACTGCTTGGCCTGTTCGAATGCGTTTTGTCCGGTTGAACCGTCGAGCACAAGGAGAACATCATGAGGGGCATCAGGAATTACCTTCTCCATAACTCTTTTTATTTTAGAGAGCTCAGTCATCAGGTTAATCTTATTATGAAGCCTGCCTGCGGTATCAATTATTACCACATCCATATCTCCGGCCACTGCTGATCTGAGTGTATCATAGGCAACCGAAGCCGGATCTGATCCCATCTGCTGTTTTATTATTGGTACTCCTGCCCTGTCGGCCCATATCTGAAGCTGTTCAATTGCAGCCGCACGAAATGTATCGGCAGCGCCGATAAGGACTTTTTTCCCTGCATTTTTAAACTGGTATGCAAGTTTTGCTATCGTTGTAGTTTTTCCTGCTCCGTTTACTCCGACTACCATTATAACATAAGGTTTACTGCTGAGGGCAGATGTAAAGTCAGATTCGGCCTGAGTACTGCTTTCCTCAAGCAGAGCCACAATTTCTTCTTTAAGTATCTTATTCATCTCACTTGTATTAAGATACTTATCTTTTGCTACACGTCCTTCTATGCGTTCGATTATTTTGAGGGTTGTGTCAACCCCTACATCAGAAGAGACTAATACTTCCTCAAGGTTATCAAGGACTTCATCGTCGACTTTTGATTTACCGACAATAGCCCTTGAAAGCTTCAGGAAAACGCTCTCCTTAGTTTTTTCAAGGCCTTTATTAAGGCTCTCTTTTTTATCTTTTCCCAGAAATCCAAGCAAAGCCATCTTACTGTATATATTTTAAAGAATTACCTGCAAAAAAAAGCTTCCTTCTGCAAAGAAGAAAGCCTTTAATATCCTGTAAGCAACAAAAAGTTACTTCTTGGTGAAAAAGTCTTTTATATGATCATTATGAACGATCTCTTCTTTAAACAGATACGCTCCGCTTTTATCAGATTTAGTCATCTTGATGCATTTTGTAAATGCTTTACCGGCTCCTGTTTTAAGTGCTGCAACAACTTTCTTTGCCATGGTATAATTTTTTTACTTTATTTCTCTGTGAAGTGTATGTTTTTTAAGAATCGGATTATATTTCTTCCTTTCCAGGCGGTCAGGAGTATTTTCCTGTTCTTGGTAGTAATATATCTTGATGTTCCCGGTTGTCCGCTTTCCTTATGCTCGGTACATTCCAGGATTACCTGCTGTCTGTTACCTTTAGCTTTTTTGCCATTTTCTGTTCTTTTTAATATTTCAAAATATATCCTTTTTCCTTTGCTTCCTTAAGAACTGTTGCAAGTCCTTTTTTGCTGATGAGACGGATGCCTGAAGCAGATATTTTAAGTGAGATCCACCTGTCTTCTTCCGGCAGGAAATACTTTTTCTCAAACAGATTAGGATAGAATTTTCTCTTGGTCCTTCTCTTGGAGTGTGAAACGTTGTTTCCGACCATCACCTTTTTCCCTGTTACCTGACAAATCTTTGACATTGATGTTTGTTTTACTTCTTAACTAACGTTTGTCCCTTAAAAATGAAGCGCAAAATACGTGATTTTTATCTGATTATACAAATATTTAAACTACTTTTTTTGAACAACCTTCAAAAACATGACTTAATTCCTGATTATCTGCAATCTAAGTAGGTTTAAGGCCGCCAGGGAAAACCGTTTGATGTTTGAAATTCTATCATTTCCGAAGACCCTTTTCTCAGCTATTGTGCCATTTTCGGTGGCAACGGCCATCCATAATGTTCCGACAGGCTTTGCTTCAGTTCCTCCTCCGGGTCCGGCAATACCCGAAGTTGCAACAGCGAAATCAGTCTTGAAAATGGTCCTTGCAGCTTCAGCCATTTCCTTTACAACTTCTTCGCTTACAGCGCCATATTTGCTTAAAGTTTCCTCTTTGACGCGGAGGATACTGGACTTTATACTATTATCATAAGCGATTACTGATCCCCTGTAGTAATTTGAGCTTCCGGGAACCGAAGTAAGGAGATGTGCTATTTCTCCTCCGGTGCAGCTTTCTGCTGTACTAAGACTCCGCTTTTTTTTACTGAGAAGCTTCCCGATCACCATCTCAAGCGATTCTTCGTTTTCACCATAAATAAATTCCGGAATTGTTTTATAAAGACTTTTAACCTGTTCGTTGACCAGAGCTTCAAGTGATTCCTGTTCATTACCTGTAGCTGTGAGCCTGAGCTTGATAACGCCGGATGATGGCAGATAGGCAAGTTTTATATTGGTTGGCAGAGCTGCCTCAAAATCTGTAAGTATCTCAGCGAGTCTCGCTTCAAAAGTGCCATATGTCATTATATTTCTGTGAATTATAATCTGAGATGTAAAGCGTTTGTTCAACTCAGGCAGTACATGTTCATTCATCAGGTATTTCATCTCATTCGGCACACCTGGCATCGAAACAAATATTGTTCCATCCTTCTCAAACCACATACCGGGGGCAGTTCCTGCTCCATTTGTGAGGACCCTGCATGACTCCGGAACTTCAGCCTGCCGCCGGTTATTATCATTCATTCCAAATTTGCGCCTGCTCATCATCTCCTCTATCATTCCGAGGACTTCAAAATTCATTACCAGCCTCGTACTGAAATATTCAGCCAGGGTCTGTTTGGTTATATCATCACTTGTCGGACCCAGTCCGCCGGTAATGAGAACCACATCAGCCTCCTTTCCTGCTTCGTCGAGCGCATATTTTATATCGCTCTTCCTGTCATGTATTGAAGTAATCCTGAATATATCGAATCCTGATTTGCTTAGCTCTGCTCCCATCCATGCGGAATTGGTGTCTACTGTCTGACCAATCAGAAGTTCATCTCCGATAGTAATTATTGCTGCTTTCATATTTTTTCCTTCCCTTAACTGTTTTGCAAAAGTATATTTTGTATGTTCATCGAGCAATTTATAACAGGAATAATGAACAGGAAAACGCAAATAAAGCTTACTGAGCAGTTTGTCAGGGACAAAGTTGCAGGTTTTGACAGTGGCCATGACTGGTGGCATGTGGCCAGGGTACGAAATTTAGCATTGTACATTAATGAAAGGGAAGCAATTGCCGATCCATTTATTCTTGAGATAGCAGCCCTTCTTCATGATATAGCAGATTCTAAATTTTCAGGAGAAGATAGTGAGAGACCTTTCAGTGATATTCGCCATTTCTTGTCAGGCTCAGGTATGGAAGGACTCTCTGATCAGGTAATTGAAGTGATTGCTAATGTCTCCTTCAGTAATAAAAAACCCTCCGGAAACGTTAAGGATCCGGTGCTTTTAATACTTCAGGATGCGGACAGGCTGGATGCAATTGGTGCCATAGGCATTGCAAGAGCTTTTAATTACGGAGGTTTCAGGAACAGACCTCTCTATATTCCGGATAGCGATAATTCTGTAATTAATCCGTCAACAATATCTCATTTTTATGATAAGCTGTTGAAATTGAGAGATATGATGAATACTCCTACTGGCAGGACAATTGCTCAGGAGCGGCACGATTTTCTTGAAAAATTTCTGCGACAGTTCTTTAAGGAATGGACTTTTGCGATATAAATATTTAATACCTTAGCCGATCATTTTTTGAGCAGTATTTAAAACTTATTTATATACATGGACAGCAAATTCAATATCAGACAGCTAAAAGGACATCTTTCAATGATAAATGCCTGGATCAGGAGCAAGCATATTAATCCACGGGTGCTCTTTATCATAACCGGGATTGCATCAACAGTTTGGTTTTTATCGAGGGTCATTCCAAAGCCATCACGAGCCTACTACCCCTGTGTAAGGGCTGCCGCTCCCGTAATGTCAGGATTCATAATCTATCTGCTTTCCGTCGGTGGCATTTCAATAGCTCTTCGGAAGACCTTTAGGAGTCTTCATTCTGCACGATTGCTTTCAACATCCGTATGGCTTGTTATTACTGCCCTTATGCTTGGAATAAGTCTGACAAGTGATCTTTCAGTCTCAACAGCTTCTGTTCTGCCTGCGACAGGGCCTGAAACGGTCCTAACATGCCCTTCGGTAAGGGTAACGGGATAAAACCCGGACTGGTTATATGGTCATGGAACCCCGCTGCAACAAACGAAAACTGCAAAAATATTATAGATAATGGAGACTGGTATTTCAACCCAATAAATGCCGATCAGAAGGTTATCAGTGAAATGGTTTCAGCATCGGTAAAGAAGCTGGGAGGCAAATCAGATCTTAAAAAGTCATGGAATGAGCTTTTTAAATATCATAACACTAATAAGAACCTGAATAACAAGGGCTATTCTCAGGGTGAAAAGATATTTATAAAAATAAACCAGGGGACAGCCTCCTGGGTAATGTCAAAAGAGGAACGGGATAATGGCTACACTATATCTTCATCAATAAAATCAGGCCAGGAAAGAAGGTTACGGTCGCTCGGGGCTACAGAAACTTCGCCATATATTGTACTTGAATTGCTCAGGGAGCTGGTGAATGAGGCCGGTGTAAGGCAGCAGGACATCTCGGTAGGTGATCCTATATCACATATATTTGGTCATAACTATTCAATCTGGCATACTGAATTCCCCGATGTGGTTTATATAGACAGGTTTTCTGATATGTTCGGGAGAACACTGATTAAAAAGACGGAAAATGATCTTGTCTGGTATTCTGACAGGAAGCAGAGTGATAAGCTTTATGATATTATTGAAGAGGCGGCTTACATGATCAACGTTGCCAGCCTGAAACCTCACGGCTCGGCCGGAATAAGCATTACAGCCAAGAATCATTTCGGATCACAGGCCAGACAGAGCGCCAGTCATCTTCATTATGCCCTTATAGCGCCTTCGTGGGAATCATATCCAAGGGAAGTAGGAAAGCCTTCCAACGGAGGTTATAAGAAATACAGGGTACTTGTTGACCTTATGGGTAGCCGATACCTTGGCCGCAACACGATGCTCTGCATTGTTGACGGATTGTTCGGCGGCGGTGCGGATGAGACCCGCGGACCGGTGAAATATTTCATGCCGCCATTCAGCAATGACTGGAGCAGTTCAATATTCCTGTCTCAGGATCAGGTTGCCCTCGAATCAGTTTGTTTCGATTTCCTTCGGAGTGAATGGAACGGTATCAACAAGCATGGGGCTGCAAATAATGTTTTTGAGCAGGGACCAAATATGTATGGCGTTGATGATTATCTTCATCAGGCAGCAGATTCAAAAAACTGGCCTGATGGAATAATATATGATCCTGACAAAAGCGGAACCCCTATCCCCAGCCTTGGTGTCCATGAACACTGGAATAATCCTGTCGATAGACAGTATTCGGGCAACCTGGGGAAAAAAATCGGAATAACCCTCGTTTCAATTCCTGATACTCTTATAAAATCAAATTAGTTCTTCTTCCTGTCATAAAGACTTAAATATCTTACAGATAATTAAAAAGTCTTTAGGTACAGAACTTGCTTTGTAAATATTTACTAAATTTAGCATCTGAAGATGTCATGAATCGTCATGATATTTCTTTGAGATTTTCAAGGAATTTACGCTGGTCAGGAAGTATCGGATATCCTAAATATATTCTTTGGTAACGATCTAATTTAATATCTCTATGTCGCGGTTGGCTTTACTGTTTACTGTACTGTTCTTAGCTGCTCTGGTGATTTTATTCACTCTGCCTCCGAAGGATATCTCCCTCCTGGATCTTGAACCAGCCCGAATCACCCATATATCTGAAAATGATCAGCTAATGACTGATTCCACTCATATTGACAGCTTAAAACAGGAAACTGCTTTTGAAAGCAATGATGTGGTTAAGAATGATGAAGCGGTTAATTCTAATGCTGGGACTAAAACTGAGGTTTTAACTGAAAACAATATTTCTGAAAAAAAGGATGAGATTGTAAAAAATATTAAGCCGGTTATTAAAAGCAATAATGAAACTAAAATCAGTGAGAGTTATAGCTCAGTTGTTTATTATTATATAATTGTTGAAAGTTTTAAGAATCTGACAACGGCCAGGCAGAAGGCTGATAAACTCAGCCGTGATTTCAAGACAGACTTCATTGTGCTTCCTCCGACCAAAGAGGGCTTATACAGGGTCAGCTGCGGAAAATACGAGACACTTGAGGAAGCCAGGGCGACTATTAATAGTGTCCGAAACAAAATACGGCCTGATGTCTGGATCTTTTCTGCTTCTTCCGCGGCTCCCCGATCGCAGGGAAAATGACTATGAAGAATCTGTTTATAATATCATATCCTCCCACCGGCGAGCCGGGGTCGGGAATGCGGGTTAATGAAAGGGGATTGCTTCGCCTGCGGCTCAGCGTTCCCTGGGGGAGTCGCTATCAAACAAATGCGCCACTATCGTGTCGCTTTTATTTTTTCCACATCCCTCCCATAGATGAATCATGGTCGGGCTGTGGAAAAAACAAAAGGCTGCTAACGCAGCCATTTGTTTGAGCGGGAAAAGGGATTCGAACCCTCGACCCTCAGCTTGGGAAGCTGATGCTCTACCCCTGAGCTACTCCCGCAATTATAGATTCTGGTCGCCAAAAATAGTAATTAGTCATAAGATTTCATTACTAAGGTAAAAATATTTCCCAATTTCCTTTCAGTCTTCTGGCTGAATACCTGCTCTGTCTTCTGCCTTCCTTTGACCCACCCCAAGCCTATGCTGTAGCTTCGGCTTGCAAAGCTAACTCCTCCAGGGAGGGGAACCTTCTGCTCCAAACTCTGAGCTCTGCGCCCTGCGCCCTGAGCCAAGCCTTCGATGAAGCTTCGGCTTGCAAAGCCTGAGCCTCCAATGGGACTCGAACCCACGACCTGCTCATTACGAATGAGCTGCTCTACCAGCTGAGCTAAGGAGGCTGAAAAAATCATGCAAATATAAGGAAAATCATTCCAATTTTTCCAGCCTGCTAAGAAGAGGCGGATGAGAATAATGAAAAAAAACATATGCAGGATGAGGCATCATGTTTGAAAGGTTCTTAACCGAGAGTTTTTTTAAGGCGTTTGCCAGTATTTCGGGCTTGAAGTTTTCCCTGACAAACCTGTCAGCCTCAAATTCATTTTTCCTGGATATATAATTTGAAAAGAGTCCGATCAGCAGAGATAAGGGGCTGTAGAGTATACCAAATACAATAAGTCCGAGGTGAAAGCTTGTCGTTTGAGCACCCAGTGCAAGGGAGAGCGACGGATTATTGACCACCAGGGAAAAAAGGAAGAGCATCAGTCCTGTCAGAAACACAGAGAGTATCAGTGTGAACAGGATATGCTTTTTCTTATAATGTCCGATTTCATGGGCAAGAACGGCAACTATCTCTTCATCTGTAAGCTCATTTTGAAGAGTATCGTAGAGGACGATCCTCTTTTTTGGTCCGAATCCGGAGAAATATGCGTTTGCCTTGGTGCTTCTCTTTGAACCGTCAATGACATAGATGTTCTTAAGCTTAAATCCGGTCTTTGTGGCAAAAGCCTCTATCTCTCTTCTCAGAGTACCGTCAGGAAGAGGTGTCTGCTTGTTGAAGAGCGGGACTATAAGCTCTGAGTAGAACAGGTTTATGAATACTGAAAAGAGAGTTATCACTCCCCAGGCATAGAGCCAGAAATATTGCCCCGTCATGTAATAGAACCAGACAATGAGACCTAAAACCGGAATCCCGATTAGCAATGCAATAAACCATGATTTTATATGGTCGGTTATGAAAGTTCTTATTGTCATTGTATTGAATCCGTATTTCTTCTCAATGACGAAGGTGTCGTAGGCGCTGAAAGGAATGTTTATTACATCTGATGCAAGACCGATGATGCCGAAAAAGATCAGGGAAATAAAGATAATATTTCCGCTTATTGACCTCGACAGATTGTCAGCCAGTGCAAAGCCACCCGCTACTATGACAAGCAGCATAACAAACAGGTTAATGGCAGAGGACCATAGGGATAACCTGTCATTTTCCCTCTGATAGTGCTGTGTTCTTCTGTACTCCTGTTCATCGCACACTCCCTTAAGTTTTTTTGGAAGAGTATCCGACCACATAGATGAATTGAGATGGTCAAGATATCTCTCAACTAGAAAGCCAGTTGCAGGTATAATAAGAATCAGAAAGAAGATTGTATTATGCATCGAAGATCGTTGTGAGGAAAGAGAAGCAGGGCGCCCTTTTAAAATAAGTGTGGAATAAATATGTCTCGCTGCATTTCCTCGTGCTAAAAGGATAGGCGCCCTGCGGTTTCGTAAATATAATAAATATTTTTAAGTTAACATACCTCCGCAGACATGAATTGTTTGTCCGCTTACATAAGAAGAGAGATCCGAGGCAAGGTATAGGGCTGTATTTGCCACATCCTCAGGGGTTCCGCCCCTTCTCAAAGGTATCTTATTCGTCCATTCTATTTTTACATCCTCTGGTAATTTGTCAGTCATTTCGGTTATAATAAAACCTGGAGCAATTGCATTGCACCTTATATTTCTCGATCCAACCTCCTTGGATACACTCTTGGTAAAGCCGATTATACCAGCCTTTGAGGCCGAATAGTTGCTTTGTCCGGCATTTCCTGAAACACCAACTACCGAACTCATATTGATGATTGACCCGCTTTTTTGTTTCAGCATTGTCTGAAGGACCGCTTTAGTGAGATTAAATACAGATTTCAGGTTTACTGCAATTACAGAATCCCACTGATCTTCCGTCATCCTCATAAGTAAAGTATCCCTTGTAATGCCAGCATTATTTACAAGCACATCAATCCTGCCAAAATCCTTGACAACATCATTGATGACACGCTGTGAGTCATCAAAATTTGCTGCATTCGACACGTAGCCCCTGGCCTGAATACCAAGATGACCAAGCTCCATGACTGTAGCCTGAAATTCCTCATCATCCACAATGTTTGTGATCGCTATGTTCGCTCCTTCAAGGGCAAACCTGTGTGCAATTGCCTTGCCGATCCCCCTTGATGCCCCTGTGATAAGGGCTGTCTTTCCTTCCAGTAACTTCATATCCGAAATATTTTAAAATTCGTGCAAATATAAAAAAAGTAATCAAGAGTTCCACAGAACCATTATTGGTCTCCAGTCTCCCCGTCTCCCCGTCTCCTCGTCTCTCAGTCTCTCAGTCTCTCCGTCTCCGTCTCCGTCTCCGTCTCCGTCTCCGTCTCCGTCTCCGTCTCCGTCTCCGTCTCCGTCTCCGTCTCCGTCTCCGTCTCCGTCTCCGTCTCCGTCTCTCTCCGCTCTCCGTCTCTCCGTCTCTCCGTCTCTCCGTCTCTCCGTCTCTTCGTCTCCCATTCTCCCATTCTCCTCTTCCCCCATTCTCCTCAATTACACCTTAACACCCTTCATCGCCTTCGCTACGGTAGCCCCGATATCAGCCGGTGACTGCACCACATGTATGCCGCACTGTTTCATTATTTCCATTTTTGCTGCTGCGGTGTCATTCTTCCCTCCCACTATTGCTCCTGCATGACCCATTTTGCGTCCTTTTGGAGCTGTTTGTCCGGCAATGAATCCTATAACAGGCTTTGTGCTGTGGATCTTCAGCCATTCAGCAGCTTCCGTTTCCATGTTTCCTCCTATCTCGCCAATAACCACTATTGCTTCAGTCGCACTGTCAGCCATCATTAACTTAACAGCGTCAAGGGTGGTGGTGCCTACAACGGGATCACCGCCGATACCAATGCAGGTGGATTGACCCAGACCCATTTTTGTGACCTGGTCAACAGCTTCATATGTAAGTGTGCCTGACCGGGAGATAATGCCAACTGAACCCTTCTTATGAATGAAGCCTGGCATAATCCCGACTTTCGCTTCTCCTGGTGTTATAATTCCCGGACAATTCGGACCAATAAGTATGCAATCTTTTGACTTTATATGAGCTTTTACTGAAACCATGTCAGCAACAGGAATACCTTCCGTAATTGTCACGATGAGCTTAATACCTCCGTCTGCGGCCTCAAGTATGGCATCCGCTGCGTATGGCGGTGGTACAAAGATTACCGAGACATCAGCCCCTGTTGCAGCAACTGCATCCCTCACAGTATTGAATACTGGCAGATTAAGATGCATCTGGCCGCCTTTGCCGGGAGTAACCCCTCCTACCACTTTGGTTCCGTATTCTATCATCTGAGTGGCGTGGAAAGTACCCTCGCTGCCTGTGAATCCCTGGACTATAACTTTTGAATTCTTGTTTAACAGTACGCTCATATGTGTAAGATAATTAGTTGTTTAAATTTATGATAATTCAAGCATCTCTTAGTGTTCGTTTCCAAAATTTCAGTCTCAAAAATACCCCATAATTATTGGCCTTTAACTATATTTGAGTGATAATTATCATCATTAACCATGATGAACATTGATCCGGTTTTATATATTGGAATCTCCCAGTCGTTTTTCTCCGGGTTGCTTATTTCGACAAAAAAACCTGTAACAACAGCAAACAGGTTAATGGCTGCCTGGCTCTTCTTGATATTCATCGAACTGATTTTTGCCCTCATCAACATTAATGTGCTGGAAATGTATTCATTCCAGTTCATTACATTTACGTATGGGCCCCTGATGTACCTATATGTCATATTCATGACAAACCCAGAGAAGAAATTTAACTGGTTCTCCCTGCTTCATTTTATCCCTTTTGCTGCCTTCTTTATTGTATCGGTGGTTTTCAGGTCTGAGCCTCTTGTAAGAGATCTGAGAGGCTTTTTCAGACCAGATAAGCTGATTTCCCTAAGGATCATATACGGAATCTGTTTTTTCCTGTCAATAACAATCTACAGTCTTCTGGCTTTTCTTGAACTGGGCCGTCATCAGAAGAACCTTAAGAACCTTGTGTCCTACACTTCCGGTGTTCTCACGCTGAACTGGCTTAAAATTATTTCAGTAAGCTTTTATCTTGCCTGTTTTGTTCTGTTCATACTGGGAGGCCTGAACATGATTGGTAACTTCATTCCATTTGATCCATATTTTGTGATCTTTGGTTTTATTACTCTTTTCTCCTTTGTATTCAGCTTTTACGGGATAAAGCAGCCAGCAATTTTCGGACAGCAGCCTGGGAATATAATTGATGAAAAGCGTGATAATGAAAAATATACAAAAAAGCGGACTGAAGAGGAAGAACATGAAGGTGAATATCTGTCGAGGCTGATCAGCTGGGTGGAAAGTCATAAGCTTTATCTCGACCGTGACCTGAGTATTTACAGCCTTTCAAGAATGACCGGAATACCACGGCACTATATCACGCAGATCCTGAATGAAAAGCATGGAAAGATTTTTTACATTTATAAATGAATACAGGGTGAAGGAGGTTATAGACCGCTTCAATGATCCCAGGTTCAGAAATTATACTATCCTCTCTATTGCTTATGATGCAGGATTCAATTCCAAAACCACCTTTAACGCAATTTTCAAGAGTCAGACAGGGTTGACTCCGAGCGAAGACAGGAGAAATCCAAATATCAGATCCGTCAGGTAGTCCATTCCGGACGGCCCGGAACCATAATACATCTGTGTACTGGTACGGCTCCAGCCGGACGAGACGACACCGCATTTCTGCGTTGTTACTTTGCAGAAAAAACGAAATGTGCATTTGGAAGATAATTGTATACTGCCTGATATCATCAGAGCTTATTCCTATAAATGCTCAGGATCCCGACACCCTTCGGGTCAATGAAGCAGCATTGCCACATAAAGAATTTGAGATAAACGGTTTTGTAAGAGGCGGAATATATGCAGGAATCGACAAGGGTAATAACATTCCATATGTCTCCAGCGCTTTTTCCGATTTAGGGTTGAAGCTGGACATTAGCGATGGGTTACACTATAAAGCAATTGGTGATCTGCGTTTCAGATATGGTTCGGAGTTCAGGGAACCGGTTAACGGATTTGGAATCAGGGAGGGGTATATAAAGGTTTATGGTAAAAAATGGGACTGGTCAGCCGGTCAGCAGATAATCAAATGGGGCCGCACCGATTTCACCAATTCGGCATCGATGCTGAATCCGGTGAACTATATCAGCAGATCGCCCGACAGGGAGGATATGGATCTGGGAAACCTGCTCTCCTCGGTCAATTGGTATCCATCCGATATGTTTGGCCTGGTCGCTGTTATTGTTCCTCTGTACAGGCCTTCAGTTTTGTTGATAGAACCTGTTCCCCTGCCCGCGTATGTTACATTAAACCAGATCACCTCTCTTTTTACGGATAAAAAGATGCTTTCCTATGGTCTGAAAGCTGAATTCCACATCAGTGGAGCAGACTGGAGCCTGTTATGGTTCGATGGCTATGATCCGATGCCCGGGATCAGACTCTCAGAGTTTACGCTGGATATGTCAGGATTAATGCCCGTCCATTTCATGGAATTAACCACAACACCTTATAAAATAAGGATGGCCGGACTCGATTTTGAATTCGCAGCCGGCGAAGCATCAATACGGGGTGAAGCTTCATGGTCTGCTCCTTATCTCTCGCTGTCAACCTCTGAATACGTCCCATTCCCGGAAATTAATTGGGTAACAGGGATCGACTGGTCAACCGGAATATGGAGGTTCACAGCTGAGTACTCCGGTAAAGGAATTATCGGTTTCATCCCTTCTGTTGTTGATCCTGTTTTCGGAACAGAACCCGATTATGAGAAGTTAGCAGAGTTGTTTCAGATCCCCGGATTTGATCTTCCTGAGTATGTGCGACTTCAGGTGGCAGCTTTCAACAGACTGTATAATTACCAGCTCCGGAGATTCTACCACTCTGCAGGTTTAAAAATTGATGCTGATCCTCTCTATGGAAGGATCCTCCCTTCTGTATTTACTATGTACAATTTCACTTCAGGGGATCTTCTGATAATTCCGGAGATAAAAATCAAACCTGCAGATGGTTTGGCAATCACCGCCGGAGCTGAATTCTATTCAGGAAAGAAAGGATCACTGTTCGATATTGTGGATGGGTTTATGAATAGCGTGTATTTATCGGTAAGAGTTGATTTTTAGGGCGGAAGGGGGCAAGGGCACAAGGGCATAACGGCGCAAGGGCGTAAAAGGGCGCAAGGGCACAACGGCGCAACGGCATAAAGGGAATGAGGAGGTATAGACTAACTAATTAAGGGTGAAATACAATGACCGGGTTCATAATAAAATACAGATGGTGGATAATAGGTATATGCCTGGCACTTGGGGCTGGCTTCGGAGTCCTGATACCATTTTCCGGTACAGATCCTGATATCAGGAACTATGTCCCGTCGTCAATGCATTCACGCCATGAAACCGATAAAATAGAAAAAGACTTCGGAGTCCAGGATATGGTGGTAATCCTGTTTTCAGACAGCTCTGTACTTACGGGTGATATATTATTAAGAATTAAAGAAATAGATAGAGTCATCTCAAGATTTAATGGAGTCTCGGACAGGCTGTCCCCGTTTACTGTCAGGACCATTAAAGGAGAAGAGGGAATGATTACGGCAGGGAAGTTAATTAAGAATATTCCCTCTGATTCCGAAGGTATTGCCAGCCTCTCCGCGGATATTCTCCGCAACCGGTTTGCCCGTGATATCGTAATATCATCCGACATGACCACAGCTTCCATCACAGCCACTATAAGCAAAAAAATTCCGGAAGCTGTAACATTGCAGAGGATCGATTCGGCTATAATAGCCAATCCCGGCAGATCCGTTGTTCTGACCGGAGGATTGCCATATATCAGGAGATCTGTTTTGAAAGATGTCCGGACGGATGGCTTGATCCTGGTGCCGGCAGCCCTTTTGATAATGCTTATAATGCTTAAGCTGACACTTGGAGACTGGCGTTCAGTGCTGATGCCTTTTACAGTGGTTCTTCTCTCCACCGTTATCAGTCTTGGCTTTATCCCGCTTCTGGGCTGGAAAATTTCAGTACTCACATTATTAGTACCAATCATTCTCGTGGGAGTGGCAAATAACTATGGTATTTACCTGGTTGCCAGGTATCAGGAGCTCAGCGTTAAAAAGCCGGATTTGTCAAAGCAGGAGATGTTGGGTGAGCTGCTTAATTCTCTGAACATGCCGATCCTTTTCAGCGGACTCACAACAATTGCAGGAATTCTTGGCCTCCTGACCCACTCTGTGATCCCGGCACGCCGGGTAGGAATTCTTGCTGCTACAGGTGTTTCAGTGGCTCTTGTCATGAGTCTTTTCCTGATACCTTCTCTGATGTGTCTCCGTAAATCCAGAACAAGTACAGGGCAGAAAGAAAGGGTAAAAGGAAAATTACTTAATCTTCTTCTGTCACATCTTTCCTCATTAATAGTCAATCATCGCGGGAAAATACTCATTATTTCTGCTGCCATGACCTTGTTGATTTCATCAGGCAGCCTTTTTGTTAAAATTGATACAAATCAGGAGAACTATTTTCCTCCCGGCCATCAGGTCAGACAGTCTTCGGAAATGATTAATAAAAAGTTCGGCGGGTCACAGGCTATCTCTGTGATGATAAATGGTGATATTAAAAGTCCTGAAGTTATGCATGGTATTGACCGGATAACAGATCAGGTTGAGAATATGAAGGGTGTTGGAAGAGTCTTTGCCATATCTCAGGTTGTCAAGGAGATGAGTAAGGCAATCTACAGTATCAATGAAGAGGAATATGATAAGATCCCCGCTTCCGGTGAGGCAATAGCCCAGATGTTTGAACTATATAATATGAGCGACAACCAAGAGGATTTCAGCCAGATTATGAACCTCGATAACACTAAGGCTCATATCCTGATCAGGTTATCGGATCCTTCCAATGAAGTCGTGAAAAAGGTAACAGACAGAATATCATTATTGGCGGCTGGTATTCCCGCTGAGGTAACAATTGGCGGATATGCTGTAATAATGGCGGATTTCGCCGGATCTGTAATAAGGGGACAGATATCTTCCCTTGTTTTTGCTCTTATAACAGTATTCATACTGCTTGCGATCATTTTCAGATCCATCAGGGGCGGATTGATTGGCTGTATTCCCCTGGCGGTTTCAATAATGATACTTTTCGGAATTATGGGTTTTGCAGGGATTGCCCTCGATGCAGCTACAGCCCTGCTTTCTTCAATTATGATAGGAGTCGGAGTGGATTTTACGATACAGTATGTGTGGTGTTATAACTCTCATATCAGGAAAAGGATTGAACCATCTGTTGCAACCGTTGAAACAATCGCAACAATAGGCAGGAGTATTATAATAAATGCGGTTAGTGTAATGGTTGGATTCTCGGTGCTGATGTTTTCGGGCTTTACCTCTATCAGGTTTTTCGGATACCTGGTTTTGATTTCGATCGGCTCATGCCTGATCGGGGCTGTTATAGTGATTCCGGCATTTCTGCTCCACTTCAAACCGGCATTTGTAGAAAGGGAATTTCGCAGGGATATTTTAAAAGAAGAAAAACTAACACAGAGAACACATACACGGCACAGAGGATCACAGGGATCCCTTTCTGAAATTACACCGTGAGACTCATTGAAGACTCAGTAACCGTGGTTAAATGTCAATAGTAAAAGAACGTGGAATTAAAAATTTAAAATATGAAAAGGATACTATTCTTATTTATAATGGGCTTGTCTTTGATGCGGAGTTCAGCCCAACAGCCGGATGCTTCTGAATTAATGGCAAAAAGCCGCGTACTGACCCTGGCAGGATCAATGGTCGCAAACGTCCACCTGTCAATAACGGAAAAAAGCGGAACATCACGTGCCAGGACAATTTCAATGACCACAAAAACCTTTCTTAACGGACAGGAAAAGAGATTTATAAGATTCCTTGAACCTGCTGATGTAAAGGGAACTTCGATGCTTATAATTGACAATAAGGATATTAATGATGAAATGTGGATTTACCTGCCGGCGCTCAAAAAGACCAGGCGTATTGTCAGTTCTGAAAAAGGGAAGAGCTTTATGAGCTCCGAATTCTCAAATGCAGATATGAGTTCTCCCACCCTATCCGATTTTAAAAACAGGCATCTTGATGGATCAGGCCGTGATGACCAGTGGATTATTGAAAGCACCCCATTAAATGATGATAAAGCCGATGAGTATGGATACACCAGGAAGATCAGTTTTATAAGCGCTGATAAATGCCAGATAAAAAAGATGGAGTTTTATAATTTTGACAATGAACTGTTTAAAGTAATAGAGATAACCGGTATTTATCCACTGCAGGACGGGAAATACATTGTAAAAAAAATGTCAGCAGAAAACCTCCTTACAGGCAGGAAGTCAGAGATCACTATGACTAATATTTCTGTTGCCGGACAGATTGATGATAATGTATTTTCTCTTCAGAATCTAGAACGATAATATTCGCTTATTTGCAGTATTTCCTGATTGCATCGAATGCTAATACATATCCAAGCTCTCCTGCCTTGCTGAAATCAGCGTAGGCATTCTCCTTCTGGCCCAGTTCCAATTCTGCCAATCCCCTGTTGTAGTAGTTCTCCCCATCCGTGGGGTTTAATTCAACTGCTATTGTAAAATCAGCCATTGCACTGCAATATTCATGGATGTTGTTGTATGCCAGGCCTCTCTCCACCGCCCTGTTATAGTAGGTCATTCCTCTGTTAAAATATGCCAGTTCGTATTCAGGATTAAGGTCAATTGCTTTTGTATAGAAGTCGATTGCTCCTTTATAGTCGGTGAATTTGGAGGTTGGCTCGGGGGAGCTGATTTCAGGAACCGGATTGCCCGGATAATTCATAGCTGCATTTTTATTTCCTGTAGCAGATCCACCCAAATCTTCCAGATTACCCTTGATATTTCCCATAGAAAGGTACTCCTCTGCTGTCTGACTGTACACTCCAAAAGTAATAAACATGGCAGCTAATGAATAAAACAGCTTTAATCTGTTGGTAAATTTTTTCATCGCATTATGTATTAATCTGAATGAAAAATGGATTTTGACTTATAATGTTACAAATGTCTATCCTTTTGGTTTCAAAAGTGTTACATAATGTTGAATAAGAGTTGTATAATTCATACCTCAGCCACTTAAGCCCATTTTTATCAAAATCCATTAACCGCAAAGGTCGCAAAGAGAAGACGCAAGGATCGCAAAGAGCACAATATCAATTATTTGTCTTTGCGTCCTTTGCGCAATACTTGGCGTTCTTTGCGGTTATAAAGACTTTTTCTACAGTTCCAGACTTTATGCTAATCTCTGCGTTACAATTCTGCTCTTAAGTTGACGACTATAGAATTTAGGTGTGTATCACAATAAAACGAGTACCCCGTTAAATAAAGAAGCCCGCAGGTTGACAATAGAATCTATGTCAGCCATGTGGGCTTAGTAATTAAAAGAGATCTGTTTCTGCCTGTTTATGTCAGTGTTGAGAGTAAGGTTTTACTGGCTGTCAAAAAGGTAAACAATGGTGGTATTTTAATAATTCAGGTATTTTAATTCAAGTCTGAGTTTCGTAAAATCGATTAGTGAATTTGTTTTTATAATGTGTGCGCCATTCATAAATATCAGTTTTTACTCATTGTCCCATAGCTTTGTATTTTGTTCTGCATGTCCTGAGTTAGTTGCTTAATAAGTTCCGCATTATAACTACCGGAGGGGGTAACATCGTCATGGACGTTGAATATCTGTTCAGTAGCAACAGCATAGGTACGGGCGAGATCGGGTAATGATCCTTTTTTGACTATAGGATCCACGGATGTAGCAAAGATTGAAATGGTATTGTCGTTGTTACGTACAATATCGAAAGTTCGGAATTGTTGTGGAAAATCTTTTAATGATGGTGTTTCGACCTGCCAGAAACCATTTTCAGGATGGGCCGGATCGGCTGATGGCAAAGGGGTCACTGCTGTGACATGACGATGACCTGATATCCATAGCATCAGATTCGGGTAGTTGTGAAGCGAGTCGATCAGTGTCTCCTCCGTCACTTCAGCATCTGCATTCCAGAGGCCGCCACCTAAACCGATAGGGACATGTGCAGCTATTATCATAAGCTGGTCGTTATCCTGTCCGCTTCTAAGTTCTCCCAAAAGCCAGGTAAAACGCTCCTGGTCGAGAGAACTGTGTGCATATGAACCAATATTCGGGTCATCGTCCTTCTGGGTATCATCGAGCACAATGACCTTAATAGGTATATCAGAGTTTGGTACAAAAGAATAGCAGGCGAAGCCGGTAGTTTTATTACTCTGACTGAAACCATGTCCGTCCGGAGTGGAAGTTGTATTGAAAAATTCACCTATCCACTCTTCTCTCTTCAGTGAACGGCGATCAGGATCTGCAGCAAGTATTTGCGGAGGAGTCACGAAATCTGCGGTAGCACCTGCACCTATTATTTCACCATATTGTGTTCGTCCGTCTATCGATCCCATGTAATAGCCTCTGCCATTCAGGTCTGAAAGTGTTTTATCCAGATTAACAATATCAATTCCGATATATTTTGGCCGGAAGTCATCTGTCACCGGGAATGAACCTTTCCAGAAATGATCATGGTTGCCAAGAGTCTGAAACCATGGTATCGACTTATCAAGCCCCTCTGCCTGAAATGAATCCTGATAATCATTACCTGGTCCCTGGATCGGATCATCCTTAATACCGGAATCGGGGTTTATAGGCTTACCGTCCATAACATCGATAAACCACCTTAATTCGTTATACTGGGTGTTGTCACAATCATCTCCAAGAGAAATACCAAAATCAAACTGCTTCTGCTTATTAAGGACATTTACTGTTTGAACAGCCGCATTAAGAACCTGCGTAGTTAGAAGCATGGTTGCAGAATATCCTGATGGACCATTACCATTATGGTATGCAAATTCTATGGCAGATACAGGCGTTTCTTCATCAACAAGGTGAATGTCGGACATTGTGAAGAAACGCAGAAGGGTAGCAGCTTTTGTTGCCGAATTGCCGCTATACCCCGATTCCGTCAGATCCAGTCTTTTTTGATAGTCCAGGCCAGCGCCGTAATGCCAGTTGCCATACCCATATAGCGGATATTTCGAAATTTCGTAAGGATAAATAAGCGGAGGGAAAGAGGAAATCATATCGGGTATGATTGTCCTTATAACCGTAGTATTGACCTCCGGATTTACCGGATCAATATTATTGACCTCTTTATTGCAACCGGTTAAAAACAGGAATGTAAATACAAAAAATGCCAGGGTGAAACTCAAAATTCCTTGATTTTTTTTCATAACACTAATTTTAGTTTAAAATAATTTGCTGCTGACTGATAGATGGTTACTTATTGACGAGAGTTTGAAATGTGCTGTTTTCGCTAAAGTTTTCTACATTTGCGGAAATTCAAGATTATCTGATGATAAGATCAGGAGAGACTATATGTGCCCTGCCACAGGCTCAGGAGGAGCAATTGCGGTAATCAGGCTAAGCGGTTCACAAAGCTTTGATATCTGTGATAAGATATTCTTTCCTTTAGATAAGAATATTAAACTGGCAGATCATAAGGGATTTACAGTTATTTACGGGGATATACGCTCAGGTGAAGAAATAATTGATGATGTCCTGGTAAGTATTTTCCGGGCGCCTCACTCCTACACAGGCGAAAATTCCGTTGAGATCTCCTCTCATGCTTCTCCTTATATCCGGCAAAAAATCCTTGAGCTCCTTATTCAATCAGGTGCCCTTCCTGCCCAACCAGGTGAATTCACCCAAAGAGCATTCATGAACGGTAAGATGGACCTTTCCCAGGCTGAAGCGGTGGCTGATATTGTTGCTTCATCAACCAGGTCAGCACACAGGGTTGCAATAAATCAGATGAGAGGTGGATTTTCGGCCGAGATAGAGAAACTTCGCTCCGGACTTCTGAATTTTGCTTCACTTATTGAACTGGAGCTTGATTTTGGTGAAGAGGATGTTGAATTTGCTGACAGGAATGAGCTGAAGGTCATTATTTCAAAGGTTAAAGGAGTGGCAGAAAACCTGGCAAAATCATTTCTTGTGGGGAATGTGATAAAGAACGGGATCCCTGTTGCCATAATTGGTAAGCCTAATTCCGGCAAATCTACCCTGCTTAATACCCTCCTTAAGGAAGATAAGGCAATCGTATCTGAAATTCCCGGAACCACCAGGGATACCATTGAGGATACTATTGTGATTGATGGGATTGAATTCAGATTTATCGACACTGCAGGTTTACGTGAGACTACGGATGTAATTGAAATGATGGGGATTAAGAAAACCCATGAAAAGATAGATCAGGCATCTGTCATCATGCTGATCGATGAGGTGACGGATGATGCTGCCTTAATTAATGAAAGAGCAGCTGCAATAAGACGAATGATTAGCGGATCGGGTAAAAGACTTCTGATTGTGATCAACAAGGTCGATCTGTCTGATCCGGAGAGAGTAAGCGAGCTTGAGAAGGAAATTCTGACCTCTGGTACCGATGTACTATTGTTTATTTCTGCAAAGGCAAATTATGGCCTCGATCAGGTACGGTCAGCGCTTGGAGAGGTTGTAGAGAAGGAGAAGTTGAATTCGGATGAGGTAATAATCACAAATATAAGGCATTATGATGCACTTCTTAAGGTTACTGAGAGCCTTGCGCGTATTGAGGAAGGGCTCGGTAACAATATCCCGGAAGACCTTATAGCTATCGATTTGCGGCATGCTATTCATTATCTTGGCGAGATTACGGGTGAGATCACCACTGATGAGCTGCTGGGGAATATATTCCGGAACTTCTGTATAGGGAAGTAAGAGGCATTAGGGATTTACGGAGTTGGAGCTTTAAAACTTATTGGTGCTAAATAAGTCATCGCTGGCGCGGATTTGCAATCCGTGCCAAAATAATCTATGTAGTATCCTGATAGCCATTCAAATATCAGCTTTCATGCATAGATGGACTCAGACTAATCCGGATTTTTGTCCCGGCCGATTGCGTACTGATTATATCGATAGTCCCGTTCATCTCCTTGATAATCTGATAACATATTGAAAGTCCAAGTCCTGTCCCCTTCCCTTCATCCTTTGTGGTAAAAAACGGGAGTACAACATTATGGATATCATCATCCTTTATCCCGATGCCATTGTCTGTGACCTCAACAATCAGTGAACTGTTTTCCCTGAATGTTTTTATTCCGATCATCATATCCATGTAATCAGGTATGAGGCTTTTCTTTTCAAGTACTGCATCCTTGGAGTTTACCAGGAGGTTGACAATAACCTGCTCAAATTTATATTTATTGCCGAATATCTCCGGTACATCCTCATCAAGCTCCAGGATGACATTGATACCAAGGTATTTTAACTGCTCTGTTATCATTGAAAATGAGCTTTCTATGGCTGTGTTGACATTGAAGCCTGAAAATACATAGTCATCATGATTTCTGGAAAATGCCCTAATATGGTCGATAATGTTCCTTATTCTGATAAT
This sequence comes from Bacteroidales bacterium, assembly GCA_016715075.1. Taxonomy (GTDB): domain Bacteria; phylum Bacteroidota; class Bacteroidia; order Bacteroidales; family VadinHA17; genus LD21. The sequence continues at coordinate 50,288 of JADKBK010000023.1, forward strand.
ATTTTCAAATATCCTTTCGGATTTTTCATTTACAAAAGCAACATCAATCTTCTGGTTTCTTGCTGCCTCAAGCAATATCTTATCCAGCACCATCGAGATAATATTCAGTGGCTGGTTTATCTCATGGGCAATTCCGGAGGCCATCTCTCCCAGATTTGCCATCCTGTCGGCATGCATTTGTTTTGCCTCAGTTTTTTTCCTCTCTGTATTATCCCTTATTATAATCATGAATAATAAAGGGGAGCCGTCAGTATCCTGTATCAGAGTGGAACTCATTTCACCGGGGAAGAAAGTCTTGTTTTTTCTCCGGATAATGACCTCCATATTTTGAGTAAGGCCTTCATTTATTGTCTTTTCTATCATTGCAGAGATCACCTTCTGCTCTTCGGATGGTACAAAATCAGTGATATGCCTGCTGATAATATCCTCCCTCAATTCCGATCCTAATAATTGCAGTCCTATTTCAGATACCTCTGTGATTTTTCCATCGAGGTCAATAACCAGCAAACCATCAGGAGAGGCATTCAGCATTGTTCTGTACTTTTTCTCACTGACGAGCAATGTTTGCTCAACCATTTTAGCTGCGGTAATATCCTTGCTTACTGCAAAAATTGCGGGTTTTCCGTTCCAGGTGCCATGCGATATCCTGGTCTCGACCAGGATCTGCTCTCCTGATTTTGTAAACAGGGGAATATTGCATGAAATTTCTGAACCCCTGAGCATTGAATGGAAACAGCATGAAGCTTCAAATCGTTCAGCAGGTGAGTGCAGCATTTCAAATTTCATCTCGGAAAGATCTGTTGCAGTAAAGCCCAGACGATTCCGGGTGGTCAGGTTTGAATAGATTATTTTACCTTCTCTGTCCATTACGAACGGGAACTCATCAATAGCATTTATGAAGGTTTCATAGTTTTGCCGGGTCTGTTGCAGGAGCATAGCAGATTTCTGCAGACCTGTTATATCAACAAGGTTCAGGAGAATCTCCTCGCTCTTTAGCATAACCCTTCCCTCGATAAATACATTTTTGAGTTGGTTTCCATTTGAGTCGACTATGACTTCACAGAACTCCATATTTCTGCTTTCAGCAATGTTCCTGTAAAATACTTTCAGGACATCACGTGTGTCCGGTGAGATATAATTATCAAGTTCAGTACCTGTTAACAACTGATACTGACTGCCTAAGATCTCGCATCCGCTCTGGTTTATTTCAATAATTTTATGGTCAGGTGATAGGGTCAGATAACCTGATGGCGAAAAGTCATACAGCTCCGAGTATTTCTGTGATGCCCCGGCCGCCTGTTCCCTGACAAGTTTCAGTTCCTTATTGCTCTGCTCAAGTTCGGTTCTGCAGGCCTTCAGTATTTTTTGGAGGGAGGCAGGACTTACATCAGAGGGAGTATTTAAATAATCCCTGACCATGTGCTCACTTTTTTTCATTTATATTGATATGCAGACTGCCGATATGTTACTTTTTGACTGATAATGTCTGTTTGGGTTTAAAAAAGAAGCTGTCCACTGGGAACAGCTTCTCATGAATCAAATGCAAAGAACAACTGAAAACAAAATCAGGATAGGCTCAACGGCGCAAGGGCGCAACGGCGCAAGGGCTCAACGGCTCAACGGCGCAAGGGCTCAAGGGCGCAACGGCGCAACGGCTTAACGGCGCAACGGCGCAACATAAAATCTAAATGTTTATCCCTTTCTCCCATTCTCCCTTTCTCCCTTTCTCCTTTTCCGCCATTGTGCCTTTACGCCCCTACGCCTTTGCGCCTTTGCGCCTTTGCGCCGTTGCGCCCCTCTGCCCTTGCGCCTTTCCGCCTTATTTCACCGGCTCTATCGAATTTGCCAGTCCATGCAGCCAGCTCATAAAATCAGCCCTCGAATGCTCAAGGTATTTGATCCTGTCATTAAGTTCATCAATTAGGAACTTTTGTTTAATGTGATTGCCTACCCGTGCCAGCAATTCGAGTTTATCGAAGGGTTTGGCAATGAAATCTGATCCGCCGATTTTGAAGCCTTCAATAATATCTTCCCCATCAGTTTTTGCAGAGAGGAAGATAACAGGGATGTCCTTCGTTTTGCTGTTGTTTTTAAGAACCCTGCACACCTGGTAGCCATTAAGATCCCCTGGCATAAGAATGTCGAGCAGAATAAGGTCAATTTTGTTTTCTTCGGTTACCCTGATGACTCCTTCGCCATCATGAACAAGCGCCAGCTTGTAACCTTCAGCAAGTAAAATGGTACTCACTATTCTCAGATTTTCCGTGTTGTCATCAGCAACAAGGATTGTAAAGTCTTTGTTTCTCATTTGAGGTGCTATTGGGATTAACTTAATGATAGCTGTCTTTAACCTCAGGCGCTATCATTCATTATAGGTTTCTACTGGTTTTAGTATTCTCCGGCCTTCGTTCGTGACGCAAATGCCGTGTTAAAACAGAAAACAGATTTGCCCTTGTAACAGGTTTGAAAAGGTGATCGTCAAAGGATTCAAATTTCCTGAGTTGCTCATCATCTGCGGGGGCAGCTGTATAGGAGATACATGGAATATTCTTCAGCTCCGGTTTGGTCCTGATCATCTTTACCATTTCATCTCCTGAAATGATAGGCATATAGAGGTCCATGATGATAAGGTCGATCCTGTTCCTTTTTAGTTTTTCAAGGGCAGTCTCGAGGTTGAGGGCTGAAAATATTCTGATACCGGTATCAGAAATATGATTTTCAATCATCTCGATCCCTGATACGTCATCATCTATGATCAGTATTGCCGAATCAGAGAATTCGATATTATGAAAATCGGAAAGCAGCGAGTCTTCCTTTGATCTGTCGGGTTCTGCAATTTCTGCAGGCAGTTTTACTGTGAAGACAGAGCCTTTTCCCTGAACACTCTCCACTTCAATTGTTCCTCCCATTTTTTCAGTGACCTCTTTTGCGATTGCAAGCCCGAGTCCGGTTATCCCCTCTTCATAAAACTCCGGATCCTCAAATTGGGTGTAAACATCAAAAACCGCAGATAACCGCTCCTCAGCTATTCCGGGGCCAGTATCTGACACTGTAAATTTCAGCTGACCGCTAACACTGCCAGTGACGATAAAGTCCGCGGAGAGCTTAATATGCCCCCACCTGGTGAACATTATCGCGTTGCTTAGCAGGTTGAAAAGTACCTGTTTTATCTTCCTCCCGTCAATTAAAAGTGTCTCAGGCAGATGGATGCTCTTCTCAAAATAAAGGGAAAGATTCTTTCTGGCTGCCACGTCATGATAGTGAACTTCGATATCCTCGAGAAAAGAATTCATGTCAACCTTCTCCCTGGTAATTTTAAGCTTATCCGATTCCGCCCTTGACAATTCCAGTATATCATTGAGTAGTGAAAGCAGCAGTTTCCCGCTTGAGACCGCCGATTTTGCGAGCTTTCTTTTGTCATCTGAATCAACTTTGTAAAAGAGGGCTTCACTCATTCCGATCATAGCATTCAGCGATGTCCGTATCTCATGACTCATCCTTGCAATGAATTCACTTCTGGATCTGTACATCCTGACTGCACTATCTTTCTCTGATCTTAGTGTTTTTTCATACAGCCTGCAATCAAAACATTTCGAAACCATACCTGAAATTGTCATCATAAGTTCTGTCTGGCTGGTACTCCATTTTATCTCCCTGCTGCAACCCTCAAAAGATATGAAGCCGGTGAATTTGTCATTAAGTTTAAGTGGGTAAAGGGCTGCTGATCTCACTCCCCTGGTTTCAAAAAAGAGTGCGAGATCATATGGCAGTTTTTCAATGCTTGTTGTGATCAGTCTCCCCTCCTTTTCAAGCCCGTGTAACAGAGACGGAAGTGAGTTGCCGGCGATATCCTGCAGGGTATTTATTTGTCTGGGTATACCATTATTGCACCATTCGTGAGTTGCAGAGATTACGGCAGAGTCAGCCATCTCAAAAACAATTACCCTGTCAGCTCCTGTCCTGAGGCCAGTCTCTTTCAGAATCGGCTTTATCCTGTTATCACAGTCATGCTGAAAACCAGCCATGAGTGCTATCTCCGACACAGTCCTGAACTCCTGAAGGTAATTCATGCAGGCCGGTGGAGCCTTCGAATTGCCTTTATGTGGCCGGCTTTTGGATAATATGGGGATTGTGGTTTTTTTCATCGGGATGGATTAAGGGCGCAAGGGCACGCAACGGCGCAAAGGCATAATGGCGCAATGGCGCAAGGGCACAATGGCGCAAAGGCATAATGGCGTAAAGGCGCAAAGGCGCAAAGGCGAAATTCCTTTATTTAACACCTGTTTTGTTATTGGTGAAAATCAGCCCTAAATTCATTGTAAGAAACGAACTCCGGCCATACTGACCTGAATTATGGGTATAGAGTCCTGTTCCGAAGTTAAATGCCAGTTTATCGGAGAACTGATGTCTCAGTCCGATGCCTGCATTCAGGAAGATATTGGAGCTGTTGTTGCTTTCGAAGTTAAGCAGGGCTCCTCCCTTGCTGAACAAATACGGTGTGAAGTTCTTCGTCGGAAATCCATACCTGAATTCCACGAATATAGGTATCAGTGTCCCTCCGTTGAATATATGTGCTCCTGCGCCAAATCCTGCAAGAAACCTGCGGTTGAACTCCAATCCGGCCACAACAGTAGCTCCTGACAACCAATGTGCATATGGGATATCAGTGGTATTCATGCCCCATCCTCCTGTAAGCTCTGCAGCAGTTATGAAGCGTGGAATCATCTTAACAGAATCGGTCTTTTGAAGAATGATCATTCCTTCATTTACATCACTAATTTTCTCATCTTTTTCCTTCACAGCATTGTTTAGAACACTGATATTATCCTTCAGCTCCAGAGTTTCTTTCTCCTTCATCGCAATTTTTTTGTCTATCTCATCCATTTTACCAAGCATGACGTCTATGGTCGCAAGAAGGGAATCATTCTTCGCTGATAGATAGCTTATCCTGTCGCTCTGTTCGGCTATTTTAGAATTGGAGGCCTTTATCTGTTTGTTATTCAATGATATATTGGATTTCAATACCTTATTTGCTTCGTTTTCCCTGTCAAGTGACTGTGTTAAAGTCTCTTTTTCGTTCTGAAGGTTGACATAATGGTCCTGAATATTTCTGATCTCATTCAGGAGGGAATCTCTTTCCCTGAGCATAAATGAACTGTTGTCAACCGTTCTTGAACTGCTGTCGGTACATGACCAGGAGAACAGGTTAATTGTCACAATCACAGCTACAAAGAATACTAACTTTGCAGATGTATAGAGAAGTGATTTCTTCATTTCGTTCGGGTTTTCAAGATTAATGTATTTCATTTATTTTGAAAGTTGAAGCTCCCTTTAATTGTCTTTGTTACTTTTTGTTTTAATATACTTTATGTTTAAAGATCCTTATTTACAATTATTTAGGGCTGTAAACACATTCTGGTTAATATGGCTGTCTGCCATTACAAATATTTCGTCAGAGGCAATCATATCATCGTTTACCAGTGTCATATTCCTGATTATTTCAGAGTACTTTGGATTCTGAGGTACAAATTCAGGAACAAGCTGCTTTATTTTCTTTACAAGTTCAGTCTCATTGGCTTTCATTGCGCAAGCCAGCATTTCGTCAATTTTCCTCCTTACAAAATAGGGATCGGATGTGCGGTGTTTCGCGATCAGGATTTTAGGATTATGAGTGGCATGGGTCTCCTCCTTTAAGGCGAGTACCTCTTCATACAGTTTCTCACCCGGACGAAGACCGGTTTCAATTATCTGAATATCCTTTCCTGGCTCAAATCCGGCAAGGGTGATCATCTTCACAGCCAGGTCATAGATCTTAATCGGTTTTCCCATGTCGAATACAAAGATCTCCCCCCCTTTTCCCATGAATCCCGCCTCCAGCACGAGTTGACAAGCCTCAGGTATTGTCATGAAAAATCGCTCAATATCCTTGTGTGTCAGGGTAACGGGACCGCCGTTCTCGATCTGTTTGGTAAAGAGCGGTACAACAGATCCATTTGATCCCAGGACATTCCCGAAGCGGGTGGTAATAAAGCTTGTAGAATGTCCGTTTATGCTGGTAAGCGATTGCACATACATTTCACAGACACGTTTCGAGGCGCCCATCACATTTGTAGGATTGACTGCTTTATCCGTTGAGATCATTACAAATTTCTCGACCCCGTTTTTTACCGAAAGATCAGCAAGCAGTTTGGTCCCCCCGATATTGACCCTCAGAGCCTCGCATACATTATCCTCTAAAAGCGGCACATGCTTGTATGCTGAGGCATTAAATACGATCTGGGGCCTGTATTTTCTGAAGATATTCTCCATTCTCTGGTAATTTGTGACATCTGCAATTACCATATCGTATTTTTTGGAACCATTGTACTTTCTGACCAGTTCCATCTGCAGATTATATAGAGCCGATTCGGCCTGATCCACAAGCACGAGCCTGCCGGGATTAAATGCCATCAGCTGTCTCACAATCTCACTGCCTATTGAACCGGCAGCACCTGTTATAAGAATTGTCTTATCAGCGAGTCCGTTCTGAATATTAACCGAATCAAGAGATATTTCCTCACGGCCGAGGAGATCAGTGATTTCCACATTTCGAGTCTGTCTCGGTGAAAATGTGCCATTGATCCAGCTATTGACAGGCGGTACTTTTTTAATTGAAATATTGCTTATGATGCAGAAGTCGACCAGCTTTTCAATCTCACCCTGCAATATTTTTTCCGGAGAGATGGCAATAATTACTTCACTTACACGCCTTTCTGTCAGCACACTCCTGATAGCCTCTTCCGGTGACGATATTAAATATCCGTTTTTCTTTAATCCGCGAAGCTGAGGATTTGAATCAATGAATCCTACAGGATTAAATGAAGGGTTAGTCGATTTCAGAAGTGCTATTAATGTTGCCTGTCCCAGTTCGCCTGCTCCATAGATCATCACGTTGATCGAAAAGTTGGAGTGTTTATTGACCAGATTATAAGAAAATTTAACTGCCAGGCGGCTCAGTGTCATAAGGAATACTGTAACGATTGTATCAATAATGAGGATGCTCTGTGAGATCAGGCTGATATTTGCAAAACCTATCAGGTTAAGAGTAAGATTAGCAATGAAGAAAAGAGTTGCACCGGTAAGCGCTGTATAGAAAATAAGGAAGATATCCTGTGTTAAAGTGAACCGTATCACTCCCGAATATGGTTTGAATACAACAAATCCGACCCAGTAGGCAGCAATTATGATCGGGAGCTGGTGAGCTATGTTTTCCATGGCAGAGGGTCCCAGCATGAAGTTCAGTCGTAGTGAATAGGCCAGAAAAAATGAAAATGCAACAATAATTGTGTCTAAGGAAAAGACGACCCATTTTGGGAGGTAATTGTCTGAAAAATACTTGTTAAGTAAGTTTTGCATTTGGGTTGTTATTATGCTTTTATTGTTAGGGAGTCCTTGTTAAATTTTTTTTTTAGGCAGCTTTATGGTTTTTTGAATTGAGTGAATGAAGGGCTTTGATAAAAGTTTCCATAACCCTTTTGAGTTCCTTTTCTGTCAGGTTGGAACCGCTTGGAAGGCAGAGACCATCTTTGAAAAGGGCTTTCTGATGTCCCGTTTGAAAATGAAAGCGCACCCCCGAATACGGGTTGAATATGAAGAGGTTTCCATAGTGGTCTTACTTCTATGTTCTCTGCTGCCATAGCAAGTCGTATATCTTCCCTGCTTACACCACCGGTCAATGAAGGATCAATGGTTATTGCTGTCAGCCAATAGTTTGAATAGAAGCCTGCAGCTGGTTCCGTCTGAAATGATATCCCATTAATATTGGACAGTTCTCTATAAAGTCTGTTTATTTTCCTCCTTTTTGTAACTCTGTCATTCAGTACTTCCATCTGACCCAGGCCTATTCCTGCAACTACATTGCTCATACGGTAGTTATAGCCAATCTGGCTGTGCTGGTAATGAGGGGCATTATCTCTTGCCTGTGTAGCAAGAAAGCGTGCCTTTGATACAACTGCAGGATCATCAGACAGCAGGGCTCCTCCCCCGCTGGTTGTTATAATTTTATTGCCATTGAATGACAGTATTCCAATCTGGCCAATTGAACCGGCAGGTTTGTAATAGTATCTGCTTCCGAGTGCTTCAGCCGCATCCTCAATTACCGGATGTTATATTTTTTACCGATTGCCATTATCTCCTCCATTTTGGCAGGCATGCCGTAAAGGTGGACAGGGATAATGGCTTTGATTTTGCCTGTCATGCGGTCGCGCGGTTGTGTGGTCATGCGGTTGTTCTGTCTCATAGATACTCCCTTTGAAGTGAGACAGGATGATGTTTTGTTGGATGATTCAGACAAACCGATTTTAGTGTTTATCTCTGTAATTGCTTTCTCAAGCAAAACCGGATCCATATTCCATGTGTCTGATTCGGAATCAATAAACACGGGAGTTGCACCGAGGTAAGCTATCGGGTTGGCGCTGGCAGCGAATGTGAGGCTCTGGCAGATAACGAAATCACCGGGTCCGACTCCAAGCATAACTAGAGCAAGATGAATAGCTGATGTTCCTGAACTAAGGGCGGCACAATTTTTTGTATCACAATATTCGGAAAGTACTTTTTCAAAAGCGTCGACATGAGGTCCAAGCGGAGCTATCCAGTTTGTGTCGAATGCCTCTTTGATATAGTTTATCTCATTTCCGCCCATATGCGGTGACGAGAGCCATATTTTAGGTTTTGCTTCTTGCATTTGTTATTACTTCGTATTCATTTCCGGATAAAAGTGTAATACAATAAGCCAACATTTTGACTTCAGGATTCTGCTTAAATTCACCTTCGGAAAGCCCGCTAAAAGCAAAGCGAAAGGATTTGGGGGGATTCTTAACTTAAGCAATAACTCTTTTTATATCAGGTCATTATTTTCTCTATACCAAAAATAGTAACAGGAGCCGGTTCTTTTAGAAACTGGCATGGACTATATGTGGACGTAAAGTGATTTAATGCAGATTGGGAAAATCATTCGGAAATGTTTCGTTATACTCCCCATGTGAAGGGATATTAGAGTATTATGACTTCCATCAAAGTGCAATTTTGAGAATTAGCTCCGTAGACATATTGTTGACATGGAAACCTGTATAGATCCAATCTGTTAATCGACAGAGGGTCAGTAATTCAACTCTTATTACTAATATAATATTTGGTTTTTAATCTTAAAGACGCCTTAAACATTGAATTTTCTCTGTAAAATTAACTTAACAAGCCAAGAAAACGGTGATTTAAGAGAATTATGTTTTATTATATGATTTGTTGGTGCAGGGATCGGTTCAATACCTAGATTCCTGAAGATCATCATTGCGCGGGGCATGTGGATGGCATCGGTGACAAGGATCAGAGAATTGCATTTTTATTGTTTTTGAAGATTGTGAAATAAGCCTTTGTTTTCCCATACGTATTATTGCTAATCATAGATATGAGTCTTATATCATCAG
>JADKBK010000024.1 GCA_016715075.1 Bacteroidales bacterium
AACTCTGCATGGACCAACATTTCAGGAGCTGTGTCAGCAACCTATTCCCCATCAGCTCTCTCTGCAACAACTTATTACAGGCGTACTGTTACAAGCGGAGGTTTTTCTGTCAACAGTTCGTCTGTTAAGATAACTGTATCACCACAGATTACACTTGCCCAGCTGCATGACAATATTACTATCAGCAGTAATACCTCAACAAATATCAATGTTGTAGTTTCCGGAGGCACGACTCCCTTCTCTGTCAGTTACGCCATGAATGGGACCAGCCTATCTCCTGTTACTAATTACACCAGCGGAGCCAATATATCCACCGGTGTCCTGCCTACGGGTGTTTACAATTATACACTGACGGAAGTAAGAGACACCTACGGGTGTTCTGCAACGAACCTTGGAACAGGAATTACTGTCACCGCCTCCGAAAATCAGAATATTGTTTTAAATATTAATAAAGCACTGGTTCTTGTCAATTCAACCTCTGCATACTATTCTGATTTTGCCAGTTATGTTAGCCCTTATCTTGATAATTTTGGCATCCCATATGATCTGATCAATACAGGCACGACAGCCTTACCGGATTTCCAGGACTATGCAGTTATCATATTCGGACACAGAAATGTTTACCAGTCAGGTTATCCCATTGCACTTCTGGAATCGGCAGTCTCTGGCGGTACAGGTCTTTACAGCTTTGATCCTCATCTGTTCGATTATGCCAGCGGATTTAATACCCTGATAACACAGATTTCAGCCAGTTCAAGTCAGATAAATATTTCAAATACTACGCATTACATAACCCAAATGCATGCCAATGACACTTACAATTCAACAAATAATGTGATAAATCTTTTATCCGGCTTTACAGCTGTTCAGAGGAGCAGACTTACAGGAGCAGTTGACCTGGCTACGATGAGTTCCGGAGGAAGTACTGCCTCATTGCTTCAGGTATGCTCATATGGTAACGGAAGGGTTGTGAAGTGGGGAGGATACGATTGGATCTCCGTTGATATCCTGGGACCGATTTACGGAATGGATGATTTGATCTGGAGAGGAATTGTCTGGGCTGCAAGAAAACCATTCGTCATGCAGGGCTTGCCGCCAATGATTACAATGAGAGTTGATGATGTACAGGGATATGGCAGTAATATCCTGAATAATTTTCAATGGATATCTATTTCAAATGAATACGGGCTTATCCCATGGTGCGGTACATTTAATCATGAACTGCCTCCAAGCTACATACCGACCCTGAAGAATTTTATAGATAACAATCATGCTACCGCATCGCCACATGCTTTTGGAAGCAATCCGGAATTCATCTATTTTAATCATTATGGCGAAAGCCCTTTTGATCCGGTTGCAAACACTCAGGAGGCGAAAGCGTTTTATGATAATAACGGGCTCAAGATATCCAAGTATTTTGTACCTCACTATTATGAAGTTAGCTCGTCAGCTTTATCGGGAATCCGGGCGATGGGAGGTGAGTTCCTTGGAATACATATGCTGCCAGACAACCTCTATTTTGGCGGTTCGCCATGGATACATTGTGGTCCATACAGGCTCAACAATGACGGACCAGCTTCCAATGAATACTATCCGGTCTATTATGGAGGTTATGTCAACCTGAACGGGTTAGTTTTCTTTAACTGTCTTACTGAAATAAGAGATGACGGTACTTATGAATGGTATCCTGACAATAATGTTACAACAACTGCTGCCAGGGGCATAAGACACCTGAGACGGGCAATTAATAGCATGGTTTTGCCTTCTCTTTTTACCCACGAACGATATTTCGGAGATATTACCGCCACAAACTTCAGGGACATACTCAGTCAGATAACAACTTCGATGTCAGGATATAATCCGGAGTATACATCAACCGATTACGCTGTTCAGTACATAAGGGCAAAAACAAATATCAAAATCACCAACGTCCGGGAAATGACATCTCAGATTGAAATATCATACACAGGAACCAACGATATGGACACAAAATGCTACCTGTTTAATGAACAGAGCGGCCAGATTACATACAGACTTGTGGGCCTCCCCCAAATCAGCGGAAGCAATACTTTAAATGTAAATAAATAACAGGCAATTGATTATGAAGAGGTATCTAATATTATTATTTATATATTCCGGACTTTTTGGTAACGGAATGGTAAATGCCCAATGGAAAACGGAAAAAGTTCCAACCAGGAATAATCTGAATGCTGTATCTGTAACCTCAGGTACAAATCTGTGGATTGCAGGAAATAAAGGCACGATTCTATCCAAAAGCAATGGCACATGGACTGAATTTCAAAAAACCACAGCCGAGGATCTGAGAAGCATATTTATGACAAGTGAAACCAATGGCTGGGCTGTTGGCGACAACGGCACGATTATTCATTACGATGGTAAAACCTGGAAAGCTATTACCCCTCTCACGGACCATGACCTGTCATCTGTTTTTTTCAAAGATCAGGATAACGGGATTGCAGTTGGTGACAATGGTACAATACTGATCTTTCACAAGGGAACCTGGAGTGCTATGAATAATGATATCCGTGGAGATCTCTTTGCCGGAATTTATTTTAAGGATGATGTATGGCTTGGAGGTGGACTGGAGTGCGTCAATTTTGCAATAAAGCGGATGTCTTTCAGTAATAAAGGACTTGCACCTGTTAGCAACTTTGATTTATATGCCTCAATTAACAGTATCTGCATTTTGAGTCCCGACAATGGATGGGCGGCCGGAAGTCCGGGTGTCTTACTTCACTTCGATGGCAACCAATGGGAACAGGCTTTGACCGATGAGAAATTCTCATCGCTCAGATCTCTCTGTTTTTCAGACGAAAATACAGGGATCAGCGTAGGATATGGTGGTACTATCCTGTGTTATTCTGACAAAAAATGGACTAAAGAAAAATCCAATACGACCAGAACATTGAACGGAACTGCTATTAAGGAAAATATATTCTATGCAGTAGGAGACAGCGGAACTGTAATTACCAAAACCCTGCCAAAAAAAGATATTGATACAAAAAACTCCGAACAGCTGGCTGATAATATTGAGGTATATCCAAATCCCTGTGATGATATACTGAAGGTAAAAATCTCCGGGGAAGATGTATATCCAAAGGTGACTATTTCTGTAACAAATTCAAACGGACAGATTTTTCTTAAGAATGAAATTTTAAACTGGTACGGTGATCAGGAGATCTCAGTTGCCACATCCTCCTTGAAGAATGGCTTATATTCCATTCAGGCTGATATCGGGGGTAAAATACTAAAAAACAAACTTATAATACTGCATTAAGAGACCTTATTCACAGAAAGGAATTATAGGGATCCTGCATATATTTCAATATAATTGATGAACTCCCCGGATCAGAAGGCAAATCGAACGGCTTTCTCAATGGAATATTTATATTCAGTAACCAACGGATAATTGAGTCATAGTTTTGAAAAACATACCCCGAAGGAATGATCTCTCCTTCGGCAGGCATCAGAAAATAAAAATGCAGGAGGAATATTCAAATTCTTAAATATTGTTTAACTTTATTTCGGATGTGATTGTTTACAGTTGAATTCAGGTGAATTATTAGTTTATTAATCAATCAATTGACAATACTTTCTTATGTGACTGGCGGGGATGCAGACATTTAAAATCAGTATTAAATGTGTCAACTAACTAATTTACTGAAAATTATGATCGTTTCAGTCAAGATTTAAACCCGGGTATATAAAAATTTTTGTTGACAAATAAAGTTAAAGTGGAGACCAGAATCCACTAAAAAAAACGGGGCGTAATCTGAAAAGCCAGATGAGTAAGAGATCAAAGACTATTAAAAATGGAGAATACAGAAAATGCTCAACAGGTTGACAACCTGATTTCAATCAATCCGGAGATAAGGGATTATCTTTTAGAAATCTCAAAATGGGGCAAATTCCTGGCTATAGTGGGATATATAGGAATGGGATTGTTATTGCTGATTGGATTGGGAATTATGATTGGAGGTTCCGTTATTAGCAGTATTTCAGAGGTCGATTTCCCACTGGGAATATTAGGATTCCTATATGTTTTGTTGGCTGCCTTATACTTTTTGCCGGTTAACTATCTGTATAAATTTTCATATCAGATAAAGCAAGGGTTTGGATCAGATAATCAGCAATCTGTAACTGCAGGATTTGCAAACCTGAAATCACTGTTTAAATTCATGGGAATATTTACAATTGTAATATTATCAATATATGCCCTCATTCTCGTTGTTGCCGTGCCAATTGCGATATTCATGGGATAGAGATTATCTGACTTATCCTGATTTTCATAATTCCAATCGGGAGATTAATCTGGTTATCGTCCTGATTCTGACAAACAGCAATCCCTGAGAAACCAAATAAAACAAACGGACATCCACGACAAGCGTCCTGAAATTTTGAAAAACATTGATGAAAACTGGCTGGAGAAAGGTCAGTTAATGGGAGACTTTATTAAAAAAATCTTTCTCTGAGAGCAGTACGAAATAACACATTTTCGGAATTGCAAATGGCAGTTGTATCTATCCCTCCTGATTTGATGCACTTATGTTTATCGGATATAATACCATGTTATAAAATAATTTCACACTGATTCTGCTTTTCCGGAAACAGCTAGACATGGAATACATTTGCCGGATGCACATTCACTGGATAAACAGAAATGATAAATATGGAAATAGTTAAAAAGATACATTTACTGAGAATTGATTTTTCAGTTCAGATCACCCCTGACAAATCTCTGCCAAGATTTGTTAATTCACTGATAATTTTTGGTGATTCAATAACAATTGTAGACAGCGGAGTAAAGGATAGCTATAAGTTAATCTATGACTACATTGAGAAGAATAACAGGAAACCGGATGAAATAAAAACTCTTATTTTATCCCATTCACATCCCGACCATATCGGGTCTGCTCACAGGATTAAAACTGACACAGGCTGTAAAGTTATTGGCCACAAACTTGAGAAGGAATGGATCGAAAATATTGACCTCCAGGCCAGACAGAGGCCTGTACCTGGATTTTACAGTCTTGTTAATGAGTCTGTTGAGCTGGATGAACTCCTTACGGGTGGTGAAAATCTGGAAATCGATTCAGGTATCAATATTTCGGTAATTAATACACCCGGTCATTCAAAAGGCTCTTGCTGCCTTCTTTTCAGGGAGGATTCAATATTGTTCACTGCTGATTGCCTGCCATTGGCGGATGACATCCCCACTTATGATAACTTTAAGGATCTAAAGAACTCATTATCATTAATTAAGTCTTTCAATAATTTTAAAATATTGCTTTCATCGTGGACATCTCCATTAAGTAATAAAAGTGACATTATGAGACTAATTCTTGATGGTGAAAACTACCTGAACAGGCTTGATAAAGCTGTTAAGGAATACTATTCGCAAAATGAATTGACTCCTCTCGAATGTTGTAGTAAAACCATAAAGTCATTAAATTTACCGCCAGTATTCGTGAATCCGATAGTTGATAAAGCTTTCAGGACTCATTGAAAAAATTGTTTGGCTCATAATATCTTCATAATAAAGGCTTAATGGCTCCTGTATATTTTCATGATCAGACGGAATTCAGAAAGTGGCTCGAAAAAAACCACAAAGAAGAAACTGAGCTTATAGTGGGTTACTATAAAGTTGGAAGCGGTATACCAAGTATGACCTGGTCCCAGTCCGTTGATGAAGCCCTTTGTTTTGGCTGGATTGATGGAATCAGAAAATCCATTGATAGTGAACGATATACTATCCGGTTCACCCCGCGGCGATCTGGCAGTATCTGGAGCAATATCAACATTAAGAAGGTAGAAGAGCTCAAAAAGAATGGACTAATGAAACAAGCCGGCCTCGACATTTTTAATAAGAGAAAAGATTCGAAATCCGGAATATACAGCTTTGAGAATGATACAGCAAAACTGAATGACGCTTTTGAAACAATATTTAAAGCAAATATCCAGGCATGGGATTTTTTCACAAAACAGGCTCCCTCATATAAAAAAACAATGCTGAAATGGATTATGAGCGCCAAACAAGAGTCAACCCGTCTAGCAAGATTAAATAAAATAATCACCGCAAGCGAAAATCAGAAAAGGATCTATTAAATCTTACAAAACTCTCAACCGATAATTAAGAGGTATTGAGCATTTAATAATAATGCAGACTATCTTATGATTTCCTCATCCAATATTTTCTTTTATCTGAAGGTAAAACCCAATTGCAGTTCAAGTCTGTTGAAATGAGTGATTATTTCCTTTGTGGATAGTCCTCCCCACCAATACTGATCCTGACTAAACGTAATTTTCTGGTATCGGTACCCGACTCCAATTGTTACTGCTGCCCTTTGCCATGTATACAATGCTATTCCTGCCACTGCGTTAAAGAGTAATCCTCCCCTTGAGTCAACAGGTGTATTATAATAGAATTCATGTTCTAAATCCTTATCCGAGCCTGCAAAGCCATAGCCGGTTTTAAGCAAGGCATAGGGAGAGATCCTGGTCTTTAAAGGATAAAACCTGATATCAGCATACAGAGGTATAATGGTTATTTCCATCTCTTCAAGCCCCGAACCGATTCCAATTGCCAGACCGTTTTTAAATTGATAACCGCTTGAGAGGTGAATACTCTTGCCGGTTCTATTGCCAAGTTCGCTTTTTCCAGTGAGTATGCCGGCCGATAAGTGAATAAAGTAACCATTGGTTTTCTGATTCACCTTCACGGGATAAGTTACAGGTTCCAAAAATGACACATGATCTTTTCTGATCTTTAGTATCTGGGGGACAACAACCTTCATCTCCAGATAGTCTGAAGAGTCTGTGACAATGGTTCCCGAAATCCGGGAACCATCATTCAGCACAACTGTCTGCTTTCTCTGCTTTTGTCCTGCTGCTGTGAGAGTTAGTGCAACAAATATTACAGATGCAAAAGTTTTTATCATTATACTACTTTTCTACTATATCAATATGGCTGATCTGAATTATATTATCCGGGTCGCTGTAATCATATTGATAGATCCCACCTGTTCCCACCAGCATTAAAATATTGTTTAATGGGATAACATCGTAAGTGTCGATTTCGGGGTAATGGGTAAGCTGATTTGTGATTATTTCGAGAGGATCTGTTTTATCGTAAATCTTCAGGCCTGCTGCCCCGTCACAAACAAACAGTAAATTGCCGTCAATGCCCAATCCATGAGGGTTAAACATCGGATAAGATTTCACCAGGTAGGGATTAGTGACAGAGGATATATCAATAACCTCCAGCAGGTTCTGCCCGTTAGTACACATTGTACCTGTTCGCAGGGTAACGTAGGCATACTGTCCGTCAACAACCACGGGGTCGCATGCCGTTAAATGATCGTATGATGATATCTGGTTTGGCTTCGCGGGATTAACAAGATCGAAAATCAACAAACCTGTTGTGGTTCCAATAAATAAATTATTCCCGATGATTGAAAGTGTCTCCATATTCCGCGGTACATCAACACTGTCAATTATGGACATTTGAGACGCCGATTCAACATCCACTGTCTTTAGTCTTGAGGGGATGGCAATAACATACAGGTATTGTTCATTCAGCATGAATCGGGCCATTGAGCCACCTACTCCGGCGCCTCCGGTCCAGTTGCCGTTTGTTTCAGCCTTTAACATGAAGTCAAATTCACCATTGTAAATCATGCCGCCATATCCATTTTCATCTATTTCTTCGGTAATGGTTTTCACCGCCCACCCAACAATAACTCCCTTTGAATTATCCACCATGGCATAAGGGAACATTCTGTCTCCCTCAGGAACAATTTCCGGGAATACATTCTTCAGACGACTGATCTCGACAGGATTATTAACATCGCTGATATCAATAGAGAGCAGGTCAACATAGCTGTCAGCAAACAGTATGTTGCCACGGATGGCCATATCAACGTTTCCCACAATCTCGTAGAAAGCAATCTTCTCAGGTTCTGAGGGATTGGAATTGTCTATTACGTGTATCCCCTTTCCATACTCATTAACAAACAAGTACTGATCTTTGAAGTATATTTTACCGGGATGTGAGATATCTATGGGTTCGCTTTTCTCAAAACTGCTGCGAAACTCTTTGAATGGCATATATACTGGTACATTTGCCTCATAGGTAATAAGTTCAACAGTCCTGTCATGGCAACTTGTCATTGAAGCTGCCAAAACAAGGAAGATGGCTACTGTTTTCAACAGATCTTTCATATGTTGGGTTTTTAAATGTTTTACCTGATTTTAATTTCAAACTCCGGTATCAAACTATATTATCCGAAAGCACAAAACTATTCACCCAGCGGGTTAACTATTTGCCCGATGAAAAGGAGTGCATTTGTTGTACGTTCGCGTATGGCAAATATAAAAGGCTTATCAATTATAAACTGTTTTGGCTGTGGAGGTTGACTTGTAACTTCAACTCCAATTGTTGTAACTGCAGCCGCCTCAGTGCCTTTCTCATCTACTTCCACGAAGGTATTCTGCTTTACAAAACTGACAAAAATTGAAGCATCGGAAATACCCGAAAGGTTCGCCAGGCCGGGATTGAATGCATCGGTCATTCCCATGCTTTGAAGCTGATCGTTAAGAACCTTTTCGTATGAGAACTTGAATTTTGGCATGTATACAATCATTTCTCCGTACTCCTGCTGTCCATCAAATGCAGATGTAATGGCATTCCACCTTTCTGACGTGAACGACTGGTTGAAGCTGGCAAGGGTTTCATCGGGCACAATAACTACCATTGTGAAGTTAGTACGACCGTATGGTAATTCAATAGCCTTGTAATTGTCTCCCGCTGCAACTTTGGATCCTGGTTTGCCATTCATTGTGGGTACATTGACTGAATTGCCTCCGGTGGGAAAGAAGGGTCTGTCCGATGTAAGAGTTTTATCGAACTGATAGCTCCAATCTCCCTTAAAGTAAAGAGCATTCATAAGAAACATTACTGCATCGTCTGATATCCCATCAAGCACTTTTGGGATTTTCCCATTTGTATTATCGCTGGCCCATTTATTTATAGTAGTAAGAGCAGATGGTAATGCAAAATCCAGACCATCTGTCTGTGCAGTGAAATCGGTGCTCATCGTATTAAGGAAAGGATCCTTAACGCTAAACGATTCCCGGTAGAAAATAGCATTTGCCAGGGTAAGTTTTACTTTTGGGTCAGCCTTCAGGAGTTGAGTTACAAGGCTCTTGTACACCTCATTTACCTCACCCATACTCATACCATCCGGATACCTCAGTGTTGTCTTTAATTGATCGTAAGTATCCCCACCGCAGCCGTTAAGAAGCATTATAAGAGCAGTGCTGGCACTCAGAGGCGATAGCATCAGGTTACTGTTTTCCTCAACAGCAACTTTTGTAAACAGCTCAATACCAAACTCATTACCATTCGCAATTACCTCAGGGGCATTAACATTTAATTCCAGATTTTTTGGAGTCAGATCCGGTTTCTTATCAGGATTGTCTTTCGTACAGGAAGTGTATCCGGATATAAGGAACAAGCTAAGAAGTGCTATTGCAGATTTTTTCATACAAGTTTTTTTATTTAGTATTCTTTGGAATCAATTTTACTGAAACTATTACATAATACGTAATAATTGAGTAAAACGCTACAGAGAGTATCAACCATCTTATTCACATCTTCATCTTCAAACCTATGGACTGTTTCTTTTCTTTTTCAAGGATGAATGATCTTTCATGGCAATACAATATTTTC
The DNA here is from genome assembly GCA_016715075.1 of Bacteroidales bacterium. Taxonomy (GTDB): domain Bacteria; phylum Bacteroidota; class Bacteroidia; order Bacteroidales; family VadinHA17; genus LD21. Next base: position 9,752 of record JADKBK010000024.1, read on the forward strand.
TGTTAATATAAAAATAACTACATTTTAAAGGAATACAACTTTGTTACTACTGATGCGTTTGATTTCGATATATATCGTGCCGCGAAGTGGCACAATCCCTTCAGGGTTGCCAGAGGGTTTTCTTGTCTTTACCGTGGGTTGCACCCACGGTTATTCACATTAAACCCCTTCGGGGTTGAAACATCAATTCAAATCAAAAAAACAACCAGCACTTATAAAAAGCTTATTATCAATAATATAAAAATATCTTTTTCAAATTATTTCGTCAACTGTACAACTTTGCGATATTTTTTTACTTTTTATAATGTAAAAATATTTTACGGTTAACTGTAAAACATATTTACTATCGAGGTTCAGTCCCGTATATAATCAGCTTTATATCTGACACATACAATTATGGCATCATTTTAGTTCTAAATTCTATAACCTAAAAACAGAGTCAAATATCTGAGACCCGATGATTTGATTTTCAGATGCCAAATTAAACAATCAATAATACAAACAATAAATAAGTCAATAAATGATAGCAACGTATCTTAAATTGTCTTACAGGAGTATGATCAGTAAAAAGTACAACTCATTTATTTCAGTTTTAGGACTTGGCATTGGTATTGCAACAGCAATGTTAGTCGGAGCTTATATTGTTAATGAAAATAGTTTTGATAAATTTCATCAAAACTACAACCGGCTATACCGGATAGTAAACAAAACATCAAATACAACCAAACTTGATAAAGAATTTGCCCCTGTCTTAGTTAATGACACGCCGGGTGTGGAAAAAACCTGCAGGATGAATATGTTTACTGCTATGCTTGGCAGTGAAGCGAGTCCTGTAAATATTGACAGGCTGGCTATAGCTGATTCTACTTTTTTCCAGGTTTTCAGCTTCCCATTACTAATAGGTTCGCCGGTTGAGGTACTGAATGGACCAAATAAAATAGTGCTTTCAAAATCACTGGCTGAAAAGTTGTTTCATAATACCTCAGCTCTGGGCAAACAGATTAGAATAGACATGAAGGAGTACTGCACAGTTACCGGAATAATGCAGGATAGCCCTGGAAATTCCAGTATACAGCCTGATGCAGTTGTTTCACTATATACAAAGGATCTATCATATACAGGAGGGGATTACTGGAATAATAACGGACATTTTCATATAGAACTATTTCAGTATTATATCATATTACGGAATGAATCTGATACTCTGCATACTCTCGAATTCCTTCGTAACACCTACACTGAAAAGTGGGCAAAAGAGAACCCAAGTCTTGTACTTCAACCTTTCTCAACAATATATTCCACCACAGGAATAGATGAGGCGGGAAATTTCAAACACTCAAATAAGAATCTGTTTATTTTATTGCTCTCTATTGGCATTATTGTGTTATTGCTGGCAATCATAAATACAATTAATATTTTGCTTTCGGAAAGTTTAGAAGAGACGAAACTGGTCTGTATCCTGAAATCTACAGGAGCTGCAAAGCATAATATTGTATGGCAGGGCTTAAGTACTATTTTCCTCACACTGATTCTGGCTTTAGGCATAGCGCTATTCCTTGTGGACACAATATTGCCCTGGTTCAGTACAGAAGTTGACCGCCAGTTTAGCATAAAAACCTTTTTAAGTCTTCCCTACGTTTTATTTATGCTTGGAACCTTTATAGCACTAATTATCAGCATCGGGCTTTATCCTTCGATACACTTTTCAAAAGTTAACCCGATAGATCTTTTCAGAAAAAGCGGATTTAAAAATATCTCTTTTATTGGTATCTCAAGAGCTACCCTCGTATTTCAATTTATGGTTACAATAGCCTTGCTTGTATCGGTAATAACAATTGTAAAACAAACCAGATTTGTAAAACAGCATCAATTGGGGTATAAACCGGATTATTTGCTGTTTATCCCTGTTCATTATACTTTCAGTAAACAGACGCTGACAATAAAACAGGAATTACTTAAGAATCCGTCCATACTTCAGGCTACAGCATCATTTGGTGCACCGGGGAATATTTATTTAATAAGCGATAACCAGGTGAATGAAAAGAAAATGCGCTATTGGGAGATCAACTCCGATGAAGATTTCTTTTCAACGCTTGGTATAAAGCTAAAGGAAGGTCGATTCTTTTTAACGGGTGAAAAAGGGAGGGCATATATTGTGAATGAAGCGTTTTACAAAGAGGCAGGGTTTAAAGATCTTACGACGGCAACCTGCAGAACAATCCCGATAGTTGGAGTCGTGGAAGATTTCAATACAGAATCTTTACATAACGAAATGCAGCCTGGAGCGATCTTTCTTACAGATGAAGATTTGGTATGTCTGAGCCTGAGAATTTCTTCGGAAAATGTAGATAAAACACTGGATTATATAAGAAAAGTCTGGATGAGCATATGCCCGGCTATCACTCTGAATTTTTCTTTCTACGACGACATGATCGAGCAGCAATATCAGCAGGAGAAAAGACTAACAGCCACGATTGGTGCGGCATCAGTAATAGCGATTTTTATCAGTTGCCTGGGGTTGTTAAGCATGATATTATTTGCTGTTAAACGCCGGACCAAGGAAATCGGGATCCGAAAAATCAATGGAGCCAAAGTTTCTGAGGTGATGTTAATGCTGAATAATGAATTTATAAAATGGGTAATTATTTCTTTTGTAGTTACCACACCTGTTATCTATTATGCTATGCACAAATGGCTTCGGCATTTTGCCTATAAAACCGACTTAAGCTGGTGGATCTTCGCTTCAGCCGGACTGATGGCACTTTCTATAGCATTATTAACAGTCAGCTGGCAGAGCTGGCGGGCAGCAACAAGGAATCCGGTGGAAGCATTGAGATATGAATAATGCCTGTGGATAAATAATACATATGACGAAGTAATGAGATTAGAACATAAACTGAATTTTTAACATGAACAAAAATCACTTGACCAGTTTAAAAGTGGCCTTCCGTTATTTTACAGCTGCCGACCGGTATTCAATTCTGAACATAATCGGGTTGACCATCGGGATCTCTTTGTTTGTTCTGATGGTTATGCTGCTTTATTATGAACTCTCATTTGATGCTTTTCATCCCAACAGAAAAAAGATTTTGCAGGTTTGTGAACATGATCTTAAATCAGGTGAATATTCAGCATACTCGGCAATCCCATTATCGCTTACTCTGAAAAACGATTTCACTGAGGTAAAATACGTAACAGGAATTTGGAGGGTTCTAAGGGAAAACAATAAGGTTAATTATAAAAATGTTGAATATTCCGGATTTACAGGAGCTTCAATAGAACCTGATTTTTTTAATATTTTCAATTACAGGATTGTTCTTGGAAATGTAAGCACATTGTTAAAAGAACCTGATAAAATTGCTATATCAAAATCTCTGGCGTCAAAGATCTTTGGTAAGGCAGATCCTATTGGTGAAGTTGTTTCATTCTATAATTTTTCGTTTACTGTTTCGCATGTATTCAGTGATATACCTCAAAACTCATCAGTGCATTTTGATGTGCTATTCTCAGATAAAATAAGAGAAAAAATTAATCCTGATTTTAAAGTTGCATGGTGGAATAATGGGATGATAACATACGTTATCCTGCAGGATGGAACTTCAGAAGAAGAATTCAACCAGCACCTGAAGGAGATTCCTTCACGCTATTATCCTGATTTTTTAAAAGGACGTAGTACATATTTTACTGCTCCTTTCTATAAATCGCATTTTAACACCTCATTAACAGGGCAATCTGCCGTTTCCTATACATATATTATTCTTCTGGGTGGCATATCTTTCATTATACTTCTTATTGCATGTGTCAATTACATTAATCTTACACTGGCCCGGGCTTTTAAAATGAATATTGATGCAGGGATCCGACGTATTGCAGGTGCTGGTTCAGGACATATTATCTCGATTCAGATCTGGATTTCTCTTTTGACTGTATTTGCTGCGTTGCTTTTAACACTTCCACTGAGCAGTTTATTTCTCCCACTGTTTGAGAAATTAGCTGAAAGGTCACTTGCAAGTCAGGAAAACAATCTTACCGTATGGGTATTTACGATAATCATTTCTCTTATTGTTGCGATCATTTCAGGATTTATACCAGGCTATACTTTTTCAAAAGTTGTCCCGGTGCAAATCATAAAAACCAAAGGTTCATATTCCAAAATCAATAAAGGAGTACATAATGGGTTACTTGTTTTCCAGTTTTCACTTGCCATAGCGCTTATTATTGTACAATTTTTCATTACAAGACAAATAATATTTATGAAGAATGCCGATCTGGGATATGATATTGACAATCTGATTGCAATTGATCTAAGAGGTATTGATTTGAAACGGGAAGATAAATTCAGCAAAGCCAGGATTTACAATACCGAATTGGAAAGACAAGGAGTAAGTTTAGGTCTGGTAGCAGGAAGCATCACAGAAGATGTTCCTGGATTTTATTTTGAGAACTCATTTACTGTAAATCCTATTGACGCTTCTATAGATGAATGTCTTATAGTGTCAACTGCTGTGGATGAAAATTTCATAAAGGTATTCGGAATGAGTATTGTTGAAGGGCGGTTTTTCTCAGATAAATATAGTACAGATAAAGAAGCGTTTATCATAAACGAAACTGCTATGAAGCAGATCGGATGGAAGAATATCGATGGCAAATTTTTAAAACTTGGTCACGAATATTCAAAATGTCCTGTAGTTGGCGTAATGAAAGATATTCATCCTACCACTCTTAAGGAACCTATTCCTCCAATGCTATATCGTTTTGGCATTCAAAATAATTTTCCTGCCTTCCTGACTCTAAGGGTACTGCCTCAGAATGAAAAACAATCTATTGACTTGATAAAAAAAATCTGGGCTTCAATATTTCCTGATACTCCATTTAGCTTTTTGAATGTCAGGGAAACCTATTACAAAAATTATGCTGAAGAACAACGGTTATCAAAAATAACCAGGATTTTTGCGGTGCTCGCTATTTTACTCTCCCTGCTTGGCCTTTACGGCTTAATAACATTCTATTCAGAAAGAAGAGTAAAAGAGATTGGAATCCGGAAAATTAATGGCGCCAAAGTCTTTGAAATACTGGCAATGCTCAACCTTGACTTTTTCAAATTGCTTGCAATTGCATTCATAGTTGCTTGTCCGGTTGCCTGGTACACCATGTTTAAATGGCTTGAAAACTTTGCTTACAAATCCAGTCTGGCCTGGTGGATTTTTATGCTTGCCGGCTTAATTATTTCTGGCATTGCAATGTTAACAATGAGCTGGCAGAGCTGGCAGGCTGCAACAAGGAATCCGGTGGAGGCATTGAGGTATGAATAAAATTGAACTGTGAATTATTCAATTGAATGCGACTATAACTATATAAGAAATATCATTTGCACAATAAAAAGATCAGAATATGTTCTTTTATTACCTAAAATTCGCTTTTCTAAATCTCAGAAGGCATAGATTATTTAGTCTTATTAATATTCTGGGATTATCAATTGGGTTAACCAGCTGTCTGCTGGCATGCCTGTTCATACAGGACGAATTAAAATATGACAAACACTTCACTAATACAAAATCTGTATATCGACTTGTAGGCAATAATTTTGACGGCCTAAATATCACTTACACTCAACCGGCTGTTCTCCTAACATTGCTATTGGAGAAATGTCCTGAAATTGAAAGTGGAAACTGTATTATCAGGCAAGTCTTAAATATTGGTTATAACCAGAAACATTTTATTGAAAATAATTTTATCTATTCTGATTCAAACTTCTTTAAATTTTATGGTTGGAAATTGCTGACAGGAAATCCTGATAATGTTCTTAATGCCCCATCAACGGTTGTTATTTCAGCAAAGAAAGCAAGAGAACTATTTGGGAATGAGGACCCTGTCGGCAAACAGCTTACACTTGAACTTTCTCATGTACTTACTGTTACAGGTGTATTTAAAGATATTCCATCACAATCGCAAATAAAAGCTGATTTTATTGCATCCAAATCAACACTTCAAACTTTTAGTCCTGAAGTGCTTACCATGTGGGGCAATTTTGGCTCATCATTAAGCCTGAAACCATTACCAGGTGTTAATCTTCCGGATCTTATGGAAAAAGTTAGCCAACTATGGAATAACAATCCTCTAAATGAATGTTGCGGAGAGAAAGGTCCCAATGTTCATCTTAAACTTCAACAGTTTAACGAGGTTTATTTCCAAACAATAACCATGAATGGAGAAAAGTTTGGTAACAGCATTTATATCATTGGTTTTTCAGTTATTGCAGGCATACTCCTGATTATTGCCCTTTTTAATTATATCAACCTTTCGATTGCACAAATTGCCAACCGCTTTTTAGAAGCCGGTGTAAAAAAGGTTGCAGGAGCAAGTTCAACAAATCTATATAAGCAACTGCTTATAGAAACATCAATGTATGTTTTTATAGCTATTTTTTTAAGTAACTTCCTTTTAGAGACAGTACTGCCAGGATTCAATTCTTTTACCGGGAAGAACATAGAATTCGCACTTTTCACAAATCCGTTCTTCTTAGTTTTTAACATAGCCATTTTTCTATTTACTACAATGTCGACCAGTTTATATCCTGCTCTGTATTTTGCAAGGATACAACCATTAGCTGCAATAAATTCTGGTAAGTATTGTTTGTCCTCAACGTTGGGAAAAAGGAGTTACTTCTGGGATATAATGGTCACTACACAATTTGCATTGACTATATTTTTAATTGTTTCAGCATTAATGGTAAATAAACAATTGTACTTTATTCGAAATACTGATTCAGGCTTTGTTCGTGAAAATGTTATCAGTATTGAGAACGGGTGGAATAGCTCATTAGAAAAAAGATATCATTTGTATAAAGAAAAGATATTGAACCTACCTGAAGTAATAAAGGTTTCCTCTGGTTTAAATGTTCCTCCTGACCGGATTTGGAATTCCGGAGCTCCGAGAATGGTAAATAGTCCTTCTAAAAGTATAAATAATTGTGGCTTTGTTTCTGTAGATTATGATTATTTCAAAGTGTTAGGCTGCAAAATTACCGAAGGAAGAGATTTTGACAAGAGCTTAAATACTGATGATAATAAATGTATTATTTCAGAGACTTTCAGGAGAAAAATGGGAGAAAAGGATCCTATTGGCATAGTACTGGATCAACTGTGGGAAGAGAAAAAGCGAGAAATCATAGGAGTAGTAAATGATATTAATTTCAACACTCTGCACGACGAAATAAAACCTGAAATCTTCTTATTGCACCATAGTCTCCCTAGCCACTACCACATACTTGTCAAGTTTAAGACTGCAAATACGGCATCATTATTAATGAAGCTCGAAAAAATCTGGACAGAGATGGCTCCAGAAGAACCTTTTACTTATTTCTTCCTTGATGAAAAATTCGAGAGCAATTACAGAAAGGAGATTCAGGTAGCTAAAATATTGAATATCCTTACAGGAGTGGCAATATTTTATGTTGTCTTGGATTATTTGGTTTAGCATGAGTTGTGGTAAATAACCGAACTAAATAAATCGGTATACGGAAGATAAACGGAGCATCTGTAATAAAGATCCTCTACCTTATTAACAAACCATTTATTCAATGGATTACCATAGCTTACATAGTAGCTTGCCCGATGGCACTCTGGGTAATTCAAGGGTGGTTGCAGGATTTTGCTTATAAAACAAAAATCAGTTGGTGGATTTTTGTTTTAGCTGGATTTATGTCTTTATGGATTGCTTTGTTAACAGCCAGTTACCAATCAATCAGGGCAGCAACGAGGAATCCGGTGGAGGCATTGAGGTATGAGTGATTTAGATTAAACAGGTCAACCCTGCGGGCCTGCCTGCAGAAACATCTTTCAATAATAATAATCGCATATTGACTGATTAATCATAGATGGAACATTACCAATGATCACGATTTGCTTAGCATTTACGTAACAAATCCGTATAGCTTTTCAACCGTCTGGAGAAAGTATTGTTGTTGTGTTCAGGATAGAATCGGACGGCTCCGGACATTACTACCGGACTGTTTTATTCCAGCCCGATAAATCCAGTCGATTATATTACTGATTCATTTATTAAACAATAAATTTAATTTATTTGATATATATTTTGATTTTATTAATATATATTTTATTTTTGTTAAAACCCTTTTAAATGAATAAACGACTTCCACTCAAATGTCCGAGTTGTGAAAATCAATTGCAAGTGCAACAATTGCATTGTGAGAAATGTGAGACTGTAGTAACAGGGATATACTCATTACCGGTTATTTCACAGTTACCAATAGAGGACCAAAGATTTATTCTCGATTTTGTAAAAGCCAGCGGCAGCTTAAAAATAACTGCTCAAAACATGAAACTCAGCTATCCTACGGTAAGGAATATTCTTGATGATATTATTAACAGAATTAATCTTCTTGACACTAATGAATAACCGGTTTTTGTATAATCCTTTTACCAAAATTGCCGGTATTAAATCCTTCATCATAGGAATAGCCGGGTTAATAATAACCACATTTATATGCTTCATTACCGGGACTCATTTTAATGGTCTGCTGAATATTGATTTTGCAAAGGATTCTCCTTTTTGGGTATATCTGATTGAAAACCTTTCAAATTGGATTTTCATATCGATCTTTTTACATTTATCCGGACTGATTCTTTCGAAATCAAAAATAAGAGTGATTGATACACTTGGCACCTCTCTCCTGGCAAGGATTCCTTTAATAATAGCCCCTTTGACAAGAACAATACCAATATTCCAAAGCTTTATAATCCAATCCTGGGAGATGTACTTTATTACAGGTCTGTATTTAGCCTCCCTTATCTGGACAATTATTCTGCTATTTAATGCTTTCAGGATTTCCTGTAACCTGAGATATGAGAAATTAATAATATCATTTATTATAAGCATGCTTCTATCAGAGGTTTGCACAAAATTGGCTCTCAAATTTTTAATATAATTAAATCCATAAGTCATGAAATCACTTTCACTTGTTTTAGGAATATGCCTGATTGTTGCTTTTAACGCTTTCAGCCAGGACTTTAAGAAATTAAGTGACCCGGAAACAGATAAAAACAAACTCAAAATCGCACAGAATTTTGCCTCGGATTTCTTAACTAAGCTGAAAAATGGGGAGGAATATAAATTTAAGGATGAAGCTATTGACCCTATAAAAAACCAGTTTACGGCTGAAACCCAAAAATTAGTTTATCAACAATTAAAAACACAATTCGGAGATTTTCAATCACTTGAATATGCTGAGACCTGGATACAAAGTAACAGTAAAGCAATTACAATCTATCGGTTTAAAGGTGAATTTGACAAAAGCACTAAGAAACTGGAAATAAGAGTAGTGCTGAATGAAGCTGATAAAATTGCCGGATTCTGGATAAAGCCATGGTCAGATATGTTAAAATAATGAGTAATGGCATATGAAAGCATGATCAACGCCTTTTGTATCAGGAGACAGAATAATAATTACACTTTTATTAAAGCAGAAAACAAGATAGTATTAATTACGCCTGGGGATTTGAGTATAATAGATAAAAGAGGGTGTCTCAAAAGGGCACCCGTCTGTTTTTAGTTGATGTTCATTTGGCTTCGCCGAGCTCGCAGAAAGTAATGATGAGTAAAAAATTAATTAAGCGGTCTGCTCGGTTCTTTTGCTTCTCCAAAAGAGGGCCGAACGTTAAGAAATAGCATGAAAGGCTATTTTAGCGAGAAGCCAGCCTGCAGGGGTGGCAAAAGGAGCCCGGAAAAGACAACCTCATCCTTTTTGTCGGCCCGCTGCGCAGGCCTTTATACGCCACCAAAAAGGATGAGGTTCACACCTTTTCCGGATTGCCCTCGCACCGTCTAAAGAATTAGGTTATTACACCTAGTGAAAAGATGGGAGATGCCTCCCCTTACAAAAACTTCAGGTTATGTAACTACTGCAACTCACTTCCGGATATTTTAACGACATTCAAAGCGTAGAAGATACCTGAGTTCTTGATTTCCTATGAAATGGTTGTGAAAATATAAACTTAGATCGGTGGCGAAATAGATTTCCCATCTCTGTATGGACTGTGATTCCTGTTTAACATAATGCAGTCCCAGTGGTTGCACAAATCGATCTTAACAAAAACAAGGAAGCCACTATATATTAGCGGCTTAACCTTTTAATTTGGTGATCCCGGGGCGACTCGAACGCCCAACCAACAGAACCGGAATCTGTCATTCTATCCATTGAACTACGGGACCAATTGCCATGCAAAAATATAACCAAAAGCCCGGTTTTACAAGTAATTCTGAAAATTTAGCGGAACCACTCTCCTATTGCAGGAACGCATTTACGATATTTGCCAAAGTTTTTCTAATTTCGCAGACGCAATTTGGACGTATAAAAAGTTGGAAAAACGATAAAGAAAGGTGAAGAAAACTTAGGAGTATGACTGTAAAATACTTTTTAACCACAAAGGACGCAAAGGTTTCACAAAGGACGCAAAGTCATATCTATTCCAAAAATTTCTTTGCGTACTTTGCGCAAATACTTTGTGACCTACTATATAACTCTTTGCATTCATGGTCGAAAATTGATTTTCTTCGTTTACCCCGACCCCAGGGGGAGCGAAGAAAATCAATTTACTGCCGCCTAAGCGGCATGGGGTAAAGAAATTGATTTTCGAGCGGCAGTTATGAGAGTTAATATTTTTGAAGTTCCTACTATTTTTTAGGTTGGGGACTTTGCGGTTAATCGGAATTAATATTTAAGACAGGCACCAGACCTGTTTATAATGAATCATATATAGAAAGTAAAGATGGACTACAATTTTCACGACATAGAAAAAAAGTGGCAGAAATACTGGGAAGAGAACAAAACCTTCAAAACACCCGAAGACCTGACAAATCCCAAAAAATGCTATATCCTGGATATGTTTCCTTATCCATCCGGAGCAGGTTTGCACGTAGGCCATCCGGAGGGATATACAGCGACAGATATTTTCAGCAGGTATAAGAGGATGAAGGGATTCAATGTACTCCACCCGATGGGTTGGGACGCATTTGGTCTTCCCGCTGAACAATACGCTATTCAGACAGGCACACATCCTTCAATTACAACAAGGAACAACTGCGACACCTTCAGACGACAGATCAAAGAGCTGGGGTTAAGCTATGACTGGGACAAAGAGATTAACACTACCGATCCCGGCTATTTCAAATGGACACAATGGATCTTCATCCATCTCTATAATACATGGTTTGATGATAAGCTCCAGAAAGGCAGACCGATTTCGGAACTGCCCGTTCCTGAAAACATATCAAAACTGGGAAAGAAGGAGACTGTTAAATTTATCGATTCAAAAAGACTCGCATATTACGACAACGCACAGGTGTGGTGGTGCCCCAGCTGCAGGATAGTGTGCGCCAACGAGGAGGTGCTCACTGACGGATCACATGAGAAATGTGGTAACAGGGTTGAGAAGAAAAATCTTAAACAGTGGATGCTCAGGATCCAGCTCTATGCCGAAAGACTGCTGAAGGGCATTGATAACCTTGAATGGCCGGAAGGGATCAAGGATATGCAGAGAAACTGGATAGGCCGGTCGACAGGTGCAGAGGTTGATTTCAGACTCGACGGACTGAACGAAAAAGTCAGGGTCTTTACAACACGTCCTGATACACTTTTCGGCGCAACTTATATGGTTCTTGCTCCGGAACATCCCCTGACCGGCATTATTACCACTGAGGAATATAAGGCAAGCGTGGATGAATATATCAGAGCCACTTCGCTTAAATCCGATCTTGACAGAACTGATCTTTCAAAGGATAAAACCGGAGCTTTCACCGGCAGATATGCAATTAATCCGGTTAACAATAAGAAAATACCTGTCTGGATTGCAGACTATGTTCTCACAGGGTATGGTACCGGTGCTATAATGGCAGTTCCCGCACACGATACAAGGGACTTCGAATTTGCCACGAAATTCAAACTCCCGATAATATGTATTCAGGATCCTGATGTCAAAGACCCTGAGCAGCGGTCAAGAATCCTCAAAGCAGAAGAGTGCTGGACCGAAGACGGTAAATATATCAATTCATCGGATAAATCAACGGGCATTGATATAAACGGGTTGAATAAGGAATCCGGCATATCACAAATAACCAAATGGCTTGAGTCTGAAAAACTGGGAAGTGCAAAGATCAATTATAAACTGCGTGACTGGCTTTTCAGCAGGCAGAGATACTGGGGTGAACCATTTCCTGTTATTCACTGGGAAGACGGGGAAATAAGCCTTCTTGATGAAGCAGATCTGCCCCTTGAACTGCCCGGAGCTTGAAAAATATCTTCCGGGAGAATCAGGAGAGTCTCCTCTTTCAAATTCTGATGAATGGCTTAGCGTTACAGATAAAAACGGCAGGAAAGGAAGAAGAGAAACCAATACTATGCCTCAGTGGGCAGGATCATGCTGGTATTATCTCAGGTTCATAGATCCGAAAAATGACGAAATGATATTTGATCAGGCTAAGGAAAATTACTGGATGCCTGTAGATCTGTATATCGGAGGCGCTGAGCACGCTGTTCTGCACCTTCTCTACAGCCGTTTCTGGCATAAGGTATTATTTGATCTTGGAATAGTATCTACAGACGAACCATACAGAAGGCTCTTCAACCAGGGGATGATACTTGCTTTTGCCTATGAAACGGAATCAGGGGCCAAAGTATCGGGTGAGTATGTTGAAGAACGCGACGGTAAATACTATCATAAAGAGACAAATGCAGAACTCAGGCAGATAGTTGCAAAGATGTCAAAATCACTGAAAAATGTGGTAAATCCTGATGATGTTGTCTCAAAATACGGGGCAGACTCATTGCGACTTTATGAGATGTTTATGGGCCCGCTGGATGTCACTAAGCCATGGGATGATAAAGGGGTCAAGGGTGTTTTCGGATTTCTTGGCAGGGCTTTCAGGTTCTTATCAAATCCTGAAAACATTGTTACCGGGGAAGAGGATCCCGAGATTCTTAAAGGGCTTCATCAGACAATAAAAAAAGTGGAGGGAGATATTGAAAACCTCAGGTTCAATACTGCAATATCGGCCATGATGATCTTCCTTAACCTCGCAACTAAAAAAGGGAAAGTGACCTCTCAGACGGGGACCACCTTTATAAGTGTACTCTCTCCTTTTGCACCACATATGGCTGAGGAATTATGGAGGTTATCGGGAAAGGTTGATTCACTCGCTTACGAACCATGGCCGGAGTTCAATGAAGAGTTCCTTAAAGAGGATAATTTTAATTACCCTGTATCATTCAACGGAAAGATGAGATTCAATATCGAGCTCCCCGTTGACATGCCAAAGGAAGAGATAATCAGAATTGTTCTGGCTGATGAACGGGCACAGAAATGGCTTGGCAACAACCCGCCATCAAATATAATAGTTGTTCCTAACCGGATAGTTAATATAGTGGTTAAGAACTAAATAAGTCTCCATAATTGATGGCTGTAATAACACAAATTAAAAATATTAAAATCTTAATGTCATTTAAAAATCTACTTTATAATATAAAGCTCTTCCGGGCTGATCAAATAATAATATGTATTCTGTTTCTTACTCTTTATTCATGCAGGAATACCGGGAATACACATCCGGAACCGGTTGTAATGAGTGCAGATACTACTGCAGCGAAGGATACTGCTCCCCGTGAATTTCTTTACGGAATTCCGGTTGATTCATTTAATCAGGTAGCAGGCCGGATAAAACCTAACGGATTCCTTTCAGATATTCTTATGAAGCATGGAGTAAGCATGACAGATATCGACATGGCTTTAAAGAATTCAAGGAGTGTATTTGATGTGAGAAGTGTACGCTCGGGGAATAATTATATTGTCCTGTGCGACAGGGACAGTACTGCAAGGGCAAGGTATCTCGTTTATGAACATGATCCCACAACCTGTTACATCTTTAGTTTCAATGACTCTCTGAATATTACACCCTACAAGAAGCAGATAAAGCGGACTATAAAATATGCATCAGGAACCATTGAAAGTTCCATGTGGGACGCTATGATCGGCGGAGGTCTTCACCCTTCACTGGCAATTAGCCTGTCTGAGATCTTTGCCTGGACAGTTGATTTTTTCGGTTTGCAGAAAGGAGATGGCTTCAAGGTGATATATGAAGAGTTGTACATCGATGATAAATTGCTGAGCACAGGAAAAATTTATGCAGCCCAGTTCAGCAGAACGGGATCTGTTGTGACTGCCATCCCTTTTATCCAGGACAGCACAGAATCATATTTTGATGTAGACGGGGGAAGCCTGAGGAAAGCATTTCTTAAAGCTCCTCTTCAATTTTCAAGGATCAGCTCCCGGTTCTCATCAAGCAGGTTGCATCCCATACTCCGGATTAGAAGGCCTCATTTCGGAGTCGACTATGCTGCCCCAATTGGAACACCCGTGCATGCTATCGGTGACGGGAGGGTCACTTCAATGACTATCGAAAGTGGTTCAGGCAGAATGGTAAAGATCCAGCACAACAGCGTTTACGCAACAGCTTATCTACACCTCAGCAGGTTTGGAGATGGTATTTCAGCCGGGGCACATGTCAAACAGGGAGACATCATCGGCTTTGTCGGCAGCAGCGGATTGTCAACAGGACCTCATCTTGACTTCAGGTTCTATATGAACGGATCACCCGTAGATCCTCTCAAGGTGGATGCTCCTTCCGTTGAGCCGATCTCAGAGGAGAACAGGGAAAAGTTTGAAAAATGCAGGCTGGTGACACTCAGTCTTCTGGAAACAATTAACTGATATCAGGCAATTTAAGCACTAGTTCTTCTGTAATCCTGGGGAAATGCTCATATTCAAGCGCATGAACCTTCTGAGCCAGTGATTCAGGTGTTTCACCCTGATCAACTTTGCACCTGGCCTGAAAGATGACATCACCCTCATCATACAGATTATTAACGTAATGGATAGTAATTCCGGATTCCTGATCATTATTGGCAATCACTGACCTGTGAACGACATCCCCGTACATTCCTTTTCCTCCGTATGCAGGCAGCAGTGCAGGGTGTATATTTATTATCCTGCCGTGGTACTTATCTATAATGTTTCCGGGAATCAACCATAAAAATCCCGCCAGTACAATAAACTCAATTTCATATAAGTTCAGATAATCTGATACTACCCCTGAATCATAAAAATCCTTATGGTCGAAAAATACGGCAGGAATGTTAAGTGCTTCTGCCCTTTTAAGTACCAAAGCCTGACGCTTATTTGAGAGCACTAATCTTACTTTAGCGCTGTTTTTGTTCGAAAAGTATCTAATTAAATTTTCTGCATTGGTCCCGGAACCAGAGGCAAAAATCGCTATATTCCTCATATATTGACAATTAGCTAAATCACTAAATATGCCTAAAATATATTAAAACAACTTTATTTTTCTAATTATCAATGCATTAAACAGTAGCATGAATAAAAAAACATCAAATCTCTTGAAAAATAAAGTACAAATATATTTCTTTGCAAGGTTCAAAAATTAATATTAATTAAAATTTATTATTATGTCGGACATTGCCACGAGAGTAAAGGAAATTATAGTTGACAAACTTGGAGTAGATGAATCTGAAGTAACTCCTGAAGCCAGCTTCACGAATGATTTGGGTGCAGATTCACTCGACACAGTTGAATTAATTATGGAGTTTGAGAAAGAATTCAATATCGGAATTCCTGACGATCAGGCTGAAACCATCGGTACAGTTGGTGATGCTATCAAGTACATTGAGGAAAATGCAAAATAGTTTGCATTTTTAAAAGCCAATTTATGAGAAGAGTTGTAGTTACAGGCATTGGAGCACTAACTCCACTAGGTAATAATTTGCATGAATTCTGGGATGGACTGGTAAATGGGGTCAGTGGTGCGAATATGATCACACGTTTTGATACAGAAAAGTTCAAGACTAAATTTGCCTGCGAATTAAAGAACTATGACTCTGCCAATTATTTTGACAGAAAAGAGGCCAATAAACTGGATTCATATGCTCAGTATGCCTTAATTACCACACAGGAGGCAATAACTGATTCAGGTATTAATCTGGAGAAAGTCGACAAAGACAGGGTTGGAGTAATCTGGGCCTCAGGTATCGGAGGCCTCGACACCTTTTTTCAGGCAATAAAGGGCCATGTCCTGGGAGACGGGACACCCCGGTTCAGTCCGTTCTTTATTCCCAAAATGATCGGAGATATTGCAGCAGGAGTTATATCTATTAAATACGGTTTCAGAGGGCCGAATTTTGGGACCGTATCGGCATGTGCATCATCCACAAATGCCATTATTGATGCTATAAACTATATCCGCTGGGGAAAAGCTGACATTTTTGTTACAGGAGGTTCAGAAGCCTGTGTCAATGAACCCGGGATCGGAGGTTTCAATGCATTGCAGGCGCTTTCCACAAACAATGAGGAATTTAAAACTGCATCCAGGCCATTTGATAAAACCAGGGATGGATTTGTACTTGGTGAAGGCGCTGGATCACTTATTGTTGAAGAGTATGAACATGCAAAAGCAAGAGGTGCCAGAATCTATGCTGAACTGGTTGGCACCGGACTGACTGCTGATGCTTATCATATGACAGCACCTCATCCGGAAGGACTCGGAGCAAGGAATGTAATGAGGCTTGCCATTGAGGATGCAGGTCTAACGATAGCCGATATTGATTATATTAACGTGCACGGGACAGCTACTCCGCTAGGCGATATTTCTGAAACAAAAGCCATTACAGAGGTATTCGGTGATCAGGCTTACAAACTTAACATCAGCTCAACAAAATCCATGACAGGCCATCTTCTTGGCGCCGCTGGCGCTGTTGAAGCCATTGCAGCTATCATGTCTGTTGTTCATGATATTGTGCCTCCTACGATTAATTTTAAGGTTCCTGACCCTGATATTGACCAGAATCTGAACCTTACTCTTAATAAATCACAGAAAAGAAAAGTCAATGCTGCCATGAGCAACACATTCGGCTTTGGAGGTCATAATGCTTCTGTGGTAATCAAAAAATTCGAATCTTAGTGTCATTATTCGGTAGAAGAATTAATGGTACTTACATATTGCCAAAACGGGAATTCAGTTCCCGTTTAAAGAAAATATTGGGATTCAAGCCCGGTAATCTCAAATTATATGAGATCGCCTTCATACACCGGTCAGCGACCTTTACAATGCCTGATGGCAAAAAGGTTAACAATGAAAGGCTTGAATATCTCGGGGATGCAGTGCTCGATGCAATCCTATCAGATTACCTTTTTGAGAAATTCCCTGATGCTACCGAAGGCTTTATGACCAAAATACGATCACGAATGGTCAACAGGGAAATATTAAATCAGCTCGCTGTTTCAATGGGTATTAATAACATACTCATCAGCAATATTAGTTCGGTACAACCCACCAAAAATCTTTATGGCGATGCCCTGGAGGCATTGATTGGATCAGTTTTCCTTGATAAAGGCTTCAAAAAGACAAAAAAGCTTTTCATCCGGAATGTTCTGAATAAATATCTTAATCTTGAGGTAATAATAAATACAGATACGGATTATAAAAGCCTTGTTTTTGAATGGGTTCAGAAGCATAAATCCAGTCTCATCTTCACGTATAATGAAGAGTATGATTTTAACCATAAAAAATCTGTCTTCTCCACTACCCTGATAATTGATAAGGAAGAGATGGGCGAAGGGCATGGATCATCAAAAAAAGAGGCGGAACAGGAAGCAGCCAGTCAGGCATGGAAGAGGCTTAAAGATAATTACGGAGGTTAATGAATAGTGTCCCGTTTTTTTCATAACTTTATCACCCCTACTGATAAAAGATGAAGATAACGCGAAAAGTAACACGGGTAAAGCTTCAGATTGACCAGAAAGATGACTATGTCCTGCTTGGACTCGTTTCATCTGAACCCGACTATAAACTTTCGCTCACCCTAAATAAAAAATTCGGTATTTCGCTGAAGAACACTACTCCTGCAACCGTAGAAGGAGATAACGGATCAGAACTTTTGTTCAGCCGTTTCTCTGATAACCGGGAATCTCCAGACAGGGTATTCAACCTTATTTCAAACAGGTCAGGCAAACAATTCCTTATCAGGAAACTCAAAAACATTGACTACATTTTACACCTTCACGATCCTGATAAAATAAATAATATAAGTCAGATAACTTTAAATCTCCGGGAAATTACAAGCATTACAGCAGTTTTCAATATTGATATTGATTCAATCAAAGATAAAAATCTACATTTTGTAATCCAATAGAGTATGGAAAACTTACATTTAAACCTTTCTGAAGAGGAGTTCTCAAAAGGAAGAAAGTTACTTCTCTGGGGCTTTTCAACAATGTTTTTTTTGGCAGGTGTATACGTCCTGATCACCAACATCGTATTCGGACATAAAAGCATCCCTCTGTTCATATCATTGATCACCTTCGGCATCAGTCTTTTTGTTGGAGCTATTGCTGTGTTCGCATCAATCAGCAGAAAAGATCTTTTCTTTACCGTGAATGATGAAAAGATAGAATACAGGTTCGGTGTTTTCAATCCTAAGATACAATCATTTAAATGGATTGATATAAAAGAGCTTATTATGCCTCCCAAGCAGAAGAAGGTGATTCTTCACATGAATGGAGGCTCCTCTTTTCTTATAAACCTTAACTGGCTTGAGAAGAAAAAATCAGCTGCTGTCAGAAAGCAGATCTATATTGCGGCAAAAGAGAAGAATATTAAGGTTATTAAGGTAACAAACCTTCCGAATAAGACCCGGTAAATCAGATTCATTAACTCTGCAGGTGCATATTTAGAAGGATATTCCTTAAGTTGATATATATCAAAAAGGAGAGCCGCTACAAGAGCGGCTCACTTTTTGATAACCCTAAAACTAACCTAACCTATGAAAAAAACCTCTATTGCTTATATTTCAAATATCGTGCCAAAGCCTTTACAAAGGTATATTCCATTAATTAAATAAAAAAATATATTTTTCTAAACTCCTGAATATTAACATATTTTTAATGAAATGTTAAATATATTTTATCCTTTTAACGGATAATTATACAGGTACAATGGGAGGATTCTTCATAAGTTGTTAAAGAAAGTTAAAGGGCGGAAATGTAACAGATATACAAGTATTTTTGCATCAATATGAAGCGAAAAACTATTGTTTTACTGGCAATATTTTTTTTCCTGGCTATCTCCGGGCTCATCCTTATACAATTATACTGGATTAGAAATGCAATCGCGATAACTGATCAGCAATTCCGTTACCTTGCAAACAAGGCCCTTGAATCTGTGGTACTTGACCTTGAGGAAAAGGAGTTAATAAAGTATATAGTGGAGGATATAGATCCGGCCTCGACAGATTCAATAACTGCAATAGTACCATCAAACTCCCCTCTGGCAAGAAAGCTGCACGGATATCAGCCTAATTCAACACTTCTCGAGATGTATGGGCTTAACACCCCACGTGAACCAATAGCTATTACCAGTGCCGGCCATAAGATATTCATCTCGGCCGAAGACATCTCTCCCTATTCATCGGTTGAACAGGCAGAACCTTCCAGGCAGATAATCAATTCGGAAATCTCCGGAAGAGTCACCAATAAAATAGTGTTCCTTGAGAATATAATGGGCAAAATTCTTCGAAACACTCCTGATATACGCGAACGGATTGAACCTGAGATACTCAACAAGCAACTCAGAATGGCCCTGAATAATGTAGGAATCTATCTCGATTATGAATTCTCAATACGATCAGGCCGGTTTGGAAACATCTGGAATACACCGGGATTTACTGACAAACCAGGTACAAATAAATTCATCATTCAACTTTTTCCCAATGACCCTGTCCCGAGTCAGAACCAGATTGTTCTCTACTGTCTCCAGGAACAACAGTATAAATTTGAGAAAATTGGAAATCTGGGCTTCCTGTCAATACTCTTCACAATGATTCTGCTTCTGCTGTCGGCAGGAACTTTTGTAGTGATTTTCCGACAGAAAAAAATTTCTGAAATAAGGAGTGATTTCATAAATAATATGACACATGAACTGAAAACTCCCATATCCACTATTTCACTTGCAGCGCAGATGATTGCCGATAAAACAATTTCAGATAAGAATAAGAACATAGATAATCTGGCACAGGTTATCTCAGATGAGAGCATGAGACTCAAATTCCAGGTGGAGAGAGTACTTCAGATGGCAATATTTGAGAGGATAAAAATGAAGCTTAACCGGGTTGAAACGAATGTTCATACGATTACAGATAAGGCGGTTGATAATTTTAACCTCCAGATAGGGATGCTCAACGGA
Organism: Bacteroidales bacterium; assembly: GCA_016715075.1. GTDB lineage: Bacteria > Bacteroidota > Bacteroidia > Bacteroidales > VadinHA17 > LD21. The sequence continues at coordinate 30,074 of JADKBK010000024.1, forward strand.
AAGATAGTGAAAGATTATCAGGCGACTGAATCACGTGCAATAATTGATGAAATTCATATGTTAAATGCCATCTCAAACCTGATCGATAATGCCCTGAAATACTCCTACGACAAGCCATTTATCAGGATCTCCACACGCAATAGCCGGAAAGGTATCCTGATAACAATTGAGGATAGAGGAATCGGGATATCGGGAGAAGACCTAAGGAGGGTGTTTGATAAGTTTTACCGTGTACCCTCAGGAAATGTACATAAAGTGAAAGGATTCGGACTTGGATTGAGTTATGTAAAGAAGATAATTGAAGAGCATAACGGGAAGATAAAGGTTGACAGCCAGATAGGAAAGGGGACAAAATTCACGATTTTTCTTCCTCAGAATAGTCCCGGATAGGATAAATTGAAACAGCTGCAGACCCATGAACAGATCTTTTTTAACAAATTGTGCAAATATCCCCTTAATAACAGGGAGGTATCATACCTTTGAAAATAAATTATACGCCAATGAATAGTATCAGAATTCTTCTTGCAGAAGATGACACCAACCTGGGGATACTGTTAAAAAACTATCTCACCGCAAAGAATTACGAAACATTTCTGTATATAAATGGCATTCTTGCCCTGGATGCTTTTCGTAACAAGTCATTTGACCTTTGTATTCTGGATATTATGATGCCTGAAATGGATGGGCTGACACTTGCCAGGGAGATCCGTCTTGCGAGTCCCGATATGCCGGTGATTTTTCTCACAGCAAAAAACCAGCAGGAGGATATTCTGGAGGGATTCAGGTCAGGAGCCGATGATTATATCACGAAGCCCTTCTCAATGGAGGAGCTGATTCTGAGGATTGAAGCCATTTTAAGGAGAACAACAGCTATTAGTTCTGCAAAAAAAGAGGAATTATATACAATCGGGAATTATACTTTCGATCCTCTTAAACAGATATTGACTCTTAAGGATCAGCATATCAAACTCACTACAAAGGAATCAGAGCTGCTTGAACTTCTTTGCCGGAACGAGAATCTGATCCTGGAACGCAATTTTGCACTTAAGGCAATCTGGATTGATGATAACTATTTTAATGCCAGGAGCATGGATGTCTACATCTCAAGGTTGAGAAAATATCTGGGCAAGGATCCATTGGTGAAGATTGTTAACGTGCATGGAAGAGGTTACAAGCTGATTTGCTGAAGTTACTGAGATATAAAACCCCGGTCATCAGAATAATGACCGGGGCGGGTATTAAGGTTAATTGATCGGGTTAATCTAGCTTTAATACTGCAAGGAAGGCTTGTTGCGGAACTTCAACATTGCCTACCTGGCGCATCCGTTTTTTACCTTTCTTCTGTTTCTCAAGAAGTTTTCTTTTTCTGGTTATGTCTCCGCCATAGCATTTTGCCGTAACATCCTTTCTCACCGCTTTAACTGTTTCCCTGGAGATTATTTTAGCGCCTATAGCAGCCTGGATTGCAATGTCGAACTGCTGCCGGGGGATAAGCTCCTTCAGTTTCTCACACATTCTGCGTCCAAAATCGTATGCATGTCCTCTGTAAATAAGTGTAGAGAGAGCATCAACCATTTCGCCGTTAAGAAGTATGTCAAGCCTTACCAGATCGGCTTTCTGGTAATTTGTATAATAGTAATCAAAAGAGGCATATCCTTTGGAAATACTTTTAAGCTTATCGTAAAAATCAAATACAATCTCAGCCAACGGCATTTCAAAAGTAACTTCAACCCTGTCCCTTGTAAGGTAAACCTGGTTTTTGAGTACTCCCCTCCTGTCGATGCAAAGATTCATTATAGAGCCGACATACTCTGAAAGAGTAATTACCTGGGCAATTATATAAGGTTCCTCTATTCTGTCAATATGGGTTATGGGCGGCAAACCTGAAGGATTGTGCACATCTATCTCCTCGCCCTTGGTAGTATAGGCTTTATAGGAGACGTTTGGGACTGTTGTAATTACATCCATATCAAACTCCCTGTCGAGGCGCTCCTGAATTATTTCCATATGAAGCAGGCCGAGGAAACCGCACCTGAAGCCGAACCCCAGTGCAGCGGATGACTCCGGGATAAAGGAAAGGGATGCATCATTCAGCTGCAGCTTCTCTATCGACACCCTGAGATCTTCATAATCATCGGCATCCACAGGATAAATACCGGCAACTACCATAGGCTTAACATCTTCGAAACCTTCAATTGCCTTATCACAAGGGTTTTTGACGTGAGTAATTGTGTCTCCCACCTTAACCTCTGCGGAGACCTTTACCCCTGAAATAATATACCCTACATCCCCCGGGCCCATAGTTTCACGAGGATCCTGTTTAAGCTTCAGAACACCTATTTCTTCTGCCTTGTATTCATGGTCGGTATTTACGAATTTTACATTATCACCTCTGGAAATTGTCCCGTTTACTATTTTAATATATGCAATAATTCCCCTGAAGGAGTTAAAAATAGAGTCAAAAATAAGGGCTTGCAAGGGGGCATCCGGATCTCCGCTTGGCGGAGGTACCCTTTTCACAATCTCAAGAAGGATCTGATCGACTCCCATACCTGTTTTGGCGCTGGCTTCTATAATATCCTCCCTCTTGCAGCCAACAAGATCCACGATCTGATCCTTAACCTCTTCAGGCATGGCAGCAGCCATATCCATTTTATTAAGCACGGGAATGATCTCAAGATTATGATCGATTGCCATGTAAAGGTTTGAAATTGTCTGAGCCTGTATACCCTGGGTTGCATCTATAACCAGTAAAGCTCCTTCGCATGCAGCAATGGAACGTGAGACTTCATAAGAAAAGTCAACATGCCCCGGAGTGTCGATGAGATTGAGAATATACTTTTTACCATCGTGGAGATATTCCATCTGAATTGCATGGCTCTTTATTGTAATTCCTCTTTCCCTTTCGAGATCCATATCATCGAGTATCTGGGCCTGGTATTCTCTTTCGGAGATTGTGTTTGTTGTTTCAAGCAAACGGTCGGCCAGAGTACTTTTTCCGTGGTCAATATGAGCTATAATACAGAAATTCCGGATATTGTCCATCAAATAAAATCGATTTAAATCAGGTGCAAATATATAAAAAGTAGGGACATGCCATGGCATGTCCCTACGGTTGAATTTAATTCCTATTCTGAATTATTACATCATTCCTGGCATTCCGCCACCCATTCCCGGAGGAGGACCGGCAGGACGTTCTTCTTTCTCGTCTACTATAACGGCTTCTGTTGTAAGGAACATACCGGCTACTGAAGCAGCATTTTCAAGCGCTACCCTTGTAACTTTGGCAGGATCGATTACACCTGATGCATACAGTTTCTCATAAGTGTCAGTCTGGGCATTGTAGCCATAATCACCTTTTCCGGCTTTTACGTTCTGGGCTACTACTGCGCCCTCTTTGCCTGCATTTACTGCGATCTGGCGTAATGGTTCCTCAATAGCACGTTTAATTATTTCGATACCGGTAGTCTGGTCATCATTATCACCTTTTAATCCTTCAAGTGCACTGATAGCACGGATATAGGCTACACCACCACCCGGAACAATACCTTCCTCGATAGCTGCACGTGTAGCATGAAGTGAATCATCAACACGGTCTTTCTTATTCTTCATCTCGACTTCAGATGCTGCTCCAATATACAGAACTGCAACACCGCCTGCAAGTTTGGCAAGACGTTCCTGCAATTTTTCCTTGTCATAATCTGATGTTGTGGTTGACATCTGCTGTTTGATCTGTGCAATACGTGCCTTGATCATATCTTTGTCACCCGAACCGTTAACAATTGTTGTATTCTCTTTGCTTACAGTAACTTTTTCAGCTGTTCCAAGCATGTCGAGAGTTGTATGTTCAAGCTTCAGACCTTTCTCTTCTGATATTACGGTACCGCCTGTAAGAATAGCGATATCTTCAAGCATCTCTTTTCTTCTGTCACCAAATCCAGGAGCTTTAACAGCGCAAACTCTTAATGAACCTCTCAAACGGTTAACAACAAGAGTTGCCAGAGCCTCACCTTCAACATCTTCTGAGATTATTAAAAGAGGACGGCCTGTCTGTGCGGTAGCTTCAAGAACAGGGAGCATATCTTTCATTGTAGATACTTTCTTATCATAAATAAGAATAAACGGATTCTCAAGATCAGCTTCCATCTTCTCAGCGTTTGTAACAAAATAGGCTGAGATATATCCACGGTCGAACTGCATACCTTCAACAACCTCTACAGATGTTGTGGTACCTTTTGATTCTTCAACAGTTATAACACCTTCTTTATGAACCTTACTCATAGCTTCTGCTATAAGTTTTCCTATCTCCTCATCATCGTTGGCTGAAATTCTTGCAACCTGTTCAATCTTACTCAGATCGTCACCTACAAGTTTAGCCTGTGTTTTAAGATGAGCTATCACTTTTTCAACGGCTTTGTCAATTCCTCTTTTAATATCCATAGGATTTGCACCAGCAGTGATATTCTTGAGCCCAACATTAATAATTGACTGAGCCAGTACTGTTGCGGTTGTTGTACCGTCACCTGCTATATCGCCTGTTTTGGAAGCAACTTCCTTAACCATCTGAGCTCCCATATTCTTATAAGGATCTGAAAGCTCAATATCTTTGGCTACTGTTACACCATCCTTTGTAACATGAGGTGAACCGAATTTTTTCTCAAGAACAACATTACGTCCTTTCGGACCCAATGTAACTTTAACTGCATTAGCCAGCTCGTCAACACCTTCCTTAAGGAGTGCGCGGGCATCAATATTGAATTTAATCTCTTTTGCCATATCAATATAATTTTAAATAGTTTTTGAAATTAAGCAATAAAAAGAATATCTGTCTGAGATATTAACAGGTAATCCTCACCATCTATTGAAAGCTCCTGACCTGCATATTTTCCGTAAAGGACTACATCGCCCTTTTTTACTTCCATCTCTTCATCTTTTTTTGCAGCGCCTACCAGAATAACTTTTCCCTGACGTGGTTTTTCTTTCGCTGAATCCGGAATGATAATTCCGCTTGCAGTTTTTTCTTCAGCTTCATTAGGTTTCACAAGAACCTTTCCTGCTAAGATCTTTCCTTTTAATTGTGCCATTTTATTTAGTTTTAAAGTTAAACATCAGTTATTGACTTCCAATCTGATCATATTCCATGCCAAATAGGAAAAAATGCCATTTTTGACTGACACATGCCTTTTTCGGAAATTACTCCTGCCATTATGCATAGTCAAAAATGCACTTCGATTCATAAAATCCTGTTAAAGAATGTATTATATAAAAATAAAAAAGTGTCAGTATGTGACAAACTGACACTTTAAGAGTATTATGATTTTGATGAAATCTATTTGGAAGGGGTTTCCTTGCCTTCTGAAGGAGTTTCAGATGCAGGCGGCACTGCAGTAGGAAGCGTTGGAATAGCATTCGGGTCAACAGCATTCTGAATCTGGTTCTCTATCCTTGAACGTCCTTCAGTGGAACCGCGCGGGATAGTAGCGGTGGCAACAACACAAAGAATAAGAATTGCTCCGGCAAGAGTCCATGTTGATTTTTCAAGGAAATCTGCAGTTTTACGTATTCCCATTGACTGTCCTGCAGATGTAAAATTAGCTGCCAGTCCTCCTCCTTTTGAGTTCTGAACCAGCACAATAAGAATCTGAAGAACACATGCAATTATTACCAGTACCGAAATAAAAATATAAATTCCCATCTGCTTACTTTTTTAAGTACACTTTAACCAATTCGATTTGGGATGCAAAGTAACTGCTTTTTTCCGGAAATTTCAAACATAATTCTGTATAAATATCTATTGCCTTGGAGTAATAGCCCTGATTTATATAAATCCGTGCAAGGGTTTCAGTAACAAAGCCACCCTCCTTTTCAACAAAAGGCTTTGAAATATCTTCTGTTGAAACCTTTGAAATGTCGCGTACAGGTTCTATCCGTGGATTGGCAAGGATGAACTTATCTATCAGTTCCAGCTGCTGGAGCTTCTTTGTTTTTCCGGAATCGGCAACGGCATCATCATTCTGGCTTTCCGGATCCTCACCTTTCAAAGGATTGGCAGTTTCGCTTTCGAGCTCAAGAAGATCAGAAGTTTCAGGGACTGCAAATCCGGGATCCATATAGAATACCCTGTCTTCATCAGTTGTTGTCTCCTCATCCATCACCAGCATCACTTCCTCCGGCTCGCTATTTTCTGTTTCTGAGGAGATAAGTATTGAGTGGCTGTGCTGATGTAAAGGATCTGCCTTTGGTTCCTCCTCATTGCCGGAGTTTTTTTCAATTTCGCTTATCAGCTGCTCACTGTTTTTTGCAGATTCAATAACTGTTTGCTGATGATCAAAACCCGGCTCATCAGACGATACAACCTCAGGAGTCAGATTCTCCGTAACCACCTGAGGCTTACTGTTAAGAAGGTAATATAATACTTCCCTGTCGGCAATATGTATTGAAGATTTTCTGAGCTGCTTATCGAATTTGATATCGGCATTTAACTGAAGCCCTTTCAGAAGAAGCATATGAGCGCTCTGAAAATACGGGAAAATATCTATAAGCTCATAAACCTCTCCGATCATCTGGCGGTTTACCTGAACTTTATTTTCAAGCATATTCAAGAAGTCGCTCCTGTTCATACGACTACCAGTTTACAAAGGCCTGATTGAAGATATCCTCAACTATCATTTCCACAATCTTATCTGTCAGGTCTTTCTCTACCTGGCTCAGATCGAGGTTGCTGTTGTAATCCTCATAGCGTGAGAAGGTCTGTTCAAAGCTAAGATCAGGATCCACTGAATTTACGAATTTCACCTTTACAGATATAGAAAACCTGTTCATGGCCGCCTGGGCATCAGCAGCCACTGTCAGAGGACGTGTATTATAATCGCTTATCTCCCCTTCAAAATTAGCATCTCCGATACCGTTTACAGTTTTGAGATTTGTCTGAGATTTACATTTATCTATCAGAGCATCTGTCAGAACCTGGCTCAATCCGGGCTGAACGAGAGATGCCCTGTTCTGAAAGTATTGTATACTTACAGTATTTAAGCCCTGTGTGCTGGCACCTGTGAATTTATAGGAAACCGTGCAACCGGAAAAGAGTGTAATCAATAAGGCTGGCAGAAGCAGGAAAAATCTGCTTAAAGGAATTTTGCTGTATTTTTCAGGATTCAATTCCATATTCTTTTATCTTTCTGTAAAGTGTACGTTCGGAAATACCCAGTTCATTTGCTGCCATTTTTCTCTTGCCATTGAATTTTTCAAGAGCTTTTATAATCATTTCCACTTCTTTGTCAGCCAGCGAAAGTGATTCTTCAATTATCTCTTCAGTATCCTGAATATCGTTTCTGACAGGGTGCTGTGTATAGGATGCTGCCTGAGATTCAGAATCACTGTTATTATCATCTCCTCCATTGGCTTCCCTGAAGAGGTTATTAATAACCCGAGAGTTGCCTTCATGGATCGGGACATCGATGTCTCCTCTTCTGATCAGGTCAAAAACCAGCTTTTTAAGATCATTCATATCGCTTTTCATATCGAAAAGGATCTTATATAATAATTCCCTCTCAGAGGCGAAAGATTTCTCATCATCTTTTTTTATTACTGCAGGAAGTTTTACACTTCCATAGTCGGGGAGGTAATGACGGAGTGTTGCACCTGTTATCTCCCTTTCACTTTCAATGATTGATATCTGTTCAGTGATATTTTTAAGCTGACGCACATTACCCGGCCATGAATAGTTCAGGAGTATTGTTCTGGCTTCGGAATCAAGCCTGATTGCCGGCATCCTGTATTTTTCAGCAAAATCGACTGAGAATTTCCTGAAGAGCAGAAATATATCCTCGCCTCTTTCCCTTAATCCGGGGATCCTTATCGGAACGGTATTTAGCCTGTAAAAAAGATCTTCCCTGAATTTTCCGTTATCAATTGCCCTGGGTACGTCAATGTTACTTGCAGCAATAACCCTGACATTTGTTTTCTGAACCTTGGAAGAGCCCACCCTGATAAATTCGCCTGTTTCCAGGACCCTGAGCAGTCTCACCTGTGTGGAGAGGGGAAGTTCGGCAACCTCGTCCAGGAAAATAGTTCCTCCGTCGGCAACTTCAAAATACCCTTTCCTGCTGTCAGTAGCTCCGGTAAAGGAGCCCTTTTCATGTCCGAACAATTCAGAATCAATAGTTCCTTCGGGTATTGCCCCGCAGTTTACGGCTATGTACTGGCCATGTTTCCTTGAACTGAAATTATGGATAACCTGAGGAAAGATCTCTTTCCCCGTACCGCTTTCACCTGTGATGAGCACTGAAAGATCTGTCGGAGCCACTTGAGCAGCTATGTCTATTGCCCGGTTCAGACCATCAAAATTACCGATTATCCCAAACCTTTGCTTAATATTTTGCAGATCCCTCATATCCTGAATTTACATTGCTGCGAAATTAAGATATTTTTAAATCAATGGGAAATTCATTTTTCTTAAATTCGCAGTATGAAAGCAAATACAGAGCCTTTATTTGCCGGAATCATACCGGCCCGCTTCGCATCATCCAGGTTCCCCGGCAAACCGCTTGCACTGATAGGGAACAAGTCAATGATCCAAAGAGTTTATGAACAGGCCGGCAAATCATTAAACCTGGTGTATGTTGCCACTGATGATAAACGAATATACGATGCCGTTACCGGCTTTGGAGGGAAAGTTATTCTGACCTCACCCGACCATCAGAGCGGAACTGATCGGATTGCTGAAGCCGCAGTCCTGATTGAAGCTGAAACCGGCATAAAGATCGATATTGTTGTAAATATCCAGGGTGATGAACCTTTTATTAAGCCGGAGCAGATAAACCTCGTTAAGGAATGCTTCAGGGATAAAGAGGTTGAGATTGCCACACTCATCAGAAAAGCTGAACCTGGGGAAGATATCTTCAACCAAAACCAACCTAAAGTAATACTTAACAACACGGGCGATGCAATTTATTTCAGCCGGACCCCGATTCCTTTCGTCAGGGATGCTGAAAGGACCCTGTGGACATGGAAGCACAACTTTTACAAGCACATCGGACTTTATGCATACAGGACAGAGACTCTGAAGAGAATTACTTTGCTGGAGCAGAGCTCACTGGAAAAAGCAGAGTGCCTGGAGCAAAACAGATGGCTGGAGAACGGCTTCAGGATAAGAACTGCAGTCACAATCTGGGAGAGCATCGGGATTGATACACCCGAGGACCTGGAGAGGGCTAAAATATTTTTAGAACAAAGTATCTGAAATTTTTACTAACTTTAGCACAGTTTTTGATAGAGATATTGCAAAAAGGGATGTATGAGGAAAATTTTACACCTGTTACTTCTTCTTATCTTTACAGTAAACCTTTCTGCCCAGAAGGATAGCGTCAGCTATATCGGCGCCCTTGCTCAGCAGGACATAAACAGGCCGTCATCGGCTGTGAATGTTACAATATATCCCGTTCCTGTAAGGGAAAACAACTTTACAATCAGCACTGATAAGGACATCTCTTTTGTTAGAATAACAAATATTATAGGCCAGGATATCTTCAGAGTCAAATATAACAACCCCGAACAGCAGATCAGAATCATGCTCGATAATGCTAAAAGGGGAATGTATATTGTTACAATTAATTTCAGTGACGGAACAAGAGTGGTCAAAAAAATCCTTGTTGAAGAATCAGAATAAGAAAAAAATGTTACTTTCGTTTTTGCTGCGGTAAGTTGGGGAACGATTCCGCAAATAATAAAAAGTCACTTAATAACGGGTAAAAAGAATAATTAGCAACCTGAAATCGGGTTGTAAATTATACTATGTGGGGTTGCATGTGATGAATTGATATCTCAAAAAGCCATGGAAGAAGGATTAAATGTTTTTTCGATAAAAGATCTCGAAAATTTTTCGGGTATTAAGGCTCATACAATAAGAATATGGGAGAAAAGGTACAAAATACTTGAACCTGACAGGACTGATTCAAATATAAGAACATATAGTGAAACTGAACTGAAGAAGATCCTGAATGTTGCCTATCTTAACCGTAACGGGCTGAAAATATCAAAGATAGCTAAGCTCGATGAAGATGAGCTCACACAGCAGGTAATGACTGTAAGCAGTAAACATGATGACCTTGATCAGGATTTCCAGCCTGGAAAGATCCTTATGTCTGCAATAAGGTTTAATGAAATATTATTCAAGGAGACCCTTGCTCCCTATATTAACTATCAGGGTATTGAAGAGGCGTATTGCAGGTATTTGCATCCGCTCCTTGAAAAAGCAAGGATTTTATGGCAGACCGGAAGCCTTTCCAGGGCACAGGAACAGTTTGTAAGAAACACAATTAAACAGATAATAATAATTGAGGATGACCGGATTAAACCGGTTGCCGGGAAATCAGTACCGGCTGTTGCAATGATCAATACCTCCGATAACCTTACAGACAACAACTTTCTGTTTTATAAATATGCACTCCGCAAGAGGGGCTTTGATGTAATCTTTACCGGAGGTATACTTCCTTCTTCGGAAGTTGTTGAGATTTACAAAATCAAAACCTTTGAATACCTTGTAGTCAATTCAAGCGCCTTTGATTTTGGAGAAAAGAAAATTGCCTATTTCAACAGTATCGGAAAATCATTGATGATCAAAAAAACCATATTCACTGATTCGCCTGAAGAGTATAGCCATAAATCATACGACAAGCTTGTTCTTACCAAGGATCCGGCGGATTTTCTAAGGATTCTTGATTCCCTTGTGAAGGTATAGCAATTCTATTAATTAACAGAATCATAATTCTAAAATTCAACTATCACACCAATTGTCGGTAATACTGTTCCTGCTTCATTAGGCAGGTATTTCAGTATGTATTTGAGCGGATTGGAAGGATCGGTAACCGGAACCCCGTTATTGTCTGACTCCCTTACAAGAATCGGAGTCCGATCGGCTTTAAAGTTATAAACGTTTTGTACATCGGCATATAGCATAAGTGACCATTTTCCGAAGAAGTACTGCTTATCAATACGGATGTCGAGCTGATGAAATGCATTTAAGCGTAATGTATTGAATTTACTGTAGTCGGGATAACCCTGTCCCTGCAGATCCCAGGCAACCTTATAGGAAGATTTCTCCAGATCATATGGAGTATAGGGAGCGCCACCCACAAATCTCCATTTTATACCTATGTCCCAGTTACGGTTGAACTTCCTGGTAGCTGTAAGATTAAGCAAGTGTTTATTATCCCAGGAAGAAGGTATCATAATCGACTCCAGATCCCTGAACTCACTCCTCACATAAGTATAGGAGAAGACAAGATTAATTTTCTTAAATTCTTTCAGTCTTCCCAGAATCTCAAATCCATAGGCTCTTCCCGTTGATGTGGAGACGAGAGCTTCATCTCCGAAGATCCCATAGTCAGCGCTCTTGCTGGACAATGGAACCGAATCGCGCACTGAAAACGGATATTGAGAGTAGTTCTTGTAAAATCCTTCGACAGACAGCTGGATATTTTCTGCAGGCACAATTTCGAAACCTGCAACATAATGATCAGCTGCCATATACTTCAGGTTATCCTTGTTGACCAGTAAGCCCGCAGGGGTTGAATATCCCATTGCAGTATACGGAGGAAGCTGATAGTAACGTCCTGTGCTGGCATTGAGACTCAGATTGTCTGTAATAGCAAAGGAAGCTGAAAGCCTCGGCGAGACCTGGCGGAGAGGATTCATCATTTCGGAAGAATAATTACTCCCATCGGCGCGAAGACCAAATGAGAGAGTCAGCTTGCTCTCAATGAAGGATCGGCTAACCTGTCCGAAAGCACTATACTTCCCAATATTCAGATTAGTGTCATAATTTATTTCCGTATCGATAGGAGTTCCGGAATAGATCCGTCGGAATGTTGAGTTCCGGTAATGCCCGTATTCATATCCCACTCCATAAGTTAACCGGAAGCCCTTATCCCCTAATATAGTCCTTTCATACCGTGCCTTGATCTCCCCTTCACCTGAAAGATAGTCAAGTATCTTATTTGAATCAGCTTTAACGTTATTCTCATATTTGTATTGTGAATTATTCAGATAATTACGGCTGACAATCCAGGAATCATAACCATTCTCACGGAAATGTTTCCAGACGACCCCAAGAACATAACTGTACTGTTCCTGCACCGGAATATAATCAAGCAGGTATCTCTGATATTCAGTATCATTTGCTTTTAGATTCAGGCTGAAGTCATCCTTTGCCCCAAGCCCCAGTATTGTAAGTTCATTTTTCGGATTGATCCGCACCTTATATTTAAGCTGAAAATCGGTATATGTAGGGAGAAACGGCAGTTGAAGGGCGCTGAAAAGAAATTTAAGATAAGATCTTCTTACAGATAACAGAAGCGTCCCATTATCTCCAACAGGTCCGTTTAGTGTCAGACCAAGATCTGAAGCTCCTAAAGTTGTACGGTATTTCATTTTATCCTTATTCCCGTCAATAAAGGTGAAATTCAGAATGGAACTCAGGGCATTGCCCTTCGAGGCAGGAAAAGCTCCGCTTAAAAAATCGACAGATTGAACGAAATCAACATTAATGATCCCTACAGGTCCTCCCGATGAACCCTGTGTTGAAAAATGATTCAGATAAGGGATCTCCACATTATCAATATAGAACCTGTTTTCATTTGGTCCTCCTCCCCTAACTATGACATCATTTCTGAAGGCAGGGGTCGAGGCAACTCCCGGATATGACTGGATTACCTTTGAAATATCGCGGTTTCCACCAGGGTTCTTCTCAATCTCATCAATACCTATTATTCTTACTGATATAGGCGTTTCAATTTTTTTCGCAAACGGGGAGGCCTTTACCACAACCTCGCCGATATTGATCTCAGATTCCTCCAGCGGGATTTCCAGATTCACCTGGTTACTGTTCGTAACCATAACTGCACTTGAAATATATGTTTTGAATCCTACTGAAGATACCCGAAGCTCGGCAAAGCCTGGTTTTAATCCTGTAAAAGAAAAATTACCCTCAAAATCAGTTACTGCCCCCGTTGTAGTACCCCATATCTGAACAGTGGCAAAGGGGACACCATCATTTGTCTTTGAATTATAAACTCTTCCTTTTATAATGCCCGAATTCCCCTGGGCAGATAATGCAACTGCTGTTATGAGTGCCAGGAATATTGATAGAACCAGATTTCTCATTATGTCTTACTTTTTCCCCAGTAACAAAAGACAAAATGAGTTTGTTCACAAAATATTTAAAATATTTAGTCATTCAACAGACTAAGGAAATAAGTTTTCTCCTCTGTAAAGATTATTGGAGGATACTTTTTCTCAATTTGAGAAATGCGGGAAAGCATATTTTGAGCAAAATCTCTTTGCCGGGTGATACTGTCGGTATTGAAGTGGTGGTTTCTGGCCCTGGTAATTCTCACTGCTTCATTCCAGATATTTATTGTTTCATCTTCGAAGTAGCTGCCGGTAAAAGCTTCCCAGATATAATTTATCGCTGAAGCAGACGGATGTATCATATCGTCACCGTAAAACCTGTAGTCGCGCAGATCATCCATAACCAGCTCATATGCAGGAAAATACTGAGGTAAGGAGGAATGCTTCAGCAGCTCCTCAACTGCAAGTAAAAGTACGGATTTGCTGACCAGGTTCCCATGGGCCCCATCTTTCATGTGCCGCACCGGACTAATAGTAAAAATAACCTTAAGGTGAGGATAGAGGCGAGATAGAGTGTCAAGCTGCTTGTTCCACAGCTCAACAATCTCATTAACCGTAAGCAGTTCAGAGCTGAACTGGCCGGCGGGTATCTTATGACAGTTGGATACAATCAATCCGCTCTTCCTGTTTCTGTATATTCTTGCTGTTCCAAATGTTATGAAAAGGAAACCCGGGCTCTCAAGAAAGAGTGATGACTCCCTCAGCCTGCTGTTGATCTTTAAAAGAGCTTTTTCAGGGTCTTCAGAAGAAAAATCGGTATAATGGGAAAAACTCAGCCACAAGCCGTCATGAAAGTGAAGATCATCCCTTGTAAATTCCTTTCCTGATATTATATTGTCAAGAGTAATACCTACCGAAACAGGATTATATACAGTCCCTGCCGGATTTATCATCACCCCCATTTTCCCTGCTTCCATCTGTTCCCCTATGGAAGAGGCAAAACATGATCCGATGAACATCACCCTGTCATTATAGGTAATTTTTCGTGGTGATGGATCAATATTAAAAGTTGTTCTCAGATTCATAAGGGGTGAAAACTATCAGACCTTAACAGGTATATTGTTAATCCAACTGAGAATATATCTGAAGACATCGTCTTTAAATAATTCATTATGCAATTCGTGGTATCCGCCTTCCCATATCTTTAATTTAACTTTGTCTGATTTTTCTGCAAACTCCCTGCTGCCTTCAGGTGAGTTAATCATATCATCACTGCCGTGAATAAGCAGAGTTGGGATTTTTAACTCCGAAGCATGTTCGAGAGAATACTTCGCAGCATTCATAGCCTCGTTATACAAACTGACTGAACACTTATCGTGTACAAGAGGATCTGTTTTGTACTTCTCAATAACATTTTCATCGTGCGAAATATGGCTGACATTGAGACCAGTGGGCTGAACAAGTCCGGGCACCAGATTCTTCATTAAAGCTGCAAGTATCACTTTTATCTTTGGAGGTTCAAAGGAGAGACGCAACCAGGGTGAAGTGACTATTGCACCCTTTATCTTTGGATTTACCCGCAAAATATAGTCAAGGACAATCCCTCCTCCGAGGCTGTGCCCATAAAGATATACAGGTATTCCAGGGAAAGTTTTACGGCAACTGTCAATCATTATTGTGATCATTTCCTCCAGAAGTTTGTAACTTTTAATATTGCCCCTTCGCCCATCAGAGCGGCCATGACCTGGAAGATCAACGCCTGTGAAGGCGATTCCCTCTTTACTGAATAAATCTGCCAGATAGGAATAGCGCCTTATATGCTCTCCAATTCCATGTACCATCACAATAACTGCCCTGGTATTCTCACCCGGACTTTGGATCATCCCCTTTAAAATCTGTCCATTGCTGAGTTTAATATTAAAATCCATAGCTATTTTTTTTTAAATGTACGAAACTTCAGAAAATAATACGCTAAATCACTTTGTACAGATCACTAAATAATGCTTGAAAACAGGTACTTATACGAGCAAATGATCTGGCCATTTATAATTGAAAATCCAACACCCAACCCAAAATAGTGTAAAAAATAATTTATACTGTATTTAGAAGAATTTCAGTAATTAATCTGCATATAACTCTATACCTGATATTTAATATATATTCTTATTTAGATTCCAACCATAAAACGACAATTTAAAGATATTAAGATTTGTATATCTTTATTTATTTGCAGAACTTTGTTCAACTACTTTTAATACTACGAACAATGACACAATATGAATTCAATAATAGTCTCCTCGAGATGAAGTCAAATCTTCAGAGATTTGCAATGAGCCTTACTTCAGATCGTGATACTGCACTTGATCTGGTACATACATACAAAGATAAATTTGTTGATTATACAAATCTTAAAGCCTGGGTGTTTACAATAATGAAAAACACCTTCATCAATAATTACAGGCGGAATGTAAAAGAGAATACAATAATTGACGGGACACAGGATTTATATTACATCAATCAACCTCACGACAAAGGCTTTATTTCTCCGGAATCATCTTTCTCAGAAAGTGAAATTGAGAAGGCAATAGACTCATTGAGTGATGAATTCAGGATTCCCTTCAGAATGCATGTTGACGGGTTTAAATACAAGGAAATTGCTGATGAACTGGGGCTGAAGATAGGAACTGTGAAAAGCAGGATCTTTTTCACCCGTCAGAAGCTTATGCTGATATTAAAAGATTACGTAAGATAGTTTTAGGTTTATTTTAGTTTGGTCAGGTTATGGTTTGAGCCCCGCCTCCCGGCGGGGCTTTCTTTTTACAATAATCCCGGTTGATACAAAAACCAGGAATACTCCGGAAACAATCCACGCCCACCAGTTGGTGGTTTTCGATTCAGCCCACATCTCGTACTTGTCAGTTACAAAAAAGTCAGATTTTACAGGCCAGAGAAGATTCCTGGTACTGTCAGGATAGCCGTTTGTTCCGGTAAGTTTGCCAGGCATAACTATTCTTTCTGAATAACTGATGAAATCAAACAGATATCGTTCCACAGCTCTATCAAGAGCTGAATCAGCTTCAGTTTTAAATTTAGCAGCATACTTCTCTCCTATGAATTCCTTAAGTATAACTCCGTTTTGCCATAGGCTGTCAAATTCCGCATCATTTTGCTCAATCGCTTTTACTATATGATCTTCATTAGCTTTAAGGGACGACAATGATAATCCGGGGTCTCTCTTTCCTTCAGTAAGCCTTGAAAATTCTGCAATCCATAGTGAGGCAATATTCTTTAAAGCCCAGTGATCGGTCTTTTTACTAATTGAATCGGAAAATGCTTTGTATTTGATACTGTCGGCACCATTCTCCTTATTGAATCTGATAAAATCCGGAGAATAGAAGTATTTAAGTTCCTCTTCATTTAAAAAACCGGTGACAGGATATCCCTCCGATATTTGCCTGTCAATAATTTCCGAAAACCTGTATTCGGTGTTAAACCATCTGAATCTCTTGCTGAAATATGCCTTCCGGGGTATTTTCCCGTTTGTTGAGGAATCATTGTTATAAACTGAATTGATCTCATCAACATTTTCAAGGAGCTTCTCAGCCCGTTTGATCCACGTAGTATCCCCTTTGACGCCAACTTCCAGAGAATCTGTGATTTTCCAAGTATCGTCAAATGGGACCTGTATGTCAGACTTCTTAAGTCCTTTATTGCCGTAACGCATTACAATTTTTCTGGTCACAGATCCGTCAGGGTGAACGATATTAGTAACGATTGTGTCCGGTTCATCGCAGGAGACAACAACCATTAGCATTAACAGTACAATACTTCTTATACTGATTCTTTTCATAGTCTGAATTTTATTTTTTTACCAATCATTTCTGACATCTTCTCTTAGATCAACTTTTCAAGCCCGGCCCCCTTTCCCCCCCCTCCTTTTCCCCGGCCCCCCCCCCCCCTTTCGCCGGCCTTTTCCCCCCCCCCTCGTTCTTCCCCTTTCTCCCGCCCCCCCCCCCCCCCCACGATCCCCCCCCCCCCCCCCCCCCCCCCCCCCCCCGCCCCCCCCCCCCCCCCCCGCCCCCTCCCTTCCCCCCCCCCCCCCTTCCCTCCCCCCCCCTCCCCCCCCCCCCCCCCCCCCCCCCCTTCCCTCCCCCCCCCGTCCTCCCCGCCCCCATTCCCCCCCCCCCCCTTATTTCCCCCCCCCCCCCCCCCCCCCCCCCCCCCCCCCCTTCCCCCCCCCCCCCCCCCCCTCCCCCCCCCCCCCCCCCTTCCCCCCCGCCCCCCCCCCCCCCCCCGATCTACGTCACTTAGCATCCTGAATGCAAGTGAGAAAGCATATGGAGAAGTTAATTCCACAAGTTTCCTGAAGTTACTTAAATTTCCTCCCCTGCATTCTTCTATGAGTTTTGAATCAATCAAAATCAGGTCCTCTTTGCATTATAGACGCGAAATCATCTCCAAGGTAAAAAACATATTGTAATTTTAGAAGAAAAACGTACTATTATGCAAAAGATCATAACCATCCGGACAGATAAGAAAAACGGATTATATGATATTACAGAAGAAGTTGTATCGCTGATAAAGGAAAGCGGCGTAATAACCGGCATTGCTTCGGTATATGCAAGGGGGGCCACTGCTGCTATAATGATCCAGGAGAACTGGGATCAGTCAGTCCAGAATGATGTTTTAACACTTCTGAGGAAACTGGCGCCGTCCGGTATCTGGGAACATGACCGGCAGGATAATAACGGGGATGCACATCTGAAGGCCGGACTGATCGGAGCTTCCGAAACAATTCCCATTATCGGCAAAGAACCCGGTTTATCAACCTGGCAAAACATATTCCTTTGTGAATTTGATGGTCCAAGGGAGCGCAGGGAGGTAGTGGTAACAATAATCGGGGATCATTGATCATGAAATCAGTTTTCTGATTTTGTGACTAATGCAATATTTTCAATGAAGGTTTCATATTTTTTTCTTCCGACCGGAGTCCTGTTAAAGAGTTTTTAAACCTTTCCCCTGAAATATTACTCCATTCCACGGCTGTTAAGCCTGCCAGTTCTTCCTCAATCTGAAACTCAGGAACTTTGGTCGGCAAGGCATTGCAATTCCATGGGCAGACTTCCTGGCACTTATCGCATCCGTATATTCTTCCTTCAAGCAAAGGAATTATTTCTTCCGGAACGGGACCCCTGTTCTCTATGGTAAGATTTGCTATACACTTTCGGGCATCGATAGTACGATCTTCATTTATTGCTCCGGTAGGACACTGTTCAATACAGATCCTGCAGTTGCCGCAATAATCTTTTGAGAAAGGTTCATCGTAATCAAGTTCAATATTTACTATCAGTATTCCGATGAAAAAGAATGAACCGATTTTTTTATTAATCACAACTGAATGTTTTCCCTGCCAGCCAATTCCTGCTTCTACTGCCCAGGCTTTTTCAAGCAGGGGAGCGGTATCTGAGAAAGCACGTCCTTCAGCTTCGGGTGACACTGACCTGACAAATTGTAACAGCTCATCCAGTCTTCTTTTAATAACCTCCTGATAAGACTCGCCATAGGCATATATGGAAAGCACCGGAACGCCGGGTTCTGTCTGTTGGTTTTCAGTATAGTAATTAATTCCTGTTACGATGAGGGACCTGGCTCCGGGAACAAGAAATTCAGGATTGAGTCTCTTTTCCATATCCCTGGAAAGATAAGTCATCCCGGCGTTCATTCCTGAGCTGCACCAGTTTTTAAGAATATCTTCCCGTTCTGTAAGAGCCCTTGCGGCGGTAATGCCACAGAGATCAAAGCCAAGATTTCTTGCTTTCTCTTTGATCAGAGATGAAAGGGTTCTATCATCTGAGGCTGACATATTGTAAAGGATTTAGAGGAATCCCAGTTCCAGTTTTGCCTCATCACTAAGCATACTTCTGTCCCACGGGGGGTTGAAAGTAAGCTTCAGGTCACACTCCTTAACGCCTCTGGTACCTCCCACCTTGTATTTTACCTCCTCAACAAGTTCCTCGGCCATCGGACAGTTAGGAGCTGTTAGGGTCATGGTTATATGGGCAATATGTTCCTCATCAAGGGTTATATCGTAAATCAATCCGAGATCATATATATTTACAGGGATCTCCGGATCAAATATACTTTTGAGAACATCTCCGATACGTGTTTCTATTTCAAGTTGTTCAGAAGGATCCATTATCTTGATAGTTTTAAATTGTTCTTCATCTTCAAAATTTCTATTCTCAGCATGAGCAGTAATAGAATACTTACACATATAATTGCTCTGACCGAGTAGACAGTTGCCAGTGTACCCTTGCTTGAAAGAAGCGCCAGGGAGGGAGCAAGCAACATTCCTATCCAGACGGAGAAAGGTTCTGTGTTTTCCTTCGATTCGACCAGTCTCTTTACTACAGGGAAGTAGGCTATAACAAGTATTGCCTGCATAAGGATATTTGTTATCCGGTGGTTCTGGGTAAAGATCCAGAAAAAGAGGATCAGCAATACAGCAATCAGGCAGCCTCTGTCGAATCTGGTAAATTTTGAGCTCTTGTCACCGAACAGGAAGATTGCTACACAAACTGTAACAACATATACCAGGTCAACGGTATTCATTATATTATCAAGGAGTCCGTATCCCCCCTCCGACCTGTAGGTGATAAGACTCATAATGATAGCAATGGAAAAGAAGAGCCACATGGCCAGCGCCGGTTTGATCTCTTTCCTGACGAGCAGCAGAATATATCTTATCATAATGACAAGAGTGATTATTACAACTGCATAAATTGATAATTCCTTCATTTACCTATTGAATTATACTTTCCCTTAGCATTATAAGCCATTGAATACAGCTTCATCTGTCGTACCATTGAGAGCAAACCGTTTGAACGTGTCGGAGAGAGGTTCTGCCTGAGTCCGATTTTCTCGATAAAGTAGAGATCAGCGGAAATTATCTCCTCAGGGCTCCTTCCGGAAAGAACTTTAATGAGAAGGGCTACAATACCCCGTGTAATAATCGCATCACTGTCAGCTGTAAAATTTATTATGTTACCGTCAAAATCAGGATGCAGCCATACCTTTGACTGGCATCCCTCAATAAGGAAATCTTTCACCTTATACTTAGGATCTATTACCGGCAGTTCCTTTCCCAGATCAATAAGCAGGTTATACTTATCCATCCAGTCATCAAAAAGCGCAAACTCTTCTATAATTTTATCCTGTACTTCGTTAATTGTCATATAATCTCTTTATGCAAACATTTTAATTACCTTTTCAATTCCTGCAGCCAGAGTGTCGATCTCCTGGTTTGTATTATAGAAGCAGAGGGAAGCTCTGACCGTTCCGTCAATACCATATCGTTTCATTACAGGCTGTGCACAATGGGTCCCCGTCCGTACAGCGATACCCATCTTGTCGAGTATCATCCCAGTATCATATTGATGAATGCCTTCAAGTAAAAAGGAAATTGTAGAAATCTTCCTTGCAGAATTTCCATATATTTTCAATCCTTTTATAGACAAAAGCCGCTCAGTGGCATAGGAGAGCAGTTCTTTTTCGCGTTGTTCTATATAGTTTCTGCCAATGGAGGTCACATAGCCGAGTGCAGTGGCAAGTCCGATAGCAGCAGGATAATCTGTTGTTCCGGCTTCAAATTTAAATGGCAGTTCATTATACGTGGTTTTCTCAAAAGTCACCTGGTCAACCATATCGCCTCCACCCTGAAACGGAGGTAATTCAGATAGCCATTTCTCTTTTCCATAGAGACAGCCGATCCCGTTAGGTCCATAAACCTTGTGTCCTGAAAAAACATAAAAATCGCAATCCATTTCCCTCACATCTACCACTCCGTGCTGAATTCCCTGTGCACCGTCAATCATTACCGGAATGTTAAGGGTATGTGCTGCAGCAATTATTTCATTTACAGGAAGCACAGTACCAATTGCATTGGACACCTGTGTGATTGAAACAAGTTTAGTCCTGGATGACAGTAGCCTGAGGTACTCCTCAAAAATTATATCCCCGTTATCGTCAACAGGAATGACCTTAATAATGGCTCCCTTTCTTTCGCACATCATCTGCCACGGGACAATGTTTGCATGATGCTCCAGGTGGCTAAGGATTATTTCATCTCCCTTATTTACAAATCTTTCACCAATAGAAAATGCCAAACCATTTATCGATCCTGTTGTACCAGAGGTAAAAACAACCTCTTCTCTTTTTTCTGCATTTATAAATGACCGGACTGTTTCCCGTGAGTTTTCATATGCTTCAGATGCTATGTCACTTAAATGATGAACACCCCTGTGAATATTTGCATTATATGACAAATAGACATCGGCAAGGGCATCAATCACCACCCGGGGCTTCTGGGTTGTGGCTCCATTATCAAGATAAACGAGGGGTTTATCGTAGACTCTCCTGCCAAGAATAGGGAAATCGGCTCTTATCTCATCTATATTTTTCACCTGTTTTCAGATTATCCGCACTTGACCATACAACTTGCGCACCTCGAGAGTTCTCCCCTAAGGCGTTGCATCACGAGATTATCCATTCTGTCGCGGAGCGGCTCAATTTTTATATTCTGTATTACCTCATGTGCAAATCCGAACATCAGCATAAGCCTGGCTTCCCGTTTATTTATTCCGCGTGACTGAAGGTAGAAGAGGGCATCACCGTCGAGCTGTCCCACAGTGGCTCCATGGCTGCATTTTACATCATCGGCATATATTTCCAGCTGTGGCTTGGTGTCCATCTTTGCGTCATCGGTAAGGAGGATATTGTTATTCTTCTGGTAAGCCAGGGTACCCTGGGCATCAGGTCTTACATATATCCTGCCATTGAATGTTCCCGTTGACATGTCATCAAGGACTCCTTTAAACAGCTGGTTACTGGTACAGTGAGGGAAAGCATGATCAACATTTACAAAATTATCAACGTGCTGCCACTTATCAGCAAGAAAAAGTCCGAAAGAATGGCTTTCAGCTCCTTCTCCTCCGAGATAATGATAGGTACTGTTACGAATCAAACCTCCGTGAAGGGTCATATTATTCGAGGATGCAACGGAGTTTCTCTCCTGATGAATAAATGTATGAGTTATCTTGCAGGCAGCATTATGCTCATTTTGCACTCTGATTATGTCAAAATGTGCATCTTCCCCAACAAAAATCTCAGTAACAGCATTTGTCAGGAATTTTTTGGGAGAGAGAGTATGGTCGCAAATGATGATCGAGAATTCAGCTCTTTTTTCCACAATTATAAGGTTTCTGTGCTGACTGAATGAGTCCACTTCGGCCTGTACAAGATTTACGACCTGAACAGGTTTTGAAAGGATTACTCCTTCGGGCACATAAACAAATATCCCATCTGATGCCATCGCAGTGTTAAGATGAACAAGACCATCTGTATCAGTATGGGCATATTTCCCGTAATGTTTTTCAATTATTTCAGGGAACTTTTTTGCAGCTGCATTAAGGCTTCCAATCCAGACTCCGCTGGGCAGCTGTCTCAGCTTTTCGTTAATTGTGGGATAAAAACCATTCAGAAGAACGATGCCATGTGTATCCATATCTGAAATATCGCACCTGAACTCTTCTGCTTTTTCAAAATCTGCAGCATCCGGGATAAAATAACTGGCATAATCGTGGTCAAAAAAAAGGCTGAGGTTGGTGTATTTATAAGCCTCATCTTTTTTTGTGGGTATACCCAGTTCACTGAATCTTCCGAAAGCTTCCTCCCTGAATGAATTCAGATATGGAGCAGAGTTATCTGAAATCTTATCAATATTATCGTGATAAAGCTTCAGGTATTTTTCAGTTGTTTCAGATTTACCGTTCATGCAAGTATACTATTTTCCACCTCTTTCTTGATCCAGTCATATCCTTTTTCTTCGAGTTCAAGGGCCAGTTCCTTACCGGCGGTTTTAACTATCCGTCCGTCGTACAGAACATGAACAACATCCGGAACTATATAATCAAGCAGTCTCTGGTAATGGGTAATTACTATAAATGAATTATCAGGGCGTTTGATCTTATTAACTCCGTTTGCGACGATCCGAAGAGCATCAATATCGAGGCCTGAATCGGTTTCATCGAGAATAGCAAGTCTAGGTTCCAGCATTGCCATCTGGAATATCTCATTCTTCTTCTTTTCCCCGCCAGAAAAGCCTTCATTGACAGATCTGTTGGCAAGCTTGGAATCGATCTCAACCATCTCTTTCTTCTCACGCATTAACTTCAGGAAGTCGGATGCAGAGAGAGGATCCAGACCTTTATGTTTCCGGTGCTCGTTTACAGCTGTCTTCATGAAATTAACCATACTGACTCCGGGGATCTCTATAGGGTACTGAAATCCAAGGAAGATACCCTCTTTGGCTCTTTCTTCAGGGCTCATTGAAAGCAGATCCTTACCAAGGTAGGTAACTGTTCCTTCAGTCACCTCAACAAATTCCCTCCCAGCAAGAACCGCAGCAAGAGTGCTTTTGCCTGATCCGTTCGGACCCATGATCGCATGGATTTCACCTGGTTTAACTTTAAGACTAATACCCTTTAAGATGTTCTTCCCACTTATTGTGGCTTTCAAATTATTTATGACCAACATGATAAAATATTATTCTAAAAAAATTTCAATATCAACCTATACTGCCTTCCAGGCTTATCTGAAGCAGCTTCTGTGCTTCTACAGCAAACTCCATGGGCAGTTTATTAATTACTTCACGTGCATAACCATTAACAATCAGACCTATTGCGTCTTCTGTTGAGATACCTCTCTGATTGCAATAAAATATCTGATCTTCTCCGATCTTGGATGTTGTTGCTTCATGTTCAACAATGGCGGTCTGATTGTCAACCTCCAGGTATGGAAATGTGTGAGCACCGCATTTGTCGCCAAGGAGTAATGAATCGCACTGGGAATAATTCCTTGCATTCGTCGCATTCCTGAGAACTTTTACGAGTCCGCGGTAGCTGTTCTGTCCTTTCCCTGCTGAGATACCTTTAGAGACAATTGTACTCTTTGTATTTTTACCTATATGGATCATCTTTGTACCTGTATCGGCCTGCTGGTGATTATTTGTAACAGCAACTGAATAAAATTCGCCGGTGGAATTATCTCCCCGAAGGATACATGAGGGGTATTTCCAGGTAATAGCCGATCCTGTTTCAATCTGCGTCCAGGAGATCTTGGAGTTTTCGCCTTTGCACAATCCTCTCTTGGTAACAAAATTGAAGACACCGCCCAACCCATCCTTGTTACCCGGATACCAGTTCTGAACGGTAGAATATTTAACCTCAGCACTTTTCTCAGCTATAATCTCAACTATTGCAGCATGAAGCTGATTCTCATCCCTTGAAGGCGCTGTGCAGCCCTCCAGATAGCTGACATAGCTTTCTTCATCAGCAATAAGCAGTGTCCTCTCAAACTGACCCGTATTGGCAGAGTTTATCCTGAAATAAGTTGACAGCTCCATCGGGCACCTTACACCTTTCGGGATATAACAGAATGAACCATCACTGAATACAGCTGAATTAAGACTTGCAAAAAAGTTATCCGTATAGGGAACCACAGATCCCATATACCTTCTTACAAGGTCGGGATATTCCTTTACTGCATCACTGAATGAGCAGAATATGATCCCCATTTCAGCCAGTGTCTCTTTGAAAGTTGTTTTAACCGACACACTGTCAATAACAGCATCTACGGCCACCCCTGAGAGATGTTTTTGCTCCTCGAGAGGGATCCCCAGCTTATCGAATGTCTTTTTCAGCTCCGGATCAATATCATCTAAACTATTGAGTGTTTTCCTCTGTTTGGGAGCTGCATAAAAGATTATCTCATTGTAGTCTATCGGCGGAATCTTAAGATTAGGCCATTTTGGCATTTTCATCGTAAGCCAGTGACGATATGCCTTCAGCCTGAATTCCAACAGCCAGTCAGGTTCATTCTTTTTTGAAGAAATAATCCTGACAACATCCTCACTAAGACCCTTGGGAATCCGTTCCATCTCAATGTCGGAATAGAAACCATACTTATATTCGCCTGATGTAACTTCACTTAATATTTTATCCTGAGCTTTCTCCATAATCTTCAGTTTCAACAGCTCTCGCTCGTTTACAGTATAAACAAGTTGAAAATAAAAAAGTTATTCCTCATATTGGTTTTCTTTCCTATGAACTGTAATTGCTAAGACCCTGTTAATTATATTTAATCTAAATAAAAACGCAAAAATAGGAAAAATATAGGATTTTTAACAGGATAAGAGCTGAAAAGTGATATCCTAAAAGTTCAAATTCAATAAAAAAAATAATGCAGGCCAGGAATACCACCTGTTTGTATCGCTGTTAATGAGGTTCCATGACGTAAAATCCTTAACTTTGGTCATAATTGGAACACTTGGTACAGTCGGTTGTTTTAAATATTTACTCAGTGACTTTTGTGCCCTTGCACCTTAATATTTTGTCAAACACTGGATTAATTATGAAAAAGGATATGAAAAGGTTCATTATTACATTATTAGCTCTGTTCATTGCAGTAGTTCACCTTGCTGCACAAGCGGAGAAGGATATAAAGGGTGAAATAAAACACGTCACTGTATTTCCTGACAGGGCGCAGATAGATCATGAGGCTTCCGTTTCCCTTCAGGCAGGTAAAACAATTCTGAAGCTTTCTGCACTGTCGCCTTATATAGATGTTCAGAGTATCCAGGTAAAGGGATTTGGTGAATTCACAATTCTCTCGGTTAACCATCAGAATAATTATCTTCAGAATCTGGAAGATGCTCCTGATGTTAAAAGTATCAGAAACCAGATTGAGTCGCTTCAGCTGAAGGCTGAAGATGAGAAGGCAGCTATAACTATTCTGAAAGAGAAAGCAGCTTTTCTTGTTGCCAACAGGGAGATCCTTGTGAAGGAGACAAGTTTCAGTATTGAGCAACTGAAGAGCGTTATGGATCTGTATACCAGAAACATGGAACAGGTCACTGTAACATCCCTTATGAAGGAGAGGCAGATAAAAGATTATGAAAAACAGATAGCTTCTCTTCAGAAGCAGATAGCCGACAAACTTGGCAGGCAGCAACTTCCTTCCGGCGAGATATATGTTACTGTGATCTCTGATAAGCAGATATCCGGCAGACTGACATTCAGCTATGTAGTGGGCAATGCGGGCTGGTATCCTTCATATGACATAAGGGTGGATGATATTAAAAACCCGGTATCAATATATTATAAGGCAAATGTATTTCAGAATTCCGGGGTTGACTGGAAGGACATAAAAATCAGCTTCTCCAATGCCACACCATGGGTTGGCGGGGACTTTCCGGTCTTATATCCATGGTTTATTGACTATTACACTCCTCCCAATTCCCAGATTATGATAAGGGGTGCCGCCTCTGTAAGGAAAAGTAAGGCGCCGGAGCTGATGGAAATGGCGGTAGCCAGGGATGAGGAAATGGTAAAAGAAGCTCCATCGGTTGCGGTAGAAAAAAAGATCGGTGAAACCACCATTACATTTGATGTCTCCGCTCCCTGTACTGTACCATCTGATGGAAAGTTGCAGACAGTTGAAATACAGCGGATTGTTGCCCCTGCGGAATATAAATATGTTACCACACCAAAGCTTTCACAACTTGCATACCTGACAGCCAATATTACAGATTGGGCAAAATTAAGTCTCCAGAGCGGTGAAGCCACACTCTATTTTGAGAATTCATTCGTTGGCAAATCGAATGTAAACGTTGCTGAGCTTAATGATACTCTGGCACTTTCGCTCGGAACAGATAACGGTATAATTATAAAAAGAGAGAAACGGGTGGATTTTACCAGCAGGAAAACAATAGGGGCCAATAAGACCGAGACTTATTCATTTCTTCTGACTGTCAGGAACAATAAGCCTGTTCCTGTTAAGATCACTATGAAAGATCAGTTACCCGTATCATCAAACAGCGGGATTACTGTTGACCCCGTTGAAATTTCGGGAGGAAAATATAATCCTATTACAGGTGAGATCAGGTGGGATCTTGAAATAAACAAACAGGAGACAAAGCAGGTTATATTAACCTATTCAGTTAAATATCCGAAGGACAGAACCATCATTCTTGAATAATATGCAATCACTCTCATGAATTTACTGGGAAATCTTATCTGGCTTATTTTCGGTGGCATTATCATTGCTATTGAATATTTCATAGGAAGTATTATACTCATGATCACCATTGTAGGGATCCCGTTCGGCATTCAGACACTCAAAATGGCATCACTTTCACTCTGGCCATTTGGCAGGGATACCAGGGTTCATTCCAGGGCTTCGGGCTGCCTGTATATCCTGATGAATGTTCTATGGCTACTTACAGGAGGATTATGGATAGCAGCCACCCATCTGATATTCGGATTGTTGCTCTGCATTACCATAATAGGAATTCCATTTGGGTTACAACATTTCAAACTCACCGCTATAGCTATAAGTCCCTTTGGAAGAGATATAATTACTGTCTGACAGATTTGTCCTCCAGCAGATAACGAAGTCTGATGCAGAAAATAATTAGAAATAATGGATAAATCAGAAAACAGAAATACTCCAATCAACGAGTTTGGTAAATTCAGATTGATTGAACATATCACACGGAAGGAGAATCCTGTTAATCAGTCTACGGTTACAGGAATAGGCGATGATGCCGCCATTATTGATTCCGGACATTCCATGTCATTGGTTTCTACCGACCTGTTACTCGAGGGGATACACTTTAATCTCATCTATACTCCTCTGAAACATCTCGGATATAAGGCAGTAATAAGAGCAATATCAGACATTTACGCAATGAACGGAGATCCTGAGCAGCTACTGGTCTCGCTTGGAATAAGCTCCAGATTCTCCGTGGAGCAGGTTGAGGAGATATATGAAGGAATTTATCTTGCCTGTGAAAAATATAGTGTTGACCTCGTTGGTGGTGATACAACAAGTTCGCTTACAGGTCTTACCATAGGGGTAACTGCTGTTGGCAGGGCTGAGAAAGAAAATATTGTAAGGAGGGACGGAGCCAGACCAAATGATCTTATCTGTGTAACAGGTGATTTCGGGGCTGCCTTCATGGGCCTTCAGCTCCTTGAGCGAGAGAGGAAACTGTTTGTTAAGGAGAAGGTCGCCCAGCCTGATCTCTCCGGCTATGAATATATTATTGGGAGGCAGCTTAAACCGGAAATTCCTGTGAGCATTTTAAGAGAGCTCCGGGAGGCTGGCATAAAACCCAGCTCGATGATTGATGTAACTGACGGACTGGCATCAGACCTTCTGCATGTATGCAAACTATCGGGTACCGGATGCAGGATATTTTACAGTAAGGTGCCGATTGATTATGAGACATCAAAGCTTGCTGAGGAGTTCAATGTTGATCCTATGACACCTGCCCTTAATGGCGGGGAAGATTATGAAATGCTTTTTACTGTTCCGCTGGAGTTAATTGAAAAGGTCAGCAATCTGAAATCTGTAAAGATTATAGGTCATATGACTTCAGAAGGCACCTCGTCCTCTATTGTCGGGGACGATGGTTCTGAAGTTGATATTACTTCGATGGGCTGGAAATAAGAAGTTTTATCGTGCTCTGATAATTCCTCTTTCTGATTTTCGTATAAATTCAAGAATATAATCCCTGTCTTCCGACGGGCTGAATGTATTCTCCACATATTCGACGGCCTGGGAGAAATTCATTTTGCTCTGATAGATTGCACGGTAAATATTATGGATCTCATCAATTCTCGCTTTTTCAAACCCTCTCCTGGTGAGTCCGACTGAATTCAGTCCCATATATGAAAGAGGATCTCGGTCAGCTTTAATGAAGGGAGGAACATCGATTCTGATTTTTGAACCGCCGCCTACAATCACATGAGCCCCTATGCGGCAGAACTGGTGAACCAGTGATCCACCGCTGATTATTGCCCAGTTATCAACCTTTACCTCTCCTGCAAGCCCGGTAGTATTTCCAATAATGATATTGTCTTTCAATTCACAATCGTGACCTATGTGAGAGTAGGCCATCAGAAGGCATCCGTTTCCGACAATTGTTTTTCCTGACGCAGCGGTTCCCCTGTTAACAGTTGCACCTTCCCGCACAGTGGTATTATTCCCTATTTCAGCGGTTGTCTCCTCTCCTTTGAATTTCAGGTCCTGCGGAATACCTGATATTGCAGCTGACGGGAAAATCTTGCAATGATTTCCGATCCTTGCTCCATCCATTATAGTGGCACCCGGACCAATCCATGTTCCATCACCGATGATTACATTTCCGGCTACATAGGCAAAGGGTTCAATGACCACATCTTTCCCTATTCTGGCATCCGGATGGATATAAGCTAAATTGGAAATCATTGTTCTTTATTTATTTTTTACAACCTGTGCAGTCATCTCTCCTTCCAGAACAAGTTTGTTACCTACAAATGCCTGGCCAAACATTGTGACTATACCCCTTCTGATAAGATCGGTTAATTCCATCTTCAGAATGACGGTATCTCCCGGAACTACTTTTTGTTTAAACTTCAGTTTATCAATCTTGAGAAAATATGTTGAATATTTCTCAGGTTCATCCACTGTACTCAGGACAAGCAATCCCCCTGTCTGTGCCAGGGCTTCAACCAGGAGGACTCCCGGCATTACCGGTTCACCCGGGAAATGGCCCTGAAAAAAACCTTCATTGAAGGTAACGTTCTTAATACCTACAATTGATGTCTCATCAAGGGCTATAACCTTGTCAACCAGCAAAAAAGGATATCGGTGCGGTAATCTTTTACGAATCTCCTCAAGAGTGAAGACAGGTGGCTGGGCCGGATCGTAAACAGGAATATCCTTTTTGGAAAGGGTTTTTTTCATCTCCTGCCTCATCAGCTTTGCGAGTCTTGTATTTGCAAAATGGCCCGGACGTGTTGCAACAATCTTGCCTTTAATAGGGTGGCCCACAAGGGCGATGTCACCCATTATATCGAGCAGCTTATGCCTTGCCGGTTCATTTGGGTACCTCAATTCGGTATTATTCAGTACACCGGCAGTATGCTTGCTGATCCCCGGACGGTGAAAAAGGGTGGCAATACGGTCTATCTCTTCCTGTTCAACCTCTTTTTCAAGAATTACAATCGCGTTATCGAGTTCTCCGCCCTTTATGAGGCCCGCTTTGAACAGCGGCTCGAGCTCATGGAAAAACACAAAAGTACGGCTCCTGCTTATCTCCTCTTCAAAGCGGTCAATGGTATCAAGTATTGCGTACTGGTTTCCAAGGATCCTGGAATTATAATCAATAAGTACATTAATGCTCAGGTGATCGTCGGGATATACGATAAGGTCGACACCATGCTCCTCATCAGAGTAGGTTATTTTCTGTTTGACAACAAAATAATTTCTCTCCTCTTTTAGCTCAACAATACCGGCTTCCTTTATTGCTTCTACGAACTTCAGTGAAGATCCTCCCATTATTGGCGCCTCCGGACCGTTAAGTTCTATTAATGCATTGTCAACCCGCAATCCGTGAAGGGCAGCCAGAACATGCTCAATAGTCTGCACTGAAGCATTGTTTTGCACCAATGTTGTGCCGCGTGATGTATCGGTAACATACTCCGCCAGTGCATCAATAACAGGATTACCCGGCAGATCAACCCTGCAGAATTTATACCCGTGATTAGCAGGAGCGGGTTTGAAGGTTATTGTCACATTAATCCCCGTATGCAAACCTTTTCCGTTAAGGCTTATCTCCTTTGCAAGGGTTCTCTGTTTTTCACTCATCAGTGTTTAAAATTAATTTAAATTACCGGGTACAAAAAAAATAAAAATATTTCGAACAATCCAGAAAAATACGCTTTAACTGAACTAAAAACAACATATTCAGTTTCGAATGCAGTAAAAAGCTATCTCTTTTTCAATGTTTGGATCTCTTTTTCAAGGGAATCGACTTTTGATTTCAGATCAGGTAATCTTTTGAATACAACAGTGGATCTCATAAACTGTTTAATTTCAAAAGCAGGAGATCCAATTATAACGGTATTTTCTTCCTTAATGTCTCCAAGAATACCCCCCTGTGCTCCGATCTTTGATCCGTTGGCAATCCTGATATGGCCTGCAATACCAACCTGCCCTCCAAACATACAGTTCTTCCCTACTTTAGTGGACCCTGCAATGCCTGTTTGTGCTGCCATAACAGTATTCTCGCCAATCTCAACATTATGTCCAATCTGAATAAGGTTATCCAGCTTCACACCTTTACGTATAATTGTGGAGCCCATGGTTGCCCTGTCGATTGTGACATTGGCTCCTATCTCAACAAGATCTTCGAGAATGACATTTCCGAGCTGCGGGATCTTCATGTATTCATTTTCCGATTGGGGTGCAAAACCGAAACCATCGCTGCCGATCACTGAACCTGCGTGGATTATGCAACTCTGACCAATTACACAGTCATGGTAGATCTTTACACCCGGATTTATGATACAATTGACACCGATAGTAGTATTATCGCCGATATAGACATGAGGATAGATAGAACTACCATCTCCTATCTGGCAGTTCTCACCAATATAGGCGTATGGTCCGATATATACATCATTACCAACCTTTGCAGTTGGTTCAATTACTGCGGTAGGGTGAATCCCGGTTTTTCTTGGTCTTGCCTGGTCCACAAGACGCATCAGTGAGGCAAAAGCCTCATATGCATTTTCTACTTTAATCAGTGTTGTTTCTATCTTTCCGGAAGGAATAAAGCTTTTATTCACCAGAACGACTGATGAAGCAGTTGAATAAATATAGTGTTCATATTTTGGGTTAGCAAGAAATGATAGAGCTCCCTGGTGCCCCTCCTCTATTTTGGCAATTGTATTTACTTTGATATCGGGGTTGCCTTCTATTTCACCTTTCAAAAACCCGGCAATTGTTGCGGCAGTAAATTCCATGATGTATTGAGATTAATATTTACAATTATATAAGACTTCAGTGAATCATGATTTGAGAATATTTGATTATTTATTGCGGATTGTGGAATATTAAATCCGAAATTAACTCCCGATAGTTATCGGGACCGAAATCAGCAATCATATTAACATCTCTATAAAAAATTTGATCTGACATGACTTATCTGCATTCTTTTGGATAGCACAGAAAATATTTGGTAATCCGTTCCGAAAGGAACCTGTGGTCGAACATATCTGAAACAGCTGAGATATCTTCAGTTTTTCCATTCTTCAACAAAATTTTAACTTCGGTGGCATCAGGAGTATAAGCCATATTTGAAATACTGTTGGTAAAAACATAGTAATCCTGAAATTCATTGCCTACCATCATTAAATGTGCTGCCCTGGCTTTGAGTTCATTAACTTTCTCCACCGGGAAAGGTGAATCCTGCAGCTCAATGGCAAACAGATCCCGCTGACATAATCTCCGGGAAAGATCAGAAAGGATATTATCGGAATGATCTGCCCAGTATTTCGCAGAAACCAGGATATCGCTGTCATCAAGTCTTGTGAAATTCGCAGCAATCAGAGCCGGAGTAAAGTGAATATCACTGTCGAGATCGGCCCTTCCAATCCTGTTGTAGAGAAAAAACCTTAGTGCAGGTGTAGTATAAAGGTCAATTCCCCTGTCGGCAAGCTCCTTCGCCCGTTTCAGGAGATTTACTATCAGACTCTCGCATGCAATTACTGTCTTATGCATATATACCTGCCAGTACATAAGACGGCGGGCAATTAGAAATTTCTCCAATGAGTATATTCCCTTTTCGTCAACAACAAGAGTATCATCTACCACATTAAGCATCCTTATTATTCTGTCTGATCCCACAGATCCTTCAATTACCCCGGTGAAAAAGCAATCGCGCCTCAGATAATCAAGCCTGTCCATATCCATCTGACCTGAAATCAGTTCATGCAAAAATCTTCTCTTATAACTCCCAAGGAAGATTTGTATTGCCAGATCCAGTTTTCCGGCATACTCCTCATTAAGCTTTTTCATTAACAGGAGAGACAAATCCTCATGAGTAATCCCGCTGATTATTGAGTTTTCGAGGGAATGAGAAAAGGGACCATGGCCGATATCATGCAGCAAGATCGCAATGTATGTTGCCTCCTCCTCTTCCGGTGAAATTTCAGCCCCTTTACTCCTGAGGGTATCAATTGCCATATCCATCAGATGCAAAGCTCCGAGACCATGCTGAAAACGGGTATGATTTGCCCCCGGGTACACATAGTTCGTGAGACCAAGCTGCTTGATATTCCGAAGTCTCTGGAACCACGGATGTTCTATAAGATCAAAGACGAAATCACCCGGGATGCTTATAAATCCATACACGGGGTCATTAATAATTTTACGCTTATTTTTCAGATACACCAACTGGGAAATTTTAATCTACAAAAATAGAACATTATTCATCATATTGTCAATTTTGATTTTGATATCTGCAGAGCCATTGCCGGGTTATCTACCAGGGTTTATGAGGAACTGCATAAATATGTGAATTTAACTCCTCATAAACGATGATAAAAAACGTTATATATCACTTAATTAATTACCTTTGTTAAAGAACGGAAATTATCATACTTTCAGTATTTCCTTCCGTTTTTAATCCCTAGCATCCTTTCGGATCAGACTAGCAGATGAAAAAGGTAATCATTGGAGAGGGAAAAACAGATACAACTGTTTTAAAGGTCAGGAAGCAGCAGAACAGGGTTCCTCGCAGGTTTCCCATTGTTGGTATTGGAGCATCTGCAGGCGGACTGGAGGCATTGGAACAGTTTTTTTCGAATACGCCTCCAAACAATGGTATGGCATTTGTTGTCATTCAACATCTCGATCCGACATATGTCGGTATCATGCCTGAGCTGCTGCAGCGTGCCACTGATATGAAAGTAATTCAGGTCAGCGACCACCTTCAGATAAGACCCGACCATGTATATGTAATTCCCCCGAACAGAAGCATGTCAGTATTAAACGGGTATCTTCATTTGTTTGAGCCTACTGAACTGCGGGGGCTGCGGCTTCCCATAGATATTTTTTTCCGTTCGCTTGCAGATGATCAGAATGAAAAAAGCATTGGGATCATTCTCTCAGGCATGGGCTCAGATGGCAGCCTTGGATTGAAAGCTATTAAGGGAAAAAATGGAATTGTTCTGGTACAGGATCCTGCCACAGCAAAATTTAACGGCATGCCAAATAGTGCAATTGCTACAGTTTCTGTTGATATTCTGGCCTCAGCAAACGAATTACCTTCAAGACTAATATCTCTTCTTAAATATAGTCCGGCTGTCTCTCAAAAAGCTGAAGGAGATGGAAAAAATAAAAACTACCTCGAAAAAGTAATCATACTGCTACGGACACAGACAGGACATGATTTTACTTTCTATAAAAAAAATACTCTATTCCGGCGAATAGAAAGACGTATGGGTATTCATCAGCTTGAAACAATCAGTAAATATGTCCATTATTTACAGGAAAATCCAAAGGAACTGGATATTCTTTTCAAAGAACTGTTGATCGGGGTTACTAATTTTTTCCGTGATGCTGCCATGTGGGAGAAATTGAAAGAGCAGATTCTTCCGGAATTATTTACTGAATTACAAAATGGACATCTGCTGAGGGTATGGATTACGGGTTGTTCAACGGGTGAAGAAGCTTACTCCTTTGCTATTGTTTTCAAAGAAGCAGCTGAAAAACTGCTTGGGAGTAAAAGTATTACCCTTCAGATCTTTGCCACCGATATAGACAGGGATGCAATTGAAAGCGCAAGAAGAGGTGTTTTCAGTTCAAATATTGTAACAGATGTAACTCCTGAACGACTGGCCAAATTCTTCACTATTACCGAGTCCGGCTATCGGGTAAATACCTCAATACGTGAACTGGTTGTATTTGCACCCCATGACGTGATAAAAGATCCTCCGTTCACCAGGCTGGATTTCCTTCTATGCCGCAATCTGCTTATATACCTGGAACCTGAGTTACAGAAAAAACTTATGAACCTGTTCTATTACAGTCTGACATCAGGCGGGATAATGATTCTTGGCAGCGCGGAGAATGTAAACTCAAAAGAGACATTATATCTTGAAATTGATAAGAAATTAAAAATTTATAAACGTGCAATTACCCCGGCAGTGATTGACAGAATGGATTTTCCAGTTTCATTGTCAATTACTTCGAGACGGAATCAGATGAATACAGAACAAGCAAAAACGGTTTATACCATGCAGTCTTTTGTAGAACAAATATTACTTCAGCGTTTTCTGCCTGCCAGTGTGCTAATAAATCAGGATGGCGATATCCTCTATATTACCGGAAAAACCGGGAAATACCTGGAACCTGCAGCAGGTAAGGCCAACATGAACATCTTCGCGATGGCCAGGGAAGGATTGGGAAACCAGCTATTGAATGCTGTTCGGAAAGCAAAGCAAAATTACGAACCGTATGTTCTGAGAAATATAAAGCTTGACAATAACAAAAGCAGCCACTATGTTGATGTGACCATTCAACAATCAGAGAGTCCTCCGGAATTTAGAGGAACTATAATAATAGTTTTTTCAGATGTTACTGAAGGTCATATTCCGGTAACAAATAATCAGAGACGGAGAAAAAAAACATCTCCTGTCAGTGAACATGAATTGGAATTGCAGCGAACCCTTGAAGAGCTGCAAAGCACCCGTGAGGAGATGCAGACTTCACAGGAAGAGCTAAAGTCGACAAATGAAGAGTTGCAATCAACAAATGAGGAATTACAGTCAACAAACGAAGAACTAACCACATCAAAGGAGGAGATGCAGAGTCTGAATGAAGAATTGCAAACCGTAAATATTGAGCTTCAAAGCAAAATAACTGATTTTATGGTTGCAAACAACGACATGAAAAACCTTCTAAACAGTACTGATATTGCCACTTTATTTCTGGACAGAGGGCTGAATATCCGGAGATATACTGCAGAATTAACTAAAATCATCAAGCTGCGCCCATCAGACATCGGCCGACCTTTTACCGAAATGGTCTCTGACCTCAGGTATAACAATATAACTGAAGATGCAACTGAAGTATTGCGGACTCTTATATTCAAGGAAAATGATATCACCACCCACGATCAAAGGTGGTTCAAGGTCAGGATAATGCCTTACCGCACATTTGATGATAAAATTGAAGGGTTGGTGATTACATTTATTGAAATTACCGTAGCAAAAAAACTCGAAGAAGAATTGAAAAAAACAATTGAAATTCTGCGAGAGCATAACTTGTATATTCCATGAAAAAGAAACAAGTTCATCATTCAGGGAGTCAGATACTCAGGCAGAAAGCCGAAGAAAAACTCCAAAAGCTTATACCAAAAGTAAGTTTTTCAGGTTCTGACGCTGATATTCTGAAACGCAATCATGAACTTGAGGTGTACCAGATAGAACTTGAAATTCAAAATGAAGAACTAATTCAAGCCACAGAACAGGCTAAAAGCAATGCTGAAAAATATATCGAATTATATAACAATGCCCCTGCAGGCTATTTAACACTTTCTGAGGAGGGTAAAATCCTTGAATTGAATTTCTACAGCGCAAAATTACTTGGGAAAGAACGGCTGAAATTAATAAACAACATGTTCAGTTTTTTTGTATCAAGGGACTCCAAAACGGTATTTAATGAATTTCTGAGAAATATTTTCGCTAACCGATCCCATGAATCATGCGAAGTTAAGCTATATTCGGGTGAGAGCAAATTAACATCGCATGTTTACCTCACAGGACATATCATTGAGTTTGACAAGCATTGCCATATAACTATGGTGAATATAACTGAGCGAATGCAGGCTGAGGAAGAATTAAGGAACAGGATGGTTGAATTGACAAATGCATACAATCAGCTTCAAAAGTATATATTCGACAATGAAGAATTAAGACAGTTCACATATATCTCTTCTCACCAGCTTCAGCAACCCCTTCGTACCATTAAGAATTTCATTGGAATACTTGAAGAAGATTATCGGGCCTTATTTGATGATAAAGCCATAAGATATCTCGATACGATAAAAGAGTCTACTTCAAGGATGAATTCCTTAATCCTGGCCCTTTCCCAGTATTCACGGCTGGGACTAAAGAAGAAACTGCAGACTGTTGATTGCAATGCATTATTGAATAATGTTATTGCAGATCTTGATTCCATGATTAAGTCATCGGGCACTTCCATAGAAGTAACAAGTATGCCTGTATTAAATGCATATGAAGACGAGATCCGACAGGTCTTTCAGAATCTGATAGAAAACGCTGTTAAATTCCAGAGAAATAATAACAAACCAAAGATTCAGATACGTTCCGAAAACTTTGAGAACAGATGGCAATTTTCAGTCAGCGATAATGGAATAGGCATTCACCCTGATCACTTTGATAAAATATTTGACATATTTCAAAGGTTGCACAAAAATGAAGACCAGTATCTGGGAAGTGGAATCGGACTGGCTTTCTGCAAAAAGATAATTGAAATGCATCAGGGGAAAATATGGGTAGAATCAAATAAAAATGAAGATGTTACTTTTTATTTCACAAGTGGCAAATCTAACAATATGAAAAAATCATTAAGATGTATAATGCTGGTTGATGATGATCCTAATGATAATTATTATCATACAAGA
The DNA here is from genome assembly GCA_016715075.1 of Bacteroidales bacterium. Lineage (GTDB taxonomy): Bacteria > Bacteroidota > Bacteroidia > Bacteroidales > VadinHA17 > LD21. Next base: position 67,800 of record JADKBK010000024.1, read on the forward strand.
GAGATTAAAAAAGCCAATCCATCAATTGAAGTAATAGAAAAACAAACCGGACTGGAAGCGCTGGAATACCTGGAAACAAATAAGGAGAATATGGAGCTGATCCCTGACCTTATTGCACTCGATATCAATATGCCTGTTATGGATGGGTGGCAGTTTCTTAAGGAATATAGTATTATGGAAAAAGAGTTCCAGGACTCTGTGGTAATTATCATGCTTTCAACCTCAGGAGATCCGGATGATATAGAAAAAGCTATGAAATATAGCTGTGTTTCTGACTTTATTACGAAACCACTGACCAGGGAAAAAGTCACAAATATTGCCGAAAAATATTTCAGCTAAATCAGTCCCAGTTTAGATTTCACAATATTGAAAAGCTCAGGAGCATTTCAACTTACAAAATAACTGATCTCTATTTTAATATTCAAATGGATGCTCCTGCCTGAAATCAGGAAGGTAACTCCGACAACTGTCCATATCCTGAACCCATCCATTTCTGAAACCCAGCTTTTGCATTGCCTCTGCAACAGCATCGTATTCCCTTCTCAGCAACTGACGATTAAGAACAGCATGATTTTTCACCCTGCCGGTGGGATAGTACTGAGACATAAGTGATATAGTTACCCCTGGAGATAACTCTTCTGCAATAACCTCAAGAACTCTGATGCTCTCGTCAATATGGCCTGGCAAAACCAGATGCCTGATAACCATTCCGTATTCTGCACTTCCGTCATCACTGGTCCTGAGGCCAGAGCCTTTCTGGTAATACATTTCTTTAAGCGCCTTCACTGCTATTTCAGGGTAATCGGCCGCTTCAGAATAATTAAATGCCATTGAGGATGTAACATACTTAATATCGGGGAGATACACATCGATCACATCTGACAGGCTCCTCAGAGTTTCAGCCCTGTCATAGCTGTTGGTGTTGTAGACAGTAACAGGCTTTAATCCCCGAGAGTTCAATCCCCTGATAATTTCCCTGACCTGGGGTACCACATGGGAAGGGGAGACAAAACCCACGCTATTGATTCCCGATGAAAGTATCTTTTCAATCCTGTCAAGCAATGTCTGCAGCTCATAAGCTGAATCAGGAATAACTTCATCCGGATTGCTGATATCATGATTCTGGCAATAGATGCATCTGAGGTTGCACCCTGTAAAGAAAATATTACAGATCCCGTTCCTGCCGTTTATTGCAGGTTCCTCTCCCCTGTGGATACATACTGATGCGATATTAAATCCGGCATCAGTTTTGCAAAAACCAGTGCCGCCTTTAAACCTGTTTACACCACATTTTCTGGGACACAAAATACAGTTCTCTAGCAGTCTGCGATCACTCTCACTATATATATACTTATCTTTCAATACGATAGTTCAGATTTTTGCAATTTCTGACCGAAATTTTAAGATCAGATGGCAAATATCGTAATGTTTGCCAAATAAACTGCTAGATCTTTGACCCACAAGCATAATAGTTCAACTTATCTGCCGATTCTTTTGGTGATTAAATATAAAGTTGTACCTTTGCATCCGAAATGAGGGGTGTTGATACCTAGGGGACCAGAGTCCCCTATTTTGTTATCGGTTTTTAGAAAATGACAGATAAAGAGCACATAAAGGGATTGGTAGAGGAGTTCATAAAAGGGACCGGACTGTTTCTTGTTGCTGTCAAAGTAAGCAGTGCAAACAGGATTACGGTGCTTGCCGACAAGAATGAAGGTATAACAATAGAGGAATGTGTTGCGATACACAGGCATATTGAAAATAATCTTGACAGGGAAAAGGAGGATTTTGAACTGCAGGTATCCTCGCCGGGTCTTGATCTGCCCTTCGGAGTAATTGAGCAGTATATTAAAAATCAGGGCAGGAAAGTAGAGGTAGTCGAGAATGATGGTTCAAAGATTGCCGGGATATTAAAGAACGTTACTACAGGCGGATTTGAGCTTGAAACTGAGGTTAAAGTCAAAGGAAAAGCAAAGGAGGTTAAGGATATCTCATTCAATTTCGACCAGGTAAAAACGACTAGAGTTATTTTAATAATTAAGTAATAATAAGAGGTTAACACCAGATGGAAAACGTTAATTTGATCGACACTTTTTCGGAATTTAAGGAGCTGAAAAATATTGACCGTCCGACAATGATGAGCGTACTTGAGGATGTCTTCAGGAGTATGCTGGCAAAGAAATATGGTTCAGCTGATAATTTTGACATCATTGTCAATATCGATAAAGGTGACTTTGAAATATGGAGAAACAGGGTTGTTGTGGAAGACGATGAATTGACTGATCCTGTTGTACAGATCCCTCTGTCTAAGGCCAAGGAGATTGATGAGGATTATGAGGTCGGTGAAGAGGTATCAGATGAAGTTAAGTTTCCGGACTTCGGAAGAAGGGCTATATTGTCATTGAGGCAAAATCTGACAGCACGTATTCTCGATCTTGAGAAGAACAATATCTATATCAAGTATAAGGACAGGATAGGTGAAATAGTAACCGGGGAGGTATACCAGGTATGGAAAAGGGAAATCCTTGTTCTTGATGACGATGGGAATGAACTGATATTGCCAAAGAGCGACCAGATCCCTTCCGATCACTTCAGAAAGGGTGATTCCATCAGGGCTGTTGTGATAAAGGTTGAAATGAGAAACAATACCCCGTTCATTATCCTGAGCCGTACATCTCCTGTTTTCCTTGAGAGACTGTTTGAACTTGAAGTTCCTGAGATATTTGACGGGCTTATAACAATAAAGAAGATTGTCAGGGTTCCGGGAGAACGTGCCAAGGTAGCTGTAGAATCGTATGATGAAAGGATTGATCCCGTAGGGGCATGTGTTGGAATGAAAGGATCAAGGATTCATGGTATCGTCAGAGAGTTGCGCAATGAGAACATTGATGTTATTAACTATACTTCAAATAATCAGCTTTTCATACAGAGAGCTCTTAGTCCTGCAAAAATAACCTCCATCAAGCTTGTTGAAGAGACAAAAAGGGCAGAGATATATCTCAAGCCCAATGAAGTTTCACTTGCTATCGGTAAGGGTGGGCTTAATATAAAGCTGGCCAGTCAGCTTACCGGCTATGAAATAGATGTTTACAGGGAGCCGGGAGGAGAAGACCTGGAAGATGTCAATCTTGAGGAATTCGGCGATGAGATTGAAGATTGGATAATTGAAGAACTTAAGGCAATTGGCTGTGATACTGCCAGAAGTGTTCTGAATCTTTCTATCAGTGACCTGGTAAAAAGGACTGACCTTGAAGAAGAGACAGTCAAAGAGGTTGTCAACATCCTCAGAGCAGAGTTTGAATAATATTTTAACCATTCATCAGGAAGGTTTTTTGACGTTTATAATAAAGGC
>JADKBK010000025.1 GCA_016715075.1 Bacteroidales bacterium
TACTCAAAGAACTAGGATGCCTTAAGAATAAGATAAAATCCTTTAAGACTAAACATTATTAAGGAATATTAATAATGAATTAAAATTAGTTAAAACCATCATTGTTTGAGTAACTAATCAGAAAAAAACCGCAAAGTGCACAAAGGATTTATGCAAAGTTTGCAAAGAGTCTTCATAATCAAGTATTTTATGTCTTGTGCCTAATTTGTGTGCTTTGCGGTGAGAAATGACTTCTGAGATTCCAATTTATTATTAAAGATAATAAGATCTCTGAGACCCTTAAGTAGTAATAGCTGTCTTAAAGCATTACCAACGGCATATCCTAATTCATATGCCGGATTGATCCTCCTGAAATTTCAATCATCTCAGGCATTTCTAATTCTTTTAACTTATCCATAAGATCTTAAAATTAAAGAAATTTTAAATATGTTCTCCTGTCAGGCCGCCAATCAAACCAGCAACAAAACTTACTGTTGTGCCGGCAACAGCACCTACAGCGTAACCCAAATAATAACTCAGAGGTTTTCCTCCGTCAATAGCAATCATTTCATCAAATGTTAGCTCAGTTACTGCCAAACTTTCCATAATAAGTATATTTTTAAATGATACTAAGGTTGGGTAGTATGGTTATATCCATCTTTTATCCCATTCCAAAATGATAGTAGGCCTCCAATATTAGGCTCAAATAACCTGATTAAAAGCATTGGGAGTACTCCCCCATTGATCTCCTTTAACTCGAAATCACTTAATTCAATAAAATCAAAATTTTTTTCCATAAGCTTCAGTTTAAGTAATACCTGTTTCTTTATCCCATTTTTTTTTAATGCCTGAGGTTTTAGCATTATTAAGTCAATACACTAAGTTCGGAGAGCAGCGTACGGAAAAAAAGGATTTTAGATAATTTATTTATACCTCCAACCGTCTCTTTGGCTTCAAAATATGACAGGGGTTTAAGGGTACAGGTTATTGCAATATCATATGGCTGACTATAGAAAAATGTCTTAGCGGATTTTGAATATACTATCGGAGCACCGCGCGACCTTAACTCATCAATCAACTCATAAAGAGTAGTCCGGCTTACTCCAAGTCTACTCGCAAGTTCTTCAGGACTGCCGGTACATTGTCTGGATACGAGTTTATGCATCATGCTTATCCGGTCGAGATATTCAAAAAGTTTCATGATATCGATTTTTCTAAATTGTAATTCCTTCAGTTAATAAAACATTCTGATGCATCCACATCTTTCGAAAATTACCATCACAGTTTACCAAATCAGAAAAAGTACCCTCCTGAACAACTTTGCCTTTGTCCAGAACTATAACTCTCTGGGCAAGACTTATTGTTGATAATCTATGTGCAATAACTATTACTGTTTTATTGGTCTTTTTTAAGATCTGCAGAGTATTTAAAACAAATGCTTCTGAAGCGGAGTCTAAAGAAGAGGTTGCCTCATCCAGAACCAGGATTTCCGGATTTCTGTAAAGAGCCCTGGCAATAGCAATACGCTGTCTCTGTCCTCCTGAAATAGCCGATCCGCTTTCTCCCAGATAGGTATTAAATCCATGTGGTAATTGTTCGATAAATTTAGTCATACCGAGCATCTCACATATTGCAAGGACTTTTTCTTTATCAGGATTAAATTCTCCCACTGCGATATTATCCATAACATTACCCATGAACAGATCAATCTTTTGAGGCACAACAGATATTATCCTCCGCAGAGATCCATTGGAAATATGTTTCAGATCATAATTTCCAATCCTGATATTGCCTGACTGGAGTGGATATAGCTTCTGAAGGAGTGAAATAAGTGTTGTTTTTCCCGAACCGCTTTCTCCAACAATTGCAGTTATCTCTCCCTTCTTTATTAACAGCTCAAGAGCGTCAAACACTTCAACCCGGGTACCATACCTGAACCTTATGGCATCAAAATGAATATCTCCTGCCATTTCAGGTTTTAATTCAATCAGGTCAGTGTCATCTTCAATCTCCAGATCAAAAATTTCAAATAACCTGTCTGAAGCAATCCTGGCATCCTGCATCGTGCGGTTGAATCCTATAATAGTAGTTACAGGACCTGTGAAATATCCTACAACAGAATAAAATGAGAGCAACTCACCAGGTGTTATCCTCAATTCAGTTGCGAATCCGGACCCAGACCATAACACAACCAAAGTAATCACTTGTGAAACAAAACTTGTGGAATTTGCTGAAAAAATACCGTTAATTCCTGATTTATAAAGGACCTCAAGTAGCGAAACGAAACTTATTTCTGTTTTTAGATTGGAGTACTCCTCTAATCTGAATGTTTTGATTGTCCTGACAGAATTAAGTGATTCCACTAATTGCGATTCAAGGTCTGCTGCCCTCTCCATAACCTTGCGTTGAATCTTCCTGTTAAGTCTGTTTGAGATATAGTAGATAGCAGCATAAAATGGAACGACAAATAACATTATAAGAGCCAGCTTCCAGAAGAATGTGAACATCAAAATAAAAGAAACTACCAGAATAAAGATATTTAGGATTAAATTAATTGAAACATCATTTACAAATGCTCTTATCTTGACAGCATCCCCAATCCTTGATATTATCTCTCCTGTCCGCATATTATCAAAAAACGTCTGTGGCAATTTTAATAAATGCTGATAGTATCCCAGAATAAGAGTTGCATCAATTTTCTGGCCCGTCTTCAGAACAAAAAATGACTGGAAAAAACTTAGAAAAAACCTAATTGTTATTATTATTAACATTGAGATTCCCAGCAGATTCAAAAGATGAAGATTCCACGCTGGAAGTATATTATCGACTATCTTTCCAACATATATTGACATTGACAACACAAGGACAGAAAATACAAGTGCTCCAACCATTGATTGAACAAGTATCTCTTTGTTTGGACTAATTAACTTCCAAAACCGGACCTCAGTTGATACTTTTTCATTTTTTGCTGAAAATTTTTCACCTGGCGTAATCAGGACCAAAACTCCTGTCCATTGTTTTTTAAACTCATTATGTGATAACTTGTGGACTTCTCCATCTGCTGGATCCATTATCTCAATAAACTTCTCAGTAGTATTTAGTAAGACAACAAAATGATGCAATACCTCCTTAAGGATAATATGTGCAATGGCAGGTTTTGGAATTTCACTTATGCATTCCCATTCTCCCCGCACTCCCCTAGCCAGGAATCCCATCTTTTCAGCAGCTTCAATAAGGCCAAGAATATTTGTTCCTTTCTTATCTGTTCCAGCCATCTGCCTTATCCTTGACACAGGCAAATCAAGTTTGTAATAGGCTGCAACAGATGCAAGGCACGCAGCTCCACAATCAGTAACATCCCGTTGCTTCACTTTAACTGACATCCGGTACTTGTTTTTTGTTATAGGTGTATGGATTAAACCACTTGTCAGCCTTATCAAATAATAAATTGTAAAGGCTTCTTCGTGTAATAACAAATCTTGCATTGAAACTCATTCCTTTTTTTATATAGGCCTTCGTCCCATTTTTCAGAGTCAGGTATTGTCTTTCAGGTTTACATTTTATTTTAAAATACGCTAATGATCTATCCTCAATTATCATATCATCAGATATATCAATAATACTACCCGGCAACAATCCCCATTCGTGGTAATTATATGCATCAACCTGAATTCTTAGTTTCTGTGCCTCATTAATAAGCCCTATCTCACCAGGCTTTACAAAACAGGTAGCAACTAACTCTCCATCAGGAGAAATCTCTGCAATTTTCTGACCAGGACTTACTAAACTCCCTAACAGGATATCTGAACTCTGAAGTATTTTCCCTCTGGTTGGAGCCAGAACGATTCTGTTAGATAATTCCTCAATGCACTGTTCAAGTTCAGCAGATAATTTAATGCACTCATTCGTCCTTGAAGTAAGATCACTCTGCCATACAGATATCTGATTCAGTAATACTTGATTCAGATTGTCTCTTTCAGAACCAAGGATGAAAAGACTATTCTCAAAATCAGACTTCGGGATGATCTCCTGACTATATAAAAGTTCATTCCGTTCATGTTCAGTTACTTTTTTTTGGAATTTTTGAAATTGGATGTTCTGTTGATTTAAAACATTTCGGTATTCTGCTTTGTATTTTTTAGTAACAAGATCAAAGTCTGGCTTTTTTAGATCAAACGAATCCAATCCAGTCAGGATAATTAGATCCCTGATTGCTGCATTATTCTCAGTTATCCTTTGGTTAATAGAGAATTGAAGTGCTTTTAATGATTCCGAATCGATTACAAGAAGAGTATCTCCTTTTTCTACCCACTTACCATTCCGGATACTGGTATAAATAATTTTGCCCTGAAATGGTATATATACAATCTGCTTTTCAATATCTGCCTGAAAATATCCTCGTGCCTGAATGGAAACATCTACATAAATAAAAGGGAGTAAGGATATGCCTGAAAAAGCCATCCCGATAATTATCCAATAAATTATCCTGCTTCTGGAAGTAATTTTAATCAGGTAGTACTCCAGAGTATAACTAGCAATATTTGCAGGAATCAGATCCATTTTTTTAATGTCTGATGCTATAAGTCCTTCAAATATGATAATAAGTAATACCGGCATGCCCGGAAAATGAGGCAGACAACAATACAAAAAGATTTTGCAATCTTTCGATATCTCTAAATACAAACATTATTACACAATTTCGAAATGCAGCTAACCAAATTTATAAAATATTTTAATTCAAGGAGGTGAAAAAATGAGATTTTTAATTCAGAAAAGAAAAAATGTTTAAGGGGTTAATGTGTTGAGGGGCTGAGGTTGAGTAACAAAAAGATGACGATTTTCACTTAGGAATAAGAAGAACTGTCACAGAGGGACACAGAGGAGACACGGAGGATACAGAGAAATCCTACTATGGGAGAATAAAAAAAAGGCTGCCCCTTTGAGACAGCCTTGTATACTGATTTTATGTAATTTGAGGTTTACAGTTTTAGAGCTGCCCGCAGAGAGACAGCTCTATAAACTAAGATAAATTTTTTCTATTCGCTCAGAGTCATAAGAAACCCACCCCTAACCCCTCCCAGGAGGGGAACCAGGTCGTTCTGCCCTTACAGCTACTGACTTCAGATCTCTCATCTCTCGTATCTCATATCTCATATCTGATCTCTGATCTCTCCTCCTTCGCTGAAGCTTCGGAGGACACGTGATCCCTGATCCCTCTAATGCAACAGCGTCACATCTCCAATCTTTTTAAACGGTTCTCCGTTTTCATACTTGCCTTCAACATACCAGACATAAACTCCCTGCGGACAGAGCTGGCCTTTGTAATAACCATTCCACGGCTTGTTGATATCACGGCTTTCAAAGATCAGGACTCCAAGCCTGTTGAAAACCTGTAGCTTGTATTTCAGAACCTTCACCCTTATCGGCGGGAAGAAGAACTGGTCTATCTCAGTTCCGCCTGTAGGCAGATGATCCATGTCAATCTCGCCATCCTTATTTGGTGTAAAGACCGTAGAGAAACGGATATCTCCTGCCGGTTGAACTTCAACAGCCGGGGAAAGGAGGTATTTATCACTGCAGCCATTTTCTGAATACGCCCATAAGGTAATGTCATACAAACCCTCCTCCATATATTTATGGTATGGCTCAGCTACCTTAGAGGTGTCTCCGTCTCCAAAGTCCCACAGGTAGTAACTTGCTCCCTCGCTGAGGTTGAAACACCTGATCCTCTCATCATTAACGAAGACCTTAGCCGGAGAAACTTCGAAATAGGCCTTTGGTGAAGCATAAACATTGACCAACTGTGACTTCATGGAAGTGCCGCCAGGACCAGTAACCGTCAGCTCAACACGGTAAATACCCGGATCAAAATAGGTATATGTCGGATTTTTGGCCGTAGATGAACTGCCATCACCAAACTCCCACTTATAAGAAGTACCCGGAATCTCTGTGTTAAGTGAGGTGTTGTTTATTACCAGAGCCAGTGGTTCGCAACCCGATGGCAGAGAATCAAAATCTGCAACCGGCGGAATATGTGTTACCATAACCTCATGGGAAACCGTTTCCGTACAACTTGAATTGCTTGCAGTAAGCGTTACTGTGAACGTTCCGACATTTGTATATGTATTTGTCGGATCCTGAACTGTGGATGAATTTCCATCCCCGAAGGTCCATAACCAGTTCCATGTGCCGGCATTGGTCTCATTTGTAAATACTACAGGATTTCCTGCAGCATTGAATACCTGTGTCGGTGGATTGGCTGAGAACTGAGGCAGAGGAACGGGCATAACAACAATATCCAGTGTCTTCACATCAGTGCAGTTATAGAATGATGTTGTCGTAAGAGTAACAGTCCGGACAACCGGTGCTGCCGTAAAGTTCGTATAGAGATGACTGGTATTGTGAGTTGCATATCCGCTCGGACCATCGCCATAATCCCAGAAGTACTTGCTGGCACCTGTCAATGCGGTGAAAGCTATCGAATTGCCGCTGCAGACAGTATCTGTGCTTGCCGTGAATGTAGCATTAATTGATGGGAAGATAGTCACCATAGAGGTAAATGTATCCAGACACCCACCGGCAGAACGGACTGTCAGCTTAACATTGCGGTATTCAATTGCAGAAGAACTTGTATTTGTAAACTGATGTACCGGGTTGGGATTTATGGAGTCGATAGGTGAACCATCATCAAAGTCCCACCAGAATTTGGAGAGCCCGGTTACATCTTTTGAGAAAGATATTGTAGCCGGTGTACATCCGCTGTTCATATCCCAGGTGTAGGAAGCATCCGGGGCATCAACTACTACAGAAACATCATCACTACCTGTGCATCCTCTGCTGTCTTTTACCTTGTATGTCAGCAGATAAGTTCCTGCGATCTGTGAATTGAATGAAGGCGACTGGATGTAGTAATTATTAAGTGGTCCCACATCTCCTGTCCATAAATGAGTGGCCCAGATGCCGGATCCACCTGAAGGATTTCCATTGATAACGAGAGGAACTCCTCCGCAGGCATGTATTGGATCAACTCCGCTGAAATCAACAACCGGATTGGCAAAAACAGTAAGTGTTGCGCTGTTCGAGTAAACTGTAATGCATTTTGCCTTCAATGACAACCTGTACTGGTTTCCATTAAGGCTAACCGGCACACTTGAGAGGGTAAGCTGCTGGGATGTTGATCCGCTGTAAATAGCATCATCATATATTTCATTCCAGACGCCTCCGCTGAATACCTGCCACCTCAGGGAATCTATCATACCAGAACCGTTTGCACTGAAAAGCAATGGTCCGCTGCCGTCACATATTGACTTATTGACAGGATTGAGTGTCACTACCGGTGGATTGTTGACCCTGAGCACTGCAAAATTGGAGTATACAGGTACCCCGCAGATCCCACCCACTATTACTCTGAATATATAGTTATTAAATGTACCCGGAGCATTTGTGATTGTCAGAGTATTAAGATTTGATCCGCTGAAATTAGCATCGTTGACAACATTAACAAATCCAGCTCCCCTGTTAACCTGCCACTGATATGTAATATTTGTTCCGGTGGCTGTAACACTGAAGGTTGCACCAGTATTCATGCAGATGGTAGTGTCTTTTGGCTGAGTAACTATCTCGGGTGGGGTATTTACTGTCAGATCGGCATCGTTTGATGTCACTGTTGTAGCACAGCCGCTGACAACAGCGTGATAAATAAAGCCGTTCATCAGCCTGGTGGCTCCGAACAGGTTGAGTGTTGAAGCCGTTGCCCCGAAGTATATTCCTCCGTCAGTAACCGGATTGAATCCGCTGCCTTCATCTACATACCACTGGTATGTAAGATCAGTACCCGTAGCGGTTACATTGTACGTGATCATGCCGAATTCACATGTTGTTCTGTCAACCGGCTGGACTGTTATGACGGGTAATGTTCTTACAGTCACTGTAGCTGTGCCTATCAGGTTAGCTGAAGGGCTCAGGATCTCACAGTTGTTGGCATCCCTTACTCTCAGAACACGATATGTTGTTGTTAATAAAGGAGATACAATAATATCGGATCCGCTGATATAGCCTGTGATCGTGCCATGATTTTCAATGTCCAGTTCAAATGGTCCTGTTCCCATCATCATGTTGACCTTCAGTATTGAAGTCTGTGACGGGCAGATTGTTTCCCCTCCTGACAAAATTGCAAGAGGCAGTGGATTAACGATTATCCCGATAACATTGCTGTAAACTGGTGCGCACATTCCGGATGTAACCATTCTCCTGTAATAAAGAGTTGTTGCTGCCGCAGGAGCAGGTGTGTATTGATTTGCATTTGCACCAGCTATGTTTATGAATGGGCCGGCCGCTGCAGATCCGTATTGCCATTGATAGACATAGGCTGCAGGACCGCCGCTGGCAGCAACTGTCTCTGTTAGCTGAGCCGGATCGGATCCGCTGCAGATCACCTGACCGGCTGCAATTGTACCCGGTGTCAGAAGCGCAGGCTGAGTGATGATAATTGATGCCTGGGCCGAACATCCTTTCTGATCGGTAACTAAAACAGTAACTGTTCCGGCACCTGCACCAAAGAAGGTCTGGGAATTGAATCCCGGGAATGATATTGTCGCCCCTGCCGTATTGGTGATAACGGTAAAGGTATACGGCATGGTTCCTCCTGAGGCATAGAATGTTCCTGTTCCGCTGTTATCACCGAAACAGTTCAGTGCTATGTTCCCTGTGGATGTCAATGCAAGTAATACTGGTTCCGTGATCACCAGATTTGGATATAGCATCACTGAACATGCGGTATGTGCCGCATCGCGGATCCTTATATCATAGGTGCCCGGAATAATATTTGTGTAATTTCCGGATGGCTGCCATGATGTCCCTCCGTTTATCGAATATTCATAAGTTCCATAGCCACCTGACGGGGCTGTTATGGAAATAGTTCCATCGTTCGCCCCATTGCAGGAGACATCTGTTTTGGAGACTGTAGCTGATAGCAGTCCGGGCTGGGTAATGGAGTATGCACTGTTAAGTACAATTACACATCCGATATGAGCCGCATCCCTGATCAGAATATTGTATGTCCCGTTTGTAAGAGCTGCAAAGGTGCCTGAGGCCTGCCATGAGCCTCCTCCGTTGATGCTGTATTCGTAAGTGCCATAACCGCCGGCAGCACCGGAGATGGTTATTGTGCCATCATTCCCGCCAAAGCATGACACATTGGTGCTTGCAATTGTTGCAGAAAGAACTGCAGGCTGTGTTATTGACAATGCAGGATTGAGGATTATTACACAACCGGTGTTGGCTGCATCTCTTATTCTTACATTATATGATCCCGGTGCAAGATTATTAAATGTGCCTGATCCCTGCCATGTTGTTCCGCCGTTTATGCTGAACTGATATGTACCGTAACCACCTGTCGGATTTGTAATTGTTATAATACCATTGGCGGCATTGAAACAGGTCACCATTGTTGGAGTAACGGTAGCACTTAGGACTGCCGGCTGAGTGATCACAAGCGCAGCATTAAGCACTATCACGCATCCTGTATGTGCTGCATCACGGATCTGAACGTTATAGGTTCCCGGAGACAAAGCGCTGAAGCTGCCTGAAGCCTGCCACGAACCGCCACCGCTTATACTGTATTCATAGGTGCCATATCCTCCTGTTGCACCGAAGATTGTAATCGTACCATCATTGCTTCCGTTGCAGCTGACATTGGCAGATGACACCATAGCCGCAAGAACAGGTGGTTCAGTTATTCTCAGCGATCCGTTAAGTATAATGATGCATCCGATGTTGGCTGCATCGCGGATCTGAACATTATAAAATCCCGGAGTCAGGGCTGTGAAACTGCCCGATGCCTGCCAGGTTGAACCTCCATTAACAGAATATTCATAGGTTCCATAACCGCCAAGAGGATTGGTTATTGTTATAGTACCATCCCCTGCACCATAGCAGGTGACATTGGTACTCGCCACAGTTGCCGAAAGAACAGGAGGCTGCGTAATAATCACGGCAGCATTCAGAACAATCTCACATGTGATGTTTGCCGCATCTCTTATCCTTACATTATAAGTAGAAGGTACAAGTCCGGTAAAGCTTCCGGAGCTCTGCCAGGAGGTACCTCCGTTAATCGAATAGCTGTAGGTTCCATAACCTCCAAGAGGATTGGTTATCGTTATTGTCCCGTTATTTGCTCCGAAACAGGTTACATTCGTCGACGCTACAGTTCCTGACAGTATTGCCGGCTGGGTAATCACCAGGGCAGGATTAAGGATGATGACACAGGCAATATGCGCCCTGTCTCTTATCCTTACATCATATGAACCGGGAATCAGGTTTGTGAATGTACCTGTTGCCTGCCATGTAACTCCTCCATCCCTGCTGTAATCATAGGTCCCGTAACCGCCCTGAGGATTTGTAACAGTTATCGTTCCGTTATTGGCGCCGAAGCATGAGATATTCGTTGATGAAACGGTTGCAGAGAGGATGGTAGGCTCTGTTATCGCAAGCGCACTGTTAAGAATAATCTCACATGCTGTATGAGCGGCATCCCTGATCCTGACGTCATAGGATCCGGGTATCAGTCCGTTAAACAATCCTGAAGCCTGCCATCCGGTACCGCCATCAATGGAATATTGATAAGTACCGTATCCGCCTGCAGGAGCTGTTATATTTATGATCCCGTCATTGGCGCCGTTGCAGGTGACATTTGTTGGTGTAACAACAGCATTCAGGATTGCAGGCTGTGTGATTGCAAGGGAGTTGTTAAGGATTATAACACAACCAAAATGCGCTGCATCCCTTATTCTGACATTATAGTTACCGGGAACAAGCGCTGTAAAGTTGCCCGAAGCCTGCCATGATCCTCCTCCGTTGACACTGTATTCATATGTTCCGTAACCGCCGGCAGGTGAGCTGATGGTTATAGTCCCGTCACTTCCGCCGAAGCATGTCACATCAGTTTTCGCTAATGTAGCTGACAGAACTGCCGGCTGGGTAATCGTCAGGGCTGCGTTCAGGATAATAACACAGGCCGTATTGGCTGCATCACGTATCTGAACATTGTAGGTAGCAGGGGCCAGATTGGTGAAGTTGCCTGATCCTGACCATGTGGTTCCTCCGTTAATGGTATACTGGTATGAACCATATCCGCCTGCAGGAGCGGTAATGCTTATTATTCCGTCATTGGCGCCATTACAGGTTACATTTGCCGGTGTTATGGAAGCGCTTAGTACGGCAGGCTGTGTGATGATCAGAGCCGAATTAAGAACTATGATACAACCTGTGTGAGCAGCATCACGGATCTGAACGTTATATGTTGCAGGTGCAAGGCCGGTAAAGCTTCCTGAGGCCTGCCATCCGCCTCCTCCGTTAATGCTGTACTGGTATGTACCATAGCCGCCTGAGGGGGAAGAGATTGTTATCGTTCCATCACCAGCACCATTACATGTCACATTTGTGCTGGCAATATTTGCTGATAAGGTGTTGGGTTCAGTTATCCTGAGAGAACTATTGAGAGTTATGACGCAACCTGTATTTGCCGCATCACGTATCTGGACATTATAAAATCCCGGAGTCAGCGCTGTGAAGCTGCCAGAAGCCTGCCATGATCCTCCGCCGTTAATTGTATACTCATAAGTGCCATACCCTCCGGCAGGTGCCGAAATTGTTATTGTACCGTCGTTGGCGCTGTTGCATGTGACATTGGTACTGGCTGTTGCAGCAGAAAGTACAGCAGGCTGGGTAATCACAAGTGCTGCATTTAGTATTATTTCACAGGCCGGGTATGAGGCATCTCTTATCTGTACATTATATGTTGCCGGTGCAAGACCGCTGAAGATCCCTGAACTCTGCCATGTTGTTCCTCCATTGACAGAATAACCATAGGTGCCGTAACCACCCAGAGGATTGGATATGGTTATAGTTCCGTTATTGGCGCCGAAGCAGGTCACATTGGCCGGTGTAACAGTACCGGAGAGAACAGCCGGCTGCGTTATCACCAGGGCAGGATTAAGAATAATGACACAGGCAGGATGAGCCCTGTCTCTTATCCTTACTCATAGGAACCCGGTATCAGATTAGTGAAGATCCCTGTTGCCTGCCATGTAGTACCTCCATCCCTGCTGTAATCATAGGTCCCGTAACCGCCTGCAGGGTTATTTATAGTTATTGTACCGTTATTTGCTCCAAAGCAGGTTACATTAGCCGAATTGACATTTGCGCTCAGAACAGCCGGTTCGCTAATGGTCAGTGCATTATTGAGTACGATCACGCATCCGGTATGGGCAGCATCCCTTATCCTTACGTCATAGGTAGCCGGTGCCAGTCCGTTGAAAACTCCTGTTCCCTGCCACCCTGTACCACCATCAATTGAGTACTCATAAGTCCCGTATCCACCTGTCGGGGAAGTAATACTTATGATCCCGTCATTTGATCCGTTGCAGGATACATTAGTCGGAGTCACAGCAGCATTGAGGATTGCCGATTGAGTAATCTGCAGTGCATTGTTCAGAACTATCACACATGAAGTATGTGCAGCATCTCTTATCTGTACATTGTAATTGCCCGGACCCTGATCGGTGAAGCTGCCGGAAGCCTGCCATGATCCGCCTCCGTTTATGCTGTATTCATAAGTCCCATAGCCGCCTGCTGGTGACGAAATTGTTATTGTACCGTCACCGGCTCCGAAGCAGGTAATATTGGTTCTGGCAACCACAGCCGAAAGAACCGCCGGCTGGGTGATAACCAATGCTCCGTTAAGAGTAATCACGCATGCGGTGTTGGCAGCATCCCTGATCCTTACATTATATGTTGCAGGCGAAAGATTGGTAAAGTTTCCAAGTCCGCTCCATGTCGTGCCTCCATTGATACTGTATTCATATGTCCCGTATCCGCCCGTTGCTCCGGTAATAGCAATTATACCATTATTTGCCCCGAAGCAGGAGACGTTTGTCGGTGTCACCGTTGCTGCAAGAACTGCCGGTTCGGTAATGGGCAATGCAGCATTCAGCGTAATGACACAGGCAGTCTGGGCTGCATCACGGATCTGGACATTATAATTTCCTGGTGTAAGCCCGGCAAATGATCCTGATGCCTGCCATGAGCCTCCTCCGTTGATACTGTACTGGTAGGTTCCATATCCACCCGAAGGAGAAGTTATAGTAATAGTACCGTTTGCTGCTCCGTTACAGGTAATATTTGTCCTGGCAACATTTGCGCTTAGAACAGCTGGTTCAGTAACATTTACTGACCCGTTAACCGTAATAATACATGAAGGATTGGCTGCATCCCTTATCCGCACATTATAGAATCCCGGAATCAGTCCGGTGAAGCTGTTTGATACCTGCCATGTCGAGCCTCCATTGATGGTATATTCATATGTTCCGTAGCCGCCGGCTGCTCCGTTAATTGTTATTGTACCATCCGCAGCACCGTTGCATGTTACATTTGTTCTCACCAGTGATGCCGACAGAACTGCAGGCTGTGTGATAACTACAGCCGGATTTAGGGCAATGATACAACCGGTATGAGCTGCATCACGGATCCTGATATTATATGTCCCGGGTACAAGATTGGTAAAGTTGCCTGATCCCTGCCATGATGTTCCGCCATTGATACTGTAACTATAACTTCCATAACCTCCTGTAGGAGACGATATTGTAATTGTACCATCACCTGCGCTGAAGCATGTAACATTGGTTGAAGCAACAGCTGCATTCAGAACAGCTGGCTCAGAGATCACCACAGCAGCGTCAAGCGTGATAAAGCATCCGATATGAGCTCTGTCTCTCATCCTGACATCATATGTTGCTGGTGTGAGTCCTGAGAATGTTGGTGAATCCTGCCATGCCGCTCCGCCATTGATGGTGTACTGATAAGTCCCGTACCCTCCGGCTGAATTGTTAATATTGATTACTCCATCATTGGCGCCGAAACAGGTAACATCAGTATCTATAACCAAGCCTGAAAGTGCTGCTGGCTGGGTGATCTGAAGACCGGCATTTAGAATTATTTCACAGGCCGTATGTGCAGCATCCCTGATCCGGACATCATATGTCCCGGGCACAAGTGCGTTAAACAACCCTGCGCCCTGCCAGACAGTACCGCCGTCAATGGTGTATTCGTAAGTCCCATAACCTCCTGTCGGGGCGGTGATACTAATTATCCCGTCATTGGCCCCATTGCAGGTTATATTCGTTGATGCAACAGATGCAGCAAGAACTGCAGGCTGTGATACAATAAGAGCGTTATTCAGTACAATATAGCATCCTGTGTATGCGGCATCACGTATCTGGACATTGTAAGTTCCGGGTGCAAGATTTATAAAGCTTCCTGTATTCTGCCATGATCCGCCTCCGTTAATACTGTATTCATATGTTCCATGTCCGCCTGCAGCGGCAGAGACTGTTATAGAACCGTCTGTTGAGCCAAAGCAGGAGATATTTGTACTATTAACAGTTGCAGAAAGAATTACCGGCTGGGCGATTGTTAGTGATGTAAGAGGGATATCGCATGCAGTATTGACTGCATCTCTTATCCTGACATTATAGTTACCCGGAACCAGATTGGTAAAGTTGCCTGATCCCTGCCATGTTGTACCGCCATTTATTGAATATCCGTAGGTTCCATAACCTCCGGTGGGCGACGATATCACTATCGATCCGTTGTTTGCTCCAAAACAATTTACATCTGTACTCACGACAGTTGCATTCAGAACTGCCGGCTGGGTTATCAGAAGTGCACCATTCAGGGTAAGCATACATGTCGGATTAGTGGCATCCCTCATAATGACATTGTATGTACCAGGGGCCAGTCCTGTGAAATTTGGTGATGCCTGCCATGATCCACCTCCGCTTACTGAGAATTCATGAGTACCTGCACCACCCACAGCACCCGATATAGTGATTGTTCCGTCGGAAGCCCCGAAGCAGGTGATATTTGTTCCCGCAGCAGAACCATTCAGAACGGGTGGCTGGGTAAGCGTAATATTTGCTGATGAAGTGCAACCTTTTGTATCGAGAACATTAACTGCATAATAACCGGCACTAAGACTGCCAATATCTTCCGTTGTCGCTGTAAATGAATCGGGACCTGTCCAGGAGATTCCGAAAGGAGCCGTGCCGGCAGTTATTGTCATATTAACTGCGCCTGTGTTTACATTGTAACAGATCAGGTTTGTTCCGCTCAGAGTAAGTACCGGAGGAAGATTAATACTTATAACTGCTGATCCGGATAATACTCCGGTACAGGAATTTCCATCGGTCAGTGAAGTCAGTGTGTATGTTGTATTTACAAGTGGTGAAACAGATACTGTATAAACACCTGTCGGGTGTGCAATAACTGTGACCGGTGTTGTCCCATCGGTATATGTAAATGTGTACGGAGGAGTACCCGTAAAGGTAGCGGTGAGGGTGGTGGAAGCACCCCTGCACATCTCTGACGTCCCGCTTATTGTACCTGTTGGTTTCGGGAAATATGATACTGTTGTGGTTCCCGTTCCAGTATTGGTACAATTTGCATCAGAAACATTCACTATTGTATAAGTCCCGGCAAGAGTAACATTCAGGGTGTAAGGATCTGCAGCAGTATTTATTGGAGCCTGCGGAATACCATTCAGGGCATAGGTGAAACTGTATGGCCCTGTTCCGGTAAAGTCCACATTCAGGTTTCTTGAAGCGCCGTCGCATATAGTGGCTCCTCCTGATATTGTTGCTGTAGGAAGAGGATTGACTGTAACTGCAAAAGGGTTATGATTGGTGATACAGCCAGCCGCATTGGTTTCCCGAACAGAGATTGTTCCGCCCACATTGGCAAAGATCAGTGTTATTGAACTGGCAGAGGGATCACCTACTATTGCTGTTCCTCCGGGAATTGTCCAGCTGTAGACCGAACCAACCCTGTTTGTCACACTATAGACCTGTGTACTGTTCGCACAGACCACAGCCGGTCCACTGACATTTTCAGGAGCAGGAACAGAATAAACCTGGACCGCCAATGTTGAAGAGATCTCCGCTGCAGGTGTAGGAGTTGGTCTCATAAACTATTATGTTACCAGAACCAGCAACAGCGGCAGCATCAATAAGTATCGCGTTTGAATTAAAGTCAAATGTCTTGGTTCCAACAGCAGCATCTACAGTCCAGTGGAAGGTTGAACCACTTACTGCAGTGACATTGTAAACAACATTCTTATCAGTTACACAGATCTTATCGCGACCTGAAATTGGCTGCGGGATTGGTTCCGGATTAATTGTGAAAACGGCAGTAGTGGCTGTTCCTGTACATCCGAATGAACTGACTGGTGTGATTGTATATGTAGCTGTAATCGGGGCTGCTGAATAATTATTAATGGCGTCGTTAATATGAATGGTTCCCAGGGGATCCGCAGCCACATTGGCGCCGGCAGTTCCCTGTGAGGAAGCATCAGAAATTACAGGTACCGGCCAGTTGAACAGTGTACCTGCCGGTGTATTGGCAGGAACCAGAACGATCTCTTTTCCTATTGCAACCCCGCTGCAGACAGTTTTTATCTGAGCAGGCATGATAACCGGTTGCGGACGGATTGTAATAACCACATCAACCGCAGCCCCGATACAGTTCGGAGCCAGTATTGGCTGAACACGGTATGTGACAGTCCTGTTAACTCCAGTTGTATTGGTATAATGATCTGTTGACAGATAATTTGCAGGAGCTGTTGCATTTGGCAGCGCTGCGTTTCCGGCATCAGTAAGACCGGCAGATACTGATTTGCTTATGATGTTATAATAGGTAGGAATAACACTTCCTGCTGCCTCCTTCAGTATTAGTCCTATCGGAGAATTACTGCAGGCAAATGCATCCAATGCCGGATCGAGAACCGGTTCTGAACCAACAGTTACAATTATCGCGACCGGTGTTCCTGCACAGCCGTCTATATATGGTGTTACGGTATAGGTTGCCGTTCCCAGGCTACCCATGGTGTTCAGGAAGGTATCGGTAATGTTAGCGGCTGAAGCAGATCCTCTGGCTGACCCGCCAGTGAAACTGGCATTGACCGGATTAAGCACAGGCGCCGGCCAGGTGAAAGTCACATTTGCACCGGGATTGACAAAATTATTCATCAGTATCTGATAATCCAGCGCATTGCCTGAACAGGCAGCCGTATTCTGCCCGGCAGTTATTACCGGCTCGGGTTTAATGTTTACAACAACATTCTGAATATTGCTGCAGCTGTTAGCAGCAAGAGTGTACTGATATGTAACAGCAATAGGTGCATTTGTAACGTTCCTTAAAGTCTCGTTCGGATTGTTAGTCCCTGAAGTCGGACCGGCCGGAGTAATACCCGGTACACTTGCCCTTATCCAGTTAAATGTCGTTAAGGCTGTCAGACTTGTTGGAGCATAGCTGAAAGGAGTGTTGCTGCAGACATCCGGGGGTGTGAGGGTAGATGACAGTGACGGAGTCGGGTTGACGGTTATAGTGAAGGTTTTTGTTGAACCTGCACAGCCAACTGCATTCCATGTGAAAGTTGGTGTCACGATTATAGTAGCCACAACAGGAGCTGTGCCGGGGTTTACTGCGGTGAATGCAGCAATATTTCCCGTTCCGCTTGCCGGAAGACCAATACCGGCAGCCGAGTTGGTCCATGAATAGGTTGTAGCACCTATAGTGTTCAGCGTGGTATAGATTATCGCTGCTGTATTTGTATTATTGCAAACTATCTGATTAACAGGCTGATCTACCTGACCTAACGGGTTTACTGTAACAGTAACTGTGAAGGTTGCTCCTGAACAGGCTCCGGATAAAGGTGTAACGGTATAGGTAGCTGTTGCCGGAGCTGTTGTGGTGTTTGTAAGTGTCTGGCTTATGTTTGACTGGCCAACTGCCTGCAGGCTGCCTCCTGTAATGGATCCTGCAGGTGCGAGGACCGGCGCTGTCCAGGTGTAAAGCGTTCCTCCCGGAACAATTTCAGCACCACCGTTAACAGGTGTTACTGTGAAGAGGGTTGCGCTGCAGATTGTGGTAGTTTTATTTGAGATCGTCGCAACCGGATTAACAGTGACAGTTATCGTGAATGGGGTACCAGTGCAGGTGCCTGTAGTCGGCGTTACTGTATATGTAGCCGTTGCGACAGCATTTGTGGTATTGGTGAGTGTCTGGCTGATGCTGGCCTGACCGGTGCCCTGGGCGCTGCCTCCGGTGATTGATGCTGCCGGTGCAATTACCGGTGCAATCCAGGTATAAGTAGTAGCCGGCGGAACAATTTCCGCACCTCCATTGACGGGTGTTATACTAAAGGCATTACTGCTGCAGATAGCTGCAGTTTTATTTGCAATTACAGCTGCCGGATTAACAGTTACAGTTACAGTGAAAGTTGCTCCTGCACACGTTCCCGACATCGGGGTCACAGTATAGGTTGCTGTTGCAACTCCATTGGTCGTGTTCGTGAGTGTCTGGCTGATGCTTGCCTGACCTGTGCCCTGAGCGCTGCCTCCTGTGATTGATGCTGCCGGTGCAAGTACAGGTGCTGTCCAGGTGTATGTCGTTCCGCCGGGGACTATCTCTGCCCCGCCATTGACCGGTGTAATACTGAAAGCCGCTCCGCTGCAGATAGTGGCAGTTTTATTTGCAATTGTTGCTCTCGGATTGACTGTGACAGTCACGGTAAAGGTGCTCCTGCACAGGTTCCCGACATCGGCGTCACTGTATATGTTGCCGTTGCAACTGCATTGGTTGTGTTGGTAAGTGTCTGGCTGATGGCCTGACCTGTTGCCCTGGGCGCTGCCTCCGGTTATGGATGCTGCAGGTGCGAGAACAGGAGCTGTCCAGGTGTATGTCGTTCCGCCGGGCACTATCTCTGCCCCGCCATTGACCGGTGTAATACTGAAAGCCGCTCCGCTGCAGATTGTGGCTGTCTTATTGGCTATTGTGGCATTCGGATTAACAGTCACCGTAACTGTAAATGTTGCTCCTGCACAGGTCCCCGATGTTGGGGGTTACCGTATGTGGCGTTGCAACTGCATTGGTTGTGTTGGTAAGTGTCTGGCTGATGCTTGCCTGACCGGTGCCCTGGGCGCTGCCGCCTGTTATGGATGCTGCAGGTGCAAGAACGGGAGCTGTCCAGGTGTATGTCGTTCCGCCGGGGACTATCTCTGCCCCGCCATTGACCGGTGTAATAGTGAAAGCCGCTCCACTGCATATAGTGGCAGTTTTATTTGCAATTGTGGCTCTCGGATTTACTGTGACAGTCACCGTGAAGGTCGCTCCTGCACAGGTTCCCGACATCGGCGTCACTGTATATGTTGCCGTTGCAACTGCATTGGTTGTGTTGGTAAGTGTCTGGCTGATGCTTGCCTGACCTGTGCCCTGGGCGCTGCCTCCTGTTATTGAGGCTGCAGGTGCAAGTACAGGTGCTGTCCAGGTGTATGTCGTTCCGCCGGGGACTATCTCTGCCCCGCCATTGACCGGTGTAATACTGAAAGCCGCTCCGCTGCAGATTGTGGCTGTCTTATTGGCTATTGTGGCATTCGGATTAACGGTCACCGTAACTGTAAATGTTGCTCCTGCACAGGTCGTTGGTAAGGTCTGGCTGATGCTTGCCTGACCTGGGCCCTGGCGCTCGCCTTGATGGATGCTGCAGGTGCAAGAACAGGAGCTGTCCATGTGTATGTCGTTCCGCCGGGGACTATCTCTGCCCCGCCATTGACCGGTGTAATAGTGAAAGCCGCTCCGCTGCAGATAGTGGCAGTTTTATTTGCAATTGTTGCTCTCGGATTTACTGTGACGGTCACCGTAAAGGTCGCTCCTGCACAGGTTCCCGACATCGGCGTCACTGTATATGTTGCCGTTGCAACTGCATTGGTCGTATTCGTGAGTGTCTGGCTGATGCTTGCCTGACCCGTGCCCTGGGCGCTGCCTCCGGTTATTGAGGCTGCAGGTGCAAGTACCGGTGCTGTCCAGGTGTATGTCGTTCCGCCAGGGACTATCTCTGCCCCGCCATTGACCGGTGTAATAGTGAAAGCCGCTCCGCTGCAGATTGTGGCAGTTTATTTGCAATTGTTGCTCTCGGATTGACTGTGACAGTCACCGTAAAGGTCGCTCCTGCACAGGTTCCCGACATCGGCGTCACTGTATATGTTGCCGTTGCAACTGCATTGGTCGTGTTGGTAAGTGTCTGGCTGATACTGGCCTGACCGGTGCCCTGGGCGCTGCCTCCTGTTATTGAGGCTGCAGGTGCAAGTACAGGAGCTGTCCAGGTGTATGTCGTTCCGCCGGGCACTATCTCTGCCCCGCCATTGACCGGTGTAATACTGAAAGCCGCTCCGCTGCAGATTGTGGCAGTTTTATTTGCAATTGTTGCTCTCGGATTGACTGTGACAGTCACTGTAAAGGTTGCTCCTGCACAGGTTCCCGACATCGGCGTCACTGTATATGTTGCCGTTGCAACTGCATTGGTCGTGTTGGTAAGTGTCTGGCTGATGCTTGCCTGACCGGTGCCCTGGGCGCTGCCTCCTGTTATTGATGCTGCCGGTGCAAGTACAGGTGCTGTCCAGGTGTATGTCGTTCCGCCGGGGACTATCTCTGCCCCGCCATTGACCGGTGTAATACTGAAAGCTGCACCACTGCATATAGTGGCAGTTTTGCAATTGTTGCTCTCGGATTTACTGTGACGGTCACCGTAAAGGTCGCTCCTGCACAGGTTCCCGACATCGGCGTCACTGTATATGTTGCCGTTGCAACTGCATTGGTAATATTGGTAAGTGTCTGGCTGATGCTTGCCTGACCTGTGCCCTGGGCGCTGCCTCCTGTGATGGATGCTGCAGGTGCAAGAACGGGAGCTGTCCATGTGTATGTCGTTCCGCCGGGGACTATCTCTGCCCCGCCATTGACCGGTGTAATACTGAAAGCCGCTCCGCTGCAGATAGTGGCAGTTTTATTTGCAATTGTTGCTCTCGGATTGACTGTGACAGTCACCGTAAAGGTTGCTCCTGCACAGGTTCCCGACATCGGCGTCACTGTATATGTTGCCGTTGCAACTGCATTGGTCGTGTTGGTAAGTGTCTGGCTGATGCTTGCCTGACCGGTGCCCTGTGCGCTGCCTCCGGTGATTGATGCTGCAGGTGCAAGAACAGGAGCTGTCCAGGTGTATGTCGTTCCGCCGGGGACTATCTCTGCCCCGCCATGGACCGGTGTAATACTGAAAGCTGCTCCGCTGCAGATTGTGGCTGTTTTGTTCGCAATTGTGGCTCTCGGATTGACAGTTACAGTAATTGTGAAGGTTGCCCCTGTGCATGTTCCTGCTCTGGGTAATAGTGTATAAGTAGCTGTCTGAGGTATATTGGTAGGATTGGTAAGTGTCCCGGTTAACCCGGCGGCATTTATACCTGTGGCTCCTCCTGTTATTCCGCCGGTTACCACTGGCAGAGCCCAGCTGTAAGTTGTCCCTGCCGGTACGATCCCGTTGGTTATATTGGCAGGTGTGAACGAAAATGCTGCTCCACTGCAGGCAGCTCCAGTCATATTAGTAATGGCAGGAGTTGGATCAACGTTAACAGTAACAGTAAAAGTTGCTCCGGTACAGGTTCCGGACAGAGGTGTAACGGTATAGGTAGCTGTCTGGGTAATGTTTGTCGGATTTCCAAGTGTGCCAGTTATAGCTGCAGCTCCTGCTCCCACAGCTCCGCCGGTGAGTCCGCCTGTTACAACCGGTAATCCCCAGCTGTAAGTTGTACCGGCTGGTACAACGCCGTTGGTGACATTGACAGGTGTGACTGAGAAGGCAGTACCACCGCAGGTTGTTGTGCTCATGTTTGTCACAGCTGCTACAGGATTAACAATAACAGTTCTTGTTATTGCTGTTCCCGGACAGGCAGTTGCACCAGGTCCGGTCGGAGTAATACTGTAAGTAACCGTTACAGCTGACGAATAGTTATGCTGCAACTGACGTGTAAGTGTCTCCGTGCCATTCCCGTCACCATCGGTTAAAGATCCAGCGATTGGATCTCTTCCGGCAGTCCAGCTGTAACCGGCTGCGGGGAGAGAGGAAACAGTATATGTGAAGATTGTATTATTGACAGTCGAGTTTAGAGTCAGGGATGCTGTGCCATTACTGCATATTGTCTGGGATGCAGGCGCCGTTCCTGAGATATCAGGTATCGGATAAATCCGGATTGTATATACCGGGGGGAGACCGGCCGGAGGGACTGAATTACCACAAGGGTCAGTAACGGAAGTTATCTGGTAATTATATGTTCCTACGGGAAGTACACCAAGACTGAATGGATTACCGCTGGTATAAGGTGTAATTGCAGGCTGGGCCACTCCGTTCCTTGTATAGTTGATTGTATAGGGAGGAGCGCCACCTGTCATAACCGAAGTTAATGTGCTGGTAGATCCGAAACAGGCATCCCCGCTCCCTGTAAGTGTTGCGGAATTAAGTGAGGCGCCAATGCTTATCGTTATCTGATCGGTAACTGCATTGCAAGGACCGGCAGGATCATTGGAGGTCAAAGTGAGTGTAACAGTATGTGCGAGTCTTTCAGCCGCACTTGGAGTATAGACAGGGTTAAGGACAAGGTTGCTCGGGGCATATGTACCAGTACCACCAGACCACGATCCTGATCCGGCACTCCCTCCAACAGCTCCTCCAAGAGTGGCTGTCCCGAGTGCACATACCGACTGGTCGGGGCCGGCATTAACAGTAGCTGCCGGATTAACTGTAATTGAACCCGTCCTTGTGACAGTTCCGCAGCCGCCTGTGAGTGTTATTGTATAGTTGAAAGGACCTGAGGCGGTGGGTGTTCCGCTGATTGTAATGACATTAGCCAGCCAGGCGCCTGAGACCCCGGCCGGCAGTCCGGCAAACGTGGCTCCTGTTGCTCCGGTGGTTGAATAGGTAATGTTGGTAATAGCCGTATTTATACACCTGATCTGGCTGTCTGTTCCGGCAGCAGAGGTGAGTGTGATAGTGTTATTTGCACTGACTCTTATGGTTCCGGTCCTTGTAATTGTGCCGCAGCCACCAGTAAGGGTTATTGTATAGTTGAAGGTACCCGAAGCAGTAGGTGTACCGCTAATTGTTATGGCATTTGCTGCCCAGCTGCCTGACACCCCTGCAGGTAGGCCTGCAAAAGTAGCGCCGGTGGCTCCCGTGGTTGAGTATGTTATATTTGTAAGTAAAGTATTAATACATATTGTCTGATTGTCTGTCCCTGCTGCCGAGGTAAGGGTAATGGTGTTATTCGGAGTCACAGTTATGGTCCCGGTCCTGGTAACGGTGCCGCATCCTCCGGTCAGGGTAATAGTATAATTAAAAGTACCGGATGCTGTCGGTGTGCCGCTTATAGTTACAACATTAGCCGCCCAGCCACCTGTAACTCCTGCCGGTAATCCGGCAAAGGTGGCGCCTGTAGCGCCTGTTGTCGAATAGGTAATATTTGTGATCGCGGTACTGATACATCTGGTCTGGCTGTCTGTTCCTGCTGCAGAGGTAAGGGTAATGGTGTTATTAGGCCTGACAGTTATAACACCGGATCTGGTTATATTCCCGCAACCTCCGGTTAAAGTAACAGTATAATTGAATGTACCTGCTGCAGTTGGTGTTCCATTGATATTAATGACATTGGCTGCCCAGCTGCCGCTTACTCCTGCCGGCAGGCCGCTGAAGGTTGCGCCGGTGGCTCCGGTTGTGGTATACCGGATATTTGTTATGGCAGTATTGATACATCTGTTCTGGTTCTCCGTAGCTGCAGCCGATGTAAGGGTAATCGTGTTATTGGGCCTGACAGTCAGTGTTCCGGTTGCAGTAGCCTGTGTACAGGTACCTGTTGTGGTTACAGTGTAATTAAAGGTGCCGGTGGCAGTCGGTGTACCACTGATTGTAAACACTCCTCCTGAAAAGGACCCGGTGACTCCGGCAGGTAATCCCGCAACTCCTGCTCCCGTACCCCCTCCGGTGACCAGATAGGTGATGTTAGTAATCGGCGAGTTTATACAGGGTGACTGAATATTGGTACCTGCACCGGATGTGAGCGCAATAGCTGCGTTTGGATTTACTGTCAGAAGAGCTGACCCTGATTTAAAAGGACATCCACCCTGACCCGGAGGAGTCTTAATCTCAACCCTGTAATAGTTGCCATTAAGCGAAACATCGGCCGGAGATATTGTGAGAGTATTTGAAGTGAATCCTGAATATGGAGGACCATTACCTACTGTGCTGAAGGAGGCTCCCCCGTTTGTGCTTACTTCCCATTGCCAGTTCTGAACAAGGTCAGTTGTTGAAGCCGTGAAAACGGCAGATCCGTTCTGGCAGACAGCCACGGGAACAGGGTTTGTAAGATTGGAGAGGGAGTGAATAATTACTGACACAGGATTCGAAACAGGTCCTTCACAATTAGTAGGATTGGCTCCGAATGCGCTTACAGTATATGTTCCGGTTTGTGAACCCTGGTTTAATGTAAGAGTGCTTGAAGTTGCTCCGCCAAGAGCAGCCCCGTTTTTATACCACTGATATGATGTTACTGCAGGCGGGGTCACAACGTTTGCCTGAAGGATAACTGATGTTGTACCGTCAAAGCAGAATTCGAGGTTGCCTGTGTATGTAATAGTTGGCTTGTTGGGAAGTGGATTGATTGTAAGATTGACCATCCTGGCAGGTCCCTGGCAAAGAAGACCCGTGGTGGCCCTGTCTACAGCCCAGAAATTATAACTGCCTACAGCAGTCTGTGCCGGTGTAAAGGTTGCTCCTGTTCCGAGAAGTGTTGTTAAGCCTGCTTCCGCATACCAGCTTATAGTTCCAACAACCGGACTTGTTACCGTTAAAGTCCTGTTAGCGCCGAAGCATACAGTACGGCTGGCTGCGGTTGGAATAGGTGGGGCGGCAACTACATTTATATCGACAAAAGTGTTCACATGATCGGGATCGGCCCAGTTGCATTTATTCCAGTTCTTCAGATAAACCCTGAAATACTGGCCTGCCACACAGGTTGCAGGAATTGTGATTGCCTGGCTGAGTGTATTAGGTGCGGGTATCGGGGAAAGCCTGCCGCTGGCCTGCGGTGCATTGCCAAGGGTTGCAATGGCAACATTGCCGGTTATCGTATTTGTGATAGCTCCCAATGGATCACGTCCGTATAACCACTCTATATTTCTCGGGTCAGTATTTGGAACGGGAGTAAGTCCGCCGGGGAGTGTTGGATTCTGGCAGTTCCAGGTACTGTTATCCCTCAGTGTAATTATTGACTGAATCCCTTCGCAGACATTTATCGTAGCCGATCCGGAGGCATTATCGACAATTCTGAGCACACCATCCCCGTCGGAAGGGATATCCCTTCCGTGCACCACGGCTATATACTGAACCGCCCGCGTCTGCCCGCAGGGGTTTCGGATCGAATTGGAGAAGACATAGTTACATGTTGTAACAGTCGAATAGGTATGCGTACGTAAGGCAACAGGAGGGAGATCATTATCGGCTGTTGAAGTATAAGTAACTGTCGTTCCATCACCCCAGTCAAGAGTCCACTGGGTCCCTTTAAGAATCCCATTTATATTTGGATTAGGGTTAAGGATTAAAGTTTCAAATGTGGCAACAGGATTCTGGTTTATACATATTAGTGGTTGAGTGAAACCGGTGA
>JADKBK010000026.1 GCA_016715075.1 Bacteroidales bacterium
TTTTATCTTATCCAGCCCCGATTAGTTCACCTGAAATAAATTTCTCCATAAATGAGAGGATAGAGTAGGGGCTGATCTCGTAATAGTGAGATGCAATTAGTATTTTCTTTGAGTCATTTTTGCTCAGTTCAACCCATCGGAATATCTTGCCTGAAATTAGTCTTGATTTTACATACCAGGATTGTTTGGGATCCTGGTTTGATTGGCAGCAAAAAAATATCCCTTGACAAATATACTATATGATTCATTTCTTATTAAATATGCTGATATATAATTAGTTGCAGCAAATAATACTCCATTGTAAAAGCAAATAATCCTCCCCAAATAATCTGTCCTATAGGCAAGAGCTTTTTGCAAATAACTAATAATCAGTTGTCAGGGATTTTGCACCTCCCCTGTTTACATTCAATTTTGTTTTTTTGAAAATGATAAATGCTTTATATATATGGGAATTATTGAAAAGTAAGAATCTTGATAAATTCGCTATCGGGTGAGGACTCTTATTGGGTGATATTTTTCCTGCAGGTGAATAACATGGAAGATCACACACCCTTTAGTTTTTTGTATCTGTATGGTTTAGGATTATCGGCAAGAAATGGCAAATACTGTTTGACGATATGTATCCAGGGTAATTGGTTCTTTTCCGCAACGGTAATCGCGGGTATTTAAACTTGGCTTTTAGTAGTCAGTTTTATTCTATCGAAATATTGTCTTGGGCAATGGATTTTATTCTCTGTATTTTAAAAATCAACAACCCTTATATGGTCAGTTTTGGGAACCAGAGATTCCTCATTCATCCACCTATAATCAGGTATTTTAATATGACTCAGATTTATATGCGGTGGATTCTTTCGGAATGACATATCAAATTATGAGAGGAGGGAAAAAGCGGCGAGCCGACGAGGATTTAAAAAAGTAATCCAACTACCTCAATCGGCTCGCCGCTTTTCCCTCCTGTTTCCACCTTAGAAAGCAGTGTCATCCCGAGCGCAAGAGAGGGATCTCAAGGAGTTAATCAATATTGTTCGATTACTTAATACCTGTTATCCCCAAATCCATTACAATACCCTATCTGGTTTTTTGGTATCATATTTCCATGAATCTGTAATTTTTTGAGGTAAAAAAACCACTGAAACTATAGCGTATTTGAAATATAGTCTATGCACGGCAATAGAATCTGGTCAAAATTATGATCTCTTCATCTGATCGGCATTCCGGACTTTATTCCGGCAATCTAAGGTTGCACGGTGATAAAAAAAATCAAGCAGTTGCGGAAATATTTTGCTCGAGTTGCGGAAATATTTCATCTTTCAAAAATTTCCGGATTAACCTGGAATGGCATAATCTTGCTGTCATGATCACTAAAATTATGGACCATGATTGATGATAATGTTTTTCAGAAGTTAGAAGAGTTAACCAAAAAGGTTAATACTCTCCTGGAGACCCTGCAGAATAATCCAAAATTCCAAAGCCCATGGATTGACAAAGAAGAAACAATGAGAATCTTAAAATGTAGTGAGCGAACACTGCAATATTTAAGGGATAGTGGTAAACTACATTTTACAAACCCTTTAGGAGGTTCAAAATTTTTCTACCTGCGAAAAGAGGTAATGACCTTGTTTGAGGCCAATTTTAATGGAGATTTATCTGATAAAAATTGACTGCATGTAAAGTCATAGGAATGCTTAATCTTATCATACTGAGTTTGCGATTCTGTCAGAATCAAAAATCAGAATGGGTATGCGCAACCTTTATTTGTGCTTATTTATTGATCTTTGATGTATCGATTATACTACCCGTTTCATCTGACGCTTTAGAGACTCTCTCACAAGATATCCGTCATTTTTCCGCTTGATTTTATCCTTAGCTCCCCTGGGCCTGCCAGGATTAATACCCCTCGATTTTGACCGCTTTATAGCCAGACTGGCTTTCTCATTCAGCATGTTCTGTTCAAACCTGTTAAATGCTCTTAGCATTTGGTTTTGTGTATCTGAGAACCCGCCTGAAAACCTGAGTTTTTCAAAAACTGAAATAAACACCATTCCCTTATCAGATAATTCGGCTATCTCACGAATCAGTTCGGTGGATGTATTTGCCCAGGTATTAAGTGCCTCTATTAAAACAGCCTCAAACTCTTTGTTCCTGAGCTTCTTCAACAACCTGCTTTTAGCTGGCCTCGTTTTCCTTTTATTGGTTTTATCAAAGTAAACTTCATATTCCCAGCCATATTCGTTGGCTTTTGCTATCAGCCTTTTGCCGGTATTTTCGTCGTCCATTGGTTCTCTGAGATAAATTGCTGCTTTCATGTCATTAGATTTTTTAATTGATTATTGGGATTGATTTTGAGTTCTACTGAAAAAGATTCCTGATATTTTGGGTTTCCATCGCTATATAATATTCATCCGTCTTGGCGTATTTGCGGGTCATGAAAAGACTTGTATGCCCTAGCATCTTTGATACAGCTTCCATACTAACACCATTCTGGAGCATTATTGTCGTTGCAAAGCTCCTTCGGGCTGTATGCGTCGTCAATAGCTTTTTAATGCCACACACGTCAGCTATCTCCTTGAGATAGGCATTCATCTTCTGATTAGTCGGGATGGGCAGGAGGGAGCCTGCTTTTCCTGACTTTGGATGGTCCTTATACTTTTCGATGATTCTCTGTGGGACATTAAGAAGTGGTATTTTTGATACGATACCAGTTTTCTTCCTGTTTTTTATGATCCACAGTTTTCCGTCAACCCCTGTCTGAATATCATCTTCGGTAAGTTCTTTAATGTCTGAAAAGGCTAATCCTGTATAGCAGCCAACAAGGAACATATCTCTTACAACTGATAGTCTTGTCATGGCTATTTCTTTTTCAGAAATTATTTCGAGTTCTTCCTTGGTCAGATATGGTTTATCAACTTCCTGGAGCCTGTAATTTAAATCTTTATATGGACTTCTTACAAGCCAGCCCATTTCTACAGCCATACGAGTTATCTTATTAAAATTACGCACATATTTTACTGCAGTGTTGTGGGCGCATTTTCTTTCTTTTTTCAGGAATAATTCCAACCCTTCATAAAACTTACGGTTAATCTCAGAAATTGAGAGGTCATTACTTTTATATTCATGTTTAATGAATTCTTCAACATGATTATAGCAGGTAACATATCTCTCATAGGTGGCATGAGTGAGAAGGACACCAACTTTTTTGTTCGCACTCCATATTATGTTTTTTAAAAAGAGTCAGAATTGTTTTTGCCTCTTTTTCCCTGTCTGAAAGAAGATCCTTTATATGATTAATTGTGACCTCTTTTCCTTCATCATCGAGCCTTAATTTAGCTTTATGAACCCTGTATAAAAGGCTATCTATCTTATCGTTGACAATTTTCGAATCTTTGTCGTCAGGTTTAGCCTGTTGTTTCTTTGCATCCCAACTGGTCTCTTTGACACCAAGTTGAAGTGCTGTATCCCATCTTATACCATTGATAGTCAGTCTCATGAATAGAGGATATTTTCCATCTTTCATGAATCTATGTTTCCTAATGTAGAAACAGAGTTTAAAAGTTTCCCTTTTTTCATAATTTTACAAAGATAAAGTTTAAAAATCGTATCATCATTACGTAAAAAGCTGCATAACAATACATTATAATCTCAATTATAAATTCGGTGTACATTTTCTCTTTAAGAAAAGTGCCCAATAGTTCACCCGGGAAACACGATTTTTGCTTTTTTTTGCAGGTTCTGCGTAGGGCAAAAAACAAAAAACCCTGAAAATGAGGCATTTTCAGGGTTTTGCTTTTTTTTGCTTTGGTATTCAGCGGAGAAAGAGGGATTCGAACCCCCGGATCCGTGGAAACAGATCAACGGTTTTCAAGACCGCCGCATTCGACCGCTCTGCCATTTCTCCGCCGCAAAGATAATATTTTTTTGATTTTATAGAATTTTTTTCGAAAAAATAGATAAATATCTAATAATCAGTTATCTAAAGTTTTTATCAACACTATATGAACATTCTTCCTCATAAAATGGGCTCAAATTGCCTTTTTATGGGCTCTTGCGACTTTCAAGCTGAAAAGTGATTTTCATTGGAAAATAGCCCGTTTTTAACCTAAAAGTGCCACTGTTTGTGGAATAACGGCAAAATAAATTTGCATATGAATTAAAAAAAAATAAATTTGTATTCAATTAGTAAGATTGGTCTAACTCTAAAATCTTTGCATTATGACAAAAAAAGAATTAGTAAATGCTATCGCTGCTGATGCAGGTCTATCTATTAAAGATGCCGGCAAAGCTCTTAACGCATTCGTTGGTGCATTTGGAAAATCAATGAAAAAAGGTGAGAGAATCCAGTTACCAGGCCTTGGAACTTTCAATGTAACAAAAAGAAGTGCAAGAGTGGTTCGTAATCCCCGTACAGGCGCAAAATTAAATGTTCCTGCTAAAAAAGTCGTTAAATTTAAAGCAGCTCCCGCACTGAGCAAAGGTCTTTAATCTTAAGTGATTGAGATTGCAAAGGGGGAGGATTATGACTCCCCCTTTTTGTTAATTGAATTTTACAAGGGAAAAAAGCAAATAACAAGAAATATTTAAGCAGAAGAATCAAAATAATCTTATCTTTCCCGTAATTGTTAAAGCATTGATTTTTTTTTATTATTTTTAGCCGAAATTACTTGCCAAAACACAATAGCATGAATTGCATAATTGTTGATGATGATAAGTTGAGCTGTAAAATCCTTGAGGGTTATGTTAATAAATCCAGCTCCCTTAGTCTGGTCGGAACTTTCAGCGATTCGCTGGAGGCAAGAGATGTGGTAACAAAAAGAAAGGATATCGACCTTATAATCCTCGATATTCTGATGCCTGAAATGAACGGCTTTGATTTCATAGGAAGCCTTGACTTTCCTCCTAATATTATAATAGTATCCTCAGCAGAAGAATTTGCAGTAAGGGCCTTCGACTTCAACGTTGTCGACTACCTCCTGAAACCTGTTTCATACGGCCGCTTCTGCAAGGCTATTGATAAAACAATAAGATACTTCGTACGCAAGGAAGTCACCAACAGCGGCGATGAGGAGATCTTTATCAAAAAAGGATCATCTCTAGTAAAACTTAAACTCAGAGATATTATATATATAGAAGCTCTGGAAAATTATGTTACCCTGACTACCAAAGATGATAAGTTTACAATTCATTTTACAATGAAAGCAATTGAAAACCAGTTGCCTTCAGGTGTATTTATCAGGGTGCACAGGTCATTTATCATAAATAAGAGCATGATACAGGCTATCAAGGAAAATGCTCTTGATCTGAATGTAGGCAGTTCTCTGAAAAGTATCCCCGTAGGGAAATCTTTCAGAGATTCTCTCCTGAATGATATAAATGTTATGGCCAGGTAACTTCTGCACTTTCAAATGCTTTCAGATAAACAGCTTTTCCTCCAATTTCTTGGACAAACTTCGCCTGCCCCATTGATGATCGAAATCAATAGTGCAAAAGGGGTCTTCCTTTTTGGTCCTGACGGCAAAAAATATATCGATCTTATTTCCGGTGTATCAGTAAGTAATGTCGGCCATAACCATCCAAAAGTCGTAGGGGCAATTAAGGACCAGGTAGATTCATATACCCACCTGATGGTCTATGGTGAACTTGTTCTCAGTCCGCAGGTAAGATATGCCAGCCATCTGGCTGAAATACTTCCCCCGGCCCTGAATACCTGTTATTTTGTAAATTCCGGAAGCGAAGCTGTTGAAGGTGCACTGAAGCTTGCAAAACGATTTACCGGCAGAAGCAGGATCATTTCCTTCAGAAATGCCTATCATGGAAGCACTCATGGAGCGCTGAGCATCCAGGGAAGCGAGACCTACAGAAATGCTTTCAGACCGCTGCTGCCCGATACATATCAGATTGACTTCAATGACTTTGAATCACTTGATCTTATTGATGAAAAAACTGCCTGCGTCATCGTCGAACCGATACAGGGTGAAGCCGGCATAATAGTACCTCATACGGGTTTCCTCGAAAGTTTGCGAAAAAAATGCAGTGATACCGGCACCCTGCTTATCTTCGATGAGATACAGACAGGCTTTGGACGTACCGGGTATATGTTTGCAGCCGACAGGTATAATGTCGCGCCCGATATAATTCTCCTCGCAAAAGCTCTGGGGGGTGGCATGCCACTGGGCGCTTTCATCTCTTCAGGTGAGATAATGTCAGCGCTGTCTTCAGATCCTCCCTTAGGCCATATTACAACATTTGGAGGACATCCGGTCTGCTGCGCCGCAGGCGATGCTGCCTTGAGCGTAATTATTGAGGAAAACCTCGCCGGGTCGTGCAATGCTAAATCGGCACTGTTCAGGCAAAAACTCAAACACCAGCTAATAACCGAGGTAAGGGGAGAGGGTCTTATGCTCGCTGTTCAGCTAACAGGTCATAAGTATGTTGAATACGTTGTCGCCAATGCTCACAGATATGGCTTAATAATGGATTTTTTCCTTTTCTGCAACAGCGCTGTCAGACTGGCTCCGCCGCTGACAATTTCGGAAGAAGAGATCTCAATGGCCTGTACTCAGATGCTTGATCTGCTGGATGATGCATCAAAAAATGCAATTAAGGCATGAAAAGGATTATTATCAGCCTCCTGCTTGTTGTATCTGTTTCAACCGGATTAGTCAAAAGTCAGGTATCAGCAGATACAATACCCATAAGGCTTGAAAAGCTTTACGGAAGGCTGCGGTCCGTTTCGGAAGACAGTGTGCGCCTGAGAATAAATGATTCAATAAAAGTAATAATTGAAGATTATGTAACCTCCGGAGAGGTCTTTAACAACACTTTCAGGAATGTCAGGTATCTTGGACAGATTGCCTCGTCCGATTCACTTATTAAAATCATTACCTGGAATCTTGTACTTTCAAACAACCAGGGCAGATATTTCTGTTATTTTATCAGGAAATCACCTGATGGAAATGATAACAGGATCTATCGTTTAACCCGGAACTATGACGATGTGCCAATATCCGCCGACACGGTCTATACACAGACAGACTGGTTTGGTGCGCTGTACTATGATATTCGCCCGTACTTTACGGAAAAACGGCAGTGCTGGGTTTTGCTGGGCATCAACTACAACAATCCGCATATGACCAGGAAGATAATTGATGTGCTGAGCTTCACCGCAGGATAAAATAATTTTCGGAAGGAAATGGTTTGATTCCGGCAGTTCAATAAATTACAGACATGTTCTCGAATATTCCTCCTCTGCCGTTATCTCATTAAAATTCAGGCCTGATAACTCCATTATATTTGATCATCTCGTGCCATTGCCTCCCTCATACGGTGATGAGCGTATATATAATGGTCCGGATTATTCATATGATGCCTTCATTTTCAGGAACGGAGTATGGAGTCTTTCGATAAATGTTGATGCCAGGAACAGCAAAAAGTGAATTATTAAATTCCCCGCCCGGGTACAGACTCTCCTTACAAATGAATTTATCAATTATGGCCGGAAGTCCTCAGACAAAATGTGACTATTTGTCAGTTATTCACTAACGGCACATCTTTTGAAAGTGGAGGTCAGATCATTAATGTTTAACAAAAACTTATTTATATGCAAACCGGAAAGATTGGAGTAACAACTGAGAACATTTTCCCGATAATTAAAAAATTCCTGTATTCTGATCATGAGATTTTTCTGCGTGAGCTTATATCAAATGCTGTTGATGCCACCCAGAAGCTTAAAGCCATGGCTTCGGCCGGAGATTTTAAAGGAGTTATAGATGAATCACCGATAAGGGTGACTGTCGATAAAAAGAAGAAGACAATAACTGTCTCCGATAATGGTATCGGCATGACAAAGGAAGAGGTGGACAAGTATCTTAACCAGATCGCTTTTTCAAGTGCAAATGATTTTCTTGATAAATACAAAGATCAGATCAACTCAATAATCGGCCATTTCGGTCTTGGATTTTATTCTTCATTCATGGTCTCCGATAAGGTTGAAGTTATTTCAAAATCATATATCGATGGATCCCCTGCAGTGAAGTGGAGCTGCGACGGAAGTCCGGAATTCTCAATTGATGAGGTTGAAAAGGAGACAAGGGGAACTGACGTAATATTATATATTGACAAGGAATCAAAAGAGTTTCTTGAAGAAAGCAAGATTGAACAGCTTCTTATAAAGTATTGCAAATTCTTGCCTGTTGAGATAGCATTCGGAAAAGAGACTGAATGGAAGGATGGCAAAAGTGTTGAAACAGGAAAGGATAAAATAATCAATAACACAAAACCTGCCTGGACAATTAAGCCGTCAGAGCTGAAGGATGAGGATTACCTTAAATTCTACAGGGAGCTATATCCGTCGGGTGATGAACCGATGTTTCATATTCACCTTAATGTTGACTACCCCTTCAAGCTGACCGGTATTCTTTACTTCCCTAAA
Source organism: Bacteroidales bacterium (assembly GCA_016715075.1). GTDB lineage: Bacteria > Bacteroidota > Bacteroidia > Bacteroidales > VadinHA17 > LD21. The sequence goes on from JADKBK010000026.1 coordinate 8,426, forward strand.
ATAAAGAGTAATATTGAGATCCAGAAAAACAAGATCAGCTCTATTGCAATCAGGTTTTTGTGACCGATTCCGTTGAAGGAATTGTGCCTGAATTTCTTACGCTTTTACACGGCGTCCTCGACTCACCTGATATTCCTCTTAACGTATCGCGAAGCTACCTGCAGAGCGATTCAAATGTTAAGAAGATCTCGAGCCATATCACCAAGAAAGTTGCCGACAGGCTCAGCGATATCTTCAAAAATAACCGTGAAGAGTTTGAGAAGAAGTGGGATAACCTGAAGCTGTTCATAGAGTACGGAATGATGACCGAAGAGAAATTTTATGAAAAGGCATCCAAATTTGCACTTTTGAAGAATACTGATGATAAGTACTTCACATTTGAAGAGTATGAAAAGATCATAAAGGAGAATCAGACAGATAAAAATAAGACGCTTATATATCTCTATTCAACAAACAAAACCGATCAGTATACCTATATAGATAAGGCAAAAAACAAAGGATACGATGTTTTGCTGCTGGATGGTCAGCTTGACGTTCATCTGATCAATCAGCTGGAGTCAAAGCTAAAGGATACAAGATTTGTAAGGGTTGACTCAGACGTTGTTGACAAGCTTATCCAGAAAGATGAAACACGCGAATCGAAGCTGTCACCCGAGCAGCAGGAGGATCTTAAAAGCGTCTTCAATGTAAGGGTAAAAGCAAAGGAAGTCTATAATGTAGTATTTGAGACACTTGATGAAAAAGAGGCTCCGGTAATTATTACCCAGTCAGAATTTATGCGGAGGATGAAAGAGATGTCTGCAATGGGAGGGGGGATGAATTTTTACGGAGAGCTGCCTGACAGTTTTAATCTTGTGGTTAATCCTAACCATCCGCTGGTGATAAAGGTCTCTGAAGATCTTCAGAAAGAATCGGGAGACAAGCTGAAGGAAAACAGTCTTGAAGCCACCAGGATTAAGGAAGAGATCGACTTTATGGAGAAGGAACATAAGAAAAAGAAAGCGGATGAAATAAGTCAGCTTGAAAAAGATGATCTCGAGAAACTGCACAAGGAGCTTTCAGATGTTGAGAATGCGAGAAAAACTACCCTGGAGGCATATGGTTCATCCAATAATATAGTAAGGCAGGTTATTGACCTTGCGTTACTTGCAAACAATATGCTTCGCGGTGAGGAGCTGAGCAGGTTTGTTCAGAGAAGCGTGGAGCTGCTTTAGGAACTCTTGGTTCTGGGTACTGGGTTCTTGGTTCTTGGTTCTTGGTCCTTGGTTCTGGTCTCATCCGGCACCCGCACCCAGACCCAGTACCCAGCACCCAGCACCCAGAAATCAGCTGACACCTCAGATCATCCGGCCCACCTCTGCCTTGATAAAATCTATTGCAACATGGGTGGGCTCTTTTTCAAGTTCCATGATTTTTTCAAGCAGTTGCCTGCTTAAGGCAATGCCGGTAGAATCGGGAGTCATCTTTTCGGCTGCACTATTGATTATTTTTATCATGTTTGATCTTGCATTGCTTGCCACTTCCCAGGCCTGCTGACTCATATAGATCTGCTGTGACAGGTTGTGTTCGAATTCACTCCTGATAGTGCTCAGCATCACCGAGTGAAGCTGGGAAGCCGTCATATCTGCTGTACTTACCCGCAGAAGCAGAGATTCAAGTGAGATCCTTTCAAGAAACATGACAATTCTTTCATATGCCTGCAGCTTAATGGGAGTAACTGTCCTGCTGTTCTGTAATATCAGTTCCTGCCTGCGTTTATCCTGATCATTCCTTAACATGCTTCTGATCAAAAAATATGCGGTAAGAAATACAATAAGAGCCGGAATGGTGATCTTTAGAATATCTGCTAATGCTTCCATGTTTTTCGTAGTTATGTTAATTCAAAAATACGATTTTTTGTTCAACAGGAAGACCCCCTTTAATAATTATTGGGTATTGCCTCAAAAGAGCATTGTCTGCTTTGTGAATAACCTTTGGGCCTTCGTGTATAATATTAATCATTTAAACACGAAGGACACAAAGGAAAGGAAAGCATAAAGGATATCACAAAGGAATTTCAATGGACAACCTGATTTATATGACTTTTGTTTCTCAATATAACTTAATACATTTGTTTCATTCTTTTACCTTGTAATTGATCACAATATTATTGATATATGGAATATTTATCAGACAGAGTCAAATCCTTATCGGTCTCACAGACAATTGCTATGTCTCAGAAGAGCAGGGAGCTTAAAGCAAAAGGAATAGATATTATCAGCCTCAGCCTCGGAGAGCCTGATTTCAATACTCCTGATTATATTAAGGAAGCTGCAAAGAAGGCAATTGATGACAACTACTCCAAATATCCTCCGGTACCGGGTTACCAGGATCTCAGAGAAGCTATATCGGAAAAGTTCAGGAAAGATAACGGACTTGAGTATTCGGCTGAACAGATCATCGTTTCGGCAGGTGGCAAGCATGCACTGATAAATGTGATCCTGTCAATTGTTAATCCCGGGGATGAAGTTATAATACTTGCCCCCTATTGGGTGAGCTATTATGACCAGGTAATAATTGCAGGCGGAAAGCCTGTTATCATCGAGGCAAAGCTTGAAAGCGATTTCAAGGTGAGTCCGGAGCAGGTAGAGGCAGCCATTACCCCGAAGACAAGGCTTATTCTCTTCAACTCCCCTTCAAATCCTACAGGAATGGTATATACCAGGAGTGAGATGGAAAAGATTGCCAGGGTTATTGAAAAGCATGAGGGTGTATTCGTTATGTCGGATGAGATCTATGAACATATCATATTTGACGGTGAACATGTAAGCATGGGCTCCTTTGATTTTATTAAAGACAGAGTGATCACTGTGAACGGTGTCTCGAAGGGATATGCCATGACCGGTTGGAGGATAGGTTATATCGGAGCTCCTCTCTGGATCGCAAAAGCATGCAATAAGCTGCAGGGCCAGTTTACCTCAGGAGTATGTTCGATAGCACAGCGTGCTGCACTGGCTGCTCTTAAGGGTGACGGTGAATCACAAAGGATCATGAAACAGGCATTTCTTCGCAGGAGGGATCTTATTTGTAATCTGCTCAAAGATGTCGAAGGACTTAAGGTAACAATCCCGCAGGGAGCATTTTATGTAATGCCTGATATAAGCTATTATCTCGGAAAGTCCGATGGGGAGACAAAAATATCAAATTCAGATGACCTTGCTTTATATCTTCTCGATAAAGCGCAGGTTGCCACCGTTGGCGGAGACGCTTTCGGAGCGCCTGATTGTCTGCGGATATCTTATGCTACCTCGGATGATCTCCTGATTGAGGCTGTGAAGAGGATAAAGACGGCGTTAAAGAGATTGAAATAGACGGAGTAATTGTGGAGGTTGTTAAGACAGCCACCTGGCCTGCCACCTCTGTGCACTCATGGTAAGTTCAGAGATTCACAGAGAATTCACAGAGGAACACAGAGAATTTTTCGACAAGAACTGCATTTATTAATATTTATTATAAGACACAGTTTCTTCCATCGGTTTTCTCTTCTTCTCTCTTTTGCTTCCGGCAGTATATCCGATTGTTATTATCAGCTCTACTCTCCTGGCGGCCGGAATACCAAGGATCTTCTTGACCTGTTTTTCATCAAACCAGCCGATCATGCATGAGCCAAGTCCTTCTGCCTCCGCCTGAAGACAAATATTTTCCGACGCAATGCCAATATCAATCAGCGAGTAATCTCTCTTTTTGAGTGCGCTTCCGGCCCGTGTAAGAATATCAGCCTTTTCCCTTACCACGATTATCTGAACCGGAGCCTGGACCACAAAGCTGTTCATTCCCAGTGCCTTTGATGATGCAGCAGCAGCGATTTCAGTTAACAGGCCGGGATCTGTGATGACTATGAACTTCCATGGCTGGGCATTATTGGCAGATGGAGATACCCTTGCAGCTTCAATAATCCTCTCCAGCTTTTCCTTTCTACCGGTTTTGACTCATATTTCCTGTCACTCTGCCTGCTGGTGATGAGCTCCAGCATCTGTTTCCCGTCGGTCATTCTCAATAATTATTCGCAAGAACTTCGAAGTAGGCTTCGGGATGGAGGCATGCCGGGCAATTCTTAAGTGGTTTGGTTCCGAAGTGAATATATCCGCATTTTCTGCAATACCAGAAAACTTTTTCATCACGTTCAAATACTTTATCCTGCATCACATTCTCAAGAAGTTTCCTGTACCTCTCTTCGTGTCCTTTTTCCGCTGCAGCAATAGCTTTGAAGGCAGTTGAAATATTCTTGAATCCTTCCTCCTCAGCGACCTTTGCAAAAGCGGGGTAGAGGTCGCTCCATTCTTCATGTTCACCTTCAGCTGCAGCAAAAAGATTTGCCTTGGTTGTGTCTATTGTTCCTGCAGGATATGAGGCAGTGATCTCTAACATACCACCTTCCAGGAACCTGAAAAATCTTTTGGCATGCTGCTGTTCCTGCAATGCAGTTTCGAGAAAGATCCCGGAGATCTGCTCATAACCCTCTTCTTTTGCAACTTTGGCTGCAAACTCGTATCTGTTCTTTGCCTGCGACTCTCCGGCAAATGCCTTCAGCAGGTTCTTTTCTGTCTGTGTTCCTTTTAGACTCTTTTCCATATCTTATAGATTTTTAGAATAATAATATATCAGCTAGTTATGATTTCACAGGATAATAAACAAACCATGTTAAGGATATAAATATACTAAAAATATATATCTTTCGTCCTGATTTGGTCATCAGGATAGTTTTCTTAACCTTATAAAACTTAAACAGATGAGTGTATTATTGCTTTTTCTAGGGATTATATTTATAATCATTTTGTTTGTTATCTCGCTATATAACAAGCTTGTACGGCTCAGGAATAACAGGGAACAGGCTTTTGCCGATGTGGATGTCCAGCTGAAGCAAAGGCACGACCTCATACCTCAGCTTGTTGATTCTGTTAAAGGTTATATGGGGCATGAAAGGGGAGTCCTCACAGAGATCACTGAAGCGCGCACCAATGCAATGAAGGCTTCAACTATCGATGAGAAGATTGTTGCCGAGACAAAGCTGTCGGCTGCTCTTGATGGACTTAAAGTCTCTGTGGAGGCATATCCTGACCTTAAAGCCAGCCAGAACTTTCTTGATCTTCAGAGTGAGATATCCGATATTGAGAATAAGATCGCTGCAGCAAGAAGGTTCTTCAACTCAACAACCAGGGAGCTGAATGTGGCAACTGAGGTCTTCCCGTCGAACCTGATTGCAACACTCTTTAATTTTAAACGGGAAAATATGTTTGAACTTGGAGATCAGCGTGCAGCTGCAGAACAGCCACCTAAAATCCAGTTCTGATCATATGAGTTATTTCGGATTACAGTCTCAGATATGGCGAAATAACAGAAATTCTGTACTGATACTCGCCATGTTTCCTGTTGTCTTCTTCGGATTGACATGGCTCTTCCTCTTTTTCCTTTCGCTTAACCTCGATGATCAAGTGGTGTTGGCCCGGGTCAATAACAGTTTTCTGATAACTGCCCCGTATATATCTGCTGGTGTGCTTATCTGGTTTGCTGTCGCATGGCTGTCTCATTCATCAATGATAAATAAAGCCACAGGGGCAAAGCCTCTTGAGCGAAAAGAGAATAAGAGGGTTTACAACCTTGTGGAGAATTTATGCATCTCCACAGGGATGCAAATGCCCAAAGTCAATATTATTGAGGATGAATCGCTGAATGCTTTTGCCAGTGGTATCAGTGAAAAAACTTTTTCAGTTTCACTCTCCAGGGGAATAATCGATAAACTGAATGATGAGGAGCTGGAGGCTGTTATAGCTCATGAACTTACACACATCAGGAACCGCGATGTCAGGCTGCTTATAATATCAATTGTCTTTGTCGGGATCTTTTCCTTCATCTCCGAGATGATTTTCAGGTCTATGCAGTTCGGCAGAATAGGAAAGGGGAAGAAGGAGGGAGGCGTAATATTAATTGCTCTGGCCCTTGCCCTCCTGGGTTATCTTATTGCAACGCTTTTTCGCTTTGCGTTATCGAGGAAGCGGGAATTTCTTGCTGATGCGGGATCTGCAGAGCTTACTCACCGTCCGTTAGCCCTGGCATCAGCCCTTCGTAAGATCTCTGAAGACTCAAGGATTGAAGCGGTACAAAGAAAGGATGTGGCACAGATGTTTATAGAGAATCCCGGAGAAAAAGGAAAGAAACAATCCTTTTCCATTGCCTCTATGTTTGCAACTCATCCACCGATAAGTAAGCGGATTGAGATACTGGAACAGTTCTGAACCAGTAGGGTATGTTTCGCCTGCGAGATGAAATCTGATTATTCCTGCTTTTCTTTCTTTCTTCCGAACCTGATAAGTCTTGATTCTTCACCTTTAAGCAATCTTCTGATATTTTTCCTGTGAGTGATAAGCAGTGCAACAGCCACCAGAACTGAAAATATTTTGAAGATAACGGAAGGAGTGTCAAAGAAAAGGAAAAGCAGAACAGGAAATGCTATTCCGGCGCTCATTGATGATACCGAAACTATACCTGTCAGAAGAATTACTGTCAGAAATACTCCAAGACAGCATATTGTCAGTAGGGGTTGTATTGCAAGGAGGACACCGAAAACTGTTGCGACTCCTTTGCCTCCCCTGAAACCTGCAAAAACAGGAAATATGTGACCGACTATTGCAGTTACTCCGGTAAGTATTTGCATGTTCGTGAGCAGGGCGCTTCCAGGTTCAGCAATATGGAAGAAAACGGGTAACATTGCTGCTGTCCAGCCTTTCGCAAGGTCAATTATCAGAACAGGGATCCCTGTTTTCCACCCCAGTACTCTTATTGTGTTTGCCGTGCCTGCATTTCCGCTTCCATGTTCCCTGACATCTATCCCGTGAACCATTTTGCCTATCCATACCGATGCAGGAATTGATCCGAGCATGTATGCAATCACAAATGCAATAATAATATCAGCAACATTCATATCGGCAGAATTTTTTTGCGGTCAAATATAATAATAAAGTTCAACCATCAAAAACTATATCCTGGGACCAAAATCGGCAAGCCTGGCGGCTTCTTCATTCACCGAAAACTTCCCGAAATTGAGAATGAATTTCATTGCAAGGTCAGTTGCTGCTATATGCCACCTGTAAGGGGAATCCCAGGCTTTGCCCGGATCCAGTATATTATCATCCACGCCTTTGATTTTTGAAGGAACAAAAAGATTGAACACGGGAATTGTATTAAACTCACACTTATCCATTTCCCCGTAGAGGATGGCGTCTATTATCCTTCGTGTTGTCCCGAGATCGATCCTGTTCCCGGAGTTATAGGTACCTCCCATCCAGCCTGTATTTACCAGCCAGGCTTCAGTTTTATGGATCTTCATCTTTCTTGCCAGTTCATTGGCGTACATGATGGGGTCAAGCATCAGGAATGTTGCTCCGAAGCATGTTGAAAAATGTGGTACAGGTTCAACAATTCCTCTTTCGGTCCCTGCAATCTTGGCTGTATAACCACTGAGGAAATAATATCTTGTCTGGTCCTCGGTCAGCCGGCTCACGGGAGGAAGAACGCCAAAGGCATCAGCAGAAAGGAAGATAACCTTTTTTGCTGGTCCGGCTTTTGAAACCGGTTTTACAATATTATGGATGTGGTAAATTGGGTATGATACCCTTGTATTCTCTGTCTTTGACTGGTCATTGAAATCTATTGTCCCGTCAGGCAGAATGACAAGGTTTTCCAGAAGGGCATCACGCCGTATGGCATGATAAATATCGGGTTCATTTTTCTCACTCAGTCTGATGCATTTTGCATAACAGCCGCCTTCAAAATTAAAAATACCTTCGTCGTCCCATCCGTGCTCATCATCGCCTATCAGTGCCCGTTCAGGATCAGTGGAGAGGGTAGTTTTTCCGGTCCCGGATAGTCCGAAGAATATGGCTGTATCGCCGTTCCTGCCGACATTTGCAGAGCAGTGCATGGAAGCAATTCCTTTGAGTGGGAGGTAATAGTTCATAAGGGCGAAGACTCCTTTTTTCATCTCCCCGCCATACCATGTGCCACCTATTACTGCCATTCTATCGGTCAGGTTGAAGAAAATAAAATTCTCCGAATTCAGGCCCTGTTTCTTCCAGTCAGGATTTGTGGCTTTGGATGCATTAAGTACAACGAAATCAGGTTTGAAATCCTTTAGCTCCTCCTTTTCGGGGCGGATAAACATGTTTTTCACAAAGTGAGCCTGCCAGGCCACTTCAACTACAAACCGGACTTTCAGTCTTGAATTTTCATTGGCGCCGCAGTAACAGTCCATTACATATAATTTCTTGCCGGACAGTTGGTCAGAAGCTATGTTCCTGCAATGATTCCAGATGCTGCGTGTTATAGGTTTGTTATCGGAGGCTTTTACCATGTCCGATTTCCACCAGACTGTATCTCTTGTTATGTCATCAATTACTACATATTTGTCCTTTGGTGATCGACCGGTAAAAATACCTGTATCGATTGCTACTGCTCCGCTTTTTGTAACTACTCCTTTTTCCGGTTCGCTCAGATCAGGTTTTGTCTCATCTTCAAAAAGCAGCTCATAGGATGGATTATAAATAATCTCTCCCGGATTCCTGATCCCGTATTTTAATAAATCACCTGGGGTAACCATCAATATATAATATTATTGAGAGACAAATATTTGCAAGTTTTTTTACATTCAATTGAAATTATGCTAAATATAGTCTAAAATATTTTATTAACCGCGATGTGTGTTAAGGATTGCGTAGGGACGGGTCGCGGACCTCGTCTGAATTGTATTTTACGGACTGTTAAGTCCTCTGTGTACCTCTGTGATCCCGATAGCCTCGGACTCTGTGGACTCTGTGTAATAAATAATTAAAAACTTACACAGAGAGCACAGAGCAAGAGAAACACAGAGAAATATAGTATTAATGCTTCGGTTTTATCAGCCCATAGCAGGAGTATTGCGGAAAAAAAAAGAGGTTGTCTCTATCAGACAACCTCTTTGATACTACTTTAATACAGAATTATTTTCCGAATTTGATCGAAGCCTGTGCCGCAGCCAGTCTTGCAATAGGAACCCTGAAAGGTGAGCAGCTGACATATGTCAGTCCGGCCTTGAAGCAGAATTCCACAGAAGCAGGATCTCCACCCTGTTCACCGCAGATCCCTACTTTAAGATCAGGTCTTGTTGCACGACCTTTCTCAACAGCCATTTTAATAAGCTGTCCTACACCGTCCTGGTCAATTGTCTGGAACGGATCAGAAGCGAGAATTTTCTTATCAAGATAATCGTGAAGGAATCCGCCTGTATCGTCACGGCTGAACCCAAAGGTCATCTGTGTAAGGTCGTTGGTGCCGAATGAAAAGAATTCAGCAGTTTTAGCCATACGGTCAGCGAGCAGACATGCACGTGGAATTTCAATCATTGTTCCATATTTGCATGAGATCTCTTTTACACCGAATTTAGCGCAAACTTCAGAATATACTTTGTCAAACACCTTTTTAGTGTAATCAATTTCAGCTACCTCGCAGGTAACCGGAACCATTAATTCAGGATAAGGTTTCTTTCCTTCTTTCAGAAGTTCAACAGATGACTCGAGCATAGCGCGGATCTGCATTTCAGTTACTTCAGGGAATGTGATGCCAAGACGTACTCCACGGTGTCCCATCATTGGGTTTGATTCGTGTAATGCCTCACCACGTTTTGCAACATCTTCTTTTTTGATACCTAATGCTTTTGCAAGTTCTTCCTGTTTTTCAGCACCCTGTGGTACAAACTCATGAAGAGGCGGATCAAGAAGCCTGAATGTTACAGGTAATCCGTCCATGGCAGCCATAGTGGCTTTCATATCTTTTTTAACGAATGAGAACAGTTCATCAAGAGCTTTCCTGCGTTCTGTTTCATTTGCACTGAGGATCATCTTGCGGAGAAGGAAAAGAGGTTGTTCTGATCCTTTTCCGTAGAACATATGCTCGGTACGGAAGAGGCCGATACCTTCTGCTCCATAGCTGCGTGCAATCAATGCATCTTCAGGGGTTTCAGCATTGGTGCGGACACCCATTTTGCGGAATTTGTCAACTATTGTCATGAATTCCTTGAAGCGCGGATTCTCTGAAGCATCCATGAGTGCGAGCGCTCCCAGGTATACAAATCCTTTTGTTCCGTTAAGTGTAAGGAAATCGCCTTCCTTGATAACTGTATCAGAACCTGCGATTTTGCAGATTTTTTTGGCAGCATCAACGTGAAGTCCGCCTGCACCTACAATACAGCATTTACCCCAGCCGCGTGCAACAAGTGCAGCGTGAGAGGTCATACCGCCACGGGCAGTAAGGATACCTTCAGCAGCGCGCATTCCTTCAACATCTTCAGGATTGGTTTCTTCACGGAGAAGAATAACTTTTTCTCCTTTGCGGAACCATGCAACTGCATCTTCAGCGTTGAAAACAACTCTTCCGACAGCGGCGCCAGGACCAGCAGGAAGACCTTTAACTGCAGGTGAGTGTTTTTTCTCAACAGCAGGGTCACATATAGGGTGAAGCAGTTCATCAAGCTGGGCAGGATCAACACGCATTACTGCGGTCTTTTCATCGATAAGTTTTTCGTGAAGCATATCCATTGCCATATTAAGAGCAGCAGTACCTGTTCTCTTACCGGCACGGCACTGCAGCATATACAGCACACCTTCCTGGATAGTGAATTCTATGTCAAGCATATCGTGGAATGATTTCTCGAGAATATTACGGATATTAACGAGTTCCTTATATGTTGATGACATAGCTTCCTGCATGCTGTGCAGATGCCTGTTCTGATCATTTTTTGTATCATCATTCAGAGGGCTTGGAGTGCGGATACCTGCAACAACGTCTTCACCCTGTGCATTTACCAGCCATTCGCCATAGAAGAGGTTTTCACCGGTAGCCGGATTACGTGTGAATGCAACTCCTGTAGCGGAAGTGTCACCCATATTACCGAATACCATAGCCTGAACGTTCACAGCTGTTCCCCAGTCATCAGGAATTCCTTCAATACGACGGTATGAAACAGCTTTTTTCCCGTTCCAGCTCTTGAATACGGCTTTGATACCGCCTTCAAGCTGCTCTCTTGCATCATCAGGGAATGGTGTTCCAAGTACCTCTTTAATTTTTTTCTTAAACTCTTCAGCCAGATATTTCAGTTCATCAGCTGAGATCTCAGTATCTGATTTGTAACCTTTGCTTTTTTTGAATTCGTCAAGGATTTCATCGAGTACCTTACGGATACCTTTGCCATCATGAGCTTCAATACCTTCAGCTTTCTCCATAACAACGTCAGCATACATCATGATAAGACGACGATATGAATCCCATACGAAACGGGGGTTGTTGGTCTTCTTGAGAAAACCCGGGATAGTTGCTGATGAGAGACCTATATTAAGAACTGTATCCATCATACCAGGCATCGAACTGCGGGCACCTGAACGGCATGATACGAGAAGTGCATTCTCAGCATCGCCATATTTCATGTTCATGGCCTCTTCAGTTTTCTTCATTGCTGCCCATACTTCAGGCATCAGATCAGGATGAAGAACACAATTGTTCTTGTAGTACTCAACGCATGCTTCGGTAGTGATAGTAAAACCGGCAGGAACAGGAAGTCCGAGAAGGCACATCTCTGCAAGGTTGGCACCTTTACCGCCAAGAAGGTTTTTCATATCAGCTTTACCCTCTGCACTCTTTTTTCCAAAGGAGTAAACTCTTTTTACTGTTGACATAATGTTATTTGTTTGAGATAATTTAAGTTATTGAATTTTGAAAATAAGCCGCAAAGTTAATGTTTTTTTATTTAATTTCTAAATATGACAGAGTGATAATCCAGTAAAAATATTACCATAAAACCCATGATTTTAATTATTTGATTATGTGATATTTAGTTGGTTTATTCAGATCGAATGGCTTATCCACGACCCGCAACGACCCGCAAGACCCGCAAGACCTGCAAGACCTGCACGACCTGCACGACCTGCACGACCCGCAAGACCCGCACGACCCGCAAGACCCGCAAGACCTGCAAGACCTGCAAGACCTGCAAGACCTGCACGACCTGCAAGACCTGCAAGACACTACGACCTGGGATGGAACATTATCAGCGTATCACGCAGAAAGCTGCGGTCGATATGGGTATAGATCTCTGTAGTCAGTATCGATTCATGACCAAGCATCTCCTGGACAGCCCTCAGGTCAGCTCCCGCTGCAACCATATGGGTGGCAAAGGAATGTCTGAAGGTGTGCGGACTGATGATTTTCTTAATTCCTGCCTTAGCAGCGAGATCCTTTATAATTGTGAATATCATCGCCCTTGTGAGTTTCGATCCCCGGCGGTTCAGAAACAGAATATTCTGATCATGGATGACGGGAAGCAGGTTCCTGTAATGTTTGTAATTATCGATCTCCTTCAGCGCTTTATCACTTACCGGTACAAGCCTTTGTTTGTTGCCCTTGCCCGTGACGATAACAAAACCCTCACTGTAATGAATATCCGTCAGGCGAAGATTGACAAGTTCTGATACTCTCAGTCCGCATCCGTACAGGGTCTCAATTATCGCTTTATTCCTGTGCCCTTCATTTTTACTCAGGTCAATACAGGCTATCATGCTGTCGATCTCTTCCACTGAAAGTACGTTTGGCAGTTTCAACCCTATTTTGGGTGATTCTATAAGGGAAGACGGATTCTCATTAATCTCACCTTCAATAAGAAGATATTTGTAGAATGCCCTTATCCCTGAAAGAGTTCTTGATTGTGTCCTTGTGTTTTGATTGTCAATCCCATACCAGCTGAGGAAGGCTTTGAGATTCTGATAAGTTATCTCTGCCGGGCCAATCTCTTTTCCTGATTCTGTTACGAATCGCTCAAGCTTTTCCACATCATGAAGATAGGCTTCAACACTGTTTTCAGACAACGATTTCTCAAGCCTGAGATAGGTTTCAAAATTTCTGAATGACTGTTTCCATCCTAAGCTCATATTCCTGATAATTTGCCTTCTGAAAAATCATTCCGGCACCTCTGTTGATTCACAAAGTAAAGCAAAGAAATTCAACCTTCTTAATTTCATTGCCTTAAATATTTTTTACCTATTTTTACGTTTCTTAAAATGAACTGAAAGTAAAAAAATAACTGACTGTAATCAATTCATTATTAAATGCAAATAGCAATCATAAATGGACCGAATCTGAATCTTCTCGGCCAGAGGGAACCCGAAAAGTATGGTCATTCATCTTTTGATGGTTATCTTTTATTGTTAAAATCACGATATACTGATATATCTTTCAGTTATTTCCAGTCAAACATTGAAGGTGAGCTTATCAATGAACTTCACAGAACAGGTTTCGCTTATGACGGGATAATCCTGAATGCCGGCGGTTATACCCATACCTCTGTGGCAATTACGGATTCTATTGCTGCAATAAAGACGCCTGTAATTGAAGTCCATATAACAAATATCTTTTCAAGGGAAGAGTTCAGGCATACAAGTCTTATTGCCAGGAATTGCAAAGGAAGTATTTCAGGTTTCGGTCTCGACAGTTACAGGCTTGCCGTTGAGGCTCTGATTGAGATGAATAAAAAAAATGGCTGATAGCGTATGGAGAAGAAACGGACAAAAATTGTTGCCACTCTTTCTGATAAGAGGTGTGAACCTGAATTTATAAAAGAGCTTTTTGAAGCAGGCATGGATGTTATCCGCATTAACTCTGCACATTGCGGAGTGGAATTTGTGCCGCAAATAATTAAAAATGCCCGTCTGGTCTCTGATAAGATAGCTGTCCTGGTAGATACAAAGGGGCCTGAAGTGCGCAGCACGATATGCGATGCACCTATTCAGCTGAAGAAGGGAGATACGATCAGTATTATCGGCGATCCTGAAAGAAAGAGCTCGAATGAAGCCATTTATGTAACGTACCCGGCTTTTGCCGCCGAAATTCCTGTTGGATCAGCAGTTCTGTTTGACGATGGGGAGATTTCCCTTAAAGTTTTAAAGAGGCGGGGAAGCGCACTTGAATGTCTCGTTGAGAATGATGGAGTACTTGGATCCAGGAAAAGTGTCAACGTTCCGGGTGTAAAGTTAAATCTGCCATCGCTGACGACCAAGGACAAGAAGTTTCTTGAGATGGCTGCTCACAGCGGAGTGGACTTTATTGCCCATTCCTTCGTCAGGTCAGGGCAGGACGTGCTTGATGTTAAAGCAGTTCTTGCCCAGTATAACAGTGATATTAAGATAATCGCAAAAATTGAAAACCAGGATGGAATAGATAATCTGGATGATATTCTGGATAATGTTTACGGGATAATGGTTGCCAGGGGAGATCTCGGGATCGAAATTCCATATGAACAGATACCCGGGATACAGAAAATGATCACCACAAAATGTATACTGAGACGTAAGCCTGTTATTGTTGCAACCCAGATGCTTCATTCGATGATTACAAATCCAAGGCCTACCAGGGCTGAGGTGACGGATATTGCCAGTGCAATTTATTCACAAACAGATGCAATTATGCTCAGCGGCGAAACTGCCACAGGGAAATATCCTGTTGAAGCGGTTAAAACAATGACCAAGGTGGCGCTTGAGGTTGAGAAAAATAAAGAGAAGTTCCTTGATATACCCTATGTTGATTCAACCGGTGATATATCGGCTTATCTTGCTAAAGTAGCTGTTAAGACTGCTTTCAGGATAGGTGCCAGGGGGATAATCGCTGATACTGTTGGCGGGAGAACAATAAGGGATATGGCCTCTTACAGGGGTATCAAACCGATAATGGCACAATGCTACTCTGAAAATACAATGAGGGAACTGGCGCTATCTTATGGTGTGTATACGAGCTACCAGGTTAAGAAAAAATCAGTTGATGAGTTCATTAATATAGCACTTAAAGACCTTGTTATAACTCACGATCTTCAGGGTGATGAGCTTGTTGTTGTACTTGCCGGAAACTTTTCGGGCGGTTCCGGGTTCTCTTTTATTGAAGTAGGCTCTGTACAGTATCTTAAAGACAGGGTAAGCATAAAAGAGGATTGAGAATTGGTCTGATTTTTGAGGTAGTATCTCAGGGCATAAATTCAGAAATTAGTGATTAAAGCGCTGTTAATTTCAGTTTGGTTTTTATTGCATCCGGTGCATGTTACTCTTACAAGCATTGATTTTGTTCCGGATCCGGGGAATTTTAATGTTTTTGTCAGAATGTATTTCGATGATTTTCTGACCGACAGTAAACAAACCGGTAATATTGTAAGCGGCGCTGATTTTTCTGCCGGGACATCAGCCTCAAGAGAAGCAATGGAGAAGTATCTTAACGGGAAGCTGATAATAATGGTAAATGAAAAAAAACTTACAGGGACATTGCGTGAGATGACAGTTACCGATAATGAGATTAGTATGAACCTTGAATATAACGGTGGAAAAAAGCCGAAAACAGTTATTGTGAAAAACCTTATAATGACTGGTTTATATGCAGATCAGTCAAATATGGTAATTGTTAAGGTAAACGATTTTGAAGAAGGAGTGAAGCTGACTTCTGACATTACGGAACAGACTTTTAATATTAAATGATTTAGATTGTGAAGGAACTTATCAGGAAAAAAATACTTCTGCTCTGTCTGGCATCATTTGTTTTTATGACTATGAATGCTACACATAACCGGGCCGGTGAAATTACATATGTTCAGCTTTCAGATCTCACCTATGAGATCACCATTACAACATTTACATATACGAAGAGCTTTGCGATCAGGACTGAACTTAATGTTGAATGGGGTGACAATTCCACCTCTGTGGCGCCAAGGATCAGCACGCTTGAATTGCCCAACTATTACCAGAGGAACATTTATAAAATCACCCATACCTTTCCCGGTCCCGGCATATATAAAATTGTTGTACAGGATCCCAACAGGAACCTGGGTGTAAAGAACATTCCAAATTCAGTTAACGTTGTATTTTCAATTTCAACGATACTGACTGTCAATCCGGCAATCGGGCGCAATAATACCCGGTGCTTCTAACCCTCCGTACGACAAGGCAGCCTACGGTTATGTTTTTATTCATAATCCAGCTGCATTCGATCCTGACGGAGACAGCCTTTCATATAAACTGACAGTATGTACCCGTGAGGATGCCAAGCCGATTCCGGGCTACACTCTGCCGCCTGCCACTCATTTTATAAGAGTTGACTCAATCAGCGGCGATCTTATATGGGATTCTCCTGCAGATACAGGAATCTTTAATGTGGCAATGAATATAGAAGAATGGAGGGATGGAAAGAAGATAGGCGTGGTGGAACGCGATATGCAGATTGAAGTCTTCAATACTAAAAATAAACCGCCTGTAAACGGCCCTCTATCTAATTACTGCACGGAGGTTGGAGATACAATTGATTTTCTGTTTACTTCTACTGATGAAAATAACGACCATATGGCACTGCAAGCAACTTCAGGTATTTTTGCCATTCCATCATGCTCCGCCACTTTCACAAAGATTGATTCGACAGCGGGCTTTGCCTCTTCAAGGTTCCGATGGATTCCGTGCCATGAAGCTGTTAGAAGCCAGCCCTATAATGTGATTTTTAAGTCTGACGATGATAACGGGGATGTAAACCTTTCAGATATAGATAATATAAGCATTAAAGTACTGGGACCATCACCAACTCTTCTCAATGCCGTTCCTGTCGGGAAACAGATCACTCTTTCCTGGTCTGATTATGGGACCCCGGCAATTGCAGGTTTCGCCATATACAGAAGGGAAGGAGCAACAAATTTTGTGCCTGACTCATGTACTGCAGGGCTGCCTGCCTCAACAGGTTTTGTCAAGGTAGGGTACATAGCAGGTAGCTCAACTACATCATTCTCAGACTCTGACAACGGGAAAGGACTTCAATTCGGTAAGGAATATACTTACAGAATTGTAGCAGTCTATCCCAACGGGGCCGAGAGCAAGGCTTCCAATGAAATAACCTCCACACTGGTCTCCGGCGTACCGGTTATTAAAATTGTCAGTGTCACTGCAACAAGTACTTCAAACGGATCAATTTATATTGAATGGAGAAAGCCCGACAAGCTCGATACAATACCTGCGAACGGCCCATATGAGTATATCATCTCCAGGGCGACAGGTATTGGTGGCAGCAATTATGAGCAGATCAGGTCAATTAAAACAGCCAGTCTTAATGATACAACATTTACTGATGTCTCCATCAATACCCAGACTACCGGATATATTTATAAAATCGAGTTATGGAATGATGAAACAGGCAACAGGTTTCTTGTTGGAGAACCGGCATATGCCTCATCAGTATATCTGTCAATTGCCCCCGGCGACAGAAAAGCTAAATTAAATATTACCAGGAATGTCCCATGGATAAATACACGATACGATTTCTTCCGGTTTAATGACAATACTTCAGCATATGACTCCGTTGGAACAACCAATCAGCTCGACTTCATTGATAAAGGTCTGGAAAACGGAAAGGAATACTGCTATTACATTAGATCAGTGGGAGGCTATCTTTCAAATGACATGCCCAAGAACCTTGTGAGCCTTTCTGAAAGTATCTGTATCACACCTGTCGACAATGAGCAGCCCTGCCCTCCCGGGATTAATGTAAACACACAGTGTGACAGTCTTTACAACACTGTCCGCTGGAGTGTCACAGACGATGAATGCAATGCCGATATTGCCGGATTCAGGCTGTTTTATAAACTCACAACAGAAGAAAATCTCTCTCTTCTTGCTGAGATAGATGACAGGAACATATTTTCATATAAACATTTCCCTGGTGACATAATCGCAGGATGCTATGCAGTTTCTGCTTATGACTCTGTAGGTAACGAAAGTGAAAAGTCTGTTATGATGTGTATCGACTCATGCAACTTTTTTGAGATTCCAAATGTTTTTACTCCTAACGGAGACGATATTAATGAGAAACTGGTTGCCAAGACATCGGGACTGGTTGAAAAGATTGATTTCAGGCTTTTTAACAGAAACGGAATGGAGTTGTTCAAGACTGAAAATCCAAGGATTGAATGGGATGGTACATATAAGGGGAAGATTGTTTCTCCAGGTGTATATTTCTATCAGTGTGATGTTTATGAAAGACGAATTTCAGGATTGGAACTTTTCCATCTCTCGGGTTTTGTGCATGTTATAACCGAAGTGAATTCAAAATTGAAGAACGAGACAACAAAGTGATTTTGTATTATCTGACAAGATGAAGAAGAGTATAGCATTGTTTTGGATACTGGCTT
>JADKBK010000027.1 GCA_016715075.1 Bacteroidales bacterium
TAACTTTATAGACGTCGCAAAATCTGATAAGCTGTAAACATGGCAAATACCGGCAATTCCCTTTCGATTCCACAAATCATAGTTTTTTCAATTCTTATAATCTGTTTTATATATTTCCGGATCAGGTATTCTGATAATCCGCTTATTAAAAGGAACTTTAAAAAATATCTCTTTCTCCGGAATCTTGACAAGACTTACAAACCTTATCTGGCTCAATATTTCGTATTCTATAATTCACTTAATATCAAAGATAAACTGGTTTTTGAGAGACGGGTTCAGAAATTTATTGATCTGAAACAATTTATTCCCCGTGGCGGGATAAAAGGGATTAATCCGGAGATGAAAGTCTTAATTGCCGGGAGTGCAATTCAACTGACATTGGATATCCGAACATTTACTTTGCACATTTCAGGAGGATATTGATATATCCGGATAATTATTACTCAACGATTACCCACAAATATCATAAAGGAGAGGTTAACCGAAGGGGATTAATTGTGCTATCATGGAAAAGCTTCAAGAAAGGTTTCTCAAACCAGACAGATGGTCTTAATTTAGGATTACACGAAATGGCTCATGCACTCAGACTTATAAATATCGTTGAAAATGAGGAGTATGATTTTTATGATCGCGGGATCATGAACGAATTTGATGCTGAAGCTAAATATGAAATAAATAAATTAATCCATTCACCGCAGGAGAAATCTATATTCAGAAAATACGGAACTACCAATATGGATGAATTTTTCTCAGTTGCGATTGAATGCTTTTTCGAAAGGCCATATGAATTTAAACAATACAACCAAAAGCTTTATATCCTTCTGTCAAAGATATTAAAAGTTGATCCTGACCAGTTATACTCAGAATGCTACACTCATAGCATCGCCTCATAAACAAGTTACAGTTAAGAGAGATATAACAGATAATAGAAGCACACGGTTAATGCTAAGATATAATTGATAAACACATTTTATTATTATGTTTACAAAAAGACACGCTAACCTGCTCAATTAGGCAGCACGATGATTTGCAAAAAGTACGCAGTAACCCCACTGCCTCCCTGCGGACAAAGCCTAGACAGGGAAATTACCGGCTGCGCACCGATGTTTAACGGATGGTGCATCCGGGTAAAACCTGCTAATTTTTATTGCCGTGCAGTTAAGTGTCATAATTTATTAAAAGGAGAAATGATGTTACACAAAAAATTATTCCTTATAGTTTTTGTCCTTTGGGTTAATGCTGGTTTTAGTCAGACCCGGATAGTACCAGAACAACCCAGGTGATTCACTCAAATATTCTTAATGAAGACCGCACATATCAGATTTATGTGCCTCCAAGTTATCAGTGGGCTTCAGATAGAACCTATCCGGTGCTATTTGTTCTTGATGGTGAGTCTAACTATACACATACTGTCGGTTCAGTTAGTTTTCTTTCCTTAAAAGGAGAAATTCCGGAATTAATTATTGTCGCAATTACAAGCACTGTCAGAATTAGAGACTATACACAGACGGACTGGAGCACTCATTGGTTTGGTGGGGGAGGTGCAAAAAACTTTAAAAGGTTTCTTTCCGAAGAACTTATTCCGGAAATTGATAAAGATTTTCGTACCAATGGCTTCCGTATCCTGTCCGGTCATTCAGCAGCAGGTCAATTCGCTCTGTACGTTTTATCCTCCGGGCCTTCTCTTTTTAATGCTTATTTCACCATAAGTCCGGAGCTCACATGGGACGATCACCTTCCGCAAAGATCACTTGAGGAATCTTTTATTAAAACAGATAGCTTAAAAGCGTTCCTTTATTTCGCATGGTCAGATGATTCTGGTGGTGCACTGGAGGACGATATGAAATTAGTTGAGACCCTTAAAACCCGATCTCCCAAAGGATTCCGGTGGATCGGCAGGGCTTTCCCTGATGAAACACATATAAGTGTTCCATTGCTGGCCCAAATTGACGCATTAAGGCAATTATATGCTGGTTACAGATTCCATGATGATCTTCTTGACAAGGGTCTTAAGTTTGCTGAAAAACATTTTCAGAACGTGTCAAAAATAGTGGGATATGAAATACCAATCCCTGAAGATATTATTAACAATCTGGGATATGCAGCACTGGAGAATGGAAATATTCAGGAAGCAATTGCATTATTCAAGCGTAACATACAACAGAATCCATATTCTGCAAATGCATTCGATAGCATTACTGATGCTTATGAAAAAGCAGGAATGTGGAATGAAGCGATGGAATCGTCAGGGAAAGCCGTTGAATTGGTTAATAGGTTTAGTAATCCTAACAGTGAAATTATCATAAATCACGCAAAAAAAATCAAAGAGAAAATAGAATCTGATAAATCAAAATAAGTCCTGCCAGGTCGCAAAACCCGACGTTGACCAGCGCGGGTCACAAACTGAACACCCCTCAGTAGTAGCGGCTTCCGGGAAACTCCACATACCACCAGCCGGCCGGCTGGTTTAATTGTGTGAACAAAGTTCCATTCCATCGTTAAAGAAAATTATTTTGCTACCTTAAACGAATATATCATAATTTAAAAACCCTATATGAAAAGAATTGCTTTTTTGATTTTAACTTCTTTTTGTTGTCTGATGATTTTTGGCCAAAATCCGAAGACTAATCTTGGGCTCGAATTTACTCCAACAATTACATCACTGGCTGTTAAACCATTGAGTGGCAATTATGATCCACGTATCAGTTTTTCAACCGGATTGAATATTGAAAGATTTTTAAATTCCCAGATCTCTTTAAAAGCAGGTTTGAATTATGAGAGAAAAGGTTCGAGAGGCGAGTTCTTATTTATTGATGAGTTTGGAAATTTAGTTGGAACCAGGGAGATGAAGATCAATTCTGATTACCTGACATTGCCGGTAATGATTTCATCCTATACTAAAGGTAAAACCAGATTCTATATGAATGCAGGACCTTTTTTGGGATTCCTGATTAGAAATAAAGCACTATATAGTGCTATAGGTGATCATCCTGAACAGACAATCGACATAACTGAAAATATGAAAAGAATCGACCTGGGATTTTCAATAGGTTTTGGATTATATATTCCAATTGGCGACGTTTTGCTGCTTGATTTAGGTATAAGAGATAATATGGGATTATTCAATACAAGTAAAGAAGGATCCGTAAAAACAAATTCATATGGTTTTCAGTTGGGACTAAAATATAGTATATGATAATATCAAAAGGTGTATAGCCGTCAACCTGATTGTTGATTTGTAATGAAGCGATAAACAAAAGTTTGGGGCTGTGGAGAAAGTCCAAATCCATTTACCGCAAAGGTCGCAAAGTTATTGCGCAAAGATCGCAAAGGTCATATTATCAATGTTTTTCCTTTGCGAACTTTGCGTTCTCCGTGGCGGGCTTTGCGGTTAAAAAATTTAGACCTTTTTCAACAGCCCCGACCTCCAAAATAAGCTATTACATGAATCCTGAGGAACTACAATGCTAACAGCTCAGATTAATTACACTTAAAGTTTGTGAACATTAAAATATCTGCCAACAAATTAAGTTTATACAATCAGATAGCCCTGACTGATTCATGAACAGACTCTTCCTTCCTTATAATAAAACCATTCTGAAGACAAATATTATTTTATCATTTGTTCTTACCTTGATGTCGAGCTTAGCTATTCTTACCAAGGAATCATCTCACTCTATTCTATATCTCACCGTAGCATTTTATATTTTCTGGATAATGACAGGAGGCTTCCTGCTGTCTGTATTCTACTTTGAAATTTCAAGAAGAAATGAGTACTACTTTTATTATAATCTTGGCATTAGCAAAGTCAGACTACTCCTGATTGCTTATGCTCTCCATCTGATATTCATTTTACCATTACTTTTTATTTTACGATATGTCTAGCCTTCTTGAGGTCGATAGTATTCGCAAAGCTTTTGGTGACAAACAAGTTCTGACTGACATTGCTCTGAAATGCCAGTCTGGCGATATTATCGGTCTGCTTGGAAGAAACGGATCAGGTAAATCAACTCTGCTCTGAAAATAATCTTCGGAACTCTTTTTACTGATTATAAATTTATAAGGATCAATGATAAAATCCTGGACCGGCCTTTTAAAACAAAAAAGATAATCACTTATCTCTGCCAGGACAATTTCTTACCCAAAAATCTAACTGTAAAACAAGTTGTTGAGATTTACTCAGCTGATTTGGACAGGAATGAAATTCTTGACGATGAAGTTTTTACAAAAGTACTGGATACTAAGATCCGATATCTTTCCGGTGGAGAATCAAGATACCTGGAAGTAAAACTTTTGTTAAACCTTGAGTCCTTGTTTGTACTCCTGGACGAACCATTTAATGGAATTTCTCCCCTGCATATTGAGAAGGTGAAAACTATGATTCTGGATAAGTCGGCAGAGAAGGGAATTATCCTGACAGACCACGACTACCGGAATGTCCTTGATGTTGCAAACAAGTATTATCTGCTTTTCGATGGAGGACTGAAACCTATTAAAACAAAAAAAGACCTGATTGACTGGGGTTATATTCCGGATAACAGATAATATGGTAAACCTGAATTATCGGTCATAGTCATTATTCTCAGTTAGATAAATGGATATCAGGTAATTTGGAAAAATGTGGTTTTTAGCCTTACCACTGATTACATTTTTATAAATGGACAAATTCAAGGAAAAAGAATACCCTGTAAAATCCGGACTTTATAGCCCTGAACAATTGTTCATTACGTCTGCAATAGGGGGCCCTGCCATCGCTGGTTTTATAATATCATGTAATCTTTGGGCCAGAGATAAGAGATTATTAGCACTCGTTCCTGTCATACCAGGACTGATTTTGGGGCTTGTTATAGTGCTTCTTATAGATTCAATTGCTCATTTCTGGAGTTCAAATTATCCTCATTTCATGACATCACCGGTGTTGAAGCATATTGTGGCATTTTCCTTATATTTTCTCCTCCTTACTTTATTTGCCGTTATCATCAGGTTTATTCTCAACAGGAAAATTAAGATGAAGATTTTCATTTTTCCCGAAATTGAGACTTCGTTTTTCATGCCAGAAAGAGCTATCCGGTAATAATTATCAGCTTCATCTATTTACTCACAGTTTTCACATTTAATATATATTTAATCATTGCTCTTCCGTTCTACCTGTTTACTCATATTTATTGCTATAATTTAATCCATAAGTCATTTGGAAACATCAAAATAGCAAAGTCTGTACTGGTAACTATTGTAATTCTTGCCTGCCTTTTGCCATTAACAGATGCGACCGGGCAGATAATTTATAGCTATGGGAACCTGAGATTAATATCTTTTACTTATTTGAATTTAATAATAGGCTATTACGCAATTTTTGTGTTTTATGTATTCTTGCTTATTACCGGATTCTATATCTTGTTGGGCATTAACCGATTAATAAGGATTGTCCCGGAAAGTATACTTAAAAGCAAAACCTTAGTACATGCTGCAATATTTCTGACCCTGGTATATGGAGTCAGCATCTTAATAATCGGAACTCATAACAATAACAATCCTGTTATTAGCAGATTTTATATAACAGTACCAAAAAAATCCACCACTCTAAAATCCTTAAAAGTTATAAGTATCAGCGATCTTCATTTAAAAAATTTAACCAGCACTGTCTTCCTGAAAAGGCTTGTGGATAAAGTTCGTTTAGAAAATCCGGACATTATTTTTATGCCGGGAGACTTAGTCGAAACCTATGGAAATACGAATGAATCAAGGCTTAATGAATTTATTGGAATATTGAAAGATATAAAATCTGTATATGGCATATATGCAGTGAGAGGAAACCACGATTTACCGCAAAAGAATGTGGCAGATAAAATTGGTTTTAATAAGCGCTTAGGCATTACGATGCTGTCAGATTCGTTAATAGATCTGGAAAGCAGGATTTATATTATAGGACTGGATTACCGTGGTAATAATGAAAAAAGACCAATCGATTCGCTCTTAAAGCAAAGGACAAAAGATCTTCCTGTAGTACTTCTGGATCATGCGCCATATTGTCTCGAAGATGCTATAAGAAACAATATTGATGTTCAATTATCAGGGCATACGCATTATGGGCAGATATGGCCATTTAATTATCTCACAGAAGCGGTATATGATCTTGCATGGGGCTACAAAAAAGTTGATAATACGAATATTTTTGTCTCATGCGGGGTTCAGGATGCTATCCTGCCGGGGAGACAAGATTTGAGTATACCAGTTAGAACCGGAAGTGTTTCGGAAATTATAGAAATAAATATTGATTTCAGGTAATATTAATTATTTGATTTAAGTATAGATACCAGACTGTCTGACAGATACGTGTCTTCGTCTTCAGATGAATCCTGCTATCACGGAGCAATTGCAAAAAAGGCATGATGATGTTTGCCATCCTGCACATTTTTCCTGTCATTCGCTTAACAGTAATCATTTAGGGGGGCAAAGCAGACTGAACTGCAGGAAACGTATCGGAGGATGGTGCCATTAACGCTTTCTGTTCATACCTGTTGTCTATTTCATTCAGGCAGTGTAACTTTTATATCGGCTCTTATCAAACTACGCCTTACTGACAGATTTCATTTATTTATTAAGCCGATTGCAATTGGTAAAAGCCTGCCAGTGGGTAAATAGAAATTAAAATGAATATAGTAAATTACGAACCATAAATTCAAATGAAGCGTTTTTCAAATATATCAATCATACAAAAGGGAGGGCGAATTATGCTGATTATATTTTCTTTCCTGTTGGTTTGCATACTTATCCTTTCAGGAGTTCTTTTGGTATACAGTCCGGGAAAAGCCAAGCCATTTTTAGATGAAAGCGGAAAACCTCTTGCCGGAAGCATTTCAGAAAAGATTTTTATCGATATCAATGGAGTAAGGCAGGGCATGTTTATCAAAAGCAAAAATTCAGACAACCCTGTGCTTCTCTACCTTCATGGCGGCATGCCTGACTACTTTCTTTCTGAAAAATATCCGACAGGACTTGAAGACTATTTCACAATGGTATGGTGGGAACAGCGTGGCTCAGGACTCTCTTACAGCAAAGCGATTCCTACAGGGACAGTGACGCCTGAACAAATAATTTCAGATACGAAGGAGGTCACAGATTATCTTCGCAAACGGTTTGGAAAGGAAAAGATCTACCTGATGGGACATTCTGGTGGGACATTCATCGGCATTCAGACGGCAGCTATTTATCCTGAATTATACATCGCTTATCTTGGTGTTGCCCAGATTTCAAATCAGCTACAATCGGAGAAGCTTGCATATGATTTTATGCTTGGACAATTCCGGGATAAAGGAGATTTAAAAATGGTAAAGAAACTGGAAGCTTCCCCTGTAACACTGGCAAACGGCACACCTCCTGCTTATGCTGCTATTAGGGATGTCGCAATGCACAGTCTGGGCATCGGCACAACCCACGATATGACATCGGTGATCAGCGGGATCTTCTTTCCATCGCTGAAATGCAGGGAATATACCTTCTCAGAAAAGATAAATATGTGGGTTGGCAAGTCGCGCACAGGCATAAGTATTGTCTGGACAGACGTCATGGCCACTGATCTCTCAGAAAAAGTGACAGAACTTAAGATCCCGGTATATCTTTTTGAAGGAGCATATGACTATACCTGTTCTTCTGCAGAGGCAAAAAGCTATTTTGAGAAACTCAAAGCACCGGTGAAGGGTTTTTACCTCTTTGAAAAATCCGCTCACAGTCCATTTTTTGAGGAACCTGATAAAATGCAGAAAATAGTAAGGGAGGATGTTCTGGAAGGAGTTAATAATCTTGCGGATATAAAATAGCCATGAAATTAAATTTCCTCTCATTATCTGTATTATAATTGGATATGCGGTATTGACAATTCATGATTCAACCAGGCATTTTAAGATTACACAGGCAATCCATGGCAATCTTTTCGAAACAAGATAATTACCATCTGTTGCACCACAATGGAGATAGCAGATGACTGACTGCCAACACCGATGAAGTGACAATTAAACCTTAATAAAAAAATATAATGAAACAAAGTTCAATTTTAATAATCGCTGGCATAATGGCATTAAGTTCATGTGCACCAAAGATTTCAACAACAGTAAATAAGAATTATCCGGCACTTGATTATCGTGAGGAGGTAATGGTATTTGGACTTCAGGATTCTGTTCCGGCTAATTCTGAAGTACTTGGTGTAATAAAAGTAGGTGATCCGGGTTTTGCATCTGATTGTGGCTGGGATGTTGTAATTGATAAAGCTAAAATTGAAGCCCGAAAAGCAGGTGGTAATGCAATTAAAATTACTGAACATATTCCACCAAGCGCTTTAGGTAGTTCATGCCATAGGATTACAGCAAAGATTTTAAAAGTTGAGAATTCTGTTTTAAAACCTGCTGCTGCAATTGTCGATAGTTCCTTGCTGAATGCTGATTATGCAATATTGCATATTTACAGGTACGGTGGAGTAGGAGCATTAGTTAGTTATGATCTGCATTTGGGAGATACAGTTATCTGCAGAGTAAGCAATAAATGGAAAAAAAGTATCAAAATCAGAAAAGACGGATTGAATACCCTCTGGGCAAAAACTGAAGCTAAAGAAGAATTACCTGTTAATATCAAATTTGGAACTGAGTATTATATCCGCTGCAGTGTAACAATGGGTGCCTTTGTTGGCCGGCCAAAATTAGAACTTGTTAGTAATTCGACAGGAAAGGCTGAATATCAGTCCGTTAAGCCAAGCAAAGCAAATAAACGGGATTTGATCACATTGAATGACGGTCGGGAAATTGAATGTATTATAAACAGTGAAGATTCCGATAATGTCTATTTTACTATTTTCAAAAATGAAAAGGAGTTAAAAACACAAATGAACAGAACAAAAATTAAAAGTATACAAAGAAGTGAATAATCAATAATAGAGGTAAAATGAAAAACATAATATTAAAGTATTGTTTTGTTCTTATATCAGTTACAGTATTTTCAATTTCAATTCATGCTCAGGACCTTATTGTTACAAGTGAGGGAGATTCGCTGAATTGTAAAATAACAAAAATCAGGGCAGATAATATGTACTTCACCTTTAAGTATAAAGATGAGATCAGAAGCACGTTATTGCCTTTGGGGCAGGTAAGATTTCATCAATACAACTATTATCAGGTATCCGAAGTTCCGGCAGATAAGGTTTTGGGTAATGAAATATACCCTCACTTCAGAGCAGCTATTACCGGTGGCTGGAGTTACAGGGTGGCTAAACTTGCGAAAAACATTCCCTCTGATTTTGAACAATACATAAAGGATTTGAAATCGGGCTACCAGTATGGATTGGATTTATCCTATTATTTTTCAGAACAGCTTGGATTTGGCTTTAAATATTGTAATTACGGCTCAAAAATGAAATTGATAATGTTAATGTGACATTACCGGATGGATCATCTCAATACGGAAAAATGAGCGATGATATTTCAATTAATTTCATTGGCCCGTTTTAGCACAAAGACTTTTAAATGCAGATAAGAAAAACAGCTTGTTAATGAATTTGGGAATTGGTTATATGGGATATAAGGATAAAGCTGTTCTGATTTCTGATTTTTTGATTAAAAGCAATACTCTCGGACTGTGCTGGGATATTGGTTATGACATTGGATTGTCTGAGAATTTTGCAATTGGATTCCAGTTTTCATACATGATCGGTACATTAACACAATACAAATTATCAGATGGTGTGAATACCCAGACTGTTAAACTTGAAAAAGGGAATTTCGAAAGTTTATCCAGGATTGATTTTTCAGTAGGGCTGAGGTTTAATAAATAATGCGCTCCAAGTGATGATTTGCCAGGTGCACGATTCACTGTAGTTTCAGCTATGTAATTATCAATATGGTAATCAAACAAACCACCGTTAGCGACAAGCCATGGGTTAACTTCCTGAATTTTTAAGTCGGTACAGGAGGCATTCCGCTACTGGTTTAGAAGTATCTGACAGTATTAAACTATCTGGCTCTTACGATTGTTTACAAACTGACATAAGATATTACTTCATGAAAAGGTCAATTATAATTACAGCAACTGTCCTCTTAATTTTCTTTTCAGGATTCTTTACCAGACAATTTTTACCTTTAAAAAAATCTGAATCTTCAGCTATGAAAAAAGTAACCGGTATTGGTGGGGTCTTTTTCAAATGTAAAGACCCTGAAAAAGTAAAAGAATGGTATTCAAAGCATCTGGGCCTTAACATGGACCAGTACGGGACCAGTTTCGAATGGCGTCAGGGTGACGATCCCAAAAAATATGGATTAACCCAGTGGAGCGCTTTCTCTGATTCTTCCGATTATTTTGATCCTTCGCCAAAAGAATTCATGATCAATTACATAGTAGATGATCTTGAAAAGCTTGTGATTGATTTAAAAATTGAGGGAGTAACAATTGTGGACTCAATAGAAACATATGATTATGGAAAATTTGTCCATATCCTTGACAACGAAGGAAATAAGATAGAGCTCTGGGAACCAGTTGATGCTGAATATGATAAAGTTGTGAATGCAAGAAAGAAATGAGTTTTCTGCTTTTTTAATTATATCGTAGTATATCTGTTGGAGCGGACAAGTTTAAAAGATGTTTGTCAGTAAGAATCACATACTTCTTTTTGAACTTTTCTTTTCTGCCGCTCCAATATCCTTTCCAAACCTTTCATCCTCCTGATTTTAAAACTTATAGTGCATTAAAGGCAATCAATACTATTCCTGTCAGGATTAGCCAATTTCCCGACTTATTAACAATGGAGCTGCTTAAATTATCAATTAGTCTGATAATTAAGCGTTTCATTAACTTGCAGGAATAGAGTGGGGGGGCCGTATCAAAATAATGAGATTCTGAATGCCTTATTTGTGTATGCCCTGAATAGTTCTTCAGCAGAGAATTATTCTTTATGGCAGTCTTTTTTGAGTTGCGATTTATAAATATAAATATTATTTTTAAAAATCTTCTGGTCTTATAAAAGGAACTAAAATGTAATTTCTTATGAAAAATGAACTAAAATTTTCAGTATTAATTGTATTAATACAATCCGTCTTCTTCTTTAACTCATGTAAAAAGGATGAACAAACACCTATTGATACCGCAATAAAAGATGGAGATGGGAATACATATTCTTCTGTAACCATCGGAACTCAGGTCTGGCTTACGGAGAATTTAAAATCCACAAAGTACCTTAATGGTGATATAATCGGAACATCAACTCCGGTGGACCTTAATCTGAACGGTGAAAGTACACCCAAGTACCAATGGGCATATGAAGGCAATGAGAGCAACGCAGTTACTTATGGCAGGTTATACACATGGTATGCTGCAACCGATAGCCGCAAGGTATGTCCTGCCGGATGGCATGTACCCTCCGATACTGAATGGACTGTACTGACAACTTTCCTGGGTGGTGAGGCTATTGCAGGCGGAAAACTGAAAGAAGATGGTACGGCTCATTGGACAACACCGAATACAGGTGCTACAAATGAGTCAGGGTTTAAAGCTCTCCCAAGCGGCAGCCGTTCGGGATTTGGTACTTTTGATGGCTTAGGTCTCTATACAGATTTCTGGTCCATTACGGAAAAAAACCCTATAACTGTTATCGTCAGGGGAATAGGTTCCACCAGCTCCGAGATCACAGGAGTATTCCCATTTAATAAATATGATGGTTTACCTGTTCGATGCCTGAAGGATTAATTACGTGTTTTTGCATAACCTGATTTAAGCCCCTGAATCAATCTTCGGGGGCTTTTTATTTAAAGCCAACTTTAGATATAGGGGCAGGTGGACTAAGGGAAGGGCTTTAGTCATGACTTATCATCCTTAAATATTCGGCTGCCTCATCTTCCCGGTTCACTGCGCACCTTTAATAATAATTGTATCCCTGCTGATAGTATACGCGCCAAAATAGCCAAGTGCTCCGTTACTGATGTTTGTATTGGGATTAGCAGGAGTTGTTATTGGCGTCATCTCATCACCACCTGAAATAGGAAAGAGGGTTTTATAATATTCATACGTTTGCGGATCAAGAGTGTATAGCTCAACTATAACCGTATCAGACTGCTGATATACTTCGGAACTCCAGGCCAATTCAACTTTATTGCCATTAAAGATGTCGTCACTATAAATGTCCTCACTGCTTCTTGCTTTCGTACTATCGTTAATGTTGTAAGTTTTTAACCTGTAAAAATTGTCTACCCCTGTGGGATCAGAGAAATGACAGGTCACCACATAGCCGACTTCGTAAAGAATGCTTTCAGGATTATACTTGCAGGTTAATGAATCAATATTTACTTTTTGAGGAATAGTCGCTTTTGCCTTATATTCATTTCCTTCTGAAAGGACGGACAGAGTATAATTTATAAGCGCTTGGTTATGAACACTTTCTTCGGAATAGATACCTGGTTCAATCTCGATAAGATTTACAGTTTTACCTTCATTATCGGTTAATGTAATAACAGCATCCGAAACGGCAGGATTGGTCTGAGGATTAAAATAGTCAGTTGTTTTTGACAGCTTTATTGTGCATTGATTATCAGAATCAGTAATTACACCCTCAATTACAAGTTTTGGTTCCATATTGTTTAATTCAATATCAATAATATCTTCACAGGATGCCAGGAGTATAATCAGGCTAAAGAAAATAAGTCTTGTTTTCATTGGTTTAAAATTTAAAATTATAGGTAATCGAAGGGACTAACTGAAACAGAGAATACCTGACAGCTTCCGTTTTCGAAGGATCATTTTCATTTTGTCTGAAACTGATCGAGTAGGTATTTTTGCGGGCATAAGCGTTGTAAACTGAAAAGTTCCAGCTCGATTCGAATTTTTCATGCTTTTTATTTGAGAGAGTTACACCTAAATCCAGGCGATGGTAAGCAGGCATGCGGTAGCCATTTCTGTTTGTATATGCAGGAACAATAACTCCGTCAATTTCATACTTTCCACTTGGAAGAGTGACTGCATTTCCGGTATTGTACACCCAATTAGCCGACACATTCATCTGGCACTTAAATCGTACATCAAAACAATTGACACATCGTGTGTTCTGTCATGCTTTACAGGATACCAGGCACCCTTGTCAATTTCATTAATCGATCGTTCGGTTCTTGAAAGGGTATATCCGATCCAACCGGTTAAATCCCCGGTTCTCTTTTTGATAAAGAGTTCAGCTCCATAAGCTCTTCCCCTTCCAAAAACAAGCTGAGATTCAACGTTTTCGTTGAGTATTATTTCAGCGCCGTTTTGGTAGTCGATTTGATTTTGGAAATTTTTATAATATACCTCTATTGAAGATTCAAACATATTGTCTTTGAAATTCCTGAAAAAGCCCAATGCAACCTGGTCGGCAATCTGTGGTTTTACAATTTTACTGCTTGAGATCCATATATCTGTTGGTAATGAAACAGTTGAATTGGAAAGAAGATGCAAATACTGGGCATTTCTTGCATAAGACATTTTAACAGACATTTGATTATTCACAATGTAGTTTAATGTCACCCTGGGCTCCAGAATGCCATAATCCTGAATTATCTCACCTCTTTTGTAGGAAGTTGTGCTGGTAATGTCGTCATTATCATTGTAGGTATGCAATGTATCCGGACCCAGAACAGCACAATTTGAATAGCGTAAGCCATAGTTTAATTTAAACCTGTCTGAAATATCAAACTTATGTGATATGTAAACAGCGCTTTCAGCGGTATGCTTCTTATCAATAATTAATGAATTGTAAAATTCTTCGTTTTCTGAGTTTAATTCTCCGGGACGAAACGTGTGGTATATTGTATTAAAACCAAAGTTAAGGGTGTTTTTTGCATTGATATAGTATTGAAAATCTTCTTTTAAATTGTAATCTTTTATACCTGAAGTAACTTCTAATACTTCACCGACATTATAGCCAATACCATAATTATAATCGCTGTAAATGAGTGAGCTGTTCAGAAAAAGTTTATTCCCGAATATATGATTCCATCTTAGGGTTGCGGTTTTATTTCCCCAATTAAAACCTATCAGGTCGGACATTCTGAAAACATCCCTTCCAAAATATCCCGAGAGAAATATCCTGTTTTTGTCATTGATTTTATAATTCGCCTTTGCATTAAAATCATAGAAATAAAGCTTTGTGTTTTTAGCGGCAGGATCCTTCCATAATGGAAGAAATATGTCAGCATAAGTTCTTCTGCCTGAAATAATAAATGAGCCTTTATCTTTGACTATAGGAGCTTCTACGGTGAGTCTGGAAGCTATTAAGCCTATTCCTCCCGACGCCGAAACTTTTTTCGCATTTCCTTCCTTCATCTGAATATCCAGTACAGATGATAAACGACCGCCATAATTTGCCGGCGCATTTCCTTTATAAAACTCCATGTCTTTTATTGCATCAGAGTTAAATACTGAGAAAAAGCCCAGTAAATGTGAAGAACTGTAAATCGGGGCTTCATCCAGGATTATAAGGTTCTGATCGGCGCCTCCACCCCTTACATAGAAACCACTGTTCCCTTCTCCAGATGATGCTACCCCGGGCATAAGCTGAATGGTTTTTAAAATATCCTGTTCACCAAATATCACCGGAATAGAGATAACATCTTTTGGAGATATTTTGATGACGCTCATTTCCGGAGCCTTAATATTCTTATTGGAAGCCTCACCCGTTATTTGAACTTCGGCAATCACTAATGATGCTTGCTCCAATTCAACATTGTTACTGATATTGTCGGTTAATTCAATATCCTGGGTCTTACTAATCCTGCCCATGTAAGAGTATTGAACTGAATGTTTCCCTTCAGGTAAGGTAATTGAGTAAAATCCATAAGCGTTGGCCATTGCACCTTTATTCAGCTCTTTTATAATTACTGTGGCCCCGGTTAGCGCCTCACCGGTCTCTGAACTCCTTATGTATCCGCTGATAGTATATTTCTGCGAGGTCAATCCTCTGCCAGGTTGCTCAGCTGTCTGGGATAAACCTGAGGTGGCGATTAATAAAGAGATCAGGATAATGATCATTGTTGCTGTTTTCATAATACTTCTCTGTTAATGAATTCTGACTGTAAAGAAAACACTGCAATATGCTCAATCCAAGCAAAATATGATTAGTGGTCAAATAATATGATAAGTGGTTTTATCAGGGAATGGGAAGGCAGATTCGCTGATCAAAAGATCATAGATTTCCTGTAAACCTGTTGTCTGAGCTCAGGAGGTTTGCATATGTTCCTGAGATAAACTCAGTGTTGGGCAGTTCCCCATTTTTCAGAGGGTTATTAATTTTATAAGATGTATTAAAAAGCAAAAAAAATTACTGATTCCTGATTGTTATGTCCCCGGCTGAATATAAATTGGTATCAGGAAGAATCATTATGCTGGAAGGGCCTCTGTAAGACACAATTAAAATTAGCAGGAGGCTCTCTCAATGCGTTTGTAATAGACTTTATCTGATTATTATGAGAAATGTCAATGTTTTACAGAGTATTGAAATTTACATCTTAATCCTGAGCTAATTTCCTGAATTCAGATGCTAAGAGTTCTTAATTTCATAGTTGATCCCTTTTAGAACCAGGCATGTAAGATAAAATTTCCGTTGTTGATTTGTATAATATTTAACTGAATTCCAATAGACCAACATTTAGTGTCTTTACTTTAATAGATTCTTATATGACTATCATGACTCAGTTGTTTTAGGAGTATATTGTTCAAATGCATATATATCTTATTTTATTCCGGAGAAACTTTTGGAATAGCACAGTATAAATCAATATTTTCAGAATAAACAGAGCTCTAGTTTAAATCATTTATGATTACAAGTTAAAGTCTATCTTATACAGCTGATTTTTAGAAAATAAACAAATGAAAGCTGGTAAGACACTTTGAAAACCATTTTTTAAAAAACCTAAAAATTAAGGCCATGTTTACAAGTAGTACGAAGAATGGATTCTCACTAAAAGCTTATAAGGGGTCTCTAATGACTTTATTGGCTATGGATCTTGATAAGAAACCAGAAAAAGGGACTTTTGCAGGATTTACTTTAGCCTATCAAAATCCTGCCGGGAAGTTTAGTTTTATACAGAATACATTAAACTTTCAAGGGAGCGATGAAATTACCGGGTCTGATAAATCGCCAATCCAGCTTTTCAGATGGATTCACTTCCCAGGGTCCTATCAGCAAATAGGTATGTTAACCGGTGACTATATTTATTTCGCAACACCACGCTACTTTGATTCAAATAGAATCCTGCAACCATTAGATCCGTCCCTGACAATAAATGTAAAAATCAATGTGGTGATTTCTCAGATGGTAATGTAAAGGTTGGTTTTACCAGGTCATTTTTAAAATCGCAGGCATTTACAAATCGATATGGAGCAAAACAGGCCATCATCCCATCCGGGCATTGGATTTTTAACACAAAACGCAAAGCCGGGACTAATTCAATATACGGAGATTTCTCTTTTGAAGATATGTATGTTTGGATGGGATTTAATGCAAGAAGGATGATTCTTGACTTACTGCAAGAGGCACTATCAAAAAACTCCGTTACAGTTGAGATGTTTGCATACGATTTTAATGATCCGGTCATAGCTCAACTGTGTTTGAAATTGGCAGAGAAAGGTAAAATAAGGATAATACTCGATAATTCTTCAATACATCATGGAGCAGATAAGAATGGGAAATTACCAAGAGAAGACGATTATGAGGAACGATTTCTGAAAAGAGCTAAGGGTCAGTCAGGAATATTCCGGTGCAAATTTGGAAGGTATTCACATTGTAAAGAAATTATTTTGAAAGAAAATGGCACCCCTGTTAAGGTTTTAACAGGATCCACCAATTTTTCATATACAGGACTGTATATAAATGCCAACCATGTTTTGGTCTTTGAAGATCCAAAAGTTGCTAAGTTTTATTCGGATGTATTTAATTGCTGCTGGCAAGATGGGAAGGCATCATCATTTCGTAAAACCAATTACGCACAGGAAGTTTTTAATTTTGCAAATACTGAAATTCCATCCACTGATATAAATGTCTCCCCACATACATCTGATTACGCGGAAAACCTTCTTGATTCAATAAGCTCAAATCTTTTAGATCCGGAAACATCCTCTGTCGTATTTGCAGTTATGGAAATGGGAAAAAAATCCACAGGCAGCCTGATAAGTACATTACGTAATTTACATAAAAACGATAGTATTTTTACCTATGGAGTAACGGATAACTCAAGCGGAGAAATCTCTCTTTATAAACCGGGAAGACGAAACGGACTGCTGATAAATGCGAAGGGCGTGTCCAGAGAACTTCCGCGACCATTTAAACCAGAACATTCACTTGGTCTGGCGCATGCTACTCATCATAAGTTTATTGTTATAAATTTTAATAAACCTTCAGCAAAAGTATATTGCGGTTCTTCTAACCTGTCATTGGGCGGGGAAATACAAAATGGAGATAATCTTCTTTGTATTGAAGATACGGATGTGGCGACTGTTTTTGCAATTGAAGGACTTCGCCTGACTGACCATTATAACTTCAGATCACTAAGGGATAAGGGAAGAGAAAAGTAAGTCAAGCGGATCTGCAGTTAAACCTGCAAAACTTGATGAAACCGGAATTTGGGCAGAAAAGTTTTTCGACAAAGATGATATACGTAATCTTGAGAGAGAAACCTTTATTTAACTATAATTCTTTTCTCTGATATTTTTATCTCAGAATTAATACTTTGACTTCTGCCAAAGCCAGTCGAAGTATTTGTGAGTAGAGTGATATAAATAAATTAGATTATCTAAAATTCTGACTTTAAAAATATGTTTTACTAATTCTGATTATCATGGACATTCAAACCCTATTTGAATCAACGATTAAATTTGAGATGGAAGGCAAAAATCAGGCTATACATGAATATGACAAGATGATATGGAACCTGAGGATCGGTTATCTCACCATTTTTTTTTCAGCATTCAGTATTCTGTTAAAATCGGTTATTGATAAAGGTTCTCTATGCCAGAAGGATCTCATATTGGATCTGGTGAAAATTTTGGCAATAATGATCTCAATTGGCGCCTTGTTTGTCGACTCCAACTATGTTTGGAGAAAATATAAGGTAATAAAAGCTATCAATGCTCTTTACAGGGAAATTTTTAAACTTGCAGTCATTAAGGAGCCTGATTTGAAAGGATTTAAAAATTTACTGCTAATCTCAGGGACGACAGATGTAAATGATCAGGATATTGAAAAACTTGATAGGCTGAAAGGCACTGGAATAATCCGGGAATTTTTTGTATGCCTTCTAATATACCTGGTACCATTAATAATCGTCTACTTTGGATTCTCACTATTCTAATAAAAGGGTGAATGCTTATGTCTTACCCCCTGTAACTCCTGATATACCATTCTTTAAAATCCGGTATTGATTCTGGTCCATAACCGCTCCAGTGCATATAACGGTTGAAGAGCAGTCTTTTAAGTGTTAATGGAACGCCGTCATCCTTTTCAAAGTCGCTTAATCCGTTCCCTTCATATTCACCAAATCCGTCATAGTCTCCATCAAATTCCACCCACTTCATTTCATATAACCAAAACAACTCTTTACCAGCCTTTGTCAATGCCTTTGGACATTTCTTTTCACCCTTGAAGTATTTTAAATTGCTGTAATCTGAAATCATTATAACTGTTCTTTTTTATAGCAGTTAAGGTTTACGCTGTTTATGCAAAGATAGAGAGAAGCTGCAATCAATTCAAAAATTACCCTTGTTTCTCCATTCTTCCCATGTGGAGCATATCCTGGAAGTGCCAATGGTAAAATTGGGCTGTCTGTAAAGCCTCTGTGTCCTCTATGACACCTCTGTCTCCGCCCCTGCAAACCGGCTCCTTCGCTAAATCTGCCCACAGGGCAAATTTTACTCAACCCCTGTGTAGGTTTTTACAGACTTGGACGGCCCCTGTGGCCTCTGGAAGTTCTTACTTACTTATTAAAAATCTCACCCGAAATACATTTTTACCCATTCAGCTGTGTCCAATTCAGAAAACTCAATCGTTATTGGGTATAATTAATATTTATAAACAATTAAAACTCAAAAATGATGGCAACAAAAACAATGACAACCCGTGAGGTAGCAGACAGATTAGTTGAACTATGCCGTAAAGGTCTGGTACTTGAAGCACAGCAGGAACTTTTTGCAGATGAAGTAACAAGTCATGAGCCGGCACATTCACAAACACCTCCTGCTATAGGAAAAGAAGCCGTCCTGGCAAAAGGGAAGCATTTTGTGTCCCTGATCGAAGAACGTCGCAGCGGTTCATTTGAAGATCCGATTATTGCAGGCGATTATTTCAGCTTTGTTTGTAAGCTTGATGCAACACTGAAAGGTGTTGGAAAAGTGGTCTGGGATGAAATATGTGTCTTTGGTGTTAAAAATGGCAAAGTAATTTCTGAACAATTCTTCTATTAATTGTTTATCTGATAATAAATATACTACTATAAGGAAGAATTTTATTGGTATTCAGACAGGACTCTGCTACTGAAGAGCCCCAGTTATCGCCGGCTCAGCTGCAGGCTATGATGAAGCCCTGGCGGGATTGGATAGGGAGCATTGCCGCTCAGAATAAACTGGTGAGTTCAGGCAACCGGTTAACCTCGGATGGGAGAGTGGTAAATCAAACGGGGTGATTACAAATGGCCCTTATGTTGAGATGAAGAAGCAATCGGTGGTTATATTATCATACGGGCAAACTCTATTGAGTGAAGCTGCCGGACTTTCAAAGGCCTGCCCGATTTTAAGGTGGGAGTAATGTTGAAATCCGAACCATCGTTCCAATGGATTAATCAAATTGAAGAATACTTTATGGGGGTATTGAAAAGTTTAAATCCATTAGCATGTAAAGTCGAAAGAGCTTAATATAAATGATTTGTCTTTGCGAACTTTGCGTTTTCCACTGCGTGCTATGCTTGCAGTTGGTCGGAAATTGATTTTCTGTTTACCCCCAGTTCCTACAATTTGAAAGGGAGGGGATGAAGACTCCCTTTCCCCATGGATGAAAGAGAATTAATACCACATCTGTTCAAAACGGAGTACCGGAAAATAATTTCGGTACTCTGTAAACTATTTGGTATTGAACACATTGAAATCGCAGAAGACATTGTCAGCGATACATTTCTCCTGGCTTCTGAAACCTGGGGACAGAAAGGACTGCCGCAAAATCCAACCGCATGGCTTTACACTGTTTCAAAAAACAGGACACTTGACTATTTCAAACACAACAAGATCTTCACTGAAAAAATAATTGTTGAAGTAAGGCAAACTCAACAATCATCGCATGAAAATAGAAATTGATCTGTCTGAAAAGAATATATATGACAGATCAGTTACAAATGATGTTTGCCATCTGCAATCCCGTTATATCAGTTCAGGATCAGATTTGCCTATCGCTGAATATTCTTTGCGGTTTTGGAGCCGATGAAATTGCGGATGCGTTTTTATCAAACAGACAGATTATATACAAGCGGCTTTCAAGGGCAAAAGATAAATTACGAATTGAAAAAGTAAAAATCGAACTGCCGTCACCGGCGGAAATAAGTAACAGGCTGGATACTGTACTGACAACATTGTACCTGCTGTTCAGTGAAGGTTATTACTCAACTTCACAAAATACAACTCTAAGAAAGGATCTTTGTGTTGAAGCAATGCGGTTAAATCTATTACTCCTGGAGAATGAACTTACTAACACACCTGAAGCAAATGCTTTACTCTCATTAATGTGTTTTCATTCCTCAAGGTTTGAAGCCAGGACAGATAAAAACGGAGATCTGATATTATACGAAGAGCAGGATGAATCACTCTGGAACAAGGAACTGATTCAAAAAGGAGAGTATTATCTCAACCAGGCCGCGCAGGGAAAGAAACTTTCAAAGTATCATCTTGAAGCATCAATAGCTTACTGGCACACACAAGGCAGACTCAACAGAAAAATGGGAGAGTATACTGCGGTTGTACAACAGATTGCTGCAAATAGAATATTCTCCGATTGCAGCAATGAACCGGACCTATGCCTTAGCCAAGGCAAACGGAGTGAATGAAGCAATCGTAGAAGCTGAAAATTGAATCTGGCAGATAATCACTTCTACTTTACTCTCCTTGGGGTGTTGTATCAGACTGTTGATAAAGAAAAATCAAAAAGACATTTTCTGACAGCGCTGTCATTGGCTAAATCTACGGCCGACAAACAGACAATTAAGCTGAAGCTGGAGAGTCTTTAAGCCTGAGAAAAACTAAGGCAAGTTTCCGGATTTCACTCATTAAAGTCGTTTTCACGCGTTTCATCAGAGACAAACTTGTATTAATTGCCTGGAATTATTGAAAATCTTCTAGATTTTATCACAGGATTTTATCTCTTGGTCAATATCATCTCTTCAGGAATATTAATGAAAAACAGGTAACAGAATACAGCTATTCCTTTGTATATCTTCTATTTAGCTTTGGGTTGGAGTCAGGTCGCACCCATTTTTCCTGTTTTGCATGTAAATTTCACCGTCATTTTGACGAATTTGCTATATCCGGTTATCAACCGGGATTTCCTGTGAGTATTCGGCAGATTTTAAGTGATAAAGATTTTTTTGCAGTTCTCATTTGCCCACTAATTGGTCATATGGGGCTTGACAGACGTACTTATGCAATCTATCTTTACATCAACAGCAAATTCAAAAAAGGAACGGGAAACAACTTAAGAAATCAGTCAGGAAAATTAAACTTAAAACTAAAAACTACAGCAATGAGAACAATTTACCAGATTAATTCAAATGAAATTGGTGAAGTCTTATTAAAGAGAAGAAGAATAGCAAAATCATTACGCTGGTGGTTGCGTGAAAGCGGACACGATTATACCTCAACATTTTCTGTAAGACCAGTTTAATCATAGCTTAAACATGACATTAATTTTACTTGTCGGGATACTCATTCACAGTATAATGCGTTTCATCCGGCGCAAATCAGGTAAAACTGTTTCGATTCAATAAGGCTTAGGAGCCTGGACTGATTATTGGAAAATATATATAAATATTTGCATAGGTTTTAGGATAATAATTAGGGTTAGAGTTAGAGGATTACCGCCTGACAGTGTTGGGCAGTAATTCTATTTAAGCGCCTTGCATCTCAAATCACATCCTGATTCGCTGATGTGCTCATCAG
>JADKBK010000028.1 GCA_016715075.1 Bacteroidales bacterium
TTGATATGAGCTTCAGTTTATAAGCAATAAAACCATCAAATTCCATCTGTCCGCTTAGCTCAAGATCGAAATCAGGAGATGAGCTGACAACTTTCCAGCTAACCTTTGAAGCTGTTTTTTCTCCGAAGGTGAGAACATCCGGTGTCAGTCGCACAAGTTCTCCGCTCTCTTTTTCAACTATGAATCTGAAAGACTTGCTCAGAAGCTCCTCTCCCTTTTCGACGAGAGACTGATTGGAAGGTCCGAAATAGCTTATAATTGAAGATGGAAGTCCGTTCTCATCTAATTTCATACTGCGTCCAAGAATTGAGATATTGCTGCCCTCCGAATTTACCGGCAAAAAACCTTTTGTAACATTCTCATCTGTACCAACTGTT
The DNA here is from genome assembly GCA_016715075.1 of Bacteroidales bacterium. Taxonomy (GTDB): domain Bacteria; phylum Bacteroidota; class Bacteroidia; order Bacteroidales; family VadinHA17; genus LD21. The sequence continues at coordinate 378 of JADKBK010000028.1, forward strand.
GAATTCAGCCAGTTAAGCCTCGACAAATGCGACCCTTCATCGTACCCGTGATTTTTTACAGTATTGCCTTTGACCCTTATCGCAACAGGAACAACCTGTTTCGCTCCGCCTGAAAGAATTGTTACGGAACCTCTGTAGGTACCGGTAACAACACTGTCAAGATCGACCCCGATCCAGAGATCATGGAGCCTGTTCCGCGGAATACCTATCTGTTTTTTGAAGGCTTTTCCCATGAAATCCGTGCCGCCAAGATTATAACAGGTAACTTTGGATGAACTGATGATCCTGTTTCTGCCCTTAAGATCTGAAAATTCAACACTAAGGTCTTTTACGTCATCACTGAGAGCCCATACCCCAATCTGAAAGACGAAAATTTCGCCCGGGCTTGCCTTCATAGTAAAATATTCAGGCCGGATGATCTTCTGAAGTTTTAATACAGGGATAGAGTCAAACCATTTAAGCGGGTTATCCCTTACTTCAGGAAATGCAAAAAACAGCTTGTCCTTAAGCATATAGCTATATTTCTCATATGCATCACCTGTGGAAATATTCTTTGTGCTTTTTTCATTACAGGCTGAAAGAATAATTGCAAAAAGAAGTACAGTACTGAATTTCAACATATTATATATTTTAAAATTAACAATGATCCTCAGTGGTGAGATAAATTTTCCCCAAGTTCTTCCAGTGTACGTCCTTTGGTTTCCGGAAAATATTTCCAGACTACAATAACCTGTACAATCATCATAACTGAAAAAAACATGAATGCATGGCCAACACCAAATTGAGATAATTTTTCAATGACGGGGAAGAGGAATGTGATCAGGGCAGCAAAGAACCAATGAGTAAAACTTCCAAATGACTGCCCTTTGCCCCGAACGCTATTAGGAAAGATTTCGGCAATCAATACCCAGATGACAGCGCCTGTGGAGAAGGCAAAAAACATAATATAGATAAGAAGATATATCAATAATCCATATCCTGAAAAATCCTGTGTATAAAATGTTCTGGCTACCAGTCCGAGGCAAACCGACATACCCATTGATCCGACAATAAGCAGTTTTTTCCTGCCTGCCCGGTCAATAAGGATGAGTCCGAGAATAGTAAAGATGCCATTTGTAACTCCTATGAGGATTGACTGAAACATTGAATCAGCATTTGTCAGGCCACTAAGCTCAAAGATTCGGGGAGCATAGTACAGAATTGCATTGATACCGGAAAACTGGTTGAACATTGCCACAAGAAATGCTACTGAAATAGGTTTGATATAAAGAGGTGAGAAGAGGGTTTGCTTGCTGACATCAGTCTTACTTACGCTCTGTTTTATCTCGTCAATTTCCTCATCAACCGATGCGATCTCAATCCTCTCAAGTATATTCTTAGCAGCGGCTATCTGTCCTATTTTTATAAGGAAACGCGGGCTCTCAGGTATGGCAAAAAGAGATACAAGAAAAATGGAAGCAGGTATGCCTGCCACACCGAGCATCCAGCGCCATGGCTCCGCTCCTGCTTCACGCAGCAGGAAATTTGAGACATAAGCTATCAGGATCCCTGAAATAACATTGAACTGAAACATGGCAGTCATTCTTCCCCTTATTTTTGCCGGAGAGATTTCTGCGATATACATTGGCGCCACTACGGAAGAGGCTCCCACACCTATTCCTCCAAGAAACCTGAATATGATAAAAGATGTAACATTGCCGGCCAGAGCGCTTCCTACAGCAGTAATAACATATAATGCTGCAATGACAACGAGGATAGGCTTACGCCCGTAACGATCTGCCGGTCTGCCTGATATCAGGGCTCCCGTAACGGTTCCTATCAGGGCTGAAGAAATTGTAAAGCCATGAAGGAAGGATGAGAGCTGAAACAGCTCCTGAATATGCTGTTCAACACCTGAGATAACGGCAGTATCAAAACCAAACAGAAATCCGCCTAAAGCGACTATTACTGACCATGTTAAAACTTTTTGATTTTTACGTTTTGTCATAGGAAAAATCTTATTAGCTAATAATTTAACTATTAATTTATCTTATAAAAAATATTTGATTCTTATTGTCCAATACATCATCATTGCCAATTTTTCTGACCCCCCATCCCCCCCCGGGGGGGGGCTAAAAGCTTCTGATCTCTTCCTTTTGTCTTTTTACTTTTGTCTTTTATCTTAATCTTTTCATTTCCACCAAATCGATCTCATCGGGTATACCTTGAGGCTTTTTACATCAATCCTGTTTCTGAAGAATTTAAAGCCGTCCGTGTTACCAGGTTCTGATTTACGTTCCATGGCATAAGAAAGCCCGCCATCGACAAAACCTCAACGGAAATACCAAAGATGATTGAAAAAACTGTTAAAAGTATTAGTATAGTTTTCATACGCTATAGTTATATTGCTTCATAAGGTTCTACCATTGCATTGCGGGAAAAATTTTCCAGGATTTCAGTTCCTCCACCCTGATAGGTGCATCTTCAGCAAATACCTGAATATGAATGGCATCACTGAGTGTGGGGTAAAGAACCTGGGTTATACACTGGCGATCGTTTGCAAATACCTCGACAATTGATTTATCAATGAACAGACGCAGATTAACTTTCTCCCCTCTGCCAACCGTAAACGGAGCATCCTGAGTATTCATGGAAGGATTCGGCTCCCTGACCATAACAAACTCCCTGTAGACCGGCTTATTAAGGCTAGACTGGGTCATGTCGATACGGAGCAGATTTTTCCCTGTCGATGATAATTGGCGTTTGTTCTTTACCATCCTCTGAACAAAATACTTTAATGCCAAATCTTCTGGCATTGCCTGGATCAATTGTAATGTTCACTTCAAGGGAATTACCAGCATTCCCGATTGTTACTGACTTTCCGGCAGCTACACTGAATGGCTTCTCTTCTTTGTGACCATAACGCAGATCCTTGACCTCTTTCGGAGGTTCTATATTAAGAGAAAGCTTGTCCTTAGAAAGTGTCAGCACCCTGGGCATCGACATGGTTCCGCTTGAGACACCTGATTTTCTGTCGAGGACCCATGCCCAGAGGATGCGTCTGCCTTTATCATCGAGCACTGTCTCAGGTGCAAAAAAAGTCCCTCCCGGCCAGTTCATCCTGTGATGAGACTCAGGTGTAAATTGTTTGCCATCCCATTTTCCAATGTAATATCTTGCTCCCCGTATATGGCTTATGCATACCAAAACCCATTTGTCGTCCAGCTTGAAAAAATCAGGACATGAAATATCTTCAAAATCATCAACGTCAGGCATATCAATTGACATGAAATTTCCGATCTTTTTCAAGGGTTTATCATAACTATCACCGGTATAAAGCACCGGAGGATTTGGCTTTCCTGTCGATACAGGTGTCCCCCCGGAGATCTGATAATAGGTATCTCCGTCTAACCACATGTGGGGATCCCACCCTGGCTTTGCTACAGGATTATTTTTTGATTTTGTCCATACATCCAGCTGGCTGTCACTGCTGTAAGCAACGCAGTTGCCATCGGTTCCAAGGCCATGATAGGCGATCACAACATTACCATCTTTCGCAACAAATGCGTTACCGCTGAAGATGCCAACATCCGGATCACCTTCATGGTGCATCAGATCGTTGGTATGCCAGCGCCAGTGAAACAGGTCAATACTTGTGAGATGCTGCCAGTGATGACTGTCATTAAACTGATAGAGATACCATAGGTGGTAAACTCCATCTTTAAAGATCGCACCATTAGGATCGAAGGGCATGCCTGTACCTTCAGGTATCGTAAGATGCCAGCCCGGACGTATCGGATCATTGAGTTCAGCCTTACGTATTTTTCTGGCCGCAGAAATGTCAGCAGGTGTAATTTCCTGCGATCTTATAATCATTGGCATGCTGAAAACCGTTATGAGAATTAGCATTAAATATTTCATAGCTGCTGATTTATATCCTTTATTATTTCATCATTGTACACGCTTCACCAGATCTGTTACAGGAACAGCAATCAATTTTCCGATGGCTTTTCCGTCCCTGTAGGTAATAACCCTGAAAGTATCCGCATCAGCCGGAATCGTGAGCTTATCTCCCTTGATATACAACTGGCTGTGATGATCCGGTAAGGTATTATCAAACGTGTAATAGATGTTCAATCCATCAATTTCTGTATCAAGCTGTATGAGCAGGTTTCCTTTTTCATCCTTAGAAGGCTCAATGATGGCATCATAAAAGCTTGTGGAATAATTTATATCCTTCTGATTCAGTCTCTTCAGATTATATTCGGTACGGCGAACAAATCCCGGCCAGTCCCTGCTTTTTGCGGGTGACCAGAATACCTCTGAAAGAGCAAAAGGACCTCGGCCAGAGCATATATTCAGCATGCCTGAATGCAGGAACACTCTCTGTCCAGAGATTTCCCTGTCCACCAAGAATATATGTGGAATCCACGCCTTCCGGTACAGGCTCGAAGGTATAGACCTTATTCAGCCGAAGCATTGCATATGTAGGGGGTTCAACTGCAGGATCTCCCTGGTAAAAATCTATATAAGCATGACTAAAAGGGCTCATCACCACTTTATGCTGAGCTTTTGCAGCTGCAATCCCGCCCTCCATTCCGCGCCAGCTCATAACAGCAGCATTAGGGGCCAGACCTCCTTCAAGTATCTCATCCCATCCGATAAGCTTCTTCCCTTTTGACTCCAGGATCTTTTCGAGACGCTTGACAAAATAGCTTTGAAGCTCTTTCATATCTTTTAATCCGTTCTCTTTCGCGCGTGCTCTGCAATCACTGCATTTTTCCCAGAATCCTTTATAACACTCATCCCCGCCGATATGTATATATTCAAACGGGAACAATTCCGCAACTTCACTGAAAACCTTGTCAAGATATTCGAAGGTAGTCTCCTTCCCCGGGCAGAGTGAATTATCCTCAATCCCATAGAATTTACTCCCCGGATTCACCTTATATTCCTTTCCTGATGATGAAAGATACGGATATGAGGCAATAGCTGCAAGGCTGTGCCCGGGTGCCTCTATCTCAGGGAGAATATTAACATATCTTTCTGCAGCATATTTAACGAGATCTTTAATCTCTTCCTGTGTATAAAACCCACCATAAGTAGCTTTTTCACCATCTTTAGGTGGTTCCCTGTCCCACCAGAGTCCTGTTCTGGGAACTCTCCATGCTCCTGTATCAGTCAGCTCAGGCATGGATTTGATCTCAATCCGCCATCCCTGATCATCAGTCAGGTGAAGCTGCAGAATATTAAATTTATATGCAGCCATCTGGTCGATAAGCTCCTTCACCTCGTCAATTGTAAAAAAATGTCTGCTTACATCAAGCAGCAGTCCGCGCCATTTGAACCTCGGGTAATCTTCTATTTCCGAACAGCTTACCTCACCCAATGAATAATCCTGCCCTGAACTGTTCAAAATTACAGGCGGCAGCATCTGAAGAAGGGTCTGTATACCATAAAATATCCCGGCAGGTTCGTTGGCAATTATATCGATCCGCCTGTTAGTGATATTTAATTTATAGCCCTCTGAGCCAATACCGTTCACCTCCTCATCAGCGATAATCAGATTGATTCCGCCGCCTGAACCGCTTTTTATCTCCAGCCCTCCAAGCTGTTGGCTGAGATACTTACCTGCATTGACAAGGCTGTCGCTTTTGCAATAAACCGTAGTATGATTTTTTATTTCAAAACTGCCCGTGCTAATTTTAATATTCACTGGCTGAGGAATAACAGAGAGCTCACCATTTCCATTTTCCTGATTTTTTCCTGCATCACATGAAGTTAAAATACCGGCTACCGAAAGTGATAAAAGAATTTTAGTTATTGTTTTCATATTAATTAAAGTATTTTCATTTATTTCACCCCTAAATAACCTATATGGGGGACTTGAAATCCATCAAAAAAATAAGCCCCCCTTCGCCTTCGCGTAGCCACTTCGGCCTTCGGCCGACTAAGACGGCGGATCAACGCTGGCGGGTTTGGGGTAAATTCGCCCCAGGTTATCAGTGATGAGAAAGTGCTTTTCCTACTTCTTTAATCTGTTCAAACTGATGAGGAAGAATATTTCCTTTTGCATCCACGACAACATCAAGACATAAGACCCCGCCATTATCAACAATCTGCTTTGCTTTCATTGTAAGATCGGCAGTTTTAAACTGCTGTCCTTTCCCACCCCATTGTTCTCCCAGGTAGGTAAAAAGAAACCATTGTACACCATCTTCGACCCACCTGGATGAAGGTATTTCGTCAATTGTCTGCTTCTCCCCCGAGCTGTAGTCGCAGTATGGTGTGTTGACATGAATCTTCCCGAAACCATAATTATAGGTTACAATGCTATGATGATTTCCGGCTTTTGCAGCAAGTGTGTGGGTACTTATGTTATGATTAAGTGACATATCCATACGCGTACTTCTTATCGCATTCCACTCATAGAGCCCGTCAAACCACCAGCCTTTTGCACCGGTTCCGTAACGAAGACTCCATTCCCTGATCATACTTTCAAGGATAGGCTGATTATACTGACTTGTGGCTGAATCCTTGCCAAGCGGATATCTGAATTTCTCAGAAACTAGTCGGTTGTTTACCGGAGGATTGCTTGGGAGGTAAAGGATCACCGGAATATTATACTTTCCCAACGCTTTTATCAGATCCCCTGGCAGGTCGCGGAACGAGCACAACTCTCCGGGTTTAACACCGACTACACTGTCGAATGCAGCATTCGGTGAACAATAATAGCCTGAGTTCTGACCTAGCGTAACCATAACAAAACCAGCACCGGCCTCATTGGCCTTTTGAGCAAAGTTTTCAGCGTCAAAACTATCCACAGCATCGTTCCACTCTTTTGCAGTGCCATCAGGAACAATGTTTGAGCTTAAATAATGGAACATTATTCCGAATCCGGCATCATGAAACCAGTCAGTATCCGGATTCCCTTTATATTCAACGGGTCGGGTTGAAATATATGAGCCGATAATCTTCTCTCCTTCATCTACTGGCTGAGCAGAAATTTCAAATTTAAGGTACTTCCCGACATATGAGGTGAGCAAAACGATCTGGTCAGTATATATTCCCGGGAGCTTTTCCCATTCACCTTCAGCAGATGGCGCGATATACCAGACGATCTCTGGTGAATTGTACCCTGAAGGCAGATTGTAACCGGCAGTAACTATTTGTTTGGCAATCAGATCACCTTTCAGATGGATATTCTGTATCTGATTTTTTGTACATGCAGCCAGAAAAACCAGAAAGCTAAAGACTGCCAGTGTTGAAATTTTCATTGTAATTTGTCGATTATGTTATTCAAAATAATTATTACGGTATATGATTCCACTTCAGCTCTTTACCCACCCCTAACCCCCCGCTGACGCGGGGCAGGCTCTCCAGGGAGGGGATCCAGCAGCATCTGACTTCCGACTTCGGACTTCGGACTTCGGTCTTCCGACTTCGGACTTCGGTCTTCGGTCTTCTGACTTATTTCTTCACATAATCAAAAGGCAGGTTATTGAAAGCCCTGGCCAGAACGGCAATATTTTTCTCATCACCTTTCATACTATCGACAGGTGATGAAAGATAATGATCAACAGGAGGCATCATTGATCCCGACACAGGCTTTGTAAAGCCATATAGTCCTACCTTTTCCTTTATCGCAGCGGGGATTACAACTGACGGCTCCTGTCCGTTCCAGTTGGCAAGGCAGGTTATAAGCTTAGTATGACTTCCAAGCATACTCCTGACAGATTCGGTGGTTGCAATATCTCCTGCTTCATTTAAAACCCAATCGACCTCCTTAAGCATATCGGAACCTGCAATATCCCTGCTTGTAAGCTGGCAAGAGGTCAGCCATATAATGCAATCAGGCTTTGTGCTCTTAACTGTTTCCCTTATCCTTTTCCAGGCCCTGTCAATTGCTTTGCGGCGGAACTGAAGTTCAAGCTCAGGCGTTATCTTTTCTATACCGGGAAATGGTTGCCCCATGAGTTCCGTATACATAACCTGCTCACAATCTATCCATTTCAAAGGAGGATAAGGTTCCATTGTAGCACCTGGATTCCACAGCCAGTCAATAAAAACACCATCAATACCTGTTTTTTCAATTGCATCTTTTATAGAGGCACACAGGAAGTCGAGATATTTTGTGGTATACGGAATATGAGGTGCCGAAGGAATTCCATAGCTGAGATCCGGATTCTCCTGTCCCCACCTGGTATTTGATCCGGCACAAAAATATCCGAATACTTTAATGTTCTTTTTATGAGCAAGCTTCACCTGCTCCGTAAGGAAATCATGAACCAGTCCGGGCTGTTCAGGCACTATCCCGTTTTTATACCAGGCATAGCCATTGCATGAAACAGCGAACGACTGGATTACATTACATCCCATGTCAGCATACCAGTCTACGTGGGCAACGGGATCAGCATCGGCCCATAACCCGGGTGCTGCAAAACCGTTAGGACCACCCTCTCCCCAGTTAAAATCAATATCATAGGCTTTTATATCTCCCATATCAGCCGTTCCTGATTTCTTACAGGAGGGCCATAAAAGGACAGAAAGTGCAAGGAATACTGCAACCGGGGTTTTCATAAGCTAAGGTTAGAAACAGGTTTAACAATAAAGAATATTTTTTACTAAGATATCTAATATTAGGTATTTTCAGCGGTTTCAGGATGGATGTTTTTATGATTTTTTAAGCTCAGTACTTTGCTCCTGTTGTCAGGAAAAAGTGAACTGAATCGGACTCAATCTTTTGTGTTCCTATGTGATCCTGTAGCTATGCTATCCGGAGGGACCTTTGTCTCCTTCGTGTTTAACTGTTTTTTAAACCCTAAGGCTACAAAAGTTTATTGCATGGAATACAAAGGAATTTTCATTTTTGAAACATTTATCAAAGATTGCATTAAAATCCTTGAGGATTTCGATATCGTTTATGATGAAAGATATATCTTTAAACCAATAACTGATCAGGATAAGATGCAACAGTGTCAGGATTGATTCTGGACATCTTATGGATTGATTTCCCGATAGAAGAAATACTAACCTTGATTCATTATGAAGAGAAGTGAAGTAAATAAAATCATTACAGGTGTTGCAGAATTCTTTGAAATACATCGGTTTATGCTCCCGGAATGGGCATCATGGACACCAGAAGAATGGAAGGGGAAGTACGCAGTATGTTCTGAAATAGTCGACAATAAGCTTGGCTGGGATATCACGGATTTCGGAAGCGGTGATTTTAAAAGACAGGGTTTATCACTGTTCACTATCCGCAATGGAAACTGGGATAAGAAAGACAAGCTCTATTGTGAGAAGATAATGGTAGCAGATGAAGATCAGGAAACACCAATGCATTTTCACTGGAACAAGACAGAGGATATCATTAACAGGGGAGGCGGTAATCTTGTTATGGAACTTTACAGGGCAACTGATGACGACAAATTTTCACCGGCACCGGTTGTTGTTAGTATAGATGGTATTCTTACAACTGTTGAAGCAGGTAAACCCCTGATATTAAAACCGGGTCAGAGTATTTGTCTGAAATCAAGAGTCTATCACAGGTTTTACGGGCAAAAAGGTAAAGGCCTTGTTCTGATTGGTGAGGTCAGCATGGTTAATGATGATGCAAGCGATAACCGCTTCTATGATAAGATCGGAAGATTTCCAGAGATTGAGGAGGACGAAAAACCAGTCAGACTTCTGGTCAACGATTATGCAAAATACATTTAATAAGACATTTATAAAATATTTTTGAGTTATGACAAAAAAGATCAGAGTTTCAGGGGTTGGATGCTGCCTGGTCGACCTTCTGTATAATGATATAGATTTCGGTGGTTCAGCTATGAGGCCCTACCTCTCAGTTAAACGGGGTGACGGGGGCCTCACTCCCGGTCAGCTTGTCTTCAGGGAGGAATTTGAAAAGTTCTGTCCCGAACCATTCGACCTTGTTCTGAAAAAATTAACAGGCGGAAGAAAATATGATAAAATAAATATTGGCGGACCATCTATTGTCTCACTTATAAATACAGCACAGCTTGTAGATAAGGAACAGTGTGAAGTAAGGTTTTACGGAAGGGGAGGAAATGACGAGATCGGGAATTTCCTGCTATCCGCACTTAAGAAGACTCCGGTAGTTCTTAAGGATTTTAAACTTATCAATAATCAGACTCCGTCAACTGTGGTACTTTCTGATCCTGGATTTGAGGGAGGTCATGGTGAGAGAATGTTTATCAATTCCATTGCCGCAGCATGGGAATACGGGCCGGCAGATCTTGATGATGATTTTTTCGGGTCAGATATCGTAGTATTCGGAGGAACCGGGCTTATGCCGCAGATTCATGATAACCTGACATCACTTCTCAAAAGAGCCAAATCAAAAGGATGCATCACTATTGTAAATACTGTTTTTGATTTCAGGAATGAAAAAGACAAACCAACCGAGAAATGGCCTCTGGGAGAAAGTGAAGAAAGTTATGGTTATATAGATCTCCTTATCACTGACCAGGAGGAGGCTCTGCGTCTCAGCGGTGAAACTGACCAGCAAAAAGCAATAAATTTTTTCCTTGCGAAAAAAGTCTCTTCCCTGATGATTACCAACGGATCAAAGAATATTATTACATGGTCAGACGGTAAGTTCTTCAATTTATCAGGTATAAGGGAGATGCCGGTGTCAGAAAAGGTAATAGATGAAAGGAAGAGGAGCCAGATGGGTGATACAACAGGCTGTGGCGATAATTTTGTAGGCGGTGTAATTGCTTCTATTGTTAACCAGCTGCAGAAAAGCGAAAACCAACCTGATATTATTGAAGCCTGCAGCCGTGGAGTTGTCTCCGGAGGATTTGCCTGTTTCTATCTTGGCGGAACATATTTTGAGGAGGAGACTGGAGAAAAAAGAGGGAAAATTGAACCATATTATGATGCTTACAGAAGGCAAATCGCAGGTTGAGACCCGGAAAATAGTGATTTTCGGAGCCGGTAAAATCGGTCGTTCATTTATCGGCCAGCTTTTTGGTACAGCCGGGTACAAAATTGTTTTTATTGATGTTGATCCTGCAGTAATCTCGTTACTCAACACACAAGCCGGATACCGGGTGGTTATAAAAGGGGATAAAGAGGAAGAGATATTTGTAAAAAATGTCCAGGCAATTTCGGCTCTTGATAAATATGCAGTTGCTGATGCTGTGGCAACTGCAGGTATTGTCGCAGTTTCTGTCGGTAAAAATGCCCTTGAAAAGGTTATACCTGTTATTGCTATGGGACTGACAATCAGGCATGCTGATAATCCTGATAAACCTCTCGACATCATTCTCGCCGAGAATATGAGATCGGCTGCTGAATTCACAAGAGAACAACTCAGAAAATGCCTTCCTCATGCTTTTCCGGAGAATGCCTATGTTGGCCTAATAGAAACGAGTATCGGTAAAATGGTTCCTATCATGCCGCTGGCCGAAGTGGAAAAGGATCCCCTGGTGGTTTTCGCAGAACCTTATAATTCCCTGATTCTCGACGGAAAAGGATTCAAATCTCCGATACCTGATGTGAAGGGGCTTGCTCCAAAAAGCAATATTAAGGCATGGGTCGACAGGAAGGCTTTCATTCACAATCTCGGACATGCAGCCGCAGCATATTATGGCTATTTTCATCATCCGGATTTGGTTTATATGTACCAGATCCTTGAAGATGAAAAGGTCTTAAGATTTACCAGGAATGTAATGCTTCAATCCGCTGAAATTCTCAGGGTTGTATATCCTGAAGATTTCACCCCTGCCGGACTTGAGGAACACATTGACGATCTTCTGTACAGGTTCAGGAATAAAGCTCTTCAGGATACCATCTTCCGCGTGGGACAGGATCTGCCAAGAAAACTTGGCGCGGATGATCGCTTTATGGGATCAATACATCTTGGAGAGAGCAACCATATGTCATATAACCTGATCGTCAAAGCTATGTCATATGGTTTTTTCTTCAGGGCCAGGGATGAGGAAGGCAATTACTTCCCGCCCGATGAAAATTTTCACAGAGCTATTGCGGAAAACTTTGAATCGACACTAATAAATGTTTTGCATTTTGATCCCTCAGGTGACGGACAGATAATCAGCGAGCTTAAAAAGCTCTGCAGTTTGTTGGAAAATGAGAATATTACACTAAATTCTTAAATAATTTAAATTATGAATGTAGATGGAATAATTAAGTCAGACATAAGATCGTCTCTTACCAAATCAGGACTTTTACTTTTCCTGGCAGGATTCACAATCTTAATGTCAATTATAACGAGTGAAATATTCTTTAAAAAGAATTATACCACAAGGGACAATTATATTAGCGAACTAGGCGCTCCGATGTCGCCTGAAGGAGTTATATCAAAGCCATCGGCTGAGATCTTCAATTACTCATTGATTGCAAGTGGTCTCATGATAATGCTTGCAACTTTTTTTATCCAGAAGATCTTTAAGAAGCTCATCACCACTATTCCAATTGGCTTGTTTGGGGCAGGGATACTGGGAGTTGGCATCTTCCCCGGAAATATAGCACCATGGCATATGATCTTTGCCGTCACACTGTTCATTGCAGGTGGGGTCGGTGCCATAACCTCCTATAAAATAACCAGTGCCCCCATCAGATATCTCTTTATATGCCTTGGAATTGCAACACTGGCTTTCCTTTTTGGGTACAAATACTTTATTCCATCCATGGGAGTGGGAGGTGCGGAAAGATGGGTATTTTACCCTGCAGTGTTCTGGCTTACAGGGCTGGGTGGTTACCTGCTTGGGATCAAAGATGAGTACAGACACATGTCGCATGTTAAACCTGAGTAGTTTATACTGTTCCATTTATTCATATAAATTTATTTCTGATATAGTATGACCCGAAGAGAAGTGATAAAAACTGTGCTGGATGGGAAAAAACCTCCCTATACACCATGGTCATTCAAATTTACCGTTGAAGCTAAGGAGTTGCTGACCAGGCACTACATGACTGATGATCTTGACAACACTCTTTTCAATCACGTTCTGATGCTTGGAGCAGACATTGGGTTTTTCGATAAGATAGGCGACGATCTATACAGGGATGTTTTCGGTGCCGTGTGGGACAGGAGTATTGACAAAGATATCGGGAATATCACCGGCAGTATTATCAATGAACCTTCATTAAAGAATTATACCTTCCCTGATCCTCTCGACAAGCGTATCTTCGTGGACATTGAGCCGTCCATTAAGTCCCATCCTGATATGTTCAGACTTTTTGAGATAGGTTTTTCCCTATATGAACGTGCATGGACATTGCGCGGGATGGAGAACCTTCTGATGGATTTTATGATAAACCCCGGGTTTGTTCATGAACTGATGACAGCCATAACAGACTATAATATTGCACAGCTTAAGGAAGCAGTGAAATACGATATTGATGCAGTTGCCTTTGGTGATGACTGGGGGCAGCAGAGCGGACTCATTATGGGTTATGATACCTGGAAGGAGTTTATCTATCCGCATCTGAAACGCATGTATAAGGCGGTGCATGATGAGGGCAAATATGTATTTATCCACTCCTGCGGTGATGTTGACGAACTGTTTGACGATCTGGTGGATATCGGATTAAACTGCTTTAATCCGTTTCAGCCGGAAGTGATGGACGTACATGCATTATTGAAGCAATACAGGGGCAGGCTTACTTTCCACGGCGGACTATCCATTCAGAAAACTCTTCCCTACGGAACACCTGATGATGTAAGGGCTGAATCGGAAAAGCTTCTTAAAGCCGGATCGGAGGGCTCATATATCTTTTCTCCTTCTCATGCTGTGGAAGGTGACACATCACTCGCAAACATGCTTACTTTTATAAGTGCAGCACAATCACAACTTAAATAGTGAACAGAGAGATGACTGAAAATAAAACCATCAATACCGGGTATGTGCTGTTCCTTGCACTTGTTTCAGCTATGGGCGGATTGTTATTCGGATACGACTGGGTTGTGATTGGAGGCGCCAAGCCTTTCTATGAACGATACTTTGATATCACATCTTCAGCCACCTTCCAGGGTCTGGCAATGAGCAGCGCCCTTTTCGGCTGTATTATAGGTGCTGCCGTATCTGGCAGCATAACAGATAAATACGGAAGAAAAATCCCCCTCCTATTCTCTGCTTTTCTTTTTATATTTACCTCTCTCGGCACAGGAGCTTTTAATTCATTTACTGCCTTTATGACATTCCGTGTAATGGGCGGTATCGGAATAGGAATCGCTTCAAATGTCTCACCTGTTTATATTGCCGAGATAGCTCCGGCGAAGATGAGAGGGAAACTTGTAGCCATAAATCAGTTTACTATTGCTTTTGGGGTACTTGCCGCACAGCTAACCAATATGCTGATCGCTGAACCTGTTGCTTTGGGAGCCACTGACGAAATGATACGGAATTCATGGAACGGCCAGATGGGATGGAGATGGATGTTCTGGGCATGCAGCATTCCTGCGGCGCTATTTTTTATCCTGATGTGGCTGGTACCCGAAAGCCCGCGATGGCTCACCAAAGCAGGAAAAAAAGATAAAGCCATCAAGGTTTTTGAAAAAATCGGGGGTAAAGAATACGCCATTGCCGAGACGGATGATATAAGCCTCACATTAAGCATATCTGAAGATAAGGGTACTAAGGAAAATTTCACCCACCTCTTCTCAAAACAACTGGCACCAATTGTCACCCTGGGAATAGTTCTGGCTGTTTTTCAGCAATGGTGCGGAATCAATGTCATTTTTAACTACGCAGAAGAGATCTTTTCAGCTGCCGGTTACGGGATATCAGGTACACTGTTCAATATTGTACTTACAGGAACCGTCAGCCTGATCTTTACTATTATGTCAATGTTTATTGTTGACAAATATGGCCGGAAAGTACTTATGCTTACAGGTGCTGGTGGATTGGCACTTGTATATATTGTTATTGCTTCAGGTTATTATCTGAATTTCAGGGGAATATTCATGGTATTCTGGGTCGTCACTGCAATAAGCATTTATGGCCTCACCCTTGCTCCCATAACCTGGGTGCTTCTCTCTGAAATATTTCCTAACAAAATACGCGGACATGCAATGTCCGTTGCCACTTTTGCATTATGGACATCATGTGCCATATTAACATTATCATTCCCTTTCCTTAACAGGGGACTTGGGACTTCCGGGACTTTTATGGTCTATGCAGTAATTTGCTTCCTTGGATTCTTCTATATTCTTAAGAAGCTTCCTGAAACAAAAGGTAAATCACTTGAACAGATTGAAAGAGAGCTTACATCATAATTTTTGACCAAAAAATATCACATAAACAGACTTGAAATGACTTCAAAAGAAAGAATGGCTGCAGCTATGAACCATGAGATTCCCGACAGGGTTCCTGTTATGTGCCAACTCTCGCTGGGACATTATTTTCTTAACTGCTCATACCGCCCATCGCGGATCTGGTTCGATTCAGAAACCTTTGCTCTCGCCATTACCGGTCTGCAAAAAAGATATAATTTCGACGGCGTTCTTATAAACCTGCCCGGAAGACCAAACGACTGGGAAAAATATCTGGCTTCCGAGGAAAAACAGGGCAGTTCTGAAAAGCTGATATGGAAGAACGGATACGAAACATTTGTCCCAAAGGATGACAATTCCCATACTTTTCTTCCCGGGAAGATCCCTTTGCCACGAGCTTCATTCGAAAATACTGATCCGAAAAACCCCTCTTCATTTATTACTCCCGGGTATATCTGGAGCACGTATCATATGCCTGAACTCTGGGGATTTGACCCTAAGTCCGACCTCACCGACCCGGCATCTTATCCTGCATCCTTTACAAATACCCTTAAAGCAGTGAAGAAACATGCAGGTGAAATTGCTATCCATTCTGAAGTATTTTCTCCCTTCACCCATCTGCTGGAATTATTTGGATACCAGGAAGCTTTGATGGGAATGATGATCTATCCCGATCTCTGCAGGGAATTACTTGAGTATTTCACAAGGATTGCAATTGCCGAGGTGAATGTTTATGCCGCTGAGGGAGGAATAGATGCAATCCTGGTAAGCTCAGCATTTGCAGGGGCAGGATTTATAAGCCGAAGCGATTACCAGCAGTTCGTAATGCCATACGAAGAAATGGTCTACAGGGAGATTAAACGACATGGATTATTCAGTTATGTCCATACATGCGGGTCCATCGGTGACCGTCTGGACCTGATGGCTGAAATGTCGGTCGACGGAATTGATACACTTGACCCGCCTCCACTGGGTACAGTACATCTTGATGAAGCCAAAGAAAAATTCGGAAAAAGATTCTTTCTCAAGGGAAACCTTGACTCCATTAATGAACTACTGAATTCAGACGATAAAACTTTTGAGGACGCGGTAACAGGAAGAATAAAGACAGGAAAACCAGGCAGCGGATATATTTTGTCAACGGCGTGCAGCGTTTCACCTTACGTCAAACCGGAAAGACTTAAAAGACTTGCTGAGCTATCTGTCAAATACGGAAGTTATTAAAACAAAATAATCACACCATTAAGAGATTTATTTCCATGAACCGCAGGAACTTTATCAATAGAACTCTTGCCGCCGGATTAACCACATTTATCCCGGTAGATTTGCTGGAATCATTTTCAGTTCAAACGAAAGGCAGCAAGTTCAACGATGATCTTTTTGACAACAATGATATCATACCTGCACCCGATGACCCTGGCCTTTGGGAAGAGTGGCGGACAGCATTGCAAAGCTGGCGAAAAAGGAAACAATCACAATTAAGGTATGACGGAACAAGCTACCTGTCGGATCCCTTAAAATGGGTTTCCTCAAACTTTTCATGCTGCTTTGTAATGATTTGTGATTCTGATTTCTATGACTACAAAGCTAATGTGTACAGAATAAGTGAACTGATTAAAAGAGGGAAGAATGAATACGGTGGATATGACAGTGTGGTTCTTTGGCACGCTTATCCCAGAATAGGACTGGATGAGAGGAATCAGTTTGATTTTTACAGGGAGATGCCTCACGGGCTGCCAGGCATAAAAGGAGTCATTGAACAATTTCATCAGGCAGACATAAAGGTATTCATTGATTATAACCCATGGGATAAGGGTACGCGAAGAGAACAGAAACCCGATATCGATCTTCTTATTGAATTGCTGAGATCCATTGGGGCTGACGGCATATTCCTTGATACCATGAAGGATGCCCCAGGCTTCAGGGAAAAGCTGGACGAGGTTAAGCCGGGAATTGTCCTCGAAGGAGAGATAGCGCTTCCGCTGGATCATATTCAGACTCATCATATGTCATGGGCACAGTGGTTCAGCGACAGCAAAGTACCAGGAATTTACCGGAACAAATGGTTTGAAAGGCACCATATGCAGCATGCCATTGCACGGTGGAGCGCTGACAGGAATCCGCAGCTGCAGACAGCCTGGATGAATGGAAGTGGCATACTGATCTGGGAGAATGTTTTCGGACAATTGCTCGGGTGGAACGAAAAGGACAAATCAACACTCAGGTGCATTAGCTCTATCCAGAGAAGATATAAAGATCTGTTCTCTGGTGAGAACTGGATCCCTCTTTCTGACAGGTCTTCCACTGATGGAGTCTATATCAGTTCATGGGGGAACAATGACCTGAAAATAAGGACACTGGTCAACAGGCTTGACAGCAATTTCACAGGCGAACTTTTCAGGACAAAGTATAACCAGATGTTAAGGTGGTTTGATCTGGTATCGGGTGAAGAGCTTCATCCTGAAACCGTGAAATCACTGCTTTCAATAAAAGGAAGTATAGCTCCTCGCGGAATTGCCTGCATCCTCTCCGTGTTAAGAAGCAGGGTTGATAAGGATCTGATGGATTTTCTTGCATTCCAGAAAGGACTCAGGGATTATTCATCGGCTGAAACAAAAGAGGTTGTCGTTCAGATTGCAGCTGTGAAAACTTCTATTGCGAATGTAAGACCTAAAAAACTGACTGGAATGAACGTGATCCCTGGAGTATCTATAAATATCAAAACTGAATACAGATTCAGGGAACCTGGAGGGTACGGCAATATCCAGAATCACCTTAAACTGGCTGATAAACAACCTCTTCACTCATCATACTTCACAGAAAAACAAACTGACATTAAAAAATATGCCATTGACAGGACACCTGTCACGAACATGCAGTTCCTTGATTTTATGAATAAATCGGGATATAAACCGGCGGTGTCTGAAAATTTCCTTAAGCACTGGAAAGATGGTGGCATACCATCCGGAAAGGAAAACCACCCTGTAGTTTACGTGGACATCACTGATGCCCTGGCTTATGCTAAATGGGCCGGAAAGAGACTTCCTGTCGAGGAGGAATGGCAGTTTGCAGCACAGGGAGTCAAGGAATTTATTTACCCCTGGGGCAACACTATGGAACCGGATAAGTGCAATCCGAATCTGAATGGTGAGACTACCGATGTAAACGCCTTTCCCGCAGGGAAATCATCCTTCGGCTGTCTTGATATGTGTGGAAATGTATGGGAGCTAACAGGCCGGATTTACTCCGATGGCAGGACAAGATTCGTCATGCTCAAAGGAGGTTCATGTTATAAAGCTGAAGGTTCGGAATGGTATTTTGACGGAGGCCCTCAGAAAAATAGTTATGTTGCCAAGATGCTGCTTATCTGGCCCGGTCTCGACAGGTGCTCCACCGTAGGTTTCAGATGTGCTGCTGATTTATAAATATTAAATCAAAATCCTTTAACCGCAAAGATCGCAGAGGTTTAACGCAAAGATCGCAAAGATCGCAAAGAGAGCGGAATCTTACCAAGCCTTTCTCAAAAGTCTAAACTTAAGTAGTTTTTTCTCTGTGGATCTCTGTGTATTCTCTGTGCCCTCTGTGTAACAAATAATTAAAAACTTACACAGAGGTCCACAGAGTTCTCACAGAGGTCCACAGAGGACTTTTAGGACATCCTTAAAAAGTCTATTTTAATTTCCAGGTCCGAATATCCCTTGACTGCAGATCAGGCAGATTATTTTTCGGGCTGTCGAGATAGAAATAGGAAGCAGCCGCCAGATCATCAGACCTGTAGAAATTGGTCCATGCATTTGGCAATGACTTATCCTCAAGATTTACGGTGCTGTCCTTTTTATAGATCTGTATCATCCTTGGCGCCTGGTGCACAGTTACAGGTATAAGGTCAACTTTTTCCTTCTGAAGAGCAATTACAATATCCTTATTGTTTCCTCCTATCTGTTGAATTGTAACCCTGCATTCTGATTTAAAATATACCGGATCTGAAACATGGTAGCGGAAAAAAGCCCACTGCAGGTTTTTGCTGTCGGCTATGAGGCAGCCGGTTGTATTAGTACAAAACTGCCCTTGCCCCCAGGCTGTTCCGATATAGTCTTCGGTTCCTGATCCTATAAGGGTAGGAAATTCTTTATCCCCATCGAGATAGATCTTAACTTCGCCCTCACCCCACCAGCAATCTTTATAGTCAGGATTTGCATTAATGCTGATATTGGAGCCCAGAAATCTTCCTTTCCCTGTTACAGCCGGCATTATCTCAAAATCTTCCGTCAGAACTGTGGCAGTATCCCTGTGCCAGTAGCTGTGGAAATAGAGGAAGTTCTCATCCCAGTTTTTAAGTAGTTGAAGATCTATATCAAAAAAGACCATCGGCAGATCAACTCCCGATTCATTTACCAGTTCAACTCTTGCTGCCTTTTTGAATGGCATCTGTATAAAACAGTTAAATGAACGACCTTCAGGATTTGCAAACAGAGCATTTTCAAAAACAGCTGTCTTTCCAAGGCCTATGCCGAAAAAATCACCGAAAGGCACCGATACTGCTGGTTTATCCTCATTATCCCAGTACATTTTAAGTACCAGGCTCCTCAGCATAAGCGGCGAACGGTCACTTATTGTAACCCACATCCTGTTAATGATTCCCGGTCCGGATACGTTGAGCAAAGTCTTCGTTGAACCTGCAGTTATACTGTCGCAGGCATGCCCTTTTGCACCATTATTTTCCATTCCACCCCTGCCCTTTTCACCTTTGGCATTTTCAAAACTCACCCATCTTGGCTCAATGTTATCGTTATATTCGAACATATTGGATGGCAGAAGATTATTGGATTTACTACAGGATTCATTTTTGGATTTACAACTGCAAAATAATGCAATAAAGAAGAGGATAATAAATTCAGTTTTCATTTTTTGTTTACGGTAATTAGTTTTAATTTATCAGACTATAGTTATTTTATACTTTTTATTCCTACTATCTGGACATAACTATTATTTTTTCCTGCAATAATTCCCCGGCTCTTACTTACCCCCAGGCGAATCAAATTTAACCCACGTACATCTCTATTTAAAAATAATCCGCTTTCAAAAGCAGGGACAGATTTAAAATTTCCCTTTCCATCCCCTAGCAATAGAAGTCCGATACTGGCGTCATTTCTTGGAGTCTCTGCCTCTGTTCCATAAAAGTTGCCCGCCAGAACTATATCGAGGTGTCCGTCTCCGTTAATATCTTCTGTTAAAATACTGTTTACCGATGAAAACTGTGCCATGTTATCCAATGGATGAGTCTTAAAAGTTCCATCTCCTTTGTTTTCAATGTAACAGGTTGCAAAATTTCTGGCTTTATAGTTTAATGCACTTTGAAGATTATCTGTTCCGTATACATCAGCCAATGTAGCCTTTCCGTAAGCATGAAAAGTCAAAAATTTCTGTTTTATATACGAAATCTGGTTATAAGAGCTCTCTAGTCCGCGAACAGGATAAAGTGTATCATTATTATAATATCCCAGTACTATATCCAACTTCCCGTTATTGTCAAAATCTTTTGCATATATTTCAAACGGATATTTAATGCTTGCCTTATATTTACTGTTCAGACCCAGATTCCCTGCCACCAGATCCATGTCGCCATCATTGTCGAAATCTGCCGTTGTTACACAATTCCACCAGCCTGTTTCCTGAGACAAGCCTGATTGATCCGTTATGTCTTCATAAGCGTTGCCATTGTTTTTAAATATTCTAACCGGCATCCATTCTCCAACTATGACCAGATCTAGTTTCCCGTCGCCATTAATCTCGGCAAATACGGCATTGGTCACCATGCCCAGATTATGAAGCTGAGGAATCACAGTTGCTGATACATCGGTAAATCTGACCTCACCCGGTTTGCTGTCATTTCTTAACAGGTGGCTGGATGAAGCGAGAGGATAGCTCCCCGGTTTCTGGCGGCCTCCAACAAATAGATCCAGATCACCATCCCCATCATAATCGCCTGCTTTAACGCATGATCCGCTTTCTCTCATTTCAGGCAAAGCTTTTTTATCTTTCTTAAAATCACCGGAACTATCATTCAAATAGAGGCGATCCTGCAAATAAGGAGAGCCCTCATCAAACTCATTGCTGCCGCTGACAACATATAAATCCAGATCACCATCACTATCAGCATCAAAAAAGGTCGCTTTAACATCTTCGCAACTACTATCTTCAGACCAGGGTTGACTGGCAGAAGATTTAAAACCAGTTTTTGTCTGAATGAAAAGATTCCCGGTAAAACCCCTGGCACCACCAATATAAAAGTCTTCCAATCCGTCATTATTCACATCACCTACAGCCATTCCCGGACCCAGATCTGACATCTTATGAGGCAATAAGCTTTCCCTGGAAAAATCATTGAATTCATTCTCTACATGTTTATAATTGAGATTCAAAGATTTAGTTAAATCATTGAATAAGAAATCTGAGACATGAGAGAAATCGTGCAAATGATCAGCATCATCATAAGATAAGGTTAGTGTCTGATTGACTGAGACATTTAGAATGACCTGCTCTTTCCAGTCAGGCCAAATCACTCTGATTTCAGGCACAACTTCATCTGATCCCAGGCCAAAATGTATTACAGGGCTCACAGAAGACTGGAACCCACGGCTTAAATATTGTTCCTGCATCTGAGTTCTTTCAGGCTGTTTAATAATGATTTTAGCACCAATACCAAGAGGATTATGTTTTGTTCCTTTAAATTTAAACTGGAGCTAATTTCCCAAACCATTTTCCCTTGCTTTATTCTTATAAATAAACGACGGGCTCTCAGAATTATTAACTATAATATCCATATCTCCGTCATTATCAAAGTCTGCATAAGCAGAACCATTAGAACATGTTGGAATATTATCTGCCCAATCGCCGTTCTTCTTCTCAAAGGACAAATCACCATTATTCCTGAAAAAGTAGTTAATTTTCTTCCTCTCGGGCATCTGATTCAGCACGCTTGTGATGAGGTCATTTTTATCCATCCGGCCTGATTCCATTATCTCCTTATATTTCTTCTCAACAAACATCAGGTAATCTTCATTGATAAAATCCTTTTAATCCCGTTTGCAATGAACAAGTCTTTTAAACCATCATTATCCATATCAAGAGTAATGGCGCCCAGCTCCAATCAGTACTTGACACTCCGGCCAACTGAGCGATATCTGAAAAAACAGGTATACTATCATCATTTTGGATTCCATTATTCAGCTGGAGAGTGTTGTACATATATTGATGATGCAAACCAAGATCTATAAGGGTCTGGAAATGATTCATATTCATCATTCCTTTACTGGTTTTCATAGTGTAATTGTCTGCAGCCATCATTTCAAGAGTCACAATATCTGACCAGCCATCATTATTAAAATCGGCCAGATCATTCCCCATTGAGGCGTATGAAAGGTGGTATAATGATCTGTCAATTGATTCACTAAAAGTACCATCTCCTCTGTTAATATATAAATGATCTTTCTCTGAAAAGTCATTACTGACATAAACATCGGGCCAACCATCGTTATTTAAATCACTTATTCCAATGCCCAGACCATAACTCAGGCTATTATTGACAATACCTGCATCATCTGAAACATCAACAAACTTCCCATTCTGATTCTGATATAACCTGTCTCCTGTAATATTACTTCTGGTATTCTTTAATTTTTCAATGTCTTCGAATGCATAAACATCGGGGTAGTGATTTATAAGAAACATATCCAGGTCACCGTCAAGGTCATAATCAAAGAAAGCGGCTTGTGTTGAACATAAATTTATATCAAGGTTATATTTTGAACTCTCTTCCAGGAAGGTTGGTATACCGTCTTTATTCAAGCCCTGGTTAACCAGCAGTTTATTCTCCCTCATTTTGGGATCCGCATATTTTCCGGAGTTAGAAACATAAATATCCATCCAACTGTCAGAATTTATATCCACGGT
Source organism: Bacteroidales bacterium (assembly GCA_016715075.1). Lineage (GTDB taxonomy): Bacteria > Bacteroidota > Bacteroidia > Bacteroidales > VadinHA17 > LD21. Next base: position 23,578 of record JADKBK010000028.1, read on the forward strand.
CAGTAACTCCTGTTGGAAACCGGTATGTTCAGCTGTACCTGATTCTTTTGAAATATCCCTGAAATTTAAGTTTCCCCTTATTAAGATAAAGCCTGTTCGGATACAAATTAGAAATAAAATATACATCCTGAAGACCGTCATTATTAAAATCGGCGACTGAAAGTCCTGCGCCGTTGTAATAATATTCATAGTACAATCCGTTCATTGTAAGAGATTCCGTGAGTTTATTCTCGAAATTGATCCCTGTTTTCCAGGCATAAGAATATCAAACAGTTTGATCTGATTTTTATTAGAATCCATAGAATTCTGGTAATCAGAGCCTTGTTTACAGGAAGAGACTAATAATATAAGACCAAAACAGCAATTCCATATTTTAGTTAAATTTAACTTTATCATATCTCTTCCATAATAAATTGAAATGATGAACTATCGAAATATGGTTTAGTGGTAATAATATGCAAGATAAATAAACAGATTTTAATATGCCATAATATAAATTCAAAAGGTAACCATATTTCCAGGGTTACCTTTTGAATTTTAATACATTACAATTTCCCGATTATTAATTATAACCCGGGTTTTGCTGAAGATTTGGATTCGTATTCAGCACATTCAATGGAATCGGTCCGACATTTCTATAATCCCAGTCACCGGATGGATGGCCCTTGAAAGAAAGATACGATTTTCTGTTATAAATTCCAAACCTTATCATATCCTGCCGTCTGTGGCCTTCACCGCAAAATTCCCAACCCAGTTCATCAAGGAATCTTCCATATTGAATATCAGCTCCTCCTTCATGGGTAATACCTCCGTATTGTCCTGTTGTTATATCTCTCAATCCATAATCATAACTACTCCCTTCAAGTAACTGTGCATCGGTCACTGTAGCTTTTGAGGGATCGTTGGGGAAGCTTCGCATTCTAACCTCTGTTACAAGTGCACCTGCACCAGAACGCCCCAAGCGCATTAAACATTCAGCCTTCATCATTAGAATATCTGCATAGCGGACGATTGGTGAATCGTTGCTCATATTTATAGGATCGCTCCCCATTGGGACTTCATATTTCATAGGCCTGAAAGAATGGATTTCCTCACTTGAATCAATACCGGGAATAAAATTTACAACAATCATGGGTTCACCTGTCAAAGTTCCGCTACTGACAGTTAAAGCTTCACCTGAAGACGAGTATAACTGGCCCTGAATCCAGCCCTCTGTTACTCTTTTATCTTCAGGATCAAATGTATCGATGAACTGAGGTATCGATGTTAAACCGCCCCATCCTGTTGATCTAAGGTTATATGTTTGTGAACTCTGCTGCGGTAATGCGATTACATTTAAAGGCTGGTACGGACCAAATATTTCATCAAAAGGAACCGTCCATATCAGCTCATTCGAATTCTGGTTTTGTTCTTTAAAACAATTTAATTGAACTGGTTCCAGAGCAAACCTTTATCAGCATTGATAATCAAATCACAGGTAGCAATGCAATTTTCCCACTCAGGAGTACCTGACCAGACCTCTGCATTCAGATAGTTGCACAAGAATTGCATGGACAGACCATTGTTGTTAAACCGTCGGTACCAACACGACAGAAGGTCTTCATAAGGGCTGGCAATGATTCTGTTTATCTCTCTTCAAGAGTAGTCTTCATTAGATTTAGGTAATTTGTTTTGTTGGGCAAATAGCCATCACGGCATCATATTCTGTTATAAGAGGAACGTTCCCGAAGCGATGTAGTACACATAATAAAAAGGCACTATCAGCCCGTATCACCAACAGTGGCATCATATTCCGGCCCCGGAGTTAAGGGTATTTGTCCGGATTCAATCTGAAATAGCAAGCGGTTACAATGAATACACCTTCACTAGAAAAAACAGAGAAAAAAAAAAAAAAGCATATTACCATACATTACCCCACATTCCCTCATCTTCCGCGTCCCATCAGAGATGAGGTCTGGTGTGTCCACCATCGCCCACCAACCATAGGGCTTTCTGGGTATGCAAAATGAATCTACCGTAGTTTCCTGAGCCTGCCAAAAGGACGTTTCACCTCAGGTACATTTCTCCATGACCCTTACTTGGACCAATCAACGCCCTCATCCTCATGGTTGGAGACAATCTTGCTACAATGAGGGTATAACTTGAGTCTTAAAACTTTGTACATGAACTCATTAAAATACAACATAGTGCGCACCGTATCAAAAATTTTAATAGTATCTTTCAGCCTTTTTCATGTTTTTCGGTTATTATTATACTCAACAATAAGATAAACCCTTGTGTGACGGGTATTTGGATACGTCATCATTCTGCGAGTTATCAGACCCAAACGGTTTAGACTCCGGATCCATCCCTTTGTTAACCCGTGAATATAAAGAAAGCGTTTAATACGGAAAATACAAACGTGATGGTCCCAGATGTTTGACTTTATGGATCCTAGAAAATTGTATCCCTAAATTGATATTGTCAATTTTCCGGAAAATAAATCTTCAAAGGTAATAGCTATTTGTATGTCAACCGGAACAGTTTTATCAGTAGCTGCCTTATCAAAGACTTTAACAAAAGCGGAACTCAGCATATTATGTCGCAAGGTTGCACAGATTCTCGTTAATACGCGCTGGTAATTCAATATCTTATATCCAAAGGCTCCCCTCATGGTTACATTAAGATCCCATTTTGAATATTTCAGAGTATTATTCCAGCTGGCATAGTATTTTGGTAAGCCGTTACCCAATATTTTCTTATCCTCCTCAACCCTGACATCGGATGGATTACCGTCCTTATCTTCATAAATCCACTTACCATCATCAGTAATACCTGTAACCTTATATCCGTAAAAGTTACCAATTGGCTTACCCACTTCAATCCGGTGCGTATATGTTGAAATAGGAGAACCGGTATAGCCGGCATTGAACCATGGATTTGTTGTCTGGTAAAGGTCATTGGAGAGAGAAACAAGTTTATTTGTATTGGTAAGAAGGTTACCCCTATCAGACATGAAAATTTATTCTTTGTAGAGCCGTGGCGTTA
>JADKBK010000029.1 GCA_016715075.1 Bacteroidales bacterium
CAATAAGTGATATTACAGAAAGAAAAAGAGTCGAGGATGCACTTCATTCAGCCCTTCAGCATCTGAAGTTTCATGAGAGCAATTCACCCCTCGCAGTGATTGAGTTTGATAAAGATTTCAGAGTTACCAAATGGTCGAAGAATGCAGCTAAAATATTCGGATGGCAGGAGAAGGAGGTTCTGGGGAAATTAATGTTTGAATTTAAGTGGGTGTATGAGGAGGATATTGAAAAAGTTTCATTTCTGTCTCAGCAATTATTGACAACAAAGAATAAAAGCTATAAGAATGTAAACAGAAATTACAATAAAGACGGATCTGTTATCACTTGCGAATGGTTTAACTCCGCCCTTTCAGACTCAGAGGGGAACCTAATATCAGTTCAATCACTTATCCAGGATATTACACAGCGCGTCAATTCGGAGGAAAAGCTCAGACGCAGTGAAAAAAATCTTGCTGATGCAGAGCGAATCAGCCATTCCGGAAGCTGGGTTTATGATATTAATTCAGGGAATTCAGAATGGTCGGAGAATATGTATAATCTCTTTGAGATTGAAAGATCACATCCTAAGGAATTGTTATTTGACATTTATCTGAGAACCCGTGTCCATCCTGATGACAGAATTCATCTGCTGCGTGTTTTTATTAATGCACGCGACGGCAGGGGAGATTTTGACCTGGTTTACAGAAACATTAAGAGTGATGGCCGGATAAGGTATATTCAGGCCATTGCTGAGACGCTGAGGGATAAAGGCAATAATGCATTCAGAATGGTTGGTAAGGTCCAGGACATAACTGAACAAAAGATTTCCAATGACTTTCTGAAAAAGAGTGAGGAGAAGTTCCGAAAGCTGTTTGAAAATTCTCCATTGGGAAAAACTATCACCACCGTGGATGGTTTAGTGCAGGTTAACAGTTCATTCTGCTGGATGATCGGTTATTCTTCTGAGGAACTGAAAAATATAGACTGGACGAAGATAATCCATCCTGATGATATTAAGAAAACTAATGACGAATTTCAAATACTTATATCAGGCAGTAGCGACAGGGTTAGAAATGAAAAGCGATACATTCATAAGGACGGATCAATTATCTTCACTGATGTTTCTACCTATCTTCATCGCGGATCTGACGGTAAACCCCGGTACTTTATTGCGACAATAATTGATATGACTGAAAGGGTATTGTTAGAAAGAGAAAGGTTCAGGCTGCTTGACATTATAGATCAGAGTATCAATGAGATATACCTGTTTCATTCAGATACTCTGAGATTTGACTATGCAAATTCCGGAGCCTTAAATAATCTTGGTTATACAATATATGAAATCAGATTTTTAACTCCGGTTGACATCAAACCTCAATTCAGTGCAGAGAGTTTCATCCAGCTAATTGAGCCGCTCAGATCGGGAGAGAAGGGTTCTCTTGTTTTTGAGACTGTTCACAGAAGGAAAAACGGAACTGAATATCCGGTTGAGGTGCATCTTCAGCTGTTCAAAAGGGAAGAACAGAGTCTCTTTCTTGCTATAATAAGTGATATAACGGAGAGGATTATTAATAAGCAAAGGATAACAAAACTTAATGAAGAGCTCGAACTGAGAGTTATAGATCGTACCGAGAAGCTTAGAATAAGCCAGCAAAATTACAGGGAAATTTTTGAGATCTCTCCGGTTTCCATATTGAAGGAAGACTGGGAAAAGGTTATCAGGGAAATAAAAAGGATCAGAAAAGAGGAAGGTGTAAGCGATTTCAGATCCTATTTTGAAACGAATCCATTATTCGTACAGTCAGCTCTGGATTCTGTAAAAATTCTTGATATAAATCCTGCCACAATGACTCTCTTTGGCGCCTCCGGCAAGCACCAGTTATTAAAGTCGCTAAGAGTGGTATTTTCAGCTCCGGATTTAATTCCTGGGTTCGTCGATGAATTGGTTGCACTAAGCTCAGGAATGACTGTTTTTGAATCAGATATTGCTCTCAGAAAACTTGATAATGAGATTATTTATGTTCTTGTGCGCATGGTTTTTCCACCTGCTGATTCGGAGAATGGAATAGTCCTGGTAAACATAGCAGATATTACCTTCAGAAAGAAAGCCCAACAGGCACTTGAGGAATCACAACAAAAACTGCTTCTTACGAACCAGGAACTCGAGTCTTTCACATATACGGTTTCCCATGACCTGCGGGCCCCCCTGAGGGCAATAGACGGCTTCAGTAAAATACTTACGGAAGATTATATGGACAAACTGGATAAAGGCGGTGAAAGAGTGATAGGAGTGATCAGGGAGAATACAAGGAAAATGGGTAACCTGATTGATGATCTTCTGTCGTTTTCAAGACTCGGAAAATCGCAGGTTAACATCTCTATGACAAATATGCAGCAGGTGATCGAATCGGCATTTAATGATTTAATTGCCTCAAGGGAATCTGACAATATTCATTTTGAAACAGGTGATATTCATAACATTGTTTGTGATCGTACAATGATACTTCAGGTCTGGACAAACCTGATCTCCAACGCAATAAAATTCTCGTCCGGAAAGAAAAAAATTAAAATTTCAATCTCATCACATATTGAGAATGACTTTGTGATCTATTGTATATCCGACAATGGAGTTGGCTTTGATATGAAGTATTATGGCAAACTGTTCGGCGTTTTTGAGAGACTTCATAATGCAAATGAATTTGAGGGAACCGGGGTAGGCCTGGCAATTGTTGAAAGAATAATTAATAAGCATGGAGGAAAGATATGGGCTGAAGGAAAACCAGGTGTCGGAGCCATTTTCTGCTTTTCCTTACCCATTCTGGAAGATGTTGCAGGTGATCAGGATTGATCAGTCTTTTTTAATTTTGTGCTCCGGTACTCCCGGTGACTGATAATAAAAACGAGCTATGGAATACAATAGTATGAAATCCGATCCTATAAATATCCTGATCGTTGAGGACAATCCGGCTGATGCGGAGTTGACGATCAGGGCACTGACGAAGAATAATATTACAGATCGTCTCTATCTGGTGATAGACGGCGAGGAGGCTCTTGATTATATCTTTGCAACCGGACCCTTTGAGGGACGTAATGTCTTAATACAGCCCAAAGTAATCTTCCTGGATCTGAAGCTTCCAAAAATAAATGGTCTTGAGGTATTGAAGAAGGTTAAGGAAGATCCTGTCACCTGTATGATCCCTGTTGTGATCATAACATCTTCACGTGAGCATAAAGACATTGAATCGGCTTATAAGCTGGGCGCCAACGGCTATATTGTAAAACCTGTTGATTTTGAATCATTCATGTCAGCAATAGTACAGACAGGCCAGTTCTGGCTTAAAGTGAATGAATTGCCTGCAAATTTCTGACAAAAGAGACATTTCATAAAATAGCTCTGTCAGAGAAAATCCGGCGATTCATTATCGTCGATAATAACTGCCGGAAATCAAAAGACCATTATTCAGGCCAAAGTATTGTCATTTTTAAAGTGAATATAAAAACTGATTTTGAGATGGAAAAAAACCGGAGGAAGAACATATCAAGACGCGGGTTTATCAGTTCCGCAGCAGTAAGCGCCGCTGGCCTGACCATGCTTTCAACCATGTCATCAGTGCGAACAATTTTGGGCGCCGACCTTAAATTAGGCTTCATTGGTATTGGAGATCAGGGTTTTTCTCTGCTTAACGGTTTCCTGGATCTGCCGGGTATAAGAGTCGTCGCAGGGTGTGATATTTCTGATATCAACCTGTTGCGTTTTTCGCAAAGAGTAAATTCCTTTTATGAAAATTCAGGAGGAAAACAGGGTGTCTATATCTGCAGGAACTATGAGGAGTTGCTTTCGCGTCCTGATATTGATGCTGTAGTCATTGCCGTTCCGGATAATTTTCATGTACAGATTGCAATAGCAGCGTGCAAGGCAGGTAAGGATGTTTATCTTGAAACTCCTCTCTCCTTTACTTTTGCAGAGGGTAAAGAATTGCAGCGTGTGGTGCTTGATACCAATCGCATATTAGCTGTGGGCAATCAGTTGAGATTTCACCCGGCTTACCGGCATGCAGTACATCTCGTAAAGTCAGGCAGCCTTGGCAGGATAGCAAAAGTTCACGCCAGATGGCATTTGAACAGGCGAATGGGAGAGGGCTTTGACTCATCAATGGCTGCCGACCTGATAGATGTTGCTCAGTGGGGGCTGGGGATGGAATCAGGCGGACCATGCAGGGTCTCTTTCTCTGAAGAAATAAATTACAATTTTGAACCTAAGAATATTAATAGTCTCCTGATGTTTGGTTATAATCAGACCACAGCAATAAACCGTCAGAGTTTTCAATATGAATATGGTGATGGTACTCTTCTGGTATCAGAACCGGCAGATGACAGAGATAAGGAAGGTCTCAGATTTACGGGGGAGAAGGGATATATTGAAATAATTAATAATAAGCTGTTTGCTTCTGAAATGCGGTTTCTTTCAATGGGTGAAGCCGGTCATGATATAAACGTGGGCAGAAAGGGCATTTTGACAAATTTTATTGACTCGGTAAGAGAGAGAAAAGATCCGGCAGTTTCTGTTGAAACCGGCCATCGCTCCTGCACTGTATTTCATCTTGGCAATATCGCAGCATCTCTTAAGCGCACCCTGGAGTGGGATCCTTCCGGAGAGAGATTTATCACCGATACGGATGGGGAGGCAACACTCAAGCTGCAGCACCGGAATTACATATCGTGAATAATCAGCAAAACAGGTATTGGGTTATAAGGAAATGTTATTACTCTGATATGATGGTTTGGTTTTGAATATGAACATCAAACATTTTAATCGATGAAGGAAAGCAAAAAGAGAGTTCAGAAACTGGAATTTTTGTACAATGAGATGCCCAAAGGTTTTTTGGACCTCGTTCCGGCAGGTACTGTGGAGCAGTATTATTTCCCGATAAAATCCACACACAATGCGATATGGGATTATGCCGACGGGGCAAACGGGAAGCATTATGTAGCATTATGCAATGAGTTTTCAGCCTCCAATTCGGCCATTCTCTTTGAATTTGACCCTTCAACCCAAAAGTTCAGGCAATTATTCGATTGCGGAAAGGTAACTATGTGTCCGCCGAATGCAATCCCTCCAAGCAAGATACACACCTCCATCCATCCGATGCGTGATGGCCGGATAATTATGAGCACCCATACCACAAGTCCTGCTCCGGGTCATAAGAGCTGGTTGATGGAGCAATACTACTATGACAATAACGATGGCTATCCGGGAAGCCATATCCTGATTTATGACCCTGTAACCGGATATGTGGAGGCTTTCGGCTGCCCTTTCCAGCGGGAATCCATTTATGGCATGGTTTACTGTCCCCGCCGGCATGCCCTGTTTTTTAACAGTTTCCTGCATGGCGAACTGTATAAGCTGGAACTTGAAACCCGTAAGCTTACAAAACTGGGTAAGACAGCTGAATGGGCCTGCTGGAGGCTGACAATCGACAGGAAAGGCAATATTTACACTACAAGCCGTTCAGGTCATCTGTGGAAAGTCCGCTTTGAAGATGAAAAACTTATTGACCTGGGAGTGATGCCTGCCGTAAATGAGACCAATTTCGGGATCGATTTCCAGAACCAGCTGCAGCGTTTTATTGAAGGACCGGACGGTCTTTATTATATGGCCTGGGGATTTTCAGATCTTATATATTCGATAGATATCGATACCGATGAGATAAAGCTTATTGGCAATTACCTGCCTGAGGCGAACCAGAGCCTGAATTTTTCGCTCTGTTCTCTATTCCATTTCGATTCAAAGGGAGCTTTATGGTATGGCCTTATGCAGCCTTTCGGATCGATTGGCACCCCATTTCAGCTCTATTACTGGGATTTTCTGAAAGGAGGGAAGCCCAGATCCATGGGCATGCTTGGTACCCCGGAGCGGGTATTGCTGTCGAGCAGTGAGCAGATCCTTGATTTCTCTACAGATACACTCTATGTTGCTGACACCAACCATGGAGCAGACAGTCCGGCCATCGCGAAGGTTAATCTAAGGGAGATCCTGGCGCGCGAGAAAGAAAAAAGACCGGTGCTGAAGGATGTTATGCCTGTGTGGTTTTTAAAGGATCGTGAAAAATATTTTCCGGAGCTCTTCAAAGGTGAACAGTTTGAACGCTGCAAAGCCTATGAGGATTTTATGACAGACCAGGGTAACTTCCTGGGAAAGATGGCTCAGACAAGTGTTGAGGCTCTGGATTCCACCGGGATCAGGATCTGGGAGAGAGTGCCGCTGCACGAGGGTCATGTTCATTTTGTCAGGTTCAAAGGGGAGAACTTAATTAATGTTTGGTGCGGTGATGAAGAAAAGGCATTACATTACCTTGAAGCAGATCTTGACTCATTTGCGGTAACGCATCTTCCGTTCAGGGCAGTCCCGGATGTTGAGATCCGGAGCTGTGAAAACCTTCCTTTCCGTATGGGACGGAAATTCCTGGCGGTTGCGAGTGCATCTTGTGAGCTCGGTTCAGGTACCCTTTTCGGAACAGAGGATGGAATGGTTGCACTGAAAGAGCTGGAGAGTGAGAAGGTGGTTTCATATGGAGCCCTAAGTGTTCATTCGCCGGTACATCAGCTGGTGAAATCACCTGTGTCTGAGCAGGTTTATGGTGTCGCCGGATCCGGAAATGACCTGGGACTGATCTTTGCCTTTGACAGGGAGACAGGACTGAGGGAACTGGGACGGCCTCATATTGTAGTTATGTAATATCCGGGTAACCTTAGCTGTACACGTCCTGTCTCGCTTGATATATCAAATGACGGCAAAGTACTTGCAGTGGGTTGCAAGGATATGCTCGGAAGTATATTTATTTACCGGTTGATAAGGTAAACACCTGCCAGGATGAGCAATACGGAGAGAAACATATCTGGTGCCAGCTGCTCATTATCTGAAAGTCCCCAGAGAGTTGCCACAATTGGAATGAAATAGGCCACAACAGAGGCAACCATTGGTGAAGTATCCCTTACGAGAAAATAGTAAAGTGCATTGGCAAAGGCGCTTCCCACAACTGCAAGGATCGCAATATATCCGAAGTTGAGAAGCCAGTCGGGAGTTTGAAACACAGCATGTATATCTGTCCCAAGAAGCAGTCCCAAAGCCAGTGGACTCATAAGAAAGAATGCAAGGGAGGTAATTTCAAGTCCGTTCAATCCCTCCACTTTGCTGACCTCATTATTCGTGAATCCGTTCATCAGAGTGGCAAGCACCACAAAGAGGCCGTAATAATTGAAGGTCAGTGAGCCGCTGTAAAGCAGGCCGGCTGCGCCGGCAAATCCCAGAAACACCCCGGCGATCTGTGACCTGATGGCCTTTCTTTTGTAAAATAAAATGCCAACAACGAGTGTAAATGCAGAGCTAAGTGAGTTCAGCATGCCGGTAAGAGAACTCTCTATCCGTGTCTCGGCAAGGGGATAGAGGAAGGCAGGGATTCCGCTGCCGAACAGTCCTATTATAAGAATTGAAAGGAGATTTTTCCTTGTTAATTTCGGCAGACTGCGCAGCGCCACAGGTAAGAGGCAGACGAATGAGATAAGTATTCTGAGGGAAGCCAGCTGATAGGGTGAAAAGGACCTCAGCCCTTTTTTCATCAGGATATAGCTTGTGCCCCATATCATTGATAACAGAGCTACTGCCAGCCAGTGCCATATTTTGCTTTTCTTTTCCATAGCGGCGAAGCTGCAAAAGTAGTATAAGAAATAAAAGGATTGACGCTAAAGGTGATTTTTAAAATGACAAATTATCAGACTCCGGCCAGGTGCAATTTCAGAGATACTTGCATTTTAGTTGCTGAGTTTTTTGTTCAGATCAGGAACTATTGTATTCATTGCTTTATCGACATTTAAATAGCAAGCCAGATCCCTTAGACCTATCACCTTAAAATGATTATCTGACAGATACCTGAGATATTCTCCGAACAGTTCCGGAGGAGTGTTTACCCAGGGATGTTCAATGTCCGGTACACCATGTATTGTAAGGACGACAATCTTTCCATTGCGGGCTTCCTTAAATGCCTTCATCATCTCCTTTTTATTTTCGGAATTCATTGCCCAGCTGGGAACAAGCAGGGGATGATCTGTTTTCGGATCATAGGGTCTGCTTCCCCCTGCCCGGGCGAATTTATAGCCCTTCTCCTTAAGGATCTCAATTACAGGCATGCTTAGGCTATATCCGGGATAGGCAAATGTAACAGGTTTGTCAATATTCAGCGAGTCACATTTAGCTTCAATAAAGCTTAGCTCCTGAAGGAAGCTCTCTTCAGACAGTTTGCCGGCAGGAGGGTGGGTCCTGGTATGGTTGGCCACTTCGAATCCCATCTTATCGAGCTCTTTGATCTGTCTCCAGTTCATATATTTGCTGCTGTCGCTGAAATTCGGCGGAAATTCACAGACGAAGAAGGTAGCGCCAAACCCGTATTGTTTTAATAGCGGGGCAACAACGGAATACTGACTCGCGGTAGCATCATCAAATGTAAGCACTACCAGTTTATCGGGGATAGCTTTTTCGGTTACCTGTGCGATCCCTGCAAGGTATGTTGTGACCATCAGCAGAACGGTTATGTGCTTTTTCATCTTTTGCCTCTTAGATTGAATTCTATTAAAACAGCATGTAAACCTACAAAAAATCCTTTACAGAACCAGCTTCGGACTTCCGCCTTCCGGCTTCGGACTTCGCGCGCCTGCGCCCTGCGCCTCAGCGCATCCGCCGCTACGGCGTCATTAATAGTCAGCCTACGGCGTCATTCTGTAAATGCCATGACAATTGAATGACCGAATGACGCGCAGCGCAAATGACATGCGCAGCAGTGGAATGACAGCGCAGCTGAATGACAATGGCTTCCGGCCTCCGCCTTCCCGTCCTTCCTGCGCCCTCCGCCTTCGGTCTTCCCAGCCTTCGGCGACTTCCGCCTTCGGCTTCGTACTTCGTAGCCTTAACAATGCGCCCGTGCCCTGCGCCCTGCGCCTTTCGCCCACCGCCTTCTGCCCTGCGCCCTGCGCCTTCAGCGCCATCCAGTCTGCGCCCTAGCCTACGGCGTCATTAATAGTCATTTGCCTTTGGCGTCATTCATAGTCATTAGCCTACGGCGTCATTCATTGTAAATGAGCACTTAATGACAATTGAATGACCGAATGACGCGCGCAGCGCAAATGACATGCGCAGCATAAGTGACAATTGAATGACAGCGCAGCTGAATGACAATGGCTTTCTTCGGACTTCCGACTTCCGACTTCCGACTTCGGACTTCGTACCTCCAACCAATGACTACTAATGCCTCTTCCCTCATATCTCATATCTCACATCTCATATCTCACATCTCATATCTCACATCTGATCTCTGCAAAATATTTCCCCCCCCTGCTCTCCACATTATTCGAATATTTCTTAACTTTAATTCGATTGTGATTGTTAAAAGTTGGGCATAGGCGTATGTATAATCTCTGGATCAATTAGTTGATTGATATTGCCTATGTGACTGACGGGGCGGGAGCTTGAGCAGACTATAATATTGATTCCGGTGGGTATGTCCTGACAATTTTCATAATAAAAGGAACGAACCTGACTTTATCCCCTGTTTTTGGGATATTTAAGGGACATTTTGTAATGCTATATGTAGTGTTAGCATTCATGTTCCTAACCCTCCGGGGAAGTCCAAGTAACCACTTCACAATAAATGAAGCATCCTTTATGGACATATGCTTTAAACACATGTGTAAACTAGTAACCGAGATTAGATATGGAAGAAATTAAATTTGTTGACTTTATTAAAGTCTATTTTAAAAAGCCTATTAATGCTTTGACCATTCTGTTAAATCAATCAACACATAAATATGCCTTCCTTTTGCCGGTGATATTCGGATTTATATTAGGTATCAATGACATAATTAATAAAAGCTACCTGCAAACTTATGATTTAAACATCGGATCAGTTGGAATCCTGATTTCAAAAGAAATATTAATAGTTTTATTTGCTTGTTATGTGTATTCCTGGATTGTGGTTTTCCTTAATAGCTTCTTTGAAGGATATTCTAGTCAAAGTATGGTATTTTACCTTATATCATACTCGCTAATGCCTTTAATACTTGGATCTATCCTGGTAACAATCCTTAAGCTAATAGCATTTTTAGCTTTCGGACGAACTGAGTATGGACTAATAATAGTCAGATACTTATCTGCAATTTATTTTGCTTTTTACGTATTAACTCTCATTTTTCTGATAGTTGGTAATTCAATTCTCAATGGATTTTCAATATTTAAATCGATAATGCCTTCAGCAATAATCCCTGTCATTTCCATAATTTATACGATGTCAAAGTTTTTAAATCACTCTCTTAAGCTCAATAAACATCCGGCCATCTAAAATAGCATATTGAATTATGAAGATAAAAAAAATTGCGCCATAGCCGCCTCGCACCTGGACACACTTCTGACTAAAGAACCAGATTTCGCAGGATGCTTCGTCGGCTAACACCCACTAAATTAAACCGCTGGGCCGTCAGGATGCATTACAGATAACCTATTAATATTCAGATGAATATTCTTAAACTTAATAAAACAACAATAATTGACTTACCGACTTCTTCGTCGATTGATCTGATAAAGTTAAAGTATTCAAAACTGCTGAATATATTTAATTTCAGGACTGGAATCGAATCAAATGGGATTTCATTTATAAGGATTTCCCAGTCTCCCTCATACTCAGGATCTAAAAGAATTCATTCAATAAGTGCCTTTCGTGAGGGATTTGTAATTATTCAACCTGAAAATAATAGATTGAAGATCAATTGGTCAGTAAAATTGGACACTCTCTACTTCAAGTCTTTTATTATAGGCATTTGCATTGGACTACTTTTAGGGATATTTTTTACTCTACAAAATTATGTTTTAATTCTTCTGGGACTGATTGGTTTTTATTCTCAATTCTTATTGGAAAATGGTCAATTATCCTAAAGATCTGTGAGATAAATATCACTTGTTTGGAAGATTAATTTAAATAAACATGTACCCTAACAGCGGATATTAGCAAACAATTTGTCACAAATTATGCCTGCTACCTTGACGGTTTTATCGTGACACAAAACTTTTCACTATTCTGCCAAATCCGTGACTTGGGCTATAAACGAATCCTGCAACCGAGACAAGTTTATCATTCGCAATGACTGGCCCGCCGGGACACTTTTGTGGCTAAAGTACCTGCATTAGTGACTGGCGTGACTGCGCCATCAACGCTTTCTGCTCATACCCGCAACCGTTGTATGCCATTTTATAAACTGCACAAAAATGAGCGAACAGAATAGACAATATTTTGAAACGAGAGAAAAACACAAAAAAAGTGTGCACAAGAATGCTTGGATTATTTGATTGTAATTCTTGCAATTGGATTGATTTGGATTATTATAGAAATTTCTAATCAATTAAATCCAACATTAACAGGAGTATCAATCACAAATCAGATTGAAAATTTCAGTTTTGCAAATAAGGACACAATAATAGAATCAAGGAATAAAGATTTTCAAATTCCAATAAAACAAGGATTATATTATGGTTATGTGAACAAGGAAATGCCCATGATGGTAATTACAAAAGATTCAACTGACTTAGTTTTATATGTAAAATCTACAACAACAGATAAAAATTATGATTCATTAATTAAGCATTGGGAATCAAAGATTTCTAAGACAGATTCAACCTATACATTTTCAGAGATTCAAGATATTTCTTCTGTAGACCAAAGAAAGGAGACAGGGATTGTTGAATTATTCAAAAATGGGAACAATTATATTGGTCGGATTTTGATTATTCAAAAGGGTTTGGATATATACATAATTCAAGGATTTACAAAAAATAATAGCTGGAATTTAAAAGGACAGGAAATTGAATATATGATTAGTAATTTTGAGATTAAATAAAAACGGCATAGCTAACACGGTATAAAAATTGCCGGGACAAGTAGGTTATTCACAGGGTTGTAGCCGCTTCAACTTCTGTGTAGCTGGATACTGAATCACCCGCAATCGGCAACTTTTCATACCGCCAAACGTTAGCACAAATATATCAGGCACCTGGACTTAGCCCCGCGCCATATTTTAAAAGATTTACCTTGACAATAATAATTTATCACTTTTACCTGGACCTGCCCTCGCGCGGCAGAAGATCACTCCTCGCGCCGTCATCTGCCAGTTTCTGATATAATATTAACAATACTGCTTTTTACCGGACTCTCCCATTGCGCGACGAATAGATACTTGTGCTAACTTTTATTAAAACTTTGATTAAAAAGAACAATCTTTGGACCCTTATAAAGTATCTGATAAAGTAAAAATTGACTTAATATTCTAGAACAATGAGGTATTTAGTTTTGTTATTTATAATAACCAACTTTGGTTGCAACAACACAGGTTCTGAGCAACAAGTAAAAAGTAACATGGATAACAAATCAAATATGATTGGATTAAGAACAGTAATCTACAAAGTACCAGACATTCAAAAAAGCAAAAGAATGGTATGTAAAAGCATTTAATAAAGAACCATATTTTGATGAATCCTTTTATGTGGATTTAACATTGGAGGATTTGAACTTGGACTACAGCCTGAAGAGAATCCAATTATTAATAGAAGTGAAAATGTTGAAACTTACTGGGGCGTAAAGGATATTAAAAAGAATATGATAGACTCATTCAATTAGGTGCTGCCGAAAATGAAAAGCCGACTAATGTAGGTGGACAACTTATGACTGCAACTGTGAAGGATCCTTGGGGTAATATCATTGGGCTTATATATAATCCTGATTTTAAAATTCTAGAATAGTTCCGTTATCTGTTGACAACTTCATAAATAATTACTTGTGCTAACAACGCTGGTATAGGCAATAAGCTTGTCACAATTTTTGCACCACACCTTGACAACTTCATCTTGAAACAAAAATCTCGTCCGTTTACATACATCGTGATTCCGGCTCTGGACAAATCCATACTAAAGAGACAACTAAATCTTTCGCCGGGACTGGCAAAAATTGCGCCATACCTTCCTTTTCCGACCGAAAGAAGCCTTCTGCTAAAAAACCCAGATTGATGGTTCGGCCGGAATGCGTCAGGTAACACTTACTGCCCATACCCGCTGGCCGCTAGTAGCCATACGACAGCACATCACAAATATCGAATACCATGACAAATCCTGCATCCAGATTAGTCTGTTTCTTCAAGTTTAAAGATCTCATTGACTGACTTGCCAAAATATCCGGATAATTTAAGAGCCAAGATTGTAGATGGAACATATTTTCCCAGTTCTATTGAGTTTATTGCTTGTCTGGATACTCCAATAAGCTTAGCCAGATCCTCTTGAGTTATGTTTTTAATTGCTCTTTCAACTTTTAGATTATTTTTCACGGCTCATAGATTTATTTGACTTGTAAATCAGATAGTAAAAACGAATAATAAAGAATAGAAGGATTGTAAACATATTAAATATCATAACATATAAAAATCCGATACTATAGAAAAACAACATGCAAAAAATCAATATTGCATAATTGATATATGTAGCCCAGACTAAAGATTCCATGCGGATTTTAGCTATAAATTCATCTTCATGCTTTTCTTTAGAAAAGGCTATAAGTATAGCACCGACAATACACAGAATCCCGAGAATTTCATCTGAGATATTGTTTTTAACAAATCCAAATGCAGTACTGCCTCCAGGAAAATCATCAGAATATAGTGCAAACATCTTTGCTTGGCCTAGAAATTCAAAGCTATAAACATCAAAAACTGATAGAATTCCAAAAAACGCTGAAGGAATTAATATTATCCATCCAATTCGTTTAAATTGATTTGGAAAAAGAATTTTTGTTTTCATACTTTTAAATTTTAAAATTACGATTCAAATGTAATGTATTAATTACATATATGCAAGTATAGATTACATTATGTCGCTTTATGATTACATATTGAATAGCTTTCTACACCTTGATTAATAAAAAACGGCTACTAATAAGGACGGTATAATTAATAAGCTCGTCACAATTTTTGCAATTACTCTTCTGCTCTACCGAGACTTTACTACTAAACAAAATATAATGGCTGCAGGTGGACAAGATAGTCTTAAATCGGGACTAATAACTTGCACCTTGACTGACAAAAATTGCGCCGTACCCTCCCCGCCCACCCGACTGACATCGTTCCAGTCTGGCTGGCTGGCGCCAGGACAACTTTTCGGCTAAAGAACCTGGACAGGTGATAGGTGTGATTTCGCAACCAATGCTTTCTGCGCATACCCGCACCCGTTAGCGGGCATACCCCAAAACCCTTACGCCTAGACAAATATGTAATTCCTTGACAATTTCTACTTAACAATCAGTATCCTCTATCTGGACTATTTCAGCCTGCAAAGAAAAACCTGACAATTTTCAAATACGCCTGCTAACGAGACCAATAATTGTAAAGTTTTTTTATTATTAACTTCAGTATCAAAAATTAACCATTTTCGTAATCAACTTTTTTATCATGAGACAAAATTATCCCAACTGTAAAAGACAAAGTGAGATTATCAAAACCCTGCTAATTTCTTTATTCATTATTTCTTCATTGGCTCTAAATGCTCAGACTCCAACAAACTTCTCAGGCAAATGGGAGTTTGATAAAACCAAAAGCGACGACAAGGATGAAAGGGGATGCCTCTTTTAAGAATATTGTTCTGGAAATCCAAACAGAACTCTGATACAATTTCATTTACCAATACATTCTTCATTCCGGGGAAAGGATGGTAGAACTTTAAGCCCTGACAAATACTTGACAAACGAGAAAACGACACAAGATAATTCCGGAACTGATCCAGCTAAAAGTTTGTAAAATGGTCTTCGGATAAAAAAGTCCTTACAACCAATTATATTATGACAGCCACTATTGATGGTGTTGCACAGGATTTCATAGCTACAAAGACTTACAAAATAAGTGATGACGGAAAAACATTAGTAGTCGTGGAGTTTAGGAAAAGTAAGCAATGGTAGAAACCGGACAGCTTCATAATAAGCTCCATAAGTCTATGTGAGTAAATTTAAACCAACTTATTAAACTTTCAGTACCGTGACTAATCATGCTACTAAGACAATGCCAATAGGGCCTCTGGCTGACACGCTGTTGGCAGCGTTTTTTGCTCTCCATTTATAAGATGTACCGTGACTATGAACTTGTTCGCCATCTACCGAGACTCATACTTTAGAGAGTTTTACCTGGACGAGAAAACTACAAGCCTTCTACCGTGACTGGCAAAAAACTCGCCAACCCTGACACGGACGGCAACTTACTATACCGCCGGCCGTCAAACTGTCTAAAAACCTCAGGTTATTGTTAATATCTCGATCCATTTAAACACCTTAAAATCAGAGCAGTTTTGTACCTTAACTATATGAAATCCAACAAAGACAAAATAGATCCCGGAATAAACTCTTCTTGTCACGCTGGAAACGGAAGGAGCAGGTCTAGCTCCGATGTAGGTTTTATGTTCATCGCATTATAATCTTCGGCTGATTGGGAATATTTTGTCCAGGAAATTGCTGAAGTAGTATCTGAGGATACTGGTTGATCCTTTCCTGGAATTTTTGACATCTCCGGACTCTTTATATTAAGTTTTGGCAGATTGCTTCGGACAGAATACAAATTACCAATTGAAAACTCAAGATGGCTTAGTTGGGCTTAAAATAAGTCTGATCCGGAAATATAATTGTGTTATTGGATGACTTCCCGCTGAAGCAGGACCAAGGTGCCCCGATTTATCAGGAGACTCCCATTACCAACAAGCCAGGGCCACACACCATTTAAGCTACAATCAAAGAGTGGTATGCAGTTTTACATAAATATTCTGTTTGCCTATTACATTTTAACATCTTATTTCTATATTTGTAAAACATTTTTGTGCCTTGAACGTTTATATAGATGATAAAGAGCTTGAAAACCTATATGTAACCGGAAAATCACGAAAATTGAAATTAAGACCGGAAATTATAGAGAAGTACTTCGCAACGATTCAGAAAATCGACGCGGCGAGAGATATCTATGACTTATGGAAGGATCCATCTTTAAACTTTGAAAAATACAAGAAACACTATTCAATGAGACTTACTGGCAAATATCGCCTAGAAATGACTATTAACTGGATGAATGAAAATAACACAATTGGGGAATTTCATCTATTCGCAATAACAAACAATTACAGAGATTAATTAACCATTTACAATGGCTTCTATTAAAGATTTTAAGGCAGCAAGAAAACTTGGACCAGGATATTTTATTAGGGAACAGATGGAAATACGAGGCTGGGTTCAAGAGGAATTAGCTGACATATTAGGAATTTCGGTTAAACACCTAAGTTCCATTCTTCAAGATAAACAATCGCTAAGTATTGATATTGCAAAACGGCTTAGCAAAGTTTTTGCTGGCACCTCACCACATTATTGGCTACATATTGACAATGATTATAGCCTTTGGTTAGAGCATGGGGGCAATGAAGAAATTGACAGCCTATCTGCTAAAGCTTTAATTTATAGCCGTATGCCTATTAGGGATATGTTTAAAAGGGATGGCTCCCTCCGACAAATGATGTCAACAAACTTTCAGAAGAGGTTAAAGAATACTGGAATATTAATAAACTAGACTTTGATTTTCTAGAAGAAGCTTTAATTCCATTATCTAAAAAATCAGAAGCATATAATCAATTTAATGCATATTATA
>JADKBK010000030.1 GCA_016715075.1 Bacteroidales bacterium
TGAATTGCATGTGATTTAATATAATTGATTAATTAATTATTTGGGAATTAGATGGCTATATATTGATGAAAAAAATAAAACAAGCTATATATATATATTATTTTTTATTCTTTTGAAAAAAACAGGCCTGTATAAAATTAGAAAAAAAATCTCCCAATCGCCCAAACTCTTTATAACAGATTGATATATAATATTTTGTATTAAGAAAATATTGAGAAAATGTGAGAGATTGGGAGAATGGGAGAAACTGATCTGATAAAAAAATGGATTTGCCCAGTATTTGTATCAATGCAACTAATAGAGAATCAGACTATTATAGAGATGTTGGGAGATTGGGAGAAAAAAAATACTGTTTTGAGAAGGGGGGGGGTTGTTTTTTTTTAAATGGGTAGCCCCTGATAAAAATGTCCTAAAGTGAGAGACGCGAAGGAGATATACCTTTGAATTGTGATTGATAATTGATCATTTATAATTTTAATGTGATGGATCTACTTTTTTCTGTGAGTAATGCTACAAAGGAATCGAAAATCGGAGATAGTGATTTCAAAAAATATTTTCCAAGTATAAATCAAAATATGAACTGGTACAGCCTGGAGCCATATATCAGGCAGGCAACCAGGGAATATCTATTACCATATGTTGGCACTGATTTTTATAATGATATAGTGCTGGTGGATGGGGATTTTGAAGGGCCGATGATAGAAGTGGCTGAAATAGCCAGGGATGTGGTAGCATATTATACGGTGTGGATGGCTATGCCTCATATCAATGTGGTGATATCGGACATGGGGGCACAGGAAAACAGCGGATTGGATGGCACCAGCCAGCCTGCCCAGATGTGGAGATATAAGAATGCAGGTGGGAAACCATGCTGCAGGCTGATAAAATGATAGACCGGTTGCTCGCGCTACTGGAAAAAAATATCGATGAGAGTGATTTTTCAAAATGGAAGGACAGCGATGAGTGCAAAGAGGTGGGGCATCCACTATTCAGGACTACTGCGGAGCTGAAAAGATATACTAAGGTAGACAGCTGGAGATTCTTCAAGGCGCTGATGCCATTTTTTGACCAGGCACTTGACCTGGATATAGTGGGACATATATGCCGGGAACAATATGATGATCTGGTAGGAAAAATAAGCTCAGGGAATACATATGAGCTGGCCGCCATCGAGCTGATCCGCAAGGCTCTGGCTAATTTCACATTGCACAGGGCAATCCCTCACCTGAGGGTGGCAATGGAAAGTAATGCTATAGTATTTGTATCCTCAACGGATGGGATGAATATAAAACAGGCTGCGCTGGATAGTGCAATTGATGCGCTCAGGGCACAACTGGAGCGGGACGGGAAGGAATATTTGAGACAGCTGAAGGGGTATCTGTACACTAATGTAAAACAATTTCCAATATTTGAGGAGAATGGATATGTGGAGGATCCGGGAGTGGGTGTGATAGTGAGCCCGGATGAGATCGGGGGAATAATGATTAATTGAAAATGGTCCCGATTTATCGGGAGAAAATTGAAAATGAATAATCGGTTGACGGTTGTCAGTTGACGGTTGGAGTGAAAAACTAAAAATTTAAAATATAAGAGATGGGGGGAATAAATGAGAGATACGTGAGAGCGCAGGTGCTGCTGTTTTCGAGCCAGGGGGTGAAGGCTGTGATAGCTACTATTGTGATGCACCTGATTAATCTGTGGGAGTGGATCGAGCCTTATTTTTTTGGGAGGGACTTTGTGATGACTCTGACAATACTACTGGTGGGTGATATGGTGATCGGGATAAAGGTACACATGGATGCTAAGGACTTCAGCTGGAAGCAGATGTTTCATAAGTTTGTATTCAAGCTGGCGGTGACAGCAATAGCGACGGTGTCGGCTAAGTCGATCATCAATATAGATCATGCCCTGGACTCAGGCATACTAGTGGGTGCGGTGAAGATGACAATAGCGCTGTATCTGTTCGGGAATCTTGAAAAGAATATTTGTATCCTCACAAAAGAGCAGTTGTGTTTTCACTGGCTGGTGGAGAGGATCAAGTCGATTTTTTCATTTTTTAAGAAATAGGGATGGAAGTATTTATTATTCGATCTGAATTTTTTGAGAGTGCTACACTGGGGAACCTGTTTGTGATGGATGGGGCTAAGATACTATTTCAGTGCAAAACACTGGAGCCGGGCTGGAAGAATAATGCTAAGCGGGTGAGCTGCATACCCTCAGGAAAATATGAGATGAGATTTGAATACTCGAGCAGATTTCTGCAGAAGCTGTGGGAGCTGAAGAATGTGCTGGGGAGGAGTGAGATAAAGATACATACTGCCAATTATGCATTTGAGCTAATGGGATGCATAGCGGTGGGGGAATATCATACTAACCTGAATGGTGACGGGATCCCGGATGTGGCAGCGAGTAGGAAGACCCTGGAGAAGCTGCATAAGGTGACGGAGGGTGAGAAGATGAGGATCAAGATATATGGGGTCCCGGAGTGAAGAGTGAATAGTGAAGAGTGAAGAGTGATGAGCGTAGGGCATCGCGGTTGCAAACCGCGACGATCAAAAAATAAAAAATTAAAAATATTATGCTCTGGATGGGCTTTATAAAATCCAATTTAATTTATTATGGAAAATTATTATTTAAACCAGAAAGTTTTTCCCAGCTCTGAAAAAACCATTATTGTAACTAATGATGAGGATTACGGTGGAGCTCATAAGTATTCATTTATTGATAGCTTAGGACATCAAAATGGTGAGCCGGTATATGATTTTCATAAGATGCAGACGGTACAATTTGTTCAAAAGAACATTGATGGTACAATGACACCTGGAGTGCAATCAGAGCAATTATTGATTGCTTTAATTGACCGGCATAAGAAACTCAATGCCAAATTTCCATCGAGAGAGGGAGCGCTGGCTATTACAAAAATGGAGGAAGCACTACACTGGCTGGAGGCCAGAGTTAAAGAGAGGCTTGATCGCAATGTGATGGGTGAATTAAAAACTTAAAATATGTCCTAAAAAGGGGCAGGGATGTGGGTTAATTTTGAGTATTATTCATTAACAAAAACAAAGATTATGCCGTACGGAATTTTAAATTTGAAGACATTGCTGGAGTTCGTATTCAAGTCACTGAATGCTGGACTGACCATAGACAAGAACAACGATGGGAAGGCATCATTCGCTGAGATCATAGCTACCATAACGCCGCTGGCTTTTCAATTCCCTAAACTGTATGAGGCTTTTCCCTTCCTGAAGGAGGAGTATAAAGACCTGACAGATGAGGAACTGAGTGAACTGATAGAATACATCGATGAGCTGGATCTGCCTGTGAAATATGACAACCTGGAAGAGATCATCAAGAGCACTGTGAATATGCTGCATTACAACTACAAGTATGTGGTGAAGATGAAGGAACTGCTGTAATTGAAAATTGAAAATTGAAAATTGAAAGTGATAGATTTAAGTTAAAAGTGAGAAGTTGAATAGTATCAGGATTGGGGGACATTCCAAGAGTAGACAATTGCCGGAGAACTGGAGCGAGGTACGCTCCGGTTCTCTTGCTTTTGTGGTGAAAACACTGCTGACATATCAGCCAGTGACGGCAAAAATAATGATACTGAAACATCTGCTCAGGGTAAAAACAGGAATATGGTATATATTGACGGATGAGCAGGTGAGTGATCTGGTGGACCTGCTGGAGTGGATGGATATGAGGAAGCTGGTGGATCCGGTATTCCCGGTGCTGAAAGTGGGGGGAAGAACATACAGGATGCCGCGGGCTGAATTTGATGACGGGACCGCGTGGCAGTATGCTGCTGCGGATGATTACTACAGGAAATATATTGAATCATCAAACGAAACCGATCTGGACAGGCTGATCAGCGTACTGCTGACTGATGTGAGAGATAAGAAAGCACTGACAGACAGGGATGAGGTGGAGAAACGGGCAGGAGTATTCAGGAAGCTGAAAGACTATGAGAGAGTGGTGATCCTGGCATACTTCAGCGGGATCAAGCAGAGGATATATGATAACTACAGCTCATGGCTGTTCACTGCGGAGGGATCCGGAGGGACGGGGGTGAACTTTGGCTGGTGGGGCAGGTATCTGGACATAGCAAAGACGGGGGTATTCGGTACGGTGGAGAGGGTATATGAGGCGAGATTTTATGATATTATTGTCTTTTTGATACAGGAAAAGGAGTATTATCTTGCGGAGAAAAGAGCGGTGGAGGAAATGAAAAATGAAAAATGAAAAATTTAAAATAAACTTTTGGAAAGTTTGAAACTTTCCAAAAGGTGTAAATTAAAAAAATTAAAAGATGAATAGTCCGGGGGAAATTAGAGCGTATTTTGAACTGATAGCGGAGGAGAATAATGCTATCAGGCAATTCTACTATGGTGACTATGATGACATACTGGGGGCAGAGAGGGTGAGAATGGAATATCCGCTGCTATGGCTGGAGGATATGGAGGTGAGACCTAACTCATAGGACTCGACAAATCTGATATATGATTTCTCATTTGTAGTGTTGCAGAACAGCCCTCCGGAACAGAGGGAGAGAGTGATGTATAATCATGAGAGTACATTCAGGATAGCAATGCAGATCCTCAGCAGACTGAAGAAGGATATACATGAGGAGCTGATAGACATGAGCCTGGATGATGTGACAATGGATCCGGTGAACACGATAGGGAATGACAATGACCAGGGATGGAGAGTGACACTCCGGATATCGGCTTATACTACTCTATGCTATAATAAGGATGAGTGGGCAGGGGACTACCCTACGGGAGCAATAGCGAGATTTAGGGTGTATAACTCAATGGACAGAACAATAGCCGAGAATCTGAGCCTGCCGGAGGATAATGAATTTCTGCACCGGTGGATATATAAGATCGATGATGAAGAATATGAGGAGACGGGGGATGCTGCACTGGAGGTGCCGATGGGATACAGGATACTATACATAGAGCTGCAACAATGGAATACTTCTGAGGAGCGGAAGATATATGCTTCGGCAGTGATCAGGGCGGGGGAGAATGAGGCGAGGAGTATGCCGTTTCGGTATAACCCTCTTTAATTGAAAATTGAAAATTGAAAATGAAAAATGGAAAATGATGAGCGTAGGGCATCGCGGTTACAAACCGCGACGATCGATGTGTAATTGAAAATTGAAAATTAAAAATGAAAAATTTTAAATTAATATAGATGGCACTGGAATTTACACATACACCGACGACATATAATTTCTCACTGGATCCGATACTGTGGGTGGTGAAGTCGGGGAAGATGACAGGGGTACCGGGAAATTATGAGCCGGATGAGGATCAGCTATTCTGCTATGTGGAGGTGAAGCGGATGGTGGATGATGACATAGAGAACGCTGAGCTGATAGCTAAGAAGTCGGTACCATACAGCAGGCTGACCGGTGAGGCTGAAATAGACATAAGCGGAGTGATAGATCTGCACCCTACACTGCCGGATCCGTATCTGCAAAGCGGACCTGCGGGGGATACGATGATGAGAGTAGTGATACTGGTGGCTGATATGTACGGGATACCGAGCGCATATGAAACACAACTGGCATCGGATGAGGTGAAGATAATATACGGATCATCGAGGACTATAATACAGACGCTACCTCCGACGGGTGGATTTGATCTGCATGCTTATGTGGACCACATGGGGAATGGAATATCGAAAAGGGTCAGTAAATCGCAACCGGACTGGATATACTTTGTATTGACAAATGAGGGGAACTCTGTGGATGTGAAGGTAACGCTGGAATACAGCGACGGAACGACGAAGGACTTTGATGCATATTCATTCCTGGCAGACAGCGGGGCAGGATGGGCAGTAAGCGGATATACTCAACTGGAGATTGATGACAATGCGGATCCGCTGAAAACAGTGGTAGCATACACTGTAAAACTAAAAGTGGAGGCATCGCTGAGCCATTATGCTGCAGTATCGTACCAGGTAGTCGGTGAAACGGAGTGGGAACAGTACCTGATAATGGATAACGGAGTCGGGGGTGTGGAATCGGTGCTGATGCAGGGGAAAAATGGTACGGACATAACTGCGGAGAGATCTACCGCGTACGTAAAATGGGATAAGAATAACTATGCCCGGGGGTCGAAGGCTACATTCGGAGCAAAGGCACGGGAGGAGCTGGTGCTGAGAACGGGATGGACGGACAACGAGGCATATATATTTCACCTGAGGCAGTTGATGGTGGGACACCTGTGGATACTGGACATGGTGCTGGGATTTGTGAGGGTGCTGATAAAGGACAATACCCTGAAGGATGTGAGGAAGTCGGATGAGACACTGTATGCGCTGGAGGTGAGAGTGGAGATGGGATTTGATGAGGAAGGGATGAGCTATTTTTATAAGAAGTGGATCGCGTAGGGGAATTGAAAATTGAAAATTGAAAATGAAAAATGAAAAATTTGGAATCGGTTGTCGGTTGTCGGTTGTCGGTTGGCATCTGAGAATTGAAAATTGAGAATTGAAAATTGAGAATTGAAAATTAAAATGTGAGATGGTTGGGATAAGGGTATATAATCAGTGGCTGGATACTGACCAGGGGAGTGGGTTCAGCTATACGCAGAGCTCACCACTGTTCATTGGGGGGGAGATGGATAAGATCACTGCTGCGTACAGCTCGGACATAAAGATACCGCTGACCCAGAGGAATAAAACTATCCTGGACTATCCGGATGAGCTGGATAACCACAACAGGCTGATGGTGGACATGAGCTGCGAGCTGTATGTGAACGGATTCTTCCTCAATGAGGGGGAACTGACAGTGACCAATGTTTCGAACGATACGATAACTGTGAAAATAGTCATCAATCCGTATAAATTACTAAGGGATACACAGCTCGGGGGATTGGACCTGGATACATACAGCTTCGACACAGTGGAGGAAATAGTGGCTCATGCGCTGGACACTGCGACCAATCCACTGGATTATAATCATGCATTTTTCCCGGTATATAACCCGGGATTCATAGAGGGTACAGAAGTGACGGATGATTATCTGTTCAAATATTTTCAGAATCCCTGGGACTACCTGGCACAGACATTTGCGGAGGGGGAAACATCCATCAGGGCCGTGACCCCATTTATACGGCTTGACTATCTGATAGAAAAGGTGATCACCAGGCTGGGTTTTGTGGTGGACAATCAATTCCAGACTACGGATGAGCTGAAACAGATATACCTATACAACAATAAATCGCTTGTAAAAGGGGCAACGTGGGGGACTACTATAAACCTGAAGCACCATGTGCCGGATATGATGGCAACGGATCTGATGAAATGGTACACAAAGAGATTCTGCCTGGTGAATGAGATAGACTTCATAACCAGGACATGGACCATAAGGCCGGTGAATGATATACTGGACAGAGCAGAGGTTGATGACTGGACTGATAAGACAATGGAGGACTACGGACTGGCATCGGACAATTACACACCGAGCCAGGTGGGTGATGCGCAGGATGACTACATAGAAGTGCCTGCATTCACTGAATGCGACAGGTATGATCAGATAACTACAACATACAGCGATGTGGATATATTCTGGGTGAGAGCGCGGGGGAGTTTTTTCTTCAGGAATGCGATACACCCGCTGATATTCACAGTGAGCGAATATAAGAGAGAGCTGAGAAAGGTAAGAGTGGAGGTGAATGGGAATGATGAATTCCTGAGTGAGATGACGGCCCTGCAGAGTAAATGGATAGAGCTATTGGGAGCGGGGCTGTTTGATCAATTTCAAGAAGCAAGATGGCCGGGATATGTGGACAGGCTAACCCAGGGGAGAATCCTGGGCTGAGGGTAATGATGTACAGGGATTATTTCCCAGCAGGATGATGCCAGGCTACGACTACCCGCTGGCAACAAATAATAACTATGATACATTCGAGCAGGAGATAGAAAGCGCGGAGTGGTCGCTGACATGGGATGGAAACAGGGGAATATATGAGAAATTATGGAAGAGCTGGCTGTTTTTTCTCACAAACAGGAAGATAGTGAAGCGAAAATTGCTGCTAAATCTGTCGGATATAGTGAATTTTCAGTGGGAAAAGAAGGTAAGAATTGGAAATATGTTGTATTTTTGCAACGAGATGAAGGTGAACTTCACTGCATCTCCGGACAACAAGGTAGAGGTAGAGGCTGAATTGTCGACATTAATATTGACATAATATGATAGTCGAACTCCCAATCAGCACATTTTCGAAGAAAATCATACAAAAATTTGATAAGAGGGATCCTATAGTGATCAGGACCGATGATCCGCTATTCACATACTTCGGATTTATCAGGTATGACCGGCCGGCAAATGCGGGCAGGGCTGCGCAATATCTGAATGATAAGATCAATATAGATATAACGATGAGGATGAGAAAAAATCCTCTGCCATTTCTATATCAGGCCGGGATAAATATACATAAACATCACATAATGCAGATGCTGATCTGGGCAGAGTCGCAGGCACTGGCAGGGGGAGTGGCAATGACTGCCCTGATGCAGTGGTATCAGATCTACGACATCAGCGACGATGACCTGAATTTCGAAACTGCGCTCAGAAAATGGCAAAGATGGCATTCTCAAAGAAAAACGCAATTATTTTCGGGGAATTGCGTCGCAAATACGTCAAAACTTTGGCGCAAAAAACGACGCGATGGTGAGATACCTCTCCCAGAGGAAAAAATACATGTGGAGCTGTCGAAACTGGTATTTTATAATATAAATTACTTCATAGGGGATAAGACTGAATTTATGGAGAAACTGCTGCTACATGTGACTATATACTACTATCACAGGCATCAGATGTATGGTACCAGGGAGCTGGCTGCGATGTTTGGGAAATCGCGGAGGCAGATACAGAGGTCGATATATAATATTAAGAATATCATAGAGTATGATGGGATGATTGGAGGGCAATTGAAAATTGAGAATTGAAAATGAAAAATGAAAAATAGCGAGCGTAGGGCATCGCGGTTGCAAACCGCGACGATCAGGGTTTATTTGATTTTTAGTCTGGTCCTGACTTGTCAGTTTTTGGCAAATGGGCAGATGAGTGATAATATAGATCCGTGGCTGACTGATAATGACAGGCTTGGGGATACTGTTAATGTTTACCTGGTTGACTGTGCGGGTCCAAAAAATGATACAGTCAAAGCAATATTATTAATCAGTGCCTGCATTGAATGCCCGGCATATACGATCAGGGGTTATGTGAATATAAGAACTGGCATAATAACAACTGAAAACGGATTCAGGTATGAGCAGGAATATAAAATATTTCTGGATGAGTATAAGCAGAGGCTTGGGGGGAATGTGATGGTGTGGGATTATAGGGGAGTGAAAAGTGAAGAGTGAAAAGTGAAAAGTGAAAAATGAAAAATTTAAAATATAAAATGTAAAATTTAAAATTAATAAGATGGGGATTAATTTGCATGAAATAGAGGATATATGCTCGGTGGCATCGGGTATAAAAAAAATACAGATCACTACGGTGGATAATGTGGCTGCCGGGGGGAGTCATGCTGTGATAGATGCTCAGAAGGTATTCAGGGTGTACTTCAGAAAAAATACGGCACAATACAAGGAAAAGAGTGAGAACTCGGAGCAGAACAGGAAGATAGTGCAGGAAATATCATTTTTCCTGCCAGGGAGGAGGACTTCGGTGGATCTGCTGATAGAGAAGATCATCAACAAAAGGATAGTGGTGACATATGAGGACTGGGCAGGAGCGACCGGGATGCTGTATAAGGCATCGATGAGCTATGAGTACGGCCCAGGGCAAAAGAGAACGAGCGGGAACGGGTATGATATGAAATTCACTACTGAGAAGGTGATAGGATCAATGGCATATGAGGGAACGGTAATAGAACTGCCGGATCCGGGGGGATCCATGGGATGGAAGTGTGCCCGGGATATATCTGCAAAACAACTGGGTGCTGATAGAACCGGAGCCTATATTCGCAATACCGAGTCAGACAGGGAATGTGGAATATCTGAATAAATTTGTGATGGCCCCGAACGGGGTGAAGTACTTCATCGATAAGACAGGGAGGGCAATGGCATTCCCGATGATGCCTCAGTACTACCAGAGCTGGACCGGAGTGACCAGCGACGAGATCACTGTTACGAACGGAGAGCTGCCAACTGCAGAGCAGGCAAAGAGGCTATTCCTATTCCTGAATGGGAATCAGCAGATGTACCTGGCTACAACTCCTCCTCCGGATGAGGGACAGGTGGCAGTAGCAGGACAGAAGATAAAATTCTCGAGAGCACTGGAGGCAACGGATAGGGTGGAATTGTACTGGGTGCCGGATTTTTAGAGTGAAGAGTAAAAAGTGAAAAGTGAAAAATGAAAAATGTCTTAAAATGGCCGGGATATGTGGTGTAGATTTGTGTATGAATTTGTTAACAAATAAAAATAGTGAATGATGAAAAAGATTATGCTAATGATGATGATGGCTGTGATGATAGCAGTATGCGGGATGGCTCAGTCGAGCGCTACGCTGATGACATACAGCGGGGATACGGTGACTAACACCGGGACGAAGTATCTATTGCAGAAAGTGGATACCAGGACAGTGGATCTGGTGAGCTTCCAGGTGGTGAATAAGAAGGTGAGTGGCACTCCGGCAGGATATACATTATTCCAGGCTTCGAATGACGCGGTGAATTATGTGACTCTGGATACGCTGACTAACACTAATGTCAATTACAATAGTAAGATATTTGTGGATAATCCTGCTAAGTACCTATGGTATAAGATAACAACGACTGGTAGCGGTACAATGGTGATGACCACAAAAGGATATGCGATACTGCGGAAAAACAAATAAAAACATCATCTTTCGGTTGGAACGGAAGAGCTCTGCCCGGGGAACGGAGTAGGGCTCTTTTTTTAAATGAAAAATGAAAAATGAAGAATTTAAAATTTAAAATTATATTTCTGGGGGTGCTGCTGGTGTCCGGGGGATGGATGAGCGGACAGGCACTGAGCTTGAAGCAGATCAAGAGGGCACCTGACAGCCTGATGACGATATACACTGATGCACAGGGATATCAGACATATAGATATCTGAGGGATGTAGCAGGGAAGGTGGATAGTGTATTTGCCAAGACGGATTCAATATGCTATGTAGTGAAGTCGGACACTACATGTTTTTATTTCTCAAGCGGAAGTAAATCGATTGACAGCACTGCGCTGGAATCAGGATTTGGGATCTATGCATATGAGGTGTCACCCAATGTCTGGATAATAGAGTCAGATACATTGCAGATACCAACTAACTGGGACATAGACCAGCTGGATCTGACACTATGGGACTCGCTGTATAATGGGAACAGGCAAATATCGAGAGTGCCGGCAGTAGGAAATAACTTAAACGCTACAACCTTCAGAGAATGGATCAACTGGTGGTATATAGGAAATTATACCGTTCCTGTAATATCACTTGGATCATTAAGTACTCCGGTTGAAGTTGGAACAAGTAACGGTTACACATTAAGCGGATCAACTTCAAATCCTTGTAGCTTTACTTTGTCGGGTGGAACGGTCAACGGTAACAGTTTTGGTTCAAATACATCTTATTCATATTCATATACACACGCTCCAACATCACACGGAACCACAACAATAACAGCACAGCAAAACTGGGATCAATCCGGAACAATATGTCAAACCAGCTCTCCGACAACCGGAGTAACATCAGCATCGAGAAGTATCAGCAATGTTTATCCTGTATTATGGGGGATGAGTGCAACGAGTTACACATCCGGAAGCGTACCATATAATATTTGGAGTAAAAAAAGTCCAATGCAAGGGGAAGCAAATTATACAGGGCTAACAATGACCGGAACAAATATGTATATCTACATTTTATTCCTAAAAGTTGGACAGATTACGATTTAAGTAAAATTTTTGACCATAATAATTTTGATGTAACTGGTTCATTTACTGCCTATGATGTTTCGGTGACTTCACCGGATTGGTAATAACTGGACATATAATTATAAACTTTATAAACTGAATAATTTAACAACCGCTTCAGGTTATAATTACACCTTTAACAGATAATTATGAAAAGAAAAATATTAAATATACTTGTTTTCATATTTGGGATATTATCGGTTGGTATTGGTCAAATTACAGTCAATACCAACTTTACCCCAAATATCTCAGGTCACATTGACAGCAGATGTGTACTGACAAACCTTGC
Source organism: Bacteroidales bacterium (assembly GCA_016715075.1). Lineage (GTDB taxonomy): Bacteria > Bacteroidota > Bacteroidia > Bacteroidales > VadinHA17 > LD21. The sequence continues at coordinate 12,249 of JADKBK010000030.1, forward strand.
AGATACAAGTACAATTGCATTCAAATATGAGGGGATGTTAATTTATGTTGCCGTTCCAAATAAGTTTTACTACTATGAGACTTATTGGAAAGAACTTGCAAGTGAAGATTTAATTGACGGTTATGTTTCAGACAACGGATATTTAACAGGGATTGGTACAACAAATTATTTACCTGTATGGGGTAGTGCATCATATTTAACTTACAGTTCCGGAACCGGTTTTGTTAAGGTGACTAATGGGAATATTTCATACGATAACAGCACGTATCTAACAAGCGAAGTTGACGGAAGTACAAGCAATGAAATACAAAGATTAGATACTTTTGAAATATACGAAACAAATAAGCTCAGAATATCACTTCAAAATGATGGTGAACCTTTCAAAACTATCACATTACCTGCCGGAAGTGATACGCAGGACTTAAGTTTAGATTCCTTAAGCAGGGTATTTACATTGACATTAACAAACGGCGGCACAGTCAAATGGAAAGATATAGATACCAATTCAGGGGGTACGGTCACAGGCGTAACAGCAGCAACTCCATTAACATCAACAGGGGGAACGGCTCCGGAAATTGGAATCACATTATTAAAAGACTTAGTAATACAACCACCTTTGTCCGGGGGGTCGTATAATAATATTTTGCCCGGTTCAGATAGTGATGTTTTAATCGGAGTTGATACAACAAGCGCAATAACCGGACTGGTAACCAAATGGCAATTATCACAGTTAAGTTTTGCAGATACTCAGGATTTAAGTTTAGATAGTTTGAATAGAGTATTTACTATCAATCTTACAAACGGGGGCAGTATAAAATTCAAAGACACTGATACAAACTCCGGCGGTACGGTTACAAATATTGCCAGTGGCAACGGTATGAATTTTACAACCATAACCGGAACTGGAACCGTAACAATGGGAACGCCTTCAACATTAACAGCAAGTACAACAAATGCAGTTACAACAACAAGCCATACACATGCTGTAACGGGTTTTCTCACCAATGAAGTTGACGGATCGACTACAAATGAATTACAAACAATTGCCTTAGACTCCACAGCAACAACAATAGGGCTAACAACATCTATAAATAGTAATAGAGTACATTTCAATGTTTTAAAATCTGAAATCGATGGATCAATCACAAACGAAATTCAAAAACTCGACACCTTTGAAATTTACGAAACAAATAAACTTCGTATCAGTTTACAAGGTGATAATGAAATTTTTAAAACCGTCACGCTCCCGGCGGGGTCAGATACGCAAGATTTATCCTTAGATTCTCTTAATAGGGTATTTAGTTTAGCACTTGTAAATGGAGGAAGTGTTAAGTGGAAAGACAGTGATTCAGAGTTACCAACTCAAACAGGAAATAACGGTAAATATTTACAAACAAATGGAACAGCTCCAAGTTGGCAAACAGCTATTTCAGGAACGGCATCATCAAATTATTTGCCGGTTGGAAGTGGTGCGACTTCAATAACAACAAGCAGCGGAACTGGATTTGTAAAGGTTACAAACGGAGACATAAGCTATGATAACAGTACATACGGAACCGGAACGGTAACGGGGGTATCAGGTACAAATCCGGTTGTAAGTTCAGGCGGTGCAACTCCGGCAATATCAATTAATTCAGATACTTTAACATCATGGAGATCAAAACAGAATCAGGGAGTTATTGGATATAATGACAAAATAAACTCATTAGCAGTATCAGGAACCACAACAAAGACAATTACACTTACGCAACAAGACGGAGGAACGGTCAGTAATACATTTACAGACATCGATACAGATACTCAATTAAGTGCAGAGCAGGTACAGGATTATATAGGTGCAATGGTAACAGGCAACACTGAGAATAATATGAATGTAGATTATCAAGACAGTGACGGTACTATTGATTTCAATATAACAATGGATAAAGATATAGTAGCTTCAGCACCTTTGTCAGGGGGTGCAAACAATGTATTGATAGGAAATGATTCAGATGTGACGATAAGCGCAGACACAACGAGCAGCGCAGGATTAGCAACTCAGGATGATATTAAAAGTAAGCTGAAAGGTCAAAATTGGGTATTATTTGGAGATAGTTTTTCAGACGGGATCACAGGTGAGTATGGAGCGGTTGTAAGGACTTTGTTAAGCCTGGGTACTGTTTCTACACTGGCAGTCACAGGGCATAAGATGAGCCAACAGCTTGCTGTATTGGATGCTACATTGGGGAGTAACCCTAATTATTTTGATTCATACAATATAGCTTCATTGCTTTGTGGTATTAATGATTTTGCAGCGAATACTGCACTTGGAAACAGGAGCAGTTCAATAGGATCATCGACTTATGCGGGGTATTTAAAAGATTATATTGAAACATTGCTAAGTGCGAGTCCTGAAATAAAATTATATGTAATGACACCGCCTGAAGCCAACGGGGCGGGGGTAACATATAATGCAACCAATACAGCCGGATGGAAGGTAAAAGATATGGCTGTATTGATCAATCAAATTTGCTCTGATTATGCTATTCAGTGCATTGACTTATA
>JADKBK010000031.1 GCA_016715075.1 Bacteroidales bacterium
CAAACAGGCCTACTGCCATTCCGATTTCAAGAAATACCGCATTAAGAACGGAGCCGATAAAGAATATCATAATACCCATCAGGAAAAATGCAAAGAAGAACATCTCCTTTCTGCAATACCTGAAATAAACAAGCTTTATTATACAGAATAAAACGATCAGATTGATGACAAATCTGATCATTATACCTAAAAAGTTAGGATTATTCAGATTAAACAAATTGTCAAACATCTCATGAGTTATTTAATTAATAATTACGATTAAGGCTGATTGGTTTCGAGCTATAGTAAATATATAAAAAATTTACAATCCGGATGTAATAATTGTCAGAGTTTTATCCCAACCACCAGTATATCATCGACCTGCTCCAGGTCACCCTGCCATTCGGTGAGTTTTCCCTCCAGCAACTCCTTTTGTTTATGCATTGGATGAGTGTGAATATCAAGGAGTAGTTTTTTAAAATTCTGTGATTTGAATGTCTTCCTGTTATATCCTCCCATCTGGTGTAAGTATCCATCAGTAAACAAATAGATTACATCCTCCTTTTCAAATGGGATCTCTTTATTTGTAAATGAACTCTCCTCCTCTTCATAGATCCCGATAGGCATATTATCGCCGATTAACTCAATAATGTCTCCTTTTCTCAGAAGATATAACGGTCTGAATGCTCCGGAAAACTGCAGTCTCATTTTACCGAAATCTATAATACATAGGGCCATCTCCATACCATCCCTTGTTTCGTCGCTTTTTCCTGTCTGATGAAGTGACTTTATTACCTGTCCGCGGAGCTGGTTCAGGATCTCGTTTGTTCTGATTGTAACTGTTTTATTTACAATCTCATTTAAAAATGAAACTCCGAGAATGCTCATAAAGGCTCCCGGCACTCCATGACCTGTACAGTCAGCAACAGCAACAATGGCTTTGTTATCCCTGGTGGGCATCCAGTAATAATCTCCACTAACAATATCCTTGGGTTTATTCAGAATGAAGTAGGAGTGAAATAATTTTTCAAGGTCGGTATGGGGATAAAGCAGTGCATTCTGTATCCTGCTTGCATACTGTATGCTGCACGTAATCTCCCTGTTTTGCAATTCGATTTTTCTGGTCCGGTCTGAGACCTTCTGTTCAAGTGTCTGATTCGCTTCTTTAAGATCTTCAATAAGTTTTCGGTTCTGACATCTTAACTGGTATGTTTCTATTGCCTTGTCGATATTCATCTTTAACTCTTCCTTGTTCCAAGGTTTGGTTATATAACGATAAACCCTTCCTGTATTTATAGCCTGTATAATAGCTTCTATATCACTGAAACCTGTAAGTATCATGCGGATGCAATGGGGATAATCGGGAATTATCTTTTCAAGAAACTGAATGCCAGTCATTTCAGGCATGCGCTGATCAGTGATTATAACCTGGATTTCATGTTTTTTGAGGATCTCGAGCCCCTCCTGACCAGAACCCGCAAGGTGAACATCATATTCACGCCTGAAGGCAGAATTAAAAACTATCAGATTATCCCTCTCGTCATCTAAATAGAGGATGGGATGCATTGGCAAATTGCTTGTCATTTTTTCTCTGATTTAATAATTTAATCCCACTATAAATCTAAACTCTGAAATACTTAATGTGGCTGTTTGATAGGGAGTGATATTACAAATTCACTTCCCTTGCCTACCACTGAATTTACGTTTATACTGCCCAGATGCTTTTCAATGATGCCATGGCTGATTGATAAACCCAGCCCTGTACCCTGACCAACCGCCTTGGTGGTAAAGAAAGGTTCAAAGATCTTTGGTCTGATCTCCTCCGGAATTCCTGCTCCGGTATCGCTTATTGTTATCTGAACCATCTGATTTGATTTTGATGTTCTTATTGTCACTCTCCCTTTATCTTGTATTGAATCAATTGCATTTGTCAGGATATTCATAAATACCTGATTCAGCTGTCCGGGATAACATTCAATCTGCGGGATATCCTGATATTGCTTTTCGATTATTATCCTGTCCTTATATTTATTTCTAAGAAGGATGAGGGCAGTATTCAGGTTTTCATGAATATCAGCCACTTTCAGAATATCTTCATCCATACGGGAAAATGAGCGAAGTCCCTTAATTATTTCAGTTGTTCTTTCAGTACCGGTTTTAATAATTTCAAGCAGATTTACTACTTCCGGGAGAGTCTGATCATAATCGAGTTTCTCTTTTAGCTTTTTTATTTCCTCAAGCTGCCCAGCCGCATTATCGGGAGTAATTTTGTGATACAGATCAAGAACCTGTCTGACCTCATCTATATTGGTTTTTAATGAATCCACTCCGGCGCTAATAAATGTAACCGGATTATTTATCTCATGGGCAATTCCCGCAACGAGCTGACCAAGGGAAGCCATTTTCTCTGACTGCAGAAGCTGGAACTGAGACTGTCTGAGGTTTTTTAAGGTCTCGCCCAATTCCTCTTTCTGAAGATTTAACTGCTCATTTTTCTGTGAAATTTCTTCAGTACGAATAATGACCTTTTCTTCCAGTGTCCGGTTATAGTCCTGGAGATTCCTGTACAATTTGGCATTTTCTATTGAGATGACTATTTCTCCGGTAAGCATTTCCAGCATTCTCAGTCTTTCCGGCGTGAAGGCCCCTATGGCAATATTGTTCTCGAGATAAAGGATCCCGCTTATCCTGTTCTGATATGTAAGCGGCATACAGAATATTGATTTAGGATTGTTTCTTATAATATAATCATCATTGGCGAAATTCTTTTCGCTGGTAGCATCATTTATCACTACCGTTTCAGCGCTCCTTAAAACATAATTAATTATTAACTGTGAAATATCCATTATCTTCAGAACCGGAACATGCTGAAGAACCGACACCTCTTCTGTAAGTGCAAATGCCTCTCCCTCAAGATACAGGTCCTCTCCTTCGGTCAAGAGGAGAAAACCCCTTTGAGCTCCTGCATTAGCTATCACAATATTCATAAGCTTTTCCAGCAATCTGCCGAGATGGATTTCACACGAGATGGCCCTTGAAGCCTTCAGAATACTTGTCAGATCAAGTTTTCCGAAAGAATATTTCCTGTCCTTACTTTATAATCTCTTATATCTGCCTCTATAGCCCCCTCCTCACTGCTTTTTAATAGAAGCTCCGGGTATTGCTCATTTAGGTAATCTACTTTCGCAACGGCTCCCCACTTTTTATATAGATGAACTGCATCCGCCATATACTCTTTAGCAGTTCTTCTGCTGCCTGCCGAATAATAATATTTTGCAGCAAGCTCACATGCAAGGGCCTCTTCTATCAGATATTCATTCTCCCTGGCAACCTCAATCGCTTTATCATACAAACTGATTGCCTTCCTGTCGTCTCCCATAACACGTAACCTCTCCGCCTCAACCAGATACCATTTATGAAGGTGATTTGAGGCAGCATGGTCAGCCCATTTCTTCATTAATTTCTGATTCTTCTGAACTTTCCTGAGATAGCGATTTCTCTTCTGCCAGCTGCATGAAGGTACCTGTGAAAGAAAGATCAAAGACGAATAGAAACAAACCAACGGCAGATATATAAGTCCTATAAGTCTTCTTTTGTATTTCTCAAGTTCCAGTGCATATCTGAGTGCATCCTGATCTTTGCCAAACAAATAGCAGATAATAGTTTTGTTGGTTGTAAATGCTCCGCGTGAAACAAAATCATTGGCTGTTATCAAAAAAGGAAGCATCTTCTCCTCATCGAAACATTCACCGGTCAAAACAGTCCGGTCAGCTGCATATCCCATCAGGTTTAAAACAAACTGTCTGTGAAATTTCAAATTGAACAGAGTTCTTTCCTGCATCAGCTTCTTAACCTTTTCAATATTTTCCTTCATCTCCGCATTCACCGAATCAAGCTCTTTTCCGCAAAAAAGGGCATGAACGCTGGAATACATTATACAGTAGGCAGCAAATTCCAGGTCGCCAGTTTCAAGACCGACCCTGAAAGTCTCCATCAACGGCTCTATCGTCTCCTTTAACGGATCCTTCCAGTGTTTAATAAAAAGGTTATACAGAGAATGGATTTTTGCACTTGACTCCCTCGACTTAAATTTAGCAGTCAGCTCTATCGGGAATTTTCCCATCTTATAACCCTCTTCAATATCTCCCTCAACTCCAAGCTTGACGATCGCAAAAAGGCTATAACCAAACAACGAGTATGGAGAATTACCGTTCCTGACAGAAAGCTGGATCATTTTCAATGCCATATTGGTTGCCATAAGGATATTATTCCTGTAAGCGGAACTTGCTGCATTGAATAAGATACGCATTGCTGCAAGGCAATTTGGGTCGGTCATCTCAGGCAGCCTCCTTAAATCCTCCACATCAATTCTCCTGAGCAGTACATGAATGCGTAAAACATTCAACATTACAAAGAACCTGTAGGGCTTTCTGGAGATAGAGACTCCCAGCTGACTAAGTATCTCAATGGCAGTGCTTACAGCCTCCGGCAGCCTGCCTCTGGCAATAAGCGACTGGATTATTATTTCATATATTTTGATTCTTTCAAGAAGCAAACCTGCATGACTGAGGGCTACCTTAACCATCTTTTCCATTCTTTCATAGTCCCCTGAAAGGAAGTAAGTATCAGCAGTCTCAATTAACAGATTAAGTGTAAGTGCATAATTATACTCCCAACAATTACTTCCAAGCAACTCAATACCTGTGGTGAGATATTTCATAGAGGATTCATAGGCATTGGAGGATTTTGCTTTCTTCCCTGCAATAAGATTCAGTCCGGCCACACTTATTTTCTCCGATTTCTCACTTATCAGGTCAATCCCGGTATTAAGGTGATTAACTATCTCAAATATATCTTCCTCTAATTTATCCACCTTGGTAGACTTCAATAATAACCTTCCTGTCTCAAGATGAAATTTCTTCTTTTGGTCTTCATCAATCATTGAATAGACAGCCTGCTGAATCCTGTCGTGAGTGAATTTGTATACTACTTCGGCATCTTCAAAATCATCCTGTATAAATTTATAAGCATCGCTCATGGGTAATACAAACTCCTCCTCGAGAGCTTCCCAGAGTGCTCTGGCTGTTTCGGCCGGTGTTTTTTTGTAAACCATGGCGAGAGTCTTCAGCCTGAACTGGTTTCCAAGACAGGCTGCTATCTGCAAAACATCCTGGGTTGTGGCTGAGAGTTTTTGCGTTTTCTTAACCATCAGATCGACAACATTTTCTGTTATTCCCATCTTCCCGATCTGTTCGATCTCCCAGTGCCATACTAGCTGCTTGTGGTCAAATTCAAAAAGGTTCTCCTTGTATAGTACCTGTAAAAACTGTTTAAGAAAGAGAGGATTGCCCAGAGTTCTTTTCTTGCAGAGCTTTGCCAGCTCTTCAGTTATTGTGGACTGACAATTCAGAGTATCTGCAAGCAGCTGATTCACATGAGTATGATCAAGTGTTGGAAGGATCAGCCTGCTTAAGGTGGTACCTGCTTTATTTATTTCATTCAGGACTTCCAGAAGCGGATGGTCAGAAGACAGTTCATTGTCACGGAAGGCTCCGATGAACAGCATGTATTTTATCTCTGCATCTGTCAGGAAAAGTTTAATCAGTTTCAGGGAAGGCTGGTCAATCCATTGCAGGTCATCCAGGAAAATTGCAAGTGGATGTTTCTCACTGAAAAAACTCTTATGAAATTCAGAAATGAGAGATTAAATCTGTTCTGTGATTCCTGAGACGGAAGCTCCGGGACAGGAGATTGTTCACCTATAATCAGTTCAAGTTCAGGGATAACATCAATAATTATCCTGCCATTCCCACCGACAGCTCTTAATATTCTCTTCTCCCACTGTTCTATCCTTCCTTCTTTCTCTGTGAGGATATGCTTGATAAGCTGCTGGAAGGCCTGGATCAAACCTATATAAGGAATATCACGATCAAACTGGTTATACTTTCCGGAGATGAAATAGCCATGCCTTGCCAAAATCGGCTTATGGACTTCATTTACAAGCAATGATTTGCCAATACCGGCATAGCCGGTTACCACCATTACCTCTTTAGTACCACGGCAAATCCTGTCAAACGAATTAAGCAGAATCTCAATCTCGTGCGACCTGCCATATAGTTTTTGAGGGATCTGAAATCTGTCAGAATAGTCCTGACGGGCAATTTCAAAGTCCTTTATCTTACCCGTTGTCTGAAGCTGCACAAGGCATTTTTCAAGATCAGCCTTTAAACCAAAGGCATTCTGATAACGCTCTTCGGCATTCTTAGCCATTAGCTTGAGAATTATCCTTGAAATCACTTCTCCACTTTCCTTATCACTCTGGATATTGACTGGCCTGACTTTATCCGGAGGTACCGGATCTTTGGCTATATGGCAGTGTATCAACTCCATTGCATTACTGAAAGGAAAAGGAAGCTGACCTGTATACATTTCATAAAGTGTAACTCCAAGGGAGTACAGGTCGGTACGGTAATCCATCATACGATTCATCCTGCCTGTCTTTTCAGGTGAGATGTATGCCAGTGTACCTTCAAGCACGTCAGGGCTCTGGGCAGCAGCAAGTTCACGCGGGATTATTGTGGATATACCAAAATCGATGATCTTAAGCTGATTGGTCTCCTGATTCCATATAATATTTGAAGGGTTAATATCCTTGTGAATAATGTTATTCTGATGAATTTCTCCAAGTATCTGAGAGATCTTAATTGCCAGTTCAAGGAACTTCGTCAGATATAGTTTTTTTTCCTTCAACAACTTTTCCAGCGAATCTGCCCCAAAATCTTCCATGATGATCGCGTACCGCTTGCTGTGTTTCTCCAGGCTATAAACCTTGACAACTCCATCAATATTTAAGTCCCTCAAAATCTCATATTCACGCTTGAAACGGGCCACAGCAGAAGGTTTTGGAGATTCACCCTTCAGTATCTTAAGAATGACGGTACTATTTCTTATCTCATCTATTGCCCTGCATACATAGAGATCCTTACTTTCATAAAGTGTCTCCTTAACCTGATATCCTGAAATGGGAAACATATTATTAGGTTTAAATTATACTGGAACAGATACTAAATACCAACCCTTGTTAAGCAATGATACCGGATCATATAATATAATACCGGATCACTCATTATTATCCCTTTAACTGTTTGACAGGCAACTGTATTATGAATTCACTCCCGGTCCCCGGCTCACTTTTAACACTTATTGTTCCTTTATGCTGTTCAATGATCCTCTGACTGATAGAGAGCCCTAGTCCTGTACCTTTCCCAACGTCCTTTGTGGTATAAAACGGATCAAATATCTTCATAACGATATCATCCGGAATACCTTTTCCCGTATCCCTGATACTTATCCTTACATACTCATCTGAAAGCATTGTTCTTATAGTAATAGTACCTTTCTCATCAATCGAATCCACAGCATTTGAAAGGATATTCATGAATACCTGGCTCAACTGACCCGGATAACATTCAACTGCCGGAATATCACCGTAATGCTTTACTATATCAATCCTGTTCTTATATTTGTTTCTCAATAATATAAGGGTTGAATCCAGTCCATCATGGATGTCTGAAATTTTGATACTGTCTTCATCAAGACGTGAAAAAGTACGCAAGCCCTTAACTATTTCGGTAGTTCTCCTGGTGCCGTTTTTTATACTTTCAATCAGTTTGCCGATCTCTGTCATTGCTTCCCTGAATTCAAGCTTATCTTTCAATTTCTCAATTTCAACAAGTTTACTTTCGACACTTTCAGGGGTGATGCTCTGGTAAATTTTCAGAACCTGTCCAACTTCATCAAGATTAGTAACCAGAGAATCTACACCGGCACTTATAAAAGTAACCGGGTTATTTATTTCATGTGCGATACCTGCAATAAGTTGACCAAGTGAAGCCATCTTCTCAGATTGGATAAGCTGCACATTTGAATGCTTCAGATCGTCAAGCGCCTTATGAAGTTCCTCTTTCTGGAAATTCAGCTGTTCATTTTTAAGAGAAATTTCAGCGGTACGCTTCTCGACTTTCTCTTCAAGGTTCCTGTTATATTCTTCAAGGTTTTTATATAGTCTGGCATTTTCAATAGAAATGACTATCTGCCCGCAGAGCATCTCAAGCATCTCTACCCTGCCAGAGGTAAACGCTCCGGTAATCAGGTTGTTTTCCAGGTATAAAATGCCACTGAGTCTGTTTTGAGATATAAGAGGCATACAAAAGAGTGATTTGGGCTGATTACATATTATGTAGTCGTCATATTTAAAAAGATCCTCATCAGATGCATCATTAAGATTTATAGTCTCCTTGGTCCTGTCTACATAGTTTATAACCACCTGAGCAATATCTTTGCTTTCGGTCACCGGAATATGATGCAATACCTTTATTTTTTCCTTCTCAGTAACAGCACCGGCCTCAATAAAAAACTTTTCATCCTCTTTAAGAAGGATATATCCTTTTTCTGCTCCGGCATTTGTAACGACAATTTTAAGAAGCTTCTCAAGCAGTTTTTGCAGATGGATCTCACCGGATAATATCTGTGATGCTTTCAGGACTGCTGCAAGATCAATACTTTCACCATTAGTCTCCAGTAAATCCACTGCTCTGCTCCTCTTCTGTTCTTCCCCTGATACACCATGTATGCTGCTAATTGAAAGAAGTAACGGATATTCTTCATCAAGGTGCCTTACTTTTGCCTTTGCACCCCATTTTATATACAGATAGCGCGCTTCGGTTATATAGCTTTTTGCAGTTACCTCATTCTCCCTGTGCAGATAGTACTTTCCGGCAAGTTCGTTTGCCAGTGCTTCTTCATGGATAAATCCATTTTTACGTGCATACAGAATTGCTTTATCGTAATGATCAATCGCCCTCTTATGTCTGCCTTCCACCCGGTACTTCTCCGCTTCAACAAGATGCCATTTATGGAGGTGATTATCTGGTGCATTTCTGGCCCAGATGCGAAGGGTCCTTTGATTGAACCGGACCCTTGTCATCAGGTATTCTCTTTTATAAAACCCTGACCTGCATATACTTTCAAGAAAGATAAGAGATGTATAGAAATATAATAAGGGAAGGTAAACCAATCCTATAAGATATCGCTTATACTTATTTGCCTCAACGGCATTTTTAAAAGCCTCTTCATAGCTGCCGAAAAAGTAACATATCATTCCCTTTAAAGTGAATAATGTTCCGAGGTTCGAGATTACATTCTCTTCGATAAGCCAGGGATACATTTCATGCTCATTGAAATAGTCTCCCACCAATTCGGTTCTGTTTTCAGAGGCCCCCATGAAATTTAAAGCAAGCTGGTTATTCAGGCCGATTATGTGAAGGATTATCCTTTGATTGACTTTCCTGGCAAATTCAAAAGATTTAGTGAGTTCAGTCTCAGCAAGATCGAGTTTAAGTCCGCTGTGAAGGGAGTGTATTGCAGCATAAGCTGAACAATAAGATACATATTCATAATCACCGGTTTCCAGGCCTCTCTGATATGATTCTGTAAGTGGTTCAATTGTAGTACTTAATTTATCTTTCCAATGTTTTGTAAATAAATTAAACAGGTAATAAATTCTGGCCTGGTATTCCCTGGCATTAAGCTTGTTAAGCAACTCAATTGAGAACAAGCCGTACTTATAGCCAAGATCAAATCTGCCTTCAACACTATGCAAAATAGCTCCGTATACAACATATCCATAGGGAGATAAGACGGAGTTGCCGTATCTTACTGACAGGTACACCATTTTGAGCCCCATATAAATAGCCAGTAATGTATTGCCGTAATAGGCGGAACTTGCAGCATTCATGAGTATCCTCATCGCAGCAAGCATGTGATCATCTCTCATCAGCGGCAAATCTCTCAGGTCGCGGGGGGTCCTTCTGAATAATAGTATCCTCAGCTTCAACATGGATAACAGCACAGTATATTTCCTGGGCTTCTTTTTAATATGAACACCCAGCTGTTTCAGGATTTCGATGGCTGTTTCCACAGCATCCCTTATCCTTGCCCTGGCCAGTAAAGACTGTATGATAATTTCGTTGATTCTGATTTTGTCGAGCAGTGTTCTGGAGTTTTTCAATATCTCGTCAGAAAGGTCATCCATCTCTTCAAAGTTCCCCGTCAGATATGACGCTTCTGCAGCTTCGGTATATAATGACAGGGCAAGGGTATAAGAATCGTACCAGCCGTTCTTCCCGATAAGCTCTATTCCCTGTGAATAATACCGGTAAGCAATTTCATAAGCTGTCGAAGCCATTGCTTTCTTTCCGGAGAGATAGTTCAATTTGGCCAGCTCGCTCTTTTCATTTTTATCTGCTATAAGTTCCATTCCGGAATTCAGCTGATTGGTGATATTGAAGACTTCTTCCTCAAGATCAATGTCTAATGCATTGCTCAGCAGCAGTCTGCCTATTTTCAGATGTAATTCCTTTTTATCATTTTCCTCAATCAGAGAATAGGCTGCATTATGAATCCGGTCATGGGCAAACCTGTAATTTACATTGCTATTCCTGCTATCACTGTTTATATATTTATAAACATCTCCAAGAGGAAGTATTATCTCTTCCTGAAGCGCTTCCCATAATTCATATGCAGTATCAGGCATAGATTTTTCACTGACTATTGACAGTGTGTTCAAATCAAACTGATTTCCTATACAGGCGGCCAGCTTCAAAATATCTTGCGTTTTTTCAGAAAGCCTCTGAATTCTGTGCACCATTAAATCAACAACATTATCTGTCACCTTCAGCTTTTCAATCTTGCTGATTTCCCAATGCCAGATCATCTGCCAGTTATCAAATTCAAAAAGATGGTTTTTATAAATCGTATACAGAAACTGAATAAGGAAAAAAGGATTTCCATTGGTCTTCTTCAGGCACAGGTTGGCCAGATCTTCAGTTTTTTCTCCGGAACATTTAAGGGTGTCTGCAATAAGCTGATTTACATTACTGAAGTCAAGTGACGAAAGAGTAAAAGAGTTTACCCTTGTCCCTGCTTTCTCGATTTTATTCACAGTGTTCAGAACCGGATGACTTTTATCTATCTCATTATCCCTGTAAGCACCTATCAGATACAGGTACTTTGCTTCTGAGTCTGACATAATAAGATTTACAAGGTTCAGGGAAGGCATATCAATCCAGTGGAAGTCATCGAGAAAAATTGTAAGAGGATGCCCTGCGCTGGCAAAAGTCCTGATGAAATTGCTGAAATAGTGATTAAACCTGTTTTGAGCCTCCAGAGCTGTAATCTCAGGCACCGGGGGCTGTTTCCCGATAATCAGTTCAACTTCAGGAATGACATCAGATATTACCTGGCCATTAGGACCAACGGCTTCCATTATTTTTAATTTCCAGATATTGATCTGTTCCTCACTTTCGGTAAGTATCTGCCTGATTAACTGCTGAAAAGCCTGAATGATGGAGTAATATGGAATGTTTCTCTTGAACTTTTCAAATTTTCCTGAAATAAAGTAACCTTTCCGGGCTACCACCGACCTGTGTATCTCATTAACCAGTGCTGACTTCCCTATTCCGGCATAACCGCTTACCATCGTCATTTCCTTATTACCCTGGCACACCCTGTCAAAGGAATCGAGCAAAATCTCAATCTCTTTCTCCCTGCCATATAGTTTTTGGGGAATCTGAAACCTGTAAGAGAAATCCTTAATCCCTGTTTTAAACGCTTTTATCCTGCCTGAATCTTTAAGTTGCCTGTAACAGTTTTCCAGATCTGCCATTAATCCGAATGCACTCTGATAGCGTTCATCAGCGCTTTTAGCCATTAATTTTAATATCATCTTGGAAAGGATCTCCAGGTTCTGCCTCTCCTGATTATTTGTCAATGATTTCAGATATGCCGGAGGAAGAGGATCCTTTGCAATATGGCAATGCACAATGTCCATCGGATCGCTAAAGGGAAAGGGAAGCTGGCCGAATAAAAGCTCATAGAAGGTAACCCCCAGTGAATACAAATCAGTACGATAATCAAGAATACGGTTCATCCTTCCTGTCTGCTCAGGAGAGATGTAATTTATTGTTCCTTCAAATACCTTAGGATTATGGATTGCTGCAACCTCCCTTGACAGAACGGATGATACCCCAAAATCAATTATTTTAATCTGGCCGCTCTCCTGATTCCAGACTATGTTTGATGGATTAATGTTTTTATGAATTATATTCAGCTGATGGAGCTGACCAAGGATCTTACAAACTCCGATAGAAAGTTCCAGAAATTCGATCAGATTCAGTTTCCTGATCTCAAGGATCTTTTTAAGAGATTCGGCTCCGAAATCCTCCATAATAAGAGCACAACTGTTATTACAGGTTTCAAAACCGTATGTACTTACAACTCCTTCAAGTTCAATCCCCTTAAGAATTTCGTATTCCCGACGTAATCTTATGATCCTGTCATTATCAGGGTATTCTCCTTTTAAGATCTTAATTATTACCGGTTTCCGGGTCTCTTCATGCTGGGCTCTGTAGACGTAAGAATTATAGCTTTCATAAAGCTTCTCCTTAAAATGATATCCGGGAACAGGAACCATATGTGCAGCCTTTATGCTACCCCTTTCCAGAAATTGCAGCTCACCAACAGCGCTTTATCTGTCAGAACAAACCTTTTGATAGGGGTCAGTTTTAGAAGAGATAATTAAGAATCCTCGATTAAAAAATCTGTAAATTATCCCTGTATAAATATTTACAGGATCAATTAAACAACACCTCTAATCTGACGCGTGTTCATCCATGTTTACACAGGATTTATATGGCGATCAGATCAGGCATCTGCCTGATAAACAATATTTCAGTAAATTTATTCAATTAGAAAGCAGAAAACAAAAAAATCTTTTCAGTAAGAGTTCATGATAAATTGTCACTGCATTGCCGGAAGGCAGTCAAAACAGGAAAATCTGGAAGGAGGGATAATAGAAATTCCTTGTTCAACCATCAAGGGTGAACAAAACAATTAAGTTATTTCCTGTGAATATTTACTTCTTTAAAAGGCTTTCAGCTTTCAACCAGTCATCTTCAGCTGTACCCTGCTCTCCTCTCAGAATTCGCTCACTGTAGATCTCCTGTGCCTTTATCCTGATTTCATTCTCACCGGGAGTGGATTCTCCACTGGTAATCTTTGGAGACTTTGCTTTTTTAACTGATGCGGGTTTCTTATCCTTGCTATCGGATCCGGATTTGGGTTTTGAATTTGCCATTTTCTTCAGATTAACAGGTTTAATTCTTACCTCAGAACAAATTTACACTAAAAATGTTCTGCATGTATTCCTATTTAAAAATGAATTAAATTCACGAATTATTTTTCCAATGAATAAGGATCCGGTTATTGAGGTCAGGGATGTCTGGAAATCCTTCAAGACTGTCCATGCGGTCAGGGGGTATTAATCTTAAAATCCCAAAAGGACAGTTTGTTGCTTTACTCGGCCCTAACGGAGCCGGAAAAACTACCCTTGTGGAAATGATTGAGGGGATCCAGAAACCTGATAAGGGAGAGATAACAATCATGGGAAAAAAATGGAAGGGTAATGAAGATGAACTTCATAATATAATAGGTCTCTCTCTTCAGGAAACACGCTTTATTGATAAGCTCAGGGTATCTGAGACGCTTCTGCTTTTTGCAGGGTTTTTTAACCTTGGAAAAGATCGTGTCAACGAGATAATTAAAATCGTCGGACTCGAGGAGAAACGCAAATCATATGTCGTGAATCTCTCTGGCGGGCAGAGACAGAGGCTCGCAATAGGAATTGCGCTGATCAACTATCCTGCAATTCTTCTGCTGGATGAACCAACCACCGGACTGGACCCCAATGCCCGGAGGGAGATCTGGGAGATACTCAGAAACCTGAAAGAGAAGTCTGAAACATCGATGATCCTGACCACTCATTATATGGAAGAGGCGGAAAACCTCTGCGATTATATTGTTATAATGGACAGCGGTGTAATCCTTCGGGAAGGCACACTGAGCCAGCTGCTGGAGGAAGAGACTAACGAAAAGGTTGTGGAATTCACAGCTGAGAATGGGCTTTTCAATAATTATATCCATACCGGCCAATCCCCGTTCAAAATTCACCCCGGGGAAACAAAAGAAAAGGGATTTGTAAAACTGAAGGATTTTGAAACTGAACTTCCTGCTTTTATGGCATTCATGAAATCGAATAACATAGCTCTTAAGCATATGGAATGCAGACGTAAAACCCTTGATGATCTGTTTGTTTCATTAACCGGGAGAAAGATCAATGAGTAGACTATTAAGGTTCAGCCAGCTATGGCAATTGATTGTTGCTCTCTTTCGTGAGATCATACGGGAACCGGGTGTGCTGTTCTGGGGAATACTGTTTCCGATCCTGATGTCACTCGGACTGGGATTGGCATTTACGAAAAAAGCTGACGTTACACGAAAAGTTGCAGTGATAAACAGCCGCGAGATCACTTCAACAGTAACTCCACCAGGGGTTGTTGATGAATTTCTGAAGAAGAGCTGTGAAAGGAACAGTTCACAAGAAAAGGGATCATGGCAATGGAAATATGTCATAATAGATGAGAAACTCGGCAACTCAATTTTTCTGTTTTACAATATGCCCTGGAAAGAGGCTATGCAATTACTGAAGAGAGGAACAATAAATGTCATACTTATTGACGCAGACGGTTCCGTGGAATACCATTTTGACCCCATGAATCCCGACGCACAGCTTACATATCTTAAGCTTGGCACTCTTTTCGGAAAGGGAGAACTGATTAGTGAACACAATAATGCCGAGATCAAACCTCTTACTGTCTCAGGTACCAGGTATATCGACTTTCTCGTTCCAGGTCTTATTACAATGGGAGTTATGATGTCAAGCATGTGGGGGATCAGTTACGGAATTATTGAAAAAAGATCAAAAAAATTATTGCGAAGGCTTGTAGCCACACCAATGAAAAAATCGCATTTCCTGATTGCACTGATAACAGTAAGGATTGCAATGAATTTCATTGAATCAACAGTCCTCTTCCTCTTCTCCCTGATAGCATTTAAAATAACGATACAAGGTGATATCTCGGCACTTATAGTAATGTTCCTTGCAGGTAATATTGCTTTTTCCGGAATCGCTGTTTTTGTCTCATCCCATACTTCCAATACAGAAGTTGGAAACGGGCTAATCAATTTCGTTGTTTTCCCGATGATGATACTCTCAGGCATATTCTTCAGCTATCAGAATTTTCCTGAATGGAGCCTTCCGGTAATAAAAAACCTTCCTCTCACAATGCTCACCGACGGGATAAGAAGTATTTTCAATGAGGGTGCGGGGTATCATGAGGTAGCCCTCCCTATAATAATTCTGCTGTCAGTCGGAGCTCTGTTCTTCACGGCCGGACTAAAAATATTCAAGTGGCATTAGCAGTCAGGGGCTGATGATATTCCATATGGATCAAATTACATAGTCTGAAGTTATGATGTTATACTAAAAGTATGTTCAATATTAATCCCTTCGCCGTAGGCGATAGGGTATTGTAGAAAATGGATTTCTAAATAATAATTACCGCATAGCGGTTAAACATCTTAAATTACAATTAATTACATTTCCGCTCAGGGATAGCATTTTAAAAAGAAAATATTTCAGCAAGAATATATTGGTTATCTTAATGAAAATGACAGGGTATTTGTTCAACAATTCTTATTTGTTTTTTGGATGACACACTATAACCTCTACGAGGTAAACAGGTCTTAATATGGCCGTTTTCTACAATACCTAAAGCCCTACGGGCTATCTGTAAATTCTGAATTGTAGTACAAAAGTGTCAGGTTAGTCCATTATGTCGTTCTAGGTCTATTTGTGACTGCTGTTTGAGGATTTGGCTGAACCTTTTTTTAGCACGGTTCGTGTTTTTTTATTTTTTGATCCGCAATCACATCCCGATGCCGGCCGCCGCGGGAGGCCGCGGGGGGGCCCCGGGGGCCCCCCCCGGGGCCCCCCCCCCCCGCCCCCCGGCGCCCCCCCCCCCCCAGTTATCGGCAGAGTATTTCGCAATATTAAAACGATCATTTCTTCTTTCTGATCTAATCATGATCCATCAATTTATAATTAGCTGAATAATTGTGTGATTTTTTTTGATGCAAATGCAACGAATCATTTTTCTTTATGTCTTTAGTCTGAACGAGATTAAAAACAAAAAAAAGAAAAATATGAAAAGTGTAAGATTTTTAATACTTGCCATCGCTGTCGTGAGTTTTTCCTGTTCTGCAGATGGCCAATGGGGCAAGACTGTCCATGGAAACCACAATGTGACCAGAGCTGAAAGAAATTTAGGCTCATTTACAGGAATCAAGGCAAGTGCGGGTGTTGATGTATACCTGAGCCAGGGGGATGCCGAGAAGATCACAGTGGAAGCAGATGAAAATCTTCATGAATACATTATTACAGAAGTAAAGGGAGGAGTGCTTCATGTATATACGGAAGCCAATATAAGGGACGCAGAGAAGGAGCGGGTTTATGTCATAATGAAGGAAATAACTTCTGTTGAAACCAGCAGTGCCGCTGATATTGTTGGTGAAACACCTGTAAGAAGCGATGAGATCAGATTATCAGCCAGCAGCGCGGGCGACATTACCCTGGAAGTATATGCCAGAGAGGTGGATATCAATATCAGCAGTTCGGGCGATATGACAATAAAGGGTGAAACAGAAAAACTGGAAGCTGATCTGAGCAGCGCCGGTGATCTCAAAGCTTACAATCTGAAGGCAAAAGAGGCAGACATTTCCGTGTCAAGCGCCGGAGATGCCGATATCAATGTAACGGACAAAATCACAGCCAGGGCTTCAAGCGCCGGTGATATTAATTATACCGGTGATCCGAAGTTTGTAGATGTTCATACTTCCAGTGCAGGTGGAATACATAAAAGATAGTTACTTATCAATATATAGATCCAGTCATTATTATAAGCCGCCGGTTTTTTACCGACGGCTTTTTTTTTAACTTTGTGATGAGAAGAATAAAAGTATAATATATTAACCCGGGTTATATAGCTCATTAGTATGAAGGAAAATCTGACAATAAATCTGAAAAACACCAGTGGCTTTGTCTCTCATGAAGAGGTAGTTGCATTGGCACAACAATCGGTAAGACATCTCGACGCCCTTAATGCAGGCACAGGTACCGGGAACGATTTCCTGGGCTGGCTTTCCCTACCCGATGATATCCTTCAACAGCTTGACAAAATTGAAAAAACGGCCCGCCACCTGAGGTCAGTTACCGATACTACAGTAGTAATCGGAATTGGAGGATCATACCTTGGGGCAAGAGCTGTGATAGAAGCTCTTTCCCATAGCTTTTCTCCACTTCTGAAAAGCACTCATCATGATATTATCTTTGCAGGTCAGAATATCTGCGAGGATTATATGGCTGACCTTCTGGAAATTCTTGACGGAAGAAATTATTCTATAATTGCAATTTCAAAATCAGGAACCACAACTGAACCTGCAATTGCATTCCGAATTCTGAAAGACCACCTTGAAAAGAAAATAGGTAAGCCGCTGGCTGCAGACCGGATTATCGCAATAACCGACGAAAAAAGAGGTGCGCTGCGCTCTATGGCAGAAACAAACGGATATGAAACATTTGTAATTCCAGATAATGTTGGCGGACGGTATTCTGTACTCACTCCTGTTGGACTGCTTCCTATTGCGATAAGCGGACTCGATATAAGGGCAATTGTCAAAGGGGCAAAAGCCATGGAAGAACTGACCAGACGCAATAAAAATGCTTCAGCCAATCCATCGCTCCTCTATGCAGCAGCAAGAAATCTTCTTCTCCAGGGCGGCAAACAGATTGAGATCATGGTTGGATTCACTCCAAAGCTGCATTTTATGGCTGAATGGTGGAAACAACTCTATGGCGAGAGTGAAGGGAAAGACGGAAAAGGGATCTTCCCTGCCTCTGTAGATATGACTACTGACCTGCATTCACTCGGACAATACATACAGGATGGACAGAGAATACTTTTCGAAACAATGGTGTCTGTAAAGAGTCCTGCAAAGAAGCTTACAATCCCTCTTGAAAAGGATGACTCCGATCAGCTAAATTATATTGCTGGCAAACGCTTGTCAGAGGTGAACCACAATGCAGAACTGGGTACTGCCATGGCACATAACGACGGCAGTGTTCCTATAATAAATATTACCATCCCCCAGCTTGATGAATTCTATACCGGACAGATGATCTATTTCTTTGAGATTGCCTGCGCCATCAGTGGTTATATACTTGATGTTAATCCATTCGATCAGCCTGGTGTTGAAGCTTACAAAAAGAATATGTTTGCCTTGCTCAATAAGCCGGGTTTTGAAGAAGCTGCTAAAAAGATAAAGGAAAGGCTGAAATAAATAAGTATTTATTTCAAACCTGCCAGCAGTCTATTTCTTCATAATCCCAGCTGGCGCGGTCCCGATAGGTATCGGGATGCAATCCGTGCCATTCACAATGCTTTCCTATTTGAGTTTATGTGCTTTTACAAAATCGTCTATCACCTCTGAAAGATCAGGCTTTCCAATCTCCTGCAGATCATAATAGACCCTGGTGTTTGGCTTTTTGATTTTGATAATCCTGTTAAGGTCAATTGGTGTAGCTATTATTACGCTGTCACAATCGGTGTTATTTATTGTTGTCTCAAGATCTTTTAACTGTTGTTCACCATAGCCCATTGCCGGCAAAAGAGTACCAATATTCGGATACTGCCTGAAAGTATCGCTGAGACGGCCAACGGTAAAGCGGAGGCGGATCAAGACGCTCTGCCGCACCGGATTTTCTTGCTGCAACAATTCCTGCACCGATCTTCATTTCACCATGTGTAAGTGTGGGGCCATCCTCAACCACAAGTACTCTTTTCCCTTTTATAAGAGAGGCATCATCGACCTTGATCGGAGAAGCGCCATCTATCACAATAGCTTTTGGATTGACCTTCTCAATGCTTTCCCGTACCTCCTGTATCGCTTCAGGACCGGCGCTGTCAATTTTATTTATCACCACTACGTCTGCAAGCCTGAGTGTCACTTCACCCGGATAATATCTTAGCTCATGACCGGCACGATGAGGATCAGCTACTGTAATCATGAGATCAGGCTTATAGAATGGGAAGTCATTGTTTCCTCCATCCCAGAGAATCACATCACAACCGGAAGGATCTTTCTCAGCCGCCCTTAATATAGCCTCGTAGTCAACACCTGCATAAATCACATTTCCTCTTACTACATGAGGCTCATATTCCTCCATCTCTTCAACTGTACACTTATGCTTCTTAAGGTCCGTAACCTCTGCAAAACGCTGGATTTTCTGAGCATTGAGATCACCATAAGGCATAGGATGACGAATAGCAACCACTTTTAAACCTCTCTCCATGAGCAGCTCAATTACCCTTCTTGATGTCTGGCTCTTTCCACAGCCAGTCCTTATTGCCCCAACAGCAATAAGCGGTTTGGTGCTTTTTACCATTGTGGCTGCTGGTCCCAGAAGAACAAAGTTAGCACCTGCCGAATTAACAATCGCACCTACTGACATTACTTTCTGATAGGTAATATCACTATAGGAGAATACACAGTCAGATACATTAAATTTTTTAATCAGGTCGGGCAGGCTTTCTTCATTATATATCGGAATACCGTCAGGATATAACTTACCGGCAAGCTCTCCCGGGTATTTTCTACCATCTATATCAGGTATCTGGGCTGCCGTGAAGGCGACCACATTGTAATCTTCATTATCCCGGTAACAAGTATTGAAATTGTGAAAATCACGACCCGCAGCTCCAATTATAATGACATTTTTCCTGGACATAAATCCTCCCTTTTATTTTAATAAATATTTATTTATAAAAGCTAATTCACTTTAAAATGAAGCAACAAATTTATAATTTGCATACAGAAATTCCGAGCATTTTATGGTATTTTTTAAAATACCGATTCTATGCTTTAATTTCCTTATTTACAATCTATTAATGGTGCTTTATGTATGATTTGAAAACATGTTAAAGAAAATGTTTTCGGTCAGGTAAACTATATGACAAATTCTTTGTACTATTATGTCATATTATGAATGTGCTCGCACACATATATCTGTCTGGTGATTCTGATAAAATAATCATTGGCAATTACATTGGTGATTATGTTAAGGGACGAGACTACCTTAACTATCCTGAGCCGATAAGGAAAGGTATTATCCTGCACCGTCATATCGATGGATTTACCGACCGCCATCCCGTCGTTCACCGCAGCAAGATCTTTTTTACAAGGAAATACCATAAGTATGCCGGAGTAGTTACTGATATAATATATGATCATTTTCTTACCAAAGAATGGGATTTCTATTCAAGAAGACCGCTGGAAAGCGTTACATATAATTTCTACAGAGCCCTGGTAAACAATTATGAAATTATGCCACCTAACGTAAGGGAGATGATGCCATTTTTCATAATCAACAACTGGATTGAATCTTACCAGACTCTTAACGGGATCCGGCATGTTTTGACAACACTGAGTAAAAGATCCACACTTCCTAAGGAGACCCGTTTTGCCATGCAGGCGCTTAAAAAAAACTATTACTCCCTGCAGGATGATTTTATGGAATTCTTCCCCCAGTTGATTGATTATGTCGAAAAGGATTTTGGGATTGAGATATCCCACAGGATAACAATTCCTTTCTGATCAGACAAGATATTCTGTTCTGCTTGCATCAAGCCTGAGAAAAATAAACAGCAGAATTGTGAACCCCCATAACGAGCTGCCTCCGTAGCTGAAGAAAGGCAAGGGAATCCCAATCACGGGCACAAGTCCTATCGCCATCCCGATGTTTATGAAGAAATGGGTAAATAAGATCGAGACAACTCCATAACCATAAATTCTGGAAAAGACCGATCGTTGTCGTTCAGCGAGCATAATAAGTCGAAGGAGAAGAGCCAGATACATTCCTATTACTACAAATGACCCGAGAAAACCCCACTCTTCACCCACTGTACAAAAAATAAAATCTGAACTCTGCTTGGGTACAAACTTAAACTTTGTTTGGGTACCCTTAAGAAATCCCTTTCCCAGAAAACCTCCGGACCCGACAGAGATTATTGACTGATTAACATTATAACCAGTTCCATGAAGATCGGATTTTAATCCAAGCAGAATATTTATACGATCTTTCTGGTGAGGCTTTATAACATTATTGAATGCAAAATCGACTGAATTGATATACAAAATACTGCCTGCCAGGAACAGGTAGATTATCAGTACCGCCATTGCCTTCTTACTGTAAATGTAAATTGCATAAACTGCTCCCGAGAGTAACAGGGAAATAAAGAGGACCAGCTCCTCCCCCATTGAATTAATTACATAATAATCAAAAATATAAACCAGACTGGTAATCAGAATAAAAATTGCTGCTCCGACGCCAACAAGCTTCCATTTTCTGGTAGCAAACCACAAGAGGAAAAAAGCAATTATTATAAGTGCAACAGCCAGATACAGGTTATTCATCAGCAATGTCAGAAAGAACAGTATTAACATCAGTAATCCCGAAACAAAATATAAGGGCTCATTCCTTCCCTGAAAAGCACAAGGAATAATGCAAAATAGACAACCATTGAACCCATGTCAGGCTGGAGGGCTGTCAGTATTGCCGGCAGCAAAATAATTGATACTGCAGGTATAAAGTCACTCAGCCTGGTCAGGTCATGCCTCCTTGAACTAAGATAGACCGCCAGGGCAAGAGCTGTTCCGACTTTCGCAAACTCAGAAGGCTGAAGGCTGAATCCACTGAATTCAAACCACGATCTTGCTCCGTTTATTTCAGTACCGAATATGAGTACCAGCAGCAGTAGAAACATGAGGGCTCCATAAATGAACCAGGAAAAGAAAAAGTAAAACCTGCTGTCAATAGTCACAACGAAGACCGCAAGGACCAGTGATGCAATTATCCAAATAAATTGTTTCCCATAGCGCTGGGTAAAATCGAGCATTCCCGAGCGTTCCTCATTGAAAACAGCAGCATAAATATTGATCCAGCCCATGATGATCATCAGCAGAAACAAGAGTATGGTAACCTTGTCAATCCTGTTCCATATATTTATATTTCGCTTCAATGTGTATCCATTAGATTAAGATTCAGCATACTCTGTTCCCGTTCCTTATTGGTTATTTCACCTCTAAGGTATTTTTCAATCATAAGGCTCGCTATCGGTGCAGCATATGTTGCTCCAAAACCGGCATTCTCAACAAAGACCATTATCGCAATTTTCGGATTATCTTTTGGCGCAAATGCAACAAAAACTGAATGTTCCTTACCATGCGGGTTTTGTGCTGTTCCGGTTTTACCACATACAATAATGTCTTTAAGTGCGGCCACCCCAGCTGTTCTTCCGGCACCACCATTAACCGCAGCTTCCATACCAAGTATTACCTCTTCAAAATTCATTGAATCAATACTTATCAAATGTTTCTTAGTGAACCGGGGATCAACGTTGCCTTCATGACCTACCGATTTTACAACATGAGGTGCATAATAATAGCCTCTGTTAGCTATAGCAGCTGTCATATTGGCCATCTGCAGCGGTGTTGTACCCACCTCTCCCTGCCCTATCGCCATCGAGATAATTGTTAATGCTTTCCATCTGTTTTTACCGTAGTACCTGTCATAGTAACTGGTTGCAGGAATAAAGCCAGGCAATTCATTTACAAAATCGGTTCCAAGCTTATTCCCGAAGCCAAACTCATTCAGATACCCCTTCCATTTATCATAAGCTTCTGCTATATTCTTGTATTTTTGATTCTCCAGTATCCTTCTGTAAGCCTGACAAAAATAAGAATTGCATGAGTTCATTATGGCTCCCTCAAGATTCAGCGGGGAAGCATGGGAATGACACCCAACGAAAAGATAACCATGATCACAGCCAAACATGGAACCCGGGTTTATTACCTGTTCCTGGAGAGCTATGAGTCCATTTATAGGCTTAAAGGTCGACCCTGGAGGATAGGATGCCATAAGTGCCCTGTTAAATAAAGGCTTCAGTGTATCTGCTGAAAGCTTCGAAAAATTATCGGATCTTACCCTTCCCACAAGTAATCCGGGATCATAATCAGGCGCTGACACAAGCGTAAGTACTTCACCTGTATTCGGTTCAAGGGCAACAATACTGCCTCTTTTGTTTTTCATAAGAATCTCACCATACTGCTGGAGATTAATATCAATTGTGGAAAGAATATCTTTTCCCTGAACTGCAACCGTATCGAGGTTTCCATTGGCATATGAACCCTTAATGCGGCTGTAGACATCTACCAGGTAAATTTTTACTCCCCTCTTTCCGCGAAGGACTTTTTCATAGGCTTCTTCAATGCCGCTCTTTCCTATATAATCCCCCTGCTTATAATAGGGATCCTTCCGGATTATTCCATCATCAACTTCACTGACATATCCAAGAAGATGTGAAGCTATTGGTTTGGAATACTTACGCAGGGTCCTTGGCTGAACATAGAAACCTGGAAACATAAATAATTTTTCCTGAAGCCTGGCATAAGTCTCATCTGAAATCTGTTTAAGGAACACAGATGGAGCGCGTCTGGAGTACTGGACAGCTGCGGACATCCTCTCTCTGAAGGTATCCGTTGTAATCCCCAGAAGATTACAAAATGCCATTGTATCAATCCTGGTATTCTGCGCGGGAATTACCATCAGATCATATGCTGCCTGATTAAATACTATCAGTTCGCCATTTCTGTCATAGATAAGCCCCCTGGCAGGATACTGGGTCACATATCTGAGAACATTATTATCAGCCGATAACCTGTAGGAGTCTTTAACGACCTGTATAATGAATAACCTGATGAGCAAACCAAGTGTTGCAAGCACCATTAGCGCCATTATCAAATACTTCCTGTTAATAAACGGATCTTTCATGACCTTATCATTTATCTCCCCCTGCGGTAATATTCAATAAGAACGATAAAGGCAATGGTGAAAAGAGAACTGATCAGAACTCTGAGCATAGTTCTGAAAAAATCTGCAAAACGGAATACCTCAAGATAAAAAAGAGCTGTATGGTGAACCAGTACCACCAGCAGAGTATATGTAAGGAACCATCTGAATCCGTAATTCATCATCGAGGGTTCCGATCTGAGTTCATAACCATCCCTGGGAGCAACGATCTGCAGGATGTAGGGCCGGACAAATCCTGCAAATACAGTGGCTGAAGAGTGCATCCCGGGGGATCCTGAGAAAAAATCAAGAATGATCCCTGTTCCAAATGACAATAAAAGAAGGAGCCATGATGGAATCTCAACCGGAAGAAGTATAATGAACATTATATAGACGTACGGATTAACATATCCGCTGAACTGTATATTGTCAAACAATAATACCTGAAGCAGAATCAACAGAATAAAAATCAGACCAAACCTTAAAATTGTATTGATCATTTAAATTGTTTTTCTAGTTCCGACTTTTCGGCTTTCTCCAGATTACCTATCACATCCACATAGTGGAGCTTCTTAAAATCATTTGAAAGTTTAACGCTGATCCTGTAAAAATCACCGCCCCGTTTCTCAAAATCATCAATTGTACCAACAACCAGCCCTTCCGGGAAAATAGCAGAATAGCCTGTTGTCTCTATCGTATCACCTGCATTTATATAAATATGCTGAGGTATCTCTCCAAGAAGTGCATACCTGTAATTTCTGCCGTCCCAGGTGAGAGAACCAAAATAGCCATTGGATTTTATTCTTACACTAAGCCGGAAATCAAGATTCAGCATCGACATGGCAACGGAGTAGTTTTCTGAACAACCTACAATTACACCTGCCACACCGTCAACAGAAGTTACAGCCATATCAGGTGCAATGCCCTGCTTGCTGCCTTTGTTTATTGTAAAGAAATTCTTTTGCCTGTTTACCGAATTCTCAATAACCTCAGCTGAAGTATGATTGTACTGCTGTTTGAAAATTGTATCGGTAACTGAAAAAAAAAGTGAATTGTCTCTTTTCCGGAGTCCCTCGATTCTGGTTTTGAGAGTAATATTTTCTGTGGCAAGATTTTCGTTAATCTCCCGAAGACTAAGATAATTCCTTGTTTTATTGATTTTCGTTTCGATTCCCTGTGTTATCCCCCTGATCCCGTTTACAACCCGGGTATTATGATAGCTATTCCCTGTAGCTATTAAATAGAATGTTATCCCTTCAAGAATAAGAAAGATTATAAGGTTATTGAATCGGATCAGAAAATTCAGAAGACTCCTCATTCATCCAATATGATTATCTCATTAGGAATTGAAATCTCTCGACGTTTTTCAATGCAACCCCTGTTCCGCGTGCCACGGCATGCAAAGGATCTTCAACAACGTTAAAATTGATATTGATCTTATCCGACAATCTCTTGTCCAGTCCTCTGAGAAGAGCTCCGCCGCCTGCAAGGTAAATTCCTTTGTTTACTATGTCAGCATAAAGTTCAGGAGGTGTTTGCTCAAGAACACTTAAAAGGGCCGCTTCAACTTTAGATAGCGATTTATCAAGGCAATAGGCTATTTCCTGGTAAGAGATAGGAATTTCTATAGGAAGTGCGGTCATAATATTAGGTCCTCGCACGACAAAATCAGCAGGAGGATTCTCAATATCAGGAAGAGCAGCGCCTACTGCGATCTTTATATCCTCAGCGGTCCGTTCGCCGATCTTAATATTATGCTGATGCCTCATATAGGCCTGAATATCAGAAGTAAATCCATCACCGGCAATCCTTATGGATTTGTTACACACAATGCCGCCAAGGGCGATCACTGCAATTTCAGTGGTTCCGCCACCTATATCAACAACCATACAGCCTTCCGGCGCCTCAACATCAAGGCCGATTCCAATAGCAGCTGCCATCGGTTCATAAATCATATAAACATCACGTCCGCCTGCATGTTCGGAAGAGTCACGCACCGCACGGATCTCAACTTCAGTACTGCCTGAAGGTATGCAAACTACCATCTTTAGCGAGGGAGAGAATAGACGAGGCCCCTTGTTTATCATCTTAATCATTCCCCTTATCATAAGCTCGGCTGCATTAAAATCAGCTATCACACCATCCCTGAGAGGTCTGATTGTTTTAATGTTCTCATGCGTCTTGCCATGCATCTGACGTGCAGCTTCACCAATTGCTATAAGCTTACCCGTGTTTTTATCAATAGCAACTATTGATGGCTCATCAACAACAACTTTATCATTATGAATAATAATAGTGTTTGCTGTTCCAAGATCGATTGCAATCTCCTGTGTTAAAAATGAAAATAGTCCCATTATATGAGATAATTAATTAATGATTAATGTTTAAAATGTCTGATTCCGGTAAAGACCATTGCCATGCCATTTGAAGAACAGTAGTCAATAGAATCCTGGTCCCTGACCGATCCGCCAGGCTCAACAATTGCAGTGATGCCTGCCTTGTGGGCAATCTCCACACTGTCGGCAAAAGGGAAGAAAGCATCTGATGCCATAACGGCACCTTTCACATCAAATCCGAACGATCCTGCCTTCTCTATCGCCTGCTTCATCGCATCGACCCGCGACGTCTGTCCTATCCCGCTCGCACAAAGCTGCCTGTTCTTCGCAATAACAATAGCATTTGATTTACTATGCTTTACAATAATATTTGCAAATACAAGATCATCATATTCTTCTGCTCCGGGGATCCTGGTAGTTACAGGTTTCATCTCATGTGCACTCTCCGTGCTGTTGTCCTTCTGCTGCCAGAGCACTCCTCCAAGCATTGACCTGAATGTATACTCATCACGCTCTGATTTTTTTCTCCGGAGAATTATCCTGTTTTTCTTCTGCTTCAGGATTTCAAGAGCAACCGGAGAATATTCCGGTGCAATAATTATCTCAAAAAATATCTTATCGATCTCCACGGCAGTGTTTTCATCAATCGGTGTGTTTGTTACAACTACACCCCCATATGCAGATACAGGGTCACATGCCAGAGCATCCTTCCAGGCATTTACCGCATTGTCTCTTGAGGCAACACCGCATGCATTGTTATGCTTTATAATAACGAATGTTGTCCTGTCAAACTCATCAATCAGATTCAGTGCGGCATCCAGATCAAGAAGGTTATTATATGAAATCTCCTTTCCATGAAGCTTGTCGAAAATGCTACCTGGATCACCGTAGAATATTCCCTTCTGATGAGGATTTTCTCCGTATCTCAGAGGATAAGAGACATTAATACTTTCCCTGAAGGCCTGGATTCCGGCATCCCGGTTAAAATATCTGAATATTTCAGTATCATAATGCGAGGAGGTCTGAAATGCCACGGCTGCAGCATGCCTTCGGTCATCAAGTGTGGTAATGCCATTTTTTTCATTCAGCAAGGCCAGCAACACAGGGTACTGCTCCCTGCCGGAAATTATGAGAACATCATTATAGTTCTTGGCAGCAGCTCTTATAAGGGAGATGCCTCCTATATCAATCTTTTCTATAATCTCCCCATTATCTGTTGTTGATTTCAGAGTCTCTTCAAAAGGATAGAGATCCACAATTACCAGGTCAATCTCAGGGATCTTGTATTTTGTCAGCTGCTGCAGATCCTCAGGTATTTCACGCCTGGCGAGGATACCCCCGAATACTGAGGGGTGCAGAGTCTTAACCCTGCCGCCGAGAATTGAAGGATATGTAGTAAGATCTTCAACTTTTTCAGCGGGAATTCCAAGTCCCTCAATAAAACCAAAAGTGCCGCCGGTTGAGAATATTTTAATGTCAAGAGAGTGAAGCTTCCTGACTATATCATCCAATCCATCTTTATAAAAGACAGAAATAAGCGCGCTTCTTATTCTTTTTTCACTCATAATCTGACTGTTACGATTTGGTTAGGCCAATTATTAAAGGTGCTTAAAAATAGATATTTTTTTAATACCCTCAATACTTTAAAATAATTGATTATCAAACGGCACTGTAATTAAAAATGGTCAGGGAATTCCTGAGTATTACAGCTTTTCGTATCTTTGATCTTTCTAAAAAAATCGATAATTACTTTCAGATGTTTCTCAGGCTATTTAAAGAGGGCTTCCTATTCGCAGTTAACTCTATTATTGTTAATAAGTTAAGGACTTTTCTTTCGCTCTTCGGTATAACAATCGGAATCTTTTCAATCATCTCGGTTTTCACCGTCCTCGACTGATGTCTAAATCCATTCATGAAAGCATCTCCACCCTGGGGGATAATGTTGTCTATGTTGAAAAACGTCCATGGTCATTTGACAGGAATCTTGCCTGGTGGGATATAATAAAATGGCCGTCAATTTCGAAAGATGACTACGAAGCATTAGCGGGCAGGTCAACAAAAGCCTCATCTGCATGCTTTTCAGTCTTTCAGACCAAACAGATAAAATACAAAAAAAACCTTGCAAGCGAAGTGGTTATCTGGGCAGCTACACGTGAGTTTGAAGAAATCAGATCATTCGAAATCGGGAATGGCAGGTTTTTTTCACCTGAAGAATTTGCTTCAGGTAAGAATGTAGCTATAGTTGGAGCTGTTATTGCAGAAAGATTGTTCGATAAAGAAAACCCCGTGGGTAAACAGATCGCTATAGACGGAACGAAAACCAATGTAATCGGAGTATTTAAAAAGGAAGGCAAAGGCGGCATTGGCGACAACGGTATGGATGAGATGACACTGGTTCCGCTGAATTTCGGAAAAACATTCATTAACCTAAGGAATAAATTCCTCGATGCAACCATTATGGTAAAGGCAAAACAGGGAATTCAGATAGAGGAGCTTAGTGAGGAGACTACAATGATAATGAGAGCAGCAAGAAGGCTTCAACCTGATCAGGATAACAATTTCTCAGTTAACAAAGCGAGTATGCTTTCCCAGGGGTTCGATGCAGTTTTTGCAGGTATCAAGATCGGCGGTTGGGTAATTGGAGGATTCGCAATACTTGTCGGAGGATTCGGAATAGCAAATATCATGTTCGTCTCGGTAAGGGAGAGAACCAATGTCATTGGAATCCAGAAAGCCCTGGGAGCCAAAAGGTTTTTTATACTTCAGCAGTTCCTCGTGGAATCAGTACTCCTTTCTGTGATCGGTGGTCTTCTTGGTGTACTGATGATTTTTATCGGTACAATTGTTATAAACTACTTCTATGATCTGAATATATACCTTACTGTTGCCAATATCTTCCTGGCAATATTCATTTCAGGTATTATCGGAGTTGTCGCAGGCTATGCCCCGGCATATGCAGCCGCTAAAATGAACCCGGTTGAAGCAATCGGATTCTCATTCTGATATTATTCTGTTTTCATCAATCCAATTCGTCAAATTGACAAACTGTTCAACAGAGAGTTGTTCCGGTCTTAGTCCGAATTCCGGATAATCCTCCCTTTTCAGCTCAAATGCCGATTTCACAGAATTCCTGAGAGTTTTCCTCCTCTGATTAAAACAGGCCTTTACTACCCTGTGAAAAAGTATCTCATCACAGTCAAGATGGGTCACTTCATTTCTTACCAGCCGTATGACTCCCGATTTTACTTTTGGCGGAGGCGAGAATACATTTTCATGAACTGTAAAAAGATATTCTGCCCTGTAATACGCCTGCAGCAACACACTAAGGATGCCGTATGCCTTTGAACCCGGCCCGGAACAGATCCTTTCCGCTACTTCCTTCTGCAGCATGCCGGCAATCTCTGCAACTTTATCGCGATGTTTCAGGGCTTTGAATAAAATCTGGGTCGATATATTATACGGGAAATTCCCTATTATGGCGAAC
>JADKBK010000032.1 GCA_016715075.1 Bacteroidales bacterium
AAAATAACGACCGCAGCCCTCACTGATATTCGCTGACACTGAGTCTGCTGCTGTAACCAATTGAGAGCCTATAGCTTTCTTATGAAAGTAGTCCCAGCCAGCAACACAGGCCCAAATCTCATCAGATAACTGCATAGAAATCGTATAGATCTCCAGATTTTCAAGTTTCATAACCGATAAAATTAAAACATGATAACAAAAAATAGATGATCTTCATTCAACAACAAATTTAACATTTCTCATAAAAAAAACATAATTTCCAATCAATTCCAATCAATTCCAATCAATTCCAATCAATTACTACCAGTTACAATCAATTACTATCAATTACAACCAATCCTCCCCCTCTCGCAAATATTTGAAAATTAAATTTGGATACCACCAAAATCAATACTACTTTTGCACTCCCAAATCAGACGTTCTTTTTTATACAAAAATATATTGCGGGGTGGAGCAGAGGTAGCTCGTTGGGCTCATAACCCAAAGGCCGTAGGTTCGAATCCTGCCCCCGCCGAAGCCCCGATGCTAAGCATCTGGGCTTTTCTTTTTCAGCAAGGCTGAATCCTTGCACAATAAACCGAGCAGTATGTATCTTATTGAATTTCCTGAAGACTGTCAGAGTTCATGCTACTTTGGGCAATATATTTATTGACATCGAATTTGAGGTAATTGAATTCATCGATCAGGAGTTCCTGGATATCATCTGAGTATATTTCATCCTTATCAATGTATTTGGTTACATCGAATTTCAGGTAACTGAAGTCATCAACTAAAATTAGATTGGTTTAAACTTCTGCATATTCTTTTTTACTGGATGACACCTTTATTTCGTGCACAGGAATCACCCTTTCGGCGGGTACGCCTGAAATGATTTTGACTTTAGGTAAATTGTCATTTTTGGCGTTAAATCGATTAGGTGTTACTGCGAAGGTCATCAGGAGGCAAAGTGCAGCGAAACCCGATACTAATATTGACGTTTTCATAGCTTTTTTATTTTAATATCATATTCTTGGTGGAAGGAGTTTATAAATCACAGGAGTAATGATCCTTGACAATACGTGGAACTTATCAATCCACCGATGATAACAATAGCCAATGGGGAGAGGGGAGGGGATTTGTTGAAACGGCTATTGGCATCAAAAACCTCCTATAGCAGTAAAGTTAAGATAATAATAGGAAGGAACCGTATTTCACCGGCTTCACGGATGGCTTCTTCTATCGGTTTTCCCTCTTTACGCAACTGGTTTGTGAAATCCACCAGCAGGATGGAATTCTTTACCTCAATTCCTGCCAGGGCTATCAATCCAATCAATGCCACAAACGATAAGGAATTACCGGTAATCCAGAGTGCGGCCAGCGCTCCCACCAAACCGATGGGTATGACTGATAAAACAATCAAGGTACTTTTAAAATGTTTAAACTCCAGCACTAAAATTGCAATGAATAAAAACATGGTAATTATAAAGGATGGTGCCAAATCCCTCAAATGTATCCTTCCGCGTTTCGAATTCTCCTCCCATCTTGTATGAATATCCTTTGGGAAATTTGAAATTATCCATTTGAGCCATCACATCTTTTATTACCTTATCAGCTAAATAGCCTTTCATAACAAAGGCACTCATCGACACAGTCCTTATCTTGTCAAAATGATTGATGGTAAGAGGAGAGGATTCCAATTTTAAGGTAGCCAATTGCGACAGGGGAATTGCGGCACCCTGATTATTGTTTACAAACAAATTGTCAAAAATACCAAGTGTTGCTCTTTCATTTTTAGGTGATGTTACCACAATATCATGTCATTACTGTTATCATCTGAAAAATTACCCAGCTAAATCCTGCAACTGCCAAATGAACCAGGCGATCAATATTCACCGTGGGGATCCCTAAACTATTGGCTTTTTCTTTATCTATTTCCAGCTTAATATCACTTTTAAGATTCATTACCGGATTATTTACATACATGGTACCCTTTGTTTTGATCAACAGCTTTTCAACTCTTTGAGCTATCTGGCGCAATGAATCCAGATTATCTCCTTCAAGCCTTACCTCAACAGGGGCAAGGATATTTCCACCCTGCTGCAGGTTTTTTTTAACTTCAATTTTAGCACCTGGGTATCCAGTGAAATGTGCCTTGATCTTTTCAACTAATACCAGTTTATTAGCTGGAGTCGTGAGAGGGTCCATCTGCACAAATACCTGGGCGTAATCACTTCTCTCATTTTCAGGCGTTTCACTATAATATATCCATGGATTGCCTTTACCAACATTACTTGTGAAATATGTTATTTCCCGGAATTGGGACAGTTGGCGCTCAACATCTCTTGCTACACTATCTGTTTTGTAAATATTGGTCTGCAAGGGTGTAGTGATGTTAATCATAAACTGTGGTTTCTCGGAAGCGGGAACAAACTGAACCCAATCACAGGTAACAATTGCATAGAACCTATAAAAAGAATGGCTGCAATTGAAATTGTTATTACAGGATGTTTCAATGCCCTGTTCAATATGGGACCATATTTTATTATGAATACCAGTTTGAAAAGCCCGAAGGAATAAATTGCCTGTGTTTTGCTCCTTGTGTTCTTTTAATATTTTACTTGACAAGAACGGAATGATTGTCAATGACACAAGCATCGATGCTAGTACGCAGCTAACTACTGCCATTGGCAAACTTCGAATAAAATCACCGGAGCTGCCGGGTAAAAATATCAAAGGCAAGAAAGCAATAATCAGGGTAACCGTACATCCAACTACAGCTAATCCTATTTGTTTGGTAGCCTTAAGAGTGGC
Source organism: Bacteroidales bacterium (assembly GCA_016715075.1). Taxonomy (GTDB): domain Bacteria; phylum Bacteroidota; class Bacteroidia; order Bacteroidales; family VadinHA17; genus LD21. Next base: position 2,791 of record JADKBK010000032.1, read on the forward strand.
TTCTTTCCTGGAATAGCCTTCACGGAGCCATCTCTCAATATTCTCTACAACAACAATACTGTCGTCAACCAAAAGGCCGAGTGCTACAACCAGACCAACGATCCTCACCTGGTTCAAACTGTATCGAGTAAATTGAGCATTACCAATCCAATTGAAACCGATAACGGTATTGATATCATTACTACTGTTGCTGCTCTTTTCCTAAAGGTACAGCGTAATTGCAATGATCAGAATTGCTATTATAAAATCCATTCTAATCCACCTAAACGCTTATTCACATTAGTTGCCTGATCAAAGGTTTTGACCAACTCGATATTTGAAGGTAACGTCTTCTTATATTTCTCAATTACCGGTAAATACAGGTTTTGAGTCTGAGAAATATTGAACCCTGGTTTTTGAGCGGCATTTACCAAAACGCACCTGTGTCCGTTTAAACGCGTAATATGCTTGGCTTCTTCATAATCAAAATGCACATTGGCAACATCTTTTAAACGAACATTTTTCCGTCAAGACTGTATACAATCGTATTCTCTATTTCTGCAACCGACTTATAATTACTTGTCTTTACATTGAATATTTTATTTCCCGCACATACAGTTCCTCCCGGAATATTGGCCATCTCACTCTGCATACCTGCAATAATTGCATTCAGGGAATGTGCATTTGAGCGAGTTTATCCAACTGTAAATCCACGCGGAGAACTTGCTTTGGCAACCCACTGATTTCGACTTTCTGCAATGGATTGACTTTCTCCAACTCTTCCTGTAAATTTTCCGCATATTTTTTCAATTGTTCTCTTGGAGCATTCTCTGAAACAAGCGCCAGTTGCAGGATATTTACATCTATAAAAGACGGCTTGCTGACATCGATACTTAAGATATTTTCAGGTAATGTTCCACGCATATTGTTTACTTCGCGGACAATTTCCTGGTATTCTTCATTCACATTCCCCCGTATTCATATTCTCTACCCCGATGATAGCAATGCCATCCTTAATGTTGGTTCTTACCCGCTTGATATTTTCAAGTTCGGTTATTTTCTTCTCGATGGGATCAACGACCAGTTCTTCCAAATCTTGGTGAGGCGCCAGGATAAATCACAACTACAGGGAAATAGGGTATTTTAATATCCGGGTCCTCAGACCGTGGGCATATTAATTAATGTTGTTACCCCAACTATGGCCATTACAAGAATTACCAATGTAAACTGGTAGTTTTTACGGCATAATCAGAGATTTTCATAGCAGTTTATTTATTAGCTAAATAATTATTCGTTACCTAATAGCTGATTTATCAGTGAGATAAGCACTTCCGATACAATCAGTGTCTTGTAGTTGTTAAGTCCTTTTGAAATGAGAATATTTTTCCCATCAATTGCTTCAATCGTTACGGGCACTTTTAATGCATGTAATTATCATTGGTTACAAATACGAATCCCTGGTCAGCATTACCATCCAGCAGGGCATCATAAGGTATTTGCCAGACAAAACTCTTTATCGATAACATGATCTCAGCTTTACCAAACATTCCCGATGCTATGTTTAATTTTTGTGCATTGCTCAGTTTTAAGTCAATTGAAAATGAACCTGTCATAGGGTCGGTATCCTCAGCTTTGGAACTGACATATGCCTGCATGTCACAGATATTCAGAGCTTCTATTTGTACTTTGGCCGTATCATTTAATTTTATACCAGCCCATTCCTTGTCACTCACAGCCACCCGGAGAATCCAGTCAGTCCTTCCCTTGCTGCTGGTTTGGAGCACAGGCATCCCTGGTCCTATTACTTGTCCATCGTTGGCAAGTTTTCTTAAGATCACACCATCGTGATTTGCTCTGATTTTGAATACTGCAAATTGAATTTCGCAGCAGCTAATTGCTGTTTGGCCAACTCTAAACCCGTTTTTGAGTTTTGCAACTGCTCAAGTGAGGCTACACTGTCTTTCTGAAGGTTTTCGATCCTGTTATAATCTCTGGCAGCTTTCTCATATGCTATCTGGCTTTGATTTACCTGTGACGATATTTCTGTCAGATCGAGTGTAGCAAGCAGTTGCCCTTTTCTTATCTTGTCTCCCTCTTTTACATATATTCTGTCAACTATACCACCGGTTTTAAATGAAAGCATAGTTTCATCATCGGTTGTAAATTGTCCTGATGATTGGACGCTTCCTGTCACTTCAGCCTGGTTCAATAACACTACCTTTACTGGAATAGCCTCACCTGACTTTTGGCATTAATTGCTTATTGCTGGCTCCATAATTATTGAAAGATGCCATCAGGCTGTTCTTGGCCATATCGGCTGATAGCTGGATCTGGTTTTGGCTGTATATATTATTTATGACTTGATTTTTCAGGTCCAGTTCAGATTGTTTTATCCTGATCCTGTTTGTCCCGGCAGAATAGATCGGGAAATTCAATTGAATTCCAAAAAAGTAATAGTTGGATTTGCGGTTAAATTTCCAGTCACATGCCTGTGAACCAAGATCGAGGAAGCCATTAAGTTTAGGTACCCAAAACGCTTGGTTCATCTTTAAAACATTTTCACGGATAGCTGCGGATTGATCCAGCGCCTTTAATTCAGTTCTGTTTTTAATTGATGCCTCATTCAAAAGATATTGCTCTATTGTTTTTTGGTCAACGGATCCTTCACATGTACTGTCAATAGCTTCATCCAGGTTGGCATTAAGCAGAAAATTAAAATACATCTGTGCATTTTTCATCTGCTGTAATGCTGATGTCCTTTTTGCTTCGAGTCCCTGTATTTCACTTTCTGATCTTAACACGTATGCCTTGAAAGACCTCCCGTTATCCAGAAGACTCTGGTTCATTCTTTTTAGCTTCCCGGGCAAGGTTTAATGCGCCATCATAAATTGAAATGGATTTTGCAGCACTTAAATAATTGTAATACGCTACCTGGATATTCCTGGTTAACTCACTTTATAGATCTCCACATCATACTCCTGCATTGCAATTGCTGTTTCCGGATTGTTTGGTTATAAATAAGATCAGAGTTAATAATAGGAAGGGATGTCCTGACCTTCAGGTCATAAAAGTTTTGAGGAAAGAAATTAGTTTCCATATTACTGATTTCAGGAAATGCATCACTTGAGGTCAATTGATTCAGCGTCCTGTAAACTGGATTTAACATATCCCCGACCGGAAAAGAAATGCTTCTGCCCCCATCACCCGACTGGTAGTCGCCCTCAAAATCAACTGAAGGGAAAAACAAGCGGTTCGCTGTTTTAAGAGCATTCATGGCATTTTCAAGGCTAATATTCTTCTGTTGTAATACCAAATTATTTTTTAACCCGGTTTCAATGTATTTTTCCAGACTTACCTGGGCATTGACGATTATTCCCATCCCCAAAAAACAGAGGATTGGGAATAATCGTTTTCTAATTTTTTGTAGAAATTTTCATTGTTATTCATTTAAAAGATTTTGCCAAAAAGATTTTGTATTAGCACTACTTCTTATTAATTTTAAGGTGAATGACATGATCATATTTCATTGAAACTTACACCGACAAAGTTCAGTCGCATACAGGGCTCTTACAATAGTGATAAATCATCAATTTTTATGGAACCGAATTCTCATTTAAGAGCATTGGATCAGATGTATTCATTCCAGGAATTTGAGGTAGATAATGATGATTACCTTGAGTTTGAGAAGAAAGTTTACTTTTTGGAAAGATTGGCTGAGGTTGAGAACAGTTCGGTTACCGTTCTGGATTTATACAAAAAGAATATTTATGTACGAACAAGGTATCTTGAACCTTTTGATAATCCTCTTATAGATCACGATCCCGAAGATCCTTTTTATTATGCTCAGTTAGTTCATCCCGATGACCTGCCAATAGCTATTGATTCCTATGCAAAATCCTTCAAATTTATTTTAAGTCGACCGGAAGAAGAAAGGAAGGACTATAAGTTGATCCTAAATAACCGACAGTGCGATAAATACGGTAAATACTTAAATGTTATTTTGCAAATGGTTGTCCTTGAACTTGATAAAAAGGGTAATGTCTGGCTCGTATTAATGCTTGATGATATTTTGCCTGATAAAATCTCATTTGAGGGAGTTAATCGAAGACTAATTCACATAAAGAGTGGCAAAATATGTTTGTTTAAAAATGAAATGGAAACTAATAAAAAAACTATTCTGTCGACAAGAGAAGTTGAGGTACTCGGTTTGGTTTCCAAAGGTTTTGCAAGTAAAGAAATTGCAGATAAATTGTTCCTTAGTGTTAATACAGTTAATAATCACAGGCAGAATATTCTTGAAAA
>JADKBK010000033.1 GCA_016715075.1 Bacteroidales bacterium
GAGCATTTGCAATTGATCAAATGCGAAACAGTGGCTGTAATGCTATTTTATGTGACTGGGGAACTTTTCCAGGATATTGCTGTTGGCCGTTCCCGCAAATCGATCAAATCGTTGCTCGAAATAAAACCGGATTATGCAAATATTTTGGTAAATGATGAGATGACCAGAGTTTCACCCGAAAGTATTAAAGTAGGTGATACAATTATCGTAAAGGCAGGGGAGAAAATTCCCCTTGATGGTGAAGTAATTGAAGGTAATTCATTCATAGATACTTCTGCCCTAACAGGTGAAAGTGTGCCAAGAAAAGTAAAGGAAAAAAGACACTGTTTATCCGGCATGATTAATCAATCAGGATTGCTTACCATAAGGGTTGCCAAATTATTCAGTGAATCGTCTGTCAAAAATTTTGGAAATGGTAGAAAATGCTTCATCTAAAAGCAGATACAGAAAGTTCATCACCTTTGCCAAATACTATATACACCTGTGGTGGTTATAGGCGCTCTTTGCTGGCAATTTGTACCACCCCTTCTGTTTAGCGGGCAAACATTCAGCGATTGGATTTATCGTGCGTTGGTTGTATTGGTTATTTCATGCCCCTGTGCATTGGTAATAAGTATTCCATTAGGATATTTCGGAGGTATCGGCAGTGCATCGAGAAAAGGGATCCTGGTGAAAGGATCAAACTTCCTGGATGCTTTAACTCAGGTAAAAACAGTGGTATTTGATAAAACAGGCACACTCACAAAGGAGAGTTTAAAGTTACAGAGGTTGTTACTTCCAACAGGTTTTCAAAGAAGAAATCCTGGAATATGCGGCATATGCAGAAACCAGCTCAAACCACCCTGTTGCCAAGTCAATAACAAATGCCTTTGGAAACAATACTGATAACAAAAGAATCAAACAAGTTGAAGAAATTTCCGGGCATGGCATTAAAGCGGTAATCGATGGTAAAACAGTGTTAGCCGGAAATGATAAGTTTTTGCATAAAGAAAATATTGATCATCCGGTCTGCAACGTTGAAGGAACAGTGGTACATGTTGCTATTAATAGTATTTACGCCGGGTATATAATTATTTCAGACACTCTGAAAGATGACGCCATTGAAGCAATTGAAAATTTAAAAGCAAGGAATATTAAAACGGTAATGCTGACAGGCGATAACAAATTTGCCGCTCTAGCATTTGCCAAAAAATTAAACATCGACAAATACTACTCTGAACTGTTGCCCGAAGACAAGGTAAAACATATCGAGAACTTAATAGCCGAAAATAAAGGCGGGAAAGTGGCTTTTGTGGGCGATGGGATAAATGATGCTCCCGTCCTTGCCCGCGCGGATGTCGGAATAGCAATGGGTGCGCTTGGTTCCGATGCGGCAATCGAAACCGCCGATATAGTACTGATGACAGATTCACCTGCAAAGGTTGCAATAGCTATTGATGTTGCGAGGAGAACAAGAAATATTGTCTGGCAGAATATCTTTTTTGCCATGGGCATAAAGTTGTTTTTTATAGTTCTGGGTGTATTAGGGATTGCAACCATGTGGGAAGCGGTTTTGGAGATATGGGGGTTGCTTTGATAGCTGTGTTTAACGCTATAAGAATATTAAAGGATAGATAATTTTATAACCTATAATGTATTTCTAAAGAAAAAATCCTTTCCTTTGCAAAACAATATTAGCATATTTCTGTTATTATATTAATGAAGAAGTTGTTTTCCATATCCCTTTCACTCTTAATGGTGGCAGCAATGTTGCACATTTCTGTTGCAACGCACTATTGTGAAGGGAAAGAAGTGGCTACAGAGGTTTCGCTTTCCGGCAAATTAGCTTCTTGCGGTATGACATGCTCAGAAGACGAAATGCCTCTTCGAGGTACATATTTTACCAATCATTGCTGCGAAGACATTATAACCTATAGTGGAATCAGTAGTAATTACTCGCCAACATATTCTTTAGTACCAGAATCATATCAGTACAATTTTCAGGTTTTGGCAATTCCTGTAGAGTTATCAGCCAAATCCCAAACAGATCAAAATCTTTTATATACAAGTGTAAGTCCTCCAGGGGTTTTGATGTCCACCAAGGTGGACCTCTCCAACATTTGTGTATTCCGTATTTGAATTTCACCATACTCACCTATCCTGCAAATGAGATCTAAATCTCATTTGTCTTAAGCTATTTGTTTCAAATAGACTTTTAGTATTTACAATTTAATATTCAACACAATGAAATCATTAAGAATTTTTCTTACTTTATTATTTGCTGTCATTTTGGGTGTAACAACATCTGCCCAAACGCATGACCATAGTAGCATGACCATGGCTTCCTCAAAAACCGAGACTTTCAAAGTTTTCGGCAAATGCGATATGTGTAAAGCACGCATTGAAAAAACTGTTAAAGCAGAAGGTGCCACTGAAAATGTGTGGGATGTCAAAACACAGATGCTTACGGTAACTTTTGATCCTTCAAAAACAAATAAAGATGCCATTAGCAAAAAACTTGCTGCAGTTGGTCATGATACCGAAAAATACAAAGCTACCAATGAAGCATATGCAAATCTTCCCGGATGCTGCCATTACGACAGAGCAAAATAGGTTTTAACTATTAGAGTAAAATATTATGGAACCCACATGGTTGATCATCACACAATTCGAGCTCGCGGTTCCGCGAAACAAATCAGGCAGATACCAATCACTACCAATCATGTGTGGTTTCATAATAAATCAAACAAATAAATATTGAAAAAATGAAAAAAGTAAAATTCGCATTTGTATGTTTTGCACTTAGTGCAATCATACTCTCATCATGCACTAAGGATGATGGAAACAATAACTCAGATAATTCACCTGTGAATTACGATGCCTTATATGTTGTAAACCGTGCAAGTAATTCCTTATCTGTAATTAACACGTCGACTGATAAGGTAGAAAAAACTATTAGTCTGGGTTCGCCAGGGACTATGATGGGAGGCGGTATGATGAGCATCAATTCAACGTATAATAACATGTGGCCATATCATATTTCACTTTCACCTGATAAAAGTAAACTTGTTATAACTGAACCGGGAATGGATTTTGACGGTGGATATGAAATGATGATGAACACTTCAAATCAAGTAAATAATGGGGATATTCATTATCAACATCACAATGGTAATTCTACGACAACTACAACTGAGATAATGCAAATGCAAGGCAAAATTCTGATCCTTGATGCAATTACAGGGGACCTGCTGAAAGAAATTAGTCTAGAAGGGATGCCTTATGATGCGATCTTCTCTCCTGACGGAAAGGAGATATGGACAGCTCTTATGATGCCTATTGGAAAAGTAAATGTATTCAGTGTTGATTCCTATAATCTATTAAATTCTGTAACTGTTGGTAATATGCCAGCAGGAATTACATTTTCAGATGATGGTAAAAAGGTATTCGTTGCCAATGGAATGTCAGGCTCAGTTACTGTACTCGATGCTGTAACGAAAAAGATTACAGATACTATAAATACCGGACAAGGTACGGTAGGTACATTTCCCGGTATGCATGGAATGATGTACATCGATAATGAAAAAAGCCATTCTATAGGAATTGTCAATACCATGAATAACATGATGTCTGATTCAATCCAGATTGGATTTACTCCTGGAATGGTTAGCAGAAATTCTATGATGAACCAACTATGGGTTTCGGATCCTCTTGGTGCTAAAATTCATTACTGGACTCAAAATGGAAATGCTTACAACCATGGAGGATTTGTAACTGTAGGAAGCGGTGCAGGCGCAATGGCATTTTCTCAAGACGGCAAAACATGTTATGTTACGAACCAGGATGATAATTCGGTTTCAGTTGTCAATGTAGCTGAACTTAAAGAGATGATGAGAATACCTGTAGGTGAAAAGCCAAATGGTTTAATTATAAGGTACAAATAACTGAGTTTAACAATTCAAATTATTAAAAATGAAAATATTTAAAATTCTTACCACAGCAATAGGCATACTTGTATTAAGTACTACTTTATCTGCCCAGCATGATCACTCAAGTATGGGATCAAGTTCCAACAGGAACACCGACATGAACATGAATCAACATTCTAGTATGCCGATGCTTCCTCCCAAAACTGAAACTCTTAAAGTATGGGGAAAATGTGCAATGTGTAAAACCCGGATCGAAAAAATAGCATTGGCAAGTAGCGTTATAAGCGCTGATTGGAATGTTAAAACTAAAGTTCTTACAGTAGTTTATGAACCTAATAGGTCCAGCATGGATTATATAAGCGGTAAACTCGCAAAAGCAGGTCACGACACAGGTCTCAAAAGTGCTAAAGATAAAGCTTATGATGCCTTACCGGATTGTTGTAAATATGAGAGAATTAGGTAAGTGACTTAGAAACTGTAAGTCCAAGGAATAAGGTCTTACTACTTATTACATTTAATTTCATCATTTAAAATCACTTAATATGAAAACGACAAAAAAATCAACAAAATTTTATTATGTCTTAGCAGTAGTGACATTAATTAGCTCTGTCTCGCTTCAAGGCCAAAAAAGTGGTGTTTTCAGAACATATTCTGACTATACAACAGGTAAAATGGAGTACGGCATTGACTGTGCAACAGAAAAACATAAAATCATACTGAATGATTTTCTCAGCAAAGATTTTATTAAAGTAGTTCATGAAGGGAAACGTTTCAACCTCAAGAAAAACGAAATTTGGGGTTTCCAGATGTGTGATGATAAGGTAAATCGTTTCAGGGGAAGGAGCATTTTCTACTTCAGGATAAGGGTGAACTATGGATATATATCCAACAAAATGTTCAGTCAGTTAATCCTAAAACTGGTGGTTCAAAGACTGTTACAACTTATTATTATAGTAAAAGTGGCGACAGTGAGATAAAAGAACTTACGTTGCTAAATATTAAAGCAGTCTTCCCAAATAATCATGAGCTCCATGATGCCATTGATGCCCAATTCAAGTCAGATGCTTCACTAAACGAATATGACGAGTTCCATAAGCATTTTAAAATCAATCATTTTCTTGAAAGCTTTGGAATCAAATAATTTCAAAAAAAATGGAACCAATAATTTAATAATTCAGTATACCTGCATGTATATTAAAAGTGCATTATGCCCACAGGATTCCTTAGAGACAAACCGGGCAATTGTATTAGTGCAGTAGGAGACTTGAGAGGTAGGAGTGAACAGGCTCGGTACTACCCTAACTTAACCTTCTATGGATACTATGCCGCATAATTTATATCATGCAGACCCCGGAACGACTGTTTAAACTGGGGATTTGAGGGGAAGTTTTCAGACAGTCGTTCCTTTTATCAAATTAATAGTGTAATTTTATAATAATTATCTAATATTTAAGACTATAGCCGTAGCAAACGTAAATTCATTGAAAATAAAATATATGACAGATAACAATATATTTAACCGATTAGTTAAATATTTCCTCGACAACCGGCTGATAACCTTTATCTTTCTTATCGCTTTTGTGGTTATGGGATTGGTAACTATGCCATTCAATTTGAAATCAGGTCTTCTACCAAGAGATCCTGTACCCGTGGATGCCATTCCTGATATAGGTGAAAATCAGCAGATAGTTGCAACCGAATGGATGGGCCGTTCTCCAAAGACATTCAGGATCAGATAAGCTATCCGTTAACTACAGCTTTACTTGGCATTCCCGGAGTTCAGACAATAAGAAGTACTTCCATGTTTGGAATGTCATTTATCTATATCATTTTTAAGGATAACGTAGAATTTTACTGGAGCAGGTCGAGGATCCTTGAAAAACTAAACTCCCTCCCTTCTGGCACTTTGCCTATTGGAGTACAACCCTCACTTGGCCCGGATGCAACAGCACTTGGTCAGATATATTGGTACACTCTTGAGGGTCGGGATCCCAAAACCGGAAAACCAAATGGTGGCTGGGATCCTGCGGAACTTAAAACAATACAGGATTTTTATGTTAAATACAGTCTTTCAACCGCAGAAGGTGTATCTGAGGTAGCATCAGTAGGAGGCTTTGTAAAAGAATATCAGGTTGATCTTAATCCTGATGCCCTGAAGGCTTATAATGTGTCTGTTATGGATGTTATGAATGCTGTTAAGCAAAGTAATCTTGATATCGGTGCTGAAACAATTGAACTTAATAATGTTGAATACATTATTAGGGGGCTTGGATATGTAAAAAGTCTGAATGATCTGGAACTATCCGTTGTAGCTGTCAGGAATAATGTTCCAGTGCGAATCAAAGACGTAGCTCATGTATCATTCGGTCCAGCCACCCGTCGGGGAGGTCTTGATAAGGCAGGTTCTGAGGCTGTGGGTGCTGTTGTTGTAGCAAGGTATGGCTCTAACCCCACGGAAGTAATCAACAATGTAAAAGATAAGATTAAGGAGATCGAAGCAGGATTACCACAAAAAACACTACCTGATGGAACAGTCTCAAAGGTAACAGTAGTTCCATTTTATGACAGAACGGGACTGATTAAAGAAACCATCGGAACTCTTGAATCAGCTCTTTCACATGAAATCCTTATAAGCATAATCGTAATTATTGTCCTTGTAATGAACCTCAGGGCTTCCTTATTGTCGCTGGTTTGTTACCAATCGGTGTATTAATGACATTTATTCTATGCGTTTTTTGGAATAGATGCCAATATTGTTGCACTTTCAGGTATTGCCATTGCGATTGGTGTTATGGTTGATATTGGTATTGTGGATGTGGAGAATATTCTCCGGCACCTTGAGATGCCTGAAAACAAAGGGATACGTGGCAGAAAACTTATGGATGTAATTTACCAGGCCACAACAGAGGTAAGAGCTGCGGTTGTAACATCTATCGCTACAACAATTGTGAGTTTTCTTCCTGTATTTGCCATGCAGGCTCAGGAAGGAAAACTGTTCCATCCTCTTGCCTTTACAAAGACATTTGCACTTCTCTCGGCATTTATTCTTGGTATTATTGTACTACCTACACTTGTACACATCTTCTTTAACATCTCGTTTGACAGGAAGAAAATAAAGAGAATATGGAATGGTTGTCTTATTGCAGCAGGTTTTATATTTGTTGTTTTCTGGCAAATGTGGCCGGCATTGGCCTTGGTAGCTGTTGGTATAAATAATCTCCTCGATTACAGATGGTCTGAAAAACGCAAAGAGTTTCCAAACTACATAAACATTTTTATTACTGTCCTGTTTGCAACATGGTATCTTTCTATAGAATGGCTGCCTTGGAGCCCATAACAGTGAATTTGCCAACTTCCTTTTCGTTGCAGGTATTGTAACAATAATACTCCTTGCATTGATGTCGATGGTTCATTTTTATGAAGAAATACTACGCTGGGCTTTAGAAAATAAGTGGAAGTTTCTCATGATACCCGCAGTTACTCTGTTGTTCGGTATGCTTGCATGGCAGGGTGTCGATAAAATTTTCGGTATTATACCTAAAGGAGCTGAAAAAATCGGGTGGAAAAGTTTTCGACAAACTTCGTTATGGCAGGGTGCAGTAAAAGCATTTCCAGGTACAGGTAAGGAATTCATGCCATCGCTTAACGAAGGTTCATTTCTACTTATGCCTACAAGTATGCCACATTCCAGTATTGAAAAAAACCTTGGATACATTGAAACTCTCGATAAAAGACTTGCAGCAATACCTGAAGTAGAAGTTGCAGTAGGAAAATGGGGTCGTGTTAATTCTGCTCTCGACCCTGCGCCGATTCAGATGTTTGAAAATACGATCAACTACCGTTCCGAATATATACTCGATGAAAACGGGCACCGGAAGCAATTTAAGGTTGACAAAAAGGAAATTTTGTCCTGAAGGACAATTCAACTTATAATCCCAATACTGAATCATTCAGAGTTATCCCTGCCGATAGTCTTATTCCAGATACAAAAGGAGAATATTTCCGTCAATGGCGTCCACAGATCAAAAAACCGCTCGATATCTGGAAAGAGATTGTAAAAGTAACTGATATTCCCGGATTGACTTCGGCTCCTAAATTGCAGCCTATTGAAACCCGTCTTGTAATGCTTTCGACCGGGATGCGTGCTCCTATGGGACTGAAAGTATATGGGCCTGATCTTAATACAATTGAAGAAGCAGGAATGATGTTTGAGAAAGCATTAAAAGATGTCCCTTCAATTAAAACTTCAGCGGTTTTTTATGACCGTGCGGTGGGTGCTCCATATCTTGAAATAAAATTAAACAGGGAAGCAATGGCGCGTTACGGAATGACAGTAAACAATGTGCAGGAAATACTGCAGGTTGCAGTTGGAGGCATGTCGCTGTCAACCTCTGTCGAAGGACGTGAACGGTTTCCTCTGAG
>JADKBK010000034.1 GCA_016715075.1 Bacteroidales bacterium
GGTTACTGAAGATACTTCACCCGGATCTGCTGGAAAAACGATTGTAAATGCACAGGGCTGCGTTGCGTGCCACTCCACTGACGGATCGAAAATCCTGGGACCAACTTCTTTCCAAAACCTCTTTGGAGAGACACAGCGTAATTAAAGAGGGAAAAGAAGTAACCTTAACAGCTGATGAAGTATATAAAAAGAGCGATATACGATCCCAATTTGGAAGTTGTAAAAGGATTTCCAAGGGATTTAATGCAGAGTTATAAAGAAACTCTCACCGAGGACGATGTTCAGAAAATTATTGAATATCTGAAGTCGCTTAATGAAAATAATCCGGGCAATATGCTTAAATATTACCTGGAATTAAGCAACTAAAAATAATGATCCCGGTAAGTCTCACAGGATTTACCGGTTTTTTCTTTGACCCTCAAATTTCATCTAAAATCTTTCTAATCTCAGGAGGCATTTTACTGCTCTCCATTCCGGCATCTGTACTTAACCAGATACAGGAATCCGAAATTGATTCCAAGATGAACAGAACCAGAACCGGCCTATTCCTGCCGGAAAATTAAAATATGGAAAGCAGTAATATATTTTTGATTTGCCTCATCTCCGGTACTGTTATTTTATTCACAGCAGGAAATCTGAAAGCTGCAATTATAGGCTTAGTAACTATTTTCTGGTATAATATTATCTATACCTACTCGAAGAGAATAACAGCTTTTGCAGTTGTTCCCGGAGCAATAACCGGAGCCCTGCCTCCTCTTATCGGATGGGTGGCAGCGGGCGGAGGAGAGTGGGATAAGACAATAATATTTCTTGAATTTTTATTTTTCACCGGACAGATCCCTCACTTCTGGTTAATGATCTTAAAGTATGGGGAAGAGTATAAAAATGCAGGAATGCCAAGCCTGACTTCGGTTTTTAATCCGGTACAAATCAACAGGCTAACCTTTATCTGGACCGTTTCATCAGTGGCTGCCGCATTATTATTGTGTTATTTTGGAATAATCAACAACCGTAATGATAATAAGCATCTTACTTATTGCCTCGTCAATTATTGTCTGGAAGTTCTCTGACCTGATCAGAATCCGGGTAGATAAGAATAACTACAACAAATACTCAATGCTTCTTTATTCTTTCTATTTGATTGTCATGATTCTACTTATTACAGACAGAACACTATAACGATCTTCTTAAAAATGATGGTTCAGGCTCTCTTCAAGATATGGATGATTGGGGGGTATTATCTTTGTTTTGCTTAGTGATGTGGCCACTACAAGAGCAAACAGACCGGCATATCCAAGAAACATTCCTGCCTCTATCAAGCCGAATTTAAAAAGTCCTGTTGTACCCGGAATTACCTGAACGAAAAGGTCGATATATTGACCAATAATCAGGAATAAAATGACAATAATAATTAATGTCATGTTTCTGCTGGCTTTTACAGGAAGAAGTATCATGAATGGGATTGCCCAGTTAATTCCGATCTCTAGGAAAACAGAACTTTCCAGCCCTCCTGCCAGCGTACATTATAGTAAATAGTCTCTTCCGGAATATTTCCGTACCAGATAATCATAAACTGGGCAAACCAGAAATATCCCCAGACTATCGATAACATAAATACATACCTAGCAAAATCATGCATGTGAAACTTGTTCAGAAAAGGGAAATAACCTCTTTTATGCAGGATAAAGACGATTAATGCCAGTATAGAAACTCCATGTAAAAATGCTGCAACCAGATTCTTAAGCGCAAAAATAGTGCTGTACCAATGTACATCTATAGACATTATCCAGTCAAATGCAGAAAGAGAGAAGGTTATGGCCATTATGAAAGCAAGAACCTTTGAATACAATTCACTTTTTGCAAATAGCGCCATGATTCCGCTATCATCTGACTTGTCGAATGTATCTTCTTTATGAGATAATTTTCTTAAAATCAGTGTAAAAACAATCCATAAAATGAAACAGATCGCCATCCTGATAAAGAAGAAAGGGATATTCAGAAATGCTGATTTATGCGCAATCACAGGGTCGGTTGCAACAGCCTCGGGATCCGACCAGTGATAAATATCGTGCATTCCAAAAAGAGAAGTAGAAAAATACAGCTGCAAAGGGGATATACGACATCATTGCTTCAGGAACCCTTTTAAAGGCAGAGGACCACCCTGATTGAGTTATAACCTGAATAACGAAAAAGAATGCAGCGCCCATTGCAAGCGACAGAAAGTAATAATTAACAATTAGATAACTTGCCCAGGTGTGTGAGAATCCGAAATCAGGCCTGTAATGAATGAGCCAATACCTATTACAATAAGAATCAGGGTAATAATTTTAAAATTTCTGGAAACAGTAACTTGCTCCTTCATTATTCTTAATTATTTGGTGTTAACTGCCCTTTAGCAACGTTCTGGAGGCTTCTGATGTATAAAACAACATTCCATCTGTCAACAGGGAGGATCTGCGGTCCATGGGCTCCCATTGAGCCAAATCCAAGGGTTATGGAGTGATATATCTCTCCGTCCTTTAGAATTATGGCATTTCCGGATGATAATGGCCGTGGTTTTAATGGATACAATTTGCTTGTATAAAGCAACCATCGCCGGCACCACTGGCGCCATGACAGCCTAAGCAAAAAGTTGCATATGTCTTTTCTCCTGCGGCGAGGGCCTCTGCTGATGGTACAACAGGATTAATCAGGTCGTTTCTGCTTTAATCCTGGATTCCGGAGCCAGAGTATATTCAAAGGGGTATAATCTCTTGGAACACTTCCCTCCGCAGGGACTCTCATTGTTATTCCATCCTTAAAATTTGGATTCTTTGTAAAACTCTCATAAGCAGTAGAATAAAACATATCAGGGAAGTAATCCCATCCCGGATTATTCCTGTCCCTGTTACAGCTATTCAATATGACCAAAAACAGTATCAGAAAAGCTGCTTTAATAATAACTCCAGGTTTAATTGTTTTCTTCATGCCTTAACGTTTTCAAATTCTTTATTATAAACCTCCTATTATCCCTCCCCGGGAATAATTTTGATCTGGCTGAGAAGGCAGCCAGACTTGCGATTGTTACAGTAAATATTGTAAGTATGATTGTTACAACTATAAACGAAGGAAAAGAGTTAAATGGTTTTCCTCCATACACAACGGGCCAGTCTATTACAGAGGTGTAATACAGAAATGCTAGCGGCAACTATTCCGAAAAGTCCGAAAAAGTAAGCTGCAGTAGGGAGTTTTGATTTTCTCTTCAAAAGATGAAATACTTCATGCACCGGATATGGTGTAAACACATCATATATTTCAATCTTCTGTTCCTGCAACAGTCTTATTGAGGAAAGAAAATTTTCCTCTTTATCAAATACTCCGATTTTAAAAGTGTTTATCATAGCCTTTCTAATCCTCTTTTTATTTCCAATGCTATTAACGCTCTTAAGTTCGCTGATTGCCATCATTGGTATATATCTGATGAACAGCAAAACACCGCAAAGAAAAATCCCTATGGTTCCTACATAAACACCGATATCGATTATTGTCGGTTTGTATTCAACCCAGTTTGAAGGCAGATAATCTTTTGTTAATGAAGTAATTACAATATTAAATCTTTCAAACCACATTCCCAGATTGATGAATAGTGAAATAATAAGCAATCCAACCCAGTTTCTCCTGATCTTCCTGAACCAGAATAACTGCGGAATCAAAGCATTGCAGATTATCATTCCCAGAACTGTGTGGTATAATCACCTGTGATCCTGTTATGAAAGAATGTAAACATTTCATATTCGTTACCTGAATACCATGCTACAAAAATTTCAGTGGCATAGGCGGTACCCATAATCAGAGAGATGAAGACGAGAATTCTTGCAATAGCATCCATGTGATTATCAGTAATGTAGTTGGTAAATTTGTACATTTTCCTGATAATAACCATTAGTGTCATAACCATGGCAAATCCCGAGAAAATAGCTCCAACAACAAAGTACGGAGGGAAGAGTGTTGTATGCCAGCCGGGTTCAATTCCACGGCAAAGTCTGTCGACACAATTGAGTGTACAGAAACAACAAGAACTGCTGCTATTCCTCCAAGAATAAAGCTAAGTGATTCAAAGCGTATCCACTGACGGCTCGAGCCGGTCCAGCCAAGACTGAAAAATCCGTATACTGCTTTCTTTATTTTTGAGGTTGTTTTGTCGCGTATCGTTGCGAAATCAGGTAAGGTTCCGAGGTACCAGAATGAAGCTGATATAAGAAGATATGCTGTAATTGCAATAAAATCCCAGAATAACGGGGAGTTGAAATTTACCCATAGCGGACCACGGGTATTCGGATAAGGGAATATGTAGAAAGCGAGCCAGACGCGTCCCATATGTAACGCAGGCAGGATGGCTGCTGCCATAACAGCAAGAACCGTCATTGCCTCAGCGGCCCGGTTAATTGATGTCCGCCATCTCTGTCGCAGGATAAGCAGGAATATCGAAAACGCCGTTCCGGCATGTCCAATCCCGATCCACCATACAAAATTGATGATTTCCCAACCCCAGCCAACGGAATTGTTAACTCCCCAGGTGCCAATTCCCTAGTAACAGTTATATAAATTGCATAAAATCCAAATATCGTAGCTAATGATGAAATCCCGAAAGCAATAAACCACCATAAGCCCGGGCGGCCTTCCATTGGGCAATTACATCCTCAGTAATCTGTCCCAGTGTCCTGTTTCCTTCAATCAGAGGTCCTCTTATCTTCCTGTTGTACATCGGTTAACTTCTGAATTGTTATGAATTAATTGTTTCATCATTCCACACTTTAGTCAGGTATCCAGTATTTGGCAATGTGTGTAACTCCTCAAGCAGATGGTAACACCTTGGATCCTTAAATAATTTTGAGACCTTACTGTCGGGATCGTTCAGATTACCAAAAACGATTGCATTTGACGGACAAGACTGCATACAGGCTGTCTTTTTATCTCACTATCCTTCAATGTTCTGTTTTCAAGCTTTGCCTGAAGTTTTTCTCCTGTATTCTCTGAACACAGAAAGAACACTTCTCGACCACACCACGTTCCCTTACTGTAACGTCGGGTTCAGGACCATTTTGCCCAGATCTGATGCGTATTGAAATCAAATTCCTTATTATTTGTATAGCGGTACCAGTTAAACCTTCTTACTTTATACGGACAGTTATTTATACAATATTTGGTACCTATGCAACGATTATATGTAACCTGATTCAGCCCTTCACTGCTATGGTTTGTTGCTGAAACCGGACAAACATTTTCACACGGAGCATTATCACAATGCTGGCATGCCAGTGGCTGATAATAAACCTTTGGATCATCCTGATTATCTGAATAATACCTGTCTATTTTGATCCAGTGCATTATCCTTCTTCTTATAACCTCATCTTTTCCGACAACCGGAACATTATTTTCCGCCTGGCAGGCAATAACACGAATTACAGCCCACACATGAATTCAGATCAATTGCCAGTCCCCAATGGAACCCGGCATGAGTCACTTCAGGATAAAGACTTTTATGAGTCTCTTCAAAATCCTTTTGTATTTCATTTCCCGAAGAAGGATTGTTTTTATATTCACTTAATCTGGCTTCTCTTACAATCCTTCCTTCCATCGAATGATGAACCTGTGTAAGGGCAAGCTGACTTTCTACTAAGGTGTTTTCTATTCCATCAACACTGAAAATGTAATTGTTCCCTTCAGATGAACTTATGAATGGATATACATTTATTCCGATATTGTTACAAACTGGACCGGAATTTGTGTGTCCGTAACCGGAGCGAAACAGAGATTGTGCCTTCCGCCTGACCAGGCTGAATAAATGCTGGAAGAGTTAATCCATCCATCAATTTAATAATCAGGTGCCTGTAGTAATTCCCAGTTTTTCCGCATCCTTTACTGATATAGCCGCAACGTTTTCCCAACACTGTCTTGAGACAGGATCAGGAAGCCCATGAGCCATGGATTGTTGGCATGCATTCCTGTTCCAAGAGCCACGCTCTCAGTAATTACGACCTCAAATCCTGACGATTTGACGTTATCAGAAGCACTAATAGTCCTGGAAAGACCTTCCTTACTAATACTTACCGGGTTATTTACTTCAGGTGTATAGTTAAATACCCCATTCCTGAGAGAACTGTTCCAGAAATTTCTATAGTCAGAAATATTTGATTTAGGAAAGAACTCTTTTTCCCAGTATGACATCAGATAATCATGAAAGGAACTGAGCTTCCT
>JADKBK010000035.1 GCA_016715075.1 Bacteroidales bacterium
GTCTCCAGAATAAAACAACGCCCACTGGAATTAGAGACGCAAAGCATTGCGTCTCTACGCGTTATTCCTGGATATTATTTTGAATGCTGCAATACAAAATACCAAAGCTGCAATAATTCCAAATATATCACTATAAATATCCTTCAGATTAAATGCCCTTCCAGGTATAAATTTTTGGTGATATTCATCCAGAATGGCAAACAGAATTAGGGCAGATGTAATCAGAAAAATTCTTAGCTTAACCTGAATTCGCTTTTTACAAATGTCAGAAAGGCTATTCCTGCTAACAATCCATACTCGCAGAAATGTATTAGATAATCTAATCTGATCTCAGATTTTGCTGTATGTATTTTTAATGTTGGGATTGAAGGAAGAGATGAAACAATTATTACTGTCAGCATCCAGAAAACAAGTAAGTATCTGGCAAAGGGTCGGAGTAGAATTATCAGTCGTAGCATTCTCTTTTTTACGACTCGAAAATTACTAAAACTATGGCTGTTAAACAAAGTGCATCTAACTTCTTTCTTTAACCTCAACTGTTATAGTTAAAAAGACTAAATTTGTCAAAATTTTAAGGAATGATAACCAACGAACAGATAAGGGATTTATCGGGACGCCGCGATGCGTTAAGGAGGTATCTTTGACATCGATGGCAAAATTGAAAAAATAGCAGAAAAAGAGAGTCTATCACAGGAACCGGGTTTGTGGAATGATCCTAAAAAAGCTGAAGAGCTTATGAAGGGGATTGCGCAGCCAAAGCCTGGACCAATGATTTTGATAAGATAAATGCTGCTGCTTGATGATTTGGTTGTAATCTACGATTTCTATAAAGAAGGCGAAGCATCTGAAACAGATGTCGATAGTCAGTATAGTAACTGTGTCGGATTTATTGAGGATCTGAGGTACGTAACATGCTCCGGAAAGAAGAGGACCAGCTTGGAGAGATCTGGAAAATCAATTCAGGTGCAGGAGGAACAGAGAGCAATGATTGGGCCTCAATGCTTATGAGGATGTATTCCGTTGGGCAGAAAGAAATAATTATAAAGTTAAAGAGCTTGATTATCAGGCTGGTGATGAAGTTGGCGTAAAATCAGTTACTCTGGAAATTGATGGAGAAAGGGCCTACGGTTACCTGAAAAGCGAAAACGGGGTACATCGTCTTGTAAGGATATCCCCATTTAATGCTCAGGGAAAACGACAGACAACTTTTGCTTCAGTTTTCATTTCCCCGCTGGTAGATAATAATATTGTGATCGATATTAACCCGGCAGATATCACCTGGGACACATTTCGACTCAAGCGGTGCAGGTGGTCAGAATGTCAACAAGGTAGACGGCAGTGAGGCTTAGGCACCATCCGACAGGGATAATTATTGAGAACCAGGAGACACGTTCGCAACTAAACAATAAAGAGAATGCAACTAAAATCCTTAAGTCGCACTTCCGAGCTTGAGCTCAGAAAACAGCAGGAAGCACAGGAATGTACATTGAAGGTGAGAAGAAGAAAATCGAGTGGGGTTCACAAATAAGATCTTATACTTTGCATCCTTATAAGATGATAAAGGACCATCGAACAGATCATGAGACAGGAAATGTTCAGGCTGTTCTCGATGGAGATCTGAGTGCTTTCATAAAATCATACCTTATGGAGTTTGCAGGTAAATGACAAAATTCATAAAATTTGTAATTGGCAATTAGTTTTATTTGTAAAAATAATTTCAACTGAGAATGTAATGGTGAAAAAGGAGAAACTTTTTGAACAGTTTCCACCGGTAACAACAAAGGAGTGGATGGCAAAAGTCCATTGTGATCTGAAAGGTGCTGATTTCAATGAAAAGCTGGTTTGGAAAACAAATGAAGGTTTCGATGTTATGCCTTTTACCGCAAGGAGGATGTCGAAAATCTGATGTACATAAATACTCTTCCGGGAGAATATCCATATTTAACAGGAACAAAGGTCAGGAATAATAATTGGCTTGTAAGACAGAATATTGAAGTTACAGATTATGCTGAAGCAAACAAAAGCTCTGACTATTTTAATGAAAGGCATTGATTCTCTGGGATTTATTTTGTCTGATCCCGAGTCGGTTAATGCTACTAATTTTGATATACTTCTTAAGGATATTCATCTGGATATTATCGAGATAAACTTTTTATGTAACGGCAAGGCTAAGGAGATACTTGAACAGGTTCTTAGAATTGTATCTGAAAAAGGCCTTATTCGAAAAGATATAAAAGGTGCAATTGAGGCAGACCCTATTGGGAGGCTAATTATTAACGGGAAACTTGTGTGCCTGTTGATGCCGATTTGATTACCTGGCATCACTAACTGAGGAATCCTCAAACTACCTGATTTCAGGACAATTCACCTGAATGCATCACATTTCAAAAATGCAGGAGCTGATATTGTTACTGAACTTGCCTATGGCTTATCAATGGGAAGCGAGTATATGTCACAACTAACTGATAGAGGATTACAAGCTTCTCTGGCAGCCTCCAAAATCAGATTCAGTTTTGGAATCGGCTCTGATTATTTTTCTGAGATAGCGAAAATCAGAGCAGCTCGATTATTATGGTCAGTGGTTCAGAAAGGTTTCGGTCTGTCAGAAAGTGATTCTGCTAAGATGGATATCCATAGTGTTACCAGTGAATGGAATAAATCTATTTATGATCCATTTGTCAATATGCTCAGAACTCAAACTGAAGCTATGTCGGCTATACTTGGAGGAACTGATTCACTTACAGTTGAACCATTCGATACTGCCTTCAGGAAACCAGATGAGTTTTCAGAGAGGATCGCCCGAAATCAGCAACTGATTCTAAAAGAGGAGGCATATTTTGATAAAGTGGCTGATCCTGCGGCCGGCTCATACTATATAGAGAACCTTACAAACCTTATTGCTGAGAACGCTTGGAGACTCTTTCTGGAAATCGAAGGAAAAAGGGTTTTTTCAGGCTTGAGATCAGGTTTTATTCAGAATAGATTGTCTGAGACAGCTGCTAAGAGAAAAGAGGATTTTGCAAACGGGAAAGTCAAACTGCTTGGGTCAAACCTATTCCCTGATAATAATGAAAAGGTTCTTTCACAAATAGATCCCGACATCGTCTTTAAAAAGCATGATTATGAAAGTGAACTGATGATTCAACCAATCAACTGTTTCAGAGTTTCAGAGGAATATGAAATGGGAAGAATAGAACAAGAAAAAGGAGCAAAGGATTGATTATGAGACCAAAATTCAATTATAGTGACCTGAAAAATCTTCCTGTTACAAAGAAGGAGTTTCATAAATGGGAGAAGGAGAAAGGGATAAATAAGGATTGGCTAATTCCTGAGATGATTCCTATAAAAAGTGTTTATACAAGAGAAGATCTTACAGAGATGGAACATCTGCATTATGCCGCCGGTATTGCGCCTTTCCTTCATGGACCTTACTCCGGTATGTACACAATGTTGCCATGGACAATCAGGCAGTACGCAGGGTTTTCAACTGCTGAGGAGTCAAATGCTTTTATCGAAGAAATCTCGCTGCAGGGCAAAAGGGATTGTCGGTAGCGTTTGATCTTGCGACTCATCGTGGCTATGACTCAGATCATGAGCGTGTTACAGGCGATGTTGGGAAGGCAGGAGTGGCAATCGATTCAGTACTTGATATGAAGCTTCTCTTCGATAGCATACCCTGAATAAGATGTCTGTTTCTATGACTATGAACGGTGCTGTGCTTCCGATAATGGCTTTCTATATCGTCACTGCTCTAGAACAGGGCGCAAAATTGGATGAACTTAATGGCACTATTCAGAATGATATTCTGAAAGAATTCATGGTAAGGAATACCTATATATATCCACCCGGATTCTCGATGCGGATCATCGCAGATATTTTCAGGTATACCTCCGAAAAAATGCCAAAATTTAACTCTATAAGCATCTCAGGTTATCATATATGCAGGAAGCAGGTGCTAACCTGCGATATTGAACTGGCATACACCCTTGCCGATGGGCTGGAGTATCTGCGCACTGGCGTCAATTCAGGAATGGATATTGACTCTTTTGCACCACGACTATCATTTTTTGGGCAATCGAATGAATCATTTTATGGAGATTGCCAAGATGAGAGCCGCGTAACGGATGCTTTGGTCGAAAATCGTTAGCGGTTTTAACCCTAAAAATCCAAAATCGCTTGCACTGAGAACACATTGTCAGACATCGGATGGAGCCTTACCGAGCAGGATCCCTACAATAATGTAG
>JADKBK010000036.1 GCA_016715075.1 Bacteroidales bacterium
AAAACAAAATACTACTCGCAGGATCACAGAAGGAACTGGAAGGACTCATAGCACAGCAGATAGAGACAGAGAAGCTAAGGGAAGGACTTATAGCGGCAGGTAAAGCAGTACCGGGGCTTAATAACCAACTCGCCAGTATAGGTGGCCCTGCACAGGCGTTTAACCCTGAAACCTTTCTCGGTGGTGCTAAGGGTATCGTAGATATCAATGCTAAGATAGATGGTCAGCAATCTATTATTAATAAGAAGCTGGCCGATATGGCTAGTCTATACAATAAAGTATTCTCAGAAGCTGGTAAAGGTGGTGGTGGAGGTAAAGGAGTAGAAACAGAAGCTCAAAAAATACAAAACGCACTGAATGAACTCGGTAAATCTCTAGAGATCATTCAGGAGAAAAACAAATCAGGTCTTCTTCCTGATGAAGATGTATTTAAGCAACAGGAAGCATCATTTAAAAAAGCTATTGATAGTATTGCTAATATCAATATTAAATCAGATGCTTTTAAAAATCTGGTAGCTGACTATAAATCACTTGCACAGGCAGAAGAAATACAACTACCATTTACGCCTGTTATAAAAGTGGATGAAGTAGCGTCCATAACTCTGGCACCACTGGCAGACAGGATGAAAAAGGTTGTGGAAGATAAGCTCAGTGGAATAAAGATTCTAATAGATGACACAGCCAGCCTGGACTCTGTCAAATCATTTGCAGAGAAGTTTAAAAAGGAGATCGAAGCTATCTCACAGGTGGCAGACATAGCAGGTCAGATAGGATCAGCACTATCCGGAGCTATAGGACAAAACAACGCCAATGAATTTGAAGGAAGACGGCAGGCACTCGACGCATACTACGAACGTGAGCAGGAACTCATAGAATCATCTATAGGCAGCGACACTATAAAGAACCGTAAGAAGGAGCAGCTGGACAAAGAAGTATCTCAGAAGCGCAAGCAGATAGCCAGAGAAGAAGCACAGTCACAAAAGAACCTGAACATATTTGAAGCCGTCATCAATACGGCCAATGCCGTCACACGTGCACTCGCTACAGGTGGTCCTATACTCGCGGGTATAGTAGGTGCACTCGGACTGGCGCAGATATCAGCCATATCATCAGCACCACTACCCGCACTGGCAGGTGGTGGGCTTGTCACAGGACCATCTGTAGTACAGGTAGGTGAGTATCCGGGAGCGGCCAATAATCCTGAATTTATATCTCCGGTAGACAAAGCACAGAAGTATATCAGAGAAGCAGTACAGCAGGCAGGTGGCAGCAGTGCACAGCAACTATTCAGCTACATAGATGGTGATGATATAGTACTCATCAGTGAGCGTGGCAATTACCGTAAACAAAGACTGGGATAATGGCAGGACTCGCACTACAATCACAGTTTTATGATGACTTCGGGGTCCCGTATCAGATATTGATATATGACAAAGATCTGTCATCAGGATTTGGTGCACAGCTGGCCCACACCGTCAAAGGATCTATAGTCTTATCTGATGAAGGAGATGACAATAATCCATTTAAGCGGATCATACCCAAAAAACTGACATGGACCATACTCATGTACAGCCCTGACTATACAGAGCTACAGAGAGAAGCCTGTCTGGATTTCTATACAGGTATCACCACCAGCACTCGAGGGCAGGTATTATGTCATACTGAAATCAGATACAGTCACCCTATTCCGTGGTAAAGTACTGGCAGATGTAGGTGATCTGGTACTCAACTATCACAAAGACCTGAAGCTGGACGCCACAGATGGACTAGTACAACTCCAGAAAATAAACTACCGGCCTACCGACTACACAGATCAGGTGCCTGACGAGCTGATCAAAGTAAGTACATTTGTACAGCACTTCACTGATATACTCAGTAGAAATGATGTAGTAGACTTCTTTTATAATGATCCGCTATTTGAAGGTACTACAGACGCAGTATTTACCACCAGTACCAACTGGGAAGCAGAGTCAAGCGCTACACTCACAGGAGATATATTTAAGTACGTATCCAAAAGAAATACCTACTTTAAGCAGCAGGAAGGCCGGCTCTACCGTGAATATACCAACTGCTATGACGCACTAAAGGATCTGATCACCGGGTTTAACGCCCGTCTTATCTTCTCAGACGGAGCTTATCACATAGAAGCACTGGGATACCAGGATAATCTTACCTTGGTACGATACGGATACGACTATACAGGCACAGCCACCACTGGACCGGGCAATAAGACCACACACGATATATCAGACAATGATGATATATTTATCCTGGCAGATCCGGCACTCAAACACATGCCGCCATTTAAGGCAGTATCACTCAAGCAGAATAAGAAGTACAACAATATACTGTCAGGACTGGACGTATGGTTTCACCGGACAGATACTGACAACAGAGGCCCTCACAATTTAGGGTATGTCATAGGAGCTGGCAATACGCTGATCATGGATCTGAGATTTGAAATGATATACACCAATCCTGTACACCCATCTATATTTATCAATTATGTAGAGATAGAACTCAGTATACAGTTAGGAGACTATTATCTGTCCAATGATCTGAGCACACACTTTGTCACAGGAGTCGACCCAAAAGACTTATTATGGACACTGACTCCTTCTACTTTTAAAATGCAGATATTGCATAGCAATAATTATCCATTGCCAAATTTTCCTGACTATCCTATCAAGATGATCAGCGATGAGATCCCTGAAGATGGTGAGTTTATTATATCTATAGTATCATGGAGATACATTGATCCTTTTGGTGGAGATACCGCATTTACATCAGATTTTATAAAGCTGACATTAAGTAAGAGAACACGCATATTTGCATCTACCAATGGTATAGACGGACTACTGGAAGTACCGGACAATACCATCATATATGAGATAGGAGATATAAAAAATAGTATAGTTTATCCAGAGGAACTTACCTATCATGATACAGAAGTAGGAGGAGTAGCAGGTTTTAATAGTTTGCTACTGGTAGTGCCTGCAGGACCTATTACACAGTATCTTACTACTACAGAGTGGACGGATGACGACATGGAGTGACACTACCTATAAAGAACTGCTACTAAAGCAAATGCTTGGTATGCGAAAAATCCCAAACAAAGTAATAAGACTCACCATACAGCGCAATGACCAAACCCTTATGCACTTTGATGACAGGTATGCACTAGGTACAGACTTATGTATCCCTGTCAAGTGTGTACACAATGTAGACAGCGGTACCTACGCCATGTCGCTATGGTCCCCTGTCAAAGATTATGACGGAGTCAATATTGTGAGATGGGATGAAGATCAGCCTGTTGGTCCTTATTATATAGGTAGTGAGTTAGAGCTTATGCGACCTATCAATCCAGGGTTACAGCGATGCTGGAAATTTACCGGAGTCACAGATACATACGTCACCATAGACGAAGCCCTGGGCTTTTATATCGGTGGATCTACAGCGCCGGAAGAGATAGAGTGTTACTTCTCTGTATATCATAATGGAGTATATCAGGAATATATAGACTATACATCGCTTACCTTTCCACTCACACCCGGAGACATATTACCTGGACAGTACACCGTAGATCCGGACGCAGATACTTTCCATTTTGCATACTGCGAAAACGATACCATCATCATCAAATATATAAAAGTATAATCCATGAATAATACAGCCAATATACAAGTAGTACAGGGCGACATACTAGCCCGTACATTTACCTTTACAGATACAGACACAGGAGATCCTTATGACCTGAGTATATACACGGAGGTAAAGATGCAGATACGCAAAAAGCCAGGTAACACACTCATAGCAGAAGGAAGTCTCACAGATGGTCAGTTTGCCATTACTGGAGATGATAACAATGTACTGGAGATGGAAGGCATCACCATACCGGAAGACACGACAGCAGGCGTGTATTTGTTTGATATAGAGTTTTCTGCCACAGGCATCAGAGAGACACTGATCAGGGGTCGCATCATAGTACAGGAGCAAATCACAACATCATGAATGATATAAACATCACCACGGAGACCAATAATATCAGCGTATCACAGCGATCTATAGACATCACTACGGAAGAGAAAGTCATACAGGTAAATGTATGACGG
>JADKBK010000037.1 GCA_016715075.1 Bacteroidales bacterium
CTGTTACTTGTATTTCCATCATATTATGAGTTATGAAGTTACTCATTCAGGTTTAATACAAAAGTCAAAAATTGTTCATTTGCTTTTAATTTAATATACTGAGATTTCTCAATTCTTTTCGAAACATCATCCTTTACATAGTCTTTATAATTTTGATATTCTTTCATAGTATTTTGTTTTGTTTTTAGATAACTAATAGTTTCATCCATTTTAAAGATTCAATTAATTATAGTATTCAAAAAAGAAAAAGTTTTAAAATGATTGATAGTTGAAAATTAATTTAGCCATATTTTACCAAAGCGTATCTACTTTAGAGTAAACTTGCACTTGATACAAAATATTAGTGTATTTATTAGATTATACCCCTTAAATGTATTAGATTTGTGGTGCATCTAAATATGATACGCATGAACACCATTATTTGGAGTAGGGTTAGTAGCCAGTCCCAGGATAATCAGCGTCAAATTCTAAATCTTAAGCAAGTAGCCTATGAAAAAGGATGGACCGTAAAAAGGGTATTTGAAGAAACAGTTTCAGGAACAGTCAAAACAACCGAACGTAAGGAGTTCAATAAATTACTTGATTATGCAGTTCAACATCAGATACAGCTGATACTTGTTTCTGAAATTAGCAGAATTGGACGTAAGGTAGTTGATATACTAACAACGGTAGATACATTTCATAAAAAGGGAATTGCTTTATCTATCCAGCAATTCAACATGATTTCTTTTACAGGATGGAAAAGAGAACCCGATGGTCATGTTGTTGTTACAGATGTTAAGTATCGGAGCCGAATTGGAAAACAATCAACGTAAAGCTCGTCAACGTGAAGGTATTGAATTGGCAAAACTGCAACAAAAATATGAAGGCCGAAAAGTAGGAAGCAAGGCGGATAAACAAAACTATTATCAAAATACTCGGCCATTGTAGACCTGATTAAGAAAAGCGATTTGAGTATAAGACGTATTGCTGGTATAACTGGAAACAGTATCAATACCGTTAGGAAAGTCCGGGAAATAGCTATTGGGCAGAATACCTGATAATTACGATAAGTGAGTTTGTAAGTAATCCTGACAATTAAGGTTCTCAGATTTAGAGAAAGTTAGCCAATGTTTACGGATATTCTTTATAAAAGCTAATTTTAACCAATAGTAATTCCTTATGCTTAATTTACTTTCTTAAATACCTTTCTATGAATGATTTAATAATTAAAGCCTCTGAGCTGACACCAATTCAGGAATACAATGGAGTCCTGTATAAAAGGGATGATCTGTTCTGCCCTTTCCAGGATGAAATGCTGAACGGGGGTAAGGTAAGACAGGCGATTAACCTGATTCATTATAACCTTGACTTGATTAAATCGGATTATCATGGTATGGTTGCTACAACCTCCCAGAAGGACTTCCCCTCAAGGTTTGATCATCAGTCGGGTTGCACGAGCTTATGACCTCGGTTGTTTTGTAGGTTATGGTAACATAAGTGAAAAGACATTAGCGGAGAACAAGATCATCCAACATATCCGAAAGAACAACGGTATTGTTGAATCAATTATTAATCAGGGTTTCGATAATGCTATTACAAGTCGGTTGAAGAAACTCCAACAAGAGGGAACAGGTAAAACGATTCTTCATTATCAAATTCGGAATCGATGTCGAAAAGAACCCAGTTGTAGTTGATTGTATCGCTGACCAAGTTCAGAATCTCCCTGACCTTGACAACCTTGTTATTCCAACCGGGAGTGGTATAACCGCTGGTTCAATCCTTCGTGGACTTCAGAAACATAAGAAAAAAGTTGGGTGTATCTATGTGGTCCACATCTCTGGTGAAGATCGGAATCAGAAAATTCGTGAAATTACCAGATTAGTCCCCTATGAGTATATAAAAGGAACTGGTTACAAATATGCTAAGAAGCTAAAAGTCACAGATATCTGAGGGATTTTTACTGGATGAGGTATATGAAGCAAAAGCCTTTGATTGGATGCTTCACAACCTTGACCTGAGAAGAGAAGACCTTGTTCTGGTGTGTGGGGAATGCGAATTTTTATCGGTAAAGGCTATGAATCATTATAGGCTTTTACTGGATTTAGCTGTAATATTATCGACTATCCAATTTGGTATCCATCATCATCTTCTTTCTTACTATATATTTTCCTGAGCATCTAATCTGTTGACTTAGTTCTCAATAGTAAGCTGTGAAATAGCCCCACCTCGCCATGATTTGTGAAAATCAATTTCCTAAGCTTTTTCTATTGACATATGTTTCCCAAAATATTGAATATTGGCGTACATTAGCCTTAAAATGTACCAAGCTTCCATTTATGAAATCTCGAGAATAAATGATCTTGTTAATCATCCTTTGAAATAATGGAAAACAGAAGTAAGAGTAATATCCAATTATGAAAAACATTTTCGACCTCCATAAAGATATTCTCAGCGATTATAAACTATACATTGACAGCTTTATAAATATTGCTGATAAAAAAATACTGGATACTGTTAAAAAAGAGTTCGATTCAGGGAATTTATATCCTGAACCCCTGATACAATTTAATCCATCATTTGAATCAGGGGGCAAAGTTGAGGATCTGGTAAAAGCAAAGGTCTTAGTTGAAGATTTCAATGACATATTTTATGACGAAACGGGCAAATCCTGGTCAATATACAAGCACCAGACCCAGGCCATAATTAAAGGGAATGAAGGGCAAGGCTTTGTCGTCACTTCTGGAACCGGATCAGGTAAAAGTTTAACATACATCTCCACTATTTTCAACTACCTTTTTAAGAATCCAAACAAACCAGGCATCAAGGCAATTATCGTCTATCCTTTGAATGCCTTGATAAATTCACAGGAAGCGGCTTTGGCAGGTTTTGAGGATAACTACAGAAAGAGAACCGGTCATGGTTTTCCTTTTACATATGCAAAATATACAGGACAAGAAAAACAAGAAGAGAGGGAGAAAGTAATAGCAAATCCTCCTGATATATTGCTGACCAACTACATGATGTTGGAGTTGTTGATGATCAGAAAAACTGATGAAGATTTACGAAAATCATTTTTAGAGAATATTCAATACCTGGTTTTTGATGAACTTCATGTCTATAAAGGCCGCCAGGGAGCGGATGTTTCATTATTGATCAGGAGAATCAAATCTGCTGCAGCTAACAGGAATATCATCTGCATTGGCACTTCGGCTACAATGGCTACCGGAACAATTGAAGAACAGAGAAACGAAGTCGCCAAAGTAGCTACAAGGTTTTTTGATACCAAATTCCTTCCTGAAAATGTAATTGTTGAATCACTTACCTATTCAACCAAGGAAGTAATTCCAAAGAAAGAAGAATTACAATTAGCGATAGTTGATGAATTAAAAGAAACATCCAAGTCTGCTATTCTTGAAAATCCTATTGCAATTTGGCTGGAAAGGACTATTGCTGTTCGAAATGAAGGAGACCATAAAAGACGGAACGATCCAAAATCTTTAAAAAATATAGCAGCTGAGCTTTCTTCCGAAACTGGTCATAGTGCTGAATTATGTGAAAAAAAGATTATCGAAGTATTGATATGGGCGGAAACCATTAACATAGAAAGCACAAAAGAGAAGAAAAAGGATACCATTCTTCCCTTCAAGCTTCACCAGTTTATTTCCCAGACGGGTTATGTCTATCTTACTCTTGAAGGTGCAGATAGCCGATTCATCACATTAGAACCTAATCCATTTGTAAAACAATCCGAAAACGAACCGGAAGTCCCGGTTTACCAGACTGTTTTTAGTAGAATAAGTGGTGAAGAGTTTATATGTGTAAGAAAAGATTTCGATGGGGAGAATGGCAAAAAACTTGTATTCAGGGACTTTAACGAAAATCAAAACCCAAGGAATGAAGATGATCTAAAAGTAAATGATGGCGAAAAGAAGAGGAAGGTTAAAAGCAGGTTGCAAGATGATTACAAAGACGGCTACATTCTTTTCGACAAAGGCTATTTGTTAGATATTAATGAGTTTATTGATTTATTGCCTTCAGCATGGATCAGTAAATCGGGGAAGATTGATAGTTCAAAAGAATTTCTTTTGCCCAAAGAAATCTATGTTTCCAAGGATGGTTCATTCTCCGATAAACCAAATGGAGGCGAAAAGGCTTGGTTTATGCCTGCTCCCTTGATCTATGATCCAACTTGTGGTCTCATTTTTCAGGAACCAAAACTTAGCGAAAAATCAAAACTCATCTCCCTTGGTAACGAAGGACGTTCCACATCAACTACCTTAATTACACTTCAAACTTTATTGGCACTATACAAGCATGGTAAAGTAATAAAGGAACAGAAACTAATGAGTTTTACAGATAACCGGCAAGATGCATCTCTTCAAGCTGGTCATTTTAATGATTTCATTCAGGTTGTTCATTTGCGCTCCGCCATCGAAAAAGTTCTTCGAGCCAATGACGAACCACTTACCATATCTGAATTGATTTTTAAAGTACAGGATGCTTTAAATCTGCCTGAAAAAGAATATGCAGTTAACCCTTCTGTTAATCCCTCTCGTCCTGACGAAGATAATCTGGAGGCACTGAGAAATTATGTTTCTTACAGAATAATTCAGGACCTGAAAAGAGGCTGGCGTTTTATACTCCCTAACCTGGAGCAAACTGCTTTACTGGATATAACATATAAGAATATTGATAAGGATTCATCCGACGAAACGCTATGGGACTCATAGTACTCTAAATGACTGGTCCCCGGATAAAAGAAAAAAACTTTTTACTTCAAGTACTGAATTATTTCAGGAATATGTATGCCGTGGACTATGCCATGCTTAGGTATGAAAACAGGTTGCGGATTGAAGGCGAATTGAATCAACAGTTAAATAAAGAAAAGCTTTGGTCTCTTGACAAGGGTGAAAAATTAGATGCTCCAAACTTTCTTTCTGTCCAGGGTGCTGATAAAGCTACAAGAGAAACATTTATCCAGAGTATTGGCCCTTTAAGCCGTTTGGCTCGTTTTATAAAACATGAGTTTCGAAAAGCAGGTATTGAACCCCCTAAAGGAGACGAGTATAACACATTTATGACAAAGGTTTTGGATGCTCTGGCTGAAGTTCATTACCTAAAAAAGATTTCGATAAGGCTGAAAAAGGTGATAAAGATGCTTATCAGCTAATCCTATCAAAAGTTCTCTGGAAAAAGGAGATAAGAAAACTGTTATAACAGATAAAACCTCATATGTTGCTTTAGATGAAGATATTAAAATCAGGCCTCATCTATATTTTCAGTATTTATATCAGGAAGATTTCTCAACACTTCCAAAATCCTATATAGCAGCAGAACATTCTGGACAAATTAAAAATGAGGAGAAAATCGAAAGGGAAGAAAAGTTTAATGAAGCTGTTGAATTAAGTGCTTTGTATTGTTCTCCTACAATGGAATTGGGAATTGATATTTCGTCATTAAATATCGTCCACATGCGTAATGTGCCTCCAAGTCCGGCAAATTATGCTCAACGTAGCGGAAGAGCCGGTCGTAATGGGCAATCAGCGCTGGTTTTTACCTACGCTTCCAAAGTATCCCCACATGACAAACATTACTTTGCTGATCCAGTAAAAATGGTTGCCGGAATTGTGCAGGCACCCAGAATTGATCTGACAAATGAAGAGCTCATCCGTTCACATATTAATGCAACTGTATTATCATTCCTCAATGCAGAAGAGTTTAAACCTTCTCTGATTGAATTAATTGATATTGCTGGCGGCACCTATAAACTTAAAAAGGATCTGAAGGCAAAGTATCAGGATGTTATTGATTCCAGGTTTGCTGAGATAAAACAACTTGTTGGAAGGGTTTTGGCTAGCATCGAATTAAGCGATGTAAAGTGGTTTAATGAAATATGGCTGGAAAATCAGATCAGAACCGTGCCGGATAAACTTGAAAATGCATTACTGCGTTGGCGTAAAATGTACCTTGATGCTTTACGGCAGATGAATGAGGCTCATGAAACCCAAATTAGTCCTGTCATAAAAGACAGTGAACTCAAGAAACTTGCAGGAGTATCTTATGCAAGAGCTAAAGACAGAAAGAATCTATTAGAGAATCAATCAGATAAAAATAAGAATTCAACTTTATCTGAATTCTATACATTCAGGTACCTGGCTTCTGAAGGATTCTTACCAGGATACAATTTTACCCGACTGCCCATTCGTGTTTTCCTTGGTGGAAAAGATAAGAATGAATCTATTTCCAGGCCTCGTTTTATCGGTTTGAAAGAGTTTGGACCCAATAACCTTATCTATCACAATGGAGGAAAGTATAAAGTAAACAGGATAACGCCAAATGATGTTTCGTTAGACTTAACCGAAATAAAATTTCCAAAGAAACAAATTATGCTTTCCTGGGTAAGGACGAAGGAAAAGGAAAGAATCAGGACCCGATTACAGGAACTCAGTTTACTGCCAGCAATATTGAATTGCACATCAATCTGATGGAATTGGAGGAAGCACAATCCGAAAATTCAGAACGGATTTCCTGCATGGAAGAAGTGCGTACTTCTGAAGGTTATGTTACTGAGATGTACTTAAACTCTGCTGACAGCCTGATGGATGCCACTAAAATTAAGCTGACTGTAGAAGGTGACGAATTAATGAAACTGTTTTATGCTCCGGCAGCAAAGCTTATCTTGTTAAATAAAAAATGGAAGCGTGGCAAAGAACCAGGGTTTGATATTGGAACAAAGTCAGGGTTCTTCAAGACTAAGAAACAATTAGAGCACCCTAATCCCGAAGACCCTAATGCTAATATTATGCTTTACACATATGATACTTCCGATATCTTATATGTGCAGCCTATTAAATCTCTTGGGTTAACAGAAGAAGGTGTTATTACCATGCAATATGCGCTGGAAAAGGCTATTGAAAAACAGTACAACATTGAGCCTGTAGAAATTGATGCCCGGTTGATGGGAAGCAATGAAAATAAAAACATCATGCTATATGAGTCAGCAGAGGGTAGCATTGGCGTTTTAAAAGATATAGCAAGGAATCCAATAAAGCTAAGAGAGTTGTTTTTGAAAGCATATGAAATCTGTGGCTATGATTATTTATCGAAAGAGGATAAGTTTCCTTTGCGGGCAAAGGCAAGTTACGATGATCTGTTATCGTATTACAACCAGATGGATCACATAAAAATTAATCGTCATTCCATTATCAAAGCCCTGGAACTGCTTATCGCCTCCAACCCAGATGATACCGTTGGTGGTAGCTATGAGGAGAAATATGAAGAATTGAATAAAGGCTTGCACCACAAAAGCCCTGGAGAAAAGGTTCTACTGGATTATCTTTTCGAAAATGGATACCGTTTACCGGATTATACCAACTACAACATGGAGCAGTTCTATGTACAGCCTGATTTTGTATATCAGAAGGAAAAGGCATTGATTTTTGTTGATGGGGGGATTCATAAGAATTCAATTATTAAAGCAGATGATGAGAAGAAAAGAAAAGTACTGGAGTTAGCCGGGTTTGATGTGTTGGTTTGGGATGACACATCAGAGCCTGTTTCTGCTTTTGTTTCTGGTCGTCAGGATATTTTTAGAAAAGTTCGATAATTATTATGATCGATAGCAAATTAAAAAAACCGGGTAAACTCGTTAAATTCAGAGGACGAAGATGTGTTGTTCAGCCTTCACAGGATAATGACATCATCATGCTAAAGCCTTTGGGAGGTTCTGATGATGAAATGATCACCGTTTTCGAACCAGTTTTGCAGCATTTTGAAAAGATAGAAGATGACCAGTTTGAATTACCTGATAAATCTGATTTAGATAGCTTTCTGACTGCAAAATTGCTTTACGATGCAGCTCGGCTCTCTTTCCGCCAGGTAAGTGGTCCGTTTCGTTGTATGGGGAAATTGTCATTTCGTCCTCGCTCCTACCAATTGGTGCCCTTAATTATGGCCTTGAAACAGCCAGTCACTCGGATTCTAATTGCTGATGACGTGGGTGTTGGAAAAACCATTGAGGCTCTACTCATTTTAAGAGAACTGATTGAAAGGGGAACTGTTAAATCATTTGCAGTGTTATGCCCTCCTCATCTATGCGAACAGTGGCAGCGGGAACTGGCTGATAAACTGGACATAGATGCCGTAATCATCCGGTCAAGTACGGTGGCTGGTTTAGAGCGGAAAATCGTTGGGGATGATACCCTGCATGTATTCAATTATTATCCTTACCAGGTAGTTTCAATTGATTATGTGAAGAACGGCTCCCAAAAAATGCCGGCATTTCTCAAGGATACTCCGGATTTGGTTATTGTAGATGAAGCTCATACTTGCACAAAGAACCTAGACTTTAAAAAAGTAAGTCAGAGCCAGCAACGCTATGAGTTACTTGAAAAGATTACGAAAAACGACAAGCAACATCTGATTTTGCTAACGGCTACTCCTCACAGTGGTAAGGATGGTGAATTCAAATCGTTGTTGGGCCTGGTGAATGCTGAATTTGAAAATTACGATTTTACAGACCTCTTGACCAACGAGAAAAGAAAAGCCCCTTCCCTACCCGAACTACGGAAGAATTGCCTTACACTCTATCTGCTTCTTCTGATTATTATAAACTATACCAGGATGTACTGAAGTTTGCCCGTGGGATTAGTACAGAAGGTGTTTCAGAGAACAAAGCCCGCATTAAATACTTTGCAGCACTTTCTTTACTCGAGGTGTGATGAGTAGCCCGGCGGCAGGCTTCGAAATGCTGCAAAAAGAAAAGTAAAAATCCTGGATAATGGTGAAATAACTGCTGAAGAGGTAAAAGATAACCCAATTGTAGAACGTTGGGATGAACAAAGCGATTCCGAACAAATTGAAATCATTGAACGGGCAGATCTCTCCGATAATGAATGGAGTACCTTAAGTCGTTTATCCCAAAAAGCCTCCGAACTTATCAATATCGATAAAGACTTCAAGGTAAAGCGAGCCCTTGAACAAGTTAAATTTTGGATTAACAAGGGACAGAGCCCAATCGTGTTCTGTCGTTTCATTGCAACTGCCCAATATGTTGCCAAAATTCTATCTGATCATTTACCAAAAGATGTTGATGTCCGTTCCATTACCAGCGAACTGAGTGATGAAGAACGAAGGGAAAAGATTGATGAAATGGCCAAAAGCCAAAAACGTGTTTTGGTGGCTACGGATTGTCTAAGTGAAGGCATCAACCTCCAGGATAAATTCAATGCCGTAATGCATTACGATTTACCCTGGAACCCGAACCGTCTGGAACAACGCGAAGGCCGTGTTGACCGCTTTGGCCAGCCGGGTTGGATTGACAAAAACGGTGTGAACCAAAACTCCATTGATATCAAAGTGCTATTTGGTGAAGACAATCCAATGGATGTGGTAGTCCTAAAGATTATCATTGAGAAAATACAGCGTATTCAAAATACTTCCGGAGTTAGCATTGCATTGGCTGATGACAACCGTTCAGTGATGGATAAGGTATTAAAAGAGGTTTTATTGAATCCTGAACAATCCAGGAATCGTTTTTCAAAGCAGATGCGTATCGATTTTGGACCAAGCCCTGAATTAGATGAACTGGATGTAGAAATAACCAATGAAATTGAAGCTGCAAGAGATAAAGCGGAGAAAATCCATTCCATTTTTGCTCATGATAGCATCATGCCCGAAGATGTAAAGAAAGACCTGCATGAAGTGGATGAAGCAATTGGTGATGTAGAAACCCTTAAAGCCTTCGTTTTGGCATCCGGTCAATTATTGGGGGCAAGGTTTGAACCAGTAAATGGAGGATACATTTTCAGGAAAATGAATATGGATGATTGGATGGCTGATGCCCTTGGGCAAGGTGATAAAATTCATATTTCCTTCCAGTCTCCAACCCCGCTAGGTTACCGATATATTGGCCGTAACCATCGGTTTGTTGAACAATTGTGTCACCGCCTTATTGCTAATTCACTGGATAAAGAAAGGAAAGGCCAGAAAGCTGCCAGGGCATCAGTATTCAGTTCCGATGCTGTTCAAACGCAAACAACCTTAATTCAGTTCAGGGTCCGTAATGTAATTCGTGAAGTTGCGAAGCAGCACGAAATGGTTTCGGAAGAAATGTTTTTATGGGGCTACGAGCAAACCCCTGAAGGCATAAACACTTTGCAAGTTGAAGATTGCAAAAGGCTTTTACATACATTAAGTGCATTGGATATTAGCAGGGAAAGGCAGGAACTTATCTTTGAAAAGGAGTTGCAACACTTTGAAGAATTACACCCTGATTTTATTAAAGTAGTGGCTGACCGAGCAGAAGAATTAGTTAAAGCCCATACCCGGTTTGCTAAATACCTGGGAGCAAGAAGATATGAGGCAGTTACACCTGTTTTGCCCCCCGATATCTTAGGTGTGTACGTTTTGATTCCGAATCCTAAATTTTAATGGATAAAAGAATAAAAAGGAAGAAAAAACAACACCGCCTTGTTTGCCGCGCCCCCCGGGGGGGGGGGCGCGCGCCGCCGCCCCGCCCCCGCCGGCCCCGCCCGGGCCAAGGCCCGGCCCGCCGGACCCAAAAGCCCGGGGGGCGACAAAAAGCCCAAAAGAAAAAAAAAAAAAAAAAAGGGAAAAAAAAATTAAAAAAAGGGGGGGGCCAAGGTGGGAGGGGGGGGGGCCGGGAAAAAACAAAAAAAAAAAAAAGAAAAGAAACAAAAAAAAAACACAAAAAAAAAAAAAAAAAAAAAGGGGAAGGGGTTTTTGGGGCCCAACGAGGGGAAAAGGGGGCCTTTTTAAAAGACTTTTCCCAAAAAAAGGGGCCCGGGCCCCCCCCCCCCGCCGGGGGGGGGGGGGGGGGGGGGGGAAAAAAAAAAGGGAAAAAAGGCCCGAAAAAACGGGGAGGAAACCCCCCCCCGGGCCCCCGCCGGGGGGTCCCCGGCCCCCCCTCCCGGGGTGGCTGGGCGGAACTCGTTGAAAGTATTTATGGGCCGGAGCAGAGTTGAGGGGGTGGGGGTGGGGTTGGGGGGTTGGGGGGGGGGGGGGCGACAGGAATACCTTCAGGCCACGCGGGGGGGGTTGGCGGGGCCCTCCGGGGGGGCGGGCCGGGGCCTTCGCGGGACGGAAGGCGGCCGGGGCGGTTTTTGGGGGGGGGCGGGGGGGGGGAGTGGGCGGTTCCCCGGGCCCGGGGGCCCCCCCCCCCCCCACCGGCCCCCCCCCCAGCCCCTTCCTTTGGCCGGGGCCGGGTTTCCCCCGGGGGGGGGGGGGGGCCTCCCCGCGGGGTTCTTTGGGGGCCCTTGGGGGGGGACCCGCGTGCCGGGGCGTTTGTGCCGGGCGCCCCAGGCCACGGGCGCCCCGGGGGGCACCGCCCGCAGCCGCAGGTGTTTTTGGCCCGGGCGCCCCCGGCCCCCGGGGTTGGTCCCCCCCCCGGTACCTTTGCCCGGGCACCGGAGCCGGGGGGGGCCCCCCCGAATTTCGCCCCCCCCCCCCGTTTGCCCCCCCCCCCCCCTAATAACCGGAAAAAGAGCCCCACAAACCCCCCCCCCTGCCAAAGCAAGGTTGTTGCAATCCATTTACCGTGTTCAGAGTGGTGAAACTTCAATGGAATCGGTCCAAACAAAATTCTTTAGATAGGTCTACACATAAACCATCTTACTATGGCAATATGCTGGCAGATGGCGAACACCTGGAAAGAATTTTTTTCCTGAAGACATTTAAGCATGCTCATGAAAGGACTGACGAACGAAAAGCAGGTGAAACTATTGACAAATACCGATTATTCAACAATCTGTTGTCCAGTATGCCAATGGCGTTTAATCTTTTTCATCCGCTAAGGATGATTAAAGAGAAATACCCTGATCTGTTTGACCGGATGATTCGGGACCTGTTTCCCGGGTTGCCGGTGTATAAGGTGGACGAAATATTATTAGAATATATTCCTAAGCCGAGTAATCAGTGAATCACCGATGATAAATCGGCAATGGATGCAGCCATTCTCTTTTCCGATCAGTTAAACAATAAATACATCATTGCCATTGAAACCAAATACACCGATAGTTTAGGCATAAATAAAGCAAAAAATAACGAGTTAAAAATAATAACAGCCACCGAATCAGGCTTATTTACAAATGAAGGCCTGGAGCACATTAACAAGGGATGCACACAGATTTACCGTAATTTTCTTTTAACAGAAAAGTATCGGATGGTTCATGGGTTTAAAGACTCGTTTTCGATTATACTGGCTCCCAAAGATCATCCTTCAACAGATCGGGAGATAAAATCGTTAGTGAAATTTCTTAAACCAGAATACCAATACAAACTTAAAAAACACTCCCTCGAAGATTTTGTGTCTGCCCTTGGTAAAAATTGTCCTGTTGAATTTCAATCATGGTTGAAATGGTTTCACGACGATACCTTAATTTTGATAAAGTTGATTCCTTAATAAACGAACTTAGATAGCCATGATTTTCAAATCAGAACAAGAGTCGACTGTGTTTTCTCCATCCCAGTCTGCATCGAACACGTTTACTCTTCACTATTCACTCACTTTTTAACATGAACTTCCCGTCCATAGATATTCAAGGTTCAATTATTTCCTCTGATTTGCTTGGCAGAATCCGTTCAGAACAAGCAAGCTTTCAGCAGGGGAAAGATTTCAGTAAAGAATTTACCAATGCAAAGCTTAAAGACGAAATCAGTTCTGCCTGGCAGGACGCCAAAGGCCAATGGATTATATTTCAGAATAAACTTTCGCGCTTACAGGAAGGGGAGACTGCCACAACCGAAACCCGTAACTTCTGGATAGTTCCATTATTAAGCAATCTTGGGTATAACCTAAGCTTTAGCCGGCATTCAGAAGAGCTCAATGGTAAGACTTTTCCGATTGCTTACCGCGACAGCCAGATTGATGGTTTCCCGGTTTATATAGGTGGTTTTAACGAATCGTTGGACAAAAGACCCGAAAACAAGCAACTCCGTGTTTCACCTCATGCCATGGTTCAGGAGTATCTCAATTACAGCGAACACCTTTACGGACTGGTAACCAATGGAAGGCAATTAAGATTGCTCAGGGATGCCAGTCGTATCACCCGCTTAAGTTATGTGGAGTTCAACCTGCAGAAAATGATGGAAGAGGATCTGTATTCCGATTTCGTCCTGTTGTATCGACTTCTGCACGTGAGCCGTATGCCGGTGAAAATAGATGGCGGTGCTGAAAGCATTATTGAAAAGTACCATCAGGAAGGGCTGGAGGCTGGAAGTACTATTCGCAGCAAACTTGGCAATGCTGTAAAAGATACCATCAAAGCCCTGGCTAATGGGTTTATCAATCATCCGGACAATACCGAACTTCGGCTTGCCTTGCAGGAGGGCAATCTGAACATCGACAAGTATTATCACCTCCAATTACGTATCATTTACCGATTGTTGTTCCTGTTTGTGATTGAAGAACGAAACCTGGTATTTGCCGAAAGTAAAACACCCGAAACCAAACGTTTTAACCAGATATATTTCAAGTATTACAGCCTTTACGCT
>JADKBK010000038.1 GCA_016715075.1 Bacteroidales bacterium
GATAGCTCTAAAATCCGCAAGTTAGATTTTTAAATGAATTTTGTAAAAAGTGAAGACTATTTTTAACTGGTTAGGGCAGTACAATTTTGAAAAAAGCCTGAGTTATCATCGGCATTTCTTTACAAATTCGAGATACATGTTGGTATTATAGATGATTATTCTTTTTTTGGATATATCTCGCCCATATCACTTATTGTACTTAAATATTGGAATTACTACTTGATTAGCGGCTGTTTCTTCTATGTTGAAGTTTAATTTACCATAAATTTCAGATAGATTTGTCTCGTCGTTTTAATCCATTCTGATGGCAATATAATAAACCGGAATAGGAACTTCTTAACTCTAAACATGTAGGTTTTATTGGCTGATTTATTTTTTGAAGTATTTGATAATATAATGATATAAATTTCTGCAAATAGCTGTATATATAAGAATACGGTATTTTGGTTTAGCCTTGAGAAAGGCATGTCTCCATCCAAAGTCATTTTAAGTGTCAAACTGCTTTTCCATATTCCCACGGTGGTTGTAAGAATGACCGACCTCTTGCGGCTCCTACTCTTTATTATTTGTGAGTTAGCCTGGTATTCAATGATCCGGTGTAAAAGGTTCTAGTTGTCCATCATTATTTGGCTTTCTTTTCACTACCAATCTATATTCCTTTGGGGCCGTTTTCTTGTCATCACTGGACTGTTGTCGGAAAGGGATAATGGTTATTTCCCCTATTTCCATCGTTCCAGTAGTATCTGGAGATAGATGGCTCCCACTGCTGATATGATACGGATAAGTATTTTCCACATAACTATTCCTACACCAATGTAGAAGTTATTCCACCTTCTTAGTCAGAAGTTTTATAACATCGAATTGATACGAAGCAGCGTCTGCTCTAAAGTGGTCGCTTTCTTGTCCCTATTAATCTGGAATAATTGAAATATACGATCTAAAGTTTCTCGATCTGAAACTGACTTTTGCATCACTGTTAACATTCCGTTTTCAATATAAAGATGCACCTGTTGTTCATTAATGGGCACAAACACCTAGTTGATATCGGGGTTTCCTTTTTTATAAGTCATTTTACTGTCACTTTTCTCATTAAATATGATAGTATTATCTTAATCAATGGTAAGTTCTTTGGCATCAAAAAACGCAAACTTTTCAAGTAATGCCAACATTTAGTCTTCCTAATAACTTCTGGTTCGTGTTGTAGGTATGATCAACTTTTCCTCGTTTTGTGTGCGGCAAATCTGGTTGTTGTCCTGTAGCAGCCCTTTAGTCTTCTTAAAACCGTATCCGGACTTGGCAAATTAACAAAGGGATTATTGTGAAAATGAGTCCTTTAAATGTATTTGTAAATGCTTCAATACAATCACCTCCACACATGAATACTTATGTTGAATTATATTATATCTTTCCACTTATACTTGCTCTCTGATTGTTTAATCCTGGAAAAGATTGATTGAAGATGTTATCAAGGTTCTTTCTTCCAGGTAGTCAACAAATTTATTCCCCCAAATGCGGAAATTGGCTTGAAATTTTGTACTTTTTCATCGCTGGTATTTTGTGCAACACCAATTTAGGTGAAAATACCTTGGCTGTAAGACTTTCATCTGTAAATTTTACAGCTTTTTTAACATCAACCTGCGGATATTAGGAGCTATCGGGATGCAAAAAAATTGCGCCATGGTGTCTTGCACGCCGGGACAACTTCTCGGCTAAAGAACCGGGACCAGTAACCGGCGTGACTTCGCCACCAACGCTTTCTGCTCATACCCGCAACCGTTAGCAATAAGCCTGAGAAACATACCTGCATGACAATTATAAAATGATTATCTTTGAGTTATGATAATTCGGGACCAAATATCGAAAAAGAAAAATGACTTTGTTCTGTTATGCAAGACACATAACGTAAAGTATTTATATGCTTTTGGTTCATCCGTAGACGAAAGATTTGACCCGAAAACAAGTGATATTGATCTGCTAGTAGAAATAGATTCACCAGATCCAATTGACCGTGGAGAAAAACTCTTATCATTATGGGACTTATTTGAAAACTTTTTCAATCGTAAGGTAGATTTACTGACTGAATCATCAATCCATAATCCATATTTAAAGAGCAGTATAGAATCAACAAAAGTCTTAATTTATGACGGATCAGGGAAAAAAGTTTCTATCTGACATTCTTCAAGCTATCGAATTTATTGAATCTTTTGTCGTTGATATTAAGGATTTTGACAACTATTTGACTGATAAAAAAACTCAAAGTGCCGTTGAACGACAATTAGGAATAATTGGAGAAGCTCTAAACAAATTTGAAAAACTATTTCCTGAATCGCAGATCTCAAATTCCAGAAAAATAGTTGGCTTTAGAAATAGACTTATTCACACCTATGACTCGGTTGATCCTTCAATGGTTTGGGCCATTATTAAAAATCACATTGGACCTCTTAAAGATGAGGTAAAATCAAAAATCTAAATAAGGCCTATTGCTAACAGCGGGTATAAGCAAAAAGCTTCCCGCCGTGCGGGACAGGTAGTCACAATTTTTGCATCGCACTTTGACAATTTTATCATGACACCAAACTTTTCTGCCGTTTACCAGTTTCGGAAACCGTGATGGCAAAAATTGCGCCATGGTGTCTTGCACGCCGGGACAGATTCTCGGCTAAAGTACCGGGACCGGTGGCCGGCGTGACTTCGCCACCAACGCTTTCTGCTCATACCCGCAACCGTTAGCAAACATTTTAGACGGCTCCAAATTAGAATGATGACAGTGAATTATTATAGGAAATATCAATGGATTTTATTGCGATTTTATTCATTCTTGTCGCTTGCAGCTTTGACCAAGTTGAAAAAGATACCCCGACTTTCTAAGTGCCGACAAAGATGGAATTTTTAAAAAGGTTGGATACCCCAGACTTAACAAATAAATCAATGTCTTGACATTTTCTTAAGGACCAACCTTGATTTAAACACATGTATTTTTAGTTATAAATTACCACAGACTGACATTGAAGCATTAACTAGTTCAAACCTTTTGACTTCTGTTAATTTGCATCACCTACCGGCACAAAAATTCCAAAATGGTGGATTAATTC
This sequence comes from Bacteroidales bacterium, assembly GCA_016715075.1. GTDB lineage: Bacteria > Bacteroidota > Bacteroidia > Bacteroidales > VadinHA17 > LD21. The sequence continues at coordinate 3,093 of JADKBK010000038.1, forward strand.
AGTAGATAAATTGGAATGCTATATTTATAAAACTCATGACCCCAGATATACAGTTTGTTTAGCATTCGATCACGAAAGCAATAAAGTACTGGGATGGATTAATTAAAAACGTTTGCTAAAAAGGAGTTAGCGTTTAGTGTAAAACAATATTGCTCCTTCAATAATTCTAACTAAAACAACATGGATCCCTATTCCTTCTTATATTGTAGTATTTATAGATTCCTTGAAAATAAAACTCAAGAAAAGGATAGAATTTCATTTGCGGTTCAATCTTTATTACCCTAGCATTAATTATTTATCTCGTCATAAAATTTATAGTAATTAAAACAGGATTCCAATTAGCACTAGATCTGAGATTAAACAAACTTTGTGTTGGAATAATTTTTACATTGATCTTCTACTTGACAAATTACCTCCTATTTGACAGAAAAAATAGATACATAGATTTGTTAAATAAGTATACATTCATTTCAAGAGCAGGAAAAATATTACATTCTATTTTCTGGTTGATAGTTTTAATAACGCCATTAGTTTTGAATGTTTTATCAAAATTTAAATAAACACCAAACGCTAACAGGCGGTATATGTAATTGGCTTCCGCCGAGCTAGGATCGAATGTAGATTTCAGGTTGCTTTGCAAAGCGGGGTTTAGATCGATCCTCGGTTGCCTGTGGCAGACCTTGACAGATCTGTAATGACCACAAAAATCTCACGAGTTGCATTTCAACTATTTAGCAAGTTTATCTACCGGGACAACTTTCTGCCACCAAGACAGCATCTTAGGCCTGCCGTCCGACGCACAAGCTGTCATGGTTTTTGCAGGCAATCTAAATAGTTTACCGTGACACCGAACCTCTGCTCTCCCCGTGACTCTGCAAAACGGATGCCAGCGCTAAACAGACAGCAACTGACATACCGCCAACCGTTGTGTAGCATTAAGAAAACACAAAGACCTAAAATGATTTTAATTTGATTCATAAAATATGTGGAACTTGAGATACTTTCACCTAAAACCAAAAAGAATATTTATGAAAAATATTTTTTCAACACATTATTACGATAATTCAAAAATAATGCATTCTAATCAATTAGAAGGTCTGGAACTTGCAGGCTTCACTCATCGATTTTTTGCCTTAGTAATTGATTTAATTTTACTTATTGTTATCTTGTATGCAATTGGAACTATACTTGACTATTTTAAATTAATCAATTTTGGCCTTACAATTGGAATAAGTTCCAACAATACCAGTAACATTCTACCCGAAGTAAATAATGGAATGCATATAATTGTACCTGAATATTTAAAATAATAATTAAATTATTAATTCCTGTTTTATATTTTGGGTTAATTACATATTTGTACAATGGTTATACATTAGGTAAACGTATTTTTAAGATTAGAATCGTTTCAACTACTCATAATCATTTAACTCTTTGGCATTCAATCGAAAGATCAATTGGCTATTATGCTTCATCGTTAGAATTTGGTTTTGGATTTTTGCAATATTTTATTGATTATAATAGACGTACAGTCCATGATAGGATAGCAGAAACAATTGTTATTAAAATAAAAAAATTGTCAGTCCTATCAAAATAAATAACTGATTAAATAAAATAAACAACCGCTAACAGCGTGTATAAGCCATTGCCGGGTGAGGGTTTGCGTAGGTTAGTTCACTTGGTTACCTTGTGCTAAATAGACCACAAAGCGCTCTGGCAACACAACGGCTCATACACGCGGACGTTAGGCACAATTGTCAGTACCTTACGACATTACCGAGCATCTAACAAAATTCACTATTGTTTACTAACTTTGGGATGGCGTGAAAACTAGAGACCAAATATTGACCTTCCTCTCTCAAAACAAGAAATTGTTTCGAGACAAATTTCATATTGTTAGAATAGGCCTTTTTGGCTCCTATGCCCGTGGGGAGCAAAATTTGGATAGTGATATAGATTTGCTTGTAGAATTTGAGGATAACACCCAAGAACTATACGACCTTAAGCTGCAGATTAAGGACTTCTTTAGAGCTAGCCTTGGCATAGAGGTTGATATTTGCAGAGAAAAATATATCAAAGACAGAATTAAAAGCGCTATTCTTAAAGAGACCGTCTATGCGGACTAAAGATCAACATTGTCTTGAAGCTTAATCGAATCCATAGACAGGATAATAGAATACACTGCCGGTTTTGAATCAGCCGATGATTTCAATAACGATCATCTGAATTTTGATGCCACAATGATGAATTTTGTTGTTATCGGAGAAATGGTAGACAAATTATCTGAGGACTTCAAGAAAACCAACTCATCGGTTGAATGGAACAAAATTAAAGGATTTCGTAATATCGTTGCCCACGACTATTTCGGGATTGATGCTGAGGAAGTCTGGCAATTAATAAAAAATAAAATACCAGATCTCAAATACGAGATCATTAAAATCCTTGACTAATTAATAACAACTGTGCCTAACAGCGGGTATAAGCAAAAAGCTTCCCGCCGTGCGGGACAGGTAGTCACAATTTTTGCTTGCTACCTTGACAGTTTTATAATGACACCAAACTTATTGCCGTTTACCAGTTTTGTAAACCGGGATTTGCCCGCCCGGCTGACCCCGGTCGGACGGGCAAAAATTGCGCCATGTTGTCTTGCACGCCATGACAGCTTCGCGGCTAAAGATCCGGGACCAGTAACCGGCGTGACTGCGCCGCCAACGCTTTCTCTTCATACCCGCAACCGGGGGCAATAATTTTTCAAACAAACAACCATATGAAAAATATTTTAGTAATTCTGAGTTTAACAATTGTATTGACGAATTGTACTAGAGTAGAAAAGATTGATTTTAAATGCGTTGCCAATAAATTCAAAGAGTATTCCAATAAGATTGAGAAAGTAGAATATAACATTCAAAATATTGATACTTTTTCTAACGGAGGTATAGTTTGGAATAATAGTGGTCTAGCATTTATTGAAAGGGATCGTAGTGATGAAATTTTTGGTTTCTCCTTTTATGGGAAACGGAATGATATTCCCAAAGAATACATCTATGATAAAGGATTTTCATTTATAATTAATAATGAGAAAAAAGATTATACTATTGAAAAAGGAAATTTTGGTTTCTTAGGCAGTCCAGGAGGACAAATGATTTCACCTAATATTTTCTATCTTGATTCTATATATAAAACTGTTGAAATATTAAAAGATGAAGGATATTACGTATTAAAGTTTCAATTCGAGAATGATACGGTTTACAATGTGACTGATAGGTATAAAATAGTTAAGTTAAAAAAGGATAATTTCTTTCCGGATGAACTTGTTCAAACCTATAAAATATTAGGCAATAAAACTGTGATACAGCTTATTTTGAGCGATATAAAAATCAATGACCAGATTCAGACATCAATTCAAGATTATAAAAGCAAACTAATAGATTTCGATATCATTCAGCCGGAAAAGATTTCAGAGAATAAAATACTTCGACTAAAATACCCTCCCATCAGTTTATCAAATCTTTTAAATGAGAGCGATACCATTTATCTGAAAATAAATAAGCTAACCTTAGTAGATTTTTGGGAAGTCTGGTGTGGACACTGTATTGCTTCTTTTCCAAAGGTAGAAGAGCTCAAAAAGAAATATATGGACCAACTTCAAGTAATAGGTATCGTAACACAAGACAAGGGAAATGCAATTAAACTCATAAAGGCCAAGGCAATAACTTTTACAAATTTACTTGGTAATAATGAGTTGCTAAAAATCTATAACGTAAATAGCTTTCCTAGATACTTTTTGATTGACAACAAAGGTATTGTCCAAAAGGAATATTTTGGATTTTCAGATCAAATAGAGAAAGATATAAAGGGAATGATAATAAATTAAAACTATTGCCAACAGCCGGTATATGTAATTGGCTTCGCCAAGCTCGGATCGAATGTAGATTTCAGGTTGCTTTGCAAAGCGGGGTTTAGATCGATCCTCGGTTGCCTGCGTCAGGCCTTGACAGATTTGTAATCACCCCAAACATCTCACGAGTTACATTTGAATCCCTTAGCATGTTTATCTACCGGGACAAATTCCTGTCACCAAGACAGCATCTTAGGCCTGCCGGCCAGCGCGCATGCTTCCATGGTTTTTTGCCGCTGCCATTTAGCAACTTTATCGTGACAAGACAATTTCTGCCCTTTACCTGGATTTGGCAAAAAACCATTCCAGCGCTAAACAGACGGCAACTACACATACCGCCAACCGTTGTGGTTAATTGCTCCACCAAACGACGCCTTTTCTTTAGATAATGGCTTAGGACTATAAATGCAAAGAAATCTGTAAATTTGTAAAAAAAAATAATCATGACTACTGTCGAGATTAGGCATAATATATCAGAGAAACTATCACAAATCGACGATATATCATTTTTGAAAGCGATCATGACGATTGTGGAATCTAAAGTGAAAGAAGATACTTATAAACTTTCTGATTTTCAAAAGGAAAGAATTGAATCTGGCGTGAACAAAAGAAAAAAGGCCAGACAATTTCTGATAGTGCTTTACAAAAAGATGTGCGTCAATGGCTAAGTTCAAAGTAGAATGGTCTATTGAAGCAAAATTTGATTTGCTTGATATACTTGATTTCTACATTAAACGCAACCAATCGGCCGTTTACAGCAATAAATTGAACTCAAAAATTTCCAAGACTATTAAACTATTAAGTCAAAATCCATCAATAGGGATAAAGACGGAGATAGAATCAGTTAGAGCCTTAATCACCGGCGACTATCAATTTGTTTACGAAATCATTGATGATATAATCCTCATAATTATGATATGGGATTGTCGTAGAGATCCTGAGGATAAAATAATTGATTTCCGTATTAAGCATTAAAATAGCAACTAACCATAACAGCGGGTATAAGCAAAAAATTTCCCGCCGTGCGGGACAGGTAGTCACAATTTTTGCATTGCACCTGGACAATTTCAGCATGACACCAAACTTATTGCCGTTCACCAATTTCGTTAAGCTGGGATGGCAAAAATTTCGCCATGGTGTCTTGCCAGCCGGGACACTTTTGTGGCTAAAGCACCTGGACCGGTAGCCGGCTGGACTGCGCCACCAACGCTTTCCGCTCATATCGCCAACAGTTAGCGGGCATTCTAAAAAAATGACACGTCCAATGACAAAAAGATTATTTTATATGGGAATATTGACAGGGATTTTAAGCTTATTTTGCTGTTCAGGGCAGACTAAAAAAGCAGACGCCGGGCTTTCTAATTTGACTAAAGAACAACTTGCCCAATCAATTGATGCATTCAAAAACCGTCCTATTTACACCGAATTGACAGAACAAATTATTGATATAACTTCGGATCATAATTTTTTGCAGGTTGTTTTTGATAACTTATCTGCAAAACTTCCGGAGGATTATGACAAGGAATTTGAATCCATATTGACCTGGAACAAATCAAGACAAGCAATTTATATGATTTGGGCATTGGAAGCCGAAGTGAATAATGGTGGATATAATCAATTTTATTTCAATTCCAGTGGACAATTTTATAAGTATCTACCTGAAGCTTTAAGACTTGTTGGAGCGAACAAATTTGCGGATTTGACACAACAAGCCAACAACATATTTGAAAAGGAAAACAAGAAAATAACCAAACACCAAGACGGGACAATTGAAGGATTTAGCAAATCCTATGATGATAACCCACTTAATGATTTGGATACGAAATTTTATGAATTGTATAAAACGGAAAATTTATATCAAATTCAAGTGGATTATATTCGAAAGAACATGAAAGACTTTATTGATAAATGATTGAAAAAAAGCACGACCCGCTAACAGGCTGTATAAAATATTGGGGTTTTATTGGTATGCCAAAAGCGTCGCTTACTGGCAAGTTTTCTATCGGTTGATAGGGACAAGACCATGAAATCCCCAACATCTCAACCGCCAACCGTTAGCGGTTATTGTAAGACTATGGATTATAACATGATAAATGAGTATTTACATACAAATTTGGAATTAAGCAAAGGTGATTTCTTTGTAAAAAATGGCCAGAAGAATTATAGAATTGGAAAATTATTAAAAGGAATTCTTAGGGGATTTACTGTAAATAATGATGGAGACGAAGTAACTACACATTTTTTTATGGAAAATGACCTTATATCTGGGAACTATATACCTAACATTCCTGCAACGATAAATATTCAGACATTAGAGGATTGTCTTATTTCTATTGCAGATTACAGAGAGGTTTTTTCTCAAGTAAATAAAGATGCAGAATTAACTAAAATAATTCTTTCAAATTTCCAAAAACTTAATAAACAGAATAATTCTAGAATAGAAGTTCTAATCACAGGTGATGCAATTACAAAGTATAAATGGTTTATAAAGGAGTATCCAAAACTTCTAAACAGGGTACCTTATTATCATATTGCTAACTTTCTCGGTATGACACCAACTCAATTGAGCAGAACACGAAAAAGGTTTTCTCAACAAATGTAAACGAATGGCAGAAAATAAACTTTCAAATTCGCATTGAGATATATTAATGCAATTTAAAATTAAAAAAATTATGAGTGCACTGATAGTTAATAGACCAAACAGAATTTCGTATACTTACGAACAAACCATAAATGGAACGAATAAAGAAATTATGCCATTATACTGTCCTGTCAAGGAATTAGATTGGTGCGAAAATTGGAATCCTAAAGTAGTATATAGTAATTCAGGATTTGTAGAAAAAGATTGTATTTTTATTACATCTCATGAAGATTCTGACATTGTCTGGATAGTAACAGATTATGATATTGAAAAAGGACATGTAGAAATGGTTTATCATGTGCCTGGATTACTTGTTACTAAATTAGAAATACAGGTTACTCCGATAACTGAAAATAGAACTAAGGCTGTTTTAACTTATAGTAAGACATCTCTAAGTGAAAAGGGGGACAAAGTTTTAGATGAGTTCACGAAAGAAGAATATGAAATAATGATGGATTCTTGGGAAAAAGCAATGAATCATTATTTAATGACGGGCGAAATGCTGACTGGTTTGCCTAATTTTTAATACAAAAAGGACTGAAAAGAATAATGGAATAAGAACAACTACCGCTGACAAGCAAAATAAAAAATTGGGGTTTCATTGGTTATTCAAGTATTTCGGCTCGCATTTAATGCCGTGTACCTTGATAGCAAATCACTCCGAACTCCCCAACTTTTCATATTGCCTCCGTTAGACATAATGCAAAACAGACATTTAGGTTCATAAATTCTGCAATGAATAGAGAAGAAGAAATATCATCACTTCATGTGTCTTCGATCGAAGAATGGAGGGATTGGTTGGGCAAAAACTGTAAGACAAGTAAGGCGATTAATTTGATAGTGTTTCATAAAAGCAGCAAGACACCAAGTATCCATTGGCATGATGCTATCGAACAAGCATTATGTTATGGTTGGGTTGATAGCAAGGCAAAAAGACGAGATACAGAAAGCACTTATTTAAAGTTCACTCCCCGAAATCCAAGGAGTAAATGGGGAAAAGGAAATATAAAAAGAGCAAGAAAGATGATAGACCAAGGGTTTATGACCTTCCATGGCCAAGGACTAATAGACATTGCTAAAACCAATGGCAATTGGCAAGAAGAATAATGCACTATATCTAACAGCGTGTATAAGCCATTGCTGGTGACGGGTTTGCGTAGATCAGTTCTTTATATTACCTTGGTGTGTATAGAAAAATAAGTGCATTGACAACGCTACGGCTCATACACGCGGACGTTGTGTGTCATGCCAGAACACATTTCTAAGATATTCCCCATTTAAGGAGAAAGGGAAATGATTAACTTTGTGAAAATGACAATATTAATATTCAGACTGAATAATTGGGTTTAATTAAATGGATATCAAAATTAAATGATACCTTAATTATTGAGAGGCTAAAATCAATCAAGGAAGACTATTCAAGATCTAGAGATTGGTGGGACTCTCTGAACAAAGAAGAGCTTGATTCTATTGAAAGAGGCCTAAAAGATCTTAAAGATGGTAAAGTTCATTCTCACGATACAGCCCGAAAAGTCTATGAAAAGTACCTATAAGATCATCTGGACTGATGAAGCGTTTAAAAACCTGGAGAATATAATTACCTACCTTGAGAAATTTTGGACTGAGAAAGAAATAAGAAAATTCGCAAGGCTACTTGATAAACAATTAATTCTCATTAGAAAAAATTCTGCACTTTACTCATTTTCAAAAAAATCTAACGAAATCAGAAAATCTTTACTCACAAAGCAAATTACGCTATTTTAGAAGTGTCCTAAAAATGGGAGGACCTCATCAGAAGAAAGTGTCTAATTTTACTCTGTAGGTGAAATGGGGTACTTACATTTCCTTTCACGTTACAAGCTTATAGTCCGTTGGTGCCAATTCAGAATTCAAGTCAGGTGAACATTATTATTATCAAAGATGTTATTGAGTTTGGTTGATACTTATAAAAATTTAGCCTGGACCATATAAGCTATAAAAAGGCTTGAATAATTGGGTTTTTAATAAAAAAGGAGGAATACGATGTCAAATATTGTTGATTTTGAAAATGTTTCTTTAGCCGGATTAGAGTCATCCCCTGTTTCGAAAACACTCGCAGGTTTACGCGCTAACGAATCAAGGTATTATAAGAACAAATACAATCATGATTTTACTGTCAGCCCTGCGGCCAAAAGCAAAGATACCCTTGACTATGTCAATAAAATTCTTCAAAATGAAAGGGATATTAAAATTTTATCAAAAGCCCTGGAAACATCAAATTTCATTGTTGAGAATATAAAAATTGCTTACGTATTCTATGAGAGCGGACTTTCAATCAACGTTATGTATTCAATTAATGATCCTAAAAAAAGAGCAGTGGGTTTTAAACTATCAGAAGGTATGGATGTACCAAAAGAGCTGGAGGTGAAATTCAAGTTTGCAAAACAAAAATCAAAACTTGCAGGAATTATTCGCGGTTCTTTTTTTGTAATTAAGGGGGAATATTAAGACTGTTGAATTCATTTCATGTCTTGTCTCTCCTCTGATATCTGCCTCCTGGGATACTGACCCAGGTCCTGGGCACGCCACTGCTCATAGCCGGGGTGGTTATGCTTAGACGTCAACATTTGAAATCCAGATTAAAATTTCGTAACTTAACAATTTTAGTTTGTGAGATAGCACTAAACGGGTGTGGTGCAACTACGAATTTATTCTTATCAAAATCAAACGGGAAATCTGGTTCAAATAAAGATCAGATAAGGAAGTCAAATATGAAGCGCTATAATAAAATTCAGGTCCTTATAAAGATTATTAACCAATTTAATGAAGACTAAAATGAAACCAAAGAATTTATTTGTGCTATTCATTTTGGCGTTAACATTTACGCCGATAACTTCTTTTTCACAAAATGAAAAAAAAGTTGAAAATTCTGTTTATAATCTCGATGGAGTTTTTAGCGGTGCCGGTGGCAAATACTACCTAAGGCAGCTGGGCAACGAAATACTCTGGTACGGGGAAGAGGATGCTGTTGCTCCAACCTGGTCAAACGTTGCACACGGTGTTATTAAGGGGAATACTATTACAGTTAAATGGGCTGATGTTCCTAAAGGTGAGATTCTGCAAAGCGGCAGTCTTGTTATCAGAATTAATTCAAATGATGAACTTGTATTAATTAAGCAGACCGGAGAGTTTTTCGCAACTGATTCATGGACAAGAATACCTCCAAACTAAAATCAGCTGGCAGCCTGGTTTACAGTAGAGCAGGTTGGCAAATATTTTTTGGTTATGATTTGCACGCTCATCGGAAGTATAATTAGCTGATAGGCAGAAGCCTGCTCTTTTGGGGTAAATATCGGATCACAATTCACTGATTTAAAATATCACATGAAAGCGATTGTCTTTACAGAATACGGAACACCCGATGTTCTGGAATTGAAAGAGATAGATAAGCCTATTCCCAAGGAAGATGAAGTACTCATAAAAAATTATGCAGTGTCAGTTAATGACTGGGACATGGGTCTCCTTGAAGGCGGTGACCTTATTAACCGGCTCCTCAATGGAATTCTGAAACCTAAGATACAAATACTTGGTTCCGACATTGCTGGACGAATTGAAGAAGTTGGCAAAAATGTAAGGAGATTTCAGCCCGGAGATGAAGTGTATGGGGATCTTAGCGGCAAATGGGGAGGCTTCGCGGAATATGTTTGCGCTCCTGAAAATGCCTTGGCCCTGAAGCCTGCAAGCATGAGCTTTGAGGAAGCAGCTGCAATACCCCAGGCAGCAATGCTGGCGATACAGGGGCTAAGTGATAAAGGGCAGATTCAGTCTGCACAAAGACTTTTAATTAATGGTGCAGGCGGAGGTGTAGGTACATTTGCTGTACAGATTGCCAAATTACATGGAGTTGAAGTGACTGGAGTTGACAGCCCAGGAAAATTTGAAATGATGCGTTCAATAGGTTTCGATCATGTCATTGACTATGAGCAGGAAGATTTCACTAAAAATGGGAAGAGTTATGATTTGATCCTAGATGTTAAGACAAATCGTTCAATATTTGATTATACCCGTGCATTAAGTCGCAATGGAATTTATGTCACTGTAGGGGGAGCTATGGGCCGGCTTCTTCAGGCTTTTTTCCTTATGCCGTTGATTTCCATAATCAGTAAAAAGAAAATTTGTATAGTTGCTCTTAAGCCAAACAAGGATTTGGCTTACATGAATGAGCTCTTTGAAGCAGGAAGAATAAAACCAGTTATTGATGGCCCCTATAAATTGCATGAGGTTCCTGATGCATTCAGGCGTTTTGGTAAGGGAGTCCACAAAGGAAAACTGGTAATCACTGTGGCACATAATTAAAAACGTCTGAATGTTAATAAATAGCAGTCCTTTAGACCGGATTTGACCTGGGTTATTACAGCAGAGGTTCATTGGCCATAAATAAAAAAGCCTCGATACGATTGTGTATCAAGGCTTTTTGCGTTTTTGTGGCTCCCCAGGTAAGACTCGAACTTACGACCCACGGATTAACAGTCCGTTGCTCTAACCAACTGAGCTACTGAGGATTATGTCAGTTCTCATTCAATATTTCCGGCCTTAGGATAAATCCCGGTTACCAGGGACAGTCCTGACCAATTGAACTAATGAGGAAAATATTTAATAGAACGCTTGCTTTTTTCGAAGGGCGAAAATAAGGGCTTTTGGCGAATAAAGCAATATATTTGGGAAATTTTTTTATTATGTATAAAATCCTCGGTATTGGCAATGCATTGGTAGATGTAATGACTTTAATTCCTGATGATACTGTTCTTGAAAAGTTCTCCCTTCCTAAAGGCAGCATGCAACTTGTTGATAATGTTAAATCAGAATTAGTAAAAAAAGAGACTGAACATTTTAGCCGGAGTCTTTCCTCAGGCGGATCAGCTGCAAATACAATCCATGGTCTCTCAATGCTGGGAGTGACAACTGAATTTATTGGTTCAATAGGTAAAGATGATCTTGGCGACTTCTTTGAAAATGATCTCAAAAAAGCCGGAATACTGACCATACTTACCAGAAGAGATTCATCAACAGGAACTGCCGTTGCCCTTATTTCAAAGGATTCAGAGAGAACCTTTGCCACGCACCTTGGTGCAGCAGTTGATCTTAACGCTGAAGATCTGAATCCCATAGATTTCAAAGGACATAATCTGCTTTATCTTGAAGGATATCTAATCTACAATAAGCCTCTTGTTGATGCCGCATGCCGGTTCGCCAGGAATGAAAATATGAAAATAGCCCTGGATCTGGCGAGCTATAATGTTGTTGAATCAAAACTGACTGAATTCAGGGAAATTGTTGAAAAATACGTCGATATACTCTTTGCCAATGAGGAGGAGGCGAAAGCTTATACCGGTCTGGAGCCGGAAGGAGCGTTGGATGCAATTTCAAAGGTCTGTGAAGTTGCTGTTATCAAAGTGGGCGGGGAAGGCTCCTGGATTAAGAGAGATTCCGAGATCATTAAGGTCGGAACAGTTAATGTTGATTTAAAAGATACTACAGGCGCTGGTGATCTTTATGCAGCAGGTTTCCTTTATGGTTATTCCATGCATAAGAATCTTGAGGTCTGCGGTCAGTATGGATCACTATTGGCTGGAAAGGTAATTGAAGTCCTTGGGGCTAAAATGAGTGAAAGCAGTTGGCATGAAATAAAAGCCGCAATTTCAGAGATAGGTTGATCTCAGAAGAATTACGGCTCTTACTTTTTTCTCAGAATATACTTTTCAATTCTCTGAAGATGACCTCAATTTTTATGTCCGGGAAAAACGATTTCATTATAACTGTTTATAATTTGCCTGACATAAAATTCAATTGATCGCACCTGTTCCCTTATTCAGATTAAACATTTTAGAAACTGCAGCAAAATCATTGACATTTACCATAGTTTTTAATGTGGCTAAGGGGATCCCCTCTATAATAACTATTTTAAACGAAATCAGATCTGCAGGTGCAGGAGTGTCGTTAAACCCATCAAAAACTTCTTTATAGGTCAGATAAATGCTTCCAACAAAGGCATCAAAGTCCATATAGATCGCTAAAGCATTATCCACATAGGTATAAGGCAGAAGATTGAAACTTTTCGGTTCTGTCTCAAATAATCTGTAAACCAATACCGCTCCTGTGTAATATATGTCTTCAGTAATTTCCGGTACATTAAGCGATGTATTATATCCATCAAGATCGCCAATCCATTCAGAAGGATCAACATCATAGATTACTGAACGGGTATAATTGATCCCATCCAAACCATCCTGTCCGTCATATCCCTGTGGTCCCATTGGTCCAGTAGGTCCGGAGCACTGAACAAACGCAGCCAGCAACAGTAAAAATGAAAAAATCCTTACTATTTTGGTTGATAACTGGATTTTTTTTGTTTTCATAAGTTTTTGTATTTGTGAATTTATGGAATTTAAAGTGCAGAATTCTGCTTTATGACGCAAGTTACAAAACTGTAGGCAGAAGTAAGGTTTATTTCTGATCAAATCTTAATCTACTCTCCCTTGAAACCATATTTGATGTTTTCTCTCATCTTAAGCTTTGCCTCCTTTTTAAAATGTGTATTTGATTTTCATTAAGAAACAGGGACTCTATCGTTGTTAATCCAGTCATCCATATGGTTAAATTTAAAACAATTCACTCTGTTGTGCGTTATTATGGAAATAACTAAATTTACTGTTGCGAATTCTTCAATCTCACCCTGGCAGCTAGCTTATTGATTAGTCCAGGGTCGAAATCCAAAAATCTGATTATTCTTTAAAATTGATTCAATGAAAACTTTAAGACTTCTTTATGCGATAATTCTCTCCGGGTTCATATTCCAAGTGAGTATAGCCCAGACACCTGGTCAGGATAAAGCGATTCCACCAGATCCCAATATTAAAATCGGAAGGCTTGATAACGGACTGACATATTATATTAAGCAGAATACGAAGCCCGAGCAGCGAATGGAAATGAGGCTGGCAATAAATGCAGGTTCAATTTGCGAAACTGATGCACAGCAGGGTCTTGCTCATTTTTGTGAGCATATGTGTTTCAACGGGACAAAGAACTTTCCGAGCAATAAGATGGTGAGTATGCTAGAGGAGATGGGTGTGAAATTTGGTGCTGAGCTCAATGCTTTTACCAGTTTTGACCAGACAGTATATATGCTTAAGGTTCCCACCGACAGTATTGAGTGGATCAATCGGGGTTTCCAGGTGATTGAAGACTGGGCCCATGAGGTTAGCATGGAGAATACTGAGATCGACAAGGAGAGAGGTGTGATAGAGGAGGAGTGGAGGATGGGCCTGGGAGCGGATGACCGCATGCAGGCAAAATATATCCCGGTTATCCTTAAGGGATCAAAATATGCTGAAAGAATTCCGATAGGCAAAATGGACATTATTAAAAGCTTCCCTTACGATACTCTTAGAAAATTCTATTCATCATGGTATCGTCCCGATCTGATGGCTGTAGTAGTGGTTGGTGATATTGATCCTGTACTGGCTGAAAGTAAGATTAAGGAACATTTTGGCAGAATCCCCAAAGCTATCAATCCTCCTGTGAGAGTTGAATTTCCGGTCCCTGACAACAGTGAACCACTCATAAGTATTGTCACTGACAAGGAAGCTTCAGGCTTTAATGCTACAGTTTTCTTTAAGCATCCGGCTGCGGAAAATATAACTTTCGGTGACTACCGGAATCAGCTGATGAGAACTTTATATACCGGGATGTTAAATAACCGGCTACAGGAAATTGGTCAGAAGCCTGAATCTCCTTTCATATATGCCGGAGCGGGCTACGGATCTTTTATCGGGCGTTCTGTTGATGTTTATTCATTGTCAGTCGGAGCTAAGGAGAACCAGATTGAGAATAGCCTTGATGTTGTGCTCACTGAAAATGAAAGAGTGCGACAGTTTGGGTTTACTGCCACTGAACTTGACAGAGAAAAGAAAGATCTGCTGTCAATGTATGAAAAAATGGCAAAAGAGTCCGATAAAACAGAATCAGACTCATATGCGGATGAGTATATCAGAAATTATCTGGATAGAGAATGTATACCCGGAATTCAGAAAGAGTTTGAGATAACAAGCGGATATCTTCCGGATATTACTCTTGAAGAGATCAATAGCCTTGGAAAGACATGGACCACTGATAAGAATATGGTTGCACTCATTACAGCCCAGGAAAAAGAAGGTGTAAGAGTTCCCACAGAGGAGAAGGTAAAGGAGATCATCATGGGCGTAAAATCAAAAAAAATTGAAACCTATGTAGATGCAGTTTCCGATGTTCCACTGCTGGAGGCATTGCCTGTTGCTTCCAAAGTAGTTAAGAGGTATGATGACAAGAAGTTCGGTTATACCGAGCTGACGTTTGCGAACGGTGTTCGAATGCTATTGAAATCAACGGACTTTAAAAATGATGAAATTGTCCTGTCAGCCTATAGCCCGGGAGGTACATCGTTATATCCCGACAGCGATATCATGTCAGCCAACCTTGCCACGGCAATTATCACACAGAGTGGTCTCGGGGATTATGATTTTACAGGATTACAGAAGAAATTATCAGGTAATACTGCCAGGCTGAGTCCCTATATTAATGAACTAAATGAAGGAGTCAGCGGCGCCTGTTCACCAAAGGATATCGAGACAATGCTTCAGCTTAATTATCTTTATTTTACAAAGATCAGGAGGGATGAAAACGCTTATAACGGTTTGATCTCCAAAATCCGTAACATGATAAAGCCCATGAGGTCAAATCCTCAGGTTATTTTCCAGGACACTCTGTCAAAGATCATTTCACTAAATTCACCCAGGGTAATCGGAGTGCCATCTGAAGCTCAGATCGACCAGGTTAATCTGGACAGGTCTGTTAATATCTTCAGGGACCGTTTTGCAGATGCCAGCGATTTCACATATCTGATGGCAGGAAATTTCAAGATAGATGAGGTTATTCCCCTTCTTGAGAAATACATCGGAGGGCTGCCTTCAATTAAAAGGAAGGAAACATGGAAGGATGTGACCCCTGGTTTCCCGAAAGGATTGGTAAATGTTGATGTTCCTAAAAACTCTGAACCACAGAGCTCAGTGGCTATGGTCTGGAAGGGAGATTTCAAATGGAATGATAAGGACCGTCTGGGATTTACCATGCTGATGAATATCCTTGCCATCAAATGCAGAGAATCTATGCGTGAGGACCAGGGAGGAGTGTATGGGGTGAGCATTAACGGCAGCGCTTCAAAATTTCCCCGGTCGAAGTATACGATCCAGTCAACATGGGGCTGCAGTCCGGAAAATATTGAAAAGCTCTCTAAGACTGTTCTGGATGAGATGGGAAAGATTAAAAAAGACGGACCGGCAGAGATTGATCTAAATAAAGTGAAAGAAACTCTGATACGGGAACGTGAAACCAAGCTCAAGGAAAATGGGTTCTGGTTGTCACTCCTTCAGAATCATCTTATTACAGGTGATAAACTACAGACATTTGATGAGTATCAAAACAGGATTAATTCCTATTCCCTGGCTGATATAAAATCTGTTGCAAATAAGTATCTCAACACGCAAAATTATGTTCAGGTTTCATTGTCTCCGGCAACGAAAGCAGAAATAAAATAAAAGGGATGAATTATAGCCGGAGGGGCTCATTTGGGTTTCTCCGGATACTAAAACAATCCGTGAAGTTCAGCGTTGATCTTGTCAATAACCTCGCTCAGATGATCGTTGTTGTTGGGGAAGTTATAATGATCAGCTTCAACAATGAGGACCTTTCCCAGGTCGTACGATTCCATCCATGCTTCATATCTTTCATTCAGCCTTTTCAGATAATCAATACGAATGGAGCTTTCATATTCCCTGCCTCTTTTCTGAATCTGGTTCACCAGGGTGGGCACTGAAGCCCTGAGGTAGAGCAGGAGGTCAGGCGGTTTAACAAGCGAGATCATAAGCTTAAAGAGGGTGGAGTAGTTTTCAAAGTCCCGTGTTGACATCAATCCCATGGAATGAAGGTTTGGCGCAAAAATAAATGCATCTTCATAAATGGTGCGGTCCTGTACAATCGTCTGGTCTGATTTCCTGATTTCAAGGATCTGCCTGAACCGGGAGTTCAGGAAGTAAATCTGAAGGTTAAACGACCAGCGTTGCATATCTTCATAAAAATCATTGAGATACGGATTGTCATCTATATCCTCATAATTTGGGGTCCAGCCATAATGTTTTGCAAGTAATCCTGCAAGTGTTGTTTTGCCAGATCCGATATTTCCTGCAATAGCTATATGCATAGGTGTTGGATTTTTATGAAACAGGCTACAAAATTACTAAAAATTGAGACATAGTCGGAGGTATAAAAAAGAATCTAAGAGTTAGGCAAGTCTAATGTGCTTTTGACGATGGATTGTCCAGGTATTGACAAAAGAATTAAAGTTTAATATTTTCGGCAATCACTCTGAGACCTTCAATGTATTCACGTGAATTGGAAAGCCTTGGCACTTTATTCTGTCCTCCGAATTTATTCCTGTTCCGGAGCCACTTATTGAAAGTACCCTGTGGGACCGACCAGCATAAGGGTCTGCCAAGATTAAGATCCTTGTATCTTTTAGCTTCGTAATCGGAATTGACTGACTTAAGGGTATTGTCCAAAATATCAACAAAAACATTGAGGTCATTAGGCTCAATTTCAAATTCGATGACCCATTCATGAAAACCTTTTGATTCTGTGTTCATGAACACCGGTCCGGCGGTATATTCAGCTATTAGTGCACCAGTTTCCTTACAGGCTTTCTCAATAGCTTTATCAGCATTATCAATTATCACCTCCTCGCCAAAGACATTAATAAAGTGTTTTGTGCGGCCTGAGATCCTGAATCTGTAAGGGTTGAGGCAGGTAAAAACTATAGTATCGCCCATCATATATCTCCACAATCCGCCATTTGTGGAAATGATGATTGCATAGTGCACCCCTTCTTCAATTTCTGCCAGAGTGTATGCAGGTGCAGAGCCAGAGGAGATCTTGTCTGCCGGTATAAATTCATAGTAAATGCCATAGTCGAGCATCAGCAGCATATCGAATCTTTCCGGATCATCCTGGATACCAAAAAATCCCTCTGAAGCATTGTAGGTTTCCATATAGTTCATCTGATCGGATACAATCAGCTTTTTGAACTGATCACGATAGGGTGTAAAGCTTATCCCGCCATGAAAAAAGACTTCAAGATTTGGCCATACATCCATCAGGTTTGTTTTTCCAGTATATTCGAGTATCTGTTTGATCAGGACCAGGTACCATGAAGGTACTCCCGATATACTGGTAACATTTTCATTGACAGTAGTCCTTGTGATAAGATCCAGTTTTTCCTGGAAATCTTCCAGGAGGGCGATCTTTTGTTTTGGGGTACGGATAATATCTACCCAGAATGGTGCATTCTCAATAAGGATAGCCGAGAGATCCCCATATAATGAGTCATTGCTGAACTGGTTTATTTTATGACTTCCTCCGAGGGTAAGGCTTTTTCCTGAAAAGATATGCGTTTCAGGTCGTTGCATTGTATACAGGACCAGAATATCCTTCCCTGCCCTGTAATGACAATCTTCAAGAGCCTCACGGCTCATAGGTATGAATTTGCTTTTTGTTGAGGTAGTTCCTGAAGATTTTGCGAACCACTTTATCTCACCCGGCCAGAGAAGATTTGTCTCGCCCCTCCGGAGCCTCTCAACATATGTTATTATATCTTCATATGTCTGGACAGGAAATCTGGCCTGGTATTCTTTAACAGAAGTAATTGATGAGTAATGATATTTTTGCCCCCACTCGGTTGACGCAGCTTTTGCCAGGAGCCGGTAAAGTGTTTCCTCCTGGGTCTCATGAGGATATTTCTTGAACAGCTCTATCTGATTTATGCGCTTAACATTCAGCCAGTTGATTATAGAGGGAATAATAGGCATATATGATCAAATTGATATTTAAAGATATATAAAAACTTCCTTAGAATAAGAATATGTCTAACTGAATACCTCCTTTAGCACCGCCAGGGAGTTGATTTTCTTTAGTCCGGATAGATGTAACGAGTAGTATCTGATCAGTGTATCAAGTACTTCATTTCGAAGTGAGCCTGTTAAAACTATATCTTTTATACTGTCGTAGGAAGCAAGAAAAACCTGTGACAGTATTTCAGAAATCTCGGGTTAGCATAAATGCCATGAACCGGAGGTAACGGTACAAATATACCATTGGTCATGTCGAAGAAGGAATCGTCGGGATCATCCCTGGTTCCCGGTTCAAATCCGAGATAACTGCTCAGTCCTGCAAGAAATGCAATATGAAAATTGGCAAAGCTGCCGCTGCTCCTGTCGAAATATATTATCGATTTTTCAATATAGTCAAACAGCTCTTCGTGAGAGCTCTCCTCTCTTAGTACTGATGTTAAGACCTCCCCTAGAAAATAGCTACGCTGCTCTTTCTGATATCGGAATAGATATCATAAGGGGAGTAGGATACGGAAAACTCTTTTAGTACATTCATCTCCTGGATTCCTTATAGCTGATCTCAAGATCGAGAATGAACATGGGCTGGAAGAGGATATTGTGTTTACCGGATTTCCTGTTCCTCATTCCCCTTATTAGAAAGGATTGCCTCCCGAATTTTCTGGTGTACAACTGGGCAATAATACCTGAATCGGTATATTTGATCTGATGTAGGATTATTCCCCTGGTTTTTTCGATCATAATAAAATGATTATTGTTCAAAATTAAGATTATTGGAACTTTAATGATACTCAGGTATTGATTTTCTTCGCTGGTCCATTTCCCGGAAAAACTCAGTGTAATTTATTATATTTACTCGTTAATCTCCTTTTATATGTCAGTAAGTAATGATGAAGAAGTTTTAAAAAGAATTGCCAGGCTTGTTAAGCAAAACCAGGAGCTCGAGGAGAGTATACGAAAGCTGGAGAAATTGAATGAAAAGCTGATCAGGGAGAATGAAAGATTCAGGTCTCTTAATGAAAAGCTTTCTCCTGACCTTCTTAAGGATATCCGTGAAACTGAGAAAAAGGAGGTTTCTCTCAAATTCAATATGGCCACTGTCCTTATGGCAGATATCAGAGGTTTTTCAAAGCTGGTTGAAGGGATGAATTCTTCTGAAGTGATGGATGAGCTTGATGAAATTCTCTTTGAATTTGAGGCCATTGCTTCCCGGTTCAAAATTGAAAAGATTAAAACCATCGGAGATACCTTTATGTGTGCAGGAGGCATCCCGGTAAAGAATATTACAAACCCCGTTGATGTTGTGATGGCTGCCATGGAGATGAGCAACTTTCTCAGGATATTTGAGAAATATAAAAGAGGTAATGAGCGGATCTGGGAGTTGAAAATTGGAATTCATACTGGTCCTGTCACAGCTAATGTATCAGGTAAGAAGAAGATCAGTTATGACATCAAGGGCGATACTGTTAATACTACAAGCCGGATTGAAGCTGTCTCTGATTATGGGACAATATTGATTTCAGTGATGACATATGAACTTGTAAAGGAGTTTTTCAATTGTGAATACTTTGGTAAACTGCCGGTTAAATACAAGGGAGACCTTCAGATGTTCAGGGTAAACGGCCTTAAACCCGAATTCTCGCAAAGAGGAGAGGGTGTTTTTCCGAATGATGCTTTCCGAATCAAATTAGGTCTGATCCAGTTCACTGACATCCAGGAGATCATTCTGGACAAGCTTGAGAAGGAATTACCTGAGAACCTGTTTTATCATAATGTAAAGCATACTGTTGATGTGGTTACCGAAGTGGAGCTTATAGGCTGGGGAGAGGGTTGTTCCGATGAGGAGATCCTGCTATTGAAAACTGCTGGTTTATTTCATGATGTCGGCCATACTATTGGTTATGACAATCATGAATTTTTCGGTACACAGATTGCCAGGGAGATGCTTCCTAAGTATAACTATTCACCTGATCAGATTGAAAGGATCTGTTCTGTAATAATGTCAACCAAACTTCCTCCGAAGCCAAAGGACCTTCTGGAAAGTATTATCTGCGATTCAGATCTTGACTACCTGGGCAGGAGTGATTTCATTCCTGTTTCAAATACCCTTTATGAGGAGCTGAAAGCCCAGGATAAGATGAAATCACTAAATGACTGGAATAAGCTGCAGGTAAAATTCATTTCAGGGCACCAGTATTTTACCAAAACTGCCAGGAGCCTGAGAGAGGTGAATAAACAGCTTCAGATTGAGCGAATCCAGAGCCTTATAACTGATTAGTCATTATCTTATTACAAGAATCTTAGTGACAAAAGCTTCAGAACCGTCACTGCTTGCACAGAAGATCAGATATACACCGGTTGCAACATGTTTTCCGTTGTATGTTTTAAGATCCCATGTTGCCGCTCCTCCGTCGGAAATAGTTTTAAAAACAAGATTTCCGCTGATATCGGTAATGTTTATCTGGGTATCCTTTATAAGGCCTGTGATCGTAACATTTCCTGAGAAATCTTCCCTTACCGGATTCGGGAAAGCGTACACATTTGTAAATTTCTCACCACCTGCGGTGGCATTACCCCTGTAGGACTGAACTCCTCTGGAGGTCCCAAACCACACATCCCCTGTCTTATTATCAACGGAGATACTGATAATGGAATCGGAGAGGATAGGGCTGTTCTGTTCATTGAAGGTTTTAAGCTGAGTTGTCCCGTCAGGTGAAACATTGTATGCCCCTGAACCAGATGTGCCCAGCCATTTCCTGTTGGCTCCGTCAACGGCAATCGAAGTCACTGTCTCGGATTTCAGAAGATAGTCAGATAATCCTGAACCATCATTCCGTGGTACCTTGACTCTGTTTGCCCTCAGATCATCATTAAAAACCCTGTCTGGATTGTAGTAGATCAGAGGGCCCTGTTCAGTACCTATCCAAATATTTCTGTCAAGGTCTTCAGCAATGGAAAATACAGATGAGGCTATC
The DNA here is from genome assembly GCA_016715075.1 of Bacteroidales bacterium. GTDB lineage: Bacteria > Bacteroidota > Bacteroidia > Bacteroidales > VadinHA17 > LD21. Next base: position 24,576 of record JADKBK010000038.1, read on the forward strand.
TGGTTTTCAGTATCTTTCACCACAAGTCTTTTGTATCTGTCATCTCCCGACACATCAGGTGTTTTATTGTCATCGAGGATAAAGAGACCATGTCCCTCAGGCAGAATGATCCATTTATAGTCTGACCTTGTAATTATGAGATCCCCAATAACCGGGGCATCAATTGTCAGGGAATTAGCTATCCAGCTGCCATCTTTCTTAAGGACCTTTATGCTGCCGGGAACCCCGGACTGTGTTATCCAGAGATTTTTATCCCTGTCCATTGCAAGTCCGCATATTCGCACATAGGGTTTCCCGGGGATTATTGACTGGAGTGGCGAATTTGCCTCAGTGAACCGGTTAATGAGATTGTTATCCATGTATTCAAGCAGGCCTCCGCCCCATGTTGATACGAACAGATGATTCTCATCATCCGGATCAATAATTGATCTTATGGCATCATTCACATTATTTCCTGTCAGATGGTTCCAGTTCTTCTCCTTATGGATCGAGACCTGGAAAGGTATCCCGAGGTTTTCCCAGGAGTTGTCAGTGCCCCCACCGCAGATCACCGTTTTCCCCGAAAAGGATGAAATATGAAATGCTTTATTTGAGACTGGTCCGGGTAGATTAAGCATTAAAAAATCAGTCATGTTCACGCCTCTGACCAGGCCTGAATTAATGTCAGCAATCCAGATGCTGCCTTCATCGGAAACTGATTGCATTATATTTGGGATTGCAAACGGATATGTGTTTATTGTCTTTCTGAGAGTGCCGTCAGAACCAAAATATCTGGCTGATGACCCTGAAGATACTGTGAATCCTTCTGTGCCCTGATCCATTGAATAGTTAAAAACCCCGGATATGTACGAGAAGAGGATTGCAGTCTGATCCGCGACAAAAATGGAATCACCGGCAGCCATAGGATCGATTTTGTTTGCGTATAGTTTCCCGCCTGAGTATACAACCGCGTTATATCTTCCCCAGGGATCAGGCAGCGAGTTGAGGAGGTTCCAGTTACCGAAATATGACAAACCCTGTTGTGAAAGAGGCGCAAAATAGACTCCTGTTTCAGTAGCAGCATAAATGTTACCCTTTCCGAAACAAATATCCAGAACCTCATTGTTGTCGGTACCCGGGCCTGGTTTCCAGGTATCATAGATCTCCTTCCTGATGATATCAATTACTACAACACCGAAACTGCAAGCCAGGTATGCGTATTTTCCGGCTGTTCTTATCCTGTTGATCTCTTTCTTTCCCGGGATGTATTTGTTAAGAATATCAGGGATATTGACGATGGCATTGTTTAAAAAAAGATCAACATTTGTGCTGGTATATCCGATCACCAGGGCACTTGATTCCTCCGACCATGCGATTGAACTGATACCTGTTTCTGTCAGCCCGCTGGTGGTTGACATTTTTTTCAGTTCTGAATACTCCTTATTGTAAATAATTACTGATGATCCAGTTGATACAAATACCTCTTTTGTGCCCACTGCGATGCTTCTGGCTGTACTATAACTGAGGTGGTCAGACCAGGATCCAACCGGTGTCTGACTGTACAGATTCAGGGTAAATAGAAATAATGCTGCTATTACCGGTAACTTCATCACTGAGAAACAAATAGTATATTTTTCTATCTAATATCCGACAGGGTGTGTTGACGTAAAAACTCTTTTAATTTTTCAAAAGCTATTGCCCTGTGTGAAATTTTATTTTTTTCAGAAAGGTCCATTTGTGCAAATGTAAACTCCCTGCCTTCAGGCAAAAAAACAGGATCATAGCCAAAACCTTCATTGCCTCTTTTATCATCGATAATTGTTCCTGATGCAACTCCCTCAAAAAGGTATTCTTTACCTTCAAAAATCAGGGCTATAACGGTTCTGAACCGGGCTTTCCTGTTGGTGATCCCTTTGAGCATTGAGAGGACTTTTGAAATGTTGGCAGAAGAATCCTTGTTCTCACCGGCAAATCTGGCTGAATGTACCCCTGGCAAACCATTGAGTGCTTCTATTTCCAGACCGGTATCATCTGCAAAAACGTTCAGACCGGTTGCATTGTAAACGTACCTTGCCTTAAACAGGGCATTCCCTTCGATGAGAGGTTCATCTTCCGGAATCTCTTCCAGAATATTTATATCGCTGAGGCTAAGCAGGGTTATCCTGTCATCAAGGATATGATTGATTTCCCTTATTTTATGCTTGTTGTTGGAGGCGAAGACTAATTTCATCAATAATAGCTGCTTTAGCTTGCAAAAATAGTAAAAATGAGCTTTCCTTTTGACCAGACTGTTTTAAGTGCTAAATTTGGAATGAGAAATAGCAGGAAAACTGGTTATAGCATATTGCATAAGGTTAAATTTAATTTACTGGATAATTTTCCAGTTGATAATTCTTGCCTTGTATGTGTTTATGAGATTGCGGGACAGCCGAAAGCTGAATCTGCTTGAACAGCTGCTTGACAAGAAAAATGAAGAGTTAATCTCGGAACGGCAAAAGCGGGAAGCTCTGCTCGCAAATGTACTTCCTAAAAACACTGCTGATGATATTCTGGCTAAGGGGAAGTCGGCCAAGATCAAGTACAATTTTGTTACCGTTTTGTTTTCAGATATTCAGGGCTTCACCAAGATAGCGGAAGAGATGAATCCTGAGCTGCTTATCGATGAGCTTGATAAGTTCTTTTTCTACTTCGATTCTGTTGTTGAAAAATATGGTATCGAAAAGATCAAGACTATCGGTGATGCCTATATGTGTGCCGGGGGTATTCCGGAAAAGAACAGGACAAATCCTGTTGAGGTCATTCTTGCTGCACTAGAGATGAAAGCATATATGACAAGGCTCAAGCAGGGGTCCGACCTTGAGGGGATGAAATTCTGGGATATAAGGATAGGGATCCATACAGGTACTGTTGTTGCTGGGGTTGTTGGCCAGAAAAAACTGTCATTCGATATCTGGGGTGATACTGTAAATACTGCAAGCAGGATGGAGTCGTCGGGCGATGCAGGGAAAATAAATATCTCAGGTACGACTTATGAATTCGTTAAGGAATTTTTCACTTGTGAATACCGCGGCAGAATGCCGGTAAAGTATAAGGGAGAGATTGAAATGTATTTTGTTAGTGGAATTATTCCTGAATTATGCGATGAAAACGGAGGGCCTAACAGGATTTTTACCGTAAAATTACAGATTATCAAGCTGCAGGATATAGAGGAAATGATTATTAAAATGTTTGATGATAATGCACCTCCTAATCTTTATTTTCACAATTCCTCGCTTGTAAAGAATATATGTGCCCAGGTTGATCTTATATCCAATGCAGAGAAACTGTCTGAAGAAGAATATGTCAATCTGAAGCTCGCTTCCGTTTTCCTTTTGACAGGGTATATTACTGATTATGAAAAGCCGATGGAAGCAGCATTGCATCTGGTGGAGGAGGTGTTACCCAGGTATGGTTTTGCCAGGGAAAATACGGATGTTGTTAACAGGATTATTAAAAACTCATTTTCAGAAGCTCCTGAGACCAGGCTGGATTATATTCTCCATGATGCACGATATGATTATCTAGGCCGTGTTGATTATGTTAAACTTACTGAAAAGCTTTTCAGGGAGTTATCTGAATATGGCAAACATATTGACAGGAATAATTGGATTGAATTTCAGAAGAATTATCTGTTTGATCACCAGTTCAGGACAGAAACTGCCAGACTTCTGAGGAGTGTTTCAGCGGAGGATCAGGTTGAAGGACTCAGAGCATCTCTGGAATAATCCAATTTCTGCAATAAAAAGTATATAAAATTTGTTTTAATAATGTACTTTTGTGTCATCTTTAATTAGGAATTATTATGGAACTGCTTGACTGGAAGAATCTCCCGTTTGGATACGTAAAAACGGATTATAATATCCGGAGTGTATATAAGGACGGAATGTGGGGAAAACCGGAAATCTCATCTTCAGAATATATTGATATTCACATGGCTGCAACCGGCCTTCATTATGGACAGGAAGCATTTGAAGGGTTGAAGGCTTATATGGGAAAAGATGGAAAGATAAGGCTGTTCCGCTGGCAGGAGAATGCTAAAAGGATGATGTCTTCAGCTGAAGGGATCAAGATGGCTGTTGTGCCTGAGGAGATGTTCAGGGATGCTATCTTTAAAGTGATAGGGATGAACAGGAAATTTGTTCCTCCATACGGATCAGGAGCTTCACTCTATATCAGACCCTTGTTGTTTGGAAGTGGCGCTGAGGTCGGTGTAAAACCTTCCCATGAATATACGTTTCTGGTATTTGTTACCCCTGTCGGACCATATTTTAAAGAAGGCATTAAGCCTGTAAATATGTTGATTTGCAGGGATTATGACAGAGCGGCTCCTCTTGGAACCGGAGTATTTAAGGTAGGAGGAAACTATGCAGCAAGCATGAGAGCGGTTATTGCAGCCCGCAACGGCGGATATGCCAGTACTATCTTCCTGGATGCAAAGGAAAAGAGGTATATAGATGAATGCGGACCCGCTAATTTTTTCGGTATAAAGGATAACACCTATATCACGCCCAAATCGGAATCTATATTGAATTCAATTACCAATATGAGCCTTATAGAGATCGCACAGGATATGGGTATGAAGACAGAAAGGCGGCAGGTGCCTGTTGAAGAGCTTGCCACTTTTGTTGAGACCGGAGCTTGCGGTACCGCTGCAGTAATAAGCCCGATAGCAAAAATTGTGGATCCTGACAAAAATATGATCTACAAGTATTGCAAGGACGGACAACCCGGAAAGGACTCTATGAAGCTCTACAATAAGCTTGTTGCTATCCAGTGTGGCGATGAATCCGATACACATGGATGGATAACTATCGTGGAATAGATAATTACGTCATTTTTAAATTAATATTTTTTGGGATTGAAGAATAGCGAGACCGGATTATCCAAGACAAAGCTTAGGAGCTCTTATCTTACACTTGTAATAAGCGTCTCCCTGGTTTTATTTCTTCTTGGTGTCCTGGGGTTGGTGCTTATCAATGCCAAGGAACTGTCGGACTATTTTCGCGAGAGCCTTTCATTTTCGGTGATGCTCAGCGATGATGCCAAAGAGGCAGACATAAGGATGCTGCAGAAGGATCTTGATGGGAAGTTATATGTTAAATCAACCGAATATGTTTCCAAAGATGAGGCGGCTGTAAAAATGAAGGAGGATCTTGGTGAGGATTTCATTAATTTCCTTGGAGATAACCCCCTTCCCCCATCAATAGATGTATACCTCTATGCCAATTATACAAGTCCCGACAGTGTTGCAAAAATTGAAAAATACGTTCTGGAATACCCGTTCGTGAAGGAGGTATATTATCAGGAATCACTGTTATTTCTGATTAATGAGAACGTCAGGAAGATCAGTTTTTTTCTTCTTGTGATCAGTACTTTTCTGTTCCTGATAGCTTTAACTATAATAAATAATACAATCAGATTGTCAGTCTATTCAAAAAGGTTTATTATCAGGACTATGCAGCTGGTTGGAGCAACCAGGTCCTTTATCCGCAGACCTTTTCTCGTTCAGAGCGCTTTTCAGGGACTGATGGCCGCACTGCTTGCAATGGGATTGTTAATGGGACTTCTTTATCTTATTGAGAAAGAGTTCTTCCTGATGTTTACTTTTGAAAGCACGAATCTGCTTATCCTTCTGGGTGTTTTTTTAATCATAACCGGAGTCCTGATTAATATAATTTCAACATTTTTTTCTGTAAACAGGTATCTGAGTATTTCAGAGGACCAACTTTATTTTTGATAAATTATGAGTAATAAGAGCGAAAATAGGGAAAAATTAAACTTTGCACTTGGCAGGGAGAATTATAAACTCCTGGCTATCGGATTCGTGATAATCATTATCGGTTTCCTGCTGATGCTGGGAGGTAAATCAGATAACCCCGATAAATTCAGTGATGCTATTTTCAGTTTCAGGAGAATAACACTCGCTCCGATAGTCGTGCTGGCCGGATTTATATTTGAGATCTGGGCAATTATGAAAAAACCAGGGGAGAGAGGCAAAGAATAAAATCTCACTTTTCATATATTTTTTAAACTTATCCTGACTGAAATTTGTTTTCAGTTTCGTTAACCTCCTAAAAGTGATTGATAAATAATTAACTAATATCCCACTAATATGAACTGGCTTGAAGCAATTATACTTGGCCTTATTCAAGGACTCACAGAATTCTTACCCGTTAGCAGTTCAGGGCATCTTGAATTGGGAAAGTACCTTTTCGGTATTGAGCCGGAGGCTAACTTCTATTTTTCTATTGCAGTTCACGGAGCAACAGTTCTAAGTACAATTCTTGTCCTGTGGAAGGAGATAGCTGATCTTACAAAAGGGCTTTTCAGGTTTCGCTGGAATGAAGAGACAAGCTATATTGTTAAGATAATAATATCAATGATTCCTACAGCCATCGCAGGATTCTTTCTTAAGGAAATAGCTGAGAACTATTTCACAGGTAATATGATATCATTGGGAATACAATTCATCATAAGTGCTCTCCTGTTATTATTAACCCTTATCATAAAGCCAAAAGAGAGGCCCATAAGCTTTTTGGATTCATTTATTATAGGGCTTGCACAGGCATTTGCGATTCTTCCTGCCATCTCACGTTCAGGAGCGACTATTGCCACAGGTATGATGCTGGGAAACAATAAGAAGGATATCGCAAAATTTTCATTCCTGATGGTTCTGATTCCAATAATCGGAGCAAATATTGTTGAAATGAGATCGGGCGATTTTAGTACTGAAGGAACCTCTATAATGGTTATCATGGCTGGCTTTGTTACAGCCTTTATCTCGGGGTATTTCGCATGTAAATGGATGATAAATCTGGTAAAAAAAGGAAATCTGGGTTGGTTCGGGGTATATTGTATCATTGTGGGGATATTTTCAATTTTACTGGGATTGCATGTTATCTGAAAAACCGACTGTTTTTGAAGAAGGGCAGGTACTGCTGTTCAATAAGCCACTTTACTGGACATCATTTGACCTGGTAAATAAGGTCAGGATAATTATCCGAAGTACACTTGGAATAAAAAAGATCAAGGTCGGGCATGCAGGAACCCTTGATCCCCTGGCAAGCGGGTTGATGATAATCTGTACTGGTAAAGCAACAAAAAAGATCGATTCATTCAGGGATCTCGATAAAGAATATGTCGCTTCTATTCACCTTGGAGCGACAACTCCATCGTTTGATCTGGAAACAGAAACTGATGAACAATATCCTACAGAACACATTACTGAGGATCTGACACGGAATGCATTGAATGGATTCATTGGACAGCAGATGCAGATCCCACCTATCTTTTCTGCGAAACTTATTGCCGGTAAGAGAGCATATGAATATGCCAGGCAGGGAGTTGAGAAAAAACTCGAGCCTGTGACAGTTTATTTCAGGGAGATCGAATTGATATCATTTAATCTTCCGGTGATTAAGGTAAGAGTTGTTTGCAGTAAAGGGACTTATATCCGTTCTTTTGCACGTGATATCGGGCTGGCGCTTAAAAGCGGAGGTTATTTGTCTTCACTCGAAAGAACTGCAATTGGTCCTTATCAGGTTAATAAAGCTTATGAAATTGATAAATTCCAGGAATATGTTGATCAGATGAAGCAATAGAGGTTCAGGATCAGCAGAACAATTTTAGAACAGAAGTGTTTTCTTACAAATATATTTTGCCAGTATAAAGATCTTACATCATCATCACAAAATAAAATTCATTATGATGAAACAAATTTGATTTTTTTACGTATAAAGGAATTCTTTAAATCAAAATGGTTATTATTTTATTATGAAATTATCACAATTCAGGTATAATCTGCCACAGGAACTTATTGCGCTCTATCCGACTGAAAACAGGGATGAATCGAGGTTATTGGTTGTCAACAGAAAAACAGGGGAACTCGAGCATAAAATATTTAAGGATATAATTGAGTATTTTCGAGAAAACGATGTGCTGGTCTTTAATAACACCAAGGTATTTCCGGCCAGACTATACGGAAATAAGGAGAAAACCGGAGCTGAAATAGAGGTTTTTCTTCTGAGGGAATTAAACAGGGAACAGCGTTTATGGGATGTATTGGTGGATCCTGCGAGGAAAATAAGAATAGGGAATAAACTCTATTTTGGTGAGGATGATCTTCTGGTGGCAGAAGTAATTGACAATACAACTTCACGTGGACGGACTCTCAGGTTTTTGTTTGACGGAACATATGAAGAGTTTAAGCAGACCTTATACAGCCTGGGAGAGACTCCGCTTCCAAAATTTATAAACAGACCTGTTGAACCAGAAGATAATGAGAGGTATCAGACTATCTTTGCAAAACATGAAGGAGCTGTAGCGGCTCCCACTGCCGGACTGCACTTTAGCCGTGAGTTATTAAAAAAGCTTGAGATAATAGGGGTGGACTTTGCTGAGATAACCCTTCATGTTGGGCTTGGCAACTTCAGAAGTGTGGATGTCGAGGATCTTACAAAGCATAAGGTCGACTCTGAGAGAATAAGGATAACCGATGAGTCCGTTGAGATTGTAAATAAAGCAAAGGATAATAAATACAGAATTTGTGCAGTAGGTACAACAGTTGTAAGGACGCTCGAGAGTTCAGTATCAACTGATGGTTATTTGAAGCCTTTCGATGGGTGGACAAATAAATTCATCTTTCCTCCATATGACTTCAAAGTACCTGATATGATGATAAGTAATTTCCACCTCCCTTATTCAACACTTCTAATGATGGTATCGGCTTTTGCAGGATATGATCAACTCTTCGATGCATATAAAGTTGCTGTTAAGGAGAAGTACAGGTTTGGAACTTACGGAGATGCAATGCTGATTATCTGAGAAAATCTATAGAGACCAGAAGCCAGGAGCTCCTTAATGGGCCCTGGCTTTTCTGTTTTACACCTGTGTCCTGTACCAATTCAAGTTGCGATGTTATACCCTGTAATTAACCTTTCTGTGGTTGATTTCTTCATTTTCTTCGTTAATAACTATCACTAAATTCCTTTCAAAATATTTTTATCTTTAAAATATTATTATATAGTGTAGTAAATGCAACCATAAATAATAATTAAGTGTCTTGAAATAAGTTAGATATTAGTAGCGTTACTACTAAGTAGAAAGGACGAACAATATAACAGCCGGTTATTGCCGACTCTTGATTTAACGATCAGAGCCGGATTAATGTTTTTTATGATATGAACCTGAAAGTTTGATTTCTGCAATAGCTGATATCGTTTTCAAAGTGAGATCCTGTTCAGCCAGTCTGAAGTGGCGGAGCTTTAGGTTATTCCTTGTGATTTCATTTAGCTTCTTTCTGTTTGCTGCAGATCTCTATGGACAAACTGGCCCTGGAGGGGTGGGTAACAGCACATCCAACAGGTTATGGTTAAAAGCTGATGGAAATGCTTACACCGATCTGGGCGTAACTCCTGCAATAGATGGGGACCGTGTGCAGCAATGGAATGACTATTCAGGAAATAATAATCATGCCAGGCAAACGACATCCGCGAACAGGCCTTTCTACCGGGTCAATATAATTAATAACACTCCTGCAATTCAGTTCACAGGTAATACCTATCTGGATCCGGCTGCACTTGGAATAGCCGGAACCGGAGGGATGTCTGTAATAATAGTTTTTCAAAACACTTCATATGTTGCAGGAGGTATGGCGGATGGTGGCGGTGATTATATAATTGACAGAACAACTGCAACCAATGAGTTAACAAGTCTTAAAATAACAAATACTGATAAATACGGTTATCAGAAAAGAGATAATTTAAATGGCGGATTAGGCGGCCCTGTGAGCACATCAGTCGTCTCCACCACATCATTTTCCATTATTGATTATATGAGGAACTATGGGGTTGACTACAGACTTTACCTGAATGGCACCCTTGAAAGCACCATTGCCGATGGGGATGGTAATCTTACTCCTCCGATCCCCAGAATAGGCCGGCATGCCACAACTGCCAGTAATGGAATTAAGGGATATATTGCTGAACTGATGATTTATAATTACAGGATCAACAATGCACAGATTAATATTGTTAATAGTTACCTGGCGGCAAAATATGGATTAACAATTACAAACAACAGGTATTCGTATGCTGCCACTCATAAATATGAGGTTGCCGGAATTGGCAGAATTGATGCAACCAATCTACATAATAGTGCCACCTCAGCCGGAATACTTAACATTTCGACCCCATCAAGCCTGGGTGATGGAGATTATTTGCTTTTTGGACACGACAATGGCTCGGTTACCTCATGGAATAATGAAGCACCTTCAGGTATTGCGAAAATACCAAGAGAATGGAGATTAAGTGAGACAAATGATGTTGGGTCTGTCAGTTTCACAGCAGACCTGAGTTTATTTCCCCCTCCCCCTGATCCTTCATGTTCTGAATATGTATTGCTTGTTGATGCTGATGGTGACTTTAGTGCGGGATCAACATCATACAACCTTACTCCGCTTGGACTGAATCAATATAGTGTTAATGGTATTTCAACTACAGATGGCAATTATGTCAGCATTGGCGTTTACCGGGCTCCAACTGCTTCCATAACACCTGATCCGGCACAAATGTGCGTAGGGGGAGTTCTGAATATGGATGGTAATCCGGCGGGAGGTTCCGGTATTTATTCCACACATCTCTGGACAGGAAATACAAGTCCGCTTTCATCTGTTAATATTCAAAATCCTGTTTTTTCGACAGCTGCAGCAAGTGCATATAATCTGACCTATACAGTTACAGATTCCAGAGGGTGCACAGGCAGTGATGCAATAGTCGTTACTGTCGTCCCTGATCCCGCTATTACAACTCCTCCTGCAGGGGCAACAATTTGCGATGGGGGAACATATACTATGAGTGTTACAGCCACAAACGGAACTCCATTACTGACTTATCAATGGGAGGAATCCGATGATAATGGCGTTAGTGATTCCTGGGTGAATGCCATTGGCGGGAGCGGATCGACCACCGATACATATACCACTCCCCCGCTTGGTTCTTCTCTTTTTTACAGGGTCGTTGTAAGTGCCACCGGTAGCGGATGTACCACCATCACAAGCCCGGGAGCGGAAGTGATAGTTGTCGCCGATCCCGCAATAATTACTCAGCCTGCAGGAGCAGAGATATGTTTCAATGCTTCTCATCCGATGTCAGTTGCAGTCAGCGGAGGCACCGCTTTAAGTTATCAGTGGCAGGTTTCTCCAAATGGTATAGATTCATGGTCAAATGTCGGGATAAACAGTTCGGTTTATACTACTCCTCCGCTTACAGGTGACAGCTTCTATAGAGTAACTATTTCAAGTACGGGGAGTGGATGTACTACTCCCATTGTCAGCAATGTGGCTGATGTGTTGCTGGAATCAGTTGCCCCGCAGATTACAGGATCTGTACCTCTGACTCTGACAGAAGGTTGTACTATAGGCAATGCACCACCTGCTGTAAATACAGTTGCTGCCCTGGAAGCCCTTGGACTAAATATTTCTGATGCGTGTACCGCTGATGGAAGTCTTGCAGTTACTCATAGTGATGCCTCTTCAGCGACATGTCCCATTGTGATAATCAGAACATATAAGGTAACAGATGCCTCAGGTAATGAGAGCTCCTATAATCAGACCATCAATGTTGATGACACACAGGCTCCTGTAGTCACCGGCTCGTTAAGCACGATAACAGTTGAAGGGTGCAGCACAGGTGCAGCCCCTCCAGCTGCAACAACAGCAGCCGCTCTCGAGGCTATGACAGGCGGTATCACAATAGCTGATGCATGCACTGCAGATGCATCATTAACTGTAACCCATTCAGATGTTGCCAATGGCACCTGTCCGATAGTTATCACAAGAACATATACTGTAACCGATGCATGCGGTAATTCTGTTACTGTCAATCATACTATCAATGTTGATGATACCCAGGCTCCTGTAGTCACTGGCTCCCTAAGCACTACGACAGTAGAAGGTTGCAATGTCGGTGCTGCTCCTGCAGCTGCAGGGACGGTCGCAGCCCTTGAAGGGCTTGCAGGAGGAATTACAGTTAATGATTTATGTACAGCAGATGCGTCTCTTACTGTAACCCATTCGGATGCTGTGAATGGGACCTGTCCGATCGTTATCACAAGGACTTATACAGTAACCCATGCATGCGGCAATTCTGTTACTGTCAATCATACTATCAATGTTGATGATACCCAGGCTCCTGTATTAACCGGTTCGTTAAGTGCAACTACAGTCGAAGGGTGTAATGCCGGAGCAGCTCCTGCAGCTGTTGGCACTGTCGCTGCCCTCGAAGCGCTTGCGGGAGGAATTTCAATTAATGATTTATGTACGGCAGATGCATCACTTGCAGTAACCCATTCGGATGTTGTGAATGGTACCTGTCCGTAGTAATTACAAGGACTTATGCAGTAACCGATGCATGCGGCAATTTTGTTACTGTCAATCATACAATCAATGTAGATGATACGCAGGCTCCGGTAGTCACCGGCTCGTTAAGCGCAACAACTTTGCCAATGGTACCTGTCCAATAGTTATCACAAGAACTTATACAGTAACGGATCCCTGCGGTAATTCTGTAACTGTCAATCATACTATCAATGTTGATGATACCCAGGCTCCGGTAGTCACCGGCTCGCTAAGCACTACGACAGTAGAAGGTTGCAATGCCGGAGCAGCTCCTGCAGATGTGGGCACGGTCGCAGCCCTCGAAGCACTGGCGGGAGGGATTACAGTTAATGATTTATGTACGGCAGATGCATCTCTTACTGTAACCCATTCGGATGCTGTGAATGGTACCTGTCCGATAGTTATCACAAGAACTTATACTGTAACCGATGCATGCGGTAATTCTGTTACTGTCAATCATACTATCAATGTTGATGATACCCAGGCTCCTGTAGTAAGCGGTTCGTTAAGTGCAACTACAGTAGAAGGTTGCAGTACCGGAGCTGCTCCTGCAGCTGTGGGTACTGTCGCAGCCCTCGAAGCACTGGCAGGAGGAATTACAGTTAATGATTTATGTACAGCAGATGCATCTCTGACTGTAACCCATTCGGATGTTGTGAATGGTACCTGTCCGATCGTTATCACAAGAACTTATACAGTAACCGATGCATGCGGCAATTCTGTTACTGTCAATCATATTATAAATGTAGATGATACCCAGGCTCCCGTAATTACGGGTACAATAACAGATACAACAGTTGAGGGATGCAATATTGCAATTGCTCCTGCAGCTGAAAATAATGTTGCCGGACTGGAAGCGCTTGCAGGAGGAATATCAATTACTGATGCTTGCACATCAGATGCACTGCTAACAGTCAACAGTTCAGATGCCGTTTCCGGTACATGTCCGATTGTTATCACCAGGACTTATACAGTAACGGATCCCTGTGGTAACTTCGTTAATTTCATTCATAGAATCAATGTAGACGATACGCAGGCTCCTGTAGTCACCGGCTCGTTAAGCACGACAACAGTTGAAGGGTGCAGCACAGGTGCAGCCCCTCCAGCTGCAACAACAGCAGCCGCTCTCGAGGCGATGACAGGCGGTATCACAATAGCTGATGCATGCACTGCAGATGCATCATTAACTATAACCCATTCAGTTGTTGCCAATGGTACCTGTCCGATCGTTATCACAAGAACTTATACTGTAACCGATGCATGCGGTAATTCTGTTACTGTCAATCATACTATCAATGTTGATGATACCCAGGCTCCGGTAGTCACCGGCTCACTAAGCACTACGACAGTAGAAGGGTGCAGTGTCGGTGCTGCTCCTGCAGCAGTGGGTACGGTCGCAGCCCTCGAAGCACTGACAGGAGGAATTACAGTTAATGATTTATGTACAGCAGATGCATCTCTTACTGTAACCCATTCGGATGCTGTGAATGGTACCTGTCCGATCGTTATCACAAGGACTTATACAGTAACCGATGCATGCGGTAATTCTGTTACTGTCAATCATACTATCAATGTTGATGATACCCAGGCTCCTGTATTAACCGGTTCGTTAAGTGCAACTACAGTTGAAGGGTGTAATGCCGGAGCAGCTCCTGCAGCTGTGGGCACTGTCGCTGCCCTCGAAGCGCTTGCGGGAGGAATTTCAATTAATGATTTATGTACGGCAGATGCATCACTTGCAGTAACCCATTCGGATGTTGTGAATGGTACCTGTCCGGTAGTAATTACAAGGACTTATGCAGTGACCGATGCATGCGGCAATTTTGTAACTGTCAATCATACAATCAATGTAGATGATACGCAGGCTCCGGTAGTCACCGGCTCGTTAAGCACAACAACAGTCGAAGGGTGCAACACAGTCGCAGCCCCGGCCGCTGCAACAACAGCAGCCGCTCTCGAGGCGATGACAGGCGGAATCACTATCTCTGATGCATGCACTCCTGATGCCTCACTTACCGTAACTTATTCAGATGTTGCCATTGGCACCTGTCCGATAGTTATCACAAGAACTTATACTGTAACCGATGCATGCGGTAATTCTGTTACTGTCAATCATACAATCAATGTAGACGATACCCAGGCTCCGGTAGTCACCGGCTCGCTAAGCGCTACGACAGTTGAAGGGTGCAGTGTCGGTGCTGCTCCTGCAGCAGTGGGTACGGTCGCAGACCTCGAAGCACTGGCGGGAGGGATTACAATTAATGATTTATGTACGGCAGATGCATCTCTTACTGTATCCCATTCGGATGCTGTGAATGGTACCTGTCCGATCGTTATCACAAGAACTTATACTGTAACCGATGCATGCGGTAATTCTGTTACTGTCAATCATACTATCAATGTTGATGATACCCAGGCTCCTGTAGTAACCGGTTCGTTAAGTGCAACTACAGTTGAAGGTTGCAGCTCAGGTGCAGCTCCATTAGCTGCAACGACTGTTGCCGTTCTTGAGGCCATGGCAGGTGGTATTACAATAACTGATGCATGTACTTCAGATGCATCACTTATTGTAACCCATTCAGATGTTGCCAATGGCACCTGTCCGATAGTCATCACCAGGACTTATACAGTAACCGATGCATGCGGCAATTTTGTTACTATCAATCATATTATAAATGTTGATGATACTCAGACCCCGGTGGTAACGGGTTCATTGTCAGACACCAATATAGAGGGATGTGAAGCAAGTTCGGCCCCTGCAGCTGTGACTACTGTTGCGGCTCTTGAAGCTATGGCAGGTGGAATATTAATAACTGATGGATGCACTCCTGATATCTCACTCTCTGTCAGCAGTGCTGAAGTCATTGCGGGTACCTGCCCGATAGTTATCACAAGGACCTATGCAGTAACAGATGATTGCGGTAACTCAGTAAATTTCATTCATAAAATAAATATAGATGATACACAGTCTCCGGTAGTCACCGGCACGTTAAGTGCAACAACAGTCGAAGGGTGCAGCACAGGTGCAGCCCCTCCAGCTGCAACAACAGTAGCCGCTCTCGAGGCTATGACAGGCGGTATCACTATAGCTGATGCATGTACTCCTGATGCCTCACTTGCCATAACTTATTCAGATGTTGCCAATGGTACCTGTCCGATAGTTATTACGAGGACTTATACAGTAACCGATGAATGCGGCAATTTTGTTACTGTCAATCATACAATCAATGTTGACGATACGCAGGCTCCGGTAGTCACCGGCTCGTTAAGCGCAACAACAGTTGAAGGGTGCAGCAGTGGTGCAGCCCCTCCAGCTGCAACAACAGCAGCCGCTCTCGAGGCGATGACAGGCGGTATCACAATAGCTGATGCATGCACTGCAGATGCATCATTAACTGTAACTCATTCAGATGTTGCCAATGGTACCTGTCCGATAGTTATCACAAGAACATATACTGTAACAGATGCATGCGGTAATTCTGTTACTGTCAATCATACTATCAATGTTGATGATACCCAGGCTCCGGTAGTCACCGGCTCACTAAGCACTACGACAGTAGAAGGGTGCAGTGTCGGTGCTGCTCCTGCAGCAGTGGGTACGGTCGCAGCCCTCGAAGCACTGACAGGAGGAATTACAGTTAATGATTTATGTACAGCAGATGCGTCTCTTACTGTAACCCATTCGGATGCTGTGAATGGTACCTGTCCGATCGTTATCACAAGAACTTATACTGTAACCGATGCATGCGGTAATTCTGTTACTGTCAATCATACTATCAATGTTGATGATACCCAGGCTCCTGTATTAACCGGTTCGTTAAGTGCAACTACAGTCGAAGGGTGTAATGCCGGAGCAGCTCCTGCAGCTGTGGGTACTGTCGCAGCCCTCGAAGCGCTTGCGGGAGGAATTTCAATTAATGATTTATGTACGGCAGATGCATCACTTGCAGTAACCCATTCGGATGTTGTGAATGGTACCTGTCCGGTAGTAATTACAAGGACTTATACAGTAACCGATGCATGCGGCAATTTTGTTACTGTCAATCATACAATCAATGTAGATGATACGCAGGCTCCGGTAGTCACCGGCTCGTTAAGCGCAACAACGGTAGAAGGTTGCAGTACAGGAGCAGCCCCAGCCGCTGTGGGCACGGTTGCAGCCCTTGAAGCGCTCGCCGGAGGAATTACAATAAGTGATTTTTGTACAGCAGATGCCTCTCTTACTGTAATCCATTCGGATGCAGTAATTGGTACTTGTCCGATAGTCATTACCAGGACTTATACAGTAGCAGATCCCTGCGGTAATTCTGTTACTGTCAATCATACAATCAATGTAGATGATACGCAGGCTCCGGTAGTCACCGGCTTGCTAAGCGCAACAACAGTAGAAGGTTGCAATGCCGGAGCAGCTCCTGCAGCTGTGGGCACAGTCGCAGCCCTCGAAGCACTGGCGGGAGGGATTACAATTAATGATTTATGTACGGCAGATGCATCTCTTACTGTATCACATTCGGATGCTGTGAACGGTACCTGTCCGATCGTTATTACAAGAACTTATACAGTAACAGATGCCTGTGGTAATTCTGTTACTGTCAATCATACTATCAATGTTGATGATACCCAGGCTCCGGTAGTCACCGGCTCACTAAGCGCTACGACATTAGAAGGGTGCAGTGCCGGAGCTGCTCCTGCAGCTGTGGGTACGGTCGCTGCCCTCGAAGCACTGACAGGAGGAATTACAGTTAATGATTTATGTACAGCAGATGCGTCTCTTACTGTAACCCATTCGGATGCTGTGAATGGTACCTGTCCGATAATTATCACAAGAACTTATACTGTGACAGATGCATGCGGTAATTCTGTTACTGTCAATCATACTATCAATGTTGATGATACCCAGGCTCCTGTATTAACCGGTTCGTTAAGTGCAACTACAGTCGAAGGGTGTAATGCCGGAGCAGCTCCTGCAGCTGTGGGTACTGTCGCAGCCCTCGAAGCGCTCGCAGGAGGAATTTCAATTAATGATTTATGTACTGCCGATGCCTCACTTGCGGTAACCCATTCGGATGTTGTGAATGGCACCTGTCCGGTAGTAATTACAAGGACTTATACAGTAACCGATGAATGCGGCAATTTTGTTACTGTCAATCATACAATCAATGTAGATGATACGCAGGCTCCGGTAGTCACCGGCTCATTAAGTGCAACAACAGTCGAAGGGTGCAGCACAGTCGCAGCCCCGGCCGCTGCAACAACAGCAGCCGCTCTTGAGGCGATGACCGGCGGTATCACAATTGCTGATGCGTGCACTCCTGACGCATCACTTACTGTAACTAATTCTGATATTGTAGATGGTACCTGTCCGATACATATAACCAGGACATACACAATTACTGATGCTTGTGGTAACGTAACGAATTTACTTCATGAGATTTATGTGGATGATACAACTCCACCAACATTCACTGCACCTGCAAATATCACTATATTTAAAGATGCTGCCTGCGGATACGATGCATCAGTCACTGTCACAGGTGATGTGACAGATGAGGCTGACCTTTGTGATGTCACATTAAATGCAACCTTTACTGATCTGGTAAGCAATGGAACATGTGTGGGTGAACAGATAATTACCCGCACCTGGAGTCTCACTGATGATTGCGGTAATACCACCACACATTTACAGGTTATCACTGTCAGAGACAATATTGCGCCAACCTTTACTGTTCCGGCCAATATTACGATATACAAGGATGCCGCCTGCGGATATGATGCATCTGTGGCTATCACGGGCGATGTGACGGACGAATCTGACAACTGTGTGGTCACTCTAAATGCAACCTTTACGGATTTACTGAGCAATGGTTCCTGTGTGGGTGAACAGATAATTACCCGCACCTGGAGTCTCACCGATGATTGTGGCAATATGACCACCGATGTACAGATTATCACTATCAAAGACAATTCAGCACCGACCTTTACCGTTCCGGCTGATATAACAATATATAAGGATGCAACCTGTGGCTTTGATGCATCAATATCTATCACAGGAGATGTAACCGATGAGGCGGATAACTGTGATGCCTCACTTAATGCAACATATTCGGATTTGGTTAGCAACGGGGGGTGTGTGGGCGAACAGATAATAACGCGCACCTGGAGTCTCACTGATGACTGTGGCAATACCATTACTCATGTACAGGTTATAACAGTCAGTGACAATCTTGCACCGACCTTTACGGCTCCTGCCAATATAACTATTTACAAGGATGCTGCCTGCAGTTATGATGCATCTGTTGCTATGACAGGCGATGTGACAGATGAAGCAGACAACTGTGATGTCACTCTTAATGCAACCTTTACAGATGTAGTAAACAACGGAGTATATGTTGGCGAACAAATAATAACACGTACCTGGAGCCTCACGGATGAATGTGGCAATACCACCGCACACGTTCAGGTTATCACTGCAAGTGACAATACAGCTCCTTCATTTACAGCTCCCGCTGATATATATGTTTGCAGAAATACAGATTGTACATATGATATTAATCCATCCGCAACCGGTGATGTAACTGACGAGGCTGACAATTGTACACCTGGTACTTCATTGGATGCAACATATTCCGATGACCTTACAAATCTCATTAATTGTACTAACTCCGGCTATATTCTAAGGACCTGGACATTAACTGATGCTGCTGGCAACAGTACAATGAAAGTTCAGACAATAAATATCAATCCTGTTTCCTTTATTAATAGTGTACCTGCCGCCAACTGGTGTAATAATATATCTAATACTTATACAGCCACAAGCTCAAACAGCACGGCGACGTTTGCATGGACACGGGCAGTTGTTGCAGGCATCAGCAACGGAGCAGGAAGCGGCAGCACAGCCACTATCACCGAGACCCTTGACAATACCACAACGGAGCCGGTCATAGTACATTACCTTATCACCCCGAGTGTCAATGGCTGTGCAGGCACCACCTTTAACCTGGCGGTTATGGTTAACCCGACAGCAGTTATCACCAGCGCAGCTATCGCCAACTGGTGCAATAACATATCGAATACTTATACAGCCACGAGCTCAAGCAGCACCGCGACGTTTGCATGGACACGGGCAGTTGTTGCAGGCATCAGCAACGGAGCCGGCAGCGGAAGTATAGCCACCATCACCGAGACCCTTGACAATACCACAACGGAGCCGGTCATAGTACATTACCTTATCACCCCGAGTGTCAATGGCTGTGCAGGCACCACCTTTGACCTTGCAGTTACTGTTAACCCGACAGCAGTTATTACCAGTGCAGCTACCGCCAACTGGTGCAATAACATATCGAATACTTATACAGCCACTAGCTCAAGCAGCACCACGACGTTCGCATGGACACGTGCAGTTGTAGCAGGCATCAGCAACGGAGCAGGCAGCGGCAGCACAGCCACCATCACCGAGACCCTTGACAATACCACAACGGAGCCGGTCATAGTACATTACCTTATCACTCCAAGTGTCAATGGCTGTGCAGGCACCACCTTTGACCTTGCAGTTACTGTTAACCCGACAGCAGTTATCACCAGTGCAGCTACCGCCAACTGGTGCAATAACATATCGAATACTTATACAGCCACGAGCTCGAGCAGCACCGCGACGTTTGCATGGACACGGGCGGTTGTTGCAGGCATCAGCAACGGAGCAGGAAGCGGCAGCACAGCCATCATCACCGAGACCCTTGACAATACCACAACGGAGCCGGTCATAGTACATTACCTTATCACCCCGAGTGTCAATGGCTGTGCAGGCACCACCTTTGACCTGGCAGTTACTGTTAATCCGACAGCAGTTATTACCAGCGCAGCTACCGCCAACTGGTGCAATAACATATCGAATACTTATACAGCCACAAGCTCGAGCAGCACTGCGACGTTTGCATGGACACGGGCAGTTGTTGCAGGCATCAGCAATGCAGCCGGAGGCGGCAGTACTGCTACCATCACCGAGACCCTTGATAATACCACAACGGAGCCGGTAATAGTCCATTACCTTATCACCCCAAGTGTCAATGGCTGTGCAGGCACCACCTTGACCTTGCAGTTACTGTTAACGCCGCAGCAGTTATCACCAGCGCTGCTACCGCCAACTGGTGCAATAACATATCGAATACTTATACAGCCACAAGCTCAAGCAGCACGGCTACGTTCGCATGGACACGGGCAGTTGTTGCAGGCATCAGCAATGCAGCCGGAGGCGGCAGTACTGCTACCATCACCGAGACCCTTGACAATACCACAACGGAGCCTGTCATAGTACATTACCTTATCACTCCAAGTGTCAATGGCTGTGCAGGCACCACCTTTGACCTTGCAGTTACTGTTAACCCGACAGCAGTTATCACCAGCGCAGCTACCGCCAACTGGTGCAATAGCATATCAAATACTTATACAGCCACGAGCTCGAGCAGCACCGCGACGTTTGCATGGACACGGGCAGTTGTTGCAGGCATCAGCAACGGAGCAGGAAGCGGCAGCACAGCCACTATCACCGAGACCCTTGACAATACCACAACGGAGCCGGTCATAGTACATTACCTTATCACACCAAGTGTCAATGGCTGTGCAGGCACCACCTTTGACCTGGCAGTTACTGTTAACCCGACAGCAGTTATCACCAGCGCAGCTACCGCCAACTGGTGCAATAACATATCGAATACTTATACAGCCACAAGCTCGAGCAGCACCGCGACGTTTGCATGGACACGTGCTGTTGTTGCAGGCATAAGCAACGGAGCAGGAAGCGGCAGCACAGCCACTATCACCGAGACCCTTGTCAATACCACAAATGGACCGGTCATAGTCCATTACCTTATCACCCCGAGTGTCAATGGCTGTGCAGGCACCACCTTTGATCTGGCGGTATCAGTTGATCCGACTCCCGAGGTCAATCCGACACCATTAGTGCAGACGAATTGTAATGACAGCGCTATGGCAATAACACTTGGTAGTCCAAGCACATTTACCAGTGGAGCCATCACATTTAATTATACGGTTGTCGCTACAGGTGGTGTCACTGGATTTACAACTCCGGTTACAGGTCTGCCAAAGGATCATGTTATAACTGATATACTTCATAATCCTACCGATTCACCCCAGACAGTTACCTACACCATCGTTCCGGTTAGTCCGGCCGGATGTGCTGCAGGTCCGGTCAAGGTAGTTGTGATAACAGTTAACCCGACACCACAGGTCTATCCATCGCCATTGACTCAGACACTCTGTAATGACGGCATAACAGGTATTACTCTTGGGAGCACGAGCACATTTACCAGCGGTGTGATCACTTTTAATTATACAGTTGTGTCTACTGGAGGAGTTACAGGATTCACCACTCCTGTTACCGGACTTCCCATGGATCATGTTATAGCTGATGTCCTTCATAATCCGACTGACTCACCCCAGACGGTTACCTACACTATCGTTCCGATCAGCCCGACAGGTTGTACAGCTGGGCCGGCCAAGGTAGTTGTGGTTACAATTAATCCTACACCTCAGGTTACTCTTACACCTCTTGCTCCAACTTTGTGTAACGACGGGACCACTGATATAACCCTGGGCAGTCCGAGCACATTTACCAGCGGATCCATTACATTTAATTATACAGTTGTCGCCACAGGCGGAGTCACAGGATTTACCACACCGGTTACCGGACTTCCTAAGGATCACCTCATTGCTGATGTCCTTCATAATCCGACCGACTCACCTCAGACAGTTACGTACACTATCGTTCCGATTAGTCCGACTGGTTGTGCAGCAGGGCCGGTCAAAGTTGTTGTAATCACAGTAGTACCTACGCCTCAGGTTTATCCTGCACCACTCACACAGACTCTCTGCAATGACGATACCACGGGTATTACCCTTAGCAGTCCAAGCACGTTTTCCAGCGGAGTGATCACGTTTAATTATACGGTGGTAGCTACAGGCGGAGTTACCGGGTTTATGTCCCCTGTTGCAGGACTTCCGAAGGATCATATTATTACTGATGTCCTTCATAATCCAAGCGATTCACCACAGACAGTTACATACACCATCGTTCCCATTAGCCCGAATGGTTGTGCGGCAGGCCCGGCCAAAGAAGTAGTTATAACTGTAGAACCGACACCCCAGGTTAATCCTGATCCAATGGTCCAGAATCTCTGTAATGACGCTACTACAGCCATTACCCTTGGTAGTCTGAGCACATTCACCAGCGGTATAATCACCTTTAATTATACGGTAGTAGCGACAGGCGGAGTCACAGGATTTTCAACTCCTGTTACAGGACTTCTGAAGGATCATATTATTGCTGATGTACTTCATAATCCGACTGATTCCCCGCAGACAGTTTCCTACACTATCATTCCGATAAGTCCGACTGGCTGTGCGGCAGGACCGGCTAAGGTGGTAGTTGTTACTGTTGATCCAACCCCGCAGGTCTTTCCGACACCACTAACCCTTACCATTTGTAATGATGGTATAATGAATATTGCCCTGTCCAGTCCGAGCACATTTGCTAACGGGGATATCACTTTCAATTATACTGTCGTAGCCACCGGAGGAGTCACAGGATTTATCACGCCGGTCACAGGATTACCCAGGGACCATGTTATTGCTGATGTACTTCATAATCCGACTGATTCACCGCAGACTGTTACCTACACCATCGTTCCGGTCAGCCCTTCAGGCTGTGCTGCAGGACCTGTCAAGATAGTTGTCATTACTGTAAACCCGACCCCACAGGTCTATCCAACGCCCCTCACGCAGACACTCTGCAATGATGGTATAACGAATATTGCCCTTGGAAGCCTGAGCGCCTTTACCAGTGGTGTTATCACATTTAATTATACTGTTGTGTCCACAGGCGGAGTCACAGGATATGCTACCCCGGTTACAGGGATTCCCATGGATCATATTATAGCAGACGTCCTTCACAACCCGACCGATTCACCACAGACCGTTACTTACACGATCGTTCCGATTAGTCCTACGGGTTGTACTGCAGGACCTTCCAAGGAGGTTGTCATTACAGTTAACCCCACACCTCAGGTAACCCCAACACCATTAACACAAACCATCTGTAATGACGGCACAACTGGTATAACCCTTGGCAGCCCCAGTACATTCACCAGCGGAGTGATCACATTTAATTATACTGTTGTAGCCACAGGCGGAGTAACAGGATTTACAACCCCGGTTACAGGAGTGCTGAAGGATCATGTTATTGCTGATGTCCTTCATAATCCGACCGACTCGCCACAGACTGTTACCTATACTATCATTCCGATTAGTCCAAATGGTTGTGCTTCAGGACCGGCCAGGGTGGTTGTCATAACTGTAGACCCTACGCCGCAGGTTTATCCGGCACCAATTACACAAACTATCTGCAACGACGGTACTACAGGTATAAGCCTTACGAGCCCAAGTGTATTTACCAATGGAAATATCACATTTAATTATACTGTTGTTGCCACCGGCGGAGTTACAGGCTTTACAACCCCGGTTACAGGACTGCTGAAGGATCATTTAATCGCTGATGTACTGCATAACCCTACTGATTCGCCGCAGACTGTTACCTACACTATCGTACCGATTAGTCCAAATGGTTGTGCAGCAGGTCCGGCCGGAGTTGTGGTTATCACTGTCGAACCGACACCGCAGGTCAATCCAACACCACTCTCACAAACCCTCTGCAATGACACCCCTACAGGAATTACTCTTGGTAGTCCGAGCACATTTACCAGCGGATTCATAACCTTTAACTATACTGTGGTCGCGACAGGTGGAGTCACAGGATTTTCAACACCTGTTACTGGTCTTCCGAAGGATCATGTTATTGCTGATATTCTTCATAATCCCACCGATTCACCGCAAACGGTTACATACACAATTGTTCCAATCAGTCCGACAGGTTGCCCGGCAGGACCGGCCAAGGTAGTTGTAATCACCGTGAACCCTACACCACAGGTTAATCCGACACCTCTCACACAGATACTTTGTAATGATGGAACAACTGATATAACCCTTGCAAGTACGAGCACATTTACCAGCGGTGTGATCACGTTTAGTTATACCGTTGCAGCCACCGGAGGAGTCACAGGATTTACTACACCGGTTACAGACCTGCAGGTTAATCATGTTATTAATGACGTACTTCATAACCCGACCGATTCTCCTCAAACGGTTACATATTCCATAGTCCCGATCAGTCCTGCTGGCTGTGCCTCTGGACCTTCCAGTGATGTAATTGTTACAATAAACCCGACACCAAGAATTTTCCCGGTACCAGTAAGTTATATTCAATGTGATAGTCTTCTTTCAAGTATAAGTTTACAAAGCCCGAGCACATTTACAAGCGGACTTATTACATTTAAATATGAGGCGGTCGCTTCAGGTGGAGCCGGTGATCTTACCGGATTTTTCCCATCAGGGACAGGTTTGCCAAATAATTCACCGATTGCTCAACTATTAATAAATCATACTGATAGCCCAAAAGATGTTACGTATACCATTACTCCGGTTAGCGGTGCAGGATGTAGTGACGGTGCTAGTATAGCGGTTACTGTTACAGTTAATCCTACCCCAAGGGTAATAGCTTTGAATACAAATCTAAAACGTGATTCTTCGATATGCTATGGAGGATCTACACAGGTTATTCTTACTTCTCCGACTGTTATGACATCAGGGTCAATAAGGTTTGACTATACTGTGAGTTTTACCGGATCGGGTGTGGTAACAGGCAATAGTGACCCACAGACAGACCGAATACCAGGTTATACAATCAGTTCCCCGTACCAGAATAATTCGGATACACTTCAGTCTGTATTCTATCATGTTACACCGAAGGTCGATAATAATATCTGCGTACCGGGAAAAATTGTAAACAGCGAGGTAAAAGTTCATGCGAGACCCTTACAAAACATGATCATTGTAAAACCCCTTACCTGCGACGGAGGATCCGATGCTGCAATAAGAGCAGTTCCTTCAAAGGGTGCAGGACAATATTATTTTGACTGGATACGGACCTCTACTGACCAGTATCACGGATATGGCATTACTGACCTTGTAAATGTAAAAGGCGGAAGATGGGATGTGAAAGTGACCGATAATCTTGGTTGTACTTACTCAGATTTCAGATTTGTTGAAGGAGCTTTTCTCGATTCCTATATGTATGTCGTTGATACAAGCGGTTATGGTACCACATGTTCAGGATCTAATGACGGAGAGATCTGGATTTATGAAAAGGATGCCTCCACAGGTATTCCCCCATTTGAATACTGGATTGTGAGAAACTCCCAGGATACCGTGATTCATGGGTCCCTTCCTGTCATCGGGCTGCCGCAACAAAAATGGTATGGCCTTATGCCGGGGAATTATACACTTTATATAAGGGATTCACACGGCTGTTATAACCTTAATTACCCGGAAGCTGTTATTACTGAACCTGCACCTGTAGATGTCAGACTTAATTCTTTGATAAACTCCGTCGGATATAATATTTCGTGTAAGGGTTATAATGATGGTTCAGTCTGGATCGATGGCCTTCCAACAGGCGGAAATGGCGGATACACCTACTTATGGTCAACCACTGACGGAACAATAACAGGATCAAATACCCTTGACAGACTTGATAATATTACTGCCGGAACATACTATTTACGTACAACTGACAGAAAAGGTTGTTTCAGTCTCGATAGTATAAAAATAACAGAACCGGATGGAATGACCCTGGACGGAAGTGAAGTAAGTCATGGGAATGATGGCATATTTAATATTTCATGTAACGGAGGTAGCGATGGTTATATTAAGCTTACAATAACCGGAGGCTCGGGGAACTATACCTATTCCTGGACAGGTCCTGGTCCTTTTGTAAGCTCTGTAAGAGATATCTCCGGACTTAAGGCGGGAACTTACATTTGTACTGTCAGAGATGTAAACGGCTGTATACTTACACCTTTACCTCAGTACCCTCTTACTGAACCGCCACCTCTTCTTGTTACTTCAGCGTCATCGCTCTCCGGTGATGGTAGTTTTAATATTAATTGTTACGGAGGCACAGGCTCTGTTGATATAAGTGTTACAGGTGGAATTGTGGGAACATATCAGTATAGCTGGAGCACGACAAACGGATCGGGAATCATTGCAGGGCAGCAGGATCAGCCATCACTTACCGCAGGTACTTACCGGTTGAAAGTTACCGATATTAACAGCTGTGAGAATACAATTGATATAATACTGACACAGCCGGAACCAATAGGTATAAATTTCGCTGTAACGGATATTACATGCCAGTCGCCAGCATTTGATAACGGATCAATTGATCTTACTGTTTCCGGAGGTGTGTCCTCATACACCTTTCAGTGGTCTAATGGAATGATAACTGAAGATATATCAGGGTTGACAGAGGGCTATTATAAAGTTACTGTCACAGATCTGAACCTATGTACAAAAACCGATTCCGTTAGAGTGAATCTGCCTGCTCCCCTGACCTATTCAAAAACGGTTTCAGCATATACAGGATATGCTATAAGCTGTAAGGGGCTGGCTGATGGTTCTGTAAGCATTGACCCCTTAACAGGTGAGCCTCCTTATGTTTATTCATGGACTGGTCCGGATGGATTTACTGCAAGCACAAAAGATATCACAGGACTTAAAGCGGGAGAGTATGTTATGATTCTCACTGACAATAATTTCTGTACTGCAACTGAGACATTTATTCTGAATGAGCCGGAAGCAATTGGCATGGAAATAAGCTTATCCTCCAGCCTTGAAGGAGACTTCAATATCAATTGTGCCGGAGCATTTTCAGGCACGATCGGGATTGTACCACTGAATGCTGTCGGAGTCGTTGATTACCTCTGGTCAGATGGGTTATTTGGGAATACACGGACCGGACTGGCTGCGGGAGATTACAGAATAATAATTTCCGATGGGAATAACTGCCATGCAGATACAACTGTGACACTGACAGAGCCGGATTCTATTAAACTTAATTTCCAGATTACACAGCCATACTGTCCGGCTATGCCTGAAGGCCAGATAGTACTGAATGTAACAGGAGGTGTTCGCGGAACTGATTATACTTATTCATGGTCTGACAATTCATCCTCCAGCAGCCTGACTAATATTCCGGCAGGGAGGTATAGTGTTACCGTTTCAGACCTTAATGGTTGTACTGTAACAACTTCAATGAAAGTCGAACCTCTGAATGAAACCTGCCTGGATATTCCAAATGCCATTTCTCCGAATGGTGATCTGATCAATGATGATTGGAAGATAGGGTTGATTGAGCTGTATCCGAATGTCGAAATTACTATATTCAACAGGTGGGGTGAAACAATCTGGAAATCTGCCAAAGGATATCCGATACCCTGGGATGGAAGAAGCGATGGACGGAACCTGCCGGTTGACTCGTATCATTATATTATTGATCTGCATGATGGATCGAAGCTTATTATTGGTAACGTAACAGTCGTAAGATGATTCTTAATATATTATAGAAGCCGGTGAGAAAACAGGTTTATATACTGATACTGTCTATGTTTGCCACCTGTGCAACAGGCCAGCAGTTGCCAATATACAGCCAATATCTTTTCAATAAGTTTCTTATAAATCCAGCTGTAGCCGGAAGCGACGGATATACAAGCCTTAACCTTACTGCCAGGGAACAATGGGTTGGATATGACGGAGCCCCAAGAACATTTTCATTCAGTGCGCAGACAAGGATTATAAAGAAGGGTTACAGGGTTAAGTCAAATCTTTTTAATTCTCAGGTTTTCAGGCCTAAAACCGATGGCAGGGTAGGGCTGGGAGCTTATGTTTTCGCTGACAGGAACGGATTGATACAGCGGACAGGATTCCAGCTGACATATGCATATCATATGTGGGTTCAGAGCAACACCCAGTTTTCAATGGGACTTGCTCTTACCGGATACCAGTATAAGATTGATGAAAAGGCGATTAATTTCGGAGATCCTAATGAACCATGGCTGAACAATGAACTGCGTAAAGGGATGTTCGTTCCGGATGTGACTTTCGGAATGTATCTGTTAAATGCAAAATACAGTCTGGGTCTTTCGGCGGAACAGCTGTTTGAAGCTTCTGCCAGGATCGGCGGAACAGCTTATCAGAATTTCAGGATTGAAAGGCACTACTACCTTTTCGGATCGTATGATATCAACAGCGGCCCCAATAGTTACATAGAACCTTCATTTATTGTAAATATGTCAGAGCAGCTTAAGCCACAGGCAGATATGGGTATTTCCTATATTTATAAACAAGATCTGTGGACAGGATTGGCTTATCGGACAAGCGGAGCTGTAATAGCTAACATTGGTGTGAAATATCAGAGCATGTATATCGGTTATGCATTCGATTTTACACTTCAGCAGATCCAGCGGATAACTTATGGAACGCATGAAATAACACTTGCATTCAAGTTAGGCGATAATGCCAGGAAATACCGCTGGCTTGACCGCTATTGATCGGAAGGTTTTCTCAGAATATAGATGACAGAGCTGCTTCTTTTCCTGTTAAAAAGAGTCAGAAATGCATACAATGTTCCCCTGGCAAGTCCTCTGAAGAACGGCCATCGTGAGCCTTTGTATTTTTCACTCAGGGAGGAAATATAGAAGACATCAAACGGCAGTGTAAACAGACGTTCAATACTTAATCCGTTCTTTATTGAGAAACGGCTGAACGAATAAGGATCAAAATGCCATAAATGTCTTGGAACATCAAATGCTGCCCAGAATTTTCCATAATGTACAGCATCAAACGAATTGCTGTTTGGAAGAGCAACAAGGCAGATTCCACCCGGCTTCATAAGGGTAAGAACATCAGTGATATATTTATCAGGATCATGAAAATGTTCCAGAACATGCCACATTGTTACACAATCGAAACTACCAGGCTGTAATGAAGTTATCCCTTCTGGCGAGATTATATCCAGTCCAAAAGTCTCAGAAGCGAAATTGCGGGCTTTATCATTGATCTCAATTCCCTTTACAGACCATCCGGATTCTTTCATTAAAGAGGCAAAATGTCCGGTACCGCATCCTACATCGAGAAGAATGCCTTTTCTCAGATTTGTAAGTTTTATAATAATCTTCCTCTTCCTACGGAGCATAACCTGTCTGATGATATGATAGGCCTTATTTATCAAGCCTTCAGATGTGTCGGAGTGGGATATGTAATCAGAAGATTCGTAATACCTTTCAATTTCAGTTACTTCAGGATAGTCCTGCGTAAAAAGGAAGCCGCAGGAGCTGCAACGGGCTATCGGAAATGTCTCACCGCTTATATAATGATCAATGCAGATGATTTGATCAGCAATCATTCCTGAAGAGCATAGAGGACACTGTTCATGATGAACCATACTATTCAGCCCTGGATTTTGTCTTTAATTGTAAAAATATATACGCGGCAGCAAGGAGGATGAATATCACGGAACTGATCATGGAAATCCTGTTCCCGATAATATATGATGAGGGTTCGAAGCTGAATTTTATTTCATGAGTACCTGCAGGAATCACCATTCCCCTGAGCACATAATCCGTTCGGAAATAGCTGCTCTCTTTCCCGTCAATGAAACTCTTCCAGCCAGCAGGATAATAGATCTCTGAGAAGACGGCAAGATTTTCATTCTGTGATTTGCTGCTGTATATCAATTCATTGGGCTTATATGATGTCAGCACCAGGGTATCACCCGCAGCAACAGGGTAAGAACTCTTCTTAATCTGATCATTAAAAAGCTTATCGATAACAGCAACTTTGGATGCATCCAGCCCGTTAATACTTGCGATTTCTGCATTTGCATTCTCCACTATAACAGGAGTTTCGACAAACCAGGCATTTCCAAGGGCATTCTGGTTAATCAGAGGCGGTTCATCCTGATTATAAATAATATATCTGGCGTTAAGTATATTAAGTCCTGTTGTTCTGTCAAATACTGCTTGAATGTCATCAAGTGTTTTTGCGCTCTTTCCGATAGTCTGAATAAGGCTTATATCATATATAAGTGATGTATCAATAAGTTCCTGGTACCTTTTAAGCTTGGCTCCGTGGTAACCTCCTATTGACTTATGATAATACGATGTAGAAGCATCACTAAAAGGAGATACACTTAAATTAAGAACCCTGTAGTACGAAGAATCTCTTAATATATATCCGTCTGCTATCGTGGGAGCTGACATTTTAGCTTTTGCCTCTTTCCTTACGAATTTATCTGCATTCAGATATCGTTTATCAACAAGCCACATATCAGCAAGCATAAGAAGAGCGAGCAGAGCAATGACATGCTCTTTTTTCAGCTTATTATAATAAAATCCTGTAATCGTCGCGGCAGCAAGGAGGATAAGGAAGAAGGATCTCAGGGAATCACCTTTTAGCATCATCTTTCTATCCGTTATGATCGCTGTGGAAAGCCATGGAGGAAGACCGGCCTGTGTTTCAGAGGCAGATAAAAATGAACCGGCTATACCTGGCAGCAGAACCATTAGAAGGGTAATACCTCCTGTTACCCCGAATGCTATCCTGATCCCATTCCAGATATCTTTTCTCGCAGTGGTCCCGTTAAAAATGTCACGAAGTGCGAGTATCCCCAGGAGCGGGATGCATAATTCCGCTATGACAAGAGTCATGGTTACTGCCCTGAACTTATTGTAGCCAGGGAAGAAATCGAGAAATAGATTGGTGAGCGGCATAAAATTCTTACCCCAGGCCAGCATTAATGACAGAATTGTAGCAGCAAGGAGCCACCATTTTTCAGGACCTTTGACAATTATCAATCCAAGAACAAACAGGAAGAAAATAATTGCTCCCACATAAACAGGTCCGTCGACCCATGGTTGTGATCCCCAGTATTTCTGAAACTGTCTGAGGTATTGCCCTGCATTGTTTTTACGCAATGCGGAGGCTGTCTCGGAATTGTTTTCGAATGGCTGACAGGCGCCTCCCCTGAAGCCGGGGATGAAAAGTGTGAAAGTCTCATCCAGACCAAAGCTCCACTGAGTAATATAGTCCTTGTCGAGGCCAGTGGTCTGTTGAGCATCTTTGGTCACGAGATCCGATTTGCCCCTTGTGGAATATTTTCCGTATTCGTAAGTTGAGTAGAGTGAGTTGAAATTCATTCCCACCGCAAGCAGAACAGGTATTATCAGAATCAGTGAGCTCTTTATGAATGCCGGAATCTCTTTTTTCCTGAGAGCAAAAATAAACTCAGTAATAATGAAAACCAAAATGCAGATAAGCGAATAAAATGTGATCTGTGGATGGTTGGCCAAAATTTCAAGAGTAAGGAAAAAAGTTGTAAATAGTGCCCCCTTCAAAGCATTTCGCCTGTATGAATAATAAATTCCGCCTATCACAGGAGCCATGTATGCTATTGCAAGCGCTTTGGTATTATGACCAGCAGCCAGACTGAAGAAGAAATAGGTTGAAAATCCATATGCAAGTGCTCCCGCAATAGCCAGCCAGGGGTCAACCTCAAAGAAGAGCAGAAGTACATAAAAACCAAGCATAGTAAGAAAAATGAGAGAGGCCGGATGCTTCAGAAACTTAAGGATCTGATCTGCGAATCTGACAATGTTACCCTTATATAGCGTGGATATTAGATAGGCAGGCATGCCGCTGAACATCGCATTTGTCCATAGTGGCTCTTCTCCGTATTTTGCCCTGAAATCACTTATCTCCTTTGCCGAATTGAACGCGACGCTCCCATCATTTGAATGAAGAACTTTTCCCTCAAGGACAGGATAGAAATAAACCAATGAGACAATCATAAATATTGCGACTGCCACTAAATGAGGGATTGCCGGTTTGAACCAATTTTTCACTTGCATAGAATGAAATTTATGATGATTTAAAGACCAGGGACAAAAGTATGTAATTATCAGATAATTTTAGATGCAGTTATCCAATTTAAGTCAGATTTTTCAATTCTGCCGGGATCAGGACTTCCCGGTGTTTATACTGTCATAAATGGAAAGTATTCTGTTCCCAATTTGTCTGGGTGAGTATTTATTCTGATTCTGATGTGCAATTACTTCATAATCATACTCCTTTGTGACAATTTCCCTTATTCCGTTGAGCCAGCTTTCGTGGTTGTTTTCCACAAGAATCCCGTTCTGTTCATTGATCAGTTCCGGAAGAGCGCCGGTGTTGGATGCCAGAACAGGTGTTCCGGTCGAAAGAGCTTCTGCTGTTACAATCGAAAATGTTTCAATGTCTGAAGCGTGTAAAAATATATTGGCACCTTGTAATAATGGGGCAATGGCACTCCTGTCCAGATAGCCTGTCCACCGGATTTTCAGATTTTCCGGAGTTTCCCTTTTTCTCAGCATATCAGCCTGCGGTCCGTTACCAACAACTGTCAGTTCAATTTTAAGGGATGACTCTGACGCGAAGGAGATGAGGGATTCAATAATAAGATCCAGCCTTTTTGGAAGTTTCCAGTTAGCAATACAGACCATAGATAATGATGAATTACCTGAAGTTGGTTTTTGCTTGTATGAGTAAATGTCTGTATCAATAATATTTGGAATAACAATCAGATTTTTATGACCAGTTGAGCGGGATAATCTCTCAGAAAGAAACTCTGAAACACATATTACTGCGAAACTGTAAAGATATGCCTTCATTGCTATCCTTTTATAGAGAGGGTGCCCGAGAAGTTTTCCGGTTTTTGACCAGTGCTCCGAGATCAGTAATCTGGCGCCCAGCTTCCTTGCCAGCAGATAGCCTGTAACTCCGCATGGAAAGATAACATTTGCATGAATAATTGCCGGAGCTATTTCACCTTTGTTTTTTCTAATTAAGCGGAGGATGATCCTGGAAACAGACCACGGATTAACATACCAGAATTTCCATAGCCGGGAATAGAGATTTATCGTTATTCTTTTATTTTTAAAATAGGCTGCCTCTTCATAAGTTTTCTTAAGGAAAATATTACGGGAGGGCAATATATTAACCTGTAAAAAAATGATATTCTCACGCATATCGCATACAGCAGCTGCCTGTTCCTGGATAAAGATTCCCTGCTGGGGATGCCGGGCTGTCGGATTCCAGAATGAGATAATCAATATCTGATCACTATTCATATGGATGTTATTTTACAGGGAGGTCTTTTTGCCCCGGATTATTAGAGCCAGTTTTATAGGATTCATTGCCAATGAGTTTAGCCAGCCATTCGATATCCATCCTGAAAAAGCTGAAGAAAAGTCCAACGGCCGATCTTAACTTCCAGACAGGTTGCTTAAAGCCATAATGTGTGATGGAATGGATATAGTCACGGCGTGCTCCCCTGAAATCTTTTCGTATTAGTTTATAACGGCCCGATCTGGAGTAGCTAACAACAAGTCTGTTCCTGAAATGGTCGTCGATTATTGCTTTTGTAAGGCCATGCTCCTCAAATGCTTTTGGAAAGCGCTGCATGAAAGACTGAATCAACAAATAGTAACTTGTTGTCATCTGTCCTGTATAAGTCTTTGTAACCTGATTTGGATAGATTCTCCATCGTCCAAGCGGCCTGTCAATATATGTGAACTCTCCGCGCATAAGCAATTCAAGAGTTGTTGGTATGTCTACCAACGGAAGATTAAACCCCTGGATGAATCCGCCTATTTCCATCAGGAGATCACGTCTGATCACAATAGTGAGAGCCGGTATCAGGGTACTGTAAATGAATTTCTTCAGGAAAACCCCAGGCGGTTTATTATAAAAGAGATCAGTGTCTTTGTCGTTACGGGGCGCCAGGTAATAGTTAAAAGAGAGATCAATTGCGGAAAGATAAGCTTTCCCCCAGGAAAGCACGCATTGCGGCTTCTTTTCAAGATCTTCAACCTGCACCTCCAGCTTCTCCGGAAACCAGACATCATCACATTCAAGAACAGCGACATATTTTCCTGAACAGTGACTTAAAGCGAAATTATATGATTCGCCAAGTCTGAAAATACCTATATTCTTCTGAGTAAAGGCTCTTATCCGGCTATCCTTTGCTGCATAATCGCAGGCTATTGAATATGTTGAATCGGTACTTCCATCATCAATAATTATCATTTCCCAGTTTGACCATGTCTGGGCCAGTACGGATTCAATGCAATCAGCAATAAACTTTTCATGGTTATAGGCAGGGGAAATTACTGAGACAAGTGGTTGTTGAATATTCATTTACTGAATTTATGTTTACCCGGATGAGTGGTTCGATTACCTGGTTTAATTATCAAAGATTTGTGATGCAAAAATATGATTTTTTTATTGAACAATCCGACACCTTAACCATTCAGTAGTCAATCTGCCTCTCTGTCAAAGTTACGCCCTGCAGCTCAGAGAGTGAAAACTGTTTAAAATTGTTTATTTTTGAGCGTATTTTTTGCAAATCAGATTATTGGCGTGGGTGAAAGTGAATTGAAGCATAAGACGGTAAAGGGATTCTTCTGGAGTTCAATGGAGAGTCTTTTCAGTCAGGGAATGGGTATCATATTCGGGATATTTCTCGCCCGGATGCTTTCCCCTCAGGAGTTTGGGCTTCTCGGAATGATCACAATCTTCATCTCTGTTGCCCAGGTCTTTGTTGACAGCGGACTGAGTCAATCCCTTATCCGGAAGAAGGAGTGCACAACAAATGACTACAGTACAATTTTCTGGATTAACATTGCTGTCGGATTACTGAGTTATGCACTGATATGGATAGCCGCCCCCTTTATAGCCCGCTTTTATGATAAACCGGAACTGGTATCTCTTACAAGAGTAACTGCACTGGCTATTATTATTGGGTCTGTTACACTTATCCAGCAGACAATACTTACAAAGGATCTCGATTTCAAAACACTAACCAAATCATCTGTAGCCGGCACATTTATTTCTGGTATTACATCAATTATTCTGGCTTGGCTGGGATATGGCGTCTGGAGTCTGGTATGGAGAACAATTATTAACCAGGCAGTGCGGTCAACAATACTCTGGAACCGGAATAAATGGTGGCCAAAGCTTTTCTGCAGCAAATCAATACTTAAAGATCACTTTGCCTTTGGGTCAAACATTCTTGTTATTTCGATCGTAGCGGCGCTTTATAAAAACTTTTACAATCTGATAATCGGTAAAAATTATTCTGATAAGATTTTAGGCTATTATACCAATGCCGACCAGTACAGCCTGATGCCCTCCAGCACTATCTCAACAATTACCAATAAGGTTAGCTACCCGGTACTTTCAGAGATGCAAAATGACAATCAGCGGTTAAAGTCAAGCATACATAAGCTGATCACTATCGTAATGTACATCTCTTTTGTTATAATGTTTGGCCTTGCTGCCATAGCAAAACCGCTTTTTATTATTGTACTGGGAGAAAAGTGGTTGCCGTCAGTCGTTATATTTCAGGTTTTATGCATTGCCTATGCCATTACACCTATGCATATAATTAATCAGAATATAATGAAGATAAAGGGGCGCTCAGATCTTTTTCTGAGGACGGAGATCATCAAATACATTGTTTTTACCCCTCTTCTGATCATTGGAGCCATCTATGGAATTACACTTCTTATAGCAGGGATTGTATTCTTTTACTGGATCGGCTTCCTTATCAATGCCATCTACTCCAAAAGGTTGATAGACTACTCAATGACGGATCAGAGTATTGATTTTCTGCCGGTTATGGGAATCGCTTTTTTCCCTGCCATAATTACATGGTCACTCGGCATTTTTCTCTCATTAAGCAATATAATGCTTCTTTCAGTTCAGATTGTACTATATCCGGGGCTTGTTGTTATCCTGTCGGTAATATTCAGGTTACCTGCCTTTTACGAGCTAATTGAGATCCTGAAAGATAAACTAACCCTTTCAAATTTTGTTAATACAATAAGCAGGTCATAATGAATTCAATAAGACGACTCTGGCAACGGGCATCACCCAACTTCCTCCTGGTATTAGTTCGTTTTCTCCTTGAACCTAAAGACTATACTGTTCGTCGGAAAGCTGTCCTGAAGTATTACAGCAAGGTTGATCCTGCCACTCTTCCCCCGGAAATAGCGGAAGGCATAAAATTTCTCAGGAGTCATAAATACACACCGCTTCCCTACAGGTGGACCAGGAAATATGAAAACTTTATTCCTGAGGTTTTCAGGGATGAGTCAAATCAATTTCTATATGTCGTTTATGAAGGCAGGACAATGTACTTCCCCCGACGTTTTACCAGTACCGAAGTAGTCTGGGCAGTCAGAGCGGCTATGAGAGAGCAGGATAACCATTCCCCTCATTTATATCTGACGGATGACTTCCATCCTGAAGAAGGCAGTATAATTGTGGATGCCGGCGTGGCAGAAGGGAATTTTGCCCTCTCGGTAATTGAAAAAGCCAAAAGACTCTACCTGATAGAGTGTGATCCTGAGTGGATGGAAGCTCTCAGGCTTACTTTTGAGCCATGGAAAGATAAAGTTGTCTTTGTTGAGAAATTCATGTCTGACAAGCCGGGCGAAAATACTACATCCCTGGATGAACTGTTAAGCAGTGAAGGAGAAGGGAATTATTTTATAAAACTCGATATTGAAGGGTATGAACAAAAGGCGCTTGCAGGAATGAAAAATCTGATTGAATCGGGTAATCCTGTCAGGATGAATGTGTGTACCTACCATAATCCTGATGATTTTACAGATATCTGGTCAACTCTTGAATCATACGGATTTCTGTGCAAAGCGACGGAAGGTTATGTGCTTTTTTTTCATCCCGGGGAGAAACCGGAATTTCGAAAGGTATTGATAAGGGCGGAAAAGCAACGGAAGTAACAGGAGAAGTTCAGCTTTTATAGTTTAAGATGGATACCAGACGTCCTGTCAGATTTTCCCTGGTATACTCCGGAGGCTGAATCATTTCTGTACCACTTCCGGCTTTGTAAAATTCTTCAATTATTGTGCAGATACCTTCAGAGTTATCATATTCAGCAGATCTGCCATTACCTGACCTTCTTAAAATATCAGCAGCGTCTCCATCGGTGGGACCTATACATAATATGGGTCTGGCTGAAGCCAGGTATTCAAACAGCTTTCCGGTAATTATACTCTTATTGCTACGGTGATCAGGTATTATCAGCAGAAGGAGAGAAGAACCAGTCATATATCTGACTGCTGCGTCATGATTTACATATGGTATAAATTCGGTTGGAGCATTGCCCCTTTTTGACCGGATAATATCCTGCTGCTGCAATGAAACAGATCCTACAAATCTTAGTCTCAGACTGTATCCCTTTTTAACGAGATTATTAACAGCCTCCATAAATCCTGTTACAGGATAGGCATCAGAAAGTGTTCCGATATAAGATATCGTGAAAACATCGGACTGTGAAGAATCAGCATGCAGAAAGTCCTCCCTGTCATACCCGTTTGTTATTACTTCTATCTTGTTGTCAATACCTTTCAGCTTGTTACTGAAGCTGCTTTTCAATGATTTTCCGACAGTGATTATTCTGTCAGCGCCTCTGAGGACATCCTTTTCATATTTCTCATCCAACCTGAGTGCCATAGTTGTATGATAGAAACTGTCATAATAATAGATGTCTGTCCAGGGATCACGAAGATCAGCTATCCATGTTAAGCGCGGAAATTTCTTTTTGAGTTTCAGCCCGATCAGCTGTGTTGAGTGTGGAGGACTGGTGGTAATTATATGCTTTATATCCTCTTTATCAACTAACCGGCATGCTTCACGGAATGCGTATTTATTCCATCCCTTCCTTGGGTCAGGTATAAAAAAATTTCCGCGGATGAACCTTATTATTTTTCCTGTAATGGTGTTGTTGCCATTTGCGGCAAACCCTGCGGATGGTATTTTTGTTTTGTCTTTTTTATATAAACTGAACCAGTCGGTTGCCCTGGTTCGGTGAACCTTCAAATCAGGTGAGATTTCTCTGAGCAGGGAATTATCGATCGCAGGGTATGCAGCATACTCAGGGTTTACGGTAAGTATAACAGGTTCCCATCCTGATGCCGGCAGATATTTCGCGAATTTCAGCCAGCGTTGAACGCCGGCTCCCGATCCGGGTGGCCAGTAATAGGTTATAATAAGAACCTTGTGCATTTTAAAGCTTCTTTAATAAGCTCTGGATAGATACTTTCTCTTTGATTATTTCCCTAAGCTGATCAATTCCGACTCTCTCCTGGTTCATTTCATCACGATACCTTATGGTGACAGTATTATCTTCAAGAGTCTGGTGATCAATTGTTATACAATATGGAGTACCGATAGCATCCTGGCGCCTGTAACGTCTGCCTATCGAATCTTTGTCGTCGTACTGGCAGTTGAAGTCAAACTTGAGGTCATGTACAATTTTGTCAGCTATGTCAGGAAGACCATCTTTTTACAAGAGGCATCACGGCAAGCTTAACCGGAGCCAGGAATGAAGGTAATCTCAATACTACTCGTGTATCAGAAGTGCCGTCTTCCTTCTTAAGCTCCTCCTCACGGTAGGCGGCAGATATTACCTGCAGGAACATCCTGTCAACCCCGATAGATGTTTCTATTACAAATGGGACATAAGACTCGCCTTTCTCCGGATCGAAATACTGCATCTTTTTCCCGCTGTATTCCTGATGTTGTTTCAGATCATAATCGGTCCGGGAATGTATGCCTTCAACTTCCTTAAAACCGAATGGGAATTTGTATTCTATATCTGTTGCAGCATTAGCATAATGGGCAAGCTTGGTGTGGTCGTGGAAACGATAGTTATCACTTCCAAAACCAAGAGCCTGATGCCACTTCATTCTTGTCTCCTTCCATTTGGCGAACCAATCCAGCTCACTTCCGGGCTGGACAAAGAACTGCATCTCCATCTGTTCAAATTCTCTCATCCTGAAGATGAACTGCCTGGCCACTATCTCATTCCTGAATGCTTTTCCAATCTGGGCAATACCAAAAGGTAGTTTCATCCTTCCTGTTTTCTGGACATTCAGGAAGTTTACGAATATTCCCTGGGCTGTTTCCGGACGGAGATATATCTTGCTGGCACCCTCAGATGTAGAACCCATTTCTGTCGAAAACATCAGGTTGAACTGCCGTACATCTGTCCAGTTGCGCGTACCTGATATCGGACATACTATTTCGTTATCGATGATGATCTGCTTTATCTCAACCAGATCTGTAGCATTCAATGCCTTTGCGAACCGGTCATTGAGTTCATCAATCTTTACCTGGTTTGCAACCACTCTCGGTTGGTTTCCCTGAATTTTGCTTCATCAAAAGATGCTCCGAAACGTTCCCGGGCTTTTTTCAACCTCCTTTGAAATCTTTTCCTCAATTTTAGCAAGATGTTCCTCAATAAGAACATCAGCCCTGTATCTTTTCTTTGAATCTTTATTGTCAATGAGGGGATCATTAAATGCATCCACATGCCCTGATGCTTTCCAGATTGTCGGATGCATGAATATGGCAGAATCTAAACCGACTATATTATCGTTAAGAAGGACCATACTGTCCCACCAGTATTTTTTTATGTTGTTCTTAAGCTCAACGCCATACTGGCCATAATCATAAACAGCGCTTAAACCGTCATAGATCTCGCTTGATGGAAAAACATATCCGTATTCCTTGCAATGGGCGACTAATTTCTTGAAAACATCATCCTGAGCCATAATATCTGTTTTAAACTTTAGAGGAAGGCAAAAGTAATTCAAAATCTTCTGTTTTACAACGTGGTTTGAGCCAAAGCCTTTTACAGTTTATTAATTAAGCCTATACTGCGTTTTTTGCAGATAATGAAAGCGTCCCGTGTTTCTAATCTTTTCTTCCTCATCTCCAAAGCGGCTTTTGAAAAAGTCTTTTTAACCGCTAAGCACGCAAAGGTTTGCGCAAAGGACGCAAAGTTAAAGCATTGAATATATGCCCTTTGCAATCTTTGCGCAATAACTTTGCGACCTTTGCGGTTAATGGATTTGTACTTTTTCCTCAGCCTCTTTGGATAAGGCGGATACGAGAAGATGAGTCTTATGCAGATGGTTAAAGGAACTCAAAGAATTGCCTGTAGGTTGAGTTGACAAAACCTGTGAATCTATTTGTATCTTTGCCCTTTGTTTTCTATAATGAACAGATGAAAAAGAGGACTGATTTTCTGGTGATAGGTTCCGGGATTGCGGGTTTGACATTCGCGCTCAAGGCTTCCAAACATGGCAAAGTATCTGTAGTAACCAAGGCAAAGCTTGAGGATTCCAATACCTGGTATGCTCAGGGTGGGATCGCAGCTGTTTTCAGCGAACCCGACAATTTTGAAAAACATATTAAGGATACTTTGATTGCCGGCGACGGGTTTTGCAATGAGGAGGTTGTCAGAATGGTTGTACAGGAGGCTCCTGAAAGAATAAAGGATCTGATAGGACTGGGTGTCTCTTTCGACAGGAGGGAGGACGGAACATACGACCTCGCCAAGGAAGGAGGACATACCGAGTTCAGGATACTTCATCATAAGGATAAAACCGGAGAAGCTATCCAGAAAACACTGATCGAGCAGGTAAGAAAAAATCCGAATATTACTGTCTATGAGCAGCATTTTGCAATTGAAATACTTACACAGCACCATCTGGGTGATGTTCTGAAAAAAAATTATCCCGATATTAAATGTTTTGGGGCATACGTAGCTGACCTGGTGAATC
This sequence comes from Bacteroidales bacterium, assembly GCA_016715075.1. Classification (GTDB taxonomy): domain Bacteria; phylum Bacteroidota; class Bacteroidia; order Bacteroidales; family VadinHA17; genus LD21. Next base: position 65,643 of record JADKBK010000038.1, read on the forward strand.
AGAAGGTAATCACATTTCTTTCTAAAATTACAGTTATAGCCACAGGGGGAATGGGCAACGTATATATGACAACAACAAACCCTGAAATTGCGACCGGCGATGGTGTGGCGATGGCATACAGGGCTAAGGGGACAATTGAGAACATGGAATTTGTGCAGTTTCATCCCACCTCATTGTATGATCCCAACAGACGGCCATCATTCCTTATTACTGAAGCATTGCGGGGATATGGTGCAGTTTTGAAAAATATTGCCGGCGAAAAGTTCATGAACAGGTATGACAGCAGGGGATCGCTTGCTCCAAGAGATATAGTGGCCAGAGCCATTGATAATGAGATGAAGATCTGGGGTGACGATCATGTATGGCTCGATTGTACACATCTGAATGCAGATGGATTGAAGGACCATTTTCCCAATGTATATGAACACTGCCTCGGACGGGGGATTAACATTACAAAAGACCTTATTCCGGTTGTCCCTGCCGCTCATTATTCCTGCGGCGGTATTAAAGTGGATATGGATGGTCAGAGCAATATTAACAGGTTATATGCGCTTGGAGAAGTCTCTTCCACGGGTTTGCATGGAGCAAACAGACTGGCTTCTAATTCACTGATAGAGGCTGCTGTATATTCTCACAGGGCTGCAATCCATTCCGGTGTCCGCCTCGGGGAACTCAACTACGAGGAAAAAATACCTGACTGGGACTACAAGGGAACAACTCATCTTGAAGAGATGATCCTTGTAACACAGAATTATAAAGAGGTCCAGATGATTATGAGTAATTACGTCGGAATTGTCAGATCGGACCTGCGTCTTGAGAGAGCTATGGTCAGACTTGAAATCATTTATAAAGAGACGGAAAGTCTTTATAAAAGATCGTTGATCTCAAAAAAAATCTGTGAACTGAGAAATTTAATAAATGTCGGATACATAATTATTAAAATGGCAAAAACCGAAAGGAGAGCAGGGGTCTTCATTATTCAATCGATCATCCCAAAAGAGCCATTTCAGAATTTTGACCAATCAGTTACATATGAACCATCTTGAATCAACATTTACAGGAAAGAACAGTTTCTGGAGATATCTGGTTATGTTTATCTTGGTATTTGTCGTAATTAATACTATCGGCGCATTGCCTATACTCATAGGTCTGCTTATTAAGTCACTGTCAAATCCTGATATATTTACCCTCATTCTCGCCAATCCGAACGATTTCAGTGTAATGGGTTTCTCGTCAAATATGATGCTTGTAATTATGCTGTTCCCATTCATTGCCGGATTAGCCTCTTTCGTGGTCCTTCTTAAGCCAATGCATTCAAGGTCATTCAGAACTGTCATAAACGGGACCTCCGGGTTCAGATGGAACAGGTTTTTTATTTCCATGCTGCTGTGGCTCGGACTTTCGGTACTCTATTTTATCTTTTATCTGCAGATTGATCCCCGGAATTTTGCCCTTAATAACAAGAGCATCTCGATCATCTTTCTGGCAATAATTTCCATTGCTCTGATACCTTTCCAGGCAGCTTTTGAAGAGGTGTTGTTCAGGGGTTACCTGATGCAGGGATTTACGGCTTTAATAAGGAAAAGGTGGTTTCCGCTTGCAATGACATCGGTGCTTTTTGCTCTTATGCACGGGTTAAATCCTGAAGTAAAGGAATATGGTTTCCTGAGTATGATGCCTCAGTATATTCTATTCGGATTGATTTTTGGGATAATCACGATACTTGATGATGGTATTGAAGCCGCAATTGGAGCGCATACGGCAAATAATACATTTCTCTGTATTATGGTGACCACTAAATCCTCTGCATTGCAGACTGCTGCACTCTACGAGCAGTACAGCATCCATCTGTGGATTGAATTCCTGGCCCTGCTGGTTGTTGGGGTGATCTTTATTTTTATCCTTAAAATGATTTTCGGGTTTAAAGGTTTTTCTGTGCTGCTGGAAACGGTTGAGAAGCCTGTAAAATCAAATCCCGTAAATTGATGTCTTGTCATCAGTTCTGTAATTGCCCCACTGCTGTCTTATATCACTGATAACGGATCTTATTACATCAACCTCCACAGCTGTAAGAAGCTTAAGCCGCGTTTCCTTAAAATGCGGCAGCCCTTTGAAATAATTGGAAAGATGACGCCTCATTTCATAAATGGCTCTGTTTCCCTCCTTGTACTCCAGCGACTTATCCAGATGGAGAATGGCAATATCAGCTTTTTCATTTACTGATGGTTCGGGAAGCAGCTCTCCTGTGGCAAGATAGTGTTTAATATCCCTGAAAATCCATGGTCTGCCTACTGTAGCACGTCCGATCATTATCCCATCAACGCCATATCTGTCAAACATCTCCTTTGCCTTTACAGGTCCGTCAATATCGCCGTTTCCGATAATGGGGATCTTCATCCTGGGATTATTTTTTACAGCACCAATGAGTGTCCAGTCAGCATCTCCCTTATACATTTGAGCCCTTGTTCTGCCATGTATTGTCAGAGCCTTTATTCCGGTATCCTGTAAACGTTCTGCCACATCCACAATGTTTTTGCTATCATCATCCCATCCAAGACGTGTTTTCACTGTAACAGGGAGATTTACCGCTTTTACAATGGCTTCAGTCATCTCAAGCATCAGTGGTATGTTCCTCAGCATCCCTGCCCCGGCTCCCCTGTTTGCGATTTTCCTTACCGGGCATCCGAAATTTATATCTATCAATTCAGGCTTAGCCTCCTCAGCCATGAGGGCAGCCTCGACCATCGCTTCCGTCAGGTGTCCATAAAGCTGAATGCCTATTGGCCGCTCAAAATCATAAATATCAAGCTTCCTGACACTTTTCTGACCATCCCTGATAAGCCCGTCTGAGGAGATAAATTCAGTGTACATTACATCAGCCCCGTTAATCTTGCATACCATTCTGAAAGACGGATCTGTAATATCTTCCATCGGGGCAAGGAAAAGGGGATAATCTCCCAGCGATATATCAGCTATTGTCAAGTGCGTTATATTTGTAATTATGAGGAAAAGTCCGGCGTAAAATTAGTAAAATGAAAATTATTCCCAACCTGCTCTCTGTTTATGAAAAAAGGCCTGTATATCAGCTGATTATATCATTGATGGCAGTATTGGTAATTGGTACCATTCTGTTTTTTTCTCTTCATTCTGGCAGGGAGCCGTATATTCGGAACTGATCCGGGGATACTGGAAAATCCCCTGGTGGTGACAGGGGTGAATGAGATTTCATTTATTAAATTCACACTGATAGTACAGGATATCTCTTTTTTCATTATCCCGGCACTTTTCATCATTACCGTATTGAACCGGAACTATCACTACGCGATATTGCCGATCAGCTCTCTCAGAATTAAAGATATAGTCCTCGTTGTCATACTTGCTTTCTGCTCTTTTCCTTTAATTTCCCTGGTAGGTAAGCTTAATGCAGAAATGGTTCTCCCTGACCGGCTATCAGGGTTGGAACAGTGGATGAGGGAAAAGGAGGATCATGCCGGTCAATTGCTCAGCCTTCTGATGAGCCCAGAAACATTTTGGGGAATGCTCATGAATATTATTACAATCGCAGCAATCCCCGCAATAAGCGAAGAACTGATCTTCAGGGGTGTATTTCAGAGGATATTTGAAGACCTGTTCAGATCAGGTAATTTAGCTGTTTTGGTTACATCTTTTTTATTCAGCGCAATACATCTGCAGTTCTATGGATTTCTGCCCAGGTTGATCCTTGGACTGATCTTTGGTTATCTTTTTTTGTGGAGCAGGAATTTATGGCTGCCTGTGATAGCCCATTTTTTAAATAATGCTGTTCCTGTCCTGGGAGCTTTTATCAGGGGATGGGATACAATTAATCGGCCATCAGATATGGCAGCTGATAAAAAAATTACCCTGTTGGTGGTATCGCTCGCTATTGGGATTGGGGTGCTTTACTGGTTCCGTATGAGCTCCTCCCGCGATAAAAACGGTAATCAGGATGCAAATAATTTTAAGACAAATAATTTTTAAATTTACTTGTCCTGTAACTCAGCAACATTAAATTTCACGATCTCGTTTTTCCGGTAAAAGTAAACCAGTCCGTACTCTTCACACTTCTCTTTCCTTATATCCTCAGGATTTGTCCGGTAGGTTTTTTCAACCTCATTCCATATCTGAAGTATAATTTCGTCAGCCTCTTTACGAAGTGTGGCTATCTGTTCGCTAAGCTCAAGGGTTTTTTTAGACAAAGTATGATGTGTACTCAATGTCTCGAGGAAAGTGCCGAATCTGACTTTTACAACGGCGATTGTCGGATTGGTAATAGGGCTGCCTCCCTTTTTGATCCTGAATTCTTCGCCTTCTATAATCCTTTTTCCCCAGTTTAAAAGTTCATTTTCAGTATTGAGGGATGGAATAGTTGATAAATCGGTTGGAATTCCATAGAATGCCCTTGTCTCCGCAGGCAATTCCCCGCGAAAAATAGCCATATTCATTACCCTTATAAAATGAGTCAGATAGAGCCTTGCCTTCTTTACTATTTCGTAGTATTCCCTGTTCTTCTTGTTTTGCGATAAAAGAGAATCCCTGTACCTGCGTATCCCATATTCAAACTGGGGCAGAAATTTCTCGAGCTTAATAGTTGTCCTGGAAGTATAGGCAAGTTTGTGAGGGGGCAACTCTTTTCCTTTCACTAGTGCAATTCTCATGGCCTTCATGCGGGACGCGTCAGTGTTCGGGAGTCTTCGGTATGGCATTTGGATGTTATAAAAATGTTGATAAGCTGTTCGTAAGGTATGCGAATATAATAATATTTTGTTAACAACCAAATCTATTCGCAAGAGAATATTTAAAAATATTTTCTTGTTAAGTCATGCCATATAAAGGGTATAGGAATAACGAAAATCAGGATACAAAAAAATTATTTACTGATATATGTAATTACCCGTTCGTTATTAACAATCGTACAGATTCTGAATTGCTTTTCCTTAAGCATATCAATTATTGGTGCAGGGATAAAAAGTGTCTGAAGTTCTAAGATCTCACCGGATTTCAAAAGGCTTGTCTGCTGCAGGATTTCTTTCATTGGGCTCTCACCTGCATTTATTTTTGCAGTGGCATCAAACCGTCCACTGATCTTTGTAATATCGAACCATTCAGGCATCTCCGGAGTGACATATTCCTGATTATCAAATCCATGTTCTTCATCACTCTGACCAGCTTCCTTTCTTAACTGTCTGATCAAATCTTCGATGTTCAGTCCTCCCACTATAGCCACCTGCTGAAGTGTCGCGACTTTTGCTACCGTTCTCCGGAGGATAGGATTCTTCAGCTTTTCAAAGGAGGGAGACATTGCAATCAACACAGGTTCCAACTCCGGAAATGCATCAAGCAACTCTCCTATTTTTGTCTTTGGTGATATTGTATTTTTTGATTGGATCATGGTTTCTGGTTTCCTGAATAAGATAAAAGCCGCTGTTCTCCCTCCAATGTCCTGAGTCTGGTCAGGTCCTGAGTGAATTCAAGAGTGCCCAGGTATTTTCCTTCCTTATCCCTTATCGCATAATAATCTATATAGATAAATTTCCCCCGCATATTAATCCAGAAGGAAGCGGTACTTTGGGTTCCGTTCCTGAAATCATTCAGGATCTGCTCTACAACATGAACGCTTGATGGCGGATGGCACATCCTTACATCACGGCCTATTATTGCCCTGTTTCGTGTAAAGACCCTGTCGGGCCCCAGGCTGAAGAATTTCACCTTGTCATCTTTATCAACAAAGGTCAGATCAACAGGCAAGGTCCTGAAGATAGCCTCCAGCTCATCCGGATTAAAGCTTCCCGTTGAGAGCTGTATATTCCTGCCGGTATTATAGACAACTTCGCCGGCTTCAGCATTTTCAGGTTTCCATTCAACAGCCGGATCATAGAGGCAATAGCCAAATTCCATTGTCTGATTGTAGATTGAGAGCCAGTCTGTCTCACTGAGTTTATCAAGCGACATCGGGAGAAGTATCTCTTCTTCTTTGGTTATCATATCGGCTATACCTTTTACTGCTGGGATTAGCACCAGATCTTTCATTAATAATGCTTCATCCGCAGAGATATCTCCAGGGGTTCTCACAGATTCAATTGCTCCTTTAAGCATAGCCCTTATCTCATCATGTTTGCCCCACATAACTTTTGGGGGCCCTGTTATCTCATATTTTTCCAGGAAGGGGAAAAGGAGATATTCCTTCCTCAGATAATGTTTGTTCACATCCATCAGACTGTTAAAATCTGCGTGTACTTTCAGCATCCATTGTTTTATGTCATGATTCTTCAATGTTTTCAATTCACCGAACAGAATTTCAATCTGGTCAATTACTTTTCCGAGCTCCATGTTCTCTTTTTTAAAGGTATCCACCGGATGTCCTTCCGGAACTGTTTTTGCGCCAGTCTGGTCGATACGCCCGTCCAGTACAAGCTGATGAATATCGCAAAGCTTCAATACCTCTTCGACCGGCAGTCCTTCTGAAATCAGTTCCTGTTCTACTTCCACAACCTCATCATAAGGGATTGACGTCAGCAGCTGGGCGAGTCTGTTCTTTACAAGATCAGGAGCTTCTCCGCTGTGAAGCTGTAATATCATATGTTTGAGAAGCTCTTTCCTTTTTTCGGGACTATTCTTGGTTTCATTCATTTTGTTTTCTGTTTTTTAATTTATTAACTGATAAATCCGGGAATACAGCGGTCAGATCCTTGCAAGAGCAATACATGAGGCATGCAGGCTGATCGTCAGGATGAGATAGAGATTCCGGGCCAGTTCAGGCCGCAGACTAAAATATTTATATTTTATTGAATTATGATGACATCCTGCCAGGCAGTCGCCGCAGAGCGTACATGTAATTGAAGGTTTTGAATTTTTAATATCAATGGGATTCAGTGCGTCGTATTTGCAGAATTTTGTACAGTTCATGCAAAGAGTACAGCTTTTATCGATATACATCCTGAAGGGATTAATATGCTTAAACAGATTTACCACTGTTCCTACCGGGCAGTACATAACACAATGCACCATCTTTTTACTTTTCATTGAAAAGAGGATCATTATTATTATACCAGTGATTCCAAAGGCCAGCGCAATGTAAGTTGAGATAATACCCGGGACATTGAGCCATCTCAGCACCAGAGCCATTGTTATAACCAGCAGCAGAATCGTGGATTTGATTGCTCCTTTATATTTAAGGATCTCTCTGGAAGTCTTTCCTCCTGATGCTATGTTGTCAAATGCCCCGAAATAGCAGAGCTGACTGCACCAGGCTGGTCCTGTCAGGACAACTGTGCTTATAAAGAGGATTGTCATTACCGAAAGCTGGCCTCTGTAGAGAGGTCCCCCGATGATCATCATTGGTATCGGGAGATGCAGCTTACCAGTCATGAGGAATTTATCATAACCGACCAGTCCTATAAATAACTGGGTGAAGAATACTATAGAAAAGATGGTCCATGTTATTTTTCGCCACTTTGGAACATTAACCGGGTCCTGCATTTTGTAGATGACAAATGCTCCATAAATTGATATGAGTAATATTTCGGCCCATCCGCCGCCATTAATAAATCTTTCAGCCAGGATCATAGGCCTGGGAATCATCAGCTGAACAAAGGCCAGAAGGACGAAAGTAAGTGTGAAGACTGCAAGTGGCAGTCTGAATTTCTTTTCAGTCATACAAGAGATTTCTTAAGGTCAATTTCCTTTTTATGTACTTTTTCTGCCAGACTTTGTACTGTCTCTCCGGAAACAAGCTTATTGATTGATTCACGTATAGGGGCGTATTTTTCATGGAGAGGGCAGGGGTTGTTCTCATTACAATTTTTCAAGCCTATTCCGCATCCGGAGAATGACCGGTCTCCTTCAGTGGCAGAGATAAGTTTCTTTAGAGACAGGTCAGGCTTTTCGGGGTCAAAGTAGAATCCCCCGCCTTTCCCTTTTATTGATTCAAGGAATCCGGTCCTTACGAGGCGTTGTAAAATTTTGGCTGTAAAGAATGGAGGTGCCTCAATTTCCTTTGATACCTCCGCTGTACCTGGCCGGCGGTTCTTCAGATTCTGTAACTTAATATATATCAGACCTCTGAGAGCGTATTCTGTTTCCTTGTTAAACATTTTTGATTAGAATTGGTAGTTATAACACTGCAAAAATAATAAAAATAATTTAAAAATTACTAAAAGACCTTTTTGTCCTTTAATAAATTATTTTTAACTTTGCTGCTGAAATTAATCAATATAATTATGAAAAAGGAAAATTCGATAGGTGAAATAGTCGCAATGGATTTCAGGGCAGCCTCGATTTTTAAGGCAGCCGGGATAGATTTCTGCTGCGGGGGAAAGATGACCATTGAAGAGGCCTGCAATGATAAAGGCATAGATCAGGCTGAGGTTGAGATAAAATTAGCAGGACTTGAATCTGAACCTGAAGATACGGCTCACAACTTTATTGAGTGGGATCCTGGCTTTCTATGTGATTATATCATGAATACACATCACAGGTTTGTTCTGAAATCGCTGCCGGAGCTGGTTCAATATACAGAGAAGATTGCCAGAGTTCACGGAGACAACCATCCTGAATTAAAGGAGGTTTCGGGTCTATTTGCCGAGATAAACCGTGAACTGCTGCAACATTTGAAGAATGAGGAAGAAAACCTTTTCCCTGCCATAAAGGAATTCCTGAAGTCAGGTTCCGTGAAGGCAAAAGCTACTATTAAAACTCAAATTGCCAGGCTGTCTGCTGAGCATGATTTCGCCGGTGGTGCCATGGATAAGATCAATATAATAACCAAGGGTTATGCTGTGCCGGCGGATGGCTGCAACACCTATCAGGTAACTTTTCGCCTGCTGGAACAGTTTGAAGATGATCTGCATGTTCATGTGCATCTTGAAAATAACATCTTGTTTCCCAAAGCATTAAAATCAGTCAATTAAATGAATTCAATATGAATACAGCGACAAAAAATCTTGAAGACGACCATGTTCATATCCTGAAGCTTATTCAGGTCATGGAACGGGTCATAGGTACAGATAATCCCGACATCGGACACCTTGAGAGCATTGTGGATACGATCCGGAATTTTGCAGACGGACTTCATCATGCCAAGGAGGAGAACCAGTTTTTCCCGTTCCTTGCAAAAAGAGGATTTTCCTTATCTCAGGGACCGGTGGCAGTTATGCTTAATGAGCATGTTCGCGGGCGGGAGTTTGTCAGAGGCATGAGAGATAATATTGCCAGATATCAAGGCGGAAATACTTCAGCCCTTGGGAATATCTACTCAAATATGGCTGGATATGCTGAATTGCTTCAAAGTCACATTCTCAAAGAAAACAATATTCTTTTCCGGATGGCCGACAATGCTTTGTCTGAAACGGACCACCAGGAACTGCTGACAAAATTTGCGGAAGCAGAAGGAGAGCATCCATCCGGATCCTCTTCTTCAGATCATATAAAAATGATAGAAAACCTTGCCTCTTTCTATGGGGTTTGAATAAAGATAAATATCAAAATTAATCCCTTAAAATTAGCTAAATATGACAACAAGAAAACTTTGGATTGGGTTTATTGCCGTTATGGTGATCTCTTTTTCTGTTCTCCTTTATTTTGGCAGGGAGATATACCGTAAGGCTCCGCCGATACCCGATAAGGTAATAAAGTCGGATGGGACATTATTGTTTACAGGACAGGATATCAGGGATGGTCAGAATGTATGGCAATCCCTGGGAGGTCAGGAGATAGGTACTGTCTGGGGACATGGTGCTTATCAGGCCCCCGACTGGAGCGCCGACTGGCTTCATAAGGAGGCTGTATATATCCTCAACGGCCTGGCAATGCAGCAGGATGGGATTCCCTATGAAAAGCTGAGTGATGAGAGGAAGGCATTTCTTAAAGTATTACTTCAGAAGGATCTCAGGAAAAACAGATATGATCCTGCAACAAGGACACTCACAGTTTCTGATTTGAGAGCTGAGGCAATTGCATCAAACAGTAAGTTCTATGGCGGACTTTTCACAAATGATCCTGCACTGGCTGATCTGCGTGATGCCTACAGTATTCCTGAAAATTCACTCAAAGATCCGGCGAGGGTCCCGCTTCTTAATTCATTCTTCTTCTGGATATCCTGGTCGTGCGTAACTGAACGTCCGGGTATGGCGATCACCTATACCAATAACTGGCCTTCTGAGGAGCTTGTGGGCAACAGGCCTACCGGTTCTCTTCTTCTATGGACAGGCTTCAGTGTTATTGTACTTCTTGCAGGAATAGGCCTTATGGTATGGTATTATGCCCGCAGGAGGGGTGAAGATACGGATGCAATTCCAGCTAAATTTCCTCTGTTGAAAGAAATTCAGACTCCATCGCAAAAGGCGACTGTAAAATATTTCTGGATAGTATCTGCGTTATTGCTTGTACAGGTTATTATGGGTGTCATCACCGCCCACTTTGGTGTCGAAGGCCAGTCATTTTACGGAATTCCCCTGGCGAAATTTCTGCCCTATTCGGTTTCAAGAACATGGCATATTCAGATTGCAATTTTCTGGATTGCGACGTCATGGCTTGCAACAGGCTTGTATTATGCTCCCGCTATTTCAGGTGTAGAACCGAAATTTCAGAGGTTCGGTGTCAATTTCCTGTTTGGAGCCCTGCTTCTTATAGTTGTAGGATCTCTGGCCGGCCAGTGGTTCGGAGTAATGCAGAAACTTGGCTATGTCCAGAATTTCTGGTTCGGACATCAGGGGTATGAATATGTCGATCTTGGCAGGTTCTGGCAGGCATTCCTTTTTGTAGGACTGATCATCTGGCTTTTGTTAATGGGACGTGCAATCATGCCGGCTCTGAAACAGAAGTCTGAGAACAGGAATCTTCTCGTTTTATTCCTGATATCAACAATAGCTATTGCAGGATTTTACGGGGCCGGACTCATGTGGGGCAGACAGACAAACCTTGCAATTGCTGAATACTGGCGCTGGTGGGTAGTTCACCTCTGGGTTGAAGGATTCTTTGAAGTATTTGCAGCTGTGGTTGTTGCTTTTCTGTTTGTAAGGCTGCAGATCCTTAAGGCTGCAACAGCAACTCTCGCGGTGCTGTTCTCTACTATTGTTTTCCTAAGCGGAGGGATCCTTGGTACTTTCCATCATCTCTATTTCACCGGAACGCCTACGGCAGTTCTGGCTCTGGGAGCAACATTCAGCGCCCTTGAAGTAGTGCCACTTGTACTTATGGGTTTTGAAGCATGGGATAACGTGAAGCTCAGCAGGAGCATATCATGGATTAAGGCATACAGATGGCCGGTCTACTGTTTTATTGCTGTCGCTTTCTGGAACCTTGTCGGAGCAGGTATATTCGGATTTCTTATTAATCCGCCTATCGCACTTTACTATATGCAGGGTTTAAATACAACTCCCGTACATGGACATACAGCTCTTTTCGGGGTTTATGGTATGCTGGGCATAGGGCTCATGCTGTTCGTGCTTCGCGATATGGACAAAGAGGCTGTATGGAAGGAGAAATGGGTGAAGTTCGCCTTCTGGAGTATAAATATCGGTCTTACTGCAATGGTCCTTCTTAGTGTTCTTCCAATAGGTCTTGCCCAGACTGTAGCAAGCGTAAAAGAAGGATTATGGTATGCACGTTCTGCGGAATTTCTGCATCAGCCTGCCATGATAACACTGAAATGGCTGAGAGTGATCGGAGATACAATATTTGCAGTTGGAACAGTTGCCCTGGCATGGTTCATTTTCGGACTGAAAGGGGGTTGGAGCATAGAGAAGAGAGACTAGAGTGATTAAGGTGACTAAAGTGACCAGAGTTACTGACATGAGGTGGCTGTGGCACTTTAGTTACTTTTATTCTTGCATTAAATCTATCAGAGCGTTAACTTAGTAGATTGAAATAAGTTAAAACAGATCTGATATGTTTAAGAGTGAAGTATATACAAAGAGGAGAGAAGAGCTCCAGAAAAAACTAAAGGGAGGAATAGCACTGTTTATCGGAAATACAGAATCTCCTATGAATTATCCGGCGAATACCTACCATTTCAGGCAGGACAGTGACTTCCTCTATTTTTTCGGGCTTGATATCCCCGGATTAACAGGGGTTATGGATTTCGACTCGGGAAAAGACTGGGTATTCGGCAATGACTTCGATCTGGATGATATCATATGGATGGGACCGCAGCCATCCATAAAAGATCTTGCTTCAAAATGCGGAGTTAAGAATACAGGTTCGCTTCTGATGCTTGATGAAACCATCAGGGAAGCGCTGGCAAAGAAAAGAAAGGTTCATTTCCTTCCTCCATATCAGGGTGAGGCAAAGATACTGCTGGGATCCCTTCTGAAGGAGAACCCCTGCCAGATGAAAACCCTTGCCTCACCCGATCTGATAAAGGCAGTTGTTTCCCTTAGATCAATAAAGGAAAAAGTTGAAATTGAGGAGATTGAAAAAGCAGTCGATATAGCTTTTGAAATGCATGTGGCTGCAATGAAAATGTGCAAAAAGGGGGTTAGGGAACAGGATATATTTGGTACAATGGAGGGTCTTGCCCTTATGAAAGGGGCAGGGACCTCCTTCCCGATCATCCTTAGTATTAACGGGCAGACATTGCATAATCATAACCATGGTAATATTCTTGAGAAAGGAAAGATGATGGTCGCTGATGCCGGAGCTGAAACCAGACTGCATTATGCATCTGATATTACCCGGACAACTCCGGTTGGCGGCAAATTCAGCCAGCTCCAGAAAGATATTTATGAAATAGTCCTGAAAGCAAATAGTGAATCAATAGCTTCAGCAGGTCCGGGTCTTTCCAATCTTGAGCTTCATCTGAGGGCATGCAAAATAATTTCAGCTGGCATGAAGGAGCTGGGAATCATGAAAGGAGATGTCGATGAGGCTGTTGCAGAAGGGGCACATGCACTTTTTATGCCTCATGGCCTGGGTCATATGATGGGACTTGATGTACACGATATGGAAGCTCTTGGTGAAAACTACGTCGGATATAACGATGAAGTAAAAAGAAGTTCCCAGTTTGGCCTTGCCTTCCTGAGATTCGCCCTGCCGTTTAAGCCCGGCCATGTCTTTACAGTCGAACCCGGGTGCTATTTTATCCCGGAACTGATTGCACAGTGGAAAGCGGAAAAGAGATTTTCAGGGTTCATAAATTACGGCAAAATTGACAACTATATGTCAATAGGTGGAATACGTATTGAAGATAATGTTCTGATTACAGAAAAAGGTCATAAGTTACTCGGTAAACCAATCCCGAAAACTATTAAGGATGTAGAATCAACCTGTTTATAATTCTTCTCTGTGTCCCTCTGGGGCTGTTGAAAAAGTCAGATCCAAAACCGCAAAGCCCGCCCGACCGGAGTCAGCCGGGCGGGCTTTGCGGTTAAAATGACTTTTTCATAAGCCCTGATCCGCAGAAAAGTGATATAAAGTTATTTTGATTCGAGTTTTTCAAGGGTTTTCCAGCACTGATACAGTCCGCGCGGTACATGAAAACAGCCCTTCCATTTACCTCCTTTAAGCGGCAGCAGTACTTCTCCCTGGCGGTTCAGATATCCATACCATTCCGGATACTCTTTATCCTTGAAGTGATCCCAGGTGTATTCATGAATAATTTCAAACCATTTAAGACAATCCTGCGAACCGGTAAGCAGGTATCCTTTGGCCATTGAGATGAGGGTCTCGATGTGTACCCACCATAATTTCTGATCCCACTCCAGCTGCTGAGGAGGATGCCCGTTCCTGTCGAGGAAATAAAAGATGCCTCCGTGTTTGTAGTCCCATCCGTACTCCACCATCTGAACAGCGATTGCTGCAGCTTTTTCAACCAGCTCCTTATTCTTTATTCTTACTCCCAGATCCATAATGAACCACATTGCTTCAATTGCATGTCCGGGATTTATAAGTCGTCCTTCGAATGTATCGGAGAGATTGTTTTCGGAAGTGATGTTCTCGACCACAATGCCCAGTTCAGGCCGGTAAAACATGTCCATTACTTCGTGAATGCAGGTACCTATTGTTTTCCGGAGAAACTCATCATCGATCAGGTGTTCGATCTCCAGCGACAAATTGCACAATATCATGGGGAGAGCAAAATTCTTCAGATTTCTTGTCCCAGGATAGGTTTTGTTCCATTTACCCTTTGGATTCTCCATCTTTGAAAGGATAATGTCGAATGTTTTCCTGGCAATATCTGCATATTCCTGGTTGCCTGTGGCTTTACTTAACTGCCCGAATGCCATTGTGGCAAATGTGTAGGAGAAAATGTTGCAGGGCTCAATGAGTGGCTTGCCTTCCCGGGTGAGTGAAAAATACCAGTTTAAATTTCCGTCATGGCCAAATTTTTTGAGAAACTCACCTCCCTGGATAGCGCATTGCAGCCATTCCGGCTTCTTCTCCAGATTGTTGTAAAGCATTGAAAACATCCAAACCTGTCTTCCCTGCAGCCAGATGAACTTGTCGGTGTCGAATACTTTCCCGGTCCTGTCGAGACAGGTAAAATAGCCTCCATGTTCTGTGTCCTGAGATTTGTCAAGCCAGAAAGGCATTACATTTTCAAGGAGTTCGTCCCTGTATAGATTCGATAAAGAATGGAGATCCATGGTTATTAAGGTTTAGTCATTAATAGTCATTCAATAGTCATTCAATAGTCATTCAATAGTCATTCAATAGTCATTCAATAGTCATTCAATAGTCATTCAATAGTCATTCAATAGTCATTCAATAGTCATTAAGTGGTCATTAAGTAGTCATTAAGTAGTCATTAAGTAGTCATTAAGTAGTCATTAGGATACAATAAATGACGGCGAAGCCGAATGACCATTGAATGACGGCCGAAGGCCAAATGACGCGTGAAGCGCAATTGGCAATCGAATGACAGCCGCAGGCCAAATGACAACGCAACCAGCTCATCTTTTTCCTTTAAGAATCCACATCTCCTCAATCTCCTCCAGTGACTTGCCAGTTGTTTCAGGCAATAGTTTCCATACTATGAGCATGTAGGGGATACACATCAGGGCAAAAAGCCAGAAGGTACCTGCCGGAGTAAGAGAGGTAAGCATCACGGGGGTAAGCTGGCCTATCAGATAGGTTCCGATCCAGAGTGAAAGACCTGCTATTGACATGGCTGCTCCCCTCACTTTTACGGGATACATCTCAGAAAGTAAAACAAAGATCACTGCACATATAGAAATTGCACAACAGAAAATATAGAAAAGGAAAAAAATCAGCAGGAAGAGATGAGGAATTCCCAGTTCCGTACCTTTGGCAAAATAAAATCCAATAAGCAGAAGAGCTATAATCATTCCAGATACTCCCCAGTACACAAGTTTTTTACGTCCTACCTTATCTATAATTATCAGTGCAAGCACTGTAGTCAGCATATTAACGAGTCCGACAAGCACCTGGTAGAAGAGAGAATCCCCGCTTGAGAGGCCGCTTTCCGCAAATATTGTTGGACCGTAATAGAGGACGGCATTAACTCCCATGAGCTGACCCAGCATGGCAAGGGCAACTCCGATGAAGAGAGCCAATCTGAAGCCAGGCTGCAACAGCATTCTCCAGTTGGTTTGGGTTTCTGATGCAATAAGATTTTTAATATTATTTGCCTGGATCAAAGCTTCATCCTTTCCATATATCCTGCTTAGTATCAATGATGCTTTCTTTTCTTCTCCCTTAACAACAAGCCATCGGGGACTTTCCGGAATAAAAAAGAGCACAATAAAGAAAAGGACTGCCGGAACAGCCTCCATGCCGAGCATCCCTCTCCATACCTCTGTTGCAAAGACTTTTCCATACAGCCCGCCGGTTCCTCCGTTCTGAATCAGTGTTTCAGAATAATGCAGGAGTCCGAAATTCGCCAGATAGGCACCAAGAAAGCCTACCGTAATGGCCAGCTGATACATTGATACCAGTCTTCCCCGGTAACTGGGGACAGATATTTCTGCTATATACAGAGGTGAAATGACAGATGCAACCCCGATTCCTATTCCGCCAAGGATTCTCGCAACTACCAGTTGAACTTCATTGGCTGCAATCATGCATCCAATTCCTGACAGTGAAAAAAGAACTGCAGAGATTATCAGAACAATTTTTCTTCCGAATTTGTCACTCAGGGATCCGGCCACCATAACGCCTGCAATTGATCCTGCCAGGGCACATCCTACGTACCATCCCTTTGTAATGTCATCGAGATTGAATTGTTTTGAGACCTGATCCACCGTGCCAGAAATAACTGCCGTATCGTATCCAAAAAGAAATCCCCCCAGTGAGGCCACCACCGAGAGCCAGATTACATATGCAAGTTGATTCGAATGCTCCTTCATAACTATTTTATATTGAAATATTCCCTGTACCGGTCGTAGAGATGGCCAGCCTGGATGTAAGCCGACTGCGGGCTCATAAAATGTGAGAATTCAAAGGTTATCCCTTTATCGTATCCTGCCCTTTTTGCAGCTTCAAGTTTGAGTCGGAGCTTATCAAATTTGATAGGGAAGAACTTTATTGGCATATCTCTGTCAAATGTCTCAGCGTTGGTCCAGCATTTCATTCCATATTTGTCAGCAAGCTTTTTGTTGACACTAAAGAATGCATCAAGCTCATCATAATCGATATGACCGTCCTGAAATGCACATGCATCAACCACATCATGAATACCGTCAAAGATCTCACCCCACTCTTTTTCATGTTCCTGCACTGAAACGGAATTAGCCTTTGTGATATCTCCTCCTGCTGCTTCAACGGCTTTCTTGCCATCGATCCACGGGGAGATAAAAGTAGGAAGTCCTCCTGATACATCCTTGCATTGTTTTCCCATAGCATGAAAAGCTCCTATCGCACCTTTTGTTTTACGGCTTATCTCACCGCTGATATACCACCCCTGGAAGCTTTTATATTTACTTCCATAGTTCTGCCACACTTCGTCAATCACATATTTATTGTCCTCAATCTCCCATGACAGATCGCCAGTATCCCAGTATTTCCCTGAGTCATAGAGTCCGAAATAGAATTTAATGCCATGTCTGTCTGCCACTCGCAGGAACATATCCAGAAGATCGACCGAAGGCATATAACAACCTTTGTTCAGGAGGTATTTCGACGGCCATGTTATAAATTTTCTGTAACCTGAACGGATCATGATGACAGTATCAATCCCTATAGCCTTCATATGGCCGAATTCGGTATTCCACTCTTTCTCTCCCCAGTTTTGATGAGGAATGTCGTGTGAGATCTCATCGAGGAATGTTCCGGTTATTTGCAGGGCATTAGCCTTTGGGACAATGAGTTTTGATTCGGGATAATCTTCAGAATTCCCTAAAGTATTGTCACTTGCACATCCGTTAACAGGAATTGTCAGGGCCGCCATGCCTGCCAGGGTGGATTTTGCGAGGAAATCACGGCGCGAGTGTTCTGCTTTCATTCAGGTATATTGTTTAATTGGTGAAGTATTGTGTAAGAGAGATTCCGGATTTTTGTTATTAAGCTGGCCATTGAGTTTCAATTCCCTGTGAACGGATAAGACGCTGAAATTCATTAAGGAGGTCCTTTTTCTGTCGGACTGCTTCGGGTGTAACCTTTTTGTCAATGGCAAATGCCGCAAGTGAGCCTGCCGATTCACCGATATTCCATTCAACGGGGTGAAGCCTGTAACATCCGTTTGTTATATGTGTAGTTCCAATATTCTTATTTGCAGCAATCAGATTTTTCATGCGTACAGGAATGAGAGCTCCCAGAGGTATCTGAAAAGGCAGAGAATCAATATCTATATAATTTGTTCCGGCAAATGATGGATGAAGGTCGATACGATAAAATCCAACACCAACACTATCAGGAAACTCCGCAGCTTTAACATCCTCTTTTTTCCCTGTTACCTGTGATCTGTTAGCCAGTCCCACATGTTCTTCCAGTACTGTGAACTTCGCTTTTATCCTGCGTGATTCCCTTATGTAAGGTGATTTGGCAAGGCCGTCGGAAGTACCCATGATGTCTCCCCGCGGGCGAATCCCGGGCCATCCGTATCCTTTATCAGGTCTGGGAACTTCAGTCTGAAGCCAGTAAAGGAGAGAAAGACTGAGCTGCCTGGCTCCCTCAAGATGGCGTTCATATTCTGAAGGAGTGGCGTCTATAATATTTCCAGTAAGGTAATCATTCTGTGGCCAGTTAACAATTGTGATATCGCCTCTGTAAGTTCCCGGAAGGAAATTCAGCCTGTTGATAATTCTCCTGTAGCTCCATAAATTGAAAAGAGAAGGATCTTCTGTTCCTTCGGGGATGAGGCTGTTGACAACAGGTTTAAGGTTTATTGGATCGGTATGTGAAAGGTCCAATAGTCTACCAGACCAGGGAGGCGTAAGCTTTGGTGTAAAATTCTTCCAGAAATCATAATCACGCGGCTTATCAATAACATGATTTTCTCCCGCAATATGATCCATTGCAAAACAGACTGTGAAAGCCTGGTTGTTGGAGGGATCTGCTATTTCCGGTGCATGCAGTTCTCCTGTATCTTTTTTTGACTCAGTGCCTGTTACATATTCAGTACCAGTTAATGGAAGCAGGTCACCCAGTTCAGTAGCATCTATAAAATATGGAGCTGATAAAATTATGGTTCGTCCGTGAAGCTTACTGACTGCCTTTAGTGAACGGATTTCATCCCCGCTTACATCGGCGCTTTCGATTTTTGTATCGGTGAGCAGGGTAAGTCTGCCGGAACTGATATACGGTGCCATCATATCGCTGAGTACAGCTAAAGCAACTCTCGGTTCATGGCATAATCTTGAGACTGACCCGTCGCCCGGATTCAGAATCTTGTTTTCCCTTGCAGCGTTTGTTAGCGGATAGTTTCGACAATAATATTCGCGGATGGCTGTCCGCAGATTCCGAAAAAGCCTTGTTGACCCGTGTGATTCAATCCACTGGTGTTCATCCGGTGGAACTCCCTGTGAGGTGAGTTGTCCGCCAATCCAGTCTGTCTCTTCAGTAAGGATGACCGCTAATCCGTTCCGCAATGCTCCGAGTGCTGCGGCACATCCTCCCAGACCTCCACCGGCAATTATCACATCAGCTTTCAGCTCATATCCCTTATTTAAGGAATTTTTATAATTCCCGGTAAAATTAAGGTAATCCGGAAATCCTGAAAATGAAGCGGCTGCAAGTGTACCGCCTGACAGAGTTGCAAGCTCAATAAATTTTTTCCGCTTCATGGAGAGATTTCTTCCTGGGTTGATTCTTTCAGAACGCTTTGTAGAATTCCCGATTTAGCCTGGCTATATTCTGCAGTTTAATCTCTTTCGGGCATTCTGCTTCACATGCTCCGGTATTGGAACAATTTCCGAAACCAGCTTCGTCCATTGCCTTTACCATGGCGCGTACCCTGTCCTTTGCTTCAATCTGTCCCTGTGGCAGAAGTGCGAATTGTGATATTTTGGCGGAAACAAATAACATGGCGGAGGCGTTTTTGCAGGCGGCAACGCAGGCACCGCATCCTATACATATCGCCGAGTCGAAAGCTGCATCAGAATTCTTTTTCGGGATAAGGTTGGCGTTCGCATCAGGAGCAGCTCCTGCATTGATGGAGATATATCCACCAGCAACCTGAATCTTGTCAAAAGCTGTTCTGTCGACGATCAGATCCTTTATTACCGGAAATGGCTTCGCTCTCCATGGTTCTATCCAGACTGTATCTCCATCCTTGAAGAATCTCATCGAAAGGTGGCATGTAGTTATGGCAGGAACCGGTCCATGAGGGTGCCCGTTAATGTACATCCCGCATGATCCGCAGATCCCTTCCCGGCAGTCATGGTCAAAAGCGACAGGGTCTATATCCTGTTCAACAAGCTTTTTATTCAGGGCATCGAGCATCTCAAGAAAAGCCATTTCAGGAGATACATTATCCATCTGATAGGTAACAAAAGTCCCTTTAGCCTTAGCATTTTTCTGACGCCATATTTTCAACGTTAGTTTCATATTCTATCTTATTAATTTCAATATATAGGTCTTGCGGTCTGGTGTCTTGCGGTCTGGTGTCTTGCGGTCTGATGTCTTGGGCTGGTGAAAGTCAACTTTAAAAACTGTCCCTCGACCTGCACCTGCGCCTGCACGACCTGCACGACCTGCACGACTATTTGTAGCTTCTTACTTTCATTTCAACTTCTACAAAATTAAGTTCTTCCTTATGAAGTATATGTGGTTGACCCTCGCCTGCATACTCCCAGGCAGCAACATAGGCATACTTTTCATCATTTCTCTGGGCTTCCCCTTCCGGTGTCTGATACTCCTCCCTGAAATGTGCCCCGCATGATTCCTTCCTGTTCAGGGCATCGGTGACAAGCAGTTCAGCCAATTCAAAATAATCAGCCACTCTGCCGGCTTTTTCCAGCTCCTGGTTAACCTCACTATCAGGTCCGGGAATATTGAGATCATTCCAGAATTCCGCTTTAAGATCATTGATTAGCGTAAGGGCTTTTTTCAGTCCCTCTTCATTTCTTACCATACCGCAGTAGTCCCACATGATCTTGCCAAGCCGTTTATGGAAGGAAGAAGCTGTCTGTTTTCCCTTTATTGCCAGGAACTTATTAATCCTTTCAACTGCCGCTTTTTCCGTTTCAACAAATTCGGGTCTGTCAGTGGAGACCGGTGGTATTTTTATTTCATCTGCCAGGTAATTGCTTATTGTATTGGGAAGAATAAAATATCCGTCGCCGGCTGCCTGCATCAGTGAGCTGGCTCCCAGTCTGTTGGCTCCATGATCGGAAAAATTTGATTCCCCGATGGAATAGAGACCTGGAATTGTTGTCATAAGCTCATAGTCAACCCATAACCCACCCATAGTATAATGCCCTGCAGGATATATTCGCATAGGTTCCGTATAAGGGTCTATTCCGGTTATTGTAACATACATGTCAAACAGGTTGCCATATTTGTTTTCGATTGCTTTTTTACCCTGCTTTTTTATGGCGTCAGTAAAATCAAGATAGACAGCAAGACCTGTTTCGCTCACCCCAAAGCCGGCATCGCATCTCTCCTTTGCTGCCCTTGAGGCAACATCCCTTGGTACAAGGTTCCCGAATGCCGGGTATCTTCTTTCAAGGAAATAGTCTCTCTCTTCGCTGGGTATGATATTTGGAGGTCGTGAGTCTCCCTTTGATTTAGGAACCCATACGCGTCCGTCATTTCTTAGTGATTCCGACATAAGCGTGAGCTTTGACTGAAATTCATTCAGCTGGGGAACACAGGTAGGATGGATCTGTATGAAACTGGGATTTGCAAAAAGCGCCCCTTTCTTATGAGCTTTCCAGGCTGCTGATGCATTTGAATTTACAGCAAGAGTGGAGAGATAATAAATGGTCCCGTAGCCACCGGTTGCAAGCACTACCGCATGTGCTCCATGCCTTTCAATTTCACCTGTTATAAGATTGCGGGTTATAATTCCCCTTGCTTTACCGTCGATAATAACGAGATCAAGCATCTCACGGCGGGGGTACATTTTTACATTTCCTTTTTTAATCTGCCTGTTGAGCGATGAATAGGCTCCAAGCAGACACTGCTGCCCTGTTTGCCCCTTGGCATAGAATGTCCTTGACACCTGAACTCCGCCAAAAGACCTGGTATCAAGAGTCCCTCCATAATCACGTGCAAACGGGACACCAAGAGCCGTATAGTGGTCGATAACCTGGGTGCTTACTTCTGCAGCCCTGTAGACATTAGCTTCGCGTGCCCTGAAGTCGCCGCCCTTAATCATATCATAGAACAAACGATAAGTACTGTCGCCATCACTCTGATAATTCTTCGCTGCATTTATTCCACCCTGGGCAGCAACAGAATGTGCCCTTCTGGGGGAATCCTGGTAACAAAAATTCTTGACGCTGTACCCCAGCTCTCCAAGAGATGAAGCAGCTCCGGCACCTGATAGTCCGGTGCCGATAACAATAATTTCAAGCTTTTTCTTGTTGGCAGGGTTGACCAGTTTAACTGAAGACTTAAATTTGGTCCACTTCTGTGCCAACGGACCTTCAGGTATCTTTGAATTTAATTTTTCCATGATATGATGTTATTATCTTTCCAGTACTACCTGAAAAGCCAAAGTGAGATTGAGATGAAAGCAAAAGATATTGGAATAACTATTGAATAGATGAGTGCAACAACTTTGACTACCGGAGTCCAGATCCTGTGATTAAGTCCCAGAGTCTGAAAGGCCGATGAAAAAGCATGGAACAGATGAAATCCGAGAAGGGCAAAACAGGTAAGATATATATAATTGTACAGGGGGATTTTGAAAAGATTATGAGCTACTGAATAAAAATCTTCAGGATTTCCTTTGACTAGTCCCAGCTTGATAAAATAGAAATTAAATAAATGTAGTATAAGGAAGATCATAATTGATGCTCCCGTCCAGATCATGAACTTTGAGAAGAATGAAGTCTCTGTCTTACTCCCGCTGACGTACCCCACAGGTCTTGCAAACCAGTTCTGGATCTGAAGCATAATGCCCCATGTAATATGCACCAGGATCGTGGCAAAAAGAACAATTTCCATGATCTTCACCAGAGGAAATGTGGCCATGAAGTGCGCTGCACTGTTAAACTGAGCAGGATTGTCACTAAGTAATAAAAGGTTGATGATCAGGTGAACCGGAAGGAAAGTGAGAAGGAAGATACCGGCCAGCGCCATCACAAATTTCTTGGAGATTGAGGAAAACAAAATTTTACTCATGGGATATGAAATATTTAAAGTTTATCTGTTTCAAAAGCCGGGGAAGTTTACCAAAAGTAATTTTTAAAGGTAAGAAATAAAATTCCACAGCTATGCTAATTATCACAAATTGCTTATTCCGCTACTGCCTTTTCAGGTATTCAATTATTGGAGACCTTTGCAAAATTAAATAAATCATTTGATATGTATTTCTTCTATGACAGAAGGTGAGTCACCTATATTGACTCTGGAAAAGGTCGTGCAATTGTATTGCTTTATGGGTCCCTTGAGACTTCCGGGAGTGTCTGCGAATCTTGAGAAATTGCCACAGGCTGTTCAGCGCTCGAAGGGAATTGATTCGGGTCTGAGCGATGAGGGAATTATTGCTGTATTGAACGGTATGATTGCCAGACCGCCTCTTTTATTTATGAATAGCCAGTGCCTTATATTTAGAAGCCGTGCATACTATTTCTTCAGAAAATCTATCGCGTAGAGTAGCGTGGTATCAATTTTTTCCCAGATAGGATAGAAGCCTTTGTTATCAAGCATGTTACGGGCTATGTAGGCTTTTATCTGCGTGTTTATAATTTCACCGGAAGTCTTTAAACCCTCACGATCCATTTTAATATTACCGGCTGATGCGTACTGCACAAACTGGTTCGTCAGAGGCTGGGTGTCAAGATATTTTTCCAGCTCCCTTGCAGCAGTGAATTTCTTTAGTACCTCCCTGTTATTTTCGGTATATTTAAGAGCGAACCTGTAGATAAGTGATCTTGTTTTAACGAAATAGGGTGATACACCGGAGGTATCGACAGGAACAAAATTATCGGGCATTATCCCACCACCGCCGTATACAATCCGACCGCCCGGAGTGGTGAATTTCAGTGAGTCTGAAAAGTGAATGCTGTCTGGCACCTCAAATTCACCCCTTTGATATCTCTCAGTGAGATCATCAAAGTACTCATCGAAACCATGTGTATACGGTTTTTGAATTGACCGGCCAGTCGGGGTATAATAACGAGCAATTGTAAGTCTGAGACCTGATCCGTCAGCAAAGGAGATAGGCTCCTGTACCAGGCCTTTCCCGAATGAACGGCGTCCGATTATTGTGCCGCGGTCATTGTCCTGGATGGCTCCGGCAAGTATTTCACTTGCAGAAGCACTCCATTCATCAATAAGGACAACAAGATTACCGGTTTCGAATTCTCCTTTACCGGTGGCTCTTGCCTCATTTCTTGGTTGGGCACGCCCTTTGGTATAAACAATAAGCTCGTCTTCCTTGAGGAACTGATTAGCGATCTGAATTGCTGCTTCCATTATGCCGCCTGAATTGCCCCTCAGGTCAACAATAAGACTGGTCATACCTTGTTCCTTAAGGTCCCTTAACCCCTTCATGAACTCTTCAAAAGTTGTCATGGCAAAATTATTGATCTTGATATACCCTGTATTATCATTAACCATATAGCTCACGTCAATGCTGTAGATAGGTATTTTATCACGGATAATATCAAAGGGAAGCAGCTCTTTCTCACCGTTTCTTAAGATTTTTATCTTAACAACGGTTCCCTTCGGACCCTTTAGCATCCCCATTACCTGTTCATCACTGATATGTTTGCCGGCAACCAGGGAATCATTTACATACAGTATCTTATCACCCGGAAGCAGACCCATCTTTTCGGAAGGACCACCTGGTATAGTGCTTATTACCAGAATTGTATCGGTAACCATATTAAATGAGATTCCAATTCCTTCAAAGTTCCCCTGCAAGGGCTCATTGGCACGCGCAAGGTCTTTGGCAGGAATATATACCGAGTGAGGATCCAGTTTTTTCAGAACGGCAGGAATTGCAGCTTCAACGAGGTCATCACGATTTACAGAATCTACATAGTTGGATTCAATTATGTTCAGAATACTGTTCAGCTTATCATTTCTTGATCTGATATTTGAGTGTTGCGGCAGATCATCTCCTGCAGGAAGGAATTTCCCGATCAGGATTCCGATTGCAAGCGCAACAGCCAGCAATACAGGCAGAAGAATACTTTTTTTGTTGTTATTGTAGTTCATAAATATCTGTTTCCGGGTCAATAAATACCAGTTCAATTTCTGCACGTCTAAGCAGGTCCAGTCCGTCTGTATTGTGGTAGCGGTTACAGTACACTACTCTTTTGATGCCTGACTGGATTATTAATTTAGCACACTCCATGCATGGCGATGTTGTGACATAAAGTGTGGAGTTTTCACTTGAGTTATTTGACTTTGCAACCTTGGTTATGGCGTTGGCTTCAGCATGGAGAACATATGCTTTTGTAACATTATTCTCATCCTCGCAAATATTCTCGAAACCTGAAGGGGTTCCATTGTAGCCATCCGAAATGATCATTTTTCCCTGTACGATCAGCGCGCCAACCTGTCGCCTTTTACAATATGAATTCTGAGCCCAGATAAGGGCCATCTCAAGATAACGCTTGTCGAAAATTTTCTGCTTTTCACCGTAGGGTCTCAGATCCTTATTGCCAGACATTATTTAAATATCCCGATTAATTTTGATTTAATTTAGGTTCAAAGTTAAATAATTAATAATTGTTTTGCTAATCTCATTTCAATTACCGGATTTAATTGACTGAATATCAAGAATTCAATTTAATATGCTATTTTGAAAATCTGATGACGAGTTGATATTTATTAAAGCAGAATTGCCTATATTTGAATAAATGAATGTTTTGTAGCACCTGTTTGACGTTTGAATTTTACTAATTTATTTGTTGTTTATCATGTTTGACACAGCACATTTACATCCGATGATAGTGCACTTCCCTGTTGCACTTATTACTGTTGGTTTTATGGCCGAAGTTGTTTCCCTCTTCTTTAAGAGTGAGAAATGCCTTTCGAAGACTGGTTTTTATCTTTTGATTCTTGGAACATTGTCAGCAATTGCTGCATGGTCAACAGGACAATTATTCACAAATGAACCAACTCAGGGTGCAATAGTAGAAATATTTGAAAAACATGAAACCGGGGCATTGATAACAATGCTGCTGATGATTCTTGGTTCAATCCTCAGGGTCTATCTTGTTATTAAGAAGAAGGAAGAGACTACAATGAAATGGGTCGCATTTGGCATTTATTGCCTGGCTTTTGCAGCTGTGACCTTCACCGGTTTTATGGGTGGAACAATGGTCTATAACTTCATGATGGCACTCTGATTCCCCTGGCCGTATTTACTAACCATCCCAGATAATAACTTTAAATCTAAAACTAACAGTTATGAAAACAATTGCAAGATTTATTATGCTGACATTTGCTGCCGGTGTTATGTTCGGTTGTGCCCAAAAGCCGGTTAAATCAATTGAAAACCTCAAAGCTGCCTACAACGGCGAGTCAACAGCAAGTGCGAAGTATGCTGCTTTTGCAGAAAAGGCCAAAGCAGAGGGTTTTGATACGGTAGCAGTTATGTTCCTGGCAACTTCAAAAGCTGAGGCTATTCATGCAGCCAACCATCTTAAGGTGCTTGAAAAACTGGGTGAGAAAGTTGAAGGACCTGAGATCGGGGCTTTTGTTGTTTTATCCACTGCAGAGAATTTAGATGACGCTATGAAAGGAGAAACCTATGAGGTGGAAACAATGTATCCCGGATTTATTGCAGCTGCAGAGTCGGAGAAAGTCAAAGATGCGGTAAAATCTTTTTCATGGGCTGTTGACACTGAAAAGAAACATCAGGCTTTCTATAAAAAAGCGCTGGATGCACTCAATAGCGGAGGTGAAAGCGGACTGCCTCTCAACTGGCTGGTTTGCCCCGTATGCGGTAATACATATGATCTTGGATCAGTTACTACTGCCTGCGATTTCTGCATGACAAACAAGGAGAAATTTATTGCCTTCTGAGCCGACCTGCACATTCCATTATGTTCTTCAAATAAAGCCTGACAACAATGGGGGCGAGGATTTTTCCAGTCCCCCCATTATTAATTTTCGGACTATTAAAGCAGGTGGTGAAATTGATTTTACCACTATTTTTTATCTGATTGGTTAATAACATTTTAACTTTTCAACAAAATTTAATTATTCCCTGCATTAACTTTGTGCCCTGATATTTAACCAAAGGACTCAGGGATGAAGAAAATTATATTGTTATTAACCTCCGTTCTGACCTCTGCATGCCTGTCGGGTCAGGGTAAATTGATTGATGTAAGGGATGGCAATACGTACAGTACGATAACAATTCAGGGTGTAACCTGGATGGCTGAAAATCTTAAGTTCAAACCAAATACAGGAGCATATTTCTTTGATCATAACTCTGACAACCTGCCATGTTATGGTTTTTTGTATGAATGGAAAACCGCCCTGAACGTTTGCCCTTCAGGATGGCATCTGCCCTCCGGATCAGAATTTCAGACTCTTGCCAACCATTTTGAACATGGTGACACATGGAAAAAATTGCCCTCAGATCCCACTTCCTTTGCAATTCAGCTGGGAGGTATGCAGGATTATGAAGGAACATTTTCTGAAATGGACGAGAGCGCCTATTACTGGACCTCAACCGAATACGATAATATAAATGCAGAATATTTCAGCTACCTGATGATCAGTAATAAACCTGTTATTGACATATCCAGAAAGGAGGATATTCCGGAAATTCCCGGAACTGAAAAATCCAACAAGTATTCTGTTCGCTGTATCAGAAATTAATGATGACAGCTAATTGGCATCCCATTTGTCTTTTCTGAGATATTTTTAATTTTTAAGGCATTTCTTACGCCGGTTCAGATTATTTAATATCTTTGTTTCGTAATTAGACGAAATACTAAATGAAATGAATGTGCAGGAGAAGGTATTCACAGATCAACAGGAAAAGATGGCCAGGTATTCAAAGGCCCTTGGTCATCCTGTCAGAGTATTTATTATGGATTTCCTGTTGAAGAATGCAGATAAATGCTGTTATAGTGGTGATATGGCTGAGGAGCTGCCTATTGCCAGATCAACTCTTTCCCAGCATCTGAGCGAACTAAAAGCCGCCGGACTAATTCAGGGTGAAATAAACCCTCCGTATATTAAATATTGTATTAACAAGGCCGGATGGGCAGAAGCCAAAGAGTTACTTGACACTTTTTTTTATAGAAAATAGGAAATCTTTATACAATGGAAATTAAAATTTTAGGAACCGGCTGTTCAAAATGTAAAACACTTGAAGAACGCACCAGAAAAGTTATAAAAGATGCCGGGATAGTTGCAAGTATTGAAAAGGTTGAGGACATAGTTGAAATAATGAAATTCAACATCATGTCGACACCTGCACTTGTTGTAGACGGAAAAGTTGTCGCAAAAGGGAGAATTCCATCCGCAGAGGAGATAAAAGAATTTCTGACCAGATAAATTTAAACACTATGAGAAAATTATTTTTAATAAGTTTAGCATTGATCTCATTTGCTTCAATATCCTGCAATGCCCAGACAGATCTGAAATCTGCATCTGCAGTTACTAATAACAACGATATTGAGGTTTACTATTTTCATATGACAATGCGATGTGTTACCTGCAAAACAGTTGAGGCAGAAGCCAGAAAGAACGTAGAAATGCTCTATTCTGAACAGGTAAAATCAGGCAGGATAAGCTTTACTGCTTTAAATCTGGAAGAGGCAACCGGTAAATCCATTGGTGAAAAATTAGGCATTAACAGCCAGACACTACTGATTGTAAAGGGTGATCAGAAGATAAATATTACAAATGAGGGTTTTCTCTATGCCGTCTCTCAGCCTCAGAAATTTACTGAGATTATGAAATCAAAAATTGATCCGCTTATACAGTAGTTTTTTTGGGTTCAGAAAAGCTATTCTTTTTGTGAAACATTAGCTTAGGTCATTCCAATGGATTTTCTTACAAATCTTCTCGGGAATAGTTCCATGCCATGGGTTACAGCCTTATTACTTGGACTGATGACAGCTATAAGTCCCTGTCCCCTGGCTGCAAACATCACTGCAATCGGGTTTATAGGCAGGGATCTGGAGAACCGCAACAGAGTTTTTTTCAATGGATTGTTTTACACACTTGGAAGGGCAATTTCATATACAGCAATTCCGCTTCTTATTTATTTAGGTGCTGATCAGTTTAAATTCTCGGGATTCTTCCAGCGGTATGGTGAGAAGATACTGGGACCGCTCTTATTGCTTACCGGATTACTGTTGCTTGATCTCATCCGGATTAATTTTCCGGGGGTAGGAAGACTCTCAGAGAAGCTGGAAAAGAGAAAGTCGTGGCGATTCATTGATGCACTATTGCTGGGTATAGTTTTTGCTCTTGCATTTTGCCCCTACAGCGGAGTACTGTTCTTCGGCATGCTTGTTCCGCTCACATTATCAAGTTCATCAGGATTATTCCTTCCTGTTGTTTTTGCTGTTGCAACAGGTATTCCGGTAATCATTACAGCATGGCTTCTGGCTTATACCGTTTCTGGAATCGGAAAAGTATATAACAGGATTAAGATCTTCGAACTCTGGTTCCGAAGGGTTATTGCATTGCTCTTTATAATTGTCGGGCTATTTTACATTTTAAGGGTTTATTTATAAAAAATGTGCACAGATATTTCGTGCTCAGACGAAATCTGAATTCTTTCTAAAATGAAAAACATTAAAACAAACATCTGGTTACCTGTTCTGTTTTTACCTCTCTGGTACCTGATATATCATTACCTTCAACCCGCAACCAATTGGCTGATTGATGAGGTTTTCGGAATGAAGGAAGGGGCTCATCTTACGGAAACACTTCGTTTCTTTGTTTTTGAATTCCCCAAGGTGATGCTGCTGCTTACACTTATCATTTTCTTTGTTGGCATTATAAGGACATATTTTACGCCTGAACGAACCAGAAAAGCACTCGAGGGGAAAAAGACCTTTACCGGCAATGTAATGGCCTCATTATTAGGGATAGTAACACCATTTTGTTCATGTTCGGCTATTCCTTTATTCCTGGGTTTTGTAGAATCCGGCGTTCCTCTTGGAGTAACATTTTCCTTCCTTATTTCTTCCCCAATGATTAATGAAGTTGCTGTAATCCTTTTATATGGAATGTTTGGATGGAAAGTGGCTGTGATATATGTGGCAACAGGATTGGCTATAGCAATCATTGCAGGATGGGTTATCGGTTTGCTGAAACTTGAGAAATGGGTTGAGCCATGGGTCTATGAGACACATTTGGGTAATGCAGGGGAGGAAGAAGAAACTGTAACATCCGGCAGCAGAATAAGCATGGGATACGATGCAATTAAAGATATTGTCGGCAAGGTATGGATCTATGTAGCCTTAGGGATAGCAGTGGGAGCGGGTGCACATGGTTATGTGCCGGAGGAATTTATGGCATCAGTAATGGGTAAATCCGCATGGTATTCAGTGCCGTTATCCATTGTTATAGGGATACCGCTTTATTCCAACGCTGCAGGTATAGTCCCGATCGTCTCGGTACTTATTGAAAAAGGAGCATCATTGGGAACAGCCCTTGCCTTCATGATGGCAGTAATCGGCTTGTCGCTGCCTGAAATGATTATCCTCCGTAAAGTCCTGAAAATGCCTTTGATATTGACATTTATCGGAATAGTAGGTGGAGGAATAATGATTGTGGGCTTTTTGTTCAATTTTATATTTTGAGGGAAATAAATGGGAGAATGGGAGAATGGGAGAATGGGAGAATGGGAGAAGAGGAGAATATTAACTATACTATGATAGAGGGAATTTAAAAGTGATGATTAAGTTTTAAACCAAGAAAAAATACTATGAAAAAGTCAGTCGGCTTTATTGGTGGCGGAAGAATTACAGCAATTCTTCTTCATGCATTTAAGAACAAAAAAGAGTATTTCAGCAAAGTTGTTGTGGCAGAAACAAATAGTGAAGTGGCGGGAAAGCTTAAGTCGGTTTTCCCTGAAATTCTGATTGAGGATGCCTCTTCAGCAGCTGGTCAGGATATTGTTTTTATAGCACTTCATCCGCCGGTAATAATGGATACCCTGGAATTAGTAAGAAATTCAGTCAAATCCAATGCAATCATAATATCACTTGCTCCGAAAATAAGTCTGGGGAAAATGGCTTCAAAAATCATCAATTCAGGCAATCTTGCCAGGCTTATACCAAATGCCACTTCTTATATAAATAAAGGTTATAATCCCATATGTTTTGCCGGCGGATTTCATTCTGGGGCAAAAGATGAAATTCTCCATCTTATGGCACTTCTCGGTTCCATTTTTGAAGTACCGGAAGAAAAGCTTGAAAGCTATGCTGTTTTATCTGCTATGCTTCCGACATATTTCTGGTTTCAGTGGAAAGCCCTGGAGGAGATAGGACAAAAGACAGGAATGACTGAAAAAGAGGTTCAGGTTTCAATTTATGAAACTATTTCCGCTTCGCTTGACCTGATGTATAAATCCGGACTAACTTCTGAAGAAGCGATGGATCTGATTCCCGTCAAACCGATCAGAGAACATGAAGAACAGATAATCGAAATATATAACAGTAAGCTGATCGGATTATTTGAAAAGATTAAACCTTAGATTTGTAATTATAATAATTAAAAACTGAATCGGATGTCATTGCTTAATTTCAGAATTAGACGGAATAGGAGATCAGGATTATTGAGATTTGTTTTTGTTCTTCTTGTCACAGGTGTCGTTATGACCGGATGTGCCACATCTCATAAATATAAAAAGGTGAAAGCAGTTCCGTGTCCCTGTGAGAAAGTAAACCATGCCTAGAGTTTTTTTCCTGGCTGACCAATAATATTGAAAACTTATCTTAACGATGATAAAAACTAAATACTCATTTTGTAATAATTGATTTTTTATGAAAATACTGATACTATGTACCGGGAATAGTTGCCGCAGCCAGATGGCTCATGGCTTTCTCGAGTCATTTGACAAAAGGATGGAGGTCTTTTCAGCCGGAACAGAGCCTGCCGCAAGGGTCAATCCCATGGCTGTTGATGTAATGAAGAAGGCAGGGATCGATATCAGCGGCCATAAGCCTGCTCTTGTTGACCAATACCTTAATGAGACCTGGGATTATGTTATTACTGTCTGCGATAAGGCAAACGAAACTTGTCCGGTATTCCCCGGAAAGGTGAGGAACCGCCTGCATATGGGTTTTGAAGATCCTTCTGAATTCAAAGCGTCGTATGTAGAAGTCCTCAACGAATTTTACAGGATCAGGAATGAGATCAGGGATGAGTTTTATAAGCTCTATGAAAAGAACTGAAGAATAAATTATGAAACCGGAAGAGTTAAAAAAAGTTGTAAGAGAAAAATACGGAGAGATAGCAAGCGGTAAAGAAGCAGAGGCAGGATCCTGCTGTTGTGGTACTTCCGGATGCTGTTCAGGCTCTGACTACACTGTATTCAGTGAAGACTACAACCTTAAGGAAGGTTATAATCCTGAGGCGGACCTGCATCTGGGTTGTGGTATACCGACCGATTTTGCAGACATAGCTGAAGGAGATCATGTACTTGATCTGGGGAGCGGGGCTGGCAATGACTGCTTTGTCGCACGGGCTATTGTTGGTGAGACCGGAAAGGTAACTGGTCTCGACATGACTGAACAGATGATTTTAAAAGCAAAAGAGAATTGTGCAAAACTGAATTTTAAAAATGTTGAGTTTGTTTCTGGTGATATAGAGGAGATGCCTTTCGGGGAGAACACTTTTGATGTGGTAATTTCAAATTGTGTTCTCAACCTGGTTCCTGATAAGCGGAAAGCATTCAGCGAGATAAACAGAGTATTAAAACCAGGCGGTCACTTCTGCGTTTCAGATGTTGTCATAAAGGGAGATCTTCCTGAAAATCTCAGACAGGATGCAGAAATGTATGCCGGATGTGTTTCTGGAGCAATAGATATTAAGATTTATCTTGAAATTATTAATGATGCAGGTTTTGAGGGAGTAAAAATCCATAAGCAAAAACGGATCTCCTTGCCTGTTGCATTGTTGTCGGGTTACCTTTCCGGGGATGAGATTAAAGAATTGAATGAAGGGGAAAATGGCATCTTCAGTATAACTGTTTCAGCAGATAAATAAGACCTCCCATTAAACTGTAACCTTTCAGAGCCAGTATTTACATCATACTTAATATATGAAGCCACGACTTAAATTTCTTGACAGGTATCTTACATTATGGATATTCCTTGCAATGTTTACAGGAGTTTTTTCAGGTTATTTTTTTCCCTCAATTGCAGCATTCTGGGATTCCCTGAAAGTTTCACCTGATAGTACAACAAATATCCCGATTGCCATAGGCCTGATCCTGATGATGTATCCTCCCCTTGCAAAAGTGAGATATGAGGAGCTGGGAGGTGTTTTCAGGAATATTAAAATACTGAGTCTGTCACTTATTCAGAACTGGATTATAGGACCGGTTCTTATGTTTGCTCTTGCAATAATTTTCTTTAAGCTTTTTCCAGGGAAGGATAATTCAAATCTACCCTATATGTATGGAATTATCATGATAGGATTGGCCCGCTGCATAGCCATGGTTATTGTCTGGAACGATCTTGCAAAGGGTGATGCCGAATACTGTGCCGGGCTGGTTGCATTTAATTCCATATTTCAGGTATTGCTCTTTTCAGTCTATGCCTGGTTTTTTATAGCGATTATGCCCGGCTGGTTCGGAGTGCCAACCAATTCGGTGGTTGAAAAAATAACTATCGGACAAATTGCCCGGAGTGTTTTTATCTATCTGGGGATCCCTTTTATTGCCGGCTTTCTGACCAGATTTATTCTGATAAAGGTAAAAAGCAGGGAGTGGTATCATACCAAGGTTCATACCAAAAGATAAGTCCGATAACACTTATTGCTTTATTATTCACGATTGTAGTCATGTTCTCCCTGAAAGGGGAATACATTGTTAAGTTGCCTTTTGATGTCATTATGATCGCCATTCCGCTGGTGATTTATTTCATCCTGATGTTTATGTTTTCTTTTTTTATGAGCAGGAAGGCAGGAGCCAACTATGAACAGTCAACTACCTTGTCCTTTACCGCTGCAAGCAATAATTTTGAACTTGCCATTGCAGTTGCCATAGCCGTTTTCGGAATAAATTCGGGAGAGGCTTTTACAGCAGTAATCGGGCCATTGGTTGAGGTACCGGTAATGATAGCCCTGGTTAATGTTGCACTGTTCTTCAAAAAGAGATATTTTCGACAGGTTTAACAAACTCCAAATTCCCTGGCGGCCTGTATCATTGTTTCTATAGTCTCAACCGACACGTCGGGCTGAAGTATATGTGCCGGTGCCAGGAGATAGCCGTTGCCTTTTGCAAGGATGGCAATTCTCTCTCTTATTTCAGCCCTGATCTTTTCTTTATCTCCTGATGGAAGCAACGATTGCTGGTCAATACCTCCGAAGAAAGATATTCTGTCTCCATACCTGTCTTTCAGTTCCTGGGGATCTGAACCGGGAACATTTGGCTGAACAGGGTTATATACATCTACTCCTATTTCAATAAAATCATCGATCAGAGGTGCAACTGCGCCGTCGGAATGCATAATAACTATCAGTTCAGGATTTTCCCTTCTTAACTTTTCTATCATTCTTTTGTGCCGGGGTTTGAATCTTATCCTCCAGTCTTCCGGCGATATCAGCGTCGATGTCTGGCTGCCCAGATCTTCACCAAACCATATGGCATCCACCCCGGATCTTACAAGCTGCAGGGCAAGCCCTGTACTCCACTCTTCAACACGGGCATTAAGAATTTCAAGCCATGGCTCATCACACATCATACCCACCATGTATTTCTCCAGTCCGGTCAGATGCCAGGCCATCTCAAACAATGAAATCTCAACATCACCAATAACAAAATAGTCTTTTGCAAATCTGTCAATATCCCATTTTGCCTTATCAAATCTTCCGATGCCATAAGGATCAGGAAAAGAATAATTTTCAATATCGCTGACCGTTGCTGCATCTTCAAGTGGGCATTTTACCACTTCAACGTATAGTGCTGTCGGTTTCATGTGCATCCCGAATTCATTCATAGTGATATCATCCCTGACAACCTCCGGTCTATATCCGTCTGCCACAGTACCTCCGACGACAACTACATCACTGCCCATTCTGGTCCTGATCTCATTTGCAGAAATCCGGTATGTGAGATCTTCATAGTATGAGAGTGCATAATCGGGCTTTATGCCAAGCTTTTTCCCAAACGATTCAGTATGCTGCCTGCAAAGATCAAACTGAACAGGAACCCTGTCGGGGTTTCCCTCTTTTTTCCTCAAAGCCCTGAAAACCCTCTCTTTTGAATTCATAACCTTTTTATTTCAGTTTTAAAAATGTCTTACTTATCCTGCAACTATGTTTTATTTCCCTGTTTATGCATCAGGACTGTTGTTTCATCAACAGTGATAATATGTCCTTTCCCGATACTTTCAAAAAGGGATTTAAAAGATTCTATAAATGAATCAATTTTCTGTGGTTCATCAATTATCTCAACAACGAGGGGGACTTTTTCACTTATTTCCCATAGTTTATTGGTGTAAATTTCACTGCTGGCGCCATAACCCATTATCCCTTTAAGAACAGTAGCACCAGTCAGACCATGCTTCCTGGCCGAATATACAATCACCTCGTAAAGTGGTGAGTGTTCATACTTATCGGTCGAACTTATATAGATCCTCAGTCGTTTGGCTTTGTCATTCGGTTTCATATTCTTAAAATAGTCTGGTTATCACAACTCCCAGGAATGTTGCTGTTATTCCAAGGAAGACACTTAATCCTGTATAAAGCAGGAAATGAAAGAAGTCTCCATCGCGAATCAAAGCAAGATTTTCATTTGCAAATGTGGAGAAAGTGGTGAATCCACCACAGAAGCCGACGGCAAGGAACATTTTCCATCCGGATGTGAGCAGCGAACTCTTTTCGGAAAACCCGTATATCAATCCGATAAGAAAGCAGCCGGTGATATTCACAAAAAAAGTTCCGAAAGGAAAGGCAACGGTTAGATTTTCCTGTATAAAGCGTGAAGCAAGAAACCTCGATATGCTTCCAAGAAATCCGCCAGTCCCAACCAGTAAAAGTGTTTTAATCATGATATGAGGAGCATTCTTAATTAAAGGCTGGAATAATATTCATTCAACAAACATATTCTTTTCCTGAGAGTGACCGGCACTCTTCACTGCTGTCATACGAAAGTAACAATTATTTTTATTTTAATGAATTTGATGCAGGATAACCCGGATTCATATTATTTTTGGATCAATTAATACTAAACTGATCTGAAATGAAAATGAACAATTCATCCTTTGTCAGGGTTTTTGTGCTTACGGCCGTTATTACACTCTCCCTTTTTGCATGTACAAAGAAACATGAAAAGGAGGATTTTACATTTGTTTTCATGACTGATATACATCTGACCCAGAACCGGAACGCAGTTGCCGGATTTAGTCAGGCGATAAATACAATTAACGAGTTGAATCCGGAATTCGTTATCACCGGCGGCGATCTGATAATGGACGCTCTCGGGCAGCGTTATTCAGCTGCAGATTCTCTTTATAACCTTTACTCCGGGACTGTGAAAAATCTTACGATGCCTGTGTATAATACGATGGGGAATCATGAAATATACGGCATACTAAGGGAAAGCGGAGCTGATACTCTTGATCCGGAGTACGGGGAGAAAATGTTTGAAAAAAGAATCGGCAAATCATATTATTCTTTCATACATAAGGGATGGAAATTTATTATTCTTAACTCTGTTGAAGATACCAGGAAGAATGGTTATACAGGTCAGATAGACGATGCACAGATTGAGTGGATAAAAAAAGAGCTCCAGGAAACCGATAAACAAACGCCGATAGCAATCAGCACCCATATCCCATTTATCACTGCAAATACTCAAAAGTATATCGGGACCACAGTGGCTAATGATTCATCAGCTGTTATCTTCAACGGTAAAGAGGTCCTGGACCTTTTCATAGGTTATAACCTGAAGCTTGTAATGCAGGGACATCTCCACACAGTGGAAGATATTTATATTGACGGGATCCATTTCATAACCGGCGGTGCTGTCAGCGCTGCCTGGTGGACTGGCGCAAACAAGGATTTTGAAGAAGGATTTATGCTTTTCTCGGTTAAAAAAGGAGATCTAAGCTGGAAGTATATTGATTATGGATGGGTTATAAAAAATTAACTATGGATTCCGGGATTAAAATTGGTTTGTTTGGAATTGGCCTTGATACTTACTGGGGCCAGTTTGATGGATTGCTTGATAAATTATTGTCTTTCCAGCTGAGGATAAAACAACGGCTAGAGCAATCAGGTGCAGTTGTCACAGATGCAGGGATGGTTGACAATCCTGATAAAGCAATAGCGGCTGCCGAGCTTTTCCGTGAAAAGGGCGTCGACCTTATCTTTCTTAATATTTCAACCTATGCTCTTTCACATAATGTCCTTCCATTGATTCAGAGGGTAAGCTGCCCTGTCATCGTACTGAATCTACAACCATCGGAAGCAATTGATTATGCGAAATTCAATGCGATAGGTGACAGGGGCAAAATGACCGGGGAGTGGCTTTCATATTGCCAGGGGTGCGTAACCCCTGAGCTGGCAAGCGTATTTAAAAGGGCTGGTATAAAATATCACCTTATATCAGGCTACCTGGAAGAAGATTATGTCTGGCATGAAATAGATGAGTGGATCAACGCCACCTCTGCTATGATTACAATGAAAAACTGCAGGGTGGGAGTGATGGGCCATTACTACAATGGAATGCTTGATGTTTACAGTGATATCACGAAGCTGGCAGCTGTCTTCGGAAGTCATTTTGAGCTGATAGAATTTGGGGTGCTTAAGAATCTAAGAGATAAAGTTTTACCTCATGAGGTCATCTCAAAGACCGGTGAATTCAAAAACTGGTTCGCCGTTTCAGAGGAGTGCCCGGACGAAGATATGGAGGCAGCTGCAGTCACCTCTGTTGCTCTTGACAAGCTTGCAGGAAGATTCAGACTGGGTGCCCTTGCCTATTATTATGAAGGAGAAGGTGATCCTGATTATGAAAAGATAGTTACAACATTAATACCCGGCATGACCCTGCTCACTGGCAGGAATATACCTGCTGCAGGAGAGTGCGAAGTTAAGAATGTTCTGGCTATGAAAATTATGGATTCATTTAATTCAGGTGGCAGCTTCTCAGAGTTCTATGCCATGGATTTCAATGACGATATAGTGCTTCTGGGTCATGACGGCCCCGCTCATTTCAAAATTGCAGATGGCAGGGTAGGACTGGTCCCGCTGCCGGTGTTTCATGGGAAGCCGGGTAAAGGTTTGTCAATCCAGATGAAGGTTGTCAATGGACCTGTAACAATACTTTCCGTTTGTGAGGATGGGAATGGCAATATCAGCCTTCTCACTGCCCAGGGTGAATCCGTCCCCGGTCCGACTCTTCAGATAGGCAATACAAACAGCCGGTATAAATTTCCGGTTTCAGCCAGGGAATTCATTGATAACTGGTCCAAAGCCGGACCTTCTCATCATTGTGCTATAGGTGTAGGGAACTGGTCGTCGACAATCTGTAAGCTTGCTGATCTGCTGGGAACCGGCTTTACAAGGATTTGCTGAAAACATTGTTTTATTGATCATTGCCTGTAGAAAAAAGTTATTTATGAATCATAATCCGGTAAACAAAGATTTCAAAGCCCTGCTTAATTTCAGGGATATCGGTGGAGTTACAGCTTCCGGCGGGCACAAAATAATGGAAGGAATAGTTTTCAGATCAGCAAACCCTGACAGGCTGAAGAGGGATGACATTGAGCAGCTTCGATTGCTGAATATAAGGACTATAGTTGACCTAAGGGCTCCAGGGGAGATAAACAAGCGATTTGTATCTGTCGGCCATGCTGAAAAATTGTCTATGCCACTTGATTTTCAGCAAACCACACGGCAAAGAATGAAACCTGTTATCTATAAAAAGAATTCTGAAAATATCATAGCTGAGATCTCGAATACTCTCTACCTTGAGATTCTTGATGCCTCTGCACCGGTTTTCAGGCAGGTAATGGAAATCCTTGCATCTCCGGAACGATCACCAGTTCTTATTCATTGCCAGGCTGGCAAAGACAGAACAGGAATTATTATTGCTCTGATCCTTCTTGCAATGGGCGTGGACAGAGAATTTATTATCAGAGACTTCATGAAATCCAATGAATCTCTGATCCCATACTTCAGGAAAATGTTCATGGTAAGAAAAATAATCTCCTTAGGTTTTTTCCCTTACCGGAACATGTTGTTTGCGGTCACTGTAAAGCAAAGGAATATTGAATCAGTTCTGGACAGGATTGAAAATCATTACGGAGGGATCGATGGTTATCTCAGGTATGCCGGATTTGATCCTGCCGGACTTGAAGAGGTCAGAAATGTTTTGCTCATGTAATCTTAGAAATCTTATCCGGAATTTGTAGAGGTATTTCAGCATTTTTTCAGTTCAATCACAAAAGATCTGTCATTATGGGTAAACCCGGGAAAAAGTCTCAAAAGAAGAAATTCAGCCTTAAAGAGAGAATTATTAGCTTCGGTTATGCCTTTCATGGGATGGGTACATTGCTCTCTGAGCATAATGCCAGGATTCATCTTCTTATACTTGTATTTGTAGTTGGAGCAGGGATTGTTTTCCGGATCTCCGGATCAGAATGGATGGCTGTTCTTTTTGTAGCCGGACTGGTACTTGTGAGCGAGTGTTTCAATACAGCAGTTGAATATCTGTCGGATCAGATATCGGATGAACCCAACGAAAATATCAGGAAAGCGAAAGATGTAGCTGCTGCAGGTGTCCTGATCGCTGCTATAATATCAGTTATAACCGGACTGATCATCTTTATTCCGGAGATCTTAAGACACCTGCGAGGGTAAATTTAAAGAAATGCTGGT
The DNA here is from genome assembly GCA_016715075.1 of Bacteroidales bacterium. Taxonomy (GTDB): domain Bacteria; phylum Bacteroidota; class Bacteroidia; order Bacteroidales; family VadinHA17; genus LD21. Next base: position 105,210 of record JADKBK010000038.1, read on the forward strand.
ACGGCTGGATCGGAATGTTTAATTTTGATGATCACAAATCAGGATCAAAATGCTGACCAATCTTTCACTACTCGCTCTTTTTGGAATTGCCATGGCTCACTTTGAAGGGGTAGTAGTTGTCTATCTGAGAAAAGCCCTTGGCATGACTGATTCGGAATCAAACAAAGAGTCACTGGCGAAATTTCCTGCAAGATACCTGCACATTGAAATGACCAGGGAGGCTGCAACTATCATTATGCTTGCGGTAATTGCCTTCCTCACCGGTGATGGCTGGATAGAAAAGGGGATATTCTTCGTCTGGACCTTTGCCTTCTGGGATCTGTTCTACTATTTGTCGTTGTATATCCTCATTAAGTGGCCTCCAAGGCTCACAACGATTGATGTTCTCTTCCTAATACCGAAACCCTGGATTGCACCTGTTTGGTTTCCTATAGGCGTTTCGTCACTTACGATAGTGATCATATTATTCCTTGCGATATTGCATATGATCCACTGAAAGAGGTTACTTTTATAAGAAGTAAACAAGGCTGGTAACTTCAAAGTGGCATACAGAATGAATATCTCTGCCGAATATAAAACAATATTCCGGTCGCTTAAATACAGGAACTACAGGCTGTTCTTCAGCGGGCAGAGCATTTCACTTATCGGGACATGGATGCAGCGCATTGCAATGCCATGGCTTGTTTACCACATGACAGGATCAGCTCTTCTACTCGGTATCGTAAGTTTTGCCGGTCAGATACCTTCATTCCTCCTCTCCCCACTTGCAGGGGTACTGACTGACCGGCTGAACAGGTATCATGTATTGCTTGTTACACAGATTCTCTCATTAATACAGGCTTTTGTACTGGCCTGGCTCTCCCTTTCAGGTTCTATACAGATCTGGCAGATTATTGTTCTGAGTGTTATTCTTGGCTGTATAAATTCCTTTGATATCCCCTCACGGCATTCATTCGTTATTGATATGCTTGAGAAAAAAGAGGATCTCGGAAATGCTATTGCTCTCAACTCTCTCATGTTTAACGGAGCCAGACTCATTGGTCCGTCAGTGGCAGGACTCATCCTTGCAACGGCGGGCGAAGGTGTTTGTTTCCTGCTGAACGCCTTCAGCTTTATATTTGTTGTTGCTTCTCTGCTCATGATGAAGCTGAAACCAAAGGAGATAAAAACCAGCAATTCAATTATGCTTAAGGATCTCAGGGAAGGGCTGAACTATACATTTGGTTTCCCGCCAATTAAACACCTTATTCTGTTGCTTGGCGTGGTTAGTCTGATGGGGATGTCATACTCGGTTCTGATGCCGGTTTTTGCAAAGGAAATTCTCCATGGTGATTCGCATACCTATGGATTCCTAATGGGAGCAGCCGGTTTCGGCGCACTCATGGGAGCCCTTTTTCTTGCATCGAGGAAGACAGTCCTAACGCTTGGCAGGATAGTTCCCGGTGCAGCAATGCTTTTTGGATCAGGACTTATCCTTATGTCTGTATCCAGAAGCTTCCTTCTTTCTCTGGTACTGATGGTATTCATCGGTCTAGGAATGATGATGCAGGCAGCATCAAGCAATACAATTCTTCAGACAATTACGGATGATGACAAGCGGGGCAGGGTAATGAGCTTCTATACTATGGCAGTTATGGGAACGGCACCTTTCGGGAGCTTGCTGGCAGGTGCAATGGCAAAGGTAATAGGTACGCCCTGGACAATGTTTTCAGGGGGAATTGCAACTATTCTGGGAGGATTGTTCTTCCTCAGAAAACTCCCGGAACTGAAAGCAATGGTTCACCCTATTTATGTCAGGATGGGTATAATACCCGAAGTGGCCTCTGCCATTCAGACAGCTTCTGAAACGGAAGTCTGACCGAAATGTATTATCAGATAACCAGTTGACTGTTTTTTTTCCTCAGGTAATATACTTAATGCAACCTTTTGACGTTTTTTAATAGTCTGCTTTATTGTAGTCACTGCTTGATTGTTAACATGATAATTGTAATCCGTAAAAACAAATTCTTATGGGAAATAAATTAATAAAAACCATTTATGGAATCCTTATTTTAGGGATTGTTCTTATAACCGGCTGCGCAAAATCTGATGACCCACTGACGGGAGGATCTGCTGAAGCTGTAATTGTTAATCATACCAACACAAAGGTCAGTTCAATACCTGAGGACTGGATCACCAAATCGAAACAAAATTTACATATTGCATATAGTCACACTTCTCATGGCAGCCAGATCATTGATGGAATGACCGGGCTGGAGAGTTTTATGGGTTCACTGTACAACTGGAATGACGGAGGCAATGATAATGCACTAGATATTAATGATTATGCCATGCCGGGCGATCTTGGTAATCCCGACTCCTGATGTCTTCACTTGAAAATGATTACAGGGATGTAACATTCGTTTATATGACCGGCCATCTCGACGGTACAGGCTTATCAGGGACACTTCATCTCAGGAATGAACAGATCAGGAATTACTGTAAAAACAACAGGAAAATCCTCTATGATTTTGAAGACATAGAGAGTTATGATCCTGACAATGAATATTTTGGTGATAAAAAGCCTGATGATGGCTGTAATTACGATACCAATAATGACGGAATCCCTGATGGCAACTGGGCAGTTGAATGGCAGGACTCTCATACAGAAGGTACCGACTGGTATGATTGTCCGTCAGCACATAGTCAGCCTGTAAATGCGAATCAGAAAGCATATGCGGCATGGTGGCTCTGGGCACGAATTGCCGGCTGGGATGGCAAATAGTAATCTTCTGCGCTTAAAGAGCATTTCCATAACACTTTTATGTCAATAAATGTTAAAAAGCATTTAGAGTTGAGTTATTCTTATATATTTGACTCAAATGTTTTTGAATTGCCTCTTTTAGTGTAAATCGGATATTCGCTGTGTCATTTAATGGAACATTCTGTAATTCATAAAAAAAGCTTACCTGCCACTCTGCTTAGCTTTCTTTTTTTATTTCCTGCATATGCATTTGCTTCATTTGCAGGTGGCGAAAATCCACAAGACACTGTAGTAAAAACCGGTGCTGTAGTCCAACCAGTTTATACCACCAGCCGGCTGGTAACTCCAAGGCCTGCCATTGACGGCAAACTGGACGATGAGTGCTGGAAGCACGGGAACTGGGCAGGTGATTATCACCAGTATATTCCAAACGAGGGGGCAAAGCCAACTTATCCCACTGTCTTCAACATACAATATGATGATAAATTCATTTATATTGCATTTCGCGCCTTTGATGGCGAACCGGAGAAAATACAGAGACTTGCAGGTGGCCGTGATGAGTTTGTAGGAGATATGATGGGTGTGAACTTCGATAGTTATCATGATCACAGGACAGGTTTTGAATTCACTATTTCAGCCTGGGGGCAGAAAATAGATCTTATACTGTTTAATCCGGAGAACTGGGATTTTAACTGGAATGCTGTTTGGAAGGGTAAGACAGGGTTGGAGGATTCAGCATGGGTGGCAGAGATTGAAGTGCCTCTAAGTCAGCTTCGTTACAGCAATGAAGAGGAACAGGTATGGGGTCTGCATACCTGGCGTTGGATTAATCGATATATGGAGGAGAGCGACTGGGAGTATCAGTCAAGAACAGGTCCTGGGGTACTCTTTAATTTTGGAGAATTGCGTGGTATTAAAGGGTTAAAAAAATCCCAGAGACTGGAAATAATGCCTTATGCCCTTGGCGAGCTAAGTACTGCAAAAACTCAACCGGGAAATCCATTTGCAACAAAGGGAAGAACCTGGGGTGGAAATGCCGGAATTGATGCCAAGATCGGCGTGTCAAGCAATTTCACTCTCGACCTGACAGTAAATCCTGATTTCGGGCAGGTTGAATCTGATCCTTCCGTAATGAACCTGACTGCATTTGAGACATTTTATGAAGAGAAGAGGCCTTTTTTCCTTGAAGGACTGACAATATTCGATTATAAATTTGATGAGGAGAGCCTGTTTTACTCAAGAAGAATAGGACATTCACCTTCAGTTCGTCTGGAACCTAATGATAGTATGTATGTTGATTCTCCTGATATGACTACCATTCTGAGTGCTGTAAAACTGAGCGGCACTACATCCAAGGGATTGTCTGTAGGGCTTATTCAGAGTGTTACAACAGATGAATTCGCCAGACTTAGCGGCCCTGATGGAAAAATAAGTACAATGAAAGTGGAGCCCCTTACCAACTATATGGTTGGCAGGTTAACAAAAAGTTATAATGGTGCCAACACTGTGATTGGAGGAATGATAACATCTGTAAATCGGGTTATAAAAGAAAGCAGCCTGGAGTTCCTTGCCAACAATGCTTATACCGGAGGCCTCGACCTGAGGCATCACTGGCGCGACAAGGAGTTTTATATAGATGGACGGCTGATTGGAAGTTATCTGAATGGTACCACCCAGTCAATGACAGCCTTGCAACAGTCTTCAGCAAGGTATTACCAGCGTCCCGGAGCGGATTATCTTGATTATGATACAACCAGGACCACATTAAACGGTTATGGGGGAAAATTCAAGATAGGAAAAGGCTCAAAAGGATTGTGGAGATATTCTACGGGAGTAACCTGGCTCTCGCCTGGACTGGAATTAAATGATCTGGGTTATATGAATTCATCTGATGCTATCAATCAGGAAAATGAAGTCGCCTATTTTGTCAATAAGCCGGTGTCGATTTTCAGGACTTATAAATTAGACCTTGAACAATTTAATTCGTGGAACTTTAATGGAACTTACCTTGGTTCAGGCGGTCACCTTGCTTTTACTTCAGAATTCACAAACCAGTGGAGCCTGGGACTAAATCTTATCTATCACTCTTCAGCCCTGGATACCAAAATACTCCGCGGCGGATATGATATGATGATGCCATATTCACTTTTCTCATTCGGAGAGGTGCATACGGATTATTCAAAAAAAGTAGCTATAGGATTCGACTATAGTTATGAATATAAGGGTAATAATTCGGCACTAAGCTACGAACTAAAGCCCGGTATTACCTACCGGCCTTTCAGAACATTTAAAATAGGAGTCACGGGTAACTTTATAGATAATAATGATGATCTTCAATATGTCGCATCAAGAAACTATAATAGTGAGGAACGTTATATACTTGGAACCATTGATCAGAAGACTGTTGGATTAACACTGCGACTGAATCTCAATATTACCCCGGAATTCTCCATACAATACTACGGCAGTCCGTTTATTTCCACAGGCAGCTATTCTGAATTCAAGTATGTAACAAATGCCGTGGCAGATGCATACGATGACAGGTTTGCACTTTACAACAATGTTGTTCTTTCCGATGGCAGGTACCTTCTTGATGAAAATGATGATATGGTCGCTGATTATTCCATACCTGATCCCGATTTCAATTTCCATGAGTTCCGTTCAAATCTGGTAGCAAAATGGGAATACCGTCTGGGTTCTTTTATATATTTTGTCTGGTCGAGTGAACGCACAGGAAATTCAGGCTCTTCACATGCTGCTTTGAAGGAATCATACAAGGAGCTCAGGAGCATCTTTCCCAATAACATATTTCTCATTAAGCTCAATTACTGGTTCTCATTATAACTTATTGCCAGTCTAATGATTATATTCTTTCTTTAATTTTGTGACGACACCCCCAAAAAATCTCATTTTGTAGTACAATTCCTGTCCGGATGCCCTGTTTATTGGTACTTTCGTCAAAAACCAACCATTTACTTGGGTATATTTGATAAACCTATCTTTTATCTTTCTATCTTTATCACGGACTTAGAGATACTAAAGTTTGTTTTGTATTTCATAATTTTGAAAACACCCGGGGAATTTTTCTTTTTATGATGAAATTACTGGTATGCGAAGATAACAAGCTGGTCGTTAAAACGCTCTCTGTTGTTCTTGAGAGAGATGGATTTGAAGTTGATCTGGCTGAAGATGGGAATAAGGCTTTCGAACTTCTGCATAAAACTGTCTATGATATGATTTTGGTGGATATCCATCTCCCTTTTCACAGCGGTCTGGAAATAATTAAATTCCTCCGGTCCGACCTCAAACAAAAGACACCTGTGCTCGTTTTAACTGCATTCAGTGATCTGGAAGTACAACGACAGGCAGGTGAACTTCAGATCGACGGTTATATGGTAAAACCTTTTAATCCCGCTGATCTTACCAGAAAAGTCAGAACTATTCTCAAACTGGACTTATGAACAGACGTTATTATCTGGTTATAATATTCCTATTATCAATAAGATTTTTCGGGTCTGCACAACTCCTGTCACAGGAAATCAAAGATCCGGAAGCGGAATTTGCAAGGATAAGAACACTGGCATTTGATGGTAAATTAGATATTGCTTCCGCCGATGCAAGGAAGCTGGTAAACAGTTTTCCAGCTTACGGAGATGCGAGGATACTTCTGGGGCGTATTCTTGCCTGGAAGAACGATTATTCCAATGCTACCGCAGTAATTGACACTCTGCTTATGTCGGAGCCGGGAAATGCAGATGCCCTGGCTGCCAAAAGTGATATTTTACGATGGTCAAAGGAAAATACACCTGTATCGACGGGCATCAGGACAGGTTATTCATTCGATACATTCAGTGATCCGTATAGCCGTTTCTGGCAGGTCTTTAATGCCGGTGCAGAACACAGGTTTAAACGTGGCCTGGTAGCAGGCGGACTGAATATCGGCAATGCCATCATCGGGGAGCCCGCTCCGGATAACGCAACGGAATGGCAGCTTGAGGTGGAAGCATATCCAAAGATAACTGATAAAAATTATGCTTATCTTGCATATGCGTACAGTCCGGGCATCTACTTTCCCGGTCACAGGGCTGCCGTGGAGGTCTGGCAGGTACTGCCGGCAGGATGGGCAATTTCGGCAGGGATGAATTACTATTATTTTGACCGGAACATTTTTCTTGCCCTGGCTTCAGTGGAAAAGTATCTCGGAAGATACTGGCTTTCACTAAGAGGATATCTCTATTTTAAAGATAATGGATTGACAACATCAGAATATTTTAATGTAAGACGCTATTTTAATGATGTGAATTATCTTCAGCTAACAATTGGTGCAGGAACGGCTCCTGATGAACCATTCGATATACAGACTGATCTGATGAGATTAAGCGCTTATAGTGTGAGATTGGCATATAATGTTTCACTCAGACCACGACTGATGATGAAGATAGGTGCTGGATATTCCTATGAAGAGTATCAGGAGAATATCTGGAGGAACAGGTTTGAAGGCAATATAAATTTCATCTATGCTATTAAAATGAAATAATGAAGTATTTGCTGCTGTTGATATTGACCCTTTTGTCAAATGCAGTGGTTTTAGGACTTACACTGTCTCCTGAAGCAAATGCAGAAAGTGCGTTTAGTCTGTACGTTACTGAAAGGTCTGATAAAGAGCAGATTAGCAAAAAGGATTCCCTCCTGTTGCAGGATAGCATTAAAGCTGCCCTCGAAAGTGCATATATTGTTGCTCCCAGAGACACTTTCCCGATTCAGGTAGGAGCGTACAAGAACAAATCCAACGCCGAGAAGATATCAGAAGGAATGAAGAAGCTTTCTGATATTAAGGTGACGATTATAGTTGAAGAGGGACTCTATAAGGTGAGAATAACCCGGATGCCCCGTATTGAAATCCCTGAGACCAAAGTAACTGCAGCAATTCCAGAACAAGCAGATACCTTGCAACACAATGAACCGGTTACAGATACAATTATTGATTCATCTCATTATATGATTGCCGGCCTGTTTCCTATGGCAGTTCCTGAAACCGCCTCTTCAAAGAAAGATACTACATATTCAGGGGGCAGACTTGTCTTCTTCGACGGAAATAGCCCCTGGCTGAAAAGAATTAAGTATTTCGGCGAATCATTTGCACTCGTAAATTCCCTTATAATAACTATTCTTTTCTCAATTTTTTCAATGATAGTCCTTCTGATAATTATTCTCCTTAACAGGCGGAGGATGGAAAAAGAAGAGAAACTTCATCAGTATCTGATGGAGAAATATCAGAATCTTATAGTGGATTACCTTTATGGCGGTGCAACTGATGAAGAATTCAAATCAATTGCAAGGGATAACTACAGCAGACTGGTTCTTATTGACCAGATGATTGATGTAAGTGTTAATCTTAAGGGAGAGGAGAGTAATAAACTGATCGGCCTTTATAAACATCTTGGACTCGACAAGGATTCGCTGGCCAGAGCACGAAACTTTCGCTGGCATAAGAAAATCAAGGGATTCCGTGAACTTGCATTCATGAACATCAAGGATGCTAATGATGCTATGTATAAAGCACTCAATTCAAAAAACGAAATTCTCAGGATGGAGGCACAGATTTCTCTTGTCAGGTTGAGCGAAGGAAATCATTTTGAATTTTTGACACAGCTTAAAAGGCCCTTCTCGTTGTGGGAGCAAATAACACTGCATGATCTTATAATACAGCATGATATACCGGTGCCATCATTCAGGAAGTGGCTTGGTTCAACAAATGATACCGTAGTGATATTCTCCCTCCGAATGATAAGGGAATTTAAACAGAAGGATGCTGAAGAGGATATTAAGAACGCCCTCCTGCATAAATCACCGGGTGTAAGACTTCTTGCAGTACAGGTAGCCGGCGACCTGGGCCTGGTATCGACACTTGATATTATGAAGAGGATGTATAAAACTCAGGATTATAAAACTTGTCTTGAGATTGTAAAAGCTATGGGTAAAATGCCTGATTCCTCAATGCTGGGATTTCTCAAGCTTGTGCTGGATAAGGAAGATGATGTGCAGCTCCAGATCGAAGCTACAAAATCAATTGAAAAGATGGGCGAAGAGGGAGTCAAAGCCCTTGTTAAAATAATGAAATCGGAATACAAGAATTATAACATTATTGTAAGACACGTACTTGACAGGAGGATTAACTAAACAGCTATGGGAATTCTTTTTGCAAATCTTATCTTCATTCTTACACTGGTAATCTTTACATCTTACCTGCTGCTTGGAATATTTTCCGCTATGGCGTTGAGAAAGTATCTGAGAAAGAACAGCTATATAAACTATAATACCCTGGTTTTATCTCCGCTTGTTCCCCGGATATCTATCATTGCGCCTGCGTTTAACGAAAGCAAGTCGATCATTGACAATGTCAGAACACTTCTCTCCCTCTATTACAATAACTTTGAAGTTATCATTGTGAACGATGGTTCCACAGATGATACATTTCAAAAGATAGTTCAGGCTTTTGAGCTTGTAAAGGTTAACTATTATTTTGATTACCGAATCCCCTGTGAAAGAATAAAAGGAGTATACAAGTCTGATAATCCGTCATATAACCGATTGACAGTTATTGATAAGAACAATGGAGGCAAGGCCGACTCACTGAATGCAGGGATAAACATCAGCAGGAACAGCCTGATTGTTACAATCGATGCCGACTCTATAATTGAATCAGATTCGGTGCTGAAGCTTGTAAAGCCTTTCCTGGAGGAGAAAGACCAGAAGGTGATCGGGACAGGAGGAGTCATACGGATAGTCAATTCATGCGATATAGAACGTGGTCATATTCGTGAGATCAAGCTTCCTGACCAGATACTTCCGCGCCTTCAGGTTCTTGAATACACGCGTGCTTTTCTGCTCGGAAGGATGGCATGGAGTCATCTTGACGGATTAATGCTTATCTCCGGAGCGATGGGAATGTTCGATCGCGAAACTGTTATCATGGCAGGAGGTTACAGCATCAAAACTGTTGGTGAAGATATGGAACTTGTATTAAGGATGCGCCGGTTTATGGCTGAGAAAGAACAGAAATACGAGGTGACATATATTCCTGATCCCCTTTGCTGGACTGAAGCTCCCTCCGATTTCAAATCGATGCGCAAGCAGCGTACACGATGGACCCGGGGACTGATAGAATCGCTCTGGACTCACCGGAAAATATTTATGAATCCAGGTTATGGCAGACTTGGTATACTCGGCTATCCCTACTGGTTATTCTTTGAATGGGCATCTCCATTAGTTGCTTTCTCCGGTTTTATTTATACCATTTACCTTGCCATAGCACATAAATTAAACGTTCCATTTTTCCTTCTGCTCTATCTCTTTGTGTACACATTTGCAGTTAGTCTCTCTGTTTGGGCGGTCCTCTTTGAGGAGATAACCTTTCATAAATACGGCCGGAAAAGGGATGTCCTCAGGCTGCTGGCTTCAGCCCTGGTTGAGCCATTCTTCTATCCAATGCATACTCTATTTGCTGTAATCGGCAATATTGAAGCCATTGGAGGTAAGCAGGGCTGGGGTAAAGCAAAGAGAAGCGGATTTGAGAAGAAGAAGAAATCTGTTAAAAAGCCTGTTGAGAAGAAGCCTTAATTTGCAAATCCTGGTATTGAGACCATCCCTTCCCTTACAATCTGAAGTGATCCCTTCTCCCTGACCGAAGTTGACGGTGCTACAAGCCAGTTGCTCCAGTTGTACCTGTCGGTGGTGGATATCACCATTCCTTTATAATATACAGATAAGGCAATCCCGTCCGATTTGGCAGTTGTTATATTGAATGTATATCCTCCGTCATTAGATACCGCTCCGTCTATCACAGACATTCTGGTAGGGTCATAGAAATAAAGCATAGTCCATGGTATGCGTAGCTTCAATTTGTTTGCATTCCAGGCTATAGCTGATCTTGTCCCGGGTGTAAAATCAGCTGAATTCTCCGCCGGCAATCGGCCAATATCCTGCGTAGTGATTTGATATTCATCATTTATCCATTGCATCAGCTTCCAGGGAGCTCCGTCAGTGACTGTGCTTTTGTATTTCTGGACGGAAGGATCAGAGGCATTGAACCTGGGAGTAAGTCCTTTCATATCATAAGCTTCAGTGACATAATGGAGGGCAGTGTCATTGCCAAGAATAAACAGACAGGTAAATTCGGATCTGTTCCCTAGGATACTTCCGTTGATGAGTCTTGACTCTCCCGTACCGGCTGAGTAGGTATCAAAAGCGATCATTATGGTATCTCCGGGAGTGAGATTCTGTCCGGCCAAAATATTCAGATAGAAAAAACTGTTATCATTTGTCGCTTCAATCTTGCTTAACGGCCCTTCAGGATTATTGGTCTGGTAAGCCACAAATGGCAGTATATCATTCTCTGTGAATTTCAGCAGCCCGAAATTTTGTTCAGGTGATGTAAGGTTATGCCAGAGCTGACGGGTAGGTATTGTTGTTCCTTCGGAGAGGAATCCGAATGCTTCGAGATATTGAACGATCCATGTAGGCTTAAACCACTCATCCATCCATGAGAACATAAAGCCTCCCGCACATCCGGCATTGAGGATATTGTGCATGAGTCTCATGTTTTTCTCCCCCTGTTGTATTTCAGAGTATCCGCCATGATCCATATTGCTGAAAGACTGATGAGCGCTGCCCCAGCTTGAAGGGACACCAAACTCACCTATAACGAGGGGAATGCCTGCATAGTGGTTTTTCAGATCGTTGAGGTAACCCAGATAACTGTTCGGTCCATGACCATCACTGAAGGACTGGTAAGAGGGCTGATCGCTGATAAAATTTGGATAGTATGGATATGCATGATAAGTTGCAAAGAGCCCTGCCTCTGAATTATCTGTAGCGATCCTGGTGATATCAACAGATTGTGTGTCTTCATCAGAATATATTTCAGTAGGATGGTTTAAGGGATCGAGTGTCGGCCAGCTGGAGATGCTTACAGGCCGGAGCACATTATAATGCTGATTTTCGTATGAGGCAGTCTCATCAAGCATTCTAGCTGCAAAAACGTTTGTTGCCGAGGCAGCAGCAATACTGAATTGACTTCCGGTATATGAGGTTACTGAAGTATTGGAGGAATTTGTTACAGAAACCTCCTTTGGGCTGATCTCCCTTCCAATAATATAACCTGCAGTCCATCTTGAGATATCTGAAGAATATCCGCCATATGCCTTTCCTGGTCTGAATGGTATATTCTTATTGCCGTGAATGCAGTCAATTACTTCATGAATTTCAGTTTTGAATGCCGGTTCTCTGAGGATCAGGTCCCACTGTGCAGGATCAGAAGGAGTGTCGACCTCTTCAAGCCAGATTCCCTGAAAAAGGAGAATCGGGTTGTCAGGATGCCTGTTATTGTAATTGGCAAGCTTTTCATAAAAAACGGGAGGATGCAGTGTGTAAATCCTTATGCTGTTGAATCCTGCCTCCCCGATGAGATTGATCCATTGAGTATACATTTCGCCCGTCACAGCGTAAGCTATCTCTCCGGGAAAAGTACCGGGTGTCGCAGCTCCGAGATTAATCCCCTTCAGAATCAGCTGCCGGTATCCGACATCAGTGAACATTGCTATGTTTTCTTCATCCGTTTTGAAAGGTATCTCCTCCATTCTTGCAATTACAAAATCTATTACCGTATCACGTCTTATAACTATATCAGTGATCCTGACAGGATAAAAACCTGAACAGCTAACCTTTGTAATTACAGGTACGGACAGGGGAGAGGAATTAACGGGAGGAACTATGGGAGGCATCATGACCGGTTCGAGAGTTGTGGGGGAGGAGAAAGCAGAAAACCCTGCCGACTTGATTATTTTCGAAGACCAGGTATTGCCTTTATAGGTTATGGCATAAATATATATACCCGGTCTGACCGGAACACCGTTATCATTGCATCCGTCCCATATTATACGGTAACTGCCGGCACTTACGGCAGGGTACAGAATATCTTTTATTTTCTGACCGTTGAAGCTGTATACAGAAAATCGAATATCTCCGGTCTTGTTAATCATAAACGGGATATTCACGGCGAAGGTGAAAGGGTTGGGATGCGGAGTTCCTAGTTCAAGCATGTCGGTAACCTCTCCGTAAATTCCCGTAACCCTGAGGGAGTAATTTCCATCGGGCCCTGAAACAGAGCTATACTCGGTCTTTCCGTTTGACGTGGAGACTCTGGCGTTGGGAACAACCATGCCGGAAATGTCAGTTACAGTACCGGAAACGATATAATCTTTCGCTTCCAGAATGCCGGCGGCTGTAAAATAAATCCAGATAATCGTCAGAATACTTCTGATTGTGAATGTCTTAATCAGTTTTGACTGAATAAATGCTCTTTTCAAAGTATTGGATTTATTCTTCAAATGTAATGAAAACGGGCATATCGTGGCTTGCTTTGATTGTAAAGAATTAATTATTTTTGATAAGAATTTTCACGCGATATCTATCATGAATAGTCAAAATATCACATTACGTAAAATTAAGGAGCTGGACAACCGGGAAATAGCTGAACTTATAAGGTCAGTATTCAGGGAATTCAAGATAGATAAGCCTGGCACAGTCTACTATGATCCCACAACGGATGATCTTTACGGATTATTTCAGAAACCTGGTTCCGTATACTGGATTGCTGAGGAAGAAGGAAAAATAATCGGAGGTTGCGGACTGTACGCCACTCCCGGTTTACCGGATGGATGTGCCGAACTGGTGAAATTATATCTTCTTCCGGAACGACGGGGCAAGGGGATAGGGCGGCTGCTGATGGAAAAAACATTTGAGTCGGCGAAGGAGCTTGGATATAAGCAATTATACCTGGAATCTATGCCGGAATTGAGCAAAGCTATAGGGATGTATGAAAAAGCCGGATTTAGTTTTATCTCCTCCAGAATGGGCAATTCAGGCCATTTTTGTTGTGATATCTGGATGGTCAGGGATTTGTAATCCGGTTCAGAAAAGGTAACTCATTCCAAGGTAGGTTCCCCTGGTACCATCACGCGGATCAGCAGCCCATCCATAATCGAGGCTCAGGACAAAATTGTCATTCAGTGCGAAATGAATACCTCCTCCATAGGTCACATGAAGAGTCTCCTTATCACCTTTCTCAAGCCATGCAATGCCTTCAGGATCAGTAATCTCCGGAAGTTTGTATTTTCCAGTCACCATCCCTGCATCTGCAAAACCTGAAAGTGCAACGTAAAAGTTCTGATTGAAAATAATGGTCCTGAACAGCTTCCATCTGACCTCAGCATTTCCATATACAAAATCTTCTCCGACAACTCTGTTTCTCAGTACCCCCCTCATTGTCCTGGCACCTCCCAACCCGCTTAGCGTAAGCTGAGGTGCAGAATTAAAAACAAGAGGCAGCATATAAAATGGCATCTTACCCGTCATTTTGGCCTGGTAGGAAAGCCGGTATCCAAAGTTGATTCTCCCGGGGAGCAGAGTAAAGTACTGCCGGTGGGTAAAGGCAAAACGTGTGTAACTGTACCCCTCGCTGATAAATCCTGGTATCACCAGCACCTGCGCTTCAGTCCATAATCCTTTCATAGGATTTGCCTCATTGTCACGGGTATCATACTTTATTCCCATCTTTAAGACACCTGTATGACCTCCGTGCATCTGATCCTCAGGTATCAAGACCCCATCTCACAAAATTACCATACAGCCCTCCGCCAACTGCTGGCAGATAATCATTGGGGTCCCTCCTTTGTTAAGGTTATCGATATCAACAGTATCAAGCCTGTTGTTAAAATATTCAAATCCGCCAAACCATTTCCAATGATTGCCGCTGAGTTTTCCGATAAACTCAAGCTTAAGCTTTACCATATCGCGATCCATCCGGTAGAAGACAGGTGAGATATATGAAGGATCTCCTGATGTGGTATATGATGGGCTGTAATATGCATTATAGCCATTAAAGCCAAAGAAATCCAGTACTTTTTCTGTGAGGTAACTTGCTTCAGCCAGCATGCGGATACCGGGAATGAGCTTCCTGCTCTCATATGTCAGCTGATTTATTCCTGAACCCTTTGTGGTCCTTGACAGCTCAAAATGTATGTTCTGATCATACATCGGGTAATTGCTGCCATCACCGTAATCAAACAGTTTGACAATACCTCCGTATTTTACACCGGTATTTGAGTCGTATCCAAAAACCGGAAACCCGCCAAATGACCACCCCTTTTTCATTTTTACCTTCTCTTTCTCCTGTCCGTATATCAGACTGGCTGATAACCATGATAAGGTGATCAGAAAGATGGACCTTTAATAATATTTTCATAGGATTCTTTGAGGCGGCAATATAATAAACTTTTCAAAAACTCCTTTGTTAAGATTTTGAAGTTGTAGTCATAATGGATACATTTGTTCTGAACCGTATGATAAATTACCACCAACTTTTATGGCTGGAAATATGTCAGGATCATTATGCAGTTTGAATCGGGTCATTTGACAGTATATCTTTATAGTTTTTAACCAAATATTCCTTTTATGAAAAAGCAATTCTTACTTATGCTCTCTGCATTTGTAATTTTCGTGGCTGTAAACGCCCAGGATAATTCTGTCAGGGTAATTGTTTTCGGAGCCCATCCGGATGATTGTGATCTTGAGGCTGGCGGTATAGCAATAAAATTTGCAAAATCAGGATATAAGGTGAAATTCGTGGCAATGACTAATGGTGACGCAGGTCATCAGTCGATGGGAGGCGGAGCTCTGGCAAAGCGTCGTATGGCTGAGGCTCAGGAAGCTGGGCGGCGTTTCGGAGTTGAATATACTGTTCTTGATAATCACGATGGGGAGTTAATGCCCACTCTTGAGAACAGGCTGAAAGTGATCAGGGAGATACGAAACTGGAAAGCCGATATTGTAATTACACACCCTTCAAATGACTATCATCCCGACCATCGTTATACCAGTCTGCTCGTACAGGATGCATCATTCATGGTAATTGTGCCCAACGTAGCTCCCGATACACCTCCTCTCAAAATCAATCCTGTTTTCTTCTGGTCAAACACAACAGACCCAGATATCGCTGTTGATATTGATGGCGAAGCCGACCAGAAACTATATGCTGCATCAGCTCATGAATCACAGTTTTTTGAATGGCTGCCATGGCTCGATGGTACTCTCGAAAAGGTGCCTGCAAATAAGGAGGAACGGCTTAAATTCATGAAGATCTGGCTTTCCCCGCCAACTGACGCTGTGAGACAGTGCCTTAAGAAATGGTATAAGGAACCCAAAGCTTCACAGATTAAGAATGCAGAAGCATTTAAGCTGGCTGATTACAGCAGAAAACCAGACCACGATGAGTTGCTGAAATTATTCCCGATAATTAAGTAAGAAAGTATTTAACACAGATAATAAGAATAGGTTTTTAAACCCTTTGTGGGGAGTCAAAATTTAGCTTGAATTTTAACTACATAACCTATTTAAGTGTATTTTTATGGATGAAACCAACTCTGTTTATAAGAAAAACCTTTAAAAGTTCTCTGAAATGAAATCCCAGATCCATTATTTTATTACTTCTGACTGTTTTTATCTCCTTCTCATGCGGCACAAAGACCGGAAAAGATAAATCACTAAAGATTGAATTTTCTGATCTCTCAGCTGAGAAAAAAATTGATGTCCTGGCAGATGGGCAGCCTTTTACCTCCTTTTGCTGGTACGACAGCGTATATAAACCGATTCTTTATCCTGTGTACACCTCAGCCGGAACTGAAATAACCCGGGGCTTTCCGCTGAACCCTAAACCCGGGGAGAGTACCGACCACAGGCACCAGGTGGGTATATGGCTGAATTACGGCAATGTAAACGGCCTGGATTTCTGGGGTAATGGCTCAGAAGGGAAATGGGGTGTAAGAAGCGGACAGATAAAACATCTGAATATTGAAAAGATGCTTGTGGAAGATGGTTCGGGATCGTTTATAACAAATGAGAGCTGGATAGATTCTGTCGGTAATGAACTGCTTGCAGAGAAGACCGAATACCACTTCATGGCATCAGGGACGATAAGGATAATTGACAGGATCACAACACTTACAGCCACCCGTGATACTGTGAAATTTAAAGATACAAAAGAGGGGATGTTTGGTATTCGGGTAGCCCGTCAGCTGCAACTGCCAACCAAAGAAGATATTGTGCTTAAAGAAGCGAAGGGCGGTACTACAACTGTAAAGGCAATGACAAATGATGATATTAACGGAAACTACAGAAGCAGTGAAGGGATTAGCGGAGAAGCCGTGTGGAGTACCCGTGCAAAGTGGATGGACCTTTATGGCAGTATCGGAGATGAGAAAATATCGCTTATTGTATGTGACCATCCTAAGAACCAGAGCTATCCCACTTACTGGCATGCCCGCGGTTATGGATTATTCTCAGCCAACCCTCTTGGATCCAGTGATTTTACAGAGGGAAAGGAAATATTAAACTTTAAGATACCGGCAGGTAAATCCACTACATTCAGATACAGGGTAATAATAAATTCAGGAGCTGATCTGACAAATGAGGAGATCAATTCATTCTCAGATGATTTTGCCTCAAAATATTAATTAAGTTATTTTAAATAGATATAGAAATGACAAAAAGACGTGAATTTATCAAGACAAGCGTAATCGGTTCCGCAGGTATAGCAATCGGAGGCTTAGGCTTCAGTACTAAATCGTACGGTTCAATAGTTGGTTCGAACGACCGTATTAATCTGGCAGTAATAGGGATCCGTAATCAGGGAAGCTTTCATATCGAAAGCTGGTGTAATATCAAAGCCAGCCATAATGTGAAAATAAAGACCCTCTGTGATACAGATGAAAAGCTGTTCGATTCCCGTTCAAAAATGGTAGTTGACAAGACTGGCGAAAAGCCCGGGCTCGAGTGGGACATGCATAAAGTTCTCGACGATAAAGATATCGACGCTGTGTCAATAGTAACCCCTAATCACTGGCATGCACTTGCTACTATTTGGGCCTGTCAGGCAGGAAAACATGTATATGTTGAAAAACCAGCTTCTTATAATATTCTTGAGGGAAGGAAGATGGTTGAGGCAGCACGGAAATATAATCTCAGGGTTCAGGTAGGATTGAATAACAGATCATCGAAGAATGTCATGGAGGCGATTAAATTTATCCACGACGGAGGTATTGGTGAGGTTTTTATGGCTCGTGGTCTCTGTTATAAAGCACGAGATTCTTATGGCATTGCCCCTGACAGCGAGCCGCCTGCCACTTTTCATTACGACAGGTGGCTGGGACCAGCTCCCTGGAGGCCTTACAATGAGAAGCGCAGCCATTACTGCTGGCACTGGTACTGGGATACCGGCAATGGTGATACTGGAAACACAGGGCCTCACCAGCTGGATATTGCCCGCTGGGGACTGAATAAGAATGAACATCCTGCAACTGTATATTCCGCAGGTGGCTTATGGGGACTTAAAAAGCAGCCCAGTGCACCTGATAAGATGACCCCCGGAAAGATGGCTTATGGTGATGTTGAGACATATGGCAACGAGATGACGTCACAACAGACTCCAAATACCCAAACCAGCGTCTTTAAGTACAATGACGGAACAATGCTTGAGTTTGAAACCAGGGGTTGGTATACTAATCAGGAAGGATATAAAGGGAATGAAGCCGGGAACCTGTTTTATGGCAGCGAGGGGTACCTTGAGATATTGGGAGATACCTGGAGAGCTTTCAGAAAAAGAGAAAAAGAACCATTTGCCGGTTCGAAGGAGATTGAAGGAACACCAGCTGAAAACCATTATACTAATTTTCTGGATGCTTTAAGAGCCGGTAAAAATGAGCTGCTTCATTGTGATGTCAGTGAAGGTGTTCTTTCTTCCGACCTTCCTCATCTTGCAAATATCTCTTATCGTATGGGAAGGGAGCTCCATTTTGACGGAAAAGCAGAAAAATTTGTAAATGATACCGAAGCAGATGGTTTGCTGAGCAGGAAGGAATACCGTAAGCCATACCTGCTTCCTGATAAAGTTTAAATTTTTTAATTTAAAGAATCACCTGTAAATCAACCCGGAAACTATGCCCCAACCTGTTAAAAGAGTCGGAAACTACCGCTACAGGATACTTGCCCTGGTTTTCATGGCAACTACAATCAACTATTTTGACCGGAGTATTGTCGGTGTTATGGCTCCAACATTGCAGACGCTATTCAACTGGACCAACAAAGACTACGCTGCAATTATGGTCTCTTTTAAGATTGCCTATGGGCTGGGACTTCTTTTTATGGGTGGTATAATTGACAGGTTTGGGACCAAGGCAGGCTATACAATATCGATAGCAATCTGGAGCCTGTTCGGGATGTTACATGCTGCGGTACGACCTGCCTTCAGCCTCATCGGATTCATTGTCGCCCGTTTTGGCCTTGGGATAGGGGAATCAGGTAATTTCCCCGCCGCGATTAAGACGGTGGCTGAATGGTTCCCGAAGAAGGACAGAGCTTTTGCCACCGGGATCTTTGATGCATCGACAAGTGTGGGAGCTATTCTTGCACCTTTTATTGTTGGTGCAATAGTAACAGTTGATGGCCGCAACTGGCAGTTACCATTTCTCTTTACCGGAGTCCTCAGCGCACTATGGGTTTTTCTTTGGTTAAGGACCTATCAAAAGCCGGAATTGCATCCGAAATTATCAGCTGATGAGCTGGCTTATATTAACAGTGATTCTGAGGAGGAGAGTTCTGAAAAAATTCCCTGGATCAAACTGCTTCCAAAAAGAGAGACCTGGGCCTTTGCCCTTACCACTATTACTGATGGGGTATGGTGGTTTTATCTTTTCTGGGGCGCCAAATTCCTTGCGGTACAGTTTGGTGTGGATATCAAGAATATAGGTTTGCCATTTCTTATAATATTTTTAATGGCTGATGCAGGAAGCCTCCTTGGCGGCCTGGCTTCAGGAGCACTAATCAAAAAAGGATGGTCGATAAACAAGGCAAGGAAGATAACCCTCCTGGTGAATGCGATCATTATTCTGCCTGTAGCTATGGTACCTGTTATCGGAAGCAAATGGCTGGCTGTCTTCCTGATTGGTCTCGGTGCTGCAGGGCATCAGTCGTGGTCAATAAACAGCTATACCCTTGTGCCGGATGTTTTCCCTAAGAAAGCCACTGCTTCTGTTATCGGAATCGGGAAAATGGTTGGTGTCGCAATCGCCATTGTTGCAGATCTTTCTCTCGGCGCTGTCCTGGACACTGCAGGTAATTCAGGTTATTTCTGGGCATTTGTCATTGCAGGTTTCTCATATATCAGCATACTTGGTTTTGTACACCTTCTAATGCCAGATATGACACCGCTTGATGATAATCTCAACCATATTATTAAATAGTTTGGTTTTTTGAACGGAGTTGTAAAAATTAAAAGTTATCGAAATGTCAAATAATGAATTATCAAGAAGGAAATTTATTGGAAAAACTGCAGCCGGAATTGCCGGCGTGACTGTTATGTCCAATAGTTCAACATTAAATGCTGCATCCTACAGGAGAATTGTCGGGGCAAACGACAGGATCAATATCGGATTTATCGGCTGCGGATCTCGCAGCAGCGATCATCAAACAATGGCAAAGGCATCGGAGAAGGATAAAAATATCGGTGTTGTTGCTGTGTGTGATATCTGGAAGCTCAACAGGGAGAAAGCAGCAGCAAATTGTAAAAAGCTTTTCGGGAATGAGGTGACTCAGTTCAAGTATACAGAGGATATGCTTAAAATGCAGGAGCTGGATGCGGTTATGATAGCAACAGGAGATTTTCAGCATGCAAAAGTATTGGCTGAGGTGGTGAAAGCCGGTAAGGATTGTTATTGCGAAAAACCCATGGCTATTGATGTTGAGGATGCCAAACTGGCAAGAAGCGCAGTTCTGGGATCGACGCAGGTAGTGCAGATGGGATCACAATGGGTAAGTGATCCTATTCAGCTCAAGGTGCGTGAGATCATACGTTCAGGGAAGCTGGGCCAGATCACAAAGATTGAACAGGTCTGGAATGATAATAATCCCCGGTGGCATGTTCCGGGCGATCCTGACGTAGCGGCTATCAGGGAAGCAGATACTGACTGGAACAGATGGCTTCTCGGAAAACCTTATGTTCCGTTTGACCCATGGAAATATTTCGAATTCAGAATTTTCCGTGACTATTCAGGCGGTATAACCTCTCAGTGGATGAGCCACGGAGCAGGATTGGTTCATTTCTATACAGACACGGCAATTCCGGACTCAATGGTGGCAAACGGCGGAATTTTCGGCTGGCCGGATATCCGTCAGAATCCTGATACTTTTCAGGCGCTTGCAACCTATGATGATGCAAAACTATTATATTCCTATACTTCAAATTATGCCAGCATGTTTGGCGACTATACATGTATCAGGGGAAAACAGGGAACACTGTTTGCCCATGGAGGGGAAGGCAGTTCCAGATGGTTCTTTATTCCCGAACACCAGGATCTGCCAGGAGGCTTCGATTTTTATGAGGGGATGAAAGATGCTATTAAAAGCGGCAAGGCTGAGATTGTGACTGCTCCTGAATACGATATGAAACTGGGTCCGGTAAATGTAAGTGATAACAGCAAATACCATCTCGATAACTGGATTGACTGTATGAGGGACAGAAGTAAGGTGCCTAACGGACATATTCATACAGGTTTCTGGCATTCCATTGCAAGTATAATGGCAACAAGGGCGTATCGTGAAGGTAAAAAACTTTACTGGGACCGTACAAAGGAAGAGATTACTTCCCATCCGGTCATTTAGTGAAGAAACCTAATAAGATGTTCACCGCCGTCAAACTTGAGTAATCAGCTATGAAAACAAGAATTCTCTTATTACTTGCTGCCCTAATTATCTCTTTTGGAAGCTGCAGTAAGGCAAAAATAAAAGCGGAAAATCCGATGCCTGCCTTCATCATCGATTCCCACATGCATTATACCGCAACTGATGAGTGGGAAAAATCATTCCTGGACATATATGGCAGCCATAATGCAATGGCCTGCCTCCTTATGCCGATGAAAGATCTTGACAGAGGGATCGCTTTTGCTAAAGCTCATCCCGACAGGGTTATTCCTTATGCCGAAATAGATATTGACAGCCCTTCGGTGGTTGAAGATATTCAAAGGGTTCACTCTATGGGATTCAGGGGATTAGGTGAGCTATTTGCAAGAGGAAGAAGGGATTATAACGATCCCCGATACGATACTATCTGGGCGCTGGCTGAACAGCTTGGAATGCCAATAGCACCGCATACAGGCATCTTGTTTGATGGAACAATGGCTAATCTTCGACCGGCCTTCATTGCCGATATTGCTGCCAGGCATCCAAAACTGATAATTCATGGAGCCCATTTCGGAAATCCATGGTATGAAGAAGCTGCTGAAGCAACGAGACGGAATAAAAATCTTTATTTCGACCTCTCGGGGTCATCACTGATTAAAAAGGAAAATGATCCCGCCTTCTGGGCACAATATCTCTGGTGGACAGATGCTGCAGGGAAAGCTCATATGCCCAAAGAGGTTGTTCCGGCCTGGGAAAAGATTCTCTTTGCAACCGATGAAGACCCTGCTGCCCTTGAGGAGAACATACGACGTTTCAACCGTGCATTGGATGCATGCAATGTTTCCCCTGAGACCAGGGCAAAATGCTACGGTCTGACAATTGCCAATATTTTCGGAATAAAACCGGGTGAGAGTAAATAGTTGATAACACCCTGAGATTTTTGAGGCTATCCTGTAGCAATATACTGTAAAGACTAAAACAAATCTTTCTATGAAGATCTGGAATATTGGAATTATTGGCGCAGGCCTGATAGCTGATTTTCACGCCAGGGCTATACAGAGCCTGGGAAATGCGAGACTAGCAGGTATTTGTGGTACCAATCACGGAAAAGTCAGGAGCCTTTCTGAAAAGTATAATTGCAAAGCCTTTTCAGAGGCTGGTGAGATGCTGGCATCGGGGGATGTTGATATTGTTACTATAGCAACACCCAGCGGAGCTCATATGGAACCTGCACTGGAAGCTGCCCGGTTCGGAATACATGCATTATGTGAAAAGCCGCTGGAGATTTCCCTTGACCGGATTGACAAGATGATTAAGGCTCATGCCGAATCCGGAACAAGACTGGGAGGAATCTTCAACTACAGGTTCAATGATACCATTCACTATCTTAAAAAGGCAGTTGATGACGGTCGTTTCGGAACGATAACCTACTCGTCAGTGCATGTTCCCTGGTGGAGAAACGAAGCCTATTATGAGAATAGCTGGCATGGTACAGCCGAATTGGACGGAGGCGGGGCACTGATGAACCAGGCAATTCATATGATCGATCTGCTGCAGTACCTTATTGGTCCTGTTGACTCCCTTCAGGCCAACGTGGCAACCCTTGGACATAATATTGAGGTTGAGGATACCGGAGCTGCTGTTCTGCAATTCAGGAATAAAGCACTTGGGGTTATTTATGGTTCCACTGCTTCCTTTCCGGGACAATTCAGACGATTGGAAATAACCGGAACCAGGGGAACCGTCATTCAGGTCGAGAATAGTTTTAAGGTGTGGCAGTTCGCTGACCAGACTGATGAGGATAATGAAATATTCAGACGCTTCTCTGCAATTGAAGGTGGCGGGGGAGTCTCTGATCCGGCAGCGATACCCTTTGAACCGCATGCAAGGAATATCGCGGCATTTATTAAAGCCGTTGAAACGGGTAACCCCTTTGAGGTTGACGGCTCCGAAGCCCGGAAAGCGGTTGAAATAATCGCTGCTATTTATACTTCTGCTGCAGAGAAGAGGACTTATTTTTTAAAAAAATGATTTATGAATCGCAGAGAATTTATAAGAGTATCTGCTGTTGCAGGCTCAGCATTGGGCTTATCCCGATCCTCTCAAAGCACATTTGAACTTAATTCCGGAACAACGGATGTTACATTTAATACTTTGCCTCAATGGAGGGGTTTTAATCTGCTGGAGAAATTTACTGATAAACCTGATGAATGGCTGACTGTTGCCCCGGAATGGGGATACCGTAATGAGCCTTTTAAAGAATCCGACTTTGCAATAATAAAAGAACTGGGTTTTAATTTCGTCAGGTTGCCAATGTCATATAAATGCTGGACAGAGGAAGACGACTGGTATAAGCTGAAAGAAAAACACCTGAAGGAAATTGATCAGGCTGTTGAATTTGGAAGGGAGTACGGGCTTCATGTCTCTATAAATTTTCACCGTTCACCGGGCTACACTATTAATGACATGCACTTTCTTCCTGAGTATAAGGAAAAAACAAGTATATGGGATGATGAAGAAACACTGAAAGCATGTGCCTTTCATTGGCGCCATTTCGCCGGGCGATATAAGGGAATTCCCAGTTCCCGGTTAAGCTTCAATCTTTTCAATGAACCAACAGGTACAACAGAAGAAAAACACGACAAAGTAATCCGTTCCCTTGTGAAGGAGATCCGAACGGTAGACCAGAATCGCCTGATTGCAATTGACGGATATGATTTTAATCCCAGTATAAGCCTTCTTGATCTTAAAATAGCCCAATGTGCCAGAGGATACACCCCCGGAGTGTTAACTCATTATAAATCAACCTGGAACAAAGGGAATGATGCTTTACCAATATGGCCAATGAAGGATCATAATGGGATCTTATGGGACCGTGTAAGACTGGAGGAACACTTTAAACCATGGGAGGAGATAGAGAAAAAGGGCATTGGAGTATATGTTGGTGAGTTTGGAGTATATAATAAAACACCCCATGATGTTACTTTAAGGTTCCTGAAGGATAATTTAGAAATCTGGAAACTCAATAAATGGGGATGGGCTATGTGGTGTTTCAGAGGATCCTTTGGTATCTTTAACAGTGGCCGTGCTGATGTTAAATACGAAAAGTACAAAGGTCTGTTATTGGACAGAAAAATGCTTGAACTTTTAAAAGAGACCGTCTGAATCCGGTGTATAAAGGTGTAAATCATCAGGAGGTCTGGACTCCGTCAGGAAACTAAAACCCGGAACTAAAATTTTTTTAGTTCATAGATTGACTTTAATCCCTCTCTTTTATATCTTTATGATACTCTAACAACATGTTTCTTAAGAAGCATGAAGCGAATATTACAGTAAAGAAAATTAGTGGTTTAGTCTTCACCTAAAACCATACATAGTGGATAAGAAATTGCTATTGTGTGAATTTCTTTTTTTGCTATTTATTTCTGCCTCCGCACAACATCCGGTAATTGGCGGTTATAACGTCTATTATGGATGCCTTCATAATCATTCAAATGTATCTGACGGCTCCGGAACCCCTGCCACTGCTTACAATTATGCCAAAAATATTTCTCATCTTGATTTTTTTGGTTTGTCCGATCATTCATATTCAATATCTTCAGATGAATGGGAAGATATTCAAAGCCAGGCCGATAATTACAATGAGGATGGGGTTTTTACCTCTTTTTATGGATTTGAATGGTCTGCAGACGGCACTTACGGGCATATTACTGTTGTAAACACTGCTGATTACTGTTCAACTGATTCTCCTACAAATAGTTTAAATGGATTAAGCAGTTGGTTGTCTGCCCGTTCAGGCGGAGTGGCATTTTTTAATCATCCTGGGAGAGATACCTACAATACGATTGAATTCGGGTATTTCGCATCCAGCCCATCAGATCAGTTTGTCGGTATAGAACTGTGGAATAGCGGAAACGGGTTCAGTACATATTATTATAATGACGGTTATTATTCAGGGGATAATAATAAAAGCTTTATTGACGAGGCCAATGAAAGAGGCTGGAAGCTGGGCGCCTCAGGATCAGAGGATAACCACAGCGGGACATGGGGAGCCTATAGTCAATACAGGTTAGCAGTACTTTCAAATTCTTTAACCCGTCCTGCTCTTTTAGACGCGATCAGGGAGCGCAGGTTTTTCTCAACTCTGGACAAAAAC
This sequence comes from Bacteroidales bacterium, assembly GCA_016715075.1. Taxonomy (GTDB): domain Bacteria; phylum Bacteroidota; class Bacteroidia; order Bacteroidales; family VadinHA17; genus LD21. The sequence continues at coordinate 130,898 of JADKBK010000038.1, forward strand.
ATCGCATTGTCATTTAAGATAAACGGGATGGAAATGGGATCCTCTCTCGCTGGAGGTAATTATACTGCACGAATCCAGGCAGTTGATGCTGACGGAGAAACTTTCAATCAGGTAATTTTATTCAATAGGAACCATGATATTGTTAATCAATGGTCTTTAAATTCAGGTAGCGTAAATGTAACTGCAAATTTAACCACGTTTGACGGAGACTATTATTATGTGAAGGTCAGGCAGGCTGATGGCGATGAAGCGATATCCTCTCCGATATGGATCTCCGGAGGAAGTTCAAATCAACATCCTGTATGCTCAATAACAACTCCTTCAAACGGTAGCACATTTTCAGCGCCGGCCATTATTACAATCGGTGCTAATGCTTCGGATTCTGACGGATCAGTGACTAAGGTAGAATTCCTACCAGGGTTCAACAAAATAGGGAGGACATCAGTGCTCCATATAGCATCTCGTGGAGTGGTGTTTCAGCCGGTAATTATTCACTTACAGTCCGGGCTACAGATAATGCGGGTTCCACTGCAACTTCCTGCCGGTATCTGTAACTGTGAACGCCAGATCAATTACTGTCAGAGCTGATTCTCAGACCAAGGTATACGGGAGATCAGATCCTGAACTGACATACGAGGTAGTCTCAGGTTCACTCATGGGTTCAGATACTTTCCGTGGAGTTCTGAGCAGAGAACCGGGTGAAAACGTTGGTGAGTATTCAATAAACCAGGAACCCTTAATTTGAACGATAACTACATAATTACTTTCCTTGAATCCAGTTTTACAATTACTGAAAGGCCGGTGACTGTTACAGCCGAATCAAAAATGAAAAATTTCGGCGATACTGACCCCGGTCTGACAATTATTATCACTTCCGGCAGGCTAATAGGGACAGATACTTTCCACGGTTCCCTTGTCAGGGAAAGCGGTGAGAATGTCGGTACATATTCCATTAGGCAAGGTTCTTTATCGTTGAGCGATAATTACATAATGACATTTGAATCCTCTGAGCTTACAATTCTTCCGAGGCCTGTAACAATAACCGCCAATCCCAGGACAAAGTATATGGAGATCCCGATAATCTCACATACAGGATAACTTCCGGTACTCTGGCCGGGTCGGATGCATTTACCGGATTTCTGTCACGTGTTAATGGAGAGAATGTTGGTTCATACTAATAATGCAGGGGACTTTGGCTGTTAACAGTAACTATGCTGTAACATTTATAGGCGCTAATCTGACAATTGTTCCCAGGAATATAAGTGTTACTGCTGATTCCAGGACTAAAAATACGGCGAAACGGATCCTGAATTTACTTACAGGATCATCAGGCGAGTCTGGTCAGCAAAGGAGATGCTGTGAGTGGAGTTTTAAGCCGTGAAGCCGGTGAAGATGTTGGTGTTTATGCCATCAGGCAGGGAACATTATTTATAAGCAACAATTATAGAATTTCCTTTGTGGGAGCATCCCTTACAATCAAAGCGCTTTTTAACAATTGTTGCCGATTTTCAGTCAAAATCATTCGGAGATCCTGATCCTGAACTGACTTTTAAAGTCACTTCCGGGTCACTCGTCGGACGGACACCATTACAGGCAGATTATTACGTGATGATGGTGAAGATGTCGGTGAATATTCTATTAATCAAGGATCTCTCCAATTGAATACAAACTACACTGGTTTTCAGGAGCAACTTTTAAGATCACTCCCAGGCCTGTAACAGTTATGGCAGTTGCCAGGAAAAAGTGGATTTGGAGAATCTGATCCTGAGCTGAGGCATGCAGAATTACATCAGAAATCTGGTCGGATCAGATTCCTTTACCGGAGGTTTGATGCGATGTCGGCGAGGATGTTGGCACCTATGCTATTTCCAGGAGATCTTGCACTGAGGAGTAATTATGCATCTCACATTTATCGGTGCAAATTTCAGGATCACTGCTGAACTTGAAATGAAGGCAACCCTAATCCTTTTAGTGATCATATAGTATTTGAACTGGAATTAAATAACAGTGCAGATATCAGTATTGTCCTATATAGCTTCACTGGGATAAAGCTCGCAACTGTTTTCTCGGGTAATGTTGAACCAGGCTTTTATACCTTCGAGTACAGACCTCATAACATTATAAAAGGATTCCTTATTTACCAGCTGTTTATTGATGGAAAGGAAATTGTGGATGGTAAGGCACCATCAGTGAAAAATGAATATCTCGGACCCGGATTTATTTCCACTTGATTCACTATTTTGCAGCAGGAAATAATCTGCTATGGAAAATTGGTTTGCCGGTGAAGCTTTGCTGTAGTGCGAATTAAAATTTCCGTTTTTACCTCTTTTTTATCGTGTACCATGACAATGGCTGCCCTGATGCAGTCAGTTATTGTCGGATGGCAGATCTGATCTGACTCACAATGTCCTCTGGTTTGGTTTTATAGGCCTGGTGGAAGTAATTCCGCAGGTAACAATCTCTCATTGTTTGCAGGGCATTACAGTGATATCTGGAACAGACACAAATGATTAAATATACCTCCTCTCTTACTTATCATCTCAATTATACTTTTGATCTGGAGTGCAGATGCAGCTTATTTCTCGCAACGATTCGGCATCTTACCTCTTTTGTCACAATCTTTCTTACCGGGCTTGCACGTGGAATTTTAAGTCTGCCCAGGTTGTCTGATAGCAGCTCATTCCAAGGAATTTATATGCCAATGCAGCTACCGGAATAGTGCCAACTGGCAGCTGGCAGCAGTGTTGATCCTGCCATCGGAGGAATGGTATATGGATTCTTTAGTATTGTGCGGCCTATTCTTTGGTTCTGTGCTTATATTCTGTCTCTTTCTTTATGTTATTGTTTATCAAAATAGGCAAGCATGAAGTTACTGAAGTACAGAAGGATTTTTTCCAGGATCCGCAGTGGAATAAGTTTTTGTTTTCAGACTCTGCGAACTTTTTAGGTTGCATTTACGTTGGATATGTTTTGTTCTGTTTGGAGGCGCTGTTAGGATGCTCCCCGTATTTGCTTCCGATATTTTATTCATAGGCCTCCTCAGGGGCTTAGGACTCCTGCGAGCCGCCCTGCAATAGGAGCAACGATTATGGCTATAATCCTGATGTTCCAGCCTGGTAAGAGAAACGGGAAGATTCTTTTATCTCAGTTATCGGGTTTGGTCTCTGCATGATAGGTTTCGCCCTTTCAAAAGTTACCTGTTATCAGGCTTACTGCTGATCTTTAGCGGCGGGTTTGATAATGTCAGCGTTGTCGCTAGAGTGCACTATTCTTCAGCTTTATCCTCCTGATCATATGCGCGGACGTGTTGCTTGGTAAACAGTATATTTATAGGATCTTCGAACGAGCTTGGAGCCGTTTGAATCAGTGTAACCGCTGTTGATGGGACTTGTGCCTTCAGTGGTATTCGGCGGTTTTATGACCCTTGCTGTAATCTTTTACAACTATAAAGGTGAATAAACCCTTGCTGGGACTTTCACTCAAAAAATAAAATGTAAAATAACATTCAGCAAGTAATCTGTTTATATAAAAAAAGATGCTAATTCTGAAGGAATAGATCAAATTTTCCAACCTCCGGTTTCTGATGCTCCTTGCCATGATCTCCTTCATCCGCGTAACTATATCGGGAATGCACCTGAAATATCTGAATCCTCAGTAATATCTTTTTTGAGGTCAAATAATCTGATCTTTGTATTACCATCTATTATTGAGTCTCTTATAGCTTTCCAGTTTCCCATCCTGACAGCTTGTTCTCCTCTTTTGGGATATTCCAGTAAAGATATTCGTGGTCTTGTCTGCTGCCCTTTACCTGTGATTGAGGGAAGAATACTGATTCCATCCAGTCCGGCAGGAACCTCTGATCCGGTGATCTCGCAAAGAGTCGGGAATATATCCCATGCTGCACGGACCAGATCGCTTACAGCCGGCTTTTTAAAACCCTTTCCAGACCATGAAAATTATTAATGGTACACGGATACCTCCTTCATATTCTGATCCTTAATCCGGTCGGGCGACTGATTAAAAGGGTCTGCATTCTGAAGAACTCACTTACGGAGCCACCTGTGGTGACCGGTCCGGTATCACTTGAGAAGATAATAATTGTATTTTCATAAACCTTTTTTTTAACTCATCGACAATGGCTCCGGTCTGAAAGTCAAGATATGAAACCATTGCCGCATATGTAGCCATGGGATACCGGCAGGGAAATAGCCATTCCCGCCTGTATACGGTTTTTTCATCTCCAATCTTTTCCTGTATTTTTCGACCCATTCGGCGGAGCCTACAGCGTACATGGGGAATTGTAGTGGTATAGTAAAGGAAAAGGGCTGATCTTTTACTGACCCCGATAAACAAGAGCTTCATTCAGCATAAGTTCCGGGGCGTACTGTTTCTGCCAATACCTTGCATAACTACCGCTCTTTTCAGGATCTTCGTCACCATCAAGTATTTTAGTAGGAGGAATAATGAATTCATTTTCAAGATTAACCTTTTTCCCGTTTTTCCAAAGATGAGAGGGAAAATAGGTATGAGTCGTTGGCAGTTATATCCGAAAAAAGAGATCAAAACCCTGTTTATCAGGCCATCATCAAATGGAGCCCCAGGCCCCATTTGCCTATGCAGGCAGTTTTGTATCCTGCACGCTTCAAGACTTTGCTGAAAGTAATCGTTTGTGCGGGATAGGATATTGACCCTCGAGAGAAGGATCTTCCTCCATCTTTTTGAAGTTCCATACCTCATCGCGTTCTGCCCATTCATGATTTCCGCGTATATATGAATGACCCGTGTGTTTACCGGTAAGCAGGACACATCTTGAGGGCACATACCGGAGCACCGGAGTAAAATTGATAAACCTTATCCCTCCTGCTGCAAGGGCATCAATATTTGGAGTCTCAATGATTTTCTGTATCATGCACCCCGGATCACTGTAACCTCCAAATCATCAGCCAGAATGAACACTATATTTGGCTTTTATCAGCGATCAGGACTCTCCCTGTACAGCCGGCAAGCAGCACAGATGCAATCCCCGCAAATCCCTTGAGAATGAGTTTTTCATTGCTTAGCAACTAATGAGGTCAGGATCAAATATATAAAATAACCATTTAATTCAAGTGTAAGATTGATATTGTTTTAACTTGCGTTCCTTTGTATCCGCGATAGCGTCGATAATTTATCAGGAGGTACTAAACTGGTTCCCCGCGTAGTTAGATTTTTAAATGAATTTAGTAAAAAAGTGTCAGAATTTTGATTTTTTACTGGTTACACGCAGTACTACAAATTTTGGATTTAACAATTCTGTTAAAATCGGAACATATCTAACAAAATTCTTATGGCAGGCCTCGTATTATACAGGATTATTCACTTTTTTTGGAAGTACTCAGGATATCACCTGATAAGAAGAGCGCCTTAAAGATTAGATTGCTTACTTTGATTAGCGGCTGTTTCTTCTATGTTGAGAAGTTCTTATTTTCCATAAATCAGATAAATTTGTCTCGCCCTTCTAATCCATCTCTGATGGCAGTATGATAAATCGGAATAGGAATTTTTTAATTTTCTCGGGTAAACGTAGGTTCTAGTGGCTTAATTATTTTTGAGAAGTATTTGATAATATTATGATACATATTTCTGCAAAAATTGCTGATATATTTTATAAGAATACGGTATTCTGTTTTAGTTCTTTGAGAATGGCATGTGTTTCCATCCAAATGCTTTTTAAGTATGTCAAACTGCTCTTTCCATTATTCCCATTTCGATGGTTGTAAAAATGACCAACCTCTTCAGCTCCTAATTCTTTGTTATTTCAGAGTATAGCATGGTATTCAAAAGCATCCGTCGTAAACAGATCTAATTGTTTATCTTCTTTTCGCTTTCTTTTCACTACTACCATTCTGTATTCTTTTGGCTTTTCTTTGTCATCTTGGGCTTGTTGTTGAAATGGGATATCGCTTTATTTCCCCGATTTCCATTGGTCCATCGCAACTGGAAGTGAATGGCTTCCATTCTGATATCCGCAAAATATTTCTTCCATTATGTCTATTCTTACAACCAACAAAAGTTCTTGACATTCTTAGTAGTGAGTTTTATAACATCGTATTGATACGAAGCAGCATCAGCTCTAAAGTGATCGATTTTGCATATTATTATTCTGCAATAATTTAAACACACGATCCATCGTTCGCGATTATAATGATTTTCCATATCGTTGTTTCATTTAATTTATAATTATATTGTTTTATATTAACACCCGTTCATAACCAGGTTTCCCTTGTAAGTTCATTCCATCTTTTTCATTA
>JADKBK010000039.1 GCA_016715075.1 Bacteroidales bacterium
CTCTGTTGGTTTTTCTTTAAATAATTTTTCACCGGCTGCTGATTTTTCAGCCTGCAGGAAATATATCAGGTTAGTGATGAGGAAGGTTGCGGCAGAGCCTCTTCCTGCCGGCATATGTCTGAATGTTAATATTCCTGCTGCCGTAAGCAAGGAAATAAAGGGAATTAAAGTCTGCCGCCAGGCAAAAGGCAACTGGAAAGAGGAGTTTGAAAAGAGAAAGGACCCCATGGGGAAAACGTATTATTGGCTTACCGGGAAATTCCTGAATCATGAGCCTGAAGCATCCGATACTGATGAATGGGCTCTTGCAAATAATTTTGTATCTGTTACTCCCGTTAGTGTTGATATGACTGCCCACTGGTATATTGATAATCTCAAGCTCAGATTTAAAAAATGAAATTGCAGGAAAAATATGACAGTTTGATTGTTGGTCTGATCAGCGGTTTATTCATCCCGATTATCATCGGAACAATTATATTTCTTTTTTCATCGGGCGAAATGACTCTGGGTTCGTATCTTCTGAGACTCAAGGAATCAGATATTATTACACATTCAATAACACTGTGTGTTTTCCCAAACATATTTATTTTTCTTCTGTTCAACAGGTTCGATATGCTGCATGCCGCACGCGGAACACTGGCTGTCACCATTGTCTGGGCGATAATCGTTTTTGCCGTTAAATTTCTATCATGAAATATTTTATTATTGCCGGAGAACAGTCGGGAGATCTTCATGGTTCTAACCTTGTGAGTGGTATTCTCAGCTCTGATCAAGAGGCTGATATTTACTGCTGGGGAGGCGATATGATGGAGGCAGCCGGCGCAAAACTACTCGTACATTACAGGAAGCTGGCCTTTATGGGATTCATTGAAGTGCTGAAGAATCTCGGGGCAATTAAAAAAAATCTTTCGCTATGCAAAGAGCAGATACTTGATTTAAAACCTGATGTTGTGATTTTTATCGATTACCCGGGTTTTAATCTGAGGATAGCTGAATTTGCAAAAAAATCCGGTTTCAGAACCTTCTATTACATTTCACCTAAGCTTTGGGCCTGGAATGAAAGGAGGGTAAAAAAGATCAGGAAATACATCGACAGGATGTTTATTATTTTCCCGTTTGAGGTTGCATTTTACGGAAAACATGGAGTCGCAGTTGAATATCATGGTAATCCACTTGTCGACGAGATTGAAAAGCGGATCTCACAATTTCCTGAGAAAAGTGAGATTTTCAGGTCGATAGGGATAGAAGAGCAGCCAGTTATAGCATTGCTTGCCGGAAGCCGCAAACATGAAATTGAATTCGTACTCCCTGTCATGATGAAGGTGGTACGGTACTTTCCTGAATACAGGTTCATTCTTGCCGGAGTTAAAAATATTCCTGATGAATTCTATAAAAGGATAATCGGTAATGAACCCGTACTGCTTGTAAAGAATATGACTTATGAAATATTGCACATATCCCGGGGAGCGCTTGTCACCTCAGGAACTGCCACACTTGAGGCAGCCCTTCTGGGTGCGCCTCAGGTTGTATGCTATAAAGCTGATTTTTTCTCAATGCTGATTGCATGGTTTGTTGTTAAGGTAAAATACATTTCACTTGTTAATCTGATAATGGAATTTGAAGTTGTAAGGGAACTTGTTCAGTATGACCTTACTAAGAAGAATCTTATGGCTGAACTAAAGGCAATTCTTCCCGGAGGAGACAAAAGAGATAAGATCATTTCTGATTATGCAGCTCTTAAGGTAAAGCTCGGCCCGGCTGGAGAATCTGAAAGGGCTGCAAATGGTCGGGGGGGCGGTTAAATAATATTGAGGAGTATATTATTATTATTTGGTTAGGTGAGTAAAGGTACAAAGAGTTACGAGTATTATACTAAAAGCATATAGTAATATTTGGAATTTAAGAAGGGTCGGCGTAAAAAGATAAAACTTAATTAGTTACAGAAAATAGTTTTTATGTACAGAAGGCTGATCCTTGTTCTATTTTTTCTCATTCTTTTCGCCTCGTTTACCATGGGGCAGGTCAGGATCAGGCTTTATTCATCCTCAACACCCGAATCAGCAATTTTTTCAGTTATTGGAGGCAGTTATGAACTGAGGACATACAACGGAGAAAACATCCTGGCAGGGAAAAATGAACCTGTATTGATTACAAGGTACAATGGCAGGCTGGCGGTAAAAACCAGAAATGAAAAAGGATTTACATGCGATTCTCTTATTCTTACCGGCCTGACAGGAAATGATAGCTTCTCATTAAAGATTAATGATGGTATACCTCTCAAGCAGTACTATTCGGGAGATTTGCTTTGTTATCCTGATCTGGGAACTCTTGTCATGGTAAACAACTGTAATATAGAAAGCTATATCGCCGGAGTGGTAAAAGCAGAAGGCGGCAGCGGAAGAAGCAGGGAGTATTTCAAGACTCAGGCGATATTTGCCCGTACCTACATGTACAAATATTTTGATAAACATCTGCGTGACAGGTATAATGTATGTGACAACACACATTGTCAGGCCTTCAACGGTCTGTCGGTGGATTCAGTTATCAACAGGGCTGCAATCGAGACAAAGGGACTGGTAATACTCGATCGGAACAACATTCTGATAAATTCAGCATTTCATTCAAATTGCGGGGGTGAGACATCCTCCCCTGAAGATGTCTGGCTGACAAGCCTTCCATACCTGAAGAAGGTTAATGATCCCTACTGTATCTCTTCAAGGAATGCCTCATGGAAAAAGAGTTTGAGTCTTACATCCTGGATATTATTGTTAAAAAATGCAGGCTATGAAGGTGCAACAAATAACCCTGCAGTTTTCAACTTCTCACAAAAATCCCGCATGACCAGTTACAATGTAGGCACATTCACAGTTCCTTTAAGTACAATAAGGACAGACCTGAATCTGCGGTCAACATTCTTTTCGGTAATTGTAGACGGTGATTCTGTAATTCTAAGGGGAAGGGGCTATGGCCATGGAGTGGGTTTATGCCAGGAGGGAGCAATGACCATGGCCGGAGAGGGTAAAAATTACCGGCAGATTATTGATTTTTATTATTCAGATATTATAATTACCGACATCAAAAATGCGGTAATTTTGGATGGGGAGAATCCCACAAAACGCAATTTAACTGGCTTCCGAGGTGCCGGCTCCAGATAGATATTGAATATAGCCTTTGTGTACCTTTGTGCATACCGTAGTGTCCTCTGTATTTAATTCATTAATTTTAAACACAAAGGGGCACAGAGGGTATCACCAAGGACACTAAGGGAAGAACAGAAAAGAGATGATTCTTATGATTAAAATAACATAGAACGAATGATTAAAATGTAATTTATGTTTTCAATATTCAGAAAGGAGATAAGCGGTTTTTTCAGCAGTATGACAGGTTACATTGTTATCCTGGTATTTCTGTTGATCAACAGCCTCTTTATGTGGGTTTTTCCGGGAGAATGGAATATTTTCGATACAGGGTATGCCGGACTGGATACATTGTTTTTTCTTTCGCCATGGGTATTCCTTTTCCTGGTTCCTGCAGTTACTATGAGGATGATAGCTGAGGAAAACAGGCTTGGTACCATGGAACTTATATACTCAAGGCCTATTACCGAAAGGGAAATAATCTGGGGTAAATATCTTGCTTCAATACTCCTTGTTCTGCTTGCACTTCTTCCGGGTCTTATTTATTATATCTCTGTATATTCACTGGGAGAGACTCCAGGCAACCTTGACAAGGGAGGTACGATGGGTGCCTTCATAGGTCTCTTTTTCCTCGCATCCGTATATGCTTCTGCAGGTATATTTGCATCGTCTGTAACAGATAACCAGGTTGTTGCATTTATTCTTGCAGTTCTTATTTGTTTCTTTCTTTTCATGGGATTTGAGTCCTTTGCCTATCTTCCAGGATTGAAGAAACTTGATGAATTTGTAATCAGACTTGGTATCAATGAGCATTACAAATCTTTAAGCAGGGGAGTTGTAGACATTAGGGATGCCGTTTATTTCATTGCGGTAGCCCTGATTTTTAATGAGGCCACAAGGCTGGTTCTGTTGTCGCGTAAATGGAGAAAAATAAGGTAGGCTATGAGCACTGGAGCTGACAATAACAAAATCAGATTAAGGAGCTGGCTGCAATTTTTGAGCGCAGTAGCCGGCATAATCCTGCTGGCATCACTAAGCTCTTTTTTGAGGCTGAGGCTCGACCTGACGGAAGATAAGAGATATACTCTTTCTGATCCAACACTTAAGGTACTTTCAGGGGTGAAGAATGATATTTATGTCCAGGTATATCTTGACGGCGAGATGCCAATTCCTCTTAAAAAACTAAAAAGATCAGTCAGGGAGATGCTGGATGAATTCAGGATAGCTTCCCGGCGCAGAATAGACTATGAATTCATTAATCCGTCGGAAAGCCGGGATGCAAAACAGCGGCAGACGCGTTATCAGTCACTTATAAATAAGGGCTTAACTCCTGTAAATATTCAGGCTGGTGATGCAGAAGGAGGATCAACACAAAAGATAATTTTCCCGGGAATGCTGATAAACTGTAATGGTATTGAAGTTCCTGTGAATTTTCTTAAGAACAATCCGGCTATATCCTATGAGCAGAATATACTACATTCCGTGGAAGGTCTTGAATATGAATTGATTCAAAATATTGCCACGCTGAGTTCGGATACAATTTATAAGGTGGCATTTATTGAGGGGCAAGGTGAGATCCCTGAAATTGAAACAGCAGATCTGACTCTGAACCTCGCAAGGTTCTTCACTGTTGACAGGGGGATTATAGGAGGGAAACCGGGGATCCTTGATAATTATGCAGCTGTAATAATTGCCGGCCCGGAGAAGGAGTTCAGTGAATCTGACAAACTGGTTCTTGATCAGTATATAATGAATGGAGGCAAAGTAATGTGGCTTTTTGATGAGGTTGCAGTCAATGCTGATAGTCTGGTTTACGGAGAGACCGTTGGATTGTACAGACCTTTGAATATAGAGGACCAGCTCTTCATGTACGGTGCAAGAGTGAATCCTGCTGTCGTTCAGGATCTTGACTGCATGGTGATAAGGCTGAAGGTTGCAAGCGGCAATTCCAGCCAGCAGATAGTTCCTGCTCCATGGGTTTATTACCCTCTGCTGATTCCTTCTTCCGATAATGCGGTTACACGGAACCTGAACAGGGTGAAAGGAGAATTTGTGAATTACATTGACACTGTAGGTCTTGACAGGGCGATTAAAAAAAGTGTACTTCTTTCAACCTCGGGTAACAGCAGGACCCTTTCACCGCCACTTATTGTAAGTCTTAAAGAAGCTGAGCTGACTCCTGATGTAAAAGATTTTAATAAATCAGCTCTCCCGGTTGCAGTTCTTCTTGAAGGGGTCTTTCCATCTGCGTTCAGAAACAGAGTTGTAAGCAATCTGACCGATAATAAAAACTTAAAGATCAGAACGGAAAGCAGGTATACAAAGCTTATTGTAATTGCCGATGCAGATATAATCAGGAATGAAGTTAGTCATGCGGGACTTGAGACTACACCACTTCCTCTGGGGCAGGACAAATATACCGGGCAGATGTTCGGAAACAGGGATTTTCTTATCAACTGCCTGAATTACCTTGTCGACGATCATGGTATCATGGAGCTGAGATCCAGAGAGATGAAACTGAGACTGCTGAACAAAATCAAGGTTAAATCGGGGAAGACCGAATGGCAGCTCATTAATGTTCTTGGTCCTGTGCTGATAGTAATTCTTGCTGGTGTTTTATATAACTATTTCAGAAAAAGAAAATATACAAAGGTCTGAAAATGTATAAGTTGCTCATCAGGTGGATAGTTTTTTCAATAGCCGTTGTATTTACAATGCTGTTCCTGTTCAGGAACCGTCTGCCCTTTGGGGGTGGAAACAGTTCATTTGCATCCGAGCCGCGTAATGAGATTACACGGATAATTTTTTCGGAACAGGGAAAAGAACTTTCTCTAGAGAAAAAGGGTGATAACTGGTTAATAGATGGAAAGAGTGAGGCCAGAAAAAGCGGCATCCTGTTTATACTTAGGGTTCTTCAGGAGATAAAGATAAAATCACCGGTTTCAGATGATCTGTTCAAATCTGAGATCACAGGGAAAGGAATTGAACCTGTAAAAATCAGGGTATTTGAGAACAGGAAACTGATAAAGAGCTTCCTTGTTTATAAAACAACATCGAACAGTTACGGGAATATAATGAAAATGAAAGAAAGGTCAAAGCCTTTCATCGTTTATGTCCCGGGATATGATGGTAATATTGGTTCTGCATTTACCCTGAATGAACTGTTCTGGCAGCCTTACACGGTGTTTAATTTACTCCCCTCTGAAATTGAATCTGTTAAGCTGGAGAATCTAAGCGATACCTCATCTTCATTCCTGATAACGGTCAAAAATCATCGGTTTACCCTTTCGGATCTGAACATGGAAATTGCTGGCTGGGATTCAACTCTTGTAACCCGTTATCTTTCGTATTTTGCACGTATTCCATTTGAAAAGTGGGCACTCGAAATGGGAGAAGAAGAGAAGAGATTGGTCGAATTAAGGCAGCCTGTCTACAGAATATCAGTCACTTCCACTGAAGGAAAGTTATATGTACTTACTTTATGGGAAAAAATGAAGGAAGGTGCAGGAGCGACTGAAAAAGACAGCGACAGATTACTGGGCGACGGACACAAGGCGGCGAGGAGTTTTTATCATGCGTTACTTCGATATTGATCCTCTGCTGAAGAAGAGATCATATTTCTTCAGGAATAATTTTTTTCAGGTAATAGTTTTTTGTAATATTGATAAAAGAAATTGCCTTCAAAAAGCGATTCAAATTATTCATTTTGACTTAAATAGTAAAATTCATAAATCTAAAAATAAATTTAAAACGGCACCGATATGAAATTTGTAGTATCCAGTTCGGAACTTCTTGGTCATCTGCAAGCCATAAGCAGGGTAATCAGTTCAAAGAATACTCTGCCTATACTTGATAATTTTCTTTTTAATCTTTCAGGAAACGATCTTGAAATAACTGCTTCCGACCTTGAATCGACCCTTATTACCAGGATGAAACTTGAAAATACTGACGGTGACGGGACCATCGCCCTTCCTGCAAGGATACTTCTTGACACTCTCAAGGAGTTTTCAGTACAGCCTCTTACATTTGATATCAACATGTCGACAATGGCTGTGGTGATTATATCTGAAAATGGTAAATTCAATGTTGTTGGACAAAACGGCATTGATTTTCCTGCCTTGCCCGCAATCAAAAAAGACAAGAAATTTACCTTCAATATAAATGCTGATATTATGCTGGCAGGTATCAGCAGGACCCTTTTTGCCACGGCTGATGATGAATTGAGACCTGTGATGGGAGGCATCTTCATAGAGGCTTCCACCGACAAGATCACTTTTGTTGCCTCCGATGCTCATAAACTTGTTCGCTACCAGAGAATGGACGCACAGGCTGATGATAACGCCTCCTTTATCCTGCCAAAGAAACCTGCTTCCCTTCTGAAAAATATCCTGCCAAGGGAGGAAGGGGCTGTCACAGTGGAGTTCGATGATAAAAATGCATTCTTTAATCTCAGCAACTATAAAGTTGTTTGCCGCCTTGTTGAAGGCAACTATCCTAATTATAATTCTGTCATTCCAAAAAATAATCCCCGCAAGATCACTATCGACAGGGTGGAATTCTATAATACACTCAAGAGGGTATCTGTATTCTCCAACCAGGCAAGCAACCTTGTAAAGCTTCAGATGAAGGGTAACCAGGTAATGGTTTCTGCCCAGGATATTGATTTTTCAATATCTGCTTATGAGAGGATCAAATGTCAGTATGAGGGGAGGAGATAGAGATCGGTTTTAAATCTGTCTTTCTTCTTGAGATACTTGCAAACATTGTATCCCAGGATGTAATGATTGAACTGGCCGATCCCACACGGGCAGGTCTATTTCTTCCGGCAGTTACTGAAAATGAATCAGAAGATCTGCTTATGCTTCTTATGCCAATGATGATAAATGCCTGACCCTTGGATCTGAATCTAAAACGTCCGATAGCTTTTCTTGACCTTGAGACCACTGGTATCAACGTTGCCGTTGACCGTATTGTTGAAATATCAGTTCTGAAGATCACTCCCAATGGGAAAGAAGAGTGGCTTAGCACACGTGTAAACCCGGAGATGCCTATACCTCCGAAATCAACAGCCATTCATGGTATCAGGGATGAAGATGTTGTGAAATCTCCTGCATTCAGGGAAATTGGCAAAAACATTGCAACTTTCCTTGAGGGATGCGACCTTGCAGGATACAATGCCGTTAAATTTGATATACCTGTTCTTGCCGAAGAATTCCTGAGGGTAAACATTGACTTTAACTTCAGGAAGCGCAGATATGTTGATGTGCAGGTTATTTTCCATAAGAAGGAACAGCGAACTCTGGCTGCCGCCTACCTCAGTTCTACTGCAAGAAAAGACCTGGCCGGTGCTCATGGTTCAAAAGCCGATACGGCAGCAACATATGAGGTGCTTAAATCACAACTTGACCAATATAAGGATCTCGAAAATGATGTTGAAAAGCTGGCAGATTTCAGTTCTTACAACAGCATTGTTGATTTCGCCGGCAGGATTATTCTTGATGAAAAAGGGATAGAAATATTCAATTTCGGAAAACATAAGGGTAAGCCTGTTGAGCAGGTTTTCAGGGATGAGCCTTCCTATTATTCATGGATGATGAATGGGGATTTCCCGTTGTATACCAAGAAAGTTCTGACAGAGATAAAACTCAGGTCATTCGGGAAAACTCAGGGCTAAATGAAGATTATCTGTATCGGACTTAATTACCACAAACATGCCCAGGAGATGGGATGGAAGCTCCCGACTGAGCCGGTTGTTTTCCTTAAGCCCGATTCATCCCTGTTGAAGAACAATAAGCCTTTCTTCCTTCCTGATTTCTCGGAAAATATCCACTATGAAGTTGAGGTAGTTGTGAAAATCAGTAAGCTGGGCAAGAGTATCTCCGCTAAATTTGCTCCGCGTTATTTTGATGAGGTAACCCTTGGGATCGATATTACTGCACGTGATATCCAGAGCCGTAATGCTGCAGCAGGCTATCCCTGGGAACTGTCCAAAGGCTTTGATGGCGCAGCGCCGGTTGGCAGCTTTGTCCCGGTAAGTGCATTGGAGGACGTTAATAATCTGGATTTCAGGCTTGAGATCAACGGAAAAGTGGTACAGCAAAGCAATACCTCGGACCTTATCTTCAGTATAAGTGAAATCATTGAATATGTCTCAAGGTTTTTTACACTTAAAACCGGCGATCTCATCTTTACAGGCACACCATCCGGAGTCGGACAACTTAAAAGAAACGATAAGCTCGTTGCCTTTCTTGGTGACAAGCCTCTCCTTGATTTTGTGATTAAATAACTAACAATTATACGCGATCGCTGGCGCGGTCCCGATTGCTATGCAGGTTGCTGTGTTTGGCCACTGTTTCTCCACGGGCAAAACGTTGGTTTTAATAGTCCCCCTGGATTTAAGTGTTACAGAAATTCGCTTAATAATGAGCAACATCCGTGCCAGCATTGTTCCACTGACTTCCGCTGGTGCGGTCCCGATTGCTATGCAATTCTTCAGAATTAATGTAACAGTTAGTTTTTGGAAGTTTGGGGCTATTTAATAACTTTTCAATCGTTTTTTGGAAGTTTGGGGCTATTTAATAAATTGTTTCTTTTGTTCCCTTCAGAATTAATGTAACAGTTAGTTTTTGGAAGTTTGGGGCTATTTAATAAATCTGTTTCTACCCCCAAACCCCCCGAGGGGGGCTTTAAAACTTGTTGGTTTTAAATAAGTCCCCCCTGGGGGATTTAGGGGTGTTACAGAGAAATTTCGCTTAATAATGAGCAACATCAGATCATTTAATATATTACCCGAATACTGAAGTATTAAATTGTTATCGGGATTGCAATCCGTGCCATACTTAATATTTTTCTTCAGAGTTCATTATTCGCTTTGCTTTTTCGGAATATTGCTCTCCTGCCAGCTGATACTGAACCATGATTACATTGATATAATCCAGCGCTTTCTGAACAGTTTGTGCCCTCTTCCGGTGTAGATGGCCATTAACCGGATGGGGAGTTCAGGAATGAGGGTCCTGAGTATTTTCCGGAAAATCCGGGCAGTAACAGACCAGCTGCATTCCTGTAAGCTTCAATCCTTGTCGTCCCGCCCGCACCATTAGTGTTATCACCCTGATCCTGAAGTTCATCATGAATTATTACTCCAATTTCACCCTTATTCTGCAGATATACAAGCTGTTTAAAAAGTTCAGATTCCGGAGAGATGATGCTTGTACCCAGGGCAAGATGAAGGGGTGGTCTGAAATATCTTTCCTTAATATTTATGGAAGTAAGGAAGCAGACAGTCTGCGCAGCCACAATGCTTCCCGTACTTGATGATGTGATTATTATTTGTGTGTCAGGAGAAGTGATATTTCCAATAATCTGACTTGCAGCGGATGTCAGGAATCTGTTCTTATCAGGACGGGTTAATGGCTTCTGTGAATTGCTCAATGCCCACAGTACGTTTTTCGCCGGTGAGGTGAAATGAATACCTTTCATTATTTCAAACCTATCTCCCATGATCTGGTCCATCAGTCTGATATATGATCCTGTAAAGATGTTGAACCTGTTATTCCCTGCTTCGCCTCCTGCGAAGAAATAAACTTTATAATCAGTCTTTCTTTCGTCTGTATGGATCGATTCTGCAGCCAACCGTTATCGCTTTTATCAGGGGTGAAGAGTAATTAATTGAACCAGTATGAAAGCTTAAGAACCAATCCCCTGTTTTTGATATTATGATCCTGCGGGAATGAGTTTTCTGTATAGACAATAAACAGATCCGATACAGGTGCAAAGCGCCACTGGAATCGCAGGTTCAGGTTTATGTTGTCTATCTGGTCGTTATACTGGAGTAAGCTTGTGAAAAAGATCTTGTCGGTAAAAGTAAAATCGAGTCTGGGACCAATAAGTATGAATTTTGCGCTGTTGTAAGGGGAAGGCAGCTGTATATTATTATAGGAGGATATAATGCCAATGCTTCCGTAAGGTTGCACACGGTAGTTTATTTCACTGTTAATATTCCATCCTGTTCCGTTATAATATCCTCCATAGCGGCTTGATAAAAGGAAGTTAAAGGGCCTTCTTATATCAGAAGTAAATGATGCACTGACATCTATCCAGTTAAACTCTTCACCGGCCGGCAGCGGAACTCCTCCTGAATTGGTAGGATCAAAGGGAGCCTGAAGCAGTACTGAGGTTGACTTTAAACTTATCTGGGCCATGCTTTTGTTCATCCATTCAGCCTGGTAAAAAAGGATAGCATCCCTGTCAGTGATATTGAATGACGGATCGGTAAGCAGATCGAATTTTATTCCTGGTCCGTGATTTGCAATTTTACTGTCTGAGGGAAAGAATTTATACTGCAGTGCTGGCGCTATTTCATAGTAGCCTTTTCTTCTAATATATCCCACCTCTGCCACATAATCGGCGCCGACCCAAGACTGGTTAAGTGTTGCAGTCATATATTGGGTGGAAAAAGTAATATTGGCAGCAGCAGCAGCAGCATCCCCGTTGGCTCCCGGGTAGAAAGCCTGATGATAAAAAGTTTTGCCTGTCCATCTGTTGTCAGCGCTGGCCAGGTTAAATTCCATTCCTGCTACACGGTTAAAATTGAGTCCTGAAAAGGATGTGTCGCTTTTTACATTCATGACCTGCTTATTGACAAGGAAGGCAGAAATATTGGACCGTCTGAAAATCTTTCTCTGAAGGGCTGCAACGGTATAGTTACCTGCAGGGGTCTCATCTTTTTCCCTGGTCTGCATATCCATTAGTCCGATTCGCCAGTTATTCCCTATCTTTCCGCTTAGCCTGGCCCCTGCCACAACAGGTGTGCTAAGTCCGATACGTCTTGAAAAGAATGGTCTCAGGTTTTCAGTACCCAGATTTGCGAACAGGTCGCTGTTCTCAAGATAGAATTGCCTCTTCTCAGGAAAAAACAGTTCGAACCTGTCGAGATTGGTAACCTGCCGGTCCACCTCAACCTGTGAATAATCGGGATTTATTGTGAGATCGAGATTCATGGATGTTGAGAGAATAACCTTAGCATCAATACCGGCATTGGCCTTAGGCTGTATATCTTCACCTGCCTCTTTGTCCTGGGTGGCCTTCCCTGAAATATATGGTATAAGGGAAAATCTCGGACCTCCCGATGAGGGAAGCGGCTTATCCCAGACAAGCGACCCTGTAAAGGCCAGTGAAGCTGTGGCGAATTGCCGTGGCATAGGTGCCCAGCTTGATTTTTCATTTGTTTTAAGATCCAGTCTGCTGAAGTTTATTCCCCATTCTGTCTCTCCGCCATGGTATCTTATACTGCGGAAAGGAATGGCAAACTCAGCTATCCAGCGGTCCGGATAATTTCTCACCGCTGATTTCCATTTTATGTCCCAGTCCAGATTTACTGTTCCCCCATTTGCCTGTACACCATCCCATTGCGCTCCTGCTGCTGATACGCCGAATGAAAACCCGTTTGTCTGATCGTTGTAGGTATCTATGAAAACAAGAAAATTGTCGTTTTTGCCAAAGTTAAAGTCACGCCTGAGCGATTCGACCGGGCGTTTGCCAGGAGTGGGATCGTAACAGGTAATGGCTATGTAAATAGTTGATTCATTATATGTTAGTCTTACTTCAGTTTGCGAGCTGGCATAGCCGGTATCGGTAGGCAAAACTCTCTGAAAATGCGTTGCTGTCTCTGTAGATGACCAGATCGGCTCATCAAGGACTCCATCAATATTTATCTCATTTTCTGTCCTTGAAATCCCAATACGGTATTTTTCCCTGTTTACTCCCTTTGATTCTCCAAAAAGCAATGCAGTACAAAATAATGGGATTAGGATAACCAGGGTAAATCGTGTTCTGAGCATTGCGGATTTTAAATTTTGGCACAATATAGGAAAAATTGTATAAGGTGAGATTTGACAAATGTTAAAGAACCTTAAGTTCATCAAATAGATTGTACCGGAGAAAATAAATCTTATTTCGCTACATTTGAACCGTTAATTTAATTCTATGGTGAATCATCCTTTGTGATCCTTTGTGCCATCCTTTGTGACCTTCGTGTTTAATTAAAAAATAAACACAAAGTACACGGTGGATTTAACATAGGGACACTAAGGATTTAATCTAATGAGATGATTACGGAAGATATAAAGGCTCAGATTATTGTAAGCGGAATACATTATGCCACAGGAAAACCTGTCTCTCTGGAAATCAGGGATGGGAGAATCATTAAAATAGCTGAGCCAGAAAGGCTGAAGGCAGAAGAGATGAATCTGTTTATTGCACCTGGGTTGATAGATAACCAGATCAATGGTTATGCGAATATTGATTTTTCAGGATCAGCCCTGTCTGCATCAGGCGTTATAGATGCAGCAAAAGCCATATGGAGCGGAGGAGTTACCACTTTCCTGCCAACACTAATCACCGGGAGCCATGAAACCCTTCTGAAAAATTTCCGGATTCTTAATGAAGCATTGACTCTTGACAGCAGGCTTGCAGGATCTGTTCCTGGTTTTCACCTGGAGGGACCATATATTTCTCCTGATGAAGGATTCAGGGGATGCCATCCGGTTCAGTATATCCGTAAGCCTTTATGGGAGGAATTCATAATGTATCAGGAAGCAGCTGCAGGGAAGATTATCCAGGTGACACTGGCTCCTGAACTTGAAGGTGCCATGGAGTTTATAAGATTATGCAGGCACAACGGTATTATAGTGGCAATGGGCCACACCAATTCAACAGCAGCGGAAATAAGCGCTGCTGCCGACGAAGGTGTAACCTTGTCAACTCATCTAGGCAACGGGTGCGCTAATTATATTCATCGTCATAATAATCCTATATGGCCGCAGCTGGCAAATGAAAAACTTACTGCAACAGTAATTGCTGACGGCTTTCATTTGCTTCCCGAGGAGCTTAAAGTGTTCCTCAGATCAAAGGGACCTCATAAGCTTATTCTCACCTCCGATGTTATTTATCTGGCCGGAATGGCCCCTGGAAAGTATACCTTTCTTGAGAGCGAAGTAATGCTGACTGAAGAAGGCATGCTGAAAAATATTGCAATGAACTGTCTTGCAGGTGCATCCTTCCCCCTGAAAACCGGAGTAGGGAACATGATTAAATTCACAGGATGCTCTCTTGAAGAGGCTGTGAATATGGCTACACAAAATGTTGCCGCTGCATATGGCCTGAATGACAGGGGGAGCCTTTCACCAGGAAAAAGGGGAGATATTATATTGTTTGAAAAAAATGCAGACAAGCTTATAATAAGAAAAACATATCTGAATGGAGAACTTGTATTTCATGAGTAAGAACTAAATGATAAATGATTATATTTATCCGCTTACAGAATGGTTTTATAAAAGTTTATCATATTATCCGAATAAAAGTATGAGAGTCTGAACAAAGTAAAGATTCTCCTTGTAATTTCATATTTTATCCGTTTTTTAAAGTAAGTTGATTACTAAATATAAGAATTTCTGCCTCATGCCCCGAGCCTCACTGAAGATAGTTATGACCTCAAACCTGCTTAAATTATGAGTACACTCGACTACGTAGTGCTTTTTGGCTATTTTATCTCAATCACTGCCTTTGGTTTATGGATGGCGCGTAAAACAAGGACAAGCGATGCCTTTTTCAGAGGTGAAAGGAAGTTCAAGTGGTATATCATGATAGGTCAGGCGTTTGGTGTGGGTACACATGCTGAGATGCCTGTTGCCCAGACCGGAGCAACATTCAGCCAGGGGTTTGCAACTATCTGGTACCAGTGGAAGAACATGCTTATAACTCCCTTCTACTGGCTAATTGCACCCTTTTACAGGCGGAGTGAACGTACCACTATAGGTGAGATAATGGAAGACCGCTATGGCAGCAAGATCGGACTGATCTATTCAATTTTTGCGGTTACCTACTTCGTTTTCAATATGGGAGTCATGATGCAGGGTGCTGCCAAGGTGATCTCCGTGGCTTCCGGCACCAATATTTCTCCGGATATGGTAGTTTTTGCAATGACAATTGCATTTATCATTTACAGTTATGCCGGTGGACTTATCGCCGCAGCATATACTGATTTCATACAATCCTTTCTCATTATTACCCTCTCTATTTTGCTGATCCCTCTTGGATTAAAGCAGATTGGCGGATTCTCCGGAATGCGTGCAGTCCTTCCCGACCATTTCTTTGATCTTTTTAATGCCGCCAGCGGTATTGATGCTT
Organism: Bacteroidales bacterium; assembly: GCA_016715075.1. GTDB lineage: Bacteria > Bacteroidota > Bacteroidia > Bacteroidales > VadinHA17 > LD21. Next base: position 15,324 of record JADKBK010000039.1, read on the forward strand.
TCACAATAGCCATGCTGGCAGTTAACGGTATTGTAGGTATTACTGCCCAGCCGCACATGATATCTATGTGTGCCACAGGCGATACTGAAAGGGCCGGGCGGATAGGTCAGACTTTCGGATCGATGGTAAAACGCCTGGTAACGATAGGATGGGCGTTGACAGGATTGGTTGTGGCTGCCCTCGTAATAAAAAAAGGTGCAACACTTGCCGATCCCGAAATGGCTTTCGGGTACGCCTGCAGTGTATTGCTGGTACCTGGTCTTGTTGGGCTTATGTTGTCAGCAATTGTTGCGGCAAATATGTCGGCATGCTCCAACTTTATGGTAAATACAGGAGCTCTTTTTACACAGAATTTTTATAAGAAATATATAAATCCCGAAGCTGAAGATAAAAAGCTCTTAAAGATGGGCAAACTTTCGGGGCTTGGACTCGCTGTTCTGGCTGTATTTTTTGCCATGAGCATTAAAATGTACTTCATGCTTTCCTTTTCACTGAAACACTGGCAGCCTTTATGGGTATCATTTTCCTTGGAGGTATAATATGGAAAAGGGCCAACAGGTACGGTGCGATTGCTGCAATAATAATGTCGCTGCTAACCTATTTTGTATCAAATTATCTTTCACAGGGTGAACTGATGCTTGTATACAAATGGAAACCGGCTCCATTCGGACTTGCCATGCTTTCCGGATTTTTTGTATTCTGGCTTGTAAGTATCCTTACAAAACCTGAGGATAAAGAAAAGAATGAGGCATTTTTTGATAACATGAGAAGAAAATCAGATGCTAATCACACAGACAAGGATGGCAAAAAGCCACTCGCTTCAGAAACAGGAGATGATCTGCTTCTGCTGGATCTGCCGGGATGGCTTCATAAGTCGAGATGGAGTGATTTCTTTAAACGATACCGTGAGGATATTGCAGGTTTCATCCTGAGCTGGATTGTAGTGGGTGCCCTGATACTTCTGGCCTGGGGTATTCTGCAGATATAAGTGAGGCCTTGAAGCCAATGGCAAAAATAAAGGCCCTGATTACTTATAAATATCCTTCAGATCTTTTTCAAATAAGGTATATGGATCATTATAGAATTTCATGAAATCAGGAACACTCACCTGACCAGAGAATGGTGCATAAAAGTGAGTCGGGCTGGTGGCATCGTTTCTCCATACAAGAACGTAGCAGAGCTTCATTTGATTCTTAATCATAGTCGCAAGCAGTGTTTCCGTCCACCATGTCGGATTGGGAATTGACTCAAGGCCAGTCTCTGTAAATGCGGCCAGTTTACCAGCCTTCTGAGCATAATCAGATACTATTTTAAGTTTACCTGATGCTGAAGTTATATCATATTTGTCACGTCCCATATCTCCGTAATTGTCAACCCCAAGAAGATCAACCCATTCATCACCGGGATAGCGTTCAAGATACTCTTCTGTGGTATTGAACCTGTTGTCGGGTGAAAATGCATAAATAAAATTGTGTACCCCAACACTGTCTCTCAGATAGGATACGGTGAATCTCCATAGTGTTTTAAATTCTTCAGTTGTACAATGAGGTTTTCCCCACCAGAACCAACCACCGTCAAACTCATGAAAGGGTCGGAAAATAACAGGTACCTGTTTGTCGTCCGCACCACGCAGGTTGTTGGCCCACTCCCCAACCTCATTTAGTATCTCTGTATATTTTGCATGGGAGGATCCTCCAGGGATGATGAACCTTACCGCGGGAGCTGAGACTGAATCTTTCCAGTAAAAGCCTCCCTCCGATACCGGGTTTGAGAAATGCCATGAAGCCGTGATAACACCTCCTCTGTTATAAGTAGCTTCCACGTTTTTCTTCATATTTTCCTTATACTGGCTGATCTGCTCTGGTGTACCACCCGAAAATCCCATGAAATCAACTCCGATCACAGCAGGATGAGAACCTGTAACTGATTTTACATCTGAACGGTCTGCTTCCCCTGACCACCCATGACCATATTCTGTGGCATGCTGATGGCCAAAAAGGGTATGATCTGCAGCAAGCTCTCCCAGGTTTTTAAAAAGATTTTTGGTCTCGGCTGTGGCATTGGTATCGACCATCTTTTTTGCGTTGTCATTGCCTGTTCTATTGCATGATATGAAAGTAATTGCAAGGATAATGATTAACGTTGATTTCATTTCACGGTATTTTTTTTGGATAGGTTTTGTTTTGATAAAGATATAAATAATAATAATGGATTTTGACTTTTGAGACGGCCTCAGCTTTGATCTTATTTGCCTGGTTGACCCTTTCGCATTGCCATGTTTCTGCATCTCTTAAGAAACATTAACTTTTTTCATTTGGTATTGAATGATACTATTAATAACTTTGACCGTTATTTAAAACTTAAGAAGATGGGAAATCTTGGAGCTACTGAGATCATATTAATTTTACTTGTTGTGGTTTTATTATTTGGCGGGAGAAAAATTCCTGAACTGATGAAAGGTATTGGTCAGGGAATGAAGGAATTTAAAAAAGCCTCCAAACTGGATGATGATTCCGAAAAAGTGAGCGCTGAGCCAAAAAGCGAAGAAAAAAAATAAAGGTACCCTCCGGGAATATTCCGGGGAACCTCATTTTATTGGTGTATTGTTATTTAGTCTGATACAATATATTCCGGTGCTTTTCTGAATTTAGTCCCCTGTTCATAGCTGAATGCTATCTCTATCAGTGTTGGTTCACTCCATGCCCTTCCAAAGAAGGTAACACCTACCGGCAGTTCATCAATGAAGCCCATGGGAACTGTAATTGCAGGATAGCCGGATATTGCTGCCAATGATGAACTGCCTCCGACAAAGTGATCCCCCAGTATCAGATCTGTCTTCCATGCAGGAGAGCCTGTAGGAGACATTATTGCATCAAGCTTATTGGCATCCATTACCTTATCAATTCCATCTTCGCGTGTAGCCTTGTGCATGAGGGCAAGAGACTTCTTGTAGTCGTCCGATTCAAGGTTCCCCTTTTTATCAGCCAGTTCAAGGATTTTCTGGTCAAAATACCGGAGTTCAACGCTATCTGATTTATTGAATTCAATAAGGTCAGTTATATTCTTTACCGGTATTTCACTATCCAGCCCGGAAAGATACTTGTTTAGCCCGTCCCTGAATTCATATACCATTACGTTAAATGATGCCTGTTCATAATTCTCGCCTTTTGGAAAGTCAATATCAATTACTTCAGCGCCATTGGCCCTGAGCCATCTGACTGTGTTCTCCATAAGTGTGTCAACCTTATCTGAAAACCCCATTGCCTTTCTCTGAATGCCTATCCGTTTTCCTTTTACACCGTCTGCGATGAGATACCTGGAATAATCAGTCAGATATTTACCACTGGAAGCCAATGTTTTGGAATCTGAAGAATCAATTCCTGTCATTAATCCAAGTGTGATTACGGCATCAGTGACTGTTCTTCCCATAGGGCCTGGAGTATCCTGGGAGAAGGAGATTGGAATAATTCCTGTGCGGCTCAGCAGCCCGACTGTTGGTTTTATTCCCACAATTCCATTGTTGTTTGAAGGGCATACTATGGATCCATTTGTTTCAGTGCCGATGGCAATCATACATAGATTTGCAGAGACGGCAACTCCTGAACCTGAGCTGGAACCGCAGGGATTACGGTCGAGAACATATGGGTTTTTTGTTTGTCCTCCCACACCACTCCAGCCGCTCGACGACATGGCAGCACGGAAATTGGCCCATTCACTCAGATTAGACTTGGCAATAATTATTGCACCTGCTTCTCTGAGCTTCTTTGCGATGAAGCTGTCATTCTTTGGATATGAGTTCCTGAGGGCAGTTGCCCCCGCCGTATTTGGCATTTTATCATGAGTATCTATATTATCCTTAAGGATCACAGGAATCCCATGCAGCGGTCCCCTGGAATTCCCTGAAGCAAGTTCCCTATCCAGTTCTTCAGCAATCTGTATGGCATCAGGATTCACCCGTATAACAGAATTCAGTCCGGGTCCGCTTTTATCGATTTCATTAATCCTCTCAAGATAAACATTAACAACATCGGTTATGGTATACATGCCATCCCTGTATCCCTCCTGTAGTTGCGAAATAGTGAGCTCTTCAATCCAGCCGGTATCGGTTTTTCCCTTTACGGTCTGATTATTCGGTGATTTGCATGTTATCAGGCATATCAAAGCGGAAGAACCCAGCAGCGATAATCTGTATAAATTTCTGTTCATAATCAATGGATTGAAAAAGATTTGCAGGTAGCTTTTAACAAAGTTTAACAGGATTACTCTGCTCATAAAATTATGAATAATAAATCATTTTGAATATATTTGTTCTGCATCATTGGAAAAATTTCGGCATTACTGATCCCCTGTTTCTAAATTTGTATCTAAGGTTATTTTAAAATGAAAAATATATGTCTGGAGATTTCCGATAGGCAATCGACTGATTCACAGTTAGTACTGGCAACAGTAACCCGGACGCGCGGTTCTACTCCTCAAAAACCGGGAAGCTCAGCGTTATTTGGAAAAAACGGGCTTATGGCCGGTACAGTTGGAGGTGGGATAGTTGAAGGGAAAATTCAGAAAATGGCTGCTGGAGCAGTTTTTTCGAAAAAATCGGGCCATTATCATTTCGACCTGGCTCATGATATCTCAAATACTGAAGAGGCTATCTGCGGTGGCCAGATAAGTGTTTTGGTAGATGCTGACCTCAGAGGCTCATTATCCATTTTCGCTCAGATAAAAAAATCACTGGCGGAGCGGATTCCCGGAGTGCTGATCACGATCGTGAAACAAGCGGCCGGAGATGAAGTGAAAATATCGCGTCACTGGATTTGTGAGTCATTTACCCCGTCATTACCTGCTGAATCTCTGAAAAAGATAATACCGGAGGTAAATAAACTTATTTCTGATAAGAATCCAGCCTGCTTTTACGAAATTGAAATTGGTGATTCAGCAGAAGAGACATCCGTTCTTTGTTTCCTCCAGCCTTTTTTCCCTCCTGATCAGCTTATTATTGCAGGAGCGGGTCATATTGGCAGGGCACTGGCACATCTTGGATCATTGCTTGATTTCGAGGTTACTGTGATCGATAACCGACCGGAATTTGCCAATAAGGATAATATCCCCGATGCTGACCATATTATTGTTAAAGATATCGGAGAGGCCATGGATGAAATCGGGAATGGAGAGAACATCTATGTAGTAATTGTTACAAGGGGTCATAAGGATGATGCTTCTGCGTTGAGGCCCTGTATTGGAAGGAATCTGGCCTATATAGGTATGATTGGCAGTAAAAATAAGATATCTGCCATGCGCATCAGTTTTATTGAAAACGGTTATGCCACTTATGCTCAGTGGGATAAGATCCATGCTCCTGTCGGACTTGCAATCAAATCGCAAACTGTTGAGGAAATTGCTGTCAGTATAGCCGCTGAACTCGTGTTGGTCAGAAACAGTAAAAGATAAAAGATAAAAGATAAAAGACAAAAGACACAAGACACAAGACACAAGACACAAGACACAAGACACAAGACACAAGACACAAGACACAAGACACAAGACACAAGACACAAGACACAAGACACAAGTATTTGGCAATATCTCTCTGTTGGGACCTGTGAAACCTCTGTGCAACCTGAGGTCCGGGCAGTAAAAGATATTATAAGTTAAGGTCTGAAGTATAATTTAATGGGTGAGATCTGGAGTATAATTCTAGCAGCAGGTGAATCGAAACGTATGGGATTTCCTAAGATGTTTCTGGAATTCAATGGCAGTACTATGATTGAAAATGTTATCGAACATGTTGCAGGTTCGGATACAGATGGTATATTAGTAGTACTCGGAGCAGGCAGTGATGATTTGATGAGCCTGGTCGGTAAATATGATGTAAGATATTGTTATAATGAACATTACAAGGAGGGGATGCTTTCATCTGTTCAGTGTGGATTCAGAAATCTGCCTGCTGAATTAGATGCTGTTATGGTGTTTCAGGGAGATCAGCCTTTCATCACCCCTTTGGTTATAAATAGTGTAATAAGTGAATACAGATCTTCAGGAAGGGGTATAGTTATTCCTGTTTTTCATGGAAAAAGGGGTCATCCTCTGCTCCTTGACAGTAAATACAGGGATCAGATAGAGACACTGGATCCTTCAGAGGGTTTGCGTTCAATTGCACGTATTTATTCAGCGGAGGTTCTGGAGGTTGAAACAAATGAGCCTGGTATTTTAAGGGATTTTGATACATATGACGAATATATAAAAGGACTTAATCAAACACGATAGCTATGGAAGAAACGATTAGTTTTCAGTTAAACGGGAAAAAAACGGATGTAAAGATTGATCCCACCGAAACACTCCTGTGGGTGTTGCGGAATCATTTCGGTCTCACAGGAACCAAGTATGGCTGTGGGATGGGATTCTGCGGCTCCTGTACTGTTCTTATTGACAATGAGGCTGTCAGATCATGTACTATTACTGTCGCGGATGTAAAGGGCAAAAGTGTAGTAACAATAGAAGGTCTGGCAACAGGTGACCAATTGCATCCCATTCAGAAGGCATTTATAGAGCATGATGCCATGCAATGCGGTTATTGTACCCCCGGTATGATAATGAATGCAACAGGCTTGTTATTAAAAAATTCATCTCCTACAGATGAACAGATTAAGACCGGAATGGAAGATAATCTGTGCCGCTGTGGCGCTCATGTTCGTATTGTTGCTGCTGTTCAGACGGCAGCTGAAGAAATGAAAGGAGGAAAGTAACAATGAAAAACGAAAAAGCTTTAGATCAGGCTTCAATGCCCCGGAGTAGTCGACGCAGAATGCCCAGGCGTGACTTTTTCAAGATCCTCGGAAGTGGTGTGATTGTTTTCTTCCTGCCCAGATGCACCGGCGATGGAAGTCCTGTTGCTGTTCCCCTGGAAAGGGATCTGACAAAGGATTACAACGCTTTTCTGCTGGTTGGTGAGGATGGAACAGTTAGCTGTTACTCGGGAAAGATAGAAATGGGACAAGGAATTATAACCTCTCTGGTACAGATGATGGCAGATGAACTCAATGTTCCGATGGAAAAGATAAAACTTGTCCTTGGCGATACTGATCTTTGTCCATGGGACGGAGGCACCTGGGGATCAATGACTACCAGGCATTTTGGTCCATCAATGCGGGCCGCACTGGCTGAAGCCAGAGGCGTACTCCTGCAGCTGGCATCCGAAAAGCTTAAAGTGCCTGCAAACCAGCTTACAGTGACCGATGGTGTTATATCAGATCCTGCAAATCCCGACAAATCAGTTACTTATGCCGAACTTACAAAAGGTAAAAAAATAGAGAGATATCTTGACACCAAACCTTCAGTTGAAGATTACACCAAATTCTCTTTTGTTGGAAAATCATACCACCGGCTTGATGCTAAACAGAAAGTGACCGGGGAGGCAAAATACAGCGGTGATATGAAGTTACCGGGTATGGTTTTTGCCAGGATAGTCAGGCCACCTTCACACGGTGCAAAACTGACAACTGTTGATATCTCTGACGCCGAGAAAGTTGCAGGCGTCCAGATAGTCCGTGACGGCGATCTTGTAGCTGCGCTTCATGAAAACCGCGACAGGGCTGAAGAGGCTGTTTCCAGGATCAAAGCAGAATATTCCTATAATGAACTGCCTGTAAATGATAAAACTGTCTTCGAATATATGCTGAAGGCTGATTCATATGAGAATGTTGAAACTTCAACCGGTGATATTGAAGCCGGAAAACAGTTGTGCGACAAAACATTTGACACCGAGATCCATGATCCATACCTCGCACATGCTCCTATAGAACCACATACTGCCCTGGCTCAGTTTGAAGGGGGAAAGATGACTGTATGGGCATCGACACAAACTCCCTATCCTCTCCAGGATGAGATTGCGGCGGTACTCGCTTTACCCCTTGAGAAGGTAAGGGTTATAGTCCCGTTTGTAGGAGGAGGTTTTGGTGGAAAGAGCGCCAATAATCAGGCTGTTGAAGCCGCCAGGCTTGCAAAGTTATCCGGAAAGCCGGTTATGGTTGCCTTTACAAGAGATGAAGAGTTCTTCTATGATAATTTTCATCCGGCAGGAGTGATCAGGATTAAATCTGGTATTGATAAATCAGGTCTTATAAAACTGTGGGATTACCACGCCTATTATTGTGGTACAAGGGGAACAGAGATTCTTTATGATGTTCCCAATCTTAAGTTAACCGATCATGGCGATAAGGAAAATTCGCCTTCGGTTCACCCCTTTGCAACAGGACCATGGCGTGCTCCAAACAATAATACAAATACTTTTGCCAGAGAGACTCAGATAGATATTATGGCTGCCGCAGCAGGGATAGATCCTCTTGAATTTCGTCTTAAGAATCTTAAGGATGAGAAGATGATCGAGGTTCTGAAAAAAGTTGCCGACATGTTCGGTTACAAACCCGGAAAAGGCAAGGGTGGAAGAGGAGTGGGGCTGGCAATAGGCACTGACGTCGGGGCGCTTGTGGCTCAGATGGCTGAGGTTGAAGTCGATAGAAAGACCGGTAAGGTAAAGGTTCTGCGTATTGTTTGTGCTCAGGATATGGGGCTATGCGTTAATCCTCTCGGAGCAACTATGCAGATGGAAGGATGCATGACTATGGGACTTGGATATACTCTGACCGAAGAGCTGGCATATGAGGGCGGCAACATAATTACACGGGGTTATGATTCTTATGAAATACCCCGGTTTTCGTGGTTGCCGAAAATCGAAACATTTATTTTCGAAAGGATGAACGAGCCGCCTCAGGGTGGCGGCGAACCGGCAATAATAACTGTAGGGGCTGTTGTGGGAAATGCCATATTTAATGCCACCGGAGCACGCATGTACAGAATGCCATTCACCCCTGCAAGGGTACTGGATGCAATTAAAAAAGTATAATGTTAAATAACTCTGTGTAACTCTGTGCCTTCTCTGTGTAACTCGTGTAATATTTTAAGAACTTACACAAAGTACACAGAGGATACACAGAGGACACAGAGGTAATATTAAAAGAGATATTTTCTGAGGAGTTCAATTCCTTTTTTGATCTCATCCCTTCCGGATGATTCAATACCGTACCATCCACGGTATCCTGAATCTTTTGCCAGTTTTATCATTTTTGCAGTCAGTTCCTCTGTCGGCTGATTTCTGTACGACATACCCCCTGCAAACGGCAGCATTTTCTGAAGATATTCATAATTATTGAAAGTTGTCGAAGGCTTTCTCCAGTCAGGATAACTTCCGAAATAAGATTATCAACTTCTTTCATAAGTGATACCATCCAGTCAGCATCGTTGGATACACCGCCATGGTTTTCAATAAGTACGCTTATCTTGGCCGGTACTGCATACTCCATCATCATCTGGTAAGTCTCTGCTGCCCATTTAAGAGCTTCTTCGCGCGAAACATTCTCAGGTCCCCGGCAATTGGTCCTGATGGCGTGGCATCCCAGATAATGTGCCGCATCGATCCATTTGCGGTGATTGATCTCAAACTGACGCCGTTCCTCCTTTGTCGGAGCACATCCGTCTCCTTCATCATCCACCATGATCAATACCATTGTGACACCGTTATCCGCAGCATTCTTTTTCAATTGCTTAAGGTAGCCTTCCGTGGTAACTTCAAACAGGGTATTAACAAATTCAATACCATTGAGCCCGAAATCCTTCCTTGCGATTTTGGCAAAGTCAAGGGTTTTCCATTTGCCTGACTTAACTTCATCAACGAGTGCCCATTGGGCCAGTGAAATATCATCTTTTATCAGTCGTGGCATTGGCTCAGTAAGCGATGACCCCAGAACCGCAGGTGCCACTATCCCGGCGGCACCTGCAGCAATTGATTTTTCGAGAAAACTTCTTCTTGTTATATTATTCATCAGGCTGATTACTTTATTTAATTAAATTCTGGTTTTACCGGTTTTGTCATTATTAAACTATAACTCCCAGCCTTTGCGGTATTCTCTTACAAGGTACTTGTTAGCTTCAGGGACGTTCGTGATTTTCATCTCAGCGCTGTTGTAATTTACTTTTTTGCCTGCGCGCAAAGCCACTCCTCCCAGGAGTATTGTCTCGGTAACAGGTCCTGCATAAATGAAGCTTCCGTGTGATTGTGTGTTATTTTTAAAAGAAGTTATCCACTCATCGTTCCTGTCTGCACGTGCCGATTTTTTTTGCTCTTCAGCCACAATTTTCTTATTTCCGGTATAAAGAACCGGTTTTTCACCTCTGAAATCACCTATTATTCTTCCTTTGTCACCTACGAACATAAGTCCTTCAGGAGCCAGAACCTGGTCTTGCGAACTAAGCTCATCGGGATTCATAGGTTTCATGCCCCCGTCATACCAGAATAGGTCAAATGGGCCAAGCTCTTTCTGAGCTGCAAATTTAAACCTTACGATGCATGAAAGGGGAAAAGCAACGTCATTTTTGATACCGGTGGAGACATTATTTATTGTAGCGCATGTTTTTGTTGCGTAAGCCTCAGCGCTTATTGCCGGGGCATTAATCCCAAGGGTAAGGAAGAGAGGGAAGAGGCTGTAATGGCCCATATCTGCTATACTGCCGGCACCAAAATCATACCATCCGCGAAATACTGCATGGGTATAATTGGGATGGTATGGACGTTCAGGGACTGGACCAAGCCATAAATCCCAGTTGAAATCTTTCGGAACCGCCGGAGTCTCTGTGGGGTTCGCCTGCCATTGCTGCCATACCGGTCTGTTCGACCAGTTATGAATCTCTCTGAGGGTGCCTATCTGACCCTCTGCGATCCATTTTTTAATTATATCATATTCTGGTCTTTCGCTCCATGCAAGCAGGTGAGTGCTCAGGCCCGGCTTGCCAGCTGTTTCAATCGTAAGCTTCGCCTCATGCATCCTGTTGGCAATAGGCTTATGAGTGACAACATGCTTGCCTTTCTTCATTGATGCCAGGGCTACCGTGGCATGAAGATGATCGGGTGTCATGATCTTAATCGCATTTATATCCGTTTCCTTTTCAAGCAGTTCACGGAAATCTTCATATGACTTGCAACCCTTATACGTTCCTGAAGGTTTTGATTTGCCATAATATTTCTGCACAAATTCCTGTCCGATATCTCTTCCTCCCGGGATTCCTTTTATTCCCTCTCCCCATGTTTTATCCCCGAGAGCATCCCGGATATCGTCACGTATACCGTTAAGCGACCAGTCAACATAATCGGTTGTGAATTTATTCGGATCACATACGGCCACGATCTGGAGTGCAGGATTCTGAATAAGTGCAGTCATTTCCCTTAAGCCCTGAGTGCCACAGCCAATATAGCCCAAAGTGAGCTTGTCACTCGGAGCGATAAAGCCCGGTCCTCCAAGTACCTGTCTTGGAACTACTGTAAATGCCACGGAAGCAGCTGCTGCTGATCCGAGAAATTCACGACGGTTAATTTTTTTTGAGGTTGTCATTTTGAAGAGTTGGTTTATGTTAAAATTTCTTAGCCTGTATTTTGGTCCCGATTCAGGTTTTGCTGAAGCCGGTTCTTTCAAATGTACAAAAACTGAGAAATTATAAAGTTATTTAAGTGTAAATTTTAACCTTGTTGTTTTCAGAATCTGCTCCGGTACCCGGAGCCATTTGTAAAGCCCGCAGTGAACCTTTGTGCTTAATTTTGACGGTTTTAAAGACATGGCGTCTCATTGGTTTTACCAGGCCACCCAATGGACGAAATAATCATCAAATGTTAAATTTTCATAAAGAGTTTCAAAATGAACTATTCCAACTCCCGTTGATTAGAGCAGCAGCTTAATTATTTTATATTTGTAGAGATTATGCTAATACGTAAACCCGGCAAAAATGAAAAAGTCTGAGAAGGATAGGTTTAAGGCAGGAATAAACTATATTGTTGAATGGATGAAGGAACACAGGTTTCCATCACGTCTGCTATTAATTATAATGGGAATATTATCCACAATATGGTTTCTTGTGAGGGTTATTCCAAAGCCATCAAGAGCCACTTATCCATGCATGCAGGTTGCAGCTCCTTTGATGTCAGGATTAATAGTTTATCTGATTTCCCTGGGGGGGATAACGCTGGCATTCAGGAAAGCAAAGCAGAGCATTGTCAGGGGAAGATATTTAGCCACCGGTTTATTTATAACAGCCGCTCTCACCGGATTGTTTTTTACCCTTACTCAGGGCAGTCAGAACACCCTTGGCAGTGATATCCCAGAAAGAGGACCGGAAGACTTACCCAATCAGCCATTTGGAAGCGGGATGGGTATCAATCCGGGCAGAGTGGTCTGGGTATGGAATCCAAAAGCAACAAATGAAAACTGTCTGAACACTTTTGAAAGCAAGGATTATTACTTCAAGCCGGAGAATACAAACAAGGATGTAGTGCGGACAATGATAAGGAGCGGGCTGACAGGCCTTAGCGGGAAAAAAAGTATTCCTGAAGCATGGGATCTCCTTTTCCGTTACCATAATCAGGATAAGCATCAAAATAACAAGGGATATGCCAGGGGAGAAAAGATCTTTATTAAAATAAATCAGGGAACATCCAGGTGGTTGCTGACCGATGAAGATAAGAAAAACGGATATTTCTATCCTGAGACCTTTAAGCCTACTGCGCTCAGGGGAAGCACTAATTACGGAGCTACCGAGACGAACCCGTATGTTGTTCTGGAATTATTAAAGGAACTGGTAAATGAAATGGGAATCAATCCTGGCGATATAGTGGTGGGTGATCCAATGACTGATATCTATGGCCATAATTTCCAGGTCTGGCATGCAGAGTTTCCAGATGTTATCTACCTGGATAAATTTACAACAAAGTACGGCAGGACAATGACTGCAGCGGGTTCAGAAGAACGTATATTCTATGGGAACAAGATTCAGAAGGACAAAATCTATGATGTAATTGAGAATGCGGATTATCTTATTAATGTTGCCAATCTGAAACCTCATTATGCAGCCGGGATCTCCCTGACAGCTAAAAACCATTTCGGATCCCAGGCACGAAGTACTGCACAGCATCTTCACAATTCACTGATTACCCCCAGGGGAGCACTCGGCTCAAATGGAGGATACCACAAATATCGTGTTCAGGTTGATCTTATGGGCAGCAAATACCTTGGAAGAAATACTCTGCTCTATCTTGTGGACGGGTTATTCGGAGGAGGAGGAATAGAGACAAAGGTTCCGGTTAAATATTTTATGGCACCCTTCAATAATGACTGGAGCAGTTCGATTTTTGTATCACAGGACCAGGTCGCGCTGGAATCGGTTTGCTATGATTTTCTGAGGACTGAATGGAATGGAATAAACCAGCACAATCCTGCCAACGGACAACCTGATTATGCCCCCGGCATAAGGGGCGTGGATGACTACCTTCATCAGGCTGCAGATTCTGCTAACTGGCCTGAAGGTATTGTTTATGACCCTGATAACAGCGGTAAGCCTTTACCAAGTCTTGGCGTCCATGAACACTGGAATAATGAGCAGTCGAAACAATATTCAAGGAATCTTGGAATGAATAAGGAATTGAGCTGGTTTCAATACCGGATACTCTGGTACAGAAGAGACAATAGCAATTAAATCTTTTTGTATTTCAGTTGAAAGCCTTTATGTTCTTTGTGCATTAATATTTTTATCAGGAAGGTCCTTAAGTTCATCAGGAAGGGAATGCAAAGGGAAGCATTAAGTGTTTTGCATGTTTTGCCTCACCAGACATTCAGATAGGTTTTACGAAAACTTATAAATATATTTGTTAAATACATCTCATCAGATAAAGCAATTCCTAAAATTACCTTCAAAAATGAAAAATTCAGAAGATAAAATCATGACAAACCGCCGTGCGGGCTCTATGGTCTTGGCTGTGCAACCTTTACTCAGAGGGCAGAAGTTGTGGTGACGGCAATAGATAAATATCTGAACGATTTTTGTATCGGCAGGGATGTTGATAATATTGAAGACATGTGGCAGAACGTATACGTAAGTTCATACTGGCGTAATAGCGGTGTTTTGAATAATGCGATAAGCGGACTTGACCAGGCTTTATGGGACATCAAGGGTAAGCGTGCAGGTATGCCTGTTTACCAGCTTCTGGGAGGTAAATCACGATTTGCAGTTCAATGTTATACTCACGCTGGTGGACGGTCCAATGAAGAAGTGATTGCTGATGTTCAGAAATATATGGCTATGGGCTACCAGCATATAAGGATACAGCTCGGAGCGTATGGCGGTGTTGGGACACTTGGTAACAATCCTCCTTTCAGGGAAGCCGGATTTGGAATGGAGACAGACGATTTTATGGATCAACGTGCGTACCTGAATTCAGTGCCGAAAATGTTTGCGGCTGTAAGAAAAGCATGCGGAGAAAAGGTAGAGCTTCTTCATGATATTCATGAGCGGGTAGAACCTCTTGACGCCATTGGCCTTATTAAAAGACTGGAGGAGTATAATCCGTTTTTCATTGAGGATCCGTTCTCACCCGAGAATATGGAATGGTTTAAACAGCTCAGAATGACTACATCTGTTCCAATTGCCATGGGAGAACTGTTCAATAATATCAATGAATTTAAGATGCCTATGGTTAACCAATGGTTCGATTTTATCAGAGTTCATATCTCACAGATCGGAGGAATAACTCCTGCCATGAAGATTGCCAGGCTGGGAGAATGGTTCAATGTCAGGACTGCATGGCATGGACCCGGCGACGTATCTCCTGTTGGCCATGCTGCAAACTGTCATATTGACCTTGCTGTCTGGAATTTTGGCATCCAGGAGGCTGTGCGCTTCTCTGAGAAACTTCAGACTATCTTTACAGGCTGCCCGACAATGAATAAAGACTATATGTCTGTAAATGAGGTGCCTGGATTAGGTGTTGATATAAATGAAAAGGAAGCAGCAAAATATCCTATTGGAACAAAATCCAGATGGCAGGTACGGAAGAGTGATGGAACTGTAATAAGACCTTAAGAAAGTATAGTGATGAAAAACAACAGAAGGGATTTTATCAGGAAGAGCAGTGCGATGGCAGCTCTTTCAGTTGCCGGTTTTTCAGCGGCAACTTCAGAATTGCTTGGCAGTTCTTCCATGCAGCCTGAAGCGCCGCTGAAAGAATCTCAATCAAAGCCATATATCCAGGATGCAGGCATCAAAATGTGTTTTGCCTATTTTGCGGGTCTGGAGGCTGAAAAGCGCAAAGTACAGTTCGGTAAACAGCTGAATGTCCTGGGAGCCGTCGGAGGTATTAATACACAGATGGTTGGTCTGCCAAATGTTAACCCTTGGGAATATGAAGCGGTATCTGCTGTCAAAAATGCCTGGGAGAAAACAGGACTGAAGCTTGAAGTTATAGAAGGGCCTCCGTCTCTGTCCGAAAAGACAAAGCTCGGTCTTGAAGGCCGGGATGAGGAGATCTCCAATTTCATCATCTTCATGAAAAGCTTATCAAAGGCAGGGATTGATACCATATGCTATAACTGGATGCCGGTTATCAGCTGGGCGCGTACAACCAATGACCGTCCGGGAAGGGGAGGAGCCCTGGTTACAGCTTTTGATTATGAAGATGTAAAAGATCTTTCTCCTACAAAATACGGAGAGGTTACAAAGGAAAGTTTATGGAAGAACCTTGAATATTTTCTTAAGGCTGTTGTTCCCGAGGCAGAAAAGCTTAAAATTAAGCTCGCAATGCATCCCGATGATCCTCAGGTTGACAGCATCAGGGGCATTTCAAGGATAATGACAACTGCCGATGCTTTCAGGAAGATGGCAGCTATTTATCCAAGCCCTTATAACGGACTAACAATGTGCCAGGGTAATTTCTCTCTTATGGGAGAAGATATTCCCACACTTGTCAGGGATTTTGGAAGCAAAAACCTGATCCACTTCGTTCATTTCAGGAATGTTAGAGGCGGCAAGACGAACTTCGTGGAGACCTTTCATGATGAAGGACAGATTGATATGTATGCTGCTATGAAAGCCTATATTGAGACAGGCTTCAGGGGGCCTCTGCGTCCTGATCACGTTCCCACAATGGCCGGAGACAGTAATGATCATCCAGGATACAGTGCGCTGGGAAGTCTTTACGCAGCCGGTTATATAAGGGGACTGATTGAAGCGGTTGCCAAGAATGGGTAATGTATCACAGTTCCTGTCATCAAAGAGAGGGATTATCAGGATATCATTCCTTTAAAACAAAAAATAAAACGATGAAAAAATATTCTATTTATTGTCAGGATTAACAATTGCAGCTATGCCACTAATGAAATTTCCACAAACAGAGATCTCCAATGGACTGATTCAGGCAAAGATCTATCTTCCGGATTCAAAGGAAGGGTATTACCAGGGAACAAGATTTGACTGGTCAGGCAATATGCCCAGTCTTAAATTTGCAGGTCATGAATACTTCGGACAATGGTTCACAAACTACAGTCCGGAGATTCACGATGTCATTATGGGACCTGTCGAGGAATTTACCGCACTCGACTATCAGGATGCCAGACAGGGGGACAGTTTTGTCAAGATTGGTGTTGGTGTGCTTACCAAACCCGATGAGAAACCATACGCCTTCGCAAAGTATTACTCTGTGATTAATCCTGGTAAATGGACTGTTAAATCGAAACCTGATCAGGTTATCTTCACACATGAGCTGAAGGATCAGAACTACTCCTATAATTATGAAAAGTGTGTTCAGCTCATAAAGGACAAGCCGGAACTTGTTCTTAAACATAAACTCAAAAATACGGGTACCCGTACTATTGAAACCAGTGTCTATGATCATAACTTTTTCGTCATTGATAACCAGCCGGTTGGTCCGGCATATTCCATTACTGTCCCCTTCGATATAAAGGGTACGGGTCAGGGTATCGGAGAACTCGCGGAGATTAAAGGCAGGCAGATATTGTTCCTCAGAACCGTAAATAATGGTGAGAACGTTTTCTGCAGTCCGCTCGAAGGATTTGCTTCCAGTGCAAAAGATTATGATTTCAGGATTGAGAACAAAGCAGCAGGAGCAGGAGTAAGAATTACCTGTGATCAGCCGATAGAGAAACTCAATTTCTGGTGTTGCTATACAACTCTGTGTCCCGAACCTTATATCAAGGTCAGAGTTGAGCCCGGAAAAGAATTCACCTGGGAAATCAAGTATGAATTTTATACATTGAAATAGTCATTCATAGGAAGAACTCAAAAGTCTTTTCTCTGTGCCACTCTGTGCCTCCTCTGTGATCTCTGTGTAACAAAAAAATATGAACTTACACAGAGAACACAGAGTTATCACAGAGGTCCACAGAGGACTTTTGAGGCAGTCTCTTCTAATTGTAATTTTTGCAGAAATTAAAGCTCCTCTATTAGCAGGTTACGCCATTTAACCCTTATTCCTCCTCCATCATGTATCTGAAGGGCGATTGATCCGTTAGCCTGACCGATCTTCTCATCAGAAAAGTCAACCATTGGCTGACCGTTGAGCCAGGTCTGAACCTTGTCACCAACTACACGAATCCTCAATGTATTCCATTCTCCTGGTTTTAAAATATTTTCCTTCTCCTCCTCGATCTGTATAAGCCATCCCCTTCCATAAGATTCATATATACCACCGGTATCGTGCCCTTTGGGCGCTACTTCGCACTGCCATCCGGCAATCTTTGTCCCTTCAATTGTGGAACGGAAGAATACACCACTGTTACCATCAGCTTCCTGGAGAAACTCAAGAGTGAGATCGAAATTTTTATAGAATTTATCGGTAGCCAGATAGCCATACTGCTTGTCAGGTCCACTCTCGCAGATAAGGAGTCCTTTTTCCACGAACCACTTTTCGGTTCCGTAGATTTTCCACCCGGTAAGGTCTTTTCCGTTAAAGAGTGACTGCTTTTTTGCAGGTACAGTAAAGCCTGCCAGCAGAATTATTACAAAGAATGATAGAAAGATCTTTTTCATGAGTTTTTTGAATTATTAATAATGAATATTTATTTGATTAAAAGATTAATGTACTACAAATTGTCTCAGATAATTACTGCTCTGAATGAGTGCTGTTTTCCTGTTTTCAAGAGAGCCCTCAAAGGATTTATCTTCTACCTCAATACATGCCGGACCTTTGTATCCGACTTCATACAGGGCGGAGAAGAATTTTCCCCATTCAATATCTCCGAGTCCGGGGATCTTGGGTGTATGCAGGTTTAGCGGTGTTGTTAGTATTCCAACTTCGTTTATTCTGTCTCTCAATACCCTTGCGTCTTTTAGGTGAACATGGAAAAGTCTGTCCCTGAATTCAAAAATAGGTTTTACATAGTCCATCATCTGCCAGATAAGGTGGGAGGGATCGTAATTAAGACCGAAATGTTGTGAAGGAATGGCTTCAAACATTCTTCTCCAGATGGCAGGTGAGTGAGCCAGGTTATTTCCGGATGGCCATTCATCCCTGGTGAAGAACATGGGGCAGTTCTCTATACCTATTTTAATATTCCTCTGCTCTGCATATTGTACAATTGGGGGCCATAGTTCAAGAAATTTCAGGAAGTTATCATCTTCATGTTTTGCAGGATCGGCACCGATAAAAGTATTGATCACAGGCAGATCGAGCCTTACTGCAGCATCAATAACTTTTTTTATGTGCCCGATGTAGAAATCGGATTTTTCCTTATCAGGATGAAGCGGATTTGGATAATAACCGAGTATCTCCCAAAATTGCACTCACAAAACCAAGTTGAATCATAGTTATGCTGTTTTAAAATTTTCTGAATGCAATTTAATAAAATTGAAGGATTGTTTAAGTCCTTTATCCAATTTTGCCTAAGAAATTATTGGCCTCAGCAGCACCCAGCACCCAGCACCCAGCACCCAGCACCCAGCACCCAGCACCCAGCACCCAGCACCCAGCACCCAGCACCCAGCACCCATATATGCGGTCTACTTCACCTCAGTTCTTACTCCCGTGGAGATAGCGATATTCTTCCGCCATTCATATTTCGAACCTTTGGCAAAATGCAGCAGAACATCATATGTTCCGGGAGAGCAGCAATTTGCAACAGTTACATTATTGTAGCTGATAGTCTCGAGTGTCTTTATTGGTTCAGGTTTTCCGGTCTGCTTGCCGGCAGTTCCGGCGGGGTACATGTGCATTTCCCTGACATCAGGGTTTCCTCCCGTATATGCAATTCCGCCTGCATTCAGATTAACAGATACTTTATAGCTGACATCCGGTTTGAGCTGAAAGTTTTCCAGCCATACCTTATGATTCTGATTGGCGATTCCTATTGATAATAGCAGATCGTAAGTACCGGCTTTTATTTTACCTTTTGTGTTGCCTGATACCTGGTCGGGTTTAATAACATTGGCATGATTGCCTTTTTCATAGAAAGTGGGGATCCCGAAGTAGGCATCCTGTATTGTGTGTGATTTACATCTGTTTACGAGTGATTCATACTGGGATAGTCCACCGAGTGCAGTCTGGCTTTCATCTATCAGGATCTGGTAGTCATAGAGAATGATGGAAACATTGGTTTTTGTCTTAGGCTTTATAATGATATTTCCGGCAACAAAGCCAAGGGTTCCGGGTTTGCCTGAAAGTTTGAAGTTGAGCTGAAGATCGTAGGTGCCCGGTGCTGCACCCTGCATCTTTACCTCTTTTCCGGCGCTCAGCAGCTTGAACTCCGAGCCTGCAATAAGGTCACCCAATGCCCTGATGTTTACAGTTAGCGGGGAAGTTTTATCACCTTCATTCATTGGAGTATAACTCTGCTGCACCCATACCTGACTCCAGCTGTGTTCTGTCTTTATGGTGATTCCGTTTGTGAGCTTATACACATAGTTAGATACGGGCTGAGCCTGAATAGAGAGAACTACCAAAGTGTTTAGAATCAGTAATGAAATTACGTTTTTCATGGCGGTAAGATTTAATTGGAAAGGATAAGACTCAAACAAAGTTAAGTCAATTAACAACTCAAGTCAATTTTTTCTCAGGCTTGAGTTCCGCATCATGTGTTAATAATTGTTAATGGTTTGCAACTATGAAATGGCGCAGGGCTCAGGGGCTCAGCACTCAGCACCCAGCACCCAAAACCTTTGCGCCGCTGCGCCGCTGCGCCCTTGCGCCCTTGCACCCTTGCGCCTTTGCGCCCTTGCGCCTTTGCTCCGTTGTGCCTTTGCGCCCTTGCGCCCTTGCGCCGTTGTGCCGTTGCGCCCTACAATATCTTCACAGCAATAAAATACGTCACTACCGAAATAGACGCTGCAAGAACAGAGCCCCATATCAGATCAACTATTGTGACAATTACCGGCCAGTCTTTAAGGGTGGCAAGGTTTGTCAGATCGTAGGTGGCATATGTAACCAGCCCGAAAAATGCGCCGTAGAGAAGTGCATGGGACCATGATTGTTTCTCAACTGCCGGGGTTATGACAAATGTGACAAGGGCGGCAATGAAAATGAGGTAGAATATTATGGCTGCGGTCCATCCGATGTCAGGCCTCATTAGAAAACCTAACTGCTCGCTGTAGAATTTTCTTGCCACAAGGACCAGCCAGATCATATCAATGACAAAAAATGTTGGCAATGCTATTAAAAACAGTCTTATGAACATATGTGTGTGGATTAAGTTTATTTGTCTTATATCCTGGATGAGGTAAACAAGAGAGATATATGATTTGTTACATATAATCTTCTGTTCCTGTCTTATTGCATTTATTTATTTTTAATAAAAGCTGAATGCTCCGGATAACTGTCATCTTTTCCATAGATGAATAGACAGCTTCCTTTTGAGATCCTGTCAATAACCTCTTTAGTTATTTCAGTCGGGAGGGCAGGACATCCCCAGCTTCTTCCCAGTCGCCCATACTTATCAATAAATTCCTGGCTTACATAATCTGCTCCGTGGATAACTATCTCCCTCGATCTTGCATTATCATTGATGTTTTTTTCAAGTCCGTCAAGCCTTAGTGAATATCCATGCTTCCCTGAATAGGTCTCTGCTGTAAGATAAAAGCCAAGAGAACTCTTCAGTGATTCCGGTTTATTGGAAAAACTGTCTGCAGTATTATCGCCGGAGTTTCTTCCATGGGCAACCAAACAGTGATACAAAAGTTTTCTGTTATCAATATCTATAACAAAACAGCGCTTCTCAGTTGAGGGTTTCGAGAAATCAATAATGGTAAAGATATTTTTCTTCCTGACATTATCTGTAAGCCTATAACCATCAACAGCTTTCCTAAAGATATCATATGAAAGGAGCTTGTCAAGCTTGCATTCGAGCCAGAGACTTTTTATTTCGGCATCATTCCCTGTTTTACCGGTAATGCCTGAACTCATTCCTGAGAAAGCAAGAATGATTAAGATGCTAATGACTATCCTCACTGAAATTGACATCGCCCTGGAATATTCTTAAAGATCAAAATTACGAAATTGTATGCAATTCATTTTATGATGGCAATCCTTTGTGATAAAAGGTAATACCACATTAATAACTGATAGCCCGCATGTTTATTTTATATAATGCTGACTTCTTCTTTTTTAATTATGTGGAATGCCCTTTTTGAATCCCGAAGTATCCAGAAGATAACACCGCTTATCACTGCCGCAAAAAAGCACCATACAGATGTGAGATACTGCCTGAAAAATATTGCAGTTACAAGACACGACAGTGTCATAAGGATACCCATCAGCCAGGTTCTTTTTGATCCCTGAAATAAATAAGGGAGTGATCGTTACAAAGAGATAAACTGCAAAAGCCGGATTGGAAAGTGATTTCGGAAAACTATTTGTATAAAGGATATGATAACCGGAAATCTCGGGATTCACGCTGAAGGTAAGTAAGCAAAATGCATAGTATAAGGACAAAAACAGTCCTGTACCTGACAGTATCCACAGTATTTTTTTCCTTTTGTTATTCTCTTCCATAAGAGTTATTGAAACTGGAATCAATGACGGCCAGATAACCTGTGCCATAATCAGGAAAGTATATGTGCTTATCTTCTGTGTGATTATATAATCATTACCGGGTAGTGTCATCCACAAAAAGCCTTCTGCGATCTGTTGAATTCCGAAAAACAACGGGATACTTGCAAATACCAGTTGTGATGGCTTATGTACTTTGGTGATAGTTGCAATTCCTATAGCAGAAATAATAACCCCTCCTGCAAAACTTGCCTCAGGTGAAAAACACATATATGCTCCTTTCCAATTAGTAAGAGTAAGATTATTCAGACAGAATCGTTCAGTAGATACGGAATCATAGCATAATGTTACAACTAAATTCCATATAGTTCATATTTAATCAGATAAAAATCAGGATTTTATTTGAAGAGTTACTGAAACGCTTTGAAAACTCTTTTACACTCCGTGAAACTCCGTGATCCCGATAGCCATCGGGACTCCGTGCAACTCCGTGTTTAAACAGGTATTATTTTATGAAATACCCAGATAAGTCTCTAAGTCTCTAAGTCTCTAAGTCTCTAAGTCTCTAAGTCTCCAAGTCTCTAAGTCTCTAAGTCTCTAAGTCTCTAAGTCTCTAAGTCTCTAAGTCTCTAAGTCTCTAAGTCTCTAAGTCTCTAAGTCTCCCCGTTCATCTCAATGAGCTCCTGTCTGTGCTTTCTGTATTCAATGATCGGCTTATCGCCCATGATAAGCCTCTCATCCATTCTGACCGAACTTTTCTTCGGAAGCTGTGTGATCACAATCCGCTTATCCTGCCGAAGGATAATAATACTCGATATCTTCCCGATATAATTGAATAACCACCTTAAGCCGGGAATCCTGATCAGATCCTGGTAGTATCTTATGTAAATGATTGTATTCTCTTCATCAACCGGGACGAAAGCTGCAAATGCCCTGATTTTTTCAGAAATATAGTTCTGCCAGATATTAGGGTAGCGGAAGCTCAGATGAGGCAGCTTCTGATAGTCTGTGATCTCATCCTGCCTGAGGGGGATGGTATTGCCATCGTCAGCAACATTCCGGACATAAAAGCTCAGCAGCTCATCTTTCCTGATCACCACCGGACCATGAACAAGAGTCTTATTTCCTCTTCCTATGGTTGTTCTGTGGATGAAAGGAAGATGCACAACATCAAGCTGGTTCTCTATAGCTCTTGAATAGTGAACATTCCAGTGATCTTTGAGCCATGAATAGGAAAAATCCTTAAGATCGTCGAAGAAATATGGTTCCGGAGTGGCCTTCTCCTCTACACCCCACCACACCCAGATAAAACCATTTCCTTCAAAAGTCTGCCATGCCTGCACTTTCATCGATTCAGGAACAGGTCTGTTTTTGCCATTTGCAGGAATGACTTTTACATTTCCGGTTTTGTCAAACACAAATCCGTGAAAAGGGCATTCCAGGTTTCCACCTGTTATTCTTCCACAGGAAAGTGAAGCTCCCCGGTGGCAGCATTTGTCGCTTATGCAGCATATGGCATTCTCATCGTTTCTCCAGAGGGCCATATTCTCATTAAACCTTTTTATCTTCAGCAGCTTGCCTTTTTTCAACTCACCTGAATCAAGTACCGGATACCATTGATTGTAGATCATAATGGAGATTAATTAATTTGCATGAAATCTATTTTCCGGTGTATTTAAACAGGCTGCCCTCTTTCAGGTTATGATTTCCACGGGAAGTAACTTTCGGATTGACATCAAGCTTTAACAGCTCCTTCCTGTTTCCGATATCACAGGCAGTCAGGTAAACCAGCTTAGTTATTTTGTGAAACTTGGGATAATTAATAAATTCCGTTGCATCCCTTGGAGTGTGATAATCGGGTGTGAATCCTGAGAAAAACCAAACTGCAGGAATTCCGAAACGGATAAATGGGTAATGGTCGCTTCTGAAATAGACCTGTTCCGGATTGTTTATATCTGAATACCTGTAATCAAATCCGAAACCGATACCCGGGTTTTTATTCATTTTATTAATTGATGCGTCCAGATCCGAACTCAGAAGGTCGGAACATACAAGGAAAAGGCTGTCGGTACTGTTTCGTCCCAACATATCCATGTTAAGACATGCACTTATTTTCTCAGGGGGGACCGGACAATTATTTATGAAATAGTTGGAACCGTTCATAATCTTCTCCTCTCCGGTAAACCATGCTATTATCATGGATCTTTTTGGACGGTCAGCCAGCAGGGCCTGTGCGATTTCAATCAGTGCGACACTGGCGGTTGCATTATCATCCGCTCCGGGAAGAACTTCTCCTTCACGTAATCCCAGTCCGTCAGGATGCCCGCAGATGACAACGTACTCATTTTTCAGAACCGGATCAGAACCTTCAACGACTCCAATCACATTGCGGGAAGACGACTTTTTCATTTCCACTGCCACATCAAGCTGAACCCTCATTCCTGTTCCCGGCCTGGGTGCTACCTGACGGCCTTCTTTTATGTTTGTGAATATCTCCGCAATCTCAGCGGCAGATGCACCAAGCATATCTGCAGCCAGTGAGTGTGAAATTTCAGCATATTCAAATGGTAATTCCGGCCTTGTTACAACAGCACTTTTCAGGGGATTTTCTGGCTCAAAATCAGTCTTTTGTGAATCAAATATTATACCCATCCTGCCAGCAGGTATCTTATCAAAGATATTGAATCCTGATTCCAGTTTTTTTTGCCTCTCAGGACTAACGATTGAGAGAACTGCCTCTGCTCCCCTTTCCTTAAGAGCGTAT
Organism: Bacteroidales bacterium; assembly: GCA_016715075.1. Lineage (GTDB taxonomy): Bacteria > Bacteroidota > Bacteroidia > Bacteroidales > VadinHA17 > LD21. The sequence goes on from JADKBK010000039.1 coordinate 39,947, forward strand.
ATTAATGAATTAAGTCTGTAATAGTAATATGGTCCGGTTGGGATCTTTTCACCCGGACGGAATGCATCAGGAATAAGGACGATTTTGCCTCTAAGATCGAGCTCATTGTGTTCGTCCCGTCCATTTTCAGAACCGGATATTCCAGGTCCTGCAAAAACTACCTCACCTGAATATGATCCGTTAACAGAAAAATTACCACCGAATGCCTTGCCATAATAATATACACGGTCACCTGCTCCTCCTGATACTGTGATCTTTGTGCCAGGCTGAAATACTGTTGTTACAGTTACAGGAACAGACTGGTAGAAGGAGCCATCCTGCATGATTGGCTTCAGCCCCGCGTTTTTCGACCAGTTGGCAAGGTAGATAGCAGCTATCTCAAGTTCAGGTGATGGAGTCTCCCGTCCCCTGAATTCCTTCGCACCCAGAAAATCGAGGTGGTATCTCAGCTCTTTTTCCGTAATTGTCTTCAGACCCTTGGATTGGGATAGGAGTAGTGGGGAGGCTTGAAGAAACAGCAGCAGGACTAAAAGGCAGAATCTGAAGCAGTACTTTTTCATAATAGTTTTATATTAAATCATCCCGGCGACATATGCTATTAGTCTTGCAGCCGGTACAAGCATGATCTGAGCTATAACCGTACCTATAACCCTGGCAAATACCATGTATACAATATATTTCCTGAAAAGGCTTTCGCTTGTCTTTCCAAGCACCACATCATCAGTCATGACTGATAAAAATGGATCAATAAATACAAACATAAGGATGGTTGAGAAGCCATTAATGATTGCTGATAGACTGCTGGCCGTGGTGCGGAATTCAGGATTGAAATAACCGGCATAAAGGGAAGATAAAACTCCTATAGTAATTATAGCCACAGCAACTACGTTCATGATAAATACTTTCCATGGGAATTCTTTACCGAGATCAACTCCTTTAAGGTTCCTGGCGCTTGGTATAACAATGTTTTCCTTAATTGATGTAATCCCCGATTTTGTAAAACTGTAAAGTAAAACCTTGGGAACTGACTTGTAGATGCTGAATTTATCAACTGCAATCGATAAAATACGCTGGAAGGTCGGGATCAAAATCCCTCCGAAGACTGTAGCAATTGTGCAGGATAGTATTATCAGCCTGAAATCAAGAAGGTTGGAGCCGCTTCCTGAGTTTATGTTTTTTTCTATGGTGCTTGCCAGCAGAGGAGCCTGAAATCCGTTGGCGGTTCTGGATACCAGTACCAGGATATTAAAAAGGGCAAATGAGACAGCTATTCTCCCGGTCCTTATCCCTACTATCCTGACTGAATAGGAGAGTGTGGTTATCAGGTTTATAAGGAATGTTAATGCCAGTACAAGGGCAATCTGACTTGTCATAGAGTATTTAATTAATATTTGAATAATCTTTTAGCCATGACTTTTTCAATAATGTATCTGTCTTCAAAATTAACATATAAGTAATACTATACCGATAGCCACGTAATTATTTTCAAGGGTTTAAACTTTGAACCTTGTAACCCATCACCCAGAACCCAGCACCCAGAACCCAGCACCCAGAACCTTGAATCCTGAACTCTTCTCCTATCTTTGTTGTTAATCTTTAAACTGTTTCAGAATGGCCAACAAAATTCTTATTCTCTTTGCCCATCCACGGTTTGAAAGATCAGCAAGTAATATACTTATGGTCAGGCAGCTACAGGATGTTCCCGGAGTTACTTTTCATGATCTTTATGAGAGATACCCTGATTTCAATATTGACATTGAAGCAGAAAAGGTGCTTCTTGAAGAGCATAATATAATAATCTGGCATCATCCATTCTACTGGTACAGCGCTCCTCCGTTGCTGAAGCAATGGATTGATCTCGTACTTGAATTCGAATGGGCTTACGGACCGGGAGGTAATGCGCTTGAGGGCAAAACAATATTCAATTGCATCACAGTAGGAGGGCCCAGGGCGGCCTACAGCAGGGATGGATATAACAGGTTTTCACTGCTGGAGCTTCTAACGCCTTTCAACCAGACAGCTTATCTCTGCAGAATGACATGGTTTCCTCCTTTTGCCATGCATGGTACCCACAGGATCTCTGAAGATGAAAAACTGCAGAATGCTGATCAGTACAGACTATTGCTTGAAAGGCTTGTAAAAGGAGAATTTTCAGCAGAAGAGATTTTGAAATATGAGTACTTGAATGACTGGTTGGACAATATTAAAACTAAAATTACTGTATAATGAATTTTCTGGCACAGGCACTTATTTATCTTGCAGCAGCTGTCATCTGCGTACCTATTGCAAAAAGGCTTGGACTGGGTTCAGTTCTTGGCTACCTGTTGGCCGGGATGCTCATAGGTCCATATGTACTGGGCTTTATAGGAAAAGAGGGTCAGGATATTATGCACTTCGCCGAATTCGGTGTGGTGATGATGCTCTTCATCATAGGCCTCGAACTGGAACCTTCACAATTCTGGAAAATGAGGAAATCAATAGTCGGGATGGGATCTATCCAGCTTGTCTTTACTTCCCTGTTCATATTTATTATTATGATGATTGTAGGATTGACATGGCAGGTAGCCCTGGCTATAGCTCTCTCTTTTGCAATGTCCTCAACAGCAATTGTCCTTCAGACAATTAAGGAGAAGGGACTTACTCTCACTGCTTCAGGTCAGGCTTCATTTTCCGTATTACTCTTTCAGGATATAATGGTTATCCCGATACTAGCAATTCTTCCTCTTATTGCAGTAAACGGGCTGACTGAAAGCCGTCATATTGAATCCTCCCTTCTTGGAAATCTGCCCGGGTGGATGCAGGGGATCTCCTTTTTTGCTGCTGTTGCTTTGATAATTTTCGGGGGAAGATACCTCTTTGTTCCGATCCTGAGAGTTGTTGCCAGGACCAGGCTGAGGGAACTCTTTACAGCATCCTCCCTGCTTCTGGTTGTATCGGTGGCTCTCCTGATGCAGGCCATAGGTCTGAGTCCTGCTCTTGGCACATTCCTGGCCGGGGTTGTACTTGCCAGCAGTGAATATCGCCATGAACTCGAAAGCGATCTTGATCCCTTCAAAGGCCTTTTGCTGGGTCTTTTCTTTATTGGTGTCGGGGCCTCAATTAATTTTGAGCTGATAGCTTCCAGAACACTTCTGATCATGGGACTGGTTGCCGCGGTAATGATTACGAAGTTTCTTATTCTCCTGGCCACCGGTAAGATATTTAAAGTTGCGTCGGATCAGAACCTTCTTTTTGCCTTTGCTCTATCTCAGGTAGGCGAATTTGCCTTTGTACTGCTCTCTTTTTCCAATCAGCTTGATATTATCAACCCTGAATGGATGGATATTATGATGGCTGTAACTGCAATAACAATGACGATAACACCTTTACTGCTTCTGCTTAATGAGAGGGTCATTGATCCCAGATTTGGAGTAAAAGAGATTTCTGAACCAGGCCGGAAAGATGATAAGGAGATCGGGGAACATCATCCCGTGATAATTGCCGGATTCGGCCATTTTGGTAGCACAATTGGAAGATTCCTCAGAGCCAACGGTGTTGAGGCAACAATTCTCGATCATGATTCCGATCGTGTCTCTCTCCTCAGAAAGATGGGATTCAGGGTATATTATGGAGATGCCACACGACTTGACCTGCTTCAGGCTGCCGGGGCCGATAATGCAAAAATACTGATTGCAGCAATAGACTCTCCTGAAGTCAACCAGGAGCTTATTTCTACGGCCAGGAAAAATTTCCCTGACCTACACATTATGGCAAGGGCAAAAAGCAGGATGGATGCCTATGAACTTATAGATATGGGATTAAGCGATATTTACAGGGAAAGTCTTCATACCTCAGTAAAGCTTGCTGTTGATGTCCTGGGAAAGCTTGGACAAAGAAGTTATACCGCCACCAGGCAGGGACAGAAATTTCTGAAATATGACGAGGATGCATTAAAAGAGATGGCAGAACATCGTCATGATATGCAGAAGTATGTCCTGAAAGCCAGGGAAACCTTTAAACTTCAGGAAGAATTGCTTGCAAAAGATCTTGCCCTGAATACAGGAGAGAGCGATCATTCATGGGATTCGGAAACTATAAGGGAGACTCTCAGAAAAAAATAGTTAACTACTTTTTTAAAAGCACTGTCAGTCGATTGCAGGGTAGTATGCTATATACAATATTCTTGACTTTGTGGTCAATATTTCGTATCTTTGTACTTTGATTATCAAAGCATTGCCTTATAGGCATATATACTTATTAAAAGCTTATTATGAAAAATAATGATATAAATAAAAACAGGAGACCGGAGTGGATGGAGATTATTTCTAGGTATAATATTCCTGATCCGGTAAAAAGCTGGTGGCAGATTATCAACTCCTTAGGGTCATATATTTTACTCTGGGTCATTATGGTTAAGACCATTGATATATCTTACTGGCTGACATTGGGGCTATCGGTTTTTGCAGCCGGATTTATGGTAAGGACATTCATAATCTTCCATGATTGCGGGCATGGATCTTTTTTTAAATCAGCGAAACTTAACAGGATTGTTGGTATCGTAACCGGGTTTGTAGTATTCACCCCTTTTCATAAATGGACTCACGATCACAAGGTTCATCATCAGACAGTTGGTAATCTTGACAAACGAGGTATAGGTGATGTCAAAACACTTACTGTTGAGGAATATTCCAGTCTTGGAAGGTGGCAGAAGCTTGGTTACCGGCTCTACAGGAATCCTTTCTTCCTCTTTGGTATTGCTCCGATTTTGCTGTTCACAATTCAGCACCGTTTCACAAAGAAGACTATGACATTCAGGGAAAAAATGTATGTCCATATGACCAATCTGGCACTGATCACAGCAGTAACATTACTGATCATGGCAATTGGCTGGAAAACCTACCTGCTGATCCAGTTACCCATATTATATATTGCCACTGTCCATGGTGTATGGCTCTTTTATGTTCAGCACCAGTACAGGCATGTCAAATGGACTGAATCAGAAGGCTGGGATTATAAGACCATAGCACTTAACGGCAGCTCGCTTTTCAAACTCCCACGTCTGCTAAACTGGTTTACCGGAAGCATAGGTTATCATCATATTCATCACCTTAGCCCGCTTATTCCGAACTATAATCTTGTAAGGTGCCATAAGGAAAACGCGATCTTCCAGGAGGTAAAGCCCTTAACATTCTTCTCTGCTTTTGAATCGCTCTTTCTAAGGCTTTGGGATGAAAAGAGACAGATGCTGATCAGGTTTAACGAGGTCGTAAAGACATAAAGCCGTTGAGCCGTTGAGCCCTGCGCCCTGCGCCCTGCGCCCTGCGCCCTGCGCCCTGCGCCCTGCGCCCTGCGCCCTGCGCCCTGCGCCCTGCGCCCTGCGCCCTGAGCCTACTTCACCGTCCTGTCAAGCGGTCTGCCAAGATCTTCATACAGACTCTTTCTTCCGGCTTTATCGTTGGTAAGAATAGCATTTGCATACTTCGCCACCTGCTCAGCCACTGCCCTTGGAACAACAACAACACCGTCACCGTCGGCAACGACAACATCACCCGGACAAACCAGAACGCCGCCTATGCAGATAGGACGATTCACCGATTCAATTTCGTTTCTGCCCGGACGAATGCCGCGCCCTTTTTTTCTGAGATAGATTGGCACCCTTTCCAGACCGATCTCATCGGTATCCCTGGCACCGGCATCAGTAATTACACCAACAGCACCGGCCTTCACGTAATTCAGGATGTTATTGGAACCAATCGATCCGATATCCATATCTTCAACATCGTCAATGACAACAACGGAACCCTTCCTTAGAATCTTTGCATATGCTTCGTGTGAATAGGTGCTGTAGAAATTTCCTTCCCATTTCGGAAACTCAACCCCGGGTGCGGGAAGGGCAGGTTTCTGAGTAGGAACAAACCTAACTGTGACTGCAATGCCTCTGATTATATGGGCAAAATCCTTCAGATCGACCCAGTCGGGATGGATTGCCGGGTCAACAAGACCCGTTCCGGGCAGTCCGACCATATCCATTCCGTCAGAGACATCTGCAACACGGAGATCTTTATAGAGGGCAAGAATCCTTGCATCATCCTCTGCCGAATAGGTCTTTGTCTCCATAAAGTTCATTCCTTTTGCCAGTTCAGCTCTATCATACTCCTGGGCCACTGCGGCACGGAACATTCCCGGCAGCAGCAATAATGAAAGGATAATCAGTTTCTTCATGATCTTTCTTTTATTAAGGGTTTTAAGTACTTGTAATCCGGAAAATATACCCTTAAAAGTAGAAAAAAAATTCAGGATTCAATGCTTTGGGCTCAGGCTTTGCTGGCCGAAGCCTTGGCGAAGGCCAGGCTCAGAGGTCATTGGCATGAGGTTCCCCTCCCTGGAGAGCCTGCCCCGTGTCAGCGGGGGGTTAGGGGTGGGTTTATTATAGCTCAGGGCTCAGGGCGCAGGGCTCAGAACTCACGGCAAGGTGGGTTTTCTTAGAGGTACCGTAAAAACTTCCCGGAGCTAACACTTCTCTAGCTATTGTTAACCGATACAAAATTTATATCTCCCACCGGAAGCCAGTCATCCGGAAATGAAAATCTCGTTTTGTCGATACTGAAAGGTTCAATCTCCTGAATATCGCCGATCTCTATAAGTACCAGGTATTTCTTTCCTGCCCATCTCTCAAACTGTTTATCCGGCAGCTGGAGCTTGTCCTGGTTCCTAATAATTGTCTCAAACGATTCTTCCACAGTCAGTTTTTCGGAATTAAATACAGACGAAACAGTACCTCTGGCTCTGACCTCCCCCTCACCTGTACAATTAATGAAATACAAGGTATCACCTTCCTTAACGCTGCCGTAAGGAAGGTTTCTCACATCGGCTCCCCTAAGAATCATAGATTTGTTCCCTGCTACAAGATTTTCAAGTTCCAGGGCAGTTGAATCGAGACAAACGACGTGATCCATGAAATGAGATTTTTAGGTTTATACTAAGTAAAGACGGATTACATACACAAATGCGACACGATTTTTGAAAAAAAGTTAACGGAGGGTTAATGCAGTGTTAATGTGTGGAATGCCTTCCGCCCTGCGCCCTCCGCCCTCCGCCCTCCCCCCGGCTTGCCCGAGACCATATTTTTCCCTACCTTTTCAACTCAAATAATACAACTATGGACCGTCGTGATTTCATCAAAACAACTTCTGCTGCAGCAACATTAACACTTGCACCCGGACTGCTTAATACTCCGGACATCGGGTACTCTGACAAGAAAGAGCCTGCCGGGGACACTCCATGGTACAGGAGAATTACGAGATGGGGCCAGACAAACATCACGGAAAAAGATCCTGCCCATTACGATATTGCCTGGTGGCGCAAACACTGGAAAGATACCGCAACACAGGGAGTCATTATAAACGCCGGAGGTATAGTTGCCTATTATCCCAGCAGCGTGCCTCTTCACCGTCAGGCAACATACCTGGGCGGACGTGATCTCTTTGGCGAGCTCTGCCATGCTGCACATGAGGATGGCCTCGCAGTCTTCGCCCGGATGGATTCCAACAGGGCACATGAGGAATTTTACAGGGCTCATCCCGACTGGTTTGCTATCGGCAGTAACGGAGAACCATATAAAGCAGGGGAGCTTTTTATTACCTGTATAAACAGCCCTTACTATAATGTGCACATTCCTTCAATACTCACAGAAGTTTCAAATCTCTATAAGCCGGAAGGCTTTACCGATAACAGCTGGAGCGGATTGGGGCGCGATTCAATATGCTATTGCGAAAATTGCAAAAAGGATTTTTTAGTAAAAACAGGTAATGAAATTCCTTTAAAGGCTGACTGGAATGATCAGGTTTACAGGGAGTGGATCCGGTGGAACTATAAGCGCAGGATTGAGGTCTGGGATCTGAATAACCGAACGACAAAAAAGGCCGGAGGCGAAAGTTGTATCTGGTCGGGAATGAACAGCGGATCTCTTAACTGGCAGTCGGAGAGCTTCCGTGACTACAAGGAGATCTGCGAACGGGCGGAGATAATTATGCTCGACAGTCAGGCGAGAAATGATTCAGGAGGATTTCAGCAGAATTCGGATACAGGCAAGCTTATTCATGGTGTGCTGGGTTGGGACAAGCTGGTTCCGGAAAGCATGGCGATGTACCAGGCAGGCAGACCCACATTCAGGATGGCAGCCAAACCTGTCGCCGAAGCCAGGATGTGGATGATAGAGGGAATTGCAGGAGGGATTCAGCCATGGTGGCACTACGTTGGAGCATCACACGAGGACAGGCGGATCTATCATACTCCGGGACCACTCTTTCAGTGGCATAAAAAGAATGAAGAATTTCTTATTAACAGAAAACCTGTTGCAACAGTAGGTGTGGTATGGTCGCAGCTTAATATGGATTTCTACGGACGTGATGAACCTGAAGTGATGGTTGAGCAGCCATGGAGAGGTGTCATTCAGTCACTTATACGCGCCAGGATCCCTTATATACCTGTTCATGCAGATCATATCGACAGGGATGGCGCTGATCTATCCTTGCTGATATTGCCCTCGCTGGGTGTGATGACAGACACGCAGCTGGAAGGAGTAAGACGGTTTGTGAAAAAAGGAGGAGGTCTTATTGCAACAGGAGAAAGCAGTCTCTTCAACGAATGGGGCGAAAGAAGGTCTGACTACGGACTGGCTGATCTTTTTGGCGCACATATTTCTCCAGGTGTTGGCAATGATGATGAAAACTCAAGGCGGAAAAAATTGTCTGATACTGCTCATACTTATCTGCGTCTGAAACCTGAACTGAGGAAAAATGTTGACGGTCCTGCCGGAACAAATGAACCTGATCCTTCAGGTGTCAGGCATCCCGTTTTCAGTGGATTCGGGGAGACTGATATTATATCTTTCGGGGGCTTTCTCGATCCTTTGAAGACTGAACCCGGGGCAGAGGTACTGATGACATATATTCCACAGTTTCCGATCTATCCTCCCGAGACAGCCTGGATGAGGGAACCAAAGACAAATATACCCGGACTGATCCTGAATAAATCGGAGGGAGGCGGAAAGATAGCCTTCATGCCTGCTGATCTTGACAGGCAGTTTGGCCGTTATAACCTTCCTGATCATGGCAACCTGCTGGCAAATCTCATCAGGTGGGCGGCGAACGATAATATCCCTCTGTCGGTTGAGTGTGCAGGCCTGATTGACTGCAACCTTTATACGAAGAATAACAACCTGATCCTTCATCTTGTTAATCTTACAAGCACAGGTACCTGGCGCCAGCCCGTTGATGAATACATCCCCGTCGGACCGGTAAAGGTAAGAGTTAAGCTCCCTACGGATGTCAAAGCCGGTGTTCTCAGATCACTGGTGTCGGATCAGAAAATTGCTTTTACGATTAATAAAGGCTGGGCGGAATTTATTATAAATTCAATTACCGACCACGAGGTTATTGTTATTTCATAATGTTTTTGATTTAAGGAAAAATATATTCTATGAAAACCACAAGACGTAAATTTATATCCACCTCTGTTGCAGGAGGTCTGGCAGCCACAATCCCTTTTTCGGGATGCACTTCAGCAGCTCAGGTAAGTACCCCTGCCAACTCCGCGACTGACTATTCAAAACTTGATGAGATTCTTAAGAAGCCAATCTTTAAAAGAGAGTTTTTTACATCTCCTGTAATAATTGAGACTCTTGAACTGCTCAGATACGAAGGCAGTTTTTTATGCAGGGTCAGGTCGAAGGATGGCGCCGAAGGAATGTCTGTGGGCCACAGCGGACAGTTAAGGTCGCTTTATCCTGTTTTCGTTAATCTTCTTCAGCCATTTTTTATTGGTAAGGATGCCCGTGATCTTGATCAGCTGGTGGAAAGAGTCTATATCTACAATCTCAATTTCAGGTTATCGGGCATGGCGCTGGGAGTGCCTCTTGCCACAATCGAATTTGCCATTCTGGATATGATGGGAAAGATAGCCGGGAGATCAATGGGTCAGCTGATAGGGGAGATACATCACCCTGAAGTGGCTGTTTATCAGGCTACCGAGTACCGTGAAAAACCTGTGGAAGAATCCATGGAACTAATTAAAAGGGACGTTGCGGAGTACAATGCAAAAGCTCTCAAGATAAAGGTTGGCGGACTGATGTTCATGACGGATGATATGAATGCTGTTGGTCCGGCCGGCAGGACTGAAACCATGATCCCTCTTGTAAGAAAGACCTTTGGTGATGATATGGTGCTCTATGCGGATTCTAACGGATTCTATTCGGTTGAGGAGGCGATACGTGTCGGAAAGCTGCTGGAGGAGTATAATTATCAGTTTTTTGAAGAGCCAGTGATGTTTGACTGGTATGAAGAGACGAAGCAGGTGGCGGATAAGCTAACCATTCCTGTGGCAGGAGGGGAGCAGGAGTATAGTCTGCATGGCTTCCGCTGGCTTATTGCAAATGATGGCCTTCAGATCGTTCAGCCCGATACTTTTTATTTCGGAGGGATGATCCGGTCGATGCGTGTGGCGCTGATGGCGGAGGCAGCGGGTAAGTCATGCACACCCCATATGTCGGGCGGTGACATGGGATTTCTTTATATGATGCATTTTGTCTCGGCTCTGCCAAATGCACTTCATTATCATGAGTTTAAGGGCTTTAAGACAGATACTGTTTATGAGTGCAAAACCTCCCCGCTTAAGAGCGAAGCCGGACTGGTTAAAGTCCCGACTGGTCCGGGTCTTGGGGTGGATATCGATCCGGAT
>JADKBK010000040.1 GCA_016715075.1 Bacteroidales bacterium
TAGTCTTCGGTTCCTGATCCTATTAGGGTAGGAATTCTTTATCCCCATCGAGATAGATCTTAACTTCGCCCTCACCCCACCAGCAATCTTTATAGTCAGGATTTGCATTAATGCTGATGTTGGAGCCCAGAAATCTTCCTTTCCCTGTTACAGACGGCATTATCTCAAATCTTCCGTCAGAACTGTGGCGGTATCCCTGTGCCAGTAGCTGTGGAAATAGAGGAAGTTCTCATCCCAGTTTTTAAGTAGTTGAAGATCTATATCAAAAAGACCATCAAACAAGATCAACTCCCGATTCATTTACCAGTTCAAGCTCTTGCTGCCTTTTTGAATGGCATCTGTATAAAAAACAGTTAAATGAACGACCTTCAGGATTTTGCCAAACAGAGCATTTTCAAAAACAGCTGTCTTCCCAAGGCCTATGCCGAAAAAATCACCGAAGGCACCGATACTGCAGGTTTATCCTCATTATCCCAGTACATTTTAAGTATGAGGCTCCTGAGCATAATCGGCGAACAGTCACTGATCGTAACCCGCATCCTGTTAATAATTCCCGGTCCGGATACGTTGAGCAAAGTCTTTGTTGAACCTGCAGTTATACTAGTCGCAGGCATGCCTTACACCATTATTTTCCATTCCACCCCTGCCCTTTTCACCTTTGGCATTTTCAAAACTCACCCATCTTGGCTCAATGTTATCGTTATATTCGAACATATTTGAAGGTAAAAGACTGCCGGAATTCACCGGAGAGCTTTCCCTTGTACCACAAGCTGACATTAGCAGAAAAAGCAGAAAGAATAAGAATATATGCTTCATTTTGTGTGATTTTGGTAATTAATATTATTGAGACAATGATTTCAAGGCAGGATAGAGTTTCTTATAAGTTTCGAACTGTTTATCATAATGATCGTTAAGCTTTGGCTCCGCTTTCGAAACCGGTTTTACCCAGTCTGCAGCAATCTGCCCAACATTTTCCCCTGTTGCAAAGGCCTTTGCCAGCATAGCCACTCCCATGCAGCCGGCTTCGGTAACATGTCAGGCATAGTTATCGGCATCCCTATCACATCAACCCCAGCTGAACATGTCTAAGAGACCGGGCTCCTCCCCTATCACCCCAAGCTCCTTTACCTCACTATCCAGATTCTCTCAGAATATCCAGATTAAGCTTAATTTCGGCCACCTCCTTCAAGCAAGGCCTTGATGATCTCCTCCCTGGTAACGGACATATCCAATCCGGTAGTAATAGGTCTTAATGGAAACATCAAAATACGGGGTCCTGTAGGCGTAAAAATACGGAAGAACAAGAAGACTGAAGGTTTTCAGGTAACTGGCCTATAGTATTTCGTAAGGATCACGGTTTACTTTGCGGCATGCTCCACTTCAGCTCCCCCCAAACTGATCCCTGAACCATTTAAAGTATTAACTCCTGTAAGACTAAGCCACTGTGGTATGCCCGGGCAGTATGATCATAGGTGCACAGATTGTGTTTAGAAGCCGCTCAGTAAAATCGGGTATTAAATGCAGGAGTAATACACTCCACTGTCCCTGAAGAATATACAGCAACTCCTGGTTCAATAGCTCCGGCTCGAGTGCAGAACATGGCTGATCGTGGCCTCCTGTCACCACAAATGTTTTTCAGGAAGGTTTAGATCTTTGGCAATAGATGGATCTATATATCAGCAAATGACCTGACTGCAATGGTTGGATAACAGAGCTGCTCTTACTCCTGCTTGTGCCAGTATCTCACTGTCCAAATTATGCTTAACCACATCAAAGAGCATTGTTCTGCCTGCAAGAGGCCATCCCATGGATGGTTCTTTGATCCCAAGCCTGTACTGAAGAAGGTCTTCAAAACAGAGTATCCTATGAGCTTTCGACCATATTTCAGGGCGATACTCCCTTATCCACAATAATTTGAAAAGAGAAAACATGGGATGTGGAGTATGGCCGGTTATACTGTATAGTTTCTCCTCACCGAATTTGTAAGTCCATGGCTTTATTAAATCATTTGCCCTGATATCTGATGATACAAGTGCATTACAGAGTGCATTTCCATCGCTGTCGATAAGGGTAAAAGCCTCCCCTGACTCGAAATACCCAAACCCTTAACATTTCCGTTTTTTACTTTTAATGCTGATTCACGGATTACCCCGAAGCACTTTTCTGTGACCTCATCAGTGTCAAGCTCGGCCCAGCCTGGCTTCGGTGAAATAATGTTATATTCCCGGTAAGCCAGTGATTGCTGATGACCGGCCTCATCGAAGATCACAGCTTTGCAGCCACTGGTGCCAATGTCTATTCCAAGGTAATAGTTCATATCTTTTCTTAGTCTTTCTCTGTGCAACTCTGTGCAACTCTGTGAATTCTCTGTGGCCCGATAGCTATCGGGACTCTGTGTAACAATTATTTAAGAACTTACACAGAGGGTCACAGAGGTGTCACAGAGGTCCACGGAGTATTTTGTCATTAGTCTCAATGTAAGGAAGTATTTATTTGCATAAGTACTTTCAGAATTATAATTTCTCAACTTAAATATACCAGAGAATAAGATTAATGCAGGAAAAAGGTTGTTAATCTCTTGCTAGTTTTCACCCCTAAATCCCCCAAGGGGGACTTGAAATCCGTTCATTTACAACTTTCTTTATTTTATTTATTACGATATCTATTTCATTTAAAATTTCATTATTAGTAAACCGGATAAACTTGATTCCGTATTTTTCGATCTCAGCTTCTCTTCCTTCATCATACTCAAATTTTTCTTTATGAATATCTCCATCGATTTCGATAACTAATCTTGCTTCATGACAATAAAAATCCGCAATGAATATGTCAACCGGGTGTTGCCTGCGAAACCTTAGTCCCAATATCTTCTTAGCTTTAAGCCTTTCCCAGAGCAGTAACTCACAATCAGTCATCCTTCTTCTAAGTAATCTGGCAGTTTCAAGTGTTCCCCGGTTTGCTCTGAAATACATAGTTTTATCCAGTTCTTTCATATTACCACCTCTCTTTATTTTTTAAGCCCCCCCTGGGGGGTTTGGGGGTCTTTTCTAAATACTGAATTTCTTAATTCAACTCAAACTCCGTTTTTTTAACGCCTGGCAATCTAAATATACCACAGTTCAAGATAATCCAGAACAATCTTTTTCATTTCCCCGAAAATGATATTCTGACGGTATTCAGTTGTATAATGTGAAAGAGAGGCCCTGCTTGTCCGGTCGGTTTTCTCACCAAGAAGGCCTGCTTTTACCATAATCTCTGTTTTATCAGTTCCGGCTATTTTAGAGGCATTCTTCACCATATCCTCGAAAAGCACCGGTGCGCTGTTTCTTTCAGTATTGTCCAGATATTCACCTTGGCAATGCCATCATTAAAAGATTTTTAACCTGATCATTTCCAACCGATGATGTCCCGTGAAGAACCAGCTTGGTACCTGTGAGCTTACTTATCGCTCTTGCCATATCGCCGTGATATTTCAGATCAGCAGCGCTTGCCCTGTGCTCTGTTCCTAGATTGGCAACTATGAAATCGGCTTTTGTTTCATTAAGGTATTTAATAGCCTGCTCCGGTGTGGTAAGATCACTGCGTGTATCACCTGTTGCATCTACAATTTCGTCGCAGGCACCCTCAACAACGATCTCATGACCGTGTTTTTCAATAAATGCCGCTGTGAGCCTTATATTATCCTCAAACGACAGGGCAGATGCATCATACATGATCATTGAAAAGAGATTCATATCCCATTCAAGAAGAGGACGGTCGCTGTCCCATTGGGTATGATCAAGATGGATCATAACATTCAGCTTCTCAAAAGGTGATCCTTTTCCGGTCAGAACAGCTAGATCGGCAAGAAAAAGTTTAAGCCCTATATCCCACTTACGTGTATGAGTATAATATACCGATTGGCTGCGATGGCTGTACTGGTTGGTAATGCCAATGGTGACCGGCAGATCGGGCTTGTTTATCCTGATGCTGTATTCCAGAGCCGCAGATAATATTGCTTCTGTGGTTGTAAGGTTTTCTGAATTAAAAGTAGGGATCACCCATCGCTTTTGCCCGGCTTCATTATAAATATCCAGGACTTTTTTTCTTTCAAGAATCAGTGGCATGAAGATTATGTTTTATTTTTTAAATTCAATTTTAAAACCCGGAACCTGCCATGCAGGCATTTTTGATGGTTTTTTGATAACCAGTGCTTCAGCTTCCTGAGTCCACTTCACTTTAACATCGCTGCCAAGCATTTTTACTGAGGCTACAGGGGAAGAAAGGGCTGATTTATTCCCAAGTGATTTAATCCTTATATCCTGTGCGGGTATTCCAAGACAATATGCATAAAGGAATCCATCTTTTGTAGTGAAACGGATATCTTTTGAATTGAATTTGTAGTTCTCGTCGAACTGTTCAGGTTTGAATGCCTCAGCTTCTTTGGAATTTTCACCGAATATCTTCCATGGACGTGACCCGTAAATGCCTTCACCATTTGCAGCTGTCCAGTTGCCTATTCCATCAAGGATAAGAAGCATATCAGGCTCAATGTCACCTTCAGGGGTCTGGACTACATTGAGCAGCAGGTTACCGTTCTTGCTGACTATATCGACAAGCATCTGCACAACCTCTGTTGCGGTTTTGTACTTCTGTCCGGTCCGGTAATACCAGTCACCAATTGAGGTGTCAGTCTGCCATGGATAGAGGCTTGTTGTATCCTTTATGCCTCTTTCAACATCTTCAACCCATTTCCCTGCAGAAAATTGTTTGCAGGTATATATCACATTGGTTTGATTACTGTTTGCGGGAATACCCTGATTGTAAAAATGTGCAACCAGGCTTCTTCCGACATCCCCGAAGGGCATCTGACTGTCTGAATAGAGAAGATCGGGATGGTAATTATCTATTAGTTCCCTGATCCTTTCAAACCATTCAATCTGAAATATCAGGTTGTTTGTCAGCCATTTATTATCTTCCGGCTCTGCAGCAGCATGGTAAAGTTCACTATAGGCCGGATTGGCACCATCATACGGCACACCCTCCTTTGGTCCTTTTGTATCTGACAGGTGAGCTGCCTGAAACCAGGTATAGCTTGCACCCAGGTGCTCTGACACGCCAAATTTCAGACCCTGCTTTCTGGCAGCTGCCTGCCAGATTCCTACGACATCCTTTTTCGGCCCCATTTTTACCGCATTCCAGCTATGCAATGATGAATTCCAGAGGAAGAAGTTGTCGTGATGAGTTCCCATGCTTACAAAATATTTAGCTCCTGCTTTCTTATATAGCTCCATAAGTTTTTCAGGATCCCATTTTTCAGCTTTCCAGAGTGGTATTATATCCTTATATCCAAAGACTGAAGGATGCCCGTAATGTTCAACATGGTAGGCATATGCCGGATCCTTCTCAATATACATACGCCTGGCATACCAGTCTCCCTGCCTCGGCACTGCCTGAGGGCCCCAGTGCGCCCAGATCCCGAATTTTGCATCACAGAACCATTCAGGATATTTGAACTGGGTCAGTGATTGATCTGTAGGCTTAAAAGGGCCGTCTGCTATAGGCAACATTCCCGTTTGACCTGCTGCAGAACCGACTAAAAGCAGTACTAATAACAGAGTCAGACTTAAGTGAAAGAGGCGATTGGTTTTCATTTTTATAGATATTGTGTAAATAGAGTTTCAACAGTTTACTGACTTAAAGATATACAATCTGGCGGTTGTAGTAAAAGTCAGAAAATTTTTGTTTTTTTCTTTGTGTTCCTTTGTGAAATCCTTAGTGTCCTTCGTGTTTAAAGGTCTGAAAATTAAACACGAAGGGCACAAAGGGTTACACTAAGGGGCTCAAAGGACTCCTTCTCCGAATTTACTAACAATCCATGAAATTTCCCATACCATTTGTTTCCCGGGTTCTACAGAGAGATAAACACCATCATTAAATGATTTTGAAAGATCGCTGCTTGTTCCTGGTATTGGTTCAAAAGCACATTCAGTGCGAACTGCTCCGCCTTCAGGATACCCGCCATTGTTCCACCATATCCCAAGCGTTGGAAAAAGCTTCTTATCAAATATGATCTCCAGTGTCAATCCATTTCTGAATTTTAATTTTACAAATCCATCAGTTATATCTTTCAGAAGCAGCATACTAAAAGAACCCGGCTGAAAAGCCATCAGACGTTCCCCCACATCTTCAGAACTTTTCAAACCGGCTTCCATTAATTTAATCTCGTCAAATATTGTTTTGCATTCAGGAATAACCAGACCAGCAATTTCATCAAGCGGCAAAAGGGCATGCATTACATGAAGAAAAACAGATCTTTCCTTTGATAATGATGTAACTTCAAACCTCCATTTTAAACAGCTGCCTTCAAAGGTGAGTATTCTTTTAAAGTTAACTGCCGGAAGGAGGCAATCGGTGGAACATACCAGTCTGGTTCCAATAATTTCGTATGCCATTGCTGCCAGCAAAGTTCCCCATGGTCCCTGCATCCGGAATTCCCGCCAGGATAGTTGCATTGATCCACAGTAGGAAAGCAGTCGTCGTAACCATAAACCGGCCTGGTTTCGTATTCCCCGCAGAACCTGCCGGGTTTCCTGAATACCGCAGGTTCAGTAGTAAGCAGATCATAACCTGAATAGTTCAGAGACACTATCCTTGCCCCATCTTCGGGCGCATATTGAATATGCCAGTTATTAAAATCTGCTTTCAGAATATTCATTAAAGAGCGATAGCTTTTATTCCAGTCAATTCACAAAATGCCTTGAGTTCTTCATACAGATGGGCACCATATCCCAGACAGGCATATTCGTTATTCCATGACTGTAAAAGTGTTTCTATGTCACATTCGGCTCTGACGAATCCATGAGGCCAGAATGGAATTCCGCATTCATTCTTTCTCTTCTCCAGCTCACCTGCAGGCGGTTCAAATATCGTGCAACGGGTGATAACCATCTCGAATTTACCATCATTTCTTCCCAGTCGGGCAAGTACACCTTCGCCAACTTTGCAAACCAGTTTAATTGATATGCCGCCTGCCTCACCTTCAGTAGGTATTCCATGTTCTGCAAATCCCGCAGGTCCGAGTTTACCGGCAAGTGAAGGAGGGCATGCACCATCGCCAATTATCTTTATCTCATTGTTCGACTTATCAATATGCTGTAAATCTCCGTAATAAACAGGCTCAGCACTTAAGTCAGTCAGGCATTTTACCGTGAGAGCGGTATTGAAATCACCAGGGTGGATGTTCCCATTCCATCTTCCAGGATCATGCTTTGGGCAAAACAGGTGGCACTGTATTCGTCACCAAGCCCGGGGAAAGACTGTATAGTGTAGAAGTCCCATTCATTTTTCCTTACCAGCTTTTTAAGAGCAAGATAGAGACGTATTGAACGCTCTGCCTGGTCATTCTCAGGTATTGGTTCGGCAAAAAGCTTTTGTATCCGTTTTCTGGCTTCTGCAAGTTCCTCTTTTGAAATATTCTTTGCAGTTTCCAGTAACTGTGAAGTATCCCTGGAATCAATATCAATTCCGAAAGTCTTCATCCATTGCGAGGGATCGGCAGCTCCGCATGTTTGTCCCATCCCTCTTCCTCCAAATGTGCCGATTGTGCTCATATTCAGGGAATTTTTCATAGCACTTGCACGGCAGTATGAGGTGATCTTTTCTATCTCTTTAGTATCCCTGTAACTTCCATAAACAAATCTGTGCTTTATTCCAATCTCCTTCAAAGCACCTTGCATGACAAGTCCGCCGACCGGTCTCCAACCCTGACTTCCAGGATTTGTCCAGAGAATAATCCCTTTCCGGTAGTGGCAAAATCCCTGATGGATGCTATCATATGTGCAGCCCATACCCAGGTCCCGGAAAACAGAACCGCTGCATCGACATCGTTCATTTTTTTAGACCGGTCAAAACAGTCACAGGCCTCCTTTTTTGAAGCAATTGCAGATCATATTCAACAAGATCAACTCCTGCATCTTTAAGAGCTTTTTTCGCCCCGGCCACGATGCTGTCATCAATAAAAGGTGTTCCCATCGGATCAGGTAAACCATCCTTGTGAACACCATAAACTATAAATCCAACCTTAGCTTTGATCATATACTTATTTTTAGTCCTAAATTAATCTCATCTTTCAGTGAAGGTATTATTCGCAGAATATTCTCATAATAAACCTTCCTGAGAACTTCCTTCGGCAGTCCGATACCGCAGATCGGCCAGCGCGACCTTTCGAAGGTGCCATCATAATCAGGAGAATAGAATGATTCATCAAAGGTTTCCAGAAACCTGTAATAAGTCCTGTACATCTCAACTGAACTTTCAATATTAGCCGGCATGTCTGTACCGAATATTATCCTGTCCTGGTGTTTTGTGAAGAATTCCCTTGTGGAATAAGGCTGTCGGCCCAGCTCATCTATCCTGGCAGAAAAATCAATGTAAACATTTGAATTCTCCAGTAAGCAGATCAGATACATATTTTATGTTTTCAGCATAATTCCCAAAATGAGGCAGTATAAAAGTTGTTCCGGGATGTTGTCTGACAAGATCATCTCTCCTTTTGAGCAATTCAATCTTACGCGGGTATTTCGGATCTGCAAAGCTCCATGCCGGGTATTTCTTCAAAGATTCATAATGCTCATTATCCGGAGTAACCGGATCGAAAAAACCTGCAGGATCGGCCTGATGTATTAAAACGGGCATTTTAAGGCGACCTGCCTCCTCCCAAACTGGAAATAATCTGGAATCATCACAGTTAATAAGATTACCATTTTGAATCATGATAATGCAATCCTAATTCCTTCAGTATTTTAAGTCCTTTGGCTCCTGCTGATGATGGGCATTCATGGTTTTAATACAATCCTCGACAAACCGCTTATGATCATTAAATAAGGGCTTCTGAATTGGAGTGGCAAAATTGGCCATTGTAAAACAGTAGAACCGGCCTGGGTATTTATCTGAGCAGTTTTCAAAGAAATCCGAAAGATTACCCGGCTGAATTACATACCCTCCACCGGAAAATTCAATTCGGACATTGCCGGTAAGATCACAGTAGCTTATAACGCCCACCTCATCATGAGTCTCAATTACCCTTTCAAGCTGCCAGTTTCCCCATAAATGATTATGGGCATCTATTACCGGAAAAGCCGGCTTATCTATTGGTGTCAGGTCGTGAACAAGAAAATTCTTTTTTGCCATTGCCTCTTTCTTATAAAATTATCAAATATTCATTTCCAATGACAAACTAACATTTTTATATCTGTAAAAGTATCACAAAAGAATACTATTTTATGATAGATTTGTATTTAATAATAACACAATATTGACATGTTACCAAACCTTGAAAAAGTTGAAGCAAACATCAATCATTCATTTCATATAAGTCATATGAAGGTTGAATACTTTCCGTCTCTGCGGCATTTTCATCCGGAGGTTGAAATTCTGCTTATTGTTCAGGGTACCGGTACCCGATATGTAGGGGATTCGGTGGAACGATATGCTCCGGGGGATCTTGTGATGATAGGACCTAATGTTTCCCATGAATGGTGCAGTGATAAGAACAGGTCAAACGGACCATCAGAAGCAATTTATATTCTTTTCAATACTGAGATCATGGGAAGTGATTTCTGGAATCTGCATGAGTCAAAGATCATATTGAAGATAATACAGCAATCTGGTCGCGGAATAAGACTTACCGGTAAAACAAGAGACGATGTTGCATTTTTAATGAGACGCATTGACACCTCCTACGGTTTTCCAGGATCACCCTCCTGATGACAATCCTTGAGATGATCGCATTCAACGGAGAATATCAATATCTGGCAACTCCTGTTGTTCAGAACACTGTCAATGAGCGGGATAATGAACGGCTCGACAAGGTTTATAAATATGTCCTGGATAATTGCCAGCAGGATATAAATCTGTGCAAGGCAGCATCCATCGCCAATCTTTCAAAACCGGCTTTTTGCAGGTATTTCAGGAAGAGGGCAAACAAAACCTTTGTGAGGTTTCTAAATGAGGTGCGGGTCGGACAAGCCTGTCGGATGCTGGTAAATGAGAACAAATCAATTGCAGAGATCTGCTACACATGCGGCTATAACAATATATCCTACTTCATAAGGCAATTCAGGGCCGTAACAGGATTCACACCTCTCGGATACCGGAAAAAATTCGCGGATTGAGAATTGGAGAAAGCCCCATAAAACACCCCCCAGACCACTACAGATACTCTTTGTACACGTCTTCCTCCGGAATAAATTGTAAACAGATTTAAAATTCAGAGAAATTGTGTATTGTACGGGAGATTTCCAGGATGTTCTCAGATGACGGACAGGTCGCGACCCGTCATTACAAATATGTTCATACAACAAAACAACGGGAATGATCATCGAAGGAACCCCGTAGGGACAGGTCGCGACCTGTCCCTACAACAATACAATGATAACGTGCCCATAGGTACGGCGTGCGACATGTTCATACAACATAACAAGGAAAATGAACCAAAATTGACGGGTCGCGACCCGTCCCTGTCCGTACCTATCCCGTCCCTACCTAAAATAAAATTTACGGATGATCTCCTTTGTTCCCTTTGTATTGCTGGCAACTACTTTTATCATTCTCTGGGTAATTGGAATCTTTGTTGTGTCAATAGCATCTCCGCCGAACTGTTCAAAGAAATAACCCTGATCGCTTACCGGCATCTCCTTGCCATTGATAACTATTTTGTTACCAGGCTCTGTCCATCCAAAAACTTCAACAGAAGAATGTTCAGTTAATGTTGAATTTTCGACTGGATTGGTCTGGATATAGACCATAGGACCTGAATTAAATCCGATAATTTCATCTATCAACTGCTTTTTTGCAGCATAAAGAACAGCAGGATCATCTGAGTGTTGCTGAATACTATAGATGACCTGTGCTGAAATTTCATGACCCCGTCGCTTTGGATCGATCCAATAGGCCCTCTTTCCCAGTGAATCTTTCAGATTGCGGATCTTATCCTCGAGCATCCTGAAACATTCATAATCCTGGATCCCGTTTCTCATCTGTTCCCAGCGGAGGGAGTTGAGTACTCCGTTTTTTGAAGGGTAAACATGCCATCCATCCCCGATATGCATGCCAACTTCCTTAAAAAGGATCATCGGTCCATTGATTCCATCCCCAGTGCAGATAACCTGTCGCATCGTATCTGTAATTAAGCCAGTGGAAGACGGCTGTTTATAACAGGCATGTCGATTGTTTTATTCGGGAAAAGGCTTCCCTGGTAAATGCCGACTGTATAGAACCATATCTCTACCCCTTTTTCCTGTGCTTTCCTGTATGACTCGTACCAGGTCCCGAAGGCGTCAAGTTTTGGGACTGCCACCTCAATATCATTTAAAAGGTTCGTGGTCTCGATAGCATCCATCCTTACCAGATCCGGAGCATATTTATGGATGTAAGCCGACATTTCACGCCATGCCTGGGAGTTATGCATTGAAGGCTCATCTTTTATATGAAAAAGTGTCTTGGAGAGCCAGCCCTTCTCTCTCAGATGGCTTTCAAAAGAAGCCAGAAGAGAGGGTGCCACATCTTTACCTTCGAGTGTTTCGATCTTACCTGTTTCAATATTTTTTACCTTGAAATTCTGAAGAATTATGTCGGGACTGAACCAGGCATTGTTTCCGAATCGTGCAATTTCTCCTGTTTCGAGATAATCCATTTTTTTTGTATCCCAGAACACCTGTGCAATCTGGTCAAATCTGGTAAAATCAAATGACAATCTTCCATTAACAGCTTTTTGAATTCCGACTACATCCATAGGCACATAGAAAACATTCTGCCTGTGCTCAGCCATGTTATCAGCATATTTACGAAGCATAGAAAACCAGACATCGGAGTATTCTTCCTTAATACCGTAAAATTTTTCAAAATCACCAGTGCTGTACCATTCTGTTACCTTAAGGTTCCTGGTTGAAGGAAGTGTTAATGGATATACTGTTACAGACAGAGGAAGTTTAACCTCTCCCTGCTGGCTAATCACAGTAATATCACCTGAATAGACGCTGGATACCGCATCCTGGGAATATCAATTGTAATCCAGACAGCCTGACATGATTTCTCCTTAACGCTGATTTGCTTTTCAGCCATCAGGTAGTCAGGAAATCTGGCCGGCGCCTTACGAACCAATGCGGTTACAGGCTGATTTGGCGTGTTTTCCGAGAGAGGTATGCTCCCCACGAAGTTCCACTCCACCTCTTTTCCAGGTAAAGTGTTACCTGATTTTCTGTCAGTCAGTGCACTAACAGATACGGTGACGCCTGTAAGACTTTTCTTAGTCTGAAGTGCAAACTGTCCGGATATAATTTCTCCCCTGATACCGAAGATTTTCAGAGTATCCTGGAAAGCTGGCATATTAAATCCGTCTTCAAAAACTCTCTTCAGGTCACTTACAGCATTCAGTTTAAAAGCCTGAGCAGAAAGGGTAGCTGAGTTAACCAGCAGAATCGAAACTGCAAAGATCAATGGAATAATCCCCGGGTAATTTTTTTTCATTTCTGTGAATATGTAAAGGTTTAGAATAAGCTTTAGCCTGGAGCTTGGATAAAAATTCAATCTTCTCTATGACACCCCTAAATCCTCCAAGGGGGACTTATTGAAATCCAGTAAGTTTAAAGCCCCCTTGGGGGTTTGGAAATAAAGCATACATTTCAGATATCCTTGGGTTTAATACAGACGTATTCTCGCATAGCTTATGGTGTTTTTAACATCTTCGGATAAAGTTCCCAGCATATCAATTACTTCTAGAAGGCCTTGAGCCCCCTCTCTTACTGTAGCAGTAAAGAAACTGGAGAATGGTTGTTTAGGAGGCAATACCACTGATGTTCACTAGGAATCCCATCAGCCATAATCTCAACCACCCGGTTCTCTGACACCTGTTGTCCTGATGCATTTATTCCTTTTATGAAATAGACGACGAAGAGTCTGTTATCAGGTGTAACATGAAAACGGCCGGGGCCCGGAATCATTTCTGATCCATTCTCTTCAGCGAGAGCTATTGTCCTTGTTGACACATTTCCATTCCTTATGATTGCATAGTTCAGAGCATGGGATTGTTTCGCCCCGGGGTAGAATTTCTCACGGAGCCGCTCATCAAGAGCCCTTTCAGTCCATAAAATATGTACCGATCCATCGGGTGACACCCAGAGATCGGATGGAAATATCCATCCGCAAGTCTCTTCCTGCTGGCTATCTCGATCCAGGGATGAAATTTACCAGTGGTTATATCGTCACTCCATGAAGAAACAGCCTTCTGAAATCACAATCCCATTCCTTTCCGGTGATTTCCCGCTTGATTTACGCCACTCCTTATTAGGTTCAATAATATCACTTACTCCGCAAAAGTAAACAGCCCTGTCCTTTAACATCACATTAGGATAACAGACCCGAATGGGCTCCGGCTCCTCATAATCTGCACCATAAGGCCACTCAAGCTTTCCCTGTGCTGACCATTTTCCTTTTGAATCAAGAAATGACCACTCGGCATGGGTATACTCAATGTTCTGCAGAAGTATCAACTCTCCTGCTTTGCCATCAGCGGCAAAGCTGCGGTAAGAGTGCTCGGTAAAGCGGCGGATTTCCTGACCAGACCGGAAAAGATTTTTCAGACTTCAGCTTTTCCCCTGATTTTTTAAACTGTAGTATTTCAGGTTTGGCCGGACCATTATATGTATCGGGGGATGTAAGGGTAGGATTGGCTGAAAGGAAAAACCTTCCATCATGAAAGGCAGCCATAGGGCTTGGCTCCCGCGTGCGTCCCTCTTTATCTCCGACCTTTTTCACCCATCCCTTTTTAGATCTTTCAAACAACATCCAGCGACAGTTATTAAGTGGCTTCCACTCCGGAACAGTCTCTAGTCCGCTGGCAAACACATCTTTCCCAACCTTCACAATTGTAGTGGAACCTCCACACCACATCGGACCCGCTCCATTATCAGCAGGGACATATTGATAAACAACCTCTTCAGCCTCAACAACCGGTTTTGGAACCTTGGTTTCAGTACCTTTGCCAGATTCTTCAATTAAGCTTGATAAATTCAGAGGCTCAATTGCAAAGCTACCAAAGGCAACTCCTGCAGAACCCAGGAGACCTTTACGAATAAACTCTCTTCTTTTGGTCATAACAATCCGGAATAATTTTTACAAAAAATATCTAATGTAGTGATTTTACAAGTGCAATAAGAGCAGCTGACAATTTCGATTCTGCACTGGTTTCAAGCAGGCTGCCCGAACATAGCCATGTTTCATAACCTCCAAGCTGGAATTGTTCTGCAGGCGGAACATAGCCAAACTGACCATTTGCGTGCGAAATTGTAAAATAGTATTCAAAAGGAGAATTTTTCTTCAGCTTTAAGCCTGTTTCAGAGAAGATCTCACCCGGGAGAGTTCCTATTACCCCGTCACCTATTCTTATTGCCTGCAATTTAAGCTTATATGAGGCTGGCTCATAAAAATCCAGTTTAACAATATCAAGCGCATAAAGGCTTTTAATATCATCAGAGGCTTTGTCCGCTGTTCCTAACTTTGTATATTCAGTTGTCCTTACCCGCTCGTTAGCCCATGCCAGTTGTTTGGCAGATGGCTGACGCCGGACAATAACCGACTCCCCGTTTGATACCCTGAATTCCGGCCTGTCGATATACCTGACACCCCTGAGAACTTTAACTATTGAATCAGTGATTTCATTGGCAATCATTTTAATTTTTTCATAATCGCCTGATGGATAGTTTTTTGTAAGCTTGAAATCCATAGTATTAACATCTCCGCTGGTACCATTGCTCATAATCCCGACAAAATCATTTCCTGCTTTTAGCTTGGACTTCAGCATAACATCAACTTCACCATAATAATCAGCGGAGATTACATTTGCAGGTACTCCTCCCACGTAATGTGTCGAGTAGTTCGCAAGTATGCCTATCCACTTATCATCCAGGGTTTTTACTGCAAGAAAACTAACCTGAGGATCGGTCTGACTTACAGGCCTGTCGAGAAATTCACTTCCCAAAGGAGGATTCATCCAGACCTTTTCTTCATCTCCAAATGGATTTATCATTGGAAACCCCGGCTTCATATACCATCTCCTGCACGAAACATGTTTTGGCACATCGATATGTCCCCATGCAATCTTCGCCGGCTGAAGGTTTTTCAATGCCTGGGCTGCTGCTTTTGCAATTCTGCCCGGCATATAAATCCGGTAACTCATGTCAGCCTGAACAGTTGCAGTTTCAATTACTGCACCGGTTGAATGCGAATGGGTATTCGATATCATTACCTGTCCAGCCGTCAGGCCTGTTTCCCTTGTAATTATAGCCTTCGCTTCATTATCAAGAAGTGCATCAAGTGTCATATTATCAACGACAATAAACACGAATTTCTGAACACCATTGTCAAATGCAAGCGCTTTGGCATACAGGGAATCATGAATCTCATTTGCATAATTCGGAAGAAAATCACCATTTATTATTGTGCCATAAGGAGGAGTAACATTTACTCTGGCAACACCAGCTTTCAGAGGTGTCTGGGAAGATATGGCGAAAGGTATAAGTGCAAATAATACTATCAGTGTCTTAAGTTTCATAACTTTTATTGTTTGTTGAACATCAATTAATAATCCTTCTTAAGGTCAAATGTTTTATAAAAATCCGGCAGAGGCTCCTCTGGTTTCAGTTCGATCCTTGTGCTCTCCATGCCCATTATCTGGATCTTCTGCCAGAATTGAATCTCGTGATCAAAGCGTGCCAATGCAGCTCCCAGTTTAAATCTGGTGTATTCATTAATATATGCCTTTTCATAATCTGATTTCAGCTCGCTGAAATAATCAATCAGGTCTGTCGCCTTCGAATGGCAGTGACCGGCGAGGTCGTAATAAAGAAAGAACCCCTGGTATTTACCCAATTCAGAAGGACTGGTCCAGCGGTTATGAATATACTCTGCAAAAAGAGCTCTCATTGAGGTGTATTCCATCATTCGGCTAACAACATTCATCGACTCAACCATTGGATCCTCCGGATATTTCTTTTCAAGGATTATCAGCGCCTCAAGAGCCTCTTCGGCAGCGAGTCTTGATTTCTGTAGTTCTGTTTTATTATCTCTCACTTTTTTCAGGAAGTATTCCCTGAAGGGGTCTACCCAGGCCTCATTCTGAGAAGCTGAAGGAAATACTTTTGACAGATAATCATTTGATTCCTGGACTTTGTTCAGGGCCCTGATCATTCCATTCCTGTATTGTGGGTCATCATAGTGTTGCAATGAATATTGCTCAACAAATCTGTTCTTGTCAGGATTGTCTTTCTGCCAGGCTCCGACAGCAGTATAGGCGATCTGAAGAAGTGAAGGCCGCGTCAGGGTTATCATGGCATCAGTCCACAGGCATTGAATCATACCAAGTGCCCCGTTCTCCTTCCCGAGTGGCAGGAAAATATCCGCATTGTCGTATGTCATCTGGGTACTATACAGGTCGTTCCAGTTATCTATTGACGGCTGAACAAAATACTTCAGCTTGTATTTGTTCATAACCCTGATCCATTTCATCATTTCTGAAGTATCCACATCATAATACCAGGCCGGGTAGTAAAAATCTTTCGGGACATTCTTAAACTGGTCCATCAGGCTCTCGTTGACAAATATATCCATCCAGGCCATTCCTGTCTTTCCGTTTGCCCTCAGAAGTTCAGTAACATAGTTCAGCTGCTGAACAAAATAATCATTGGCATCAATCACCTTTCCATTCTTAAGAGGGGCAACACCGTCAGCCTGCATCCTTGACAGGCGCCTGGTAAACCAGGTTTCATCAAAACCTGCATGGAAGAATTTGCTGGGGAAAAGTTCGCAGATCTCATCAACCATTGTCTTAACCATCTTTCTTGCTTCCGGGTTGGTAGGATCAAACTCGAAACCATAAGGTACAGTGCTGAGAGAGGAGTATTTCTCAATACGGAAAATATCATGGAGATGCCCGTAAAGTGCCTGCATAGGAATGATATCCACATGTCTTTCACGTCCATATTCTACAAGTCTCCTGATTACCTCCTTCGGTATTTTGGACTTATAACCAACCAGTGGAAAGGAATCTAGCTCAATGCTGGATTCTGAATAAAAATAAAACTGATTGCTTTTAAACCTGGCAAGCTCATCAATAATTTCCCTGGCAAATTGTTCATTATAATTGGCTCCCTCTCCCATTGATACCAGCAATCCCCGGTAAGGCAATGCAGGATAATCAGAAATTTCAGCTTCCTGGAAAAATGAATTGCTTCCGCCGCCTTCAGCCATTTGACGAAGGGTTTGAATTGCATAATAAGCTCCCGTGGAAGAATTGCCATTAATAATTATGCCATTTTTGTCTATTTTCATTGTGTAAGCTTCCCGGCATTTGGGCCCTGAAGTTTCGTTCAGAGCAGGTAATGCCTGAAGGTTTCCATGGCTGATGTGAACCTGCTTCCCTTTTTTCTGGTTTACCACCGGAACAGTTATCCCGGTACGGCTTTTAAGAAAACCGGCGAGTTCATTCGCATTAAAAATATCTTCCTGAGCAGATTTATCAGCCAGATAAATTGTAAGGTCAGCTATCTTAAGCTGGTCAATTCCATACGTAATCTGCTGAGGTTGTGGCAGTAGTACAGGATGATCCAGAGCCCTCACCATGGTGAATATCAGAGAAAGCAGCAGAAAGATTATTGGCATTTTCATTTCAGTTTAAATTTATATGTTATTTTTTAAATATCCGGACAACAACGCATTGGTGAGGTTCGACATGTCCCACGAAATTATCAGAGAACCGACCGAGGGTTTCATGCTTCCATAAATCCCTGACATGCATTTCTCCACTAATTCCTAATTCCTGCCATTCTATCCCGATGTTTTTATTCTCTGAATCATTCCTGTTGAGTAATCCGACAGCCCATGAGCCATCAGAAAGAGGTTTAGCAAACACTTCTGCATCCCCGTCATCTCTAATCCTTTTTGCCTGTTTTCCAAGAGGGTCCTGGTTGATTGCTATCAACTCGCTGTTAATCAGAATCTCTCTTACATCCAGATTCATATTACGGATATCGTTACCTGCAAGAAGCGGAGCTGCCATCAGGCACCAGAGACTCATGTGGGATCTGTACTCCTCCATTGTGCATCCTTTTACTCCGGCCCTGTTTACTACTGTTGTTTTGCTGGTATCAATGCCAACAACAAGCATATCAGGATCATTCCAGTGTCCAGGACCCGCATAGTCTGCGAGTGGAGCATTCATATCCAGTATCTGCATTATGCTGTTCGACCCGGCATTGTAGACATCAAGCAGCCATGAATTCCTGATATCGAGTGTCGTCCGCCAGTAATTACCACCGACAGAAGAGGCCCATTCATAAGGTTTGCGACCGCCAGCCTGTCCATGAGGAGGAATACCACCTTCACCCCATTCGCATATACTGAATACAATCGATCTGCCTGTTTTTCTCAAGGCCTCTGCCATTCTTTTATACCTTATGATAGCCGTATCCCTCGAAGGAGGAGCATTACAATAGTCGTATTTGAGCAGATCAATTCCCCAGGATGCGAAATCCATGGCATCCTGCTCTTCATATCCGTAGCTGCCTGCAACTCCGCCGCAAGTAAGATTGGCAGCATCGGAATAGATTCCAAGTTTGAGCCCCTTTGAATGAACATAGTCAGCTACAGCTTTAATACCATGCGGAAATTTTGCCGTATTTATCTGTATTTTTCCATTTTGATCACGATAAGGCAGCTGCCACAGGTCATCAATATTGATATACTGGTATCCTACATCTTTCATTCCTGATGATTCCATGCTGTCGGCAATCTGCCTGATCAGGGAATCACTTATGTTGACATCAAAGGTGTTCCAGCTGTTCCATCCCATTGGAGGAGTGAGAGCCAGAAGATCTCCGATCTTAATTATCAGGTTACTGCTGGTCTTCCCATAATCGTTTTCTGCTGTAAGCGTTACCGGATAATCACCCTTTTCAACTACACTGCCTTGAATAATCCCTGTGGAAACATCAAGTGACAGTCCTGAAGGCAGGCCTATGGCACTCCACTTTACTGGTCTGGCACCTTCAGTCGGTATATAAAACAGAAATGGTGTCCCGGGATAATTGGAAGTAATAAATGGAGGATTGATTAAAGGTACTAAATCCCTTTTCCCCTTTTCTGTTGAACATCCTGCTGACAGAAGAGATAATATTGTAACTACAGTAATTATTCGCATTTTTTTAAGTTATAAATATTCGGTTTCAGAGTTTTATAAAATATTTATTCAAATAAAGATAATATAGAAGTAACCATTCCAATGCTGATGATAACAAAGCAATTACAAGGCTTTGAGCTACTCCGAGAGAATCCCTGATACCATAGATGAAGAAATAGGAGATATTGTCAAAGCTCATTACATGGGTAAGCATATAAATAGTGATCGCGTTTGAGCCAACAACCACAAAAAAGAATGCCCATTTCTGATATTTAAGAATATCAATGAGCCAGTAAAACAGAACAAGCAAAAGCAGTGTCAAGCCTCCTGAAAACAGGACGTATGAACTTGTCCAGAGATTCTTGATTATCGGAAACGACAGTGACCATATTAATCCTGCTGCAATCAGGACAATGGCCGCTATCAGCATGTAGAGGGCTTTCTTTTCTTTAGTGTTACCAGACTGAAGCCAGTATCCCGTAAGAACACCCAGAAGCGCTGTGGAGACTGTCGGTATCATATATGGAGAAAGAAGGATCCTCCAATTAATACCGATATTTGCAGCAACAAGTTTTGATATATATTCATTGAAATTACCCTCCGAGGAAAAGTTACCTGCGCCATATCCGGGAACTGGTATAAACTTCATAATCAGGAAATAGAATATCATAATTCCGGCTGCCCATAAAGCAACACCCCTGCCTGAAGTGTTGAGCATTATCAGGGAGGCAAAGAAATAGCCGACAGCCAGAAGCTGGAGCACTCCGTAATATCCAATAACCTCACCTTCATACTTCAACTCCGGATCCCAGTATCCAAAGCATATTAATCCCAGTATGAAGAGAATGATGGTCCTGAATATAATATGTTTGTAAAGTTCTTTTTTACCAGAGGAGGATTCAAGCCTCCTTTTATAAGAGAATGGCAGGGTCATTCAGATTATAAACAGGAACATTGGAAAGATCAGATCGTAAAATCGGAATCCTTCCCATGGCACATGTTCCATTTGTATCTTCAGCATTCTGAAAAAAGCATTATCAGAAATTTCCGGCAAGGCTCTCAATATATAACTACCGCCTACCAGCATGAACATTGTAAATCCTCTTAATGCATCAATTGAAACCAGTCTGTCAGCTTTGAATGCATTTTCCATCTGCTTTTCCATTGAATTCTTATCCGTTTAAAATATAAAAATATACAGAACATTTTAAGCATAGTAATACTAATATACTGATATATAGTAGAATTATATTGTACCTGTAAACTGGTTTACCTCATCAATTTTCTTCACTTCAACCAGATGAATTCAGGACACTCCATAAGGAATCAGACTTTGAGGAATGTTTTCTTACGGTATAAAAAATAGAGGAATAACCACTCAGTAACGAGTATACATAAACTCATGAAAACCGGTTTTGCGACACCAAGATGATCTATGAACCCATAAACAAACATATTGACAAAGGCTCCAAAATCCAGAAACCTGACTGCCAGGTAAATTGTTATTGAGTTAAGCCCAACAACGACAAAAGGGAAAGCCCATTTTTTATAACCCCTGACATCAATTATCCAATAGAACAAACTGAGCATCATCGCACTCAGCCCAATTGTCAGCATTGCATAAGAGCTCGACCATAACCTGAAAATAATTGGAAAGGAGAAATTCCAGATAAGGCCTGCAATAACACTCCCCAATCCGGCTATACCGAGTCCGAGTGCTTTTTTCCCCGGGGAATTTGCAGTTCTGAGCCAATGGCCTGAAAGAACTCCTGACAGGCAAACAGCGATTGATGATAACTGCTGAAGTATCCCATCTTCATCATAAGAACCATTATATAACTTTCCCGGCAGAAACTTCTGATCAATAAAAGCATGAAGGTTTCCTTCAGGTGTAATAACTCCCGGTCCAAAACCAGGGACAGGAACGAGGATCATTAGCAGCCAGTAAGATATCAATAGAGCCCCGGCAATAAATGCCTGAGTTTTGATATCAGTATTCATTACGATCAGGGCGGAAAAGAAATAAGCTGTTGCAATTCTTTGCAAAACACCCGTATATCCAAAATCAGAAAAGTCGAAACCAAGGAATCCATTTAGCACCAGACCCAGGAAGAAAAGCAGCAAGCTACGTTTGATAATATGAATATAAAGCTTCTTCCGGCTGTACCCCTTCTGCAATCTTTTGGTTAATGCGAATGGAAGACTTACACCAACCATAAAGATGAAAAGAGGGAATATCAGATCGTAAAGATGGAATCCATGCCAGGGAGTGTGTTCACACTGGTCTGCAAGCCAGTTGAACAATGCATTGTCTGAAAGAGTCGGAAGAGCCTGGAAGACTCCTGCAATTCCGACAAGGAATAACATATCAAGTCCTCTGAGAGCATCCAATGATACTAAACGTCCTTCCTCTGACTTATTGTCGTCTGTACCCATGGTCCAACCATCATGTTATATTAAAAAATCAATTAAACCGACGAAAAAGATGGATCCGGTATTGACCGTTGCCCTAAGTATAATGGTACCTATTTCGGAATATCCGAGTAACTGATCAGCTGGATATTTTTCTTCCTGATAATATCTCTGGCCTTCTGGGAACAGAGCAAAGCAGTAACATCACTTCTCTCTTTTCCTGCCAGACCCGGATGCACTGCAAGTATCAGGGTTCCCGGTTTAAGATTCTCCAGAAGGTCATAGAACATTTGTTTCTTCTCATCCGGCAGTGGTACAATATCATAATAGGCAATAGCACCGTCAGGGAGAGTCTGCAGCGGCCAGCTTTCAAAATCATTGTAAACCCAGGTATATCCATTCTGACTTCCTGAAACATTCTGACCATAAACCACTTTCTGTTCCAGGCATATTTTTCTTACAATATCAGCTACAATTCCGGGTGGGTTCATATGGTAATCCATGTAAACAAAGTGTAGTCCACTCCTTACTGCCTTGTCTACCTGTGCCCTTATTTCCTTTTCGAAATCGGCAGGATCAGGATTTGCTTTATCCAGTTCCTCTCTGTTATCAAAAAAGTAACCCCTGGCATCCACCAGAGTCGGAATTTCTTCAGGTGACAGCACCGGTCTGAATCCTGTTCCCATTACAGCTATATGAACACCGGCAGCCAGTTTTGGGTTTTCTTTGCACAATTTTACCCCTTCAACAAAAAACAGAGAAGCAGGCATAATGCTTGCAGAGGTTACAATACCATCCTTATGTGCCTTGATAATTGCATTATTTATATCATTATGGTAACCCATATCATCCGCCCGGACTATCAGTTTAATTGGCTGCTGTGCCTGTAAAAAAAGGTTCGGTAACACAAGAATCAAGAGGAGTAAAATTATTCGGATCTTCACAATAACACCTGTTTTTAAACTCTGTACTAACGAAATTACACATTCTTTCCTGAAAAAAATGATATAGATATCTTGAATTGTAATACTAAAATACCACATATTACCGCCTGAATTCATCACTCTTATCGGATACCATACTGCATTTTTTTAATGATACTGCCGGTAATTCTTTATTAGACGGGGATGGTGCCACAGTCATATTGGTGAGCTTCAGGTTATTCACTTTGACTGCCTCCAGGGCATAGGTGTAGTAGTCAGCCTCTACCCCTTCCCATCCAATGTTTCCCTGATTAAAAAATACATTTTCAGCATTCTCAATGTATACAACAGGAACATCCGACCTGAATATTTCTTTCCCTGCTACCATATTGGGCCTCAGGTCGAAATTGCCCCCGCTTACTTTATCCAAAGCACTCTTTCGAAGAATAAAATCAAAATTGGTGAAGAAGATATTCTGCAATTTTGTCTCTTCAGAGGCATACATCAGAATTGCATTTTCCCCTCTGCAGGTTATATTGGTAAAATGAATGTTTTTTATTATCCCGATGGGACTATCGGGGAC
>JADKBK010000041.1 GCA_016715075.1 Bacteroidales bacterium
AATGTAGCCCCGGTGGCCCCTGTAGTTGTATATGTAATATTAGTAATCGGAGAGCTGATACATACAGTCTGAGAAGTAGTTGCAGGAGCAGAGGTTAGAGTGATAGTATTTGCAGGTGTCACAGTTATAGACCCTGTTGCAGTAACAGTACCGCAGCCACCGGTAAGATTAACAGTGTAGCTAAAAGGACTTCCGACTGTTGTTGAGGGAGATCCGCTTATTGTCACCACATTGGCTGCCCAGTTGCCTGTCACTCCTGTTGGCAGACCGGAGAATGTAGCTCCTGTAGCGCCGGTAGTTGTATATGTAATATTAGTAATCGGAGAGCTGATACATACAGTCTGGCCATCTGTCCCAGCCACTGATGATAATGTGATTGTATTTGCAGGTGTCACAGTTATAGACCCTGTTGCAGTAACAGTACCGCAGCCACCGGTAAGATTAACAGTGTAGCTAAAAGGACTTCCGACTGTTGTTGAGGGAGATCCGCTTATTGTCACCACATTGGCTGCCCAGTTACCTGTCACACCTGTTGGCAGACCGGAGAATGTAGCTCCTGTAGCCCCGGTAGTTGTATATGTAATATTAGTTATCGGAGAGCTGATACATACAGTTTGGGCATCTGTCCCTGCCACTGAAGATAATGTGATAGTATTTGCAGGTGTTACAGTTATGGACCCGCTTGCAGTAACAGTACCGCAGCCACCGGTAAGATTAACAGTGTAGCTAAAAGGACTTCCGACTGTTGTTGAGGGAGATCCGCTTATTGTCACCACATTGGCTGCCCAGTTACCTGTCACTCCAGTTGGCAGACCGGAGAATGTAGCTCCGGTAGCGCCGGTAGTTGTATATGTAATATTTGTTATCGGAGAGCTGATACATACAGTCTGGGCATCTGTCCCAGCCACTGATGATAATGCGATTGTATTTGCAGGTGTTACAGTTATAGACCCTGTTGCAGTAACAGTACCGCAGCCACCGGTAAGATTAACAGTGTAGTTAAAAGGACTTCCGACTGTTGTTGAGGGAGATCCGCTTATTGTCACCACATTGGCTGCCCAGTTGCCTGTCACTCCTGTTGGCAGACCGGAGAATGTAGCCCCTGTAGCGCCTGTAGTTGTATATGTAATATTAGTAATCGGAGAGCTGATACATACAGTCTGGCCATCTGTCCCAGCCACTGATGATAATGTGATTGTATTTGCAGGTGTCACAGTTATAGACCCTGTTGCAGTAACAGTACCGCAGCCACCGGTAAGATTAACAGTGTAGCTAAAAGGACTTCCGACTGTTGTTGAGGGAGATCCGCTTATTGTCACCACATTGGCTGCCCAGTTGCCTGTCACTCCTGTCGGCAGACCGGAGAATGTTGCTCCGGTTGCTCCGAATGTCGAATAGGTAATATCCGTTATTGGTGAGTTTATACAAACTGATTGTGTGTCAGTACCTGGTGCAGATGATAAGGTGATTGTATTGACAGGAACTACAGTTATCGTAACACTGCCAGACATATTGCTTGTACATAATGTAGTTGCATTAGTAGCTACTACAGTATAAACGCCGGCAGGCTTATCTGTCCATGTTAATGACGATCCTGTTCCAGGGATTGGTGGACCGTTATTAACACCGCCAACCCTTAATTGGTAATTAACACCGGACTGAGAACCGCTGAGTGTAATATTCACGCCTGTTAGATCAGCACAATATGATGTGGCTGATGATCCCACATTGTATATGGCTGGATTCGTGGCAGCCAAAAGTAACCAGGCAGATTGTGTGATATACAGCCTATTCCGAGAATAAAGACTGTATAAGTATAGGGTCCGCCGACTGTTCTCCCAGTTATAGTTCTGCTGGTTCCTGATCCTGTTTATAGATCCGGCAGGTATTAATACTCCGTTTTGGGAGATCCTTAATGTTCCGGCTGCAGGTAAATCATTTAACACCAGGCTGCCTGTTGCCAAAGCACATGTAGGTTGCGTTACGGCTCCAATAGTTGGCGCCGTAGGTGTTACCGGCTGAGCAAGAATTGTTGCGCTTGTGAAAGGAGAGATGCATCCACCTGCGTTTCTTGCAGTAACAGGATATGTGTTTGGAGCTAACAAAGTAAATATGCCTGTTGTATTTGTATAGGTTACACCATCAATGCTATAGGTCATTCCTACGCCAGTAGGCGCTGTTATGGTGATAGTTCCGGTCCCTACCGCACAGGTCGGGTGGGTTAGGGAAACAGTCGGAGCGGCCGGTGCGCCTGTAACTGTGACGATAGCGCTGCTTGATGGAACAGAGGTACAACCTAGTGAATTGGTAACAGTAAAAGTGTAGCTGCCGGCGCCTAATCCTGGTACAGTAAAACTAGTTCCTGTATTTGTATATGTTGTGCCCCCTGGCAATTGAGTCAATGTCCACGATCCTGAAGCAGGTAAGTTATTCAAAACCACACTGCCTGGCGCAAGACATGTTGCACTTGTAATAGTCCCGATTGAAGGAGCTGTTGGTACTGCCGGAGCGGCATTTATGATGACGCTACCTGATGCTGGCGATATACATCCACCTTCATTTGTGACAGTAAAAGTATATGATCCCGGAGGAATGCCGGATAATGTGAAACTGCCGCCCGACCAGGATGTTGTTACATTGCCGGGAGTTCTTGTGAGAATCCATGTACCATTTACAGGTAACCCGCTTAAATCTACACTTCCGGTTAGTACAGTGCATGTAGGATGGGTAATTGGTCCTACAACAGGGGCTGTTGCGGAAGGTGGCTGGGCAGTTATTATGACATTTCCTGATTGAAGGGAAATGCAGCCGCCTGCATCGGTAACTGTAAAGTAATAAGTACCTTCTGCCAAATTATTTATAGTAATGGGATTTGGTCCGATTCCCAAGGTTTGAGTGCCCCCGGGGAATTGTGTTATTGTCAGACTTCCTGAAGGTAAATTACTTATAATAACACTTCCTAATGCAGTGCATGTAGGTTGTGTCGGTGTGCCAGCTATCGGGGTTGGAACTCCGGACCCGGGGATAACGGCATTAGCGGATGCAGGTGAAGTACAGCCTGATGAGTTGGTAACAGTAAAAGTGTAGGTTCCGGCTCCTAATCCGGTAACTGTATAACTTGTCCCGGTATTGGTGAACGTTGTTCCACCTGGTGTCTGATTTAAAGTCCATGTTCCTGAGGCAGGTAAACCGCTCAGAACAACGCTGCCCGGCACGGCACATGTTGCACCTGTAATTGTTCCGATCACGGGTGCTGTTGCTGTAGTCGGAGCTGCATTAATTACAGCACTGGTTGATGAACCTGACGTACAGGAGCCTACTCCTACAGTAAAAGTATATGTTCCGGCTGCAAGTCCTGTAACTGTATAACTTGAGCCGGTACCTGTATTCGTTGTTCCACTGGTGACCGGGTTATTGTCCAGGTACCTGCCGGCAAACCGTTTAATTGAACGCTTCCTGTTGGTGTTGAACAGCTTGGCTGAGTTATGGTGCCAATTGTTGGTGGCGTAATAGTGCCCACTGTTATAACTAAGTTATTTGCAGCACTTGATCCGCAACTTGTTACATCTGTAACACTTAAAGTACCAGTAGTAGCAACAGAAAAACTTATTGTAATGATGTTGGGATTAGCGGTAGTATTTATTGTTGCACCTGATCCACTAAAGCTCCAGTTGTAAGTTCCTGCGTAGAATGGCACACTATATTGTATATTGGTTTGTCCGGTACAAACCGATGCCGGGCCAGTAATATTTCCCAGACTTGGAGGAGCTCCTATCGATGCAACAGCAGGAGTTCTTTGGCTCTGGCAGTCATTGGGTCCGCCGGTAACGCACGAAGCCCAGTATGTTCTTGTGGAAGATAATGAAGGTGTTGCGAATGAGGAACCGGTTCCAACCTTGGTTCCCCTAACTGAGCATCCCACCATCTGATTGTCGAACATCCTGAGGCAGTAAGGGTCACAGAACCGGCATCACAACGGGAAGCCCTGTTGTAGAAGGTGGAGTTGGTTGGAGATCCAGCAACGTGAAGTCTGGCAGGATTACTTGTAACTAAGCACATCCCCTGAAGAGGAAAGGATAAGCCTGAAATACATATAGCCCGGATTTGGAGTTGAACGAGGCTACATAAAACTGTGTTCCCTGATAAAGATCTTCGCTGTAAGTGGCAAATGATGGATCTGTGGATTGCCAATGACGGTTATCGATGCGGAGACGGATTACCGCTTGAGGTTGTGTTCCAGATGTCGATATCATTCTGAGAAGGGCCAATATCGCCGCAGATAGATATCTCGAGATTATCATCAAATACTAATGAACCAGTATTCTGGTTAAATGATATACTGACGCTGGTAAAGCACTGTCCTGCTGCGCTTGCAGCAATGACCATCCAAAAACTCAGTGCCAGCATAATTTTGCTGAAATTCCTGTTTCTTATCATACTGCGAAGAGTTGATATAATAATTCCAATATTTCCCGATGACTTTTTCAAGAACTGCTTCAGTTATGAGAAAAAATCACATCCGGTTTCATTTTATTTTCTAAAACCCGATCTGATCCTTACAATATTTATCTTCTGTTTATCGCGGATATTTCATTATCCGTTGTTATTAAAAGGCAATCTCAACCTGTTCAAATCTTCTGTGATACAATTAATAACTTGGCTAAGGTAAAAGGCTTTGCAAAATATATTGTATGAAGAAAGGTCCATTTTGACAAACGGATTAATAAATTCCATTAATGCGGGTTTTTTGAGTATTTAAATAAAAAAACAAGCCTTTTTGGAGTCCAAAAAGATCTAAATGTCAGATAATCAGGTAGAATGTTGGTGTAAGCAAAAAGAGTATCGATCATGATAAGGTAAAGGCGAAATATTCTATAACATATTTTGAAGTTGTTTTGTTTATTGAAATGCGATCAATGTTGATGACAGACAGATATTCATAGCTAATGACAGGAAAGTTTAAAATATCACCGATCGATTATTATGTCCCCGCGGATTTATATAATTGCATATGTATTTGATATTCGCTGCTAAATGTCTCTTAAAATCACTGACTGGGCTGTCGAGGACAGGCCCAGGGAAAAACTGATCCAGTATGGTACCTCCACCCTGAGTGATGCGGAATTACTTGGCATTCTTATCAGCTCAGGGACAAAGGAGAAATCGGCCATCGATCTTGGCCGGGAACTGCTGGCCAGGGTAAATAATAATCTGACCGCCCTTGGCAAACTTACAATCGCGGATCTGACAAAAATCCACGGCATAGGTAACGCACGGGCTGTGACAATAGCTGCAGCCCTCGAACTGGGACGACGGCGAAAGCTTGCGGAAAATCCTGAGGTGGTCCAGATCAAATGCTCGAAAGACGTCGCCGATATCTTTCAGCCTATACTGTCCGACCTTCTGCATGAGGAATTCTGGATCCTCTTCCTGAACCGTTCAAACAGGGTGATAAACAGGATGAAACTTAGCCAGGGGGGGATCAGTGGAACAGTAACAGATGTCCGGCTGGCAATGAAAAAGGCAATTGAATACCTTGCTTCAGGTATTATAGTATGCCATAACCATCCTTCCGGAAATCTGAACCCCAGTGAATCCGACAGCAAGATAACTCAGAAAATCAAAGAGGCTGGTAACCTGCTGGATATTCAGCTGCTCGACCACCTGATAATATCTGATAAGGATTATTACAGTTTTGCGGATAATGGGTTGATTTAGTCTGTAGGTCTTGCGGTCTTGAGGTCTTGCGGTCTTGCAGTCTTGCAGTCTTGCAGTCTTGTTGTCATTTAGAAATATAGTAAGGGGTTTATTCAGAAATACTCTCTAACCGCAAAGGGCGCAAAGTTATTACGCAAAGGTCGCAAAGGGTTTATTAAATGATTTGTCTTTGTGATCTTTGCGCCTGCCGGTAGTGCAGGCAGGACACAGAGAAAAGCACAGAGGACCACAGAGTTTAGTGTTTGAGTTAGCCCCCCTTCAGGGGGGATGGGGGGTAAATCATCTTTATCCTGCTTCGGTCCCTGCACTCCTCCAGCAATACACTCATGGTTTTTTTAAGAACAGGATGGATCATATCAGGAGCCAGTTCACAGAGCGGTACAAGAACGAACTTGCGCTCATGCATAAGACGATGAGGGATCTTCAGACCTTTTTCATCAATTACAAGATCATCATAAAAAAGTATATCTATGTCTATCACTCTCGAAGTGTAACGATCCTGATTCCTTTCTCTGCCAAGCATCGATTCAATCATTCCAATCTTCTTAAGTAATTCAGAAGGAGAATGATCAGTTTCGACACAGATAACCATATTTAAGAAGTCATTCTCAGCATCAAACCCCCATGGAGCAGTTTCATATATATTTGAAGAAAGCAATACCCTGCCGATCTGTTCATCTGTCTTTTTTACAGCTGCCCTGAGATTACTCTCCCTGTTACCGAGATTTGTGCCAAGGCCTAGAAATACTTTGCTCATTATTAATTCTTTCAGACCTTAAATGTATGAAATTTAGAAGAAATCCAGTTATGTGATTTTTTAACCACGGAGTTTCACTGAGTTTTACTGGTTTATTTTTTTATTATTTGGTCTCAGTAGTTGCTTCATGATTGAGATTTGATAATTTTCATTTAAGTTTGTGTTTCAAAATAATAGGGCAAACTTCTAACAATCATAAATCATCATTTCAAAGCCTCAGAACATGAAAAGTTTTCTTAAATACACGCTTGCTACAATTACCGGCATAATACTGACCTCAATTATTTTTTTTGTTGTCCTGCTCGCCAGTCTAAGTGCGCTGGTTGCCTCAGGTGATAAACCGGTTTCAATCAGTGAAAATTCTATACTTGTCCTTAAAGCCGGAGTTGAAATACCCGACAGGGGGAATGATGATCCGTTTTCAGGTATTGACATTGTAAATATGACATTCGCTCCTGTACCAGGTTTGAATGATATACTCAGAGATATTGATAAGGCCTCTTCCGACAATAATATTAAAGGTATTCTGATAGAGAACGGGTTCCTTCCTTCCGGTTGGGCAACCACAGGAGAAATAAGGAATGCCCTCCTTAAATTCAGGGAGTCTGGTAAATTTATAATCTCATATTCTGATTATTTACTTACACAGCAGTGCTACTACCTCTCATCCGCGGCTGACAAGATCTATATAAATCCGGGATCGATGGTAGATTTCAAGGGATTGAGCGCTGAAATGATGTTTTTTAAAAATGCGCTTGATAAGCTTGGCGTTGAAGTGCAGGTCACCAGGCATGGAAAATTCAAGGGTGCCGTCGAACCATTTATACTTGATAAGCTGAGTGATGACAATAAAGCGCAGATAAAAGCTTATGTAGGCTCAATATGGGAAAATGTAATTAGTGCGATATCAGATTCACGCGGCATTCCGGCTGATAAGTTAAATCTTATTGCCGATAATCTTTCCGGGAATATTGCCTCCACAGCGCTTGAAAACAAGCTTGTTGACGGACTGTTATACAGAAATGAATTGATTGATACCTTAAAATTCCTGTCAGGGATCAGCAAAGAAAAAGATCTGAGCCTGGTCTCAATGGCAAAATATACAAAGGTTCCCGACCCGAATAAAGTAGTCTCTGCCAAAACCAGGATTGCTGTCATCTATGCTTCAGGTAATATTGTTACAGGCAAAGGCAATGAAAGCAATATCGGGGGAAACTATTATGCTGAAATTATCAGAAAACAACGACTCGATACCTCAGTAAAGGCAGTTGTGCTCAGAGTAAATTCTCCGGGAGGAAGTGCCACTGCTTCAGATATCATGTGGCAGGAACTCGAACTAACGACAAGAGTAAAGCCTGTAGTGATTTCAATGGGAAATTATGCTGCATCGGGAGGATATTTCATATCCGCACCTGCAACAAAAATCTATGCGAGTCCGACTACAATATCAGGATCGATAGGTGTTTTCGGGTTGTTGCCTAATGCGGGCGAACTACTTGAGAAAAAGCTGGGTCTTTCAACTGAAACTGTAAATACCAATAAAAATTCGGACTTTCCTTCAGTTTACAGACCGATGAATACTTATGAGAAAGAGATAATGCAGAAAAGCATTGAGAATATTTACAGCGATTTTGTAACCAAAGTGGCATTGGGAAGAAAGAAGAGTTTTGAATCAGTTGATAGTATTGGGCAGGGGAGAGTATGGTCCGGAATCAGCGCAAAGGAAATTGGACTTGTTGATGAAATCGGGGGACTCACTGATGCAATCAAAGGCGCTGCGGAGCTGGCCGGCATTGATAAATATTCAATCAGGGAACTGCCGGTATTTGAAGATCCATATACCAGGTTACTATCCCAGCTGGAGGGTGAACTGAAAACAAGTATTCTGAAAAAGGAACTTGGCGAATCAGTAAAATATTTCAATATGGTTGAAGAGATAAGGGACCTCTCGGGAATTCAGGCAAGGTTACCCTATTTCCTTGAGATCAGGTAGAAAATGCGGAGAACCGGAAATATACTATTATATCCCTTATCTGTTATTTACGGGTTAATAACCGGATTCAGGAATTTTCTGTACAATTACGGGATCCTTACTTCAACAGCATTTCCCATTCCAATTATCTGTGTTGGCAATATTACTGTCGGAGGGACAGGAAAAACTCCTCACACGGAATATATTGCTGACCTTTTAAGAAAACATTTCAGGGTTGCCACGCTCAGCAGAGGATATAAAAGAGAAACAAAGGATTTCCGGATAGCCTCTTTGTCTTCAACGGTAAGAGAAATAGGCGATGAACCGATGCAGATCTTCAGAAAGTTTCCGGACATCCTTGTTACTGTCGACAGAGACAGGGTAAATGGTGTAAGAAGGATAATAGATACTGCATCAGAAACGGAGGTAATAATTCTGGATGATGGTTATCAGCACAGAGCATTACACCTGGTTTATCTATACTGCTGTCTGATTATGAAAGGCCGGTCATGAATGATCATATGCTTCCTACGGGAATCTGAGGGAAGATAAATCAAATATGAGAAGAGCGGATATTATACTTATAACCAAATGTCCCAGAAATCTTAGTCCTATCCAGAGACGGCTGATAGTGAAAGAGATAGGTAAACCGGCATATCAGAATCTCTATTTTACAGCACTTTCCTATAAAGCTCCTCTGCCAGTCTTTGGAATTGACCACAACAAAATCAATTCTCTCGACCTTACAAAGTGTTCAGAGAGCGGAGCCCTGCTTCTGACCGGAATAGCAAACCCAAAACCCTTCAGGAGTATCTTCAGAAATTCTTCGGTGAGTTGGATGAGCTTGCTTTCCCGGATCATTATTCATTTATAGCGGATGATCTGGAGACCATAGCTTCTGCTTACAATAGTCTTAAAGCCCCTTTAAAATATATAATAACAACTGAAAAGGATGCCATGAGGATCAGGGAATTCACTGATATTGAGGAACCGGTAAAATCAGCTTTATTTTACGTGCCAATTGGAGTAACCTTTCTTAATGATGATAAAGATGAGTTTGATAATCTGATAGTTGATTATGTTAGAAAAAATAAGGAAAATATCAGATTTTCTTAAAGATAAAGGATTTACCCAACCGGTTGCAGGGATTATTCTGGGCACAGGTCTGGGGGGATTGACATCCGGTATTGAAAACAATAT
The DNA here is from genome assembly GCA_016715075.1 of Bacteroidales bacterium. Taxonomy (GTDB): domain Bacteria; phylum Bacteroidota; class Bacteroidia; order Bacteroidales; family VadinHA17; genus LD21. The sequence continues at coordinate 9,648 of JADKBK010000041.1, forward strand.
AGAGATTGATTATAAAGATATACCCGATTTCCCGGTATCAACAGTCGATGGTCATGAGGGTAAGCTTATCTATGGTGATTTGGGAGGGAAAAAGGTAATTGCCATGAAAGGCAGATTCCATTTTTATGAAGGGCATGGATCTGATATGATCGCCTTACCGGTAAGGGTATTAAAATATCTTGGTGTGGAATCTCTCTTTCTTTCCAATGCGGCTGGCGGAGTTAATCCTGATTTCCGGATAGGAGATATAATGGTAATAACGGATCATATTAATCTCCTTCCAAATCCATTGATCGGAACGAATGATGATCGTTTAGGGGTAAGGTTTCCTGATATGGGCGTGGCTTATGACAGGGATCTTATTGATCAGGGCTTAGCTATAGCAGGAAAACATAATATTTCAGTTCGGAAGGGGATCTACCTTGCAACAACCGGTCCAACTTATGAGACACCTGCCGAATACAAATATTTCAGAATAATTGGTGCCGACGCTGTAGGGATGTCAACTGCCTCCGAGGTTATTGTCGCACGTCACATGAACCTTCGCTGTTTTGCCTTAAGTGTTATTACTGACCTTGGAGTTGAAGGCCGGATCGAATATATTACTCATGAGATGGTGCAGGCTGAGGCCGAAAAGGCAGAAGAACGCATAGCTACTCTGATAACTGAATTGATTTCATCATTGTAAAATCTCTGTGTCCTCTGTGCATTCTCTTGGTCCTCTGTGTATTTCTTTAAAAAAAAAGGAAGCACAGTGATCCCAGGGTCTGCTGGCGCGGTCCCGATAGTTATCGGGATGTAATCCGTGCCAATCCAGACAACATTAACGCTTTATTAATGAAGAAGTTAATGGTGTTTTGATCGCAGCGCGGATGCAATCCGTGCTACCTCTATCATATTAACATTCTATTAATGAAGAAATTAATGGTGTTTTTGGATTTTAATTTTCAGGATATATGCTTTTATTTTGGCACGGATTGCAAATCCGCGCGCGGGGTTAAGGGCGGATCGAATATATTACTCATGGATGGTAGCTGAGGCCGAAAGGCAGAACATGCTTCTCGTAACTGAATTGATTTCATCATTGTAAAATCTCTGTGTCCTCTGTGCATTCTCTGTGGTCCTCTCTGTAATTTCTTTAAAAGTAACACAGTGATCCACAGAGGTCACTGCGCCAGCGATTACTTTGAAATCCTTCCTTACTGATCTCCGAAAATCCAAACTTCTTCTTCGCCCTTATACCTTTTCGGTCATTTCGAGGGTACTGCACTCATGATGTTCATCATGCTGAAAAACCAGAATCCAATTTCCATCGAGTGCTTCCCTGAGCAGCTTATCCTTCTCCTCAATAGTCTTCAGGGATTCAATATCGTAACTCATATTCCAGATCAGCGGAAGATGTGCTATTGTTGGAATAAGATCGCCTGTATATATAAATGTATGGTTGTTATCTCTGATCATCGGAATCATTAATCCCGGAGTATGCCCGTAACAGATCCTGACAGAAAAACCAGGAAACAGTTCTTCCTCATGCTCTACAAGACGCAGATGTCCGCTTTCCCTGATTGGCAGAATATTCTCCTCAAGAAAGGAATCAGCTTCCCTTGGATTGTTCTTTACGGCCCAATCCCACTGAGTCCGGCTTACATGGTAGCTGGCATTCGGGAATGTCAGTTCATATCCATCACCGCCGGGCTTCCTTTTCACTCCCCCGCCACAATGATCTGCATGTAGATGTGTCAGAACCACATCTGTAATATCCTCCGGGTTAAATCCCCTTTTTTTCAGTCCATCGATCAATCCTTCACCGTTGTGCTGATGCACATGCCTGAAGAATTTCTCGTCCTGCTTTTCACCCCAGCCTGTATCAACAAGGATTACATGTCCTTCAGTTTCCACTACCAGGGACCGTAAAGTCAGAACTATAAGGTTATTCTGGTCTGAAGGATAAACTCTCGACCATAAAACTTTCGGAATAACACCGGAACATGGCGCCGCCATCGGTCCCTGAAGTTTGCGATGTTGAAGAGATGGAGTTTCATGGCAGAGTGCTATATATTCTAAGAATAGGAAATTTTGATACTTTAATAATCATTCAAATAAGTGTTTAAAGTTAAGTGAATTTTAATGACAAAAACCCAGTTTATTTAAAGCCCTCTGTGGAACTCTATGTTGAAAAACAAATTTAATAGCTAGATTTTTTACTTTTATTACTTTTTTCTCTCTTAAATGCTTCTTCAAGACAAATCAAGGTTCTGTCAAGGCCGGAACGAAGTGGAGTTCATATAGCCTTGACGGGTTCTTGAGTTGTCTTATTTTGCATTTAGAGAGAAAAAATAATCTCCCATCTTACAAATCTATATTTTCAATTTATTACAATAAACCTCTTTAATCAATCTTCTATCAGCAGTCTTTATATCGCCGCAATGTATTTTTCATATTAAAAAGGAGGGGGACGTAACCTCTGTGAAGCGGTCTTCCCATTGCTGGGTGCTGCAATTCCACTATATCGTTTGTTCCCCCATCCAATTTTCCAAGGTTATTGTAAACTTTTCTTGTTATTGAGTAATTCCTAATTCGTATTGTGCTTTATTGATGAGTATTGAACGCATCCTGTTTAATAGTTTTCTTGCAATTCTAATGATGGCTTTATTCTTATTCATCCGTTTGCTTAGCTCATTAAAAGTTGCCATTAATGCAGGATCTAACCTTACTGCTTCCCATGAAGCTTCTATTAGCATTATCTTAAGTTCTTTTCTTCCCCTCTTTATCATTTTGCCTGTTTGCATCTTGTCTCCTGAACCATACATTGTGGGGACCAATCCTACATAGCAGCAAAGATCGTCAAGGCTTGCAAATCTGGCAACATCACCTATTTGCACTAAAAATGTCATTGCGGTCATTAAACCAATACCTGGTATTTTTACCAGAAGATTATAATTATCAATAAAGGTAACAGATTGTGATAAATCTCTCACTTGTTTGTTTAGGGTTAATAATTCTTTCCTCTGGTACTCTCCAAAACGGATATAGTTATCAAGAGTCTGTCTCAGGTTATTGTGTTGTACCGGAAGTTCTTTTAGCCAGTTGATATATACTTTAGACCAATGCCTTGTCTGAGCTGCACTAAATCGTTCTGGTATGTCGATACCAAACTGAAAAAGTAAGGATTTTACTCTGTTCTTTGTTCTGGTAACATCTTTCATCATCCTAAAACGCTGACGAACTATTGCCCGATCTGCTTCAAGTTGTGGATCCGGAACATGTATTGATTCAATATCATTACTCCTTAGGGATCGTGCCAATTTACGGCTATCAGTCGGATCAGTTTTTTGAAGCTTTTCCTTTTGACTGGTTGGAACATCAGCCGGATGGTAAACTACACAATCTACCCCTAAATCTCTTAACCTTCGACAGGATTCAAAGCCACTGAACCCAGCTTCATATACAGCGTGATAATTGGCTCCTGGGAAATTCCGCTTAAGATAAGAAGCCAGTAAATCCGGATCCGGATTTTGGCTCATTGTCTTATGCTCATATTGTTCTCCCAGTATTGTCACTGTCCAACTCTTTTTGTGATAATCAATTCCTACATAAAATGATTGACCATCAAATAAATTCTTGTTAACTTTCGGTTGCATAAGCTAGTTTTTTTAAGTTTATAGATATTTGGTCATACCTAATTTATTTAAAAAATTCTAGCTTATGCTTTTCAAATAT
>JADKBK010000042.1 GCA_016715075.1 Bacteroidales bacterium
ATTTATATTATATAGGTTATTGATGTATTTACCATTTGCCTGTTTAATCAAGTTATCTTATATAAATGGCCAAGATTATTTCCATACTTTGCGATTATGCACGGATTGCTTGACTTCGGGACAGTAATGGTCCTTCTTGAAATTAGTAAGGGTTAATTTGCCCTAATTCACATAAGAAAAAATACAAAACATAATCCTGGAGGATTAAATTAATGCTACAGGAACCTAACACGGACAATATGGGTAAGTTGTTTGTCACACTTTTTGCTTTTGCTCCTGCACCCATGACAGATTCGTAATGATATATACTGCGATCGCGCCAGTGCACGCCCCCAAACTTCTAACCGGGGATAAACTCGCGGCTCCGATCAAACTTGTACCGCGACACGCGTAATGTTTATAAAATTTGTACCCGGACGGCAAAAAGTGCGCCATACCCTCCTTGCACCGTGACAGCTTTCTGGCTAAAGTACCAGGACTCTGCCCGGTGCTTCGTCGGGTAACACAACCTCCCCATATTGCCGGGCCGGTTATGGTGCATTATAAAAAAAGCGATTAGACAATGAAACACTCTCTGACAATTTTTCTATTATCTTGGACAGTCTTGCTTTTCGGACAAACAGACAGTGCCAAGACAGAGTGTAAAACTCAGTTCGACTCACTCTCAAACCGGACCGTTTATACAATGGTTGACAATCTTCCTGAATTCCCTGGCGGAGTCGACTCGTTGCAAAAATATGTCAGAGACAATATAATTTGGCCAGACGATGGGGCTGATTTTCAAGGATTTGTTTATATCTCCGTTATAGTAGAAACTGATGGAAACTTGACAAACAAAACAATTTTCAAAGGAATATATGAATTTGCAGACAGAGAAGCTTTAAGAATTGTAGGAAAAATACCAAAATGGAATCCTGGAAAATGCAATGGGAAAGTAGTTCCCGTTAAATATTGTATCCCGATTAAATTTAAATTAGAAAATTAATAACGCACCATAACAGGCGGCATGTGTAATTTAGATGCTCATATTAGCGAATTAAAAATATTATGGAAAATTTAGTATTACATACAAATTATACTTATAATGAATAAATTACTATTAATTATTTTAATCTCAAGTCTTTTCTCATGTGAAAGAGACAATTGGGAATTAAAGGTTCAAAATTCACTCTCAGCCTATCGTACCGAACTAGATAGTTTCAGGTATGAATTTGGTGGAAGTTGCGATATGCCAGATGTGAAATGGTTTCAATTTGGTATGGGAAACCGAACAAAAATAATTTACAAACATGGTGCATTGATCAACGCAATCACAACTGATACTCTTTTTAAATGGAGTGTCTCTAAGGAATATATTCTACCGGCAGAGTATACGGTTATATTGAAAACAATTAATGGGAGTTGGATCTCCATTACTGAAGACTCTTCATCAGTTAAAATAACAGAAGATTCTAAGTGTAAAGTTATTCCAGGAACAGAGAGTTTTATAAAATTACCAGATTTTGAAAACTTTAAATATCCAGGAATAATGAAAGTTCTTCATCAGGAAATACTTATCAACATTATTTATGGTATGCCTGTTCCAAATTTATATGTTTATTCAAAACCTTGGCGGCGGGATGCAGCAATGATGGCCATGTGTTTAAATATTACCGGGAATATAGGACTTATTAAGGATTGGGCTTTATCACTTAGCGATCCATATGATAGAAATAATGCTGGAGAAACCGAAGCTGACAATTTAGGACAAACTTTATATATTCTTTCATTTTTTTCAGACAGCACAAGTAAACTTGTTAGCCAGATTTTAAAAGAAGTTAATAAGTTTGAAGTCAAAGAAAAGTCTGGCACCTATATAAAAGGCAGATCAGATTTTCATGAGGTACCTGTTTATCAGACCAAGTGGTTAAAATATGGATTAAAGTCCATGAAGATTCCGGATAAATATATTATTCCGGATATTGCAGATAATTATTCAGCTTTGTTTTGGTGGGATTATAAAGAGCATTATGTACCTGGAGTTGATGCTAATGATCGAAAAAGATATTCATATCTAGGTTGGGCTTGCGACCATTTTCATGGAGAAAAAAAGTCCCCGATAAGTAATCGTGATTATCCGCTTACATGGGAAATAAAAGCAAGTCAAGCAAACTACAAAGGCATGGCAACTGTTGATTCAACTTATGTTCATGAACAAAATAGTTCGCCACATACATGGCATGCCAGTGAGATATTTTTATATCTATTGGAAATAAAAAAATAACTACGCACAACACGCGGTGTAAAAAATTGCCGAGACAGCAGGTTAATCATGGGTTGTAGCTCGCTTCAACTTTTGTGTAACTTGACAGGAAATCACCTGCAAACGGCAACTTTTCATACCGCCAACCGTTAGCTGCCACTGTAAAAAACGCTCTGTGATATGGAGATAGGTTAACTGAACAGGTTTGCCCAATATCGGATTACTTTATTGATTGATTCAACTACAAAAACCGCCTATATAAAAGATTATGAAATCGATACTAATAGTTACCTCTTTTTTGCTGTATGTTTTAAATATAACAGCATTTGGCCAGCTGGATAAAATAAAATCCTATGAGGAACTTGACAGGGTAGCAAGAAAATACTTTGAAACAGGCAAAGTTGATTCTGCCATTATTGTTGTCGAGTATGCCCGAAAAAAATTTCCTGATCATGATGAAGATGCGACCTCTAAACTTAATTTTCTGTGTGGGAGAACTAGTATATCCAAGTCTATGGAGAATTGGGAATATGGATTAAAAAAAGATACTTCATGGGGTTACAAGGCGTGAAAAATGATTCTCTTATAAATAATCCGGAGTTTATACGACTTGCAAAATTAGATAAACTCATCGAGGATAGTTTAAATAATGCATCGCATGTGAAATATGAAGTTTGTCTGCCTGAAAATTATTCAAAGGAGAAGCAATATCCCGTATTATTCGTTTTTCACGGAGATGGTTGGAATATTGAAATATCAAAAAGAACCTGGACTTCAAAAATGATGAAGGAAAAGTTTATAACAGTATACATGCAGTCGTATATTTACCTGACGTATAATACTTTTCAGTGGAAGTTAAACGATGAAAAGACGAATAAAGAATTCAAAGAAATATTTGAACAGATTTTAAATAAATATCCAATAAACAAGAGTCAGGTTATTTTTACAAGTATGTCATCAGGAGGTAACATTTCCATATATTTTGCTTTCAATAAATTTGTACCCGTATATGGTTTGGTTTTAACCTGTCCCGTAGTTCCTGATGTTTCCGATAATTCAGTTAGCGATTTTGTTGCTAATAACAAAAAAATGGCCATAATAACCGGTGAAAATGATTGGGCAATAAATGACCAGAAAAATTTGATAAGCAAAATTGGCAAAAAGGGAGGAAATAATAAAATAACAATTAAACCCGGTATGGGCCATGAAATTCCAAATGACTATTCAACTTTACTTGATCAATATTTAAATTGGATGTTGGAATAATATATTTTCCTAATTCAGCAAAAGGAATAGTATTTTACTGATTGAATAAATTATAAATGTATCATACATATACTTTATGTTTTAGAAAACAACGATTCATCACTTATCAAAGTTAAGAGGACAAATAAATTTCCCTCCCAAAAATTACCAGGAATCAATAAAACTACCCACTTACAGATTAATCAAACCTAAAAAAATGCTTACCTTAGAATTTTGTTTGTATTCTTCAAAACTTCCTAACCCAAAATCTAATTGCATTTTTATTAAAAATGATCCCTATTATGCTTTCTTATAATTTTACAAATAAATTCCAATTGATTAAAAATTTATTCTATGAGAAAAAAAGTCATTATTCAGATCACTGCTGTATTGCTAATTTTAACAATTCTATTGTCTAGTTGTGCAAGTACAACAGTATTACAATCTTCTCCTTCTGGAGCAAAGCTCTACATGAATGGAGAGCCAGTGGGTACGACACCCTATACCCATACAGATACAAAAATTGTTGGCACTACGACAATTCTTAAAATTACATCTGATGGGTATGAAGATTTTAACGGTGTTCTGGTTAGAAATGAGGAAGCTAATGTAGGCGCAATTATTGGTGGAATATTTCTTCTTTTCCCATTCCTATGGGTAATGGACTATAAACCAATGCATAATTTTGAACTTGTTCCATCAAAGAAATGATCAATCTTCAATAAACTATTGTATAATTTGTTGAATGTCAAATAATAATAGATTATTTCACACCGAATATAAAACGCATACTTAGATTAAATATAAATTTACTACGCCACCTAACAGGCGGTATATGTAATTGCCTCCCGCTGCGCCTTCCTACGAGAGATAAATTCGTTATATCAAGACAAAGGCTTCGCGGGACACCGTCAGGCCTTGACAGGTTAGTAATGCTCCCAAACATCTCAAGAGTTATATTTCAACTATCTATCAAGTATATCTACCGGGAAATACTGCTACCAAGACAGCATCTTTTGCCTTCATCGCCGTTGCGTAGCCGTAGGTCGTCGAAGTCGCTACGGCTGACGAAGAGGCCAGATGGGTAACCATGAAAAATCACACAATGCTGAAAGATAAGGATTAGTAATTGTTTGATATTTATTGTGAAATAATTAACAATAAAGCTGGTTTAATTAACAAATCATTAAGGTAATTCCTCTTAATTTTGATCTTAATAATCTTTAAATCTTACTAAATGAAGAACTTGTCAATTCTACTTTGCTTCACATGTCTGATTTTTTTTGTTGCTCCTGTTCAGGCTCAGGATAACACTAAGAATAGTTCAATTGGGATTCAATTCAACCCGTATCTGGATTCATACTATTTTGATGGGATATCCAAAAAGTACATATTTGCTTTTAGATACAGTTTTAATATTAAGGATCACATATCGTTTGGCCCTGAGGTCTCAGGGTATTTCAGGCATCATGATAATATCAATTTTTCTGATTTCCACTTAGGGGGCTTCATGAGATATACATTATTGCCAACTTCCAGGATCAGGCCATTTCTTGAGTTCAGCCCTTATTATAGTATTTTTCATTATGAGAAGACTACTTCGGAGAGATTTGAACATGATATGACCTATTTTAGCGGTTATCTGAGTCCGGGAATTTCTTTATACACAAAAAACCGCAAGTTCAGTTTGGATTTAATGTATAAATTCATGATAACGGATAGACCTGATATAATATTTAATAAACCTGTATTTTCTTACAGGCTTAATTTTAATTTCTAATCATTATTACAGAGTTTCAATTAAGCTTGAGCGTTACGTCGGGAAGCAAACTTCTCGTCCGTCTATCAATCCAATAAAGTCGAATCTGGGCAATTACTGTAACCGGGATAAATTTATCAGGTTGACAATTTAAAAATTGCACGAATTCTAACAGTGGGTATGAGCAAAAAGCTCGTCACAATTTTCACATCGCACCTGGACAGTTTATCATGACACAAAACTTAACACAGTTTACCAGTTTCGTAAAACCGGCTCTGGACAGGTCCTGCCACGGGACAGTTTTATTGTATGCCGGTCCCGATCGCTATCGGATGGCAAAAATTGTGCCTTTGTGTCTTGCGCACCGGGACAATTTCTCGTCTTAAGTACCTCGATCAGTGACCGGCTGGACTTAGCCACCAAAACTTTCTGCTCATACCCGCTGGCCTCAGACTTCATTGGGGTTCCTGCTGAGTGAAAATTTACTTCTAAAAGAACAGATACCTAACCATGAAAAATCACACAATACTAGCAGAAAAGCATTAGAAATTGTTTGATATTTATTGTGAAATAATTAACAATAAAGCTGGTTTAATTAACAAATCATTAAGGTAATTCCTCTTAAATTTGATTTTAATAATCTTTAAATAATACAATATGAAGAACTTATCAATTCTACTTTGCTTCACATGTCTGATTTTTTTTGTTGCTCCTGTTCAGGCTCAGGATAACACTAAGAATAGTTCAATTGGGATTCAATTCAACCCTTACCTGGATTCATATTTTTTTGACGGGATATACACAAAATGGGTGTTTGCCATCAGATATGGATTTAATATTAATGACCACATATCGTTTGGACCTGAGTTTTCAGGGTTTTATCTGGATCATACAATTACGAAATTTACTGATTTCAACTTTGGTGGCTTCGTGAGATATGCACTATTGCCAGCTTCCAGAATTAAGCCATTTCTTGAGTTCAGCCCTTATTACAGTATTTATCATTATAAGATTGATCCCAGTCCAAATTGGGAAGGATTTGATAAAGAATCTACCTATTTTAGTGGTTATCTGAGTCCGGGAATTTCTTTATACACAAAAAAACGTAAGTTCAGCTTGGATTTAATGTATAAATTCTCAATCACGAATAAACCAGAAGCACCTTTTGCAAATAGCAATAAATCCGTATTTTCTTACAGATTAAATTTTAATTTTTAATGAGTCATTTGCTAAAAATCCTCGCTTTTATTATTTTTTTCTCTGCTTCTCTGTCGTGTAAGAAGGTTATCGATATAGAGCTGCCTCAGCCAGATCCTAAAATAGTTGTAAACAGCTTTTTTACCGAGGATTCAAGGATAAAAGTCCATTTATCAAAAACCATTGGAATACTGGAAAGTATACCTCCCGATATTACAGATGCGTCGGTTATGGTGAGGGAAAATGGCGTCATCATTGATACAATGTACCTGGAATCCGGATATTACTATTCACACATTCTGGCTGAAAGAAATAATAATTATTCCCTGGAGGTCATCGCTCCAGGTTTGGAAAGCATTTTTTGTGAGGATATAATTCCGGAGAAAACAGTGCTACAAAGCTATATATGTACTGATTCAGTTCTAATTGATGAGGATGGATTGACAATAAATGAACTTAAACTGGATTTCCAGGATTTATCCGGGCCATCCTTTTATGAAGTAGAACTGGAAACACACGATGTTATCTATAACTATAACATGGGGGTCTGGTTTGAGAAAAACTCTGACCCTATAATAACATCAACTGGACTGCTTGATTATAATCCCCAGACTCTGGTTTTCACAGATAAAATGTTTGATGGAAAACATTGTTCAGTAAAAATTTATTTTGCTACTGATCCGTGGTCAGATTATAACCTGAAGATCAGTTTCAGGTCAGTTTCAGAATCTTATTATAAATACAAAGAAAAGCAGTTTGCATATTTATTCAGCCTTCATAATGATATTTTCTCCGGTATGAGTGAGCCAATAAATCTTTATTCGAATATTACAGGTGGATATGGAATCTTTGCAGGCTATTCATCAGATGAAAAAGTAATAATCGTACGGTAAATGATTAAAAGGTTCATATTTTTCCTTTCTCTTCTGGCATTTTATACTAACGGGTATTCTCAGAAGATATCCATTAATGGTTATGTCAGGGATTCAGCATCAGCTGAAGTAATTTCCGGCGCTACAATAGTTACATCAGACCATTTAAATTATGCGATATCAAATAGCTATGGTTATTATATCCTAACCCTGAATCCATCAGAAGATTCAGTTATAATTCAGGCTTCTTTTGTTGGATATTCTCCCTCATCCTTATTAGTTAAATCTAATCTGAGTCAAAAGCTTAATTTTGCCTTGAAAAGCAGGAATATACTTGACGAAGTAATTGTAAGCGCTGAAAAAGAAGTTACTTATGAAAGGAGAAAGGAAATGAGTGTCGTTTCTGTGCCCGTTTCAAAAGTTACTGCCATGCCTGCTCTCGGAGGTGAATCTGACATATTAAAATCACTGCAACTAATGCCCGGGATTCAGTCCGGGAATGAGGCATCCAGCGGCTTATATGTCCGTGGTGGAAGCCCCGATCAGAATCTGATGGTCATTGATGACGTTCCGGTGTATTATGTAAACCACCTGGGAGGGTTTGTTTCAACCTTTAATTCTGATGCAATTAACAGCATGAAGCTTGTTAAAGGCGGGTTCCCTGCTCATTACGGAAGCAGATTATCTTCTGTTGTGGATGTCAAAATGAAGGAAGGAAATATGAAAGAGTTCCACGGGAATGGAATGATTGGAATAATTTCCTCAAAGATTATGGTTGAAGGTCCAATTAAAAAAGACACTTCTTCATATATGCTTTCGGTTCGCAGATTCATGTACGATCTCATTACAAGACCATTAACCAGATTAACTTCAATTAATGGCACATCATTCGGATACAACTTTTATGACCTGAATGCGAAAATAAACCATATATTCTCACCAAAGGACAGGCTCTATTTAAGTTTTTATTCCGGCGGGGATAAGATATTAACTAAGCAAAAAATTCATGGCGACTTAAATAAACAGATTCTTGAATGGGGTAATATTCTTGGATCATTCCGGTGGAATCATCTTTATGGAAACAAGCTCTTTTCCAATCTTACTATTTATTCAACCAGGTACCGTCTTGCTAATGATTTTTCAAGCACATATACCATCAACGATGTAAAGAGAGAGGTATCAGCCAGTTACTGGTCTGGGATTGTTGACCTGTCATTAAAGGCTGATTTCGATTATTATTTTAATCAGAATTACAAGGTGAAATTTGGAGGTGCTTCCATTTATCATCATTTCAATCCTAATACAACATCATACAAATCTTTCGAAAACAACGCTGTAATTGACACCAGTTTTGGGAGTAAAAAGCAGAATGGTATGGAGAATGCGATATATCTTGAAAATGAGATTTCAATCGGTACCAGGTTATTTACAAATTTCGGTTTTAGAGTCACTAATTATCAGATATCAAACCAGAATTATAATTCATTTGAACCACGTTTTCTTGCAACCTACATGGTAAGTAAAAACACTCTGCTAAAAGCTTCTTATTCTTTAATGAATCAGTATATTCATTTACTTACAGGCTCAGGTCCGAATATGCAGAATGATATCTGGGTTCCTGTAACTGATACAATTTCGCCTTCCCTATCAAAACAATATGCAATTGGGGCTGAAAGAACTTTCAGGAACGGAATGTATGAGGTAAGCCTTGAAGCCTATTATAAAACCATGAATAATCTTATCACCTACAAAGATGGAGTTGCAACACTTCCATCCGGATCCGACTGGCAAACCCAGGTCGCAACAAATGGTAAGGGCAAGTCTTACGGTCTGGAATGTCTTCTTCAAAAAACAAGAGGTTCTGTAACAGGCTGGGTAGCATATACCTATTCTAAATCGACGCGTAAGTTTGAGAATAAAAATAATGGGAATTCATATCCTTTCAAGTATGACAGGACACATGATATTAGCATTGTCTATCTTCAGAAAATAAAAAGTAATATTCAGTTTTCAGCTACATGGGTTTATGGAACAGGCAATCCATATACTCTTGCGGACGCTAAATATAAAATGATTCCTGGTGTAAATACTGATTTAAATACGTATGTTAACTTTGGACAGGTATATAATGATCTTAACTCATACAGGATGCGATCTTATCATAAACTTGATATCGGGATTAATTTTAATAAAACAAAGAAATGGGGTGAAAGAACCTGGAGCATAAATATCTACAACCTTTACAACCGTCAGAATCCTTACTACTATTATCTTGATACAACTTATAAATTTGATCAGCATGGTGTAGCAATCCCAGCAAAAACAGTATTAAAACAGCAAAGCTATTTTCCTATTATTCCTTCAATTAGTTATAGTTTAAAATTCTAAATACAAATTTGACTAATAATAAATAACTATGTGAAACAGGCGGTATATGTAATCGCCTTCCCGCTTCGCCTACTTTCACAAGATAAATTCCCTATATCATGACAACTCCTGCAGCTTGACAACAAATTGAAGACCCGGAATCAAAAAGCCGGTTTTTTTGTTTATCAACAGTCGTAGTTCAGATTATTATATTGGATTGAACTACATGAAAATTTAATGAAATATACAAAATAAGAAAGGAGCTAAATTTCTCTAACTCCTTAATCTTCTTTGTGATTCCGGTGCGACTCGAACGCACGACCCACAGCTTAGAAGGCTGTTGCTCTATCCAACTGAGCTACGGAACCAAAATATTACTTTAAAACTCTTCCCTGTTGCTCTATCCTCCCGATTGCTATCGGGATGAGCTACGGAACCAAATCAGCCGCAAAATTACATTTTTTTTCTATTCCTGCAACCTCAATTTCAAAATGTGTAGAGAAAGATGGATTAAGCCATTTTAACACGTAGGACTCTAAGGTTGCTCAAAGGACACAAAGGATCTTCAAAGTGCTCTCATATAGTTGACAAGGCCTTTCATATCGATAATCTGCTTCAGCTTTTCAGGCAGCGGTTCAAAGGTAAATTTTGCAGTTCCAATAGTTATTACGGCATTATTAAAATCAATATCTGCCACATCACCCGGTTTGTACGCTTCAACAGCCTCTCTGTGAACGATAAGTGCAAGGCCCTGGTTAATTGACGAGCGATAGAAGATCCTGTTTACCGATTTAACAATTATAGCTTTTATCCCGATATAGGCAAGTCCTACAGAAGGATGTTCCCTGGAGCTGCCGCATCCGAAATTCTCACCGGCAATAATTATATCGCCTTTACCTGCATTCTTGCTGAATCCGGGATCAAAATCTTCAAACAGCAGTGGAATAATAGCTGCCGGGTCAGAACTGAGAACATTATATGTATGTTTTCCGGCAAACATCTGATCGGTATTGAGATTATCCACATCCGAATAATTCCAGACATTCCCCCGTTTCCTGTTTTCACCCTGCTTAATCTCAGATGTTTTACTCTGAACTGCAGTGAAAGGAAAGATCTCATCCCCATGACTATTTTCCGGGTGGGTAATCTTACCCGACAGGGCAGAAATTGCCACAGTTGCAGGTGATGCCAGATATATCTGAGCAGCTTTATTTCCCATTCTACCGGGGAAATTGCGATTGGCAGTCGATATTACGGTATGTCCGTTTGCAGGGATACCCTGACCGGTACCCAGGCAGGGCCCGCAGGAAGGAGTAAGTACGTTTGCTCCCGCCTTAATAAAATCTGCGATTATCCCCTCCTCCATCGCCTGAAGATAAATTTTTGCTGAAGCAGGAATGATATTAAGCTGAAAATATTCCTTTATAGTTTTTCCTTTTAATATAGCTGCAGCAATTCTCAAATCCTCTATCCTGCCGTTTGTACATGTTCCAATCAGACCTTCCTGAACTACCGTTCCTTCAACATCTGCCACTGATTTTACATTATCCACATTATGCGGAGCTGATACAACCGGAAATATTTCATTCAGATCAATATTTATCTCCCTGAAATATGTGGCACCTTCATCGGCCCATACTCCTGCAACAGGCTCGTTATAGAACCACGAAAGGATATCATCTGCGGGAAATACAGCATTTTTTGCACCCATTTCAGAAGCAAGATTTGCCAGTGTCATACGGTCTGAAATATCGAGAGATTGAAGTCCGTCACCATGATATTCCACCGACATATAATTTGCGCCATCTGATCCCAGCATTCCAATTATCCATAAAGCAAGATCCTTGGCGCTTACATTTGCCCTTAATCGTCCGGAAAGGTTTATTTTTATTGATTCAGGCACTCTGAACCATGTCTCTCCTCTCTTCCATATTCCTGCGGATTCCGTACGATCAATGCCGGCCGCCAGAGCATTGAATGCTCCGGCAGTGGATGTATGACTGTCACTCCCCACAATCAGCATTCCGGGTCTGGCATGGTATGACATTACCTGGTGACAGATCCCTTTCCCTGCGTCATAAAACTTTTTTATTCCGTGACGTACAACAATATTCCTGATATCCTGGTACTGTGTTGCAAGCTTTGCATCGGCCGGGGTGCATTATGATCAAGGACAACAAGCATCTGATCAGCATCCGCAACCTCCTTCCTCCCATTTTCTGAAAAGTCTGGTAGATACTGGAGGTATTGTCGTGTGTCAGAATAATATCAGGTTGTGCAAAGACAATGGCGCCAGCAGGTGCATTAAATATTTTTTCGGCAAAGGTCAGCGGTTTCATGTGTGGGATGGTTTTAGGGTTTTACGGCATCTGAATTTTCAGTTTACTTTCCAAGTAAGCCTCCGCGCCGGTAGACTTTCAGCTGAACATCAGAAAAGGGTAATGTCTTATATACTTCACTATTATTCAGATTCACAATTTCACCCGTTTTAAGATTTAGCCTTATCTGGTCGCCGTCGGCGATATTCATCTCATTGAGGGCAGGGGCAGAAATTACGGGAAAAGCGGCGTTTATTGCATTTCTTTCGTATATAACACCGAATGACTCCGCTATAACTGCCTGTATACCAAGTGAAACAAAACAATCCACAGCTTGTTGCCTGGAGCTTCCGCAGCCAAAATTCTTGCCGGCAATAACTATATCTCCCTTTCCTGCTTTTTTTGAAAAGTCCTCGAATCCCTTCAGATTGTCAAAAGTATACTGGCCCATCTCCCTGATATCTGTAATTGCAAGGTACCTGTTATGAAAGATCATATCTGTATCGATGTTGTCCTTACTGATTATCCAGACTCGTCCTTCAAGTATCTCTTCCCTTGTTTCGGGAGTACTCTGACCCTGAGCTTGCTTTTCACTCTTTTCTCCTTTTTTAATAACTGAAAACAGGGCTGGTGAATCGGGGATATTGTCAGGCGTGGTTATGAAGCCTGCAACTGCAGATGCAGCAACTACCGCCGGAGATGCAAGGTATACGCTGCCCTTACCCTGCTTGCCGGGGAAATTTCTGTTTCCCGTGCTTATTGTTATCTCACCTGCTCCGTTCTGTCCAACCTGTCCGGCAGCACAGCCGGCACAGCCGGCATTTGATACGAGTGCACCTGCATCCTTGAATATGGTGATTAATCCTTCGTCGAGGCATTGTTTCCAAATAGAATCGGTTGAGGGAACTATTTTAAGAACAACAGCCGGAGCTACCTTCCTTCCTCTCAGTATTTCTGCCGCACTGTACATGTCGCTCATTCTTCCGTTGGTGCAGCTGCCTATAAAAGCCGAGTCGATTTTAGTTCCGGTAACATCAGTGATATCAACAGTATCGTGGGGTTCTCCCGGCCTTGCCACCATAGGTCTGAATCTGGTGACGTCAATACGGAAGGTTTTAAGATATTCTGCATCCTTGTCAGCAAAGAGTGGTTTAAGCTCTTTACCGGTTATTTTGGAACAATAATCAATTATTTCAGCAGATGGTGCAAACAGGATTATAATAGCGCCCATTTCTGTTGCCATTGATGAAACAGTGATCCTGTCATCGAGGCTCATTCTTTCGGCAGCTGGTCCTTCCATTTCGATTGAATAACCCAGCAACGAATTGGCGCCAAATATCTTAAGAAGGTTAAGTACAATATCTTTTGAAGTTACATTTTCCGGTACCGACCCTTCCAATATAATTTTCACCGAATGAGGTACCTTGAACCATACTTTTCCTTCATGCCATGCGGCAGATATATCCATATCGCCCATTCCCTGACCGAAGGCGCCGATTGCACCAAGGATATTTGCATGAGAATCTCAAACGGCATAAATGTTGATTTACAGCATATTTCTGATCAGAACCGGTTGGGTTGCAGTCAAAAGTAAAAAGTGTTTTTACAGGATTTTCAACATTTAACCCGAAATCCCTGAGATTCTTTACAACATTTGCACCGCCAAAGTCGCGTGCAACTCTGGCATCAATTTCAACATCAACAATTTCATCCGGATGAACGACCTCATAATTCGAATGTGAAGCAAGTATTTTCTCAAGCAATGTCATTGCCATATATTTATGATTTTAAGTGTAAATATATAATTCTGTGAGCAATTCACGCACTTATTTAAACTGGGCTCTGTAATCTCTCGGGGAGATGCCTTCAGTTTTTCTGAATTGCTTATTGAAATTGGAGATGCTGGCAAAGCCGCATTCAGATGCAATATCCTGAACCTGGTATTCCGTTTCCCTTAAAAGGTAGCAGGCTTTGTTAGTTCTTACCCTGTTCAGGTATTCAACGAACCCTGCTCCGCAGTTTTTCTTGAAGTATCTGCTGAAGGAAAACGGGCTCATCTTTGCAATTTTTGCTATTTTTTCCAGAGATATCTGCTTAAAATAGTTTTCCCTTATGTAAGTATAAACATCCGTCATCCGTTTATTGCCTCTTTCATCGAAAGCAAGCTTGTAATTTTCTGAACAGATATATCCTTTTCTTTCGGAATTTGATAAAATTCTGACAGTATGAAAGAAATCAATCATCTTATCAATTCCTTTATTCATTACCATTTGTTCGAGGTGAACGGCGGCCATCTTTGCATCTTCCACTGAATACACTATACCTCTTTCAGCCTCATTGAGAAGGTCTTTAAGGCTATGCATTTCATGTTGTGACAAAAGCGATTCCCCTATTGAATCAGGTTTAAAATGGACAATTATCCCATGTTTTTCAGGCAGGTTACTCTCTGTTTTGTAATAATTCCAGCAATGCGGAATATTCCCGGCTATCAAGACCATATCATAACGGTCAAAGAGTTCCACGCTATCCCCAATTATCCTTGTGCCATTGCATTTTATATTCAATACCCGCTCAAATTCAGGATGAAAGTGCCAGAATCCTCCCGAGTCGGTGATATATGATGCCCTGAATCCGCCTCCGTCGTCGTATAATATTTTTTCAAGTTCTGCAACCATGGTATTATCAGTATTTTGTGACCTGATTCTACCAAAATTAAGTAAAATTTTATCATTTATAACACAGGTATATGATAAATATTTTAGATAAATATTTGACAAACCAATATTTATTTTATACTTTTGTTACCAAGCTCATGCTATTGGTATTAAGAGGAGTTGAGCAAGGGTTGTGAGTGAAAATCAACAGGATTGTATTGCAGACATTGACTTTCACATCAGGAGCCTTCAGGACTAGCGCCAGCTTTCCTTGGTTCCATCCTTTTATCAGACAGTAGACACGGGAATTATCTAATAATAAAGCCCGCTCTCTGATTTTCACAACCACCCTTTCTCCTCTTTTTTTTTGTCCGTATGTCAACTTAAACCCTTGGATTTTTATATTAAGGGCAGCAAAAATGGCACAATTAATAATTTTCTTTGTTTTTTTGGGGGGAATTGGGGATTCCTAAACGTATTTTAAGCCTGTATAGAGTATATGAAGACCTATATCAGCAGACGAGAGAAGAATAACAGACTGATTGTTGTATATGGAGGATGGGGTACTGATGAAAATGTTTTCATTCCCCTTTGCAATGATGATTTTGATTTCATACTTTTTTACAATTATTCTGCCGATGAGGCTTTCGTCCTGCCGGAAATCAAAACATATGAGAAGATAACGCTTATTGGATGGTCAATGGGCGTATGGGCCGCTGAATATCTATCACTCAAGACAGGTATTAAACCCGATGTGACAATTGCCGTAAATGGTACGCCGATTCCTGCTGACGACCATTATGGCATACCTCTTAATATACTCGAATCTACCCTGAACAATATAAGCGAGGAAAATATGGAGAACTTTTATATCCGGATGTTCGGGGACAAAAGAACCTATAAAACAAATATCGACAGGGTACCTGTGAGAACGGTCAAATCACTTCATGATGAACTGCGATGGTTATATAACAGGATAATGGAACAGAAAGAACCTGGCTTCAGATGGGATTATGCCGTTATAAGTTCAAACGACAAGGTATTTCCGACCGGGAATCTCATCGGCTATTGGACGAAGGAAAAGGAGACAATGAAGATTGTTGTAAATCTTTCTCACTACTTATTTCATAAATGGAAATCATGGTCAGATTTCATAAGTTTTGTTGAGAACTATGAAGTACAACCTTTAAAAATAAAGAAAAGTGCAGGCCATAAGATCAAAGATCTTTAATCAGAATATTCGAATCTGATTTTGCTATAACCCTGTCAAACTTATCAAGGATAGCAATTACCTTAGTGTAATCCCTGTTTTTGCTGACAAAAATCTGTCCGATACCCCTCTTGTCAAGTTTCGAGAAGACAAAGCTTATACTCATAATATTAATATCCATTGCAGGTTGGTATAATCTCTCCTTATGCTCATTTTCATGAAGAACGGAAACAAGCTGTGCATTTGTTAGATCCTGAAGGACATCCCTGGCCAGGCGTACTGGAATTTTAAGCGAATGAGCTATCGTTTCGGCGCTGATAGGCTTTTCGCCGATCGCAAAATTGCGGATGATCATATGAAGGACCATTATCACAACAGCCCGTTTCTGATAGTTGCTTATATTCAGTGATAATGATTCAAGCTCATAGTGAGCAAAATTCTGATTTGCAAAGGTAAGCTCCGCACCAAGTAAAACTACGATCCAGCTGGACTGTAATAATATCAGCAATAACGGAACTGCGGCAAAGCTTCCGTATATGGCGCTAAGTTTTGCTATTCCGAACTGAAGATCAAGATATACCCATAGCAATATCTGCAGAATCGTTCCGGCAATAATACCTGATATCATCGCTGGAACAAACTTAACCTTTGCATTAGGCATAATAATGAATAATATAGTCAGAATAGTCCAACTGATAAGATAGGGTGTGAATTTGATGAGAGAACTGATTACCGGCTTGAAAAAATCAAGTATAGGTGCCCTTACCATAAATTCGGCAAGTTCTGTACTTATAAAAACTTTTATGCTGCTTGAGAGGATAATAAATACAGGAGCAATGAGCATAATAGTGAGATAATCTGTAAATTTTCTGTACCATGGACGTGAGGATCTGACCTGCCAGATGTGATTGAATGAAGTTTCGATACGATTCAGCAATGACATCACAGACCAGAAAAGCACTACCACTCCAACACCTGCTATTGGTCCTCCCCGTGTTTCTTCAATGGCACTCATGGCATTTTTCAATACCCAGTTAAGAACTTCCTGCTGCGCCTGAAATTTATCTGTTATCAGCTCCTTCAGATTCTCATCCAGTGAAAAGCCCTTAGCAATTGCAAAAGCAATAGCTGCTACAGGTATTATGGAGAGAAGTGAATAAAATGTAAGCGCTGAAGCTCTGAGCTGTACTTTATCGTTAAGAAATCCCCGTGCAGCGAGCATCAGAATTTTCAGCTGTTTAAAAAGAAATGTTTTCCCTCTGGAGATTTCTGATAGCGGGGTATGCCAGATAATATAATTTAAACGTTTTATCTGCTCCATAACCCATAATACAGGATTTGCCATAATTTTTTGCTCCTTTTAACAATTAAGGGATTTAAACAACTACAAGTATCAAATATACAAAATACAGTAGGGTGTGAAATATTAACAGGCAAATAATTACTATTTTCACCTGTTAAAGCTCAAAAAATATGAAGGTTGAAATTCTTGAATTTGTGGAAGGAGCACGAAAGGCAAGGGGAATAACTGTAATAATTGATGTATTCAGAGCCTTTTCTGTAGGCTGCTATGCTTATGATTCAGGTGCCGAGAGAATTATTGCCACCGGGGATGTTGAAGCAGCATTTAATTTAAGGAAAATATATTCAAATGCTCTCCTTGTTGGTGAACGGGATGAAAAGATGATTCCTGGTTTTGACCTTGGAAACAGTCCGACTGAAATAATGCAGGCTGATCTTCATGGAAAAACTGTAATCCACACCACAACAGCCGGCACCCAGGGGCTGATAAACGCATCATTGGCCGACGTTGTCATCACAGGAAGTCTTGTAAACTCAGGTGCTGTTGTAAGATTCATTCAGGCGATGAAGCCAGATCATGTATCGCTTGTTGCCATGGGATACCGGGCCACTCAGTCGGCAGAGGAGGACCTTCTTTGTGCGCACTTTATAAAAGATGGACTTCTGGGCGAAAACAGTGCATCTGATGAGATGATAACAGCTCTCATGGAGACCTCCGGAAAGAGATTTTTTAATCAGGATAATATAAGATTCTCCCCTCCTTCAGATTTTTTCCTCTGTACAATGAAGGATCGCTTTAATTTCATACTCAGGGCTGAAACCCGGGAAGACGGAAATATTGCCCTTATTAAAACGGAGGTGTTTTAGAATGTATTTAACTACTATATAGCAGATTAAACAACTGCGAATATTATCTTTAAAATACCTATAGAATAAGCTTCGCACAATAAATTAAGTTGAGAAGTATCAGAAAATAGGATTAACCTTTTTTCGCTTATGGATCTCCCTGTAGGTGCAGAACATTGCCTCTTTATAAAACCTGAACAGCAGAAGTGAAATATTGCCGGAATCGAGCCTGATCTCCATCCTGTCCCTGTACCTGATATAAAATCTGGCCAGGAGACCTGTCAATCTGAAGAACCTAAGTGAATTATATGTTCTGAGAACTTTAGCATTCCGTGAGAATGTCCGTTTATCTGTCACATTATCATACAGCCTGCTCAGGTTTTCAATTCCGAGCTTAGTCTTATTCAGGAACTCTTTATTTGTTTCAAGCCCTTCGTGAACGAGTCCGTTATCGATATGAAGCACATCGATCCCGGCTTTCTTAAGCTGGTAGCCCATAAGAGTGTCCTCATAACCGTATTGTTTCAGACCTTCATTGAACCTGATCTTTGAAAAGACAGATTTCTCTATCATTACATTAAAAGTAGTGAACCATTCATGAGGGTTCTTATTCTTTTCAGAAGCCTTACGTTGTTCGTACCACTTTCCGTATGTCCACCTCAGGAGCTTATCCGGGTCTCCGGGAGGTGCATCATGGTATAAAACTCCGCCGCAGATTACTTTGTAGACTGACATCATTGAAAGCCAGTTACGAAAATATGTTTCTGATGTGCCCTGCAGAACGGTATCAGCATCAATAAAAAGGAGATAATCTCCTGATGCCTCCATCGCCAGTTTATTGCGGATAGCGGCCCTGCCAATATTCTTTTCAGAGGATATAAGCCTTACTCCTTCCCCTTCGATAGCTCGGTATTTCTCTTTAAATTCGGCGGATGAACCATCATCACCGATCAGTATTTCAATGAATTCAGGCACTTTTCCCAGTCCGCTTTTCATTCCATGAACAAGCGCTATGATATCATAATCATACACAGGAACAAGAAGAGAGATCTTCATTTCAGGTTATAGGTTGATAAACAAAAGTACAATATATTTTATTAATATTTACCTATTCAAACTTTGGCAGAGAAATTGCATTAGCTAATTTTGTCAGATTCAATAAATTCTGATTTGCAAATGGGAAAGTATTTCATAGTTGTTCTGTTGTCGATATTTCCGGCAATACTCTTCGGTCAGTTAAAAACCGGTTATGAGATCGAGGTTACTCTTGATGGACTATCTGATTCGACAGTTTTCATGGCTTACCATCTCGGTGACAAGCAATACATTAAGGATACTTTAAAACTTGACAGGTCGGCCCACGGGATTTTCAGGGGAAAAGAAACATTACCTCAGGGTATATATATGATCGTTCTTCCAGGAAGGAAGTATTTTGAAATACTTATAGCCGCTGACCAGTATTTTTCACTTCGCTGTGTTTATAATGATTATTTCAATACCCTTAAATTTATCGGTTCTGATGAAAACAGCGCTTTCATAACTTATCAGAAAAACTGGATGTCTATGCAGCAAAAGTCTGCGGAACTCCAGAAAAGGGTCCAGAATAACAAACATAACAACGACTCTGTGAAAATTCTGACAGCTGAACAAAAATCACTGGAGGCAAGAATGATGAAATATCTGAAGTCTGTGATAGAGGTGAATAATGGAAACCTTCTCTCAGGGCTCGTCAAAGCTATGCTGCCACCAGAGATCCCTAATTTCACCATACCCGCTGTTGTTGCTAATCCCGATTCAATAAGATGGATTCTGAATTATAATTATAATAAGGATCATTACTTTGATAATATCGACTTCACTGATGAGAGATTATTGAGGACACCTATTATATATAGTCGTCTCAATACCTTTTTTACAAATGTTGTAATTCAGGCACCAGATTCAAT
The DNA here is from genome assembly GCA_016715075.1 of Bacteroidales bacterium. Classification (GTDB taxonomy): domain Bacteria; phylum Bacteroidota; class Bacteroidia; order Bacteroidales; family VadinHA17; genus LD21. The sequence continues at coordinate 19,959 of JADKBK010000042.1, forward strand.
AAACAGGGAGATCGATAAGCTTGTTAAAAAGTGCGAAGGCAATAACAAGGTCTATCAGTTTGTAGCAGTCTATTTATTCAACCACTTCAGGGAGAGTGAAATAATGGGCCATGATGCTGTGATGGTAAAATTGGCCGATGATATATATCTTTCAGGGAAGGCAGACTGGGTATCAAAGGAGTTTAAGGACGACCTGAGGAAGCAAATTGAGCTTCTTCGCCCCAATCTCATCGGCAAAAAAGCCCGTGATCTTGTAATGGATTCATACAGCGGGATACCTGTTTCCCTTTACGATGTGCAGAAGGATTTTACGATTCTCTATTTTTGGGAGCCTAACTGTGGCCATTGTAAAGAAACAACACCTAAGCTGAAGGCCTACTATGACAAGGCCAAAAATAAAAATATAGAGATATTTGCTGTTTGCACACAGTCGGATAAGCAGAAATGGACACAGTACATTGAAGAGAACCAGATTACATGGATAAACGGATGGGATCCCAGGAGAAGTTCTCATTTTGATTCCTATTACAATGTACAATCCACTCCGCTGATCTATATCCTTGATAAAAACAAGGTTATTATAGCGAAAAAATTATCGGTTGAGGATATTGGTCCCTTTATAGAAAACTACAGAAAGATGAAAGTCAGGTAGTCGAAGGGGGATAATCAATTATCCGGTTCACAAACTCGTAGAGTGATCCGAATTCGGTTACTGAATTGCTCTCGATCAGCTGCCAGCATCTGCAACTGCCGGAAGGGAGTTTTAAATATGGCAGCACCTCCCCTTCGGTGACTGAAAAGCCGGCCCTGTTAATTGCTTTTTTTGTATAATGAAGCATTATTCCTTCACCTGAAACGTTTATCTCTCCCCTGTTCTCTGTAATGAATGAATAAGTTCCATCCTCTGAGTTATACTGAAAAGCTGATGAATCGAACAGATGATCAAATGCACCCTGAAGCATCAGATCCTCCGGAGCTCCTTCCAGAAGATGGTCATCAATTATAAGCCATATTTTATCTGCCTGGCTCATAGCCACGTTAAGGTCATGAGTCGAGAAGATAATTGTCTTACCGCTATTCTGGGATAGAAGATGCATAAGATGCAGGATTTCAAATTTACTCCCTATATCAAGAAATGCCGTTGGCTCATCCATAACCAGGATCCCGGTGTCTTGTGCTAAAATCCTGGCTATCATAGCTTTTTGTCGTTCACCATCAGAAAGTTCAGAGATAAACCTCCATGAAAGAGATGCCATTCCCGTCTTTTCAATTGCATCAGTTATAATATCATGATTGTATTTATCGATTTTCCCGAACCAATTGGTATAAGGAAATCTCCCAAGCGCTACCAGGTCATAAACTCTCATATTACTTACCTTCACGATCTCGGTAGAGATATACCCTATCGTTCTGGCGAGATCAGTTCTGGAATATTCCTGTATACTTCTTCCTCCATAGGTGATATCACCTCCCCAGAGATGGCTGTAGCCCTGCAAGTGTTCTGAGAAGAGTACTCTTGCCTATGCCATTCTTTCCAATGACTGCGATCATTTCTCCTCTTCTTGCAGTGGCAGAAAGAGGCGGAAGAAGAACTTTTTCATTCCTCCCGTCTGCATACCCTATTCTCAGTGAGCCGATTGATAATATTTCTTCCGAATCTCTTGTCATTAAAATACTCCTGAATATTTGCGGTTTCTGAAAATCACCCATATTACTACCGGAATCCCAATCAATGAAGTAACCGAATTAACAGGAAGAACACTCTCTGAGCCCGGTAATTGTGAAATAATATCGCTAATGAGCATAATTATTCCTCCTGTGAGTATTGTTCCGGGAATCAGGATCCGGTGATCAGAAGTCCTGAGCAGGATCCTTGAAATATGTGGCACTGCGATTCCAATGAAGCCTATCGGGCCGCAAAACGCTGTCACGCTCCCGGTAAGTATGCTCGTGGAGGCAAATATAACTGCCCTTGAAAACCTGACATTTAATCCAATGCTTGTTGCATAGTTTTCCCCAAGGGATATGGCATTTAGCATTTTTGAAGAGGCCAGACTCAGCAGAATACCGCCTGATATACAGATAAATAATACATTAAGCTGGGCTGAAGTAAGATTTCCCAGGCTGCCCATCGTCCAGATAACATATGCTTTAAGCATTGATTCGGCGCTGAAATACTGCATGATCGTGACAATTGCCGATATCCCGCTTGCCAGCATAATGCCTATTATCAGAATAGTCATTATCTCTCTCACACGTGTAGAAATCGACATTATTAGGATCATAACAGCCCCGGCGCCTACCCACGATGCTGCTATAAGTATCCAGTTCCCCAAACCATGCAATCCGGCCGCAGTTATATTGCCTGAAAACCCAAGTATTACAAATGCTACTCCAAGGCTTGCGCCAGAACTTATTCCAAGAACATCAGGACCGGCCATTGGATTACGGAATAGTGTCTGCATCTGTAATCCACTTAATGAAAGTGCAATTCCAACGATCAGAGCAGTTAATGCCTTTGGAATTCTGAACTGATATATAATTGTCCTGAGAGGGCTCTCATTGTCCTGAAAAAGAACTTTCATAACATCTGAAGCCTTTATGCTAACCGAACCAAAGAAAATATCCAGTAGAAGAAATAGTGCAACAAGCAAAAGAAGACAGATAAAAACAATTTGTTGTCTCCTGCCAGTGGCCAGAAAGGAATTCTTCATTATGTGGTTACTGCTTCCCAAGGCTTTATTCTTTAATTGACTTTCCTGTAAAAAGTAAGATTATTATCGGGGAAAATTTCAGGATGAAGTATAGAGGCAATATCCTGAAGTATAAGATGGGGATAAACCGCTCCGCTTTCCCAGAAATCATTTCCACCAGCTTCAGTTATGCGGTTATTGTTATTATATAATTTGCCGCTTTTATAGCATGGCAAATCAGTGAGCCTCGGATCAACAGCAGGGATCTCACTAATTGTCTTAACTGTACCTATATTTAACCAGTAGTCAGCATTCACAGCTTTCAGGTAGACATTTTCCAGTCCTAAAGGCATTGAAACAGAAGATTTAGTATCCTTCCAGAGATATTCACCTCCCGCATCAGCTATCAGCTTGCTGACAAAAGAGTTACCCGGAGAAATAAACCAGGTATCCTTAAAGGGAAGTCCGAGAAGCACTATAGGATTAACTGAAGATCTTTCAGCTACAAACGACTTCAGTTTATTATATTCATCAACTTCTTTGCTGAAAATACTGTCTGCCATCTGCTCTCTGCAATAAAGAGCTCCAAACAACTTAATCCATTCAGCTTTTCCCAGGGGATCAGTTTCCAGGTAGTCAGCATTATAAACAACTTTTATTCCGAGTTCCTCTATTTTACCAACATAACCTGATGATTCACTGCCAACACCATAAATCATTGTCAGGTCAGGCATGATCTTAAGGATAAGTTCCTTATTCAGATTTGCCTCATAACCGACATCTTTTATCAATCCGGCATCGGCCATTGATCGCAGCTCAGGTGAGTACATAAATCCTGTACCTGACATGCCTGCAATGGATTTCCCTTCCCCAGAGCAGATATCATTGCAATATGAGTGGTTGACATGCATACAATCTTTACGACAGGTACCCGGATTACAGAGGAACTATCGATCTCAGGCGGTAACTCAGATCCTCTCTTCACAAGATAGTAGACCATATTTATATTGTCGGCCCCCTGCCATGGATTTTTGATAGTTACTTTCGTGTAGCCTGAATACCTCTCAATAGCGATCCTCTGAGCGATTGAAATTATATTTGTTCCGGATGTGTTTTCAGCATTTCTGACTCCTCTTTTCTCATTGCATGATATTACAGCCGTCAGGTAAAGAATTATCAAAATCCGGCTCGCACAGTTTTTTTGAAATGAAATGATAGAAGAAGAGGCCATTAGAGATTATTAATTATCCGAAAGTTTGAAACACATTGAACCCGGAATTATATCGGTCTGCTGGTCAGATACCAAGGAGCCTTCTGAATTATAATGAAGGAGATGTCCATTCTGCTGATAATCGACAGCATCGGTTGTAAAAATATCTCCATTTACAGGGTTTATACCAAGCTTATAGTAGTAGTGGCCTGACTGAGCAATTAATGGTTCGGATGGTAATTCCTGAGAAGAGATACTCATCCGGTGAACTCCGTTTTCAAGATAGAATAAAGTCTCACCGTTTCCGTCTATCCGGAGACAGCCAGGAGATGCCTCTTTGGTAGGAAATTGAATATGTTTTTCAATCGTATTTGTCACGGTATTAATTCCGTCAAGCTCTGCAAAATTTTCACGCATCCAGCCGCCGTTGCAAAGCACCCAGAGCATATTATTCCTGTCAACGACCATACTCTCAGGCTCAATTCCTACTTCAACAGAGTCAATAACTTCATCGGTAAGTGTATTAATTACCATGACTTCATTTCCTCCCACCCAATTTGCAACAAAGGCTTTATCATCCAAAACAACAATTGATTCGGATGATCTCCTCAGATTAATGTATCCCGATACTGAGAAGTTATTCAGGTTTATTACTATCAAAGAATCGGAATACATACTTGTTACATAAGCTTTGGAGGAATTGACAAATCCCATATTTCTTGGTGAAATAAGTCCTGTTATTGTTGTTACCGACTGAAGTGAAGATTTTTTTACGACCTCTATCTTTCCTGAATTATTGACAACAATATAAGCCATTTCACCATATAATTCCATCGAATTCGGAACATCACCCAATGGCCGTCCATTGACTTCAGTGAACAGATCATTATAAATTTTTGAAGAATCATATGAATAGTATGATAATGAGCCATTTCCTCCCATGAAATTGCCTTCATTTATTAAGAACACACCATCACCTGTAAGGAATGAGCCCCTCTTTGGCTCTTCATTTTTTTTGCATGCAATAATCATTGTCAGGAAAAAAATAATAACTGGAATTTTCTTCATTTAGCTCTATTTAAATATTTGTATCAGTAATTTTAATGAATAGGATCTTCCGGGCAGAGGATAATATGCTATTGTCTGGTAATTTACATTGAAAATATTCTCAATCTGAAAATTGAGATCCAGAACAGTACCCTTAAGATGGAGTCTGTATCCGGTAATCAGGTCATTAAGCATATATCCTGGAAGATATTCTGAATTATCAACTTTTAAAAATCTTTTACCAACTGCAGACATTGTCCAGGATGAATATAACATTTTGTAATTCAGAAGAAGAGAGCAGTTTGCCTTATTAACCGGAATATAAATCAGCTGCCTGCCTATTGAAGCGTCACCTGTGATATTTGATTTTGCCGTTGTTGCCCTGGTATAGACGTAAGCAGCACGCAACCGGGCTGCAAAACTATTTTCAGAATAGTCGAGTGAGAAGGATGATTCGATTCCAGCTGTATTTACACCCTTTATATTTCCTGCTGTCCAATAGGAATATTCACCCTGATACCATTGAATCATATCCTTAATATTGTTTCTGTAAAGCGATAAATCATAATTCATTGTAATGGGTGCGGAGAGTTTATGATTCATCTCATATGTAATCTCATAAATAAATGCATATTCATTCTTCAGATCCGGATTTCCGCCCGGGATCCAGAACATGTCATTCATAGAAGGGATTTTTGAATTCCTTGACAAATTGGCTTTCAGATAGTATTCTTTTCCGGCAAGCAGCCGGTATTGAAGACCTGCTGAGAAATCAGGAATGAGAAAATTTCGTGTATCCAGAATCTCTCTTACAAGAAGAAGTGAAGTGAACCTGCCACCGGAATTGCGTTCGGCAGTTGCAGTAAGAGAGACTGTATTCCTTGTGGTGTTATCATTATAGTTATTCGAATTTATCCTGCATACTTCCTCATTCAAAGCAATCTTCAGATTGGTAAAAGCATCAACCTTACGCTCCATTGTCCCCTTCAGGATGAATGTCCCGGAATTGTTGCGGGAGTCAATAGAAGCGAGTGAGTTGGTGTAATTAAGCTTAGTCATCATCCATGCCCCTGTAACGCTGAATTTATTTGAACCGCCAAAATGATCCCAGTTCAGCATTGTACGGAGGGATTCATCGGACTGGGTCTCTCTTAGCTTTGGCTGCTGAATGAGCATTGATGATGGCAGGTTTCTGTTTGTCGACTCATACCACAACCTTGCGGAGGTAACACTCTTATTCTGTCTGAGATAGAACTCCTGAACAAATCCTCTCTGGTTGAACTGGCTGTTTGTTCTTTTCTGCCATACGGGCTCATTACTGATTCCGGTATTAAGGTACCGGAAATCGTTTTCGGATGATTGAAAAAAACCTTTTGTAACGGATTGGAAAGCTGAATTTCCGGTCCGCAACTTAATAAGTCCGGTGTATTGTCCGAAGCTGGCTATGCCGGGATTAACCGACATGAGGGTTTCTTTTTTCCAGACTGGTCTGGTCTCAAGATTTATTGTGCCTCCAATACCCCCACTATTAAGAGGCATTGAAGCTCCTCCATAATAGATCTGTATATCGTCGATCAGGCCTGCAGGAATGAGTGAGAGGTCTGATTGTCCCAGCATAGGGTGATTAATATTTATTTCATTCCATGTAAGCAGTGTATGACCAGCTCCTGTCCCTCTGAAGGATGGTGAAGTGCTTCCGCCCATACCATAGCTTTTTACCGACACGCCTGAAAAGTGAGAAAGAAGATATGCGACTGAATTGTGGCTATTCAACTTTAATATTGTGGTGTCGATTGAAGATGTTTTAAAGCCGGGTGCATCAGAATTTGCTTTTTTGCTGCTTATTACTACCTCCCCGATATTTATAGTATCATTCGAAAATGACGACTGTCCGTGCAGAGGATAAGCCAGTAAAAAGGCAATATATAATAAGGTATATCTCAAGGTTCTGCTGCTCATTCAATAATATGAAACTAATCCGGTATCATGTATTAAACATTATCATATGACCTGATATTGAATGCAGAGGGGAATAAGTTCAAGTGGGAATCAATATGTGATCCTGCGCTTTTCTTCCCGAAAGCATTGAATATTTGTTTGTATGGCAGGTCTTCTGACTTATCCCGGTTTTATGAAGCCTTCCCATCCCAGAAAACGGAACAGTGGCAGGTATTTCATAAAACCATCATCACGTAAACGTGACCGGGTTTCACAGCAGCGGGTACTGTTGCGGATTCTAACCGCATTCCCTTTTCATTGCAATGAAAGTTTTCCATTGCAACACCAAAACATTACAAAGTTAAAAAAAAATCGAAACGGAGTAGCGTTAAATAGTATTTCAGATATGAACAGTTATTAACATTTTGAAAAGGAAGGTTGATAAGAACTTACACAGAGGACACAGAGGCTGCACAGAGTTTCACAGAGGATTTTTTACAACATCCCAAACTAATTCTATGTCCGTATTCACAATTTGAATATTAGATTACGGATGTGCCCTTATGAGGTTTGGAGGTAAAAACAACGCTTAAGACAGCTTTCTGATTATCGGGCATATTTCAGGATCTGCTCTCCAAGACCTATTCTGTATCCTGACGAACAGTAGAGGATATTCCCGCTTTTGTCAGTCATAACAACAAATGGCAGCCGTATCCCAGTCGGATCAAGTGGGAGGAGTGCACTGTTCAGAGCAGCATTATCGTTTCCGAAGAGCAGGTTAGAAGGCAATAAGTTCAAAAGCTCATCAGAAAAACCTTTCCACTTAAGTGAAGCATCAGTCAGAAAAATAAAGCATCCGCCCCATTCATCAAGTTCTTTTTTAAGATGTGGCAGATCATTGAATATGTGCTTTGTTGGTTCCTTTTCAGGGTCGATCCAGATAATTGCAGCTCCCTTTTCTGATAAACTGTCAGGATTCTGCACATCACGATCCAGTAGTTTAAATATGCTCCGGAGGTCAATTTTTCCTAGGATCTTAGCTTCAGTCAGCTCTTTTCTGATTTTTACTTCCACAGTTTTATGCTCACCAGCTTTCAGGTCGAAGAAGCTTAGTGCTGATAATATCCTGCCCCCTGATAACCTGTTTCCTGTAACCAGCATATAGCTTCCAGGAGAGAGAGAAAGCTCTTCTTTAAAATCGGTGACCTTCTTATTATAGTCATATTCAAGTGTTGTATAGCGTCCATTTTCAAACCTTGCAAGAGTAAAATGGCTGTAATATTCAGGAACTGTTTTGCTTTCTGCTGAAATGAGCCTTATATACCCTTTGATACCAGAAGGTTTGGGCTGATCAGAAAAGAAAAGGTCGTTCCATACAGAATTGAGAAAATATTGCGGCACATTGCTCCCGGGCTCCAATCTGGAGGGTATTCCCAGGCTTCTGCATATTGCAACAAAGCAGATATCCCTTGAAAATGAGTCAGAAACTTTTAATTCATTGACACCTTTTGGAGTAATTGGTGTATTGTAGTAGTTTTCACCATCAGCTATACTGATATTCTTTTCCAGGTATTGTGAGATAAGGAGTGGATTTGACGGGGCGCCATTAATCAGTTCAGAGGGCAGTTCATTCCTGAAATAACTTCTCCATGGCGTTAATAATTCATTTGCGACTCTGGGATTCAATACATTTTCCAGAAACAGTTTATTATCGTTTTCAGCTATTCCTGCATTGCAGACAATATTAAGAAGATGATCTGACAGAATCACAGCTTTTGTATCTCTCAGATCCTTATCAGGAAGTATTTCGAGCAATGACAGGGCCATGCTAACCAGAGAATCAGGTGTCACTGAAAGGAAAGAACTTATCTCTTTATAGTTGCCCATACTTCGGGCAATGATACTCATTACTCCTGATGTGTCAGCATTCAGACTTACAGCTAAAGATTTTGCGTCAACAGGAGTCATCCAGGTATCAATATACTTCTGGCGGATTTCATTTTCAGCATTGAATCTTTTTGTATTGTTTTCTATCATCGCCTGCGAGGGACCGGGCAATGGAGACAGAGCCAGAGGAACATCAAGATCAAGTTCAATATTGTCACTGCCACCTGCTTTTTTATTCAGGACCATTGTCAGAGTATCTGTTTCTGCGACTGAGATCTTCGTATAATTGAATCCGTTTTTACCATAGGCCCAAACAAGGAGGTCGCCAAGTCCTGTTTCAAACTGACTAATCCCGCCGGCATCAGCAGGAACAACAGCCAGTGGATAGAATTCAGCATAATTGAAAAGCTGATATTCCACTCTGGCATCTTTTACAGGCAATCCGTCAGCGTCAATGACTTTCACAAATATCCTTTTTGTAACTGCATATTTTGAGAGGGTATTTACTTCAGAATAGTTTTTATACCTGTTAACACTGTTTTCGTCTTTAAGAGAGGCTCCAAATGATTTTGTATGTATGAGCATAGCCCGACGTGCAGGTTCAGTAAACCAGCCCCTGTCGATAACAGGTTCAGGTTCGCATGCACCCATATAATACCATTTACCGGCTGACCAGACCTCTACCCATGCATGATTATCATCAGTATGTGCCCAGCGTGGTGTATAGACCTGTCGGGCAGGAATCCCTGCTGTCCTGAGGGCTGATACGGTAAAAGTCGACTCTTCTCCGCATCTCCCCCTTGCTGAAAGAATTGTACTCAGCGGAGCGGAGGTCCTTATGTCTGCAGGCTGATAAGCTACTTTCTCATGGCACCAGTGATTAATCTCCAGAGCTGCATCAAGGATGGACATATTTCTAATTCTGCCGACAATTTCGTCATAGCAGACAATTCTGAAAGAGTCAGGGTTTTCGTTGTTTATCCTGTATGGGAGTACATAATGCAGGAAGATCTCTTCCGGTATATCTTTGCCCCAGGGCGATTCTTCCCTGGCACGCAATGCGACATTGACGTTTGCAAGAAAAAAATCTCCGCTGTAATCAGCCAGATCATTAAGTGGCATAAATGCATAAAGGAATTTAAGAGCTTCTTTCTGACTGGTTTTCAGTGGCCGGTTTAAAACATCAAACAATTCTCCGGATCTGTTTGCTGCAAGCTCTTTCCTTTTATTAAAAGAGCTGTCGACAAGGTTCCTGTATTCGCTGTCATTTATCAGGTGTCTGCCGGAACAAGCGGATAACAGTGGTATTATTACCGCCAGAAGAAATTTTGCAGACATTTTCATAATGATCCAGATCTATATAGTCCCGCAGGAGGCTCTTACCACAAGTTCCGGAGTAATATTCACCTGCCTTTTGAATTTTCCCTTGCCTGAATTTTTAACCTCTGACCAGATCATATTTACCACCTTTACAGAAAGGTTTGCGAGAGGCTTTCGCAAACAGGTCACCGGAGAGTACATCAGATCAAAACCAACTCCCTCCTCCATTGAAATAACTGCAATATCCTGCGGAATCCGTATATTTTTTGTCCTGAGGAACTTCATAATCGGGTAAACCTGACGTGCGGTCATAATAATCATTACGTCAGCTCTGTAAGGAGGACGAAGAAATTTCTCAAATTGCACAGGGTTGATCTCATCTGGTGAACTTTGTTTCTCCAGCTCTATAATAACCGGCTTATTCATTGAAGTTTTTTGAGCTATCGCATCAACCAGATCACTGATATCAGGAGTATCCAGCCCTGATGGCTTGTTGTCAGCAATTATCAGTACATTACGGTATCCAAGTTTATCTATATGATTGATGACCAGACTGGCACCTGCACCGGAATCAGTAATCACAGTGTTCAGCCGAAGGGATCTTACATGCCTCTCGAGCAGTATAAAGGGATAGTCAGTAGCTTTCAGAGTCCGTATAGTACTGTCATCGGCTGCATCTCCAAGAAGGATCATGCCGCTGTAGAATTTTTTAAAGGCTCCCACTAGCCTGTCATACCTGACATCATCTGATTCTTTTGTTATTATGGAGAATCCTACACCTATACTGGAGAATGCCTTTTGAAGATATGGTGCAATCTGAATTACAAACGGATCATTAAGAGAAGGAACCAGCATTCCGAGTATTCCCGGCTTCTCTTCAACCGGCGATATTTCATGCCGCTCACCAAGAGATTCAAAATAACCCATTTGTCTGGCCAGCGAAAGTACTTTTTCCTGAGTTTCTTTCCTGATACCCTGTTGATAGTCTTTATTATTAAGCACGAGTGATACTAATGTACCTGATACGCCTAAACGTGTAGCTAAATCTTTATTTCTAAATTTTTTCACCTTTTCCCCTTGGTAATAGATGAAATAAATTTAGTAATTTTTTGTTACGCCGTGAGGAATTTAAAGATTTTTAACTTTTATTTTTTAGGAGGATTAATTCCTCTCTGTTTGGCTGCACTCTCCAGTCGCTGCTGCCATTTGGATTTTTTAAGTGGTTTCTTTTTATTCTCCTCCAGAGTGGCAAGCACAGCATCTGCATTAATGAACCGTTTGGATATTATGTTCTGTCCATAGGTAATCATGTTTGCCAGGAAATAGTAATATGTAAGGCCCGCTGAGAAGTTATTCAGAATAAGCATGAACATCACAGGCATCATATACATCATCAGTTTCATTCCAGGCTGGTCGGAACCAGGAGAGGAACCTGTCATCTTCATTGTAAGCAAAGTAGATGCTGTCATCAGCAGGGTAAAGAGGCTGACATGGCTACCATACATTGGAATAGTGAACGGAAGGGTTAGTATGGAATCATAGGTTGAAAGGTCGGTTGCCCAGAGAAAATGTTCCTGTCTCAATTCAATTGATACCGGAAAGAACCTGAACATAGCAAACAATATTGGCATCTGAAGCAACATAGGAAGACATCCTCCCATTGGGTTCACCCCTGCCCTCTTGTACAGATCCATTGTTGCCTGCTGCTTCTTCATTGCATCCTCTTTCTTTGGGAATTTCTTTCCCAATTCTTCAACCATAGGTTTCAGTACCTGCATTTTTGCCGTCGACTGGTAGGACTTGAAAGTAAGCGGAAACAATATAACTTTGATGATCAGTGTCAGAATGAGGATAATAATTCCATAGTTTCCAATATAATTATCAAGCCAGTTAAAGATTGGAATTATCGCGAATCTGTTTATCCAGCCGATTATATTTTTCCCCAGAAAAACGATCTTCTCAAGCTGAAGTCCTTCTTTTCTCAGGGTGGTAAATGAATTAGGCCCGTAATAAAGCTTAAGGTTCAGTGCAGTGGAACTGCCCGGATTATAAGGAACACCCAGCTCGGAGGAATAGTAACGCATGTATTTTTGTGATTCAGGAGTCCTGGTGGAGGTTATTGAACCATTCAGGAAGAAATCATTAGTCACTATAACAGAAGAAAAGAACTGATCCTGAAAAGCGATCCAGCTCAGCTTGGTTGTAATATCCACCTTCTCATCCTTGGTGGATCTGAGCTTAAGCCCGTCTACATCATCCTGATAGTATTTATAGTTGATTGTTGAATAATTCTCTTCATTCTGCCTTCCTTTTTCCTGCTGGGGAATATACATTTTCCAGTCAAGGGTAAGACTATTCTGATTCGAAGCAATAATGCCATCCATTGATTTGAATGTGACATCAAAGTCAACCATATATTTATCCGGGGCAAGGGTATATTTATACTCAATATATTTATTGTTGTCGGCCATCAGTCTGAGTGCAACACTCTGAGCAGTTGTTCCGGCATTAAAAGATTTCTGGTCAGATACAGGCGTAAAATAGAGGTTTGTTGTCTGAACTGCTTTATTATCCGCAGTAAAAAAATTGAATCCAAAAATGGTAGAGTCACCTGAAAATAATATCAGTGGCAGGGAATCATAGGTCCTGTAATCCTTCAATCTTGCTGAATAGACGCGGCCACCCTTGCGTGCAATTTTAAGTTCAACTTTATTATTTTCAAGGGTGATAAATTCATTTTCCCCTGTTGCTGCTGAGGCAAAAGCGCCATATTGATTTGAGTCAGAAGCTGCTGTCTGTTTTCCTGGAGCGGGTGTTTCAGCTCTGGCTGTTACATTATTCAGTGTATCTTTTTTTACTATGTCGGTAGCGATTCCAAGTTTAAGATTAATTTCATTGACCCTGGCAATGGCATCCGGCTGATTTGGCTTGAATCTGAGGGCATTCATAAATTCCGCCCTGGCATTCTCAAATTCCCCTTTGGCGTAATAAGATTCCGCAACCTGAACAGCTTTCTCAAATTGCTTGTTCATCCGGCTGTTGTTAAATACGCTGAATCCAATAAAGATTGCAAAAATCAGGATAATTCCTGTTATTGTATTTCTATCCATTCTTACAGGTGAGTTTAATTAAAGTGCAATGGTAATATTAAATTTCTGAATATAAAGATTTATAAGGATAACGGTGTGCAGTTTTTCTCAACCTATACAAGCTTTAATAAAACTGACAAACAGAGGATGAGGATTAATAACTGTACTGCTGTATTCAGGATGAAACTGAACACCTATGAACCATTTATGCGCTGGGATCTCTATGATCTCCACAAGGTTAGATTCAGGGTTTATTCCAACCGGAATCATTCCGTTATTCCTGAAGTCATCAAGATACTTATCATTGAATTCGTAGCGGTGCCTGTGTCTTTCAACAATTTCTACAGACTTATATGCTGCATAGGCTTTTGAATCCTTACTAATAATGCATTTATAGCCTCCAAGCCTCATTGTTCCTCCTTTATCGATAATACTCTTTTGTTCTTCCATCAGGTCGATAACGGGATATTTTGTTTTATGGTTAATTTCTGTTGAATGGGCTCCTTCTAAATGGAGAACATTCCTGGCAAATTCAATTACAGCGCATTGCATACCAAGGCAGATGCCCAGAAAGGGAATATTACTTTCTCTGGCATATTTAGCAGTAAGTATCTTCCCTTCAATTCCTCTCGATCCGAATCCGGGAGCGACAAGTATGCCGTCCAGGCCTCCTAAAATCTCAGACACATTTTTTTCAGTGATATCCTCGGAATGAATATACTCAACATCAATAGCGCATTCATTCATGGCTCCGCTGTGGATGAAAGACTCCGCTATTGATTTATAAGCATCGGGCAGTTCGACATATTTACCGACAAGTCCGATTTTGATGGAGTGTTTCGGATTCTTAAGCTTTGTCAGAAATTCTCTCCATTCAGTAAGCGGTGGTTCGCCACCTACCTCGAGTGAAAGTTTCCTGAGAACTGTTTCATCAAGTCCCTGCTCAAGCATTTTGATTGGCACCTCGTATATTGTTGAGACATCGACGGATTCAATAACTGCATGTTCTTCAACGTTGCAGAAAAGTGCAACTTTCCTTTTGAGATCTTCGTTAAGGTGTCTGTCTGTTCTGAGTACCAGAATATCAGGTTGTATTCCCGTCTCCAGTAACTCCTTTACAGAATGTTGTGTAGGCTTGGTCTTTGATTCTCCTGTTGACGGCAGGTAAGGAACAAGCGTCAGGTGAATGACAATACAGTTCTGGCTTCCGAGCTCCCACTTAAGCTGACGGACGGATTCAATATAGGGAAGCGATTCAATATCACCTACAGTTCCTCCTATCTCAGTTATTACAATATCAAATTTATTTCCTGAGCTGACAAGCTTTATCCTCCTTTTTATTTCATCTGTAATATGAGGGATAACCTGAACCGTTTTTCCCAGGTAATCGCCTTTTCTTTCCTTGTTAATTACAGACTGGTATATACGTCCGGTTGTAACATTGTTTGCCTGGCTGGTGGGGACATTGAGAAACCTTTCATAATGTCCCAGGTCAAGGTCTGTTTCTGCTCCGTCAAGGGTAACATAACACTCTCCATGCTCATAAGGGTTAAGTGTTCCAGGGTCTACATTTATATACGGATCAAGCTTCTGAATACTTACAGAGTAGCCCCTGGCCTGAAGAAGCTTTGCAAGAGATGCAGAAATAATTCCTTTTCCCAGTGAAGAAGTAACTCCTCCTGTAACGAATACGTATTTAACGTCGTTCAATGCGAATAATTTTATATTAAATATATGAATTCAAAGCAATTAGTCATCAAGTCCCGATTGATCAATCATCTTGACCTTCTCCTCAAGTGTCTTGATCAGTTTCTTTGCACTTTCAATTTTATCTTCAACCTCTCGTATCATAGTGGTTGCATTAGTTGATTTTGCAAAAAAGCCGATATTATTCTCCCATAAGACTATATCACTCTCAAGCTGTTTGATTTTCGTAAAAAACTTATCCCGTTCATTCCTTACTTTACGTGAGGCTTTAGGATTTGCTTTAAGATTATCGAGCTTAGTCCTGTATTTAAGGATACTTTTATCATCATCACCAATTTTCAGCTTGTCAAATTCTTTATTAAGAGCATTACGGTATTTATTGGTGATCTCATCCTTCATATTAAACGGCACAAAACCGATGTCTGTCCATTTTCTCTGTAGTTCCTTAAGTCTTTCGAAAGCAGCCTGAACATCAGAACCGGGTTCAAATTTTTCAAGCTCCTCAATTATAGCCAGTTTAGCCTTAAGGTTATCTTCATAAGAAGTATCGAGGTCGGTGAAGAATTCTGTTTTCCGGTTAAAGAAGTGGTCGCAAGCTTTTCTGAACCGTTTCCAGCTTCTTTCAGATTGTTTTCGTGGGACAGGTCCAATCTCCTTCCACTCTTTCTGAAGTTTGATCAGAGCATCGGAGGTAGCTTTCCATTCGGTACTCTCCTGCAGCGCTTCGGCCTGAACACATAATTCTGTTTTTCTCAGAAGGTTATTAAGCTGAATCTCTTTATTATCAGCATAAAATGTTCTTTTCTTTTCAAAAAAAGCATCACAGGCTTCACGGAACCTCTGGTAGACCTTATTATTTTGTTTTTTCGGTGCAAAACCTATTGTTCGCCATATTTTCTGTAACTCAACAACCTTGTCAGCTTTCTCATCAAAATCCCTGAAATTCTTTACTTCAAGCTTATTAATGGCTTCCACCTCTTCACAGAGAGCGATCTTTGCATCAAGATTGGTGCGTTGTTCATCTTTCTGTTTCTCAAAATATTCGTGGTGCCTTTTATTTATCTGTGCAGTTGCTTCCTTGAATCTCTCCCATATATCGTTTTTTGATTCAATAGGAACCGGGCCTATTTCACGCCACTGGTTATGAAAGTCCTGCAGCGCCCTGAAAGCATTAACAGGATTAGGCTCAAGAAGAAGTTCTTCAGCTCTTTCACATAACCTGATCTTTACTTCAAGATTTTTTTTCAGATCAAGATCTCTCAGCTCTTTATTGATCTTAATATAGTCGTAGAAGATCTCAACGTAATGATGATAATTTTCCCACAGGTCCTTCAGGGCAGTCTGAGGTACAACACCAACTGAATGCCAGTCGTTCTGAAGGGCTCTGAATTCGTGAAAAGTTTTATTTATTGATTCCTCACGGTTGACAAGATCCTTAATCTTATCAATAATATCGTATTTCTTTTTAAGATTATCGTATTTTTCAGCCTCCTGAACCTTATTGTAATCAGTTCGTTTCTCACGATATTTTTCAAGGAGATGTTTTACCCTGGCATCATCAGGATCAACCCATGCCCTGTACTCTTCTATTTTACCACCGCCACTGAGAAATTTGTTTTTTCTTTCCTCTGATTCAAGCTTTAACTTTTTATAGAACAGAATTCTGAGCCTGTCGATATCATCCCTGATCTCGGCCGGTGGACGGTTTTCGATCAGAAGAACTAATGTGTCCAGAAGTTCATGTTTACTGTAACCGGAATAATCGACCTGAGGAAGTTCGAGATCATCAAAGGTATGTTCTTCCTCCGCTTTTGGATTATCATGTTCATCCGGAACAGGTGTAACTTCAGCTAAAATCTTCTCCTCCTTTTCAGTTACATCCATTTGTTGATTATTTTCTGTTTCAACGGATTCATTGGGAGAATCTTGTTCAGGCGTTTCTTGTGCAACAGTGGCATCCTCAGTTCCGGCAGCAAAATCATTTGCCCCGAATTGTTCTTCACGAACAGAGTCATCCGGATTTTTTTTTGTCATAATCAATCCTTTAATGGTTCAGCATGTTATCAGAAATCAGCGTCATGGCAATCCATGAATATTTCAGGATACGAAAATATTGAAATATTTAATAAAACTCAAGGGTTTGGCATAAATAAATATGAGAATCAGTTATTAAGAGGCTGCCGGTTCAAATGAAATCCGCACTCTGATGAGACTTTTAGGTACAGATTTTTGACATACTTCTGAGATGGATATTTAAATGGTCAGCCTTATAAAAATCATTAATAAAACAGGGCAAATCACTCTTTCAGGGCAGCATAACTTTTATTTCTTGAAATCATATACCTGAACGGATTGATAATCTTCTGCAGGAGCCTTATATCTTCTGTGATGATTTCAGCTGTTCCCTGCATATTCTGTGTAAAATCAAGTTTCAATCCATAGAGTGTTGTAAGTCCATCCGGCAGATCAATCTCAATAATATATGAATCCAGTGAAGGAACAAGTGATATTGATTTGATAATACCTCTTACCATTCCGTATTCGAGATAAGGATAACCACTGAGCTTAATATTAACCTTTTGACCAGGCTTCACTTTTCCGGAACGCTGCATTTTCAGATTTATCCTTCCCAGGTAATTACCAGTTTCAAGTGGTACTACAGTCATTACGGGTTCATCTTTCACTACCGACTGATTTGCGTTCCAGAATCTGGTAAAGGAAACTGTTCCGGCTACCGGTGATATGAGTGTATAGGTATTTTCCCAGATTTTCAGCCTGGCATTAAGATTCATAAAAGATTCATTCAGAACAGAGAC
This sequence comes from Bacteroidales bacterium, assembly GCA_016715075.1. GTDB lineage: Bacteria > Bacteroidota > Bacteroidia > Bacteroidales > VadinHA17 > LD21. Next base: position 37,666 of record JADKBK010000042.1, read on the forward strand.
AAGTTTCTCCTTCTCTTCGATCTTTTTAATATTATAATCCTGCAGCAGCTGACGTTTTTCGGACATCTCTATTGATTTTTGGGAGTGGTCGAGCCGTACCTGCTGCAGTTCAATATCCTGGCGGATTAGTAACTGATGTGACCTTTCAAGTTCGCTTTCGGGTATTACCTTGCTAACAAAAAGCAGAGAGTCTCTCCTGAATTTTCTGTATTCAAGCTTCTGATTCTCAGAGAACAATTTCTCCTTTACTACCAGCCGGTTGATATACTCCTGTATTCCTCTGATCTCTGCAGTAAGGGAGGCAATCTTATTTCCGTAAAAATCATTGGTGATATAGTTATTCAGATCTGAAAGATTCTTAAGAAACAATCCGTAAACCTCCTGAAGTTCACCGAGCTGCGAAAAGCCCGGCAGTGATTTTGAGATCATTATTTCCGGTGTCCGGATAGTATCCACTGTTTGTTTCAGAAGCTTTATCTGATCAATAGAGGCAGTAGTTTCCATAACTGCCAGCAATTGACCGGCGGAGACATTCTCCTTCTCTTTGACATAAATATATTTTATGTTACCTGTTATCTTTGTTACAAGTGTTACAGGAGGATTAGAGGTTGTAATCTCGACAGGAGCGGGAATTGTATCAGGGTACCTGATAAGCCAGGCAAAAAGTATGAACAGGACGAAGACAGCTACCATAACACCTGTTCCCCATCTGAGTATCCTGCGCGGAGGATTTCCCATGATCTCTTTAACAGGATCGGAATATAGTATTTCAGGTTTCCGGCTATTCATTTGTGTTTTCAGTTTCCCAGTTCAAGCTGATTCTTAACAAGATTAAAATATGAGCCGTTTTTCCGTATAAGCGATTCATGGGTTCCTGTTTCAACTATTCTTCCTCCATCGAGTACAACGATTTTATCAGCATTTCTCACAGTGCTTAAACGGTGTGCCACTACAAGGACTGTTTTACCTTCAAAAAAATCTGACAGGTTTTCCACAATTACCTTCTCGTTATTGGCATCAAGAGAGTTTGTGGCTTCATCAAAGATGATTATTTCAGGATTTTTATAGACTACGCGGGCAATGAGCAGGCGTTGTTTCTGTCCTTCACTCAGGCCATGGCCGCTGGCTCCTATTTTCGTATTATAACTGAGAGGAAGCGACTCAATAAATCCTTTTATATTAGCAGTTTCAGCTGCTTTCAACAGTCTGTCTATGTCAATCTCTTCAGTTCCCGGGGCAATATTGAATGCTATTGTATCCGGAAACAGAAATCCATCCTGCATTACAGCTCCTACCTTTTCCCTCCATATTCTGAGACTGAGATTTGTCAGTCTTGTATCTCCTATAAGGATCTCTCCCGTCACAGGCTTATAAAATCCAAGAAGCATTTTCAGAAGTGTCGTTTTTCCGCTACCGCTGGTACCGACTATTGCAGTTATTTTATTCTCTTCAATAAATAAGTCTATATCCTTAAGGGCGTATGGTGATCTGGGGCCTTCATACTGATAGGACAGGTTATTTATATAGATATCTTTCTTGTCGGGCAGTTTGCGGACTTTCATCTCAGGATCGGGCTCTTCGTTATCCATATGGTGCACTTCAGCAAGGCGATCCAGACTCATTTTGGCATCCTGGGCAATGCGGAAGAAACCAATGATCTGACTTACAGGAACATTTATCTGGCCTATTATGAACTGAACTGCCAGCATCATACCAAGGGTCATAGTCCCATTAAGTACCGATGTAGCAGCCATTATTGTTATAAGGACATTGGTTATTTCATTAATAAAGGTCGCACCGGCTGACTGGTACTGAATCAGTCCCAATCCCCTTACTTTAAGACCGAAAAGCGAAGCCTGGATCTTTTCCCAATCCCATCTCATTGCGACCTCACTCTGTGTAAGTTTGATCTCCTGCATGCCATTCACAATGTTGATCAGCTTGCTGCCAGAGAGTGACATCTTCCGGAAACGCTCCTGATCCAGTCTTCCCCTTGCTTTCATAAAGAGGGAAACCCAAATAATATAGAGTATTGTCCCGGCCAGAAATAATCCAAGTATCTTAATACTGAATATTGCAAGGACAATACCGAAAACGACCATATTAAAAAATGAGAATAAGATTGAAAGACTGGCTGAGGTAAGGAAATCCTCAATCCTGTTATTATCCTCAATCCGCTGAAGTATATCTCCTGTCAGTTTGGTATCAAAAAATGCGACAGGCAATGACATAAGTTTCTGAAGAAAGCCTGAGATTATTGCCACGTTAACCCTGGAACCTATATGCAGAAGCAGCCAGCTTCGTATAAACTCGACTGACATTCTGCCAAAAACAAGTGCAAGCTGGGCAAAGAGTATAAGGTAAATAAAGCCTATATCATTATTATTCAAACCTATATCAACAATTGACTGGGTAAGGAAAGGTATTAAAAGCTGAATACAGCTTCCCAGCAGCAACCCAAGAATTAGCTGCAGGAAATATTTCCTGTACAAGTGGAAATATTTAAAGAGGAATCTGAATCCATTTGCAGCATCCTGATCACTATCTTCGTCATACAGTGCAGGTGTAGGCTCAATAATAAGAACAAGGCCAACAGGCTTTCCATCAGCCATTGTGGATGCCCAGTTTCTTATGAATTCTTCATGACTGTATTTTACATGTCCCACGGCCGGATCGGCAACCCATATCTTGTCTGCGCTTATTTTGTAAACAACTATAAAATGTTTTTGCCTCCAGAACACAATACATGGCAAAGGAACATTCTCACTGAGCATTTCAAATGGAATTTTCACTCCTATGGTATGGAACCCGAGGGAGTCGGCTGCTTCAGACAAACCAAGAAATGATACCCCTTCCCTGGTGATATAACATCTCTTCCTGAGTGATTCCAGTGAAAAACTCTTTTTGTAATATGCTGCAATCATCTTTAGACAGGATGGACCGCAGTCCATTCCATCAGGTTGTTTCACAAAGGGGAAAGACATTTTATTTTCCGGAAATATATATTTTGCAGGTAAAGATATTTATATTTTTAGTTAAGAATTGTGAAGTCATGATAAAATCACAACATGGCAAACTATTAACCGGTTTTGGATCAGGGAAATATTATATTTGCCAATTGATTCTTACTGTCGGATGAGTATTTTCAGAAAAATACCGGATTCAAAAATAATTGAAGGCATACGGCTTCAGGATGATAAGATCCTGAACTGGTTATATGACAGCTATTTGCCTGCAATAAAGAATCATGTGTTAAAGAACAGCGGTTCTATTGATGATGTTTCTGATGTATTTCAGGATTCAATAATTGTTCTCTACAGGCAGATAACTGAAGAAAATCTTAATCTTACAACCGACCTGAAAGGTTATTTCTTCGGCATTGCACGTAATGTCTGGAGTGCCCAGTTAAGAAAAAATCAAAAAAGTACCGCACTGGATATTGATATTCCGGATGATGAACCCGATGAATATTCAGACCCTTTGATGGAAAGGGTGGTGAGCAGGGCGTTTGAGAAACTCAAGCCTGATCAGCAGCTGATTCTGAGTCTGTTTTCTGAGGGCTATTCTTATGAAGATATTGCAGTTAAGATGAATCTTAAGAATGAATTATACGCACGAAGGAAAAAATATCTTTGCAAGGAGGCTCTGCTTGATCTTGTAAAGGGTGATGAGGAATATCAGGAATTTCTGCGCCTCCAGAAATAAACTAAAACCACTGCAGATATAGCTGTTACTGCCAGAGCAAGTAAAATGTATGAATGTCTTGAATAATATAATGGACGGTTGTCACCATAAACAACAAGCGACGACCAGAAATAGGGATGTGACCTAAGCTGGTCTGCATTGTGAAGATAACTCAACCTGGCTCGCCTCAGTGCTGCGCTTTTGGTGTATCCGGCTTTAAGGTTATCATAAAATCTTTTGACAATGTCTGTGCCCGACTTATCTTCAATTTCCCACATAGCCATAACTACCGATTCACTGCCTGAATACATAAATCCGCGTGCAAGGCTTAAGATACCCTCCCCGGAAGACAGAAAACCCGCTCCTGAGTTGCATGAACTCAGGACCACCATTTTTGCCTTCAGAGGAATACTGTAGACCTCATAGGTTTTAAGAAATCTGTCATCGGCGGTATCATTTTCTGAACTGAATATCAATGTGGAATACATTGGATCCTTATCGTTCAAAACAGTATGCATTGCAAGATGGATAATATCGTATTTCCCTGATTCATTTTTATAGACGGCTTCCTTAGCTTCCTCGTTCTCGTATAATGTCCCGTTTGTCAGATCAGAAACATATTCTGCCTCCTGCTTGGCATAAGGAAGATCAGGAAGCATCCCGTTAGTCATCTGTCGGTTCATCAGCACTGATCCAATATTGATTGGTTCAGAATAACTAGGAGCAAAAGCTATCAGCCGGTTACTTATGCTTCTCACCTTTTTCATGGATTCTGCCATAAAAGTAACAGAATAGGTATATGAAATATCAAATTCATTCATCAGATAATTAATCTGATTATACAGCATCCTGTCGTTTGCGGAGGGAGATGCTGGAATAGTTTCGAAAGGAATATAGGAAAGAATATTATCAGGAGAGATCAATAGTTTTCTGGAGATAAGGAAAGGTCTGATTGGTTCGACGATCTTACGATACAAACGATAGCCAATCTGCTGAAAATTCTCAAATGCCACCCTTGCATTTCCGGAGGAAGAGGGCATTGCAAGCAGAGCCCTGAATTCCCTTATATCAGCATAAAAATTGCTGTCAACCGGAATTACAAGAAGTTCCCTGTTTTTTCTGTTGGCCACAAAAATATATAACAGAGTGTCCGAAGCAACATAATTTATATAGTTGCCATTTCTTCCTATCACACCTGATATCTCATCCAATTTTGTTACTGTTGTATTATATTTTAGTGCAAAATAATCGGGGTATTTTTTTTCAAAAACATTCACCAGCGAATCTTTCATCAAAGTAGTTGCAAGTATTTTCTCACTCCATGTTTTTATCAGGATTGTATCAGGCCTGTCCTCCTGTACCTCTTCATCTATCTTTGCATTCATGAGATTAATTTCGCTCCTGAGTTTCTTTTCCAGATTGGCAAGATCAAAAGGAATACTAAACTGTGAAGCGTTTAATTCCCTTGTAGCAGCAAGCAAACCTGCTACCTTACTCTTTTCGAGATACTCAAAGGCCTCTTCAAGATAATCTCTATTGCCGGAGATATTATACAGAAGATTAAAATCCCTTATGGCATTAAGATAAGAAATGCGGTAGTTATCGCCCAGAATAAGCCTGCTGTCGTCTTCACTTATATTAATACGTAACTTTTCAAGTACTCCTACTATCAGTTTTGCAGTAGATGATGCAGTCTTAAGAATTTCGGTATCCTGAGTTTTATTGTATATATTCCACAAAACCAGATATTTCAACTGCACGAATTTAAGAGAAGTTTTTTCCACTTTAATTGACTCCAAAGGTGGATTCATTAAAAAGATCTTTTTCAATCAATTCCTTTCCTCCCATTTCCCTGCCGGCGAATAAAATAGATTGTATTACGTCAAGGGCTTTGTAATTGTCACCATTATCCGCAAGAGCTGTTGCATACCCTAGATACAGAGGCACTTTAAGGAACAGATTGGTGTGATTTTTATTGAGATAATCAAGACAGAGAGTAAAATATTCGAGTGATTTTTTGTTGGTAATATTAAATTCCCGCAGATATTCGGCGTAATTAAACAGCGCAATAAAATATAAAGGAGATTCTTCTCCGTTATGTTCACGTGCTCTTATCACAGCCTGTCTCAGCAAATATTCCCCTCTCATTTTACTGCCATCCAATGCAAGGATAATGGCATAGTTGTTGATAAAACTATATGCCGGCTCAGAATTAGTTGACAGGGCCATATCAAGTCCTTTCTGATAAAATTCTGCCGATTTTGTAAGTAATCCAAGGTATCGGTAAGTCATTGCCAGGTTACCCAAAACAGCGGAGTAGTTCTCATCTTTCTGAAGCCTGCTGTCACTGTAAACTGACACAAATTTTTCCAGGTAGACTTTAGCTTTTGTATAGTCCGCGGTACGAAGGTACAATACGCCAAGGTTGCTATAAAATCCTGCCAGGTCAGCCTGGTCAATTGTCCCGGGATTTTTTCCTGAAATATTCAGAGCAACATTTGAATATTCAATTGCTTTTTCATAATCAAGAAGACCGATGCAGGCTGTGGTTAGATTAAAATATGTCTGGATCGACAATGGGCTCATTTCTCCATAAATCTTTTTTTCTACTTCAAGTGAGCTTTCAGAATAACGTCTCTGCCCTTCATAATCTCCAATTCCAAAATATGCTATTCCCAGATTATAAAGTGTTTTTGCATATCTCTCATCTGATTCATTATGGCTCTCCTTATAGGCAGCAGTAGATTCAAGGAATTTAATTGCCTCACCAAATCTTTTTTCCTTCAGACAGTAGACTCCGAGCAGATAAGTTGCTGTTGATAACTGCTCACTATCGGCATTTCCTGCTGATTTTACGCTGCGGTCCAGTTTCTCTGCAACAATTTTGGTTTTAACCGGATCACCTGTGATAAGAGAGCTAAGCATTGCTTTATTCAGCGCATCCATTGATTCATGGTCTGCATCAATATACTTACTGTCATTGCTGTCAAAAAGAGTTAAAGAACAAGTCGTTACAGAGCACAGATATCCACTGTTGCCTGCCAGTGAAAATATAGGACCGGCAAACAGTACTAAAATAAATGTCATTCTTACAATAAGACAATACTTACTCATGGAAATTGTGGGCTGCATTCCAAAAGACAAAACTAACGATTTTTCAAATTACAGGGCAAAAATAAAAATCATTAGTTCAAAATAATTCACTTTATATCTGCATGATAATCAGGCATTGTGAAAATATTTTAAAAATATTTGATTTTTCCGTGTCACAAAACGACAGGGATCGACATGTAACAAGGTAAATGATAAATGAACGAAGAATTACCCTGAATTAGTATAAATATAAAAAAAAGAAAATTATGAAAGCCCTGAATTTCGAATCGACAAAAAGCATTTTTGATGAGTTTGTACTTACAAATGAAGAGATGATAACAGTACGTGGCGGAGATAAAGATCCAACTCCGATGCCTGCAACACCTCCCATTAAAATCTGATTTTTTAAGCAAACATCATATTTACGCCAACGCGTCAGTGGCGGATTTGTCTGACAATATTTTTATATATTTATTGCACTTGGCATGATTAATCTGCAAGCCTGGATTTAAGTGACTGGCAGCCGGTTAATCAAACGAAATGAACTTCATGAAGTTTTAAATCGGAGGGTTTTGCATCCTGACCGTCCACTCCCGGATTTTTCCGGGATGGATAAATGCAAAACCCGGGGTTAAAACAGATTGAAATGCAATTGAGGGAATATGAATTCTCATTTTGTGGGAATTATAATTTCTTAATAGTCGGGATGATGAATTCTCATTTTGGGGAATTATCATTTCTTGATAGACGGGATGATGAATTCTCATTTTGGGGAATTATCATTTCTTGATAGACGGGAATATAACTTCTCATTCTGAGGAATTATAATTTCTCAATGGACGGGAATTTGAATTCTCAATAATTGTCAACTATATTATAATACATATGAAAACAATCGATTTTTCACATTTCATTGAAAAGTATATTGCCGGCGAGATGGGAGAAGATGAGAAGCAATGGTTCGAAAAAGAACTCGAGGGCAATGCAAATCTCCGTGCTGAGGTTGATCTCAGAAAAAAAACAGATCTGGTACTTAAGAACCAGAATATAATCACATTAAGGAATAAGCTTTCAGTTATTGAAAACAACGTCGTGAAGCTGAAATTAGTGTTACCTCTTCATCACGACCTCTTTATTTCAGATATGCGGCAGCACTGGCGGTAATGGCAGTGATCGGAGGTACATTCCTTTACTCAGGTAAAAACCAGGGAGGTGATGTGATCGACCGGTACTATAAAATTTATGAACCACCTACAAGTCAAAGGTCAGGAATTATTGAAGCGAATGCAGATTTCACTCTTGCATTGGAATTTTACAATACTAATGACTTTGCCAATGCTGCACTGTTTTTCAGCAAAGTTGTAGAGAGCAATCCAAAAGATATGCAATCTGTTCTGCTGAACGGAGTATCAAACTTTGAGGATAAGAAATATCCGGAGGCAAAACTATCATTTTCGACTGTAATTGCTGATAACAACAACCTTTTCATAGAGACAGCCAAATGGTACCTGGCACTCTGCTACGTAAAAACGAATGAAAAAGAGAAGGCAATAAATCAGTTGCAGATCATTACCAGGGAGGATGGCATTTACAGCAAAGATGCCGGAAAGATCTTAAGAAAACTTAAATAAACAGACAGAGGCTGTACATTATGTTTGACTTGTCAATATCGGAGAATTGTGCTGGGGAGAATTCCAGGATCAACAAGATTGATTCCGGAACGGAGAAGGATACATTGAGGAATATTACGATAAATTGTCCGTCACTCATAACCGGGATGTCTCATGAGATGCGAACTCATATGAATGCCGTTGTTGCTTTTTCCTACCTGATGAAAGACAGTTGCTGCAGCAACTCAGACAGAGAGGAATTCAGCAATCAGATTCTGAGTTCATGTGAACAACTTATAGGGCTTTTTGACAGTTTCCTTGATTCAGCAATCATTGATTTGGGTAATTCAAAGAGTGATTCAAGGATATGCAAACTCAATAACATGCTTGACGACCTTCTTTCCGAATTCAGGGAAATACTAAGGAGGGAAGGTCAGAAGGAACTGGAACTCATTAATGAGGGCCAGGTTTCGGATATCTCCGAAGTTTTTCTGGACAAACACCGGGTTTTCAGGGTTATCCGGAGTTTATTCCAGAATGCTGTAAAGAACACAAAATCTGGTTATATTAAAGTCGGTTACCATTTCAGGGATGACACTATAACCTTTTTTGTACTCGATTCCGGCCAGGGTTACTTTAAATGCAAAGAATTTCTTCACACTGAGGATCTGAATGACTCGCTAGTCCAGCACAATGACATGTATACAGCGATCAACCTTACCCTGGCCAAGAAGCTTATTCATATGTTGGGTGGTACAATCTGGATAGAATGCAACGGACTCACAGGGTCCGCAGTCTATTTCTCCGTTCCTGCAAAGGCGGCGGGCGCCACCGACATTAAAATTAATAAATACATTAATACCGTGATTGCTATCTGAAAAAGCAATAATTTATTTCAATGTCTGCGTGAATCTAATTTCACAAAATGGTCACTTTTATAAGTGGCCATTTTTCATTTTACGCTCTGGATTATCTTTGCTTCTGTGCGCCGGTTAAGTCTTCTGCCCTCTTCAGTAATATTATCACCAATAGGAGAAGTATTACCATATCCTTTCGATTTCAGTCTGTCAGCTGAAATGCCCCTGTTTATGAGATAGCTTACGACCGACATAGCTCTTTTTTCTGAAAGTGAAAGATTATATTCCTTTGATCCGGTTGCATCAGTATACCCCCCTATTTCAATCAGCAGCCCTTTATTATCGATAAGAAGGTCGGCAAGTGTATTAAGTTCTGACATTGATTCCTTTTTCAGTTCCCAGGAGTCGATCTCATAAAATACATTCGTAAGCAGCATCGTCTCCCCCACTTTTAAGGGGCTGAGGCTAATCTTTTTGACATAAGGCTGGATAGCAGGATGCTCTCCTTCAAACATAAAATTTTCCGAATAGAACAGATAACCTGCCTTGCTTACATTTATCCCGTAATTATATCCCGACGGAAGACAGACAAGAAAATTACCATTTCCATCTGTCGAACTTCTGATAGTTACTTTATTCGTTGAAAGATTTATTAATTCATATTTAGCTTTCAATAATCTGCCCGATTCCTTATCATATACTTTCCCCTTAAGATAGGAGACAGCAGCAGGCCTGACAGATTCATAAAGGTCGAAATAGAATATATCTTTTCCGTTAATTTTATCCCGGATTGAAGAAAAATAGGCTTTCTGCCCTCCGGATTCAATGACAAGTCCCATCTCATCATTGTATGTATTAATAGGATAGCCCAGATTTTGCGGATCTGACCACGAGCTATCACTGTTCATCCTGGTCATGAAAATATCAAAGCCGCCAAGCCCGGTTCTGCCATCAGATGCAAAATAGAGGGTTTTTCCATCAAAATGAATAAAGGGAGACATTTCATCGCCATCAGTATTTATTTTATCACCCATATTTACAGGAGTCATCCATTCATTCTTTTCATTCATGAGTGAATACCAAAGATCTTTGGCACCTATCCCACCCGGTCTGCTACTGGAGAAAAAGAGTATTTTTCCATCGGCGCTTATTGAAGGCTGTGACTCCCAGTAGGATGAGTTTACAGGAGAACGGAGGTTATAAGGCTCTGTCCATTTTCCGTCATTGAATGAGGAGAAATATATATCGCAGCTACCCACCCCTCCGGGTCTGTCACAGGCTGTAAAATACATATATCTTCCGTTGGATGAAAGTGTCTGGGCTCCTTCATTCTGCCTGGTATTCAGTGGAGTACCAGCATTAACTGATTTTTGCCAGGCATCATCAGTATAATAACTTAAAAGAAATCTTCCTGGAGGAATTCCTTGGAGGAGGAACCGCTATGAGAGACAGGCTGCCTCGTAAACATAAGGGTCTGTCCATCCGCTGTTATTGAAGGCCAATACTCATCATCAGTGGTATTTATTGCACCTCCGATATTAACCGGATTAAAAGGGACTGGGTTCTTCAGCGCATTAATTGAAAATTCACAATTTCTGACATTCTTAAGTGCAACAGTTCTGTTTTTCTCAGACATCCCCTTCTGCCAGAGGTATACATTAAAATGTACCAGGGCTCCTGCATATTCGCCGGATTTCATTTCAGCCATGCCCAGACTGAAAAAAACCTGTTTGAAGAACATTGAATCAAGCTTAACGGCTTTTCTGTAATTCGCAACAGCTTCAGTGTATCTTCGTTGTTTTGCCATTAATTCCCCGAGCATAATATATGCTTCAAAGAACTCCCCGTCGGCAGAGATAGCCTCCTTAAAAGATAATTCAGCCTTCGCAAAGTCGAAATAATCATAAGAGGTAACACCCTCATTATACATTTTCAGAGCCTTGTTTGACCTGGTATGGAAGCTCTGGGAATAAGATATGCCTGATGCAGCAAAAAAAGTAATCAGTATAAATATTGCAGTCAGCTGTTTCATCTAAGCCTCAGGGTATATGCATATATTTGTGGACCTGAAGGGAAATTCGCCATTTCGGATTTGCCTTTATATATTCCACAATCTCCGGAATAATTATACCGAACCTGCTCCATTCCGGTTGAAGATATAAGCGACATGTGTCCGTTACCATACTCCTGTATTTCTCAGCCCAGTCAAAATCACTTTCGTCCTGAATAATAACCTTCAACTCATCAGCCCTGCCGCAAATATCATCCACAGGAGGCATATTCTTTTTCGGTGAAAGACATATCCAGTCCCACATTCCACTCAGCGGATACGCTCCGGAAGTTTCAATAAAGGTATTAATTTTATTTTTCTTCAATCCGTTACACAGATAATCAAGATTCCACATAAGGGGCTCTCCGCCTGTAACAACTACAGAATCTGTGCCGGATTTTAACACATTTCCGATAATCTCATCAGTATGGATCATCGGATGGATTTCCTGATTCCATGAGAATCTTGAATCGCACCAGCTGCAACCAACATCACATCCACCCAGTCGTACAAAATATGCAGCCCTGCCTGTATGATAACCTTCTCCCTGTAATGAAAAGAATTCTTCAACAAGCGGCAGCCTGATTCCTTCTGTTGTCATATCCCAAATTTAGCAATTTTGTTTAACAGGATAGTATTTTGATTATTACATAAAACCTGAGCGACCTGATCACTTAACAGGTTGTGACAATTGAATCTTCATAAGGTTCAAAAATTCTTCGTAAAAAAAAGTATTATCGTGAATGCCTGAGAATTTTTCCGCACCGGGTCCAAAAGAAAATATGGGTACCATAACAGCTGTATGATCACCATCGGTAAATTTCACTTCAACTTTATGGTCAGTCATACTTCCGCCTGTAAGTGCGATACCTCCAGTCTCATGATCAGCAGTTACAACTATCAGTGTATTCTTATTTCCGGATGCAAAATTCGCAGCAACTCCAATAGCATTATCAAGATCCATCATCTCTGTTACCACATATTCAATATTTTGTGCATGGCCTCCCCAGTCGATCTGTGATCCTTCAACCATCAGGAAAAAAGCCCTTGTCATTTTTACTCAGAGTCTCTATTGCTTTTCGTGTCATTTCAGCCAGTGCTCCTGTCCGTCCAGCTGTAACCGGAGGCATATGTTCTTTAGCCAGCAGGGCGGCAAGTTTTTTTGATTCAGACTTCTTCATATCCTCAAGTGTATAAACCACATCAAAACCCTGCTGTTTCAGGTTAATAGTGAGGTCAGCGCTGTCCTTTCTGACCCTGAAATGGTTCTCTCCACCACCGATAAAGACGTCGACAGTCCCATTCAGAAAATCCCTGGCAATATCTTCGTAGTTCCCTCTCCCCGCGTTATGTGCGACAAAGGATGCCGGCGTTGCATGTGTTATTGCGCTGGTACTTACAACTCCTGTGGCATAACCATTTTTATGGGCTAATTCCAATATTGAATTCACGACTGAACTGTCAGGCCTTACTCCTATCATTCCGTTATTTGTTTTCGTTCCGCAGGCAATTGCAGTGCCACCTGCACCGGAATCTGTTATGTAGCTGTCGGCTGAATAGGTTTTGGAAAATCCGGAGTAGGGAAATGTTTCCAGATAAAAAGGTACCTGACTGACAGTCATGCCCGCGTAGACCTGGGAGACCCCCATTCCATCACCAATAAAAAGAATAATATTTTTTAATGATTTAACTTTTCCGGTCTTTTCCGTCCTGCCATTCCATTCGAATCCGGTTAGCATTACTACAGATATCATGAGCAATGCATGAAGAGTGTTCTTTTTAATCATACCTGGTTTTAAAATTAAAATTACAGACTGCAAAGATATTTATTTAATCCTCCGATATAAAAGATTTGTTGTCAGGATTTGCAAAACCAAACTTATGAAAGAATAATATCATTTTATATAATCAGTGCCATATATTGATCAATCCTGTCTGTTAATTATATTTGCCTTTAAATACAGAAATATGGTAATAACAGGTCTTGAGGCTTTTCTTGACAGATTTCCCGTGGAATTGAAAGGGAAGAGGATTGGAATTTTATGTCATGCCCCGAGCATTACAAGGAAATTTGATCACATTACCGAAATTTTTCACCGCTCTTCCGAGTGCAGGATGACAGCGATCTTTGGTCCCCAGCACGGAATTCATGGCCAGACTCAGGATAACATGATAGAGTGGCAGAGTATAAGGCATCCTGAATTTGACATACCTGTTTTCAGCCTGTATGGGGAGCACCGGAAACCAACTGCCCTGATGCTTGAGGAGATTGATGCCCTGGTAATTGATCTTCAGGATGTCGGGACAAGGATATATACCTATGTATGGACAATGAAGCTCTGTATGGAAGCCTGTTCTGAAGCCGGTATACCTGTCTGGATACTTGACCGTCCCAATCCTGCAGGTTCTCTTCCTTTTGACGGACCAGTACTGAAGAAGGATTATTTCACATTTGTGGGCGGAGCTTCAATTCCACTATGTCACAGGATGACCTTAGGGGAAATAGCATTATGGTTAAATGAAGAATACTACCCCCGGGCACGGGTTCATATAGTCTGGATGAAAAACTGGAAAAGAACTCTGCAATATGGAGATACAGGGCTTCCCTGGGTCTTGCCATCACCAAATATGCCCTCACCACAGACTACCATTGTATATCCTGGCACAGTTCTTATTGAGGCCTTAAATTTGTCAGAAGGAAGAGGAACAACAATTCCCTTTGAGCTCTTCGGGGCTCCGTTCATTAATGCTGATAAGCTTAAGAATAATCTTCAGCAAAGGGCATTAAAAGGATGCAGCTTCAGAATACATAACTTCATACCAACATTTCACAAATTTGCCGGAGAGCTATGCAACGGACTTCAGTTGCATGTCACTGATATCAGTCAATTCAGGCCTGTAGAAACAGGGCTTGAGATATTTGATGCCATCATTGAGACAACACCTGAGGGTTCACTCACCTTCAACCCTCCTCCTTACGAATATGAGAATCATCTTATGCCTTTTGATATTCTGGCGGGCGACTCAGGAATGAGAGAATGTCTTGTAAACAGAAAGGATCTCAGGATTGAAACAGAGAGATGGAAAAGTGAAACAGAACTATTCAGAAGTGAATTCAGCCGCAGAGCATATTACCAGGAGTGAGATTCTGAATATCAGTTCACAGTCTTCGCTTCCTGAAAATATTTGATTTCAGTTTATCTACAAGGACTTGTGAGATTATCGGTTTGATCATATAATCGTCGAAGCCTGATTCCAGTATCTTTTCCTTTTCGTCCATCAGTCCGTAGGCTGTCTGGGCAATAATGATCACATCTTCCCTGAATTGACGTATTCTGCGGGCTGTTGCATAGCCATCCAATACAGGAAGCTGTATGTCCATGAGAATAACATCTATATCAGGATTTTCCATTGCAATGTCAATTGCCTCCTGTCCGTCACCGGCATTAAGAGCTATCACTTCTGATTTTTCAAGTATCTTATTCAGATATAACCTGCTGGAGAAATCATCTTCAACAATAAGTATTTTTATTCCTTTCAGCGATTCATTTATCATTCAGGATGTGTTTATTCAAAAAGTCCGTTATCTCTTAAAAGTAGTAGTATTGCAGAGTGAGATACCACAACATATTTCTCACTATTGAATTCGATCTCAATGGCGCTGTTTTGCAAATATACAGCCTGATCACCTGCCTTAGGCTGAAGTGGAACATATTTTGGCTCATCCGATCTGTTTTTCCATGGTTCATCCACATCATTGACAGACGGAATAGGATAACCAGGTCCAACTTTCATCACATAGCCTATCTGCACTTTTTCATTCTCATTCACTCCGGGAGGAAGTAATAAACCGCTTTTGGTCTTTGACTGCGGAACTTTTGGCCTGATAAGTATCCTGTCGCCGATTACAATAAGTTTATCCAAATCCTTCTCATCTAACAATACGCTCATGTCTAATGTCAATTATCAACAAAATTATCATTTTTTACTTTAATCACTCACCTGAAGAAGAGTTTTAATTAATATTGTACCCGCAGGCAGAGATAAAAACTGTCGTTCAGTTAAATGGAATCAGATAATTATTTGACCATAAAATCATCATCCAGTGGGCTTTACAAGGAAAAAGGAAGCAGGTTCCTTTCGTTTGCCTTTCCGGTAGTACACCAGGATGAGGTAAAACCCATAATTGAAGGCATACGCAAGGATTATCACGATGCAAGACATCACTGCTATGCGTATATGATTGGAAGAGAAAGGGTGAACTGGAGGATAAATGATGACGGGGAACCGTCGGGAACAGCTGGACGTCCTATCCTGGGACAGATAAATTCTTCCGGACTTACGAATATACTTATTGTTGTAACAAGATATTTCGGAGGGACCCTGCTGGGAGTAAGCGGACTGATAAATGCTTACAAATCAGCTGCTGCAGATGCAATTGGAAATGCAGAGATTATAGAAAAAACACTCCATGAGTATTATGCTATTGATTTTCCGTATATATCAATGAATGATATTATGAAAATCATGAAAGAGGAAGATATTCATCAGTCTGACCAGTCATTTGGGCTTGAATGTTCAATAATAATTGATTTCAGAGTAAATGCCAGGGAGAAAATAATGCGCCGGCTATCACGGGTTGAAGGGCTGACTTACAAGTATATTGAGACCAGATGAGTTAGTCTGAAGGGGTAAAAGTTTTTAGTAAATTATCAACACATTTCATAGTTCGATAATTCTTACTTAACTTTGAATGTAAGTCCGGATATTATCCTGGTAATGTGCCAAACCAATGAAAAACAGAAGCTTAGTCTCAATTGATGATTTTTCGACAGATGAGATAATCAAAATTCTTGATCTGACTGAAGAATTTGAAAAACAACCCACCAGTAAATTACTCGAGGGGAAAGTAATAGCAACACTATTCTTTGAACCTTCCACCCGAACACGATTAAGTTTTGAAAGTGCCATAAACAGGCTGGGAGGAAAAATCGTTGGATTTTCAGATGCGGCAAATTCCAGTGTCTCGAAGGGAGAGACACTGAACGACACAATAAGGACTGTGACAAATTACTGCGATCTGATTGTAATGAGACATCCCATTGAGGGAAGTGCCAGGTTTGCAAGCGAGATAGCCACGGTACCTGTTATTAACGCAGGCGATGGAGCTAACCAGCACCCTACACAAACATTGCTGGATCTCTATTCAATACGCAAAACGCAGGGAAGGTTAAATGACCTCAATATTTTCCTTGTAGGGGACCTGAAATACGGCAGGACTGTCCATTCACTGATGATGGCAATGTCGAGATGGAAGGCAACCTTTAATTTTATCTCTCCTGAAGAGCTGAAGATGCCTGATGAATTTAAATATTATCTCGACAACCTGGGGCTCAAATATTATGAACATAATGACTTCACCGAAATTATATCACGGGCCGATATCATATACATGACACGTGTTCAGAAAGAAAGATTTTCTGATCCTATTGAATATGAAAAAGTGAAGAATGTCTATGTACTCAGGGATGCGATGCTAAAAAACACAAAGCCAAATATGAAGATCCTCCATCCTCTTCCAAGGGTTAATGAGATCCATCCCGATGTTGACAGCAACCCTAAGGCCTATTATTTTGAACAGGCGCTTAACGGGGTCTATACACGTCAGGCCATACTATGTTCATTATTAGGAATCAAATAAGGAGACAAGAGCCATGAAGGAACCTAAACAGATGAGCGTAAGCGCTATTGAGAACGGAACGGTAATTGACCATGTTCCTGCTAAAAATCTTTTTAAAGTCATCCAGATCCTCGGACTTGATAAAATAGACAACCAGATAACCTTCGGAACCAACCTGGAAAGCAAAAAGCTTGGAAGAAAGTCAATTATAAAGATCTCCGGCCTCTTTTTCCAGGATGAGGATATCAACAGGATAGCTCTTGTTGCACCCGATGCAAAACTGAATATAATCAGGGATTATGAGGTAGTTGAAAAAAAGGTCGTCGAGGTTCCTGATTCAATCACCGGAATAGCAAAATGCATGAATCCTAAATGCATAACCAACTATGAAACAGTGACAACCCGTTTCAAGGTAATGTCAAAGAAGAATGTTTCACTGAAATGTCATTACTGCGAAAAAATCACCAATCAGGAGAACATGCATATAATTTAGGGTTCCTCTTCAGCGCAGCCTGTCATAAGATTTTACAAGTCGATCATCCTTCAGGATTCCCCTGTAAGCTAAAAACGAGAACAGCAGTATCAGCACAGGAAGTCCCATATTTAATCCGGGAATCACATTCATGCTGAAAGCAGCTTTCATACTGAAAGCATACCATAACAATAATGCGATGAGTCCAGTTGATAGTATTATCAACACTCCTGTAAGAAGAAGCTGTTTCTTCCTTTTCCTGAATAACAGGATGGTGATGATTGAAATCAAACAGATAAGTATCAGAATAGCCATCACTGACAAGGTACCTTCAGCCTTTTGAATGACCTGGCCGGTCTGATCGGTGAGATTGCCGTTAATTAAGAGCTTCAGTATTCTTCCGGATTCATCACTGAAGCGCAACAGGTTCCCTGTTAATAACAGCAGTGAAACAATAATTACTGCTGAGAGATATAGTGATTGTATTCGTTGTATCATTTTTTCACATATTTTATGTCTTTGTAAAAATACGTCTTTTCATTAATTTTTAAAACTCAAATAAATCAGCTTATGCAAAATGAAATTCAACCGGTTAATCAATGATTCAGATATTCTCAATATTTAACATATTTTAATGTTTGCAATAATCTTGGTCATCTGCAAATTAGCTACTTTTGTATTTTCTTGTCAAACATGTTTCTCCTGAAAAATATTTATTACGTACAGGGTTAAAAAAATTGCGGGAGCATGAGAGTTACATTAATATTTATGATTGTCGTATGAAGAGCAGATTTAACCTGGTATCAACTATACTCCTGTTAATTGTAATTACAGCCATTATTGCCTATCCAAAGCTAAAACCGCTTATTGCTTCATTATCTGGCAGCAAGAACAAAGGTGGTATGCTTATGGGGACGGGTCAGCAGGTTCTGAATGTAAGTGGTTATCTTATCAAACCTGAGAAGTTCAGCGAAATTGTAAAATCGACCGGAACTTTACGACCAGATGAAGAGGTAGATCTCTCATTCGAAGCCTCCGGTAAAATCGTCAGTATAAAATTTACTGAAGGTACCCGTGTAAAAAAGGGAGATCTCCTGGCAAAGATAAATGACAGACCATTGCAGGCACAGTTGCAAAAGCTTCTGGCACAAAAAAAACTGACAGAGGCCAAGGAATACCGGGAGCGCAGCCTTCTTGAAAAAGATGCAATCAGTCAGGAGAGTTATGATCAGATTGTTACTGAGCTTCAGACGATAGAAGCTGATATAAGTCTTATAGAGGCCAGGATCTCAGAAACTGAGCTTCGGGCGCCATTCGACGGTATAATTGGATTAAGATATCTTAGTGAAGGCTTTTTTGCCACTCCTTCAACAAAGATTGCAAAGCTCATCAAGATCAGTCCTTTGAAGATTGAATTCTCCATTCCTGAACGATATGCTTCTGAAATCAGGATAGGTTACCCTGTTACCTTCATGGTAGATGGGATAAATAAGAGTTTCGAAGCATCAGTTTATGCTGTGGATCCAAAAATCGATATTGAGACAAGGACAATTGTAATACGTGCTCTTTATCCAAACAGGAATGAGGAGTTGAAATCGGGAAGATATGCATCCATCACACTTGTCATGTCACAGATAGAAAATGCGGCATCAATACCAACGGAGGCTCTTATTCCTGAAATGGAAGGAGAAAAGGTATTCATATATAAAACAGGGAAGGCCTCCTCCCAAAAAGTCGAGATTGGAATCAGGACAGAATCAAGGATACAGATAACTGCCGGCTTAAACTTCGGGGATACAGTTCTGACGACAGGTATTCTTCAGCTAAGGCAGAATCTTCCTGTTGTCCTCGATACTCTTTTTAACATTCAATAGCACTGAAAAGTAAATAATATGAGTCTCTCATCAGTCAGTATAAACAGACCGGTTCTGGCAACTGTGATGGCGATAGTGATCCTGCTCTTCGGAATTGTGGGATTGACTTTCCTCGGAATTCGCGAGTTCCCGAGTGTCGACCCTCCCATCATTTCAGTTGATACTCAATATCCGGGTGCAAACTCGGATGTTATTGAGACGCAGATAACCGAGCCTCTGGAGCAATCAATTAATGGTATACAGGGAATCAGGTCACTTACAAGCGTTAGCCGCCAGGGAGGCAGCAGCATAACTGTTGAATTCGAGCTATCTGTTGATATGGAATCGGCTGCCAACGATGTGCGTGACAAGGTATCGCAGGCAATCAGGATGCTGCCCCGCGATTGCGATCCTCCTATTGTGGCCAAGGCAGATGCGGATGCCAATCCGATAATGTTCATAACTGTGGAAAGCAAGAAAAGATCATTGCTTGAGATTTCGGAGATTGCTGAGCTGACACTTAAGGAACAACTTCAGACAATTAAGGGGGTAAGCGCTGTCGGCATCTGGGGGCAAAAAAGATATGCTATGCGTTTATGGCTGGATCCGGTTAAGCTTGCAGGTTATAAGCTGACTCCCATGGATGTGAGAAATGCCATCTCTCGCGAGAATGTCGAACTCCCGTCAGGATCAATAGAAGGAACAAATACAGAGCTGACTATCAGAACGTTAGGATTAATGAGCACCCCGAAAGAGTTCAACGATCTTATAATAAAGCAATCAGGTGATCAGATAGTCAGGTTTCAGGATATAGGCAGGGCAGAACTGGGTCCTGAAGATATAAGGGGAATTCTAAAAAGAGATGGCGTTCCAATGGTTGGGATTGCCATGATACCGCAGCCTGGATCAAACCATATTGAGATTGTTGATGAAGTATACAAACGTCTTGATTTCATCAGGAAGGATCTTGCAGAGGATGTGGTTCTGAAAATAGGATTTGATAACACCCAATATATAAGATCGTCAATCAAGGAAGTGGAGGATACGATTTATATAGCCTTCTTTCTCGTAGTTGTAATTATATATTTCTTCCTTAGAAGCTGGAGGGCAACACTCATACCGATAATGGTAATTCCCGTCTCCCTTATCGGGGCTTTCTTTATAATGTACCTCGCCGGATACACAATAAATGTACTTACCCTGCTTGCCATTGTCCTTTCAATAGGCATAGTGGTTGATGACGCCATTGTCGTTATGGAAAACATTTATGTAAAAGTGGAGCAGGGAATGGACCCTGTTGAGGCAGGTTTGCAGGGATCAAAAGAGATATATTTTGCAATTATTGCGACAACAATTACCCTTATTTCAGTATTTTTTCCGATAGTTTTTCTACAGGGAATAACGGGAAGACTCTTCAGGGAGTTCAGTATTGTGATGGCCGGGGCGGTAGCAATCTCGGCATTTCTGGCATTATCGCTCACCCCAATGGTTTGTACTAAAATCCTGCGTCATGAGAGTAAACACAGCTGGTTCTACAGAAAGACTGAACATTTTTTCACAAATCTGAACAATGCATACCAGGGGTCTCTTGATAATTTCCTGAAAAGACGATGGATCTCTGTCATAATAGTTGTGGCATCATTTGCCCTTATCATTCTCTTGTGGAAAGTAATACCGGCAGAGATGGCTCCCCTTGAAGACCGCTCTCAGGTCACAATAAATGCCTCGGCAGTTCAGGGTGCCACCTATGACTTCATGTATGATTACCTGGATGATGTGGCAAAAACAGTCGAGAAAAATGTACAAGAACGTGATGGGTATGTAATGATGGTCAGAGGCGGAGGCTTTGGATTTGTACGAATTATGCTCAAGAACACCGATGAGAGAGACCGTTCACAGCAGGAAATTGCTGATGATCTGACAGGAATCCTGAGGACAAAGACAAAAGCAAGATCATTTGTAATGCAACAGTCAACATTTGGAGGCAGAAGGGCAGGGATGCCGGTACAGTATGTTCTCCAGGCCACTTCTATAGACAAACTGAAAAAAGTACTTCCGGAGTTTATGGCCAGGGTAATGGATAACCCTACCTTTGCAATGGCTGATGTCAATCTCAAATTCACCAAACCGGAACTGAGGATACATATCAGCAGGGAGAAGGCAACATCACTGGGAGTCTCAACCCAGAATATAGGACAGACACTGCAGCTTGCCCTTAGTGGACAGCGCTTCGGTTATTTCTTCATGAACGGAAAACAATACCAGATCTTTGGGGAACTTGCAAGAGGCGACCGTAACAAGCCTCTGGATCTTAAATCCTTGTATGTCAGGAATAATGACGGGAATATGATACAGTTTGATAACCTTGTAACACTGTCTGAAGAGACAGCTCCGCCCCAGCTCTACCGTTATAACAGGTTTGTTGCAGCAACAATCTCAGCAGGACTGGCTAAAGGAAAAACAATTGGAGAAGGACTGGAAGAGATGGATAAGATTGCAGCTGAAGTGCTTGATGATACCTTCAGGACCGCACTTGCCGGGGATTCCAAGGATTTCAGGGAAAGTTCCTCAAGTCTTATGTTTGCCTTCATGCTGGCTCTGATACTTATATTCCTGGTACTTTCAGCACAGTTTGAAAGTTTCAAGGATCCCCTGATCGTGATGATGACAGTACCGCTTGCACTCACCGGAGCTTTGCTGTTTATGTGGTACTTCAACATAACAATGAATATCTTCAGCCAGATTGGTATTATAATGCTTATCGGACTTGTTTCGAAGAACGGGATACTTATAGTTGAGTTTGCCAACCAGAGGAAACAGGCTGGTTTGTCAAAATGGAAGCTATCAGAGTGGCCGCATCATCACGTTTAAGACCCATTCTTATGACAAGTCTCTCTACAATACTGGGGATAGCACCTCTGGCCCTTGGATTCGGAGAAGGAGCTCAAAGCCGCGTTGCGATGTGTACTGCAGTAATCGGCGGATTAATCATCTCAACATTTCTGACCCTCTATGTTGTACCTGCTATTTATTCCTTCATCTCCAGTGAAACAAAAAAATCTGAAAATGAGAATCAGCTTGCTAATCCTTAGTCTTTTTATTATTTCACTTTCTCAACCCTCCGGTGCTCAGTCAGTTTATGGCCTGAACGATTGCATCGCAATAGGTCTCGAGAAGAACTTTTCAATTCTGGTCGCAAGGAATAATGAGAGCATTTCAAATAACAATCATACACTGGGCAATGCAGGGTATCTTCCTTCAATTGATCTCTCCGGAAGCTTCAATGGGGTTTCAAATAATACAACCCAGAATCTCGCAGACGGCAGTCAGAATAAATCAAGCATTGCACTTAACACTACTGCAAATGCCGGCTTAAACCTTGAGTGGACTATCTTCAACGGTTTTAATGTAAGCACCACATACAAGAAGCTTGGTGAATTAAAACAGATTGGTGCACTAAATACACAGCTTTCTGTTGAAAACCTTGTTACGGATATAGTCCTTGGCTATTATGCCTATATTCAGCAGGTACAGATGATGAAAAATCTTGAATATGCCGTTACGCTTTCAAAAGAGAGGTTAAGAATTGATGAGGACAGGTATCTTCTTGGCTCCAGCTCCAAGCTCCAGGTCCTTCAATCGCGGGTTTATCTGAATGCCGACAGCTCAAGACTATCGAAGCAGTTCGAAGTTGTGAGAGCAGCCGAAGTAAATCTGAATGAGCTCATGGCTCTGGATGACCTGACAAAATCATTTGCAGCAAAGGATTCCGCTGTGGATGTAAACCCGGCCCTTATCTATGAGAAGCTGCTGGAAGAGACTATGGCAGACAATACCACACTGAATATAGCGGCAAGGAATAAGACAATCTCTGAATATGATTCCAGGATAATTGCTTCCCGATCCTACCCTTATCTTAACTTATCAACGGGATACGACTATAATCTTTTAAATTACTCTGAAGGCACATATAAAAATCAGAAAATATCAGGAATGAACTATGGCCTTACCTTCGGAGTTAACCTTTTTGACGGACTCAACCAACGGAGAAGCATACATAATTCACGTATAGAAATTGAAAACAAGGAACTTCACTATCGTGAGATAGAACAGGGGATCAAAGCTGATCTCATAACAATTTACAGCGGCTACAGCAACAACCTCAGGCTTATAAGGCTCGAGGAACAGAACCTGCAGACTGCAGGGGAAAACCTTGAAATAGCACTTGAGAGATATAAACTTGGAAGTTTGTCAGGTATTGATCTCAGGGAAGTGCAAAAAAGTTATCTTGATGCGAAGGAGAGGTTATTACTGATCCAGTCACAGGCTAAGCTTGCGGAAGTATCACTCCGGCTTATCTCCGGAAAAATAATGGAATACTATAAATAATTATCGTTTATGCAGAAGAAGACGGAACTGATTATCAACGGCGATGGAAGTATCTATCATCTTGGCCTCCTTCCCGGTGATATTGCCGAAAAGATCCTTATTGTCGGCGATCCGGGGCGCGTGGATATGCTGGCAGGATTATTAAAAGATGTCCGGGTAAAAAAAGAAAACCGGGAGTTTCATACTGTTACCGGCACATTCGACACCGGTGAAATAACAATTATCTCCTCCGGAATAGGAACAGACAATATTGATATTCTGGTAAATGAACTGGATGCGCTTGTAAATATTGATCTTAACACAGGAACCATCAATGAAGAACCTGTATCGCTGACATTTATAAGACTTGGTACATCGGGAGCGCTTAGGGAGGATATTCCGGCAGGATCAGTCGTGGTTGCAGATACTGCAATTGGCTTTGACGGCCTGCTGCACTTTTATGAAGGCTACGACTGGATTCTGGATACTCCTCTGTCTGATACTCTTGTTGAATATCTTGAATGGCCCGATACACTTGCCTATCCGTATGCTGTAAAAGCAAATAAAGATCTTATTGAACAATTCAATGACAGCAGCTTTCTTCATGGAATAACAATATCAACACCAGGCTTCTATGCCCCTCAGGGAAGAAAGCTCAGGCTGCTCTCCTTCGACGATGAACTGAATGAGAAGCTTTCCGGATTTGTTTTCAGGGGAAGAGCTGTATGCAATTATGAAATGGAGAGTTCGGCTTTGTATGCACTTTCTGCACTATTGGGTCACAGGGCACTCTCAATATGCCTTGTACCGGGTAACAGGATAACCGGTGAATTCATGCACGATTATAATCCGCTCATGAAAGAGCTCGCTCTCAAAATTCTGAAAAAACTTTAAGTACATTACTCTTAGCTTTCATGGTCGGAAATTGATTTTCTTCGTTTACCCCGACCCCAGGGGGAGCGAAGAAAATCAATTTACTGCCGCCTAAGCGGCATGGGGTAAAGAAATTGATTTTCGAGCGGCGGTTGGCCGGGGTGGTTGATTATGAATCCTCACTATAACACATAAAGTTAATGAGATAATCAATCAGGAGATATACTTTTCGTATACCATGGATATGCCCTTCTCAAGGGAAATTTTTTCTTTCCATCCAAGACGATTGATCTTTGATACATCGAGTAACTTTCTGAAAGTCCCGTCAGGTTTTGAACTGTCCCAGCTAAGCGTACCTTTGAAATTCACAATTCCCGCAATCAGCTCAGCCAGCTCCTTAATCCTGAGGTCGCGGCCTGTACCTATATTAATATGGGTATTGATAGCCGGTTTTCCTTCAGTTACAAGGTCTTTAAAATCAACATTCTGCAAAGCATAAACACAGGCTGCTGCAAGATCGTCGACATACAGGAATTCGCGATACGGACTTCCTGTTCCCCAAAGGTTTATTGTGATCTCCGTTTTACCGGAAGTTTCCTTTAATGAAGATACAATACCGAATTTAGCAAGTTTAGCAATTACTTCTCCTTCTGATGAAGAATCGTTTATTCCTTCAACAGGGTATTTTTTCAGATCTTTTCTGATGGCAGTCCAATCCTGGTTCCCGAGACATTTTCCGAGGTGCATCTTTCTGATCAGTGCCGGCAGGACATGAGATGTTTCCAGATTATAATTATCATTCGGACCGTAAAGATTTGTTGGCATTACAGAAATGTAATTCGTACCATACTGAAGATTATATGATTCGCACATTTTAATTCCTGCAATTTTCGCCACGGCGTAAGGTTCATTGGTATATTCCAGTTCACCTGTCAAAAGGTATTCCTCCTTAATTGGCTGAGGGCATTCCCTGGGATAAATGCATGAACTGCCAAGAAATAACAATTTTTAACTCCATTCAGATAGCTCTGATGGATGATATTGTTCTGAATCATCAGGTTCTCATATATAAACTGAGCCCTGAATTTATTATTTGAGAGTATCCCTCCTACCTTGGCTGCAGCCAGAACAACATATTCCGGCTTCTCCTGCTCAAAAAAACCGGCTACAATTTTCTGGTTGGTCAGGTCATAGGGAGGAAATGGAGTAAATACAAAATTCGTGTATCCCTGATCAGTCAGATTTCTTGTTATCGCGCTGCCAACCATTCCATTATGTCCTGCAATATATATCTTACTGTTCTTCTCCATTTTAATAGGTAATTATTCAGAACGCTTTTTGGCTTTTTCGAAATCTGAGGCAACCATGATCTTTACAAGATCCCTGAAAGTTGTTTTTGGCTGCCAGCCAAGTATTTCCTTTGCTTTAGCAGGATTTCCAACGAGGAGATCCACTTCTGTAGGACGGAAATATCTTGGATCGATTCTCACTACCTCCTTACCTGAAGATTTCAGGAATCCTTTTTCATCAACTCCATTTCCTTTCCAGACAATCTCCTCACCAAGGTTCATAAAGGTCTCTTCAACAAATTCCCTGATAGAGTGTGTCTCATTGGTGGCAAGAACAAAATCGTCAGGCCTGTCAGCCTGGAGAATACGCCACATACCCTCCACATATTCAGGAGCATAACCCCAGTCTCTTTTTGCATCGAGGTTACCGAGGGAAAGCATATCCTGCTGGCCCAGAATAATTTTTGAGGCAGCTACTGTGATTTTGCGTGTGACAAATGTTTTACCCCTCCTTTCGCTTTCATGATTAAAGAGGATGCCATTACTGGCAAAAACGTTATATCCTTCGCGATAGTTAACCACTATCCAGTATGAATACAGCTTGGCGGCAGCATAAGGGCTCCTTGGATAAAAAGGAGTTTTTTCAGTCTGAGGTATCTCCTGCACTTTGCCGTACAGCTCGGATGTTGAAGCCTGGTAAAAGCGTGTTTTAACGCCTGTCTCCTTTATAGCATCCAGAAAGCGAAGTGTGCCGATACCGTCAACTTCAGCAGTATATTCAGGCACTTCAAATGAGACCTGGACATGTGACTGAGCTCCAAGGTTATAAATCTCAGTAGGCTGGATCTTTTCAACCAGCCTGTTCAGGTTGCTTGAATCCGTAAGGTCGCCATAGTGAAGGAAAAACCTGCTGTTAAGGTAATCCGGATTATTGTAAATATGGTCTATTCTGAATGTATTAAAGGAACTAGAACGACGGATTATACCGTGAACTATATAACCTTTTTCCAGTAGCATTTCTGTAAGGTAGGAGCCATCCTGACCTGTAATACCTGATATCAAAGCGATTTTTTTCATACTATTTCTCAAATTTCATTAAATCCAATAGTCTTTTATCCTGATCCTGACACGAATTGCATTTTGTATCTCTTTTTCACTGATGAGTATCAGATACCCCCCCCACCAGCGCCCGATAGTTTCCACGACAGAGCAGTATCCCTGTAAGAATCGATAACACCGGCAATTTTGTCGTTCATCATCCTGGGAAACATTGTCACCTGTGCATTGAAAGATTCAGTGAAACCCCTGGCAAAAAGAGATATATCTTTTTTTAACATTCCATCCCATACCTTTTCAGCACCTCCTGTAAGCTTTTTCACATTATCCTCAGTTACATTAGTATCCTCAAGCACAACGAAGCCAGCCGGACGAGGCCAGAGAGTGACCATATAAAGCCTTTCTTCAAGCCACTTAATTATCGATAAATCAGAAATAGTCTCAATTTTGGAAGGCCAGTATTTCTCCCTGTCATAATAGAACCTGTTTATTCCCGGAATTGTAATTCCTATTGAATCCTGGGAACCGCTTACGTCTTTTGTACCCGGGTCATTATCATATCTGAATAGAATTTTAGCAAGCTTTTCCGGGTTTTCCATTGGCAGCTGGTCGTTCCAGAGTTCGATAGCCTTCTTGCGGGTGGAAGTAGCCATTCCTGAGCGTTCATTGAATTCCAAAGTGGGTTCGATGGAGGTGGTAATTGCCCAACCCGGGTGATATTTGGACACATAAGGCTGGTCGATCCAGGTTCCTGCAAGGTCAATCCTGTAAGGGATCGGTGTCTCCTTACGCAGAGTGGTTGTTGATCGCACAGGTAAATTGGCATGAGGAATTCTCCTCAAAACCTTATATTCTATTCCCAGCTCCTGACAGATCCTCTCCTTATCGTGTGTATGCCCATCCTCATTTACTACAAAAACGTCGGGCCGGAGATCCTTCATATCGTCGAGGAAATCGAGAATTCCACTTCCCCTGTTGATTTTCACCTGGTGAACGCACGACAGTGCTTTTATCATATACAGCCTCTCCTCTTCCGAGTTCACTGTCATTCGTCCCTTAAGATCAGAAACAGTCTTATCTGATCCAAGTCCCACATAGAGATCACCAAACTGGGAGGCTTCCTGCAGGAAGGCAATGTGTCCGGAATGGAGAATGTCAAAACAACCGCTGACAAAGACCTTTTTTCCGTTATTAACTGGCATAGTTTTTAATTTTAATCGGATAATATCTGAAAACTAAATTACTATTTATAATGACAATTGGAATATGCTGAAATCTACAGATGGATGTTGATGTGGATTGAATACTATATTACATGTTGGTTATGAACCATTTCACATATTCTTCAAGACCCTCTACGACATTATGAGTCGGTTTATATCCCAGTAGTTTTGATGCTTTATCAATTGAAGCAAGGGAATGCTGTATATCCCCTGCCCTGTCAGGCCCGTAAACAGGTTCGACAGTTAGTATGGAACTGTCATATTTACCGGCGAACTCCCGCAGATAGAAAAACAGCTGATTAAGGGTTGTCCTCTCGCCATGAGCAACATTATATACCTGATTAAGGGCTGCCTTATTTTCAGTAATGCCGGCAAGGTGGTTTGCCTGAACAACATTTTTAACATAAGTAAAATCTCTCGAGACAGATCCGTCACCATTTATCAGAGGAATTTCATGCCTGATCAGCATCTTAAGAAATTTAGGAATTACAGCGGCATATGCACCATCAGGGTCTTGTCTTTTACCATACACATTGAAATATCTCAGTCCAATTACATCTATTCCATAACTCTTAGAGAAGTTCGTTGCAAAAAGCTCATTTACATATTTTGTTATTGCATAAGGAGAAAGGGGTGCTCCGATCTTGTCTTCCACTTTTGGAAGGTCAGGGTGATCACCATAGGTTGAAGAACTCGCTGCATAAACAAAGCGTTTTACCTTTGCCTCCTTGGCTGCAAAAAGGATTTTAACAAATCCTCCGATATTAACATCTGTTGATGTAACAGGATCTTTTATTGATCGCGGCACTGAGCCAAGAGCCGCTTCATGAAACACAATATCAATATCTCTGACAGCTGTTTCGCAATCACTTATATTCCTTATATCTCCTTCAATAAGGCGAAAATCAGGATTATCTATAAATCCCTTCAGGTTTTCTCTCTTACCTGTTGAAAAGTTATCGAGACAGGTAACCTGATTACCATTCAAAAGAAGCGATTCAATCAGGTTAGAACCGATAAAACCGGCTCCCCCGGTTACCAGAATTTTGCGATTCTTTAATATTTTTTCCATCTACCTCAGTTATAAAAAGATAATTCTCCAATGTAACTATTTTATCATTCAGATGAATGCTATTTTTCAAACAGCAGCAATATTTCTTTAAGAATGAATTCTGCAGCCTTTCCATCGCCGTAGAATCCAGGGTATTCAAGTTCGGAGTGCGAATCCATCAACCGTAGAAACTCATCTCTCAGCAGATCAGGATCGGCATCAACAAGTACTGAAGTACGGTTATTTACCAGTTCAATCCATTCAGTTTCCTTACGGAGAACAATACTTGGTTTCCTGAAGAAATGGGATTCTTTCTGAACACCTCCGGAATCAGTAACTATCATTTTACAGTTCTTTTCAAGAAGAATCATTTCAAGGTATGAAACGGGAGGTATTATTTTAATCAGGCGTGAATCGCACAGCTCATTATAGAGGCTGTTGAGCTTTGTTTTAAGAGATATAATGGTACGCGGATGCAGTGGCATCACGAGGGTTATATTACATGATTCAGAGAGGTTTTTCAGAGTAACAAGGATATTCTGCAATCTGGTAATGTCATCAGTGTTTATATCCCTGTGAATAGTGGCAAGTACGAAGTTGTTCCGATCCACAGACAGCCGGTCCAGAAATTTATTTTTCTTTTTTTCCGCCAGTTCAGCAAAGAAAAGGCTGTTGTCATACATTATATCGCCTGTGAGGTAGATCTTCGGATTATCTATTGAATAAGGGGGACTGTTCTCAGGGCGGAACCCCTCATGTACAAGGTTCTTAAAGGCAGAATTTGTAGGTGCAAAGAGAAGTGTTGAAGAGTGGTCGCTTATTATCCTGTTGAGCTCTTCAGGCATTGTCTTGTTGAATGAACGGAGGCCTGCTTCGATATGGATAACCGGGAAATGGAGTTTAGAGGCGGCAAGCGAACCGGCAAGTGTCGAATTTGTATCACCGTAAACAACTACACAGTCGGGCTTTTCACTGATCAAAACCTCTTCAATGCCTGTGATCATCATAGCAGTCTGTTTACCATGGCCGGCTGACCCCACTCCAAGATTAAAATCGGGTTCAGGTATTTCAAGCTCATCAAAAAACACATCAGATAACTCTTTATCATAGTGCTGGCCTGTATGTACAAGTATTTCGGTAATATCTTCTGTGAAACTCGTCCGGATAGCTCTGCTGATTGCTGAAGCCTTAATGATCTGTGGCCTGGCACCAACAAGACTCAGGAGTTTTATATGTGGCATCGATGTTGGTAATTATTAACTGCAATAAAGATAAAAAATATTCATTTCCTGAAACCCTGATAATAAAGAAGGGCATCCAATTATTCAGATGCCCTCCTTTATATTACATCATTTTATTTTGCATAGTTTACGGATCTGGTCTCTCTGATAACCGTAATTTTTATCTGTCCGGGATATGTCATTTCATTCTGAATCTTCCTGGCTATTTCAAATGAAAGGCCTTCTGCTTCCTTATCGGTGACTTTTTCTGCACCGACAATGACGCGAAGTTCCCTACCAGCCTGAATTGCGTATGTTTTCATTACACCCGGATACTGAAGTGCAAGGGATTCGAGTTCCTTCAATCTCTTGATATATGATTCAACAACCTCCCTACGCGCTCCGGGGCGGGCTCCTGAAATTGCATCGCAGACCTGTACAATGGGTGCAATAAGGGTTGTCATCTCTGTTTCATCATGGTGAGAACCTATTGCATTGCAAATCTCAGGTTTCTCCTTATATTTTTCAGCCATTTTCATTCCGAGGATTGCATGTGGCAATTCCGGCTCATCATCGGGTACTTTGCCAATATCGTGGAGTAGCCCAGCCCTTTTTGCAAGCTTCGGGTTCAAACCAAGTTCAGCAGCCATAATGGAACAGAGGTTTGCCACTTCACGTGAATGCATTAGCAGGTTCTGTCCATATGATGATCTGTATTTCATCTTCCCAATAAGCCTTATCAGTTCAGGGTGCAAACCATGAATTCCAAGATCAATTGTAGTTCTTTTTCCCACTTCAAGTATCTCTTCTTCAACTTGTTTCCTTGTTTTCTCCACCATCTCTTCAATTCTGGCGGGGTGAATTCGGCCGTCAGTCACAAGCTGATGCAACGCGAGTCTGGCAACTTCCCTTCTGACAGGGTCAAAAGCGGAGAGCACGATGGCTTCGGGTGTATCATCCACGATAATTTCAACGCCGGTGGCTGCCTCAAGGGCGCGTATGTTCCTGCCTTCACGTCCTATGATTCGTCCCTTCATTTCATCAGATTCGATATGGAAGACAGTCACTGCGTTTTCAATGGCATTTTCAGCAGCGACTCTCTGAATGGTCTGAATGACAATTCGTTTAGCTTCTTTATTGGCAGTCATCTTGGCTTCATCCAGAATCTCATTCACATATGACATAGCCCCGGTTTTGGCCTCTTCTTTCAGAGATTCAATAAGATGATTTTTAGCCTCCTCGGCAGAAAAACCGGAAATGGCTTCAAGTTGTTCCACCTGTTGTTTATGGAGTCTTGCGACTTCTTCAGATTTCTTGTCAACAAGTTCAAGCTGTGAAGTAAGATTTTCGCGTATTGCATCTGCCTCATTCTTTTTCCTCTGAGTCTCTTCAATTTTCTGTGAGAGGGTTTGTTCCTTCTGTTTGATCCTGTTTTCAGCCTGTCCTATCCAGTTATTCTTTTCATTGATAACCTTTTCGTGTTCTGTTTTTAGCTGAAGGAATCGCTCTTTAGCCTGGAGGATCTTTTCTTTTCTTGTGACCTCTGCTTCGGCTTCAGCCTCACTAATAATTTTACGGCTCTTGTTTTTGAGTACCAGCTGCCAGACCAGATAAGAGGCTCCGAAACCTAATACCAGACCAGACAGGCAGAAGACTATCAAAAGTCCGTTGCTTAATGTAACTATATTAAATGTCATCATAAATCGTATAAAGTATATATTAAAAAAAACCCGCAAGGTTCCTTCAGCTTTTATAAAACCCCATGTCTGTATGGCTGGAGCTACTAATGCAGTTCGAACGTCCACTGTCCCGATAAATCGGGAACCCGACGAATCGGGTTGAGGCCTGTTCTACCTGAACCAAGGTTACTCCAAAGTTTTAACTGTTGAGTTTCAAAAATGAATGAAGAAACAATGCGGGCAATTCATTTATCTATTTTAAAGAACGCTGTTACTCTTTTGTGTCAAGGACCGAATCAATTTTCTGAATCAGTTCCTTCAGGGCATCCGGGAGATAATCGTTTTCCAGTTTCTCCTCCTCCTCAGTGAGCTTGATCACATATTGAAGGGCAGCCATCGCCAGGAAATCCTGTACATCCTTGTCGGTATACCTTTGTTTGTACTGCAGCACCTTATCATTTATCATTCTGGCTGCTTTCCTGATCTTCTCCTCGTTTTCCCGTTCAACCTTCAATGGATAATACCTGTCTGCCACATTAACCCGGATCGAAAGTTTATCATCCATTGTTATATTTTATCTGTTTAAAAGAGCAACACATCTGTCAATTTCCCGCACCAAGTCATTAATCTTTTTCTTAGCCTCCTGAGCGCTTTCACCCTCTCCCATCAATGCTCCTGATAATCTAACACGTTCGTATTTAAGTTCTAACTCTTTTATTTTACTCTCCCGGTCCTGAAGAGCTAACCTTAACTCCTCATTCCCGTTTCTTAAATTTACTATCTCTGACTTCAGGTTATTGTAGCGGCTAAACAATTCATCCAGTTTTCTGTTTAAAATTATTAACTCCTCATAACCCTGACCGGTCATATATTTATCTTTAGTACAAAATTAATATAGTTAATGATATTTTCAAAAAATTGACATAAATAGTTTGACTGAATGGTGCAGATGAATAGCTTTGCACCTCTGTAATTGAAATTTTTAAGACGGATGCTCATATCACGGATATTTATACTCAGCCTTTTGTTCACTTATGCAAGTACTGATAACCCCAAAAATACAAACACATTTATTTCGCCTGTAACCATTCCTCTTTCGCTGTCTGCAAATTTCGGCGAGCTTAGAATAGATCATTTCCACTCCGGACTCGATATCAAGACGCAGGGGGTAAGCGGAAAGGAAGTAGTAGCTTCTGCCCCTGGCTATATTTACAGGATAAGTGTTTCCCCGGGTGGATTTGGCAAAGCTCTTTATGTTAAACATCCTTCAGGCTATTCGACAGTGTACGGCCACCTTGATAGAT
Source organism: Bacteroidales bacterium (assembly GCA_016715075.1). Lineage (GTDB taxonomy): Bacteria > Bacteroidota > Bacteroidia > Bacteroidales > VadinHA17 > LD21. Next base: position 71,028 of record JADKBK010000042.1, read on the forward strand.
TCAATAAAGAGATTGAAGAATATGTAAAAGCAAACCAGTACGAGAAAAGGAGTTTTCTGGTTACGCTTTACCCCTCAAGAGAAAAGTTCCAGGTAAATCAGGGTGATATTATTGCTTACTCAGGCAATTCAGGAAGCTCCGGCGGACCACACCGTCATTATGAGATCAGAAAAACAGAGGGTGAGATACCTGTAAATCCTCTCTCCTTTGATTTTGGAGTCACTGATAAGATCAAACCCGTAATCGAAAAACTGATCGTTTACCCGATAAATAAAAATTCTCTTATCAATAATCAGAATACGAAAAAGTGGATCAATGTAACTGGCAGCAACGGAAAATACACCCTTCCTTCCGATACGGAAATAAATATAAGCGGGGCAGCCGGTTTCGGGATCAAATCGTTCGATCTTCTCGATGACAGCAAGAATAAATGTGCAGTATATTCAATAGAATTGCTGATCGACAGCAACAAGATATTCAAATATCTGATGGATGCATTTTCATTTAATGAATCAAGATATATAAACAGCCATATTGATTATGAGATATACCAGAAGGAAAAAATCTATATAGAAAGAACATTTGTCCTGCCAAACGATAAACTCAGCGTATATAAAAATCTGGTGAACAGGGGCATATACATTTTTGACGATTCCCGGACACATCTTGCCGAGATAATTGTCACTGATATGAATAATAATAAATCAACCCTTTCATTCCGGATTAAAGCCAGGGCAACGGGCCGGGAAGAAGTTGCAGGTAAAGCAGCAGAAAATGGAAGACTCATGCCATACAATAAAAGCAATTATTTCGAAGACGGGAATGTGAGAGTTAATATCCCTGAAGGTGCGCTGTATGACACAATCTGGTTTTTATATAAAAAGGGTGCCTCTTCCATGGGAATGTACTCTGATATGCACTACATTCACAACCAGTTCACACCAGTACACAAATCATATACCCTTTCAGTTAAACCTGACTCCATACCTGCCGGCAAAAAGTCAAAAATGCTCCTGATAAATCTAGGAGAAGACAAAAAAAGAAATCCTCTCAACAGTTATTGGTCTGAAGGTTATCTCTGCGCTGATGTTAAAACATTTGGGAAGTTCTATGCAGGTATTGATACTATTGGTCCTGAGATCAATTCCAACGGACTGAGCCAGGGGGCAAACCTCACAGGAAAACGGGAGCTGAGAATCAGGATCACGGATGATCTTTCAGGCATAAACTATTATGATCCGACAATAGACGGCAAATGGGCTCTGTTCGAATTCGATCAGAAAAACAATGTTTTAATTTATAAATTCGATACTGAGAAGATTGGTCAGGGGAAAAAACATAACCTCACCCTTAAAGTAGCTGACAATAAAGATAATATCAGCTACTTCAACTGCACTTTCACATGGTGACACCAATGATCACAAATAATGGATTCCTGCTAAGAGATTAAAAGGAAATATACTATCTCTTTTTACCACGGAGTTCAACGGAGTCTCCCGGAGTATCACAAAGTCTACAGAGTAAATTAGCCATTCAGAAAAAACAGATGTGCTGTTTTCTTAAATACTGAGTTTTATTAAAGTCAAACCCGTGTAACTCAGCGTATACTCCGTGCAACTCCGTGGTTTAAAGAAAGTTTAGTATATTTTAGAGGGGTAAATTCCTTTGCTGATCATTTTATTGATACTCTCCACAACAAAAGGCTTGTCTTCACGGTATGTTACACCAAACCATCTTTCGTTACTCATGAGAATCTTTATGGATACCTCACCGCTCTTAACAAATTTGTCGATAGAGGTAGGGATATCAAGCTCAGATTTCGGATCCATTCCCTTTTCATTTATGAAGTTTCTGAATTCTTCACCTAGGAAACCATAGCATGTGGGTTTGAATCCCCAGAGATTCATTGATACAACTTCATCTCCCGTGAATTTCTCCATTTTACCATCAGCACCGGGAGCCTGGGCGCCAAAGGAGGTTTTCTCGATCTGCCGTGTTTCAACAATGTTCTGCAATAAACCATCCGCTCCTACCCTGCAGACTCCCCTGTTCACATGGCCATGCTCAGACAGAGTATTATTCATCTTATATCCCACTATGCAATAACTGTTTGGATCCTTGTCGTTAACCAGAAAATCATGAAGAATCCTGAATGATTCCACTCCGTAATAATCATCAGCATTAATAACGCCAAATGGCTCTTTTATAGCTTTTTCAGTTACGAGAATAGCATGACTTGTGCCCCAGGGCTTTTGCCTTTCCGGAGTAACCTTCACACCTTCCGGAAGATTGGTAATCTCCTGGAAAACATAATCAACCTCTATCTTGCCTTTAAGTCTGTTTACAAATCGCTCTTTTACCTGATCTTCAATATCGCGCCTGATAACAAAAACTATTTTTCCAAAGCCTGCACGGATGGCATCATAAATAGAATAGTCAATAATAGTTTCACCTGAAGGTCCTACTGTATCAAGCTGTTTATTGCCACCGTAACGTGATCCCATTCCTGCGGCCAGAACTAAAAGTGTTGGTTTCATCATGTTAAATTTTAAATTTGCAGGGCAATACCCTGATTCGAATAGTTTTGCACACCACAATAATACTGAAAATAATATTACTTTTAATAATCAGAATGAAATTTAAACTTGAAATTTGTGTCGACAGCGTACAGTCGGCAATCGATGCACAGCAGGCAGGTGCTTCCCGGGTAGAACTGTGTGACAACCTTTTTGAAGGCGGCACTACCCCCTCCTATGGAACAATATTGCTTGCGAGAAAATATCTTCAGATCGGACTGAATGTCCTCGTTCGTCCCAGAGCAGGTGACTTCCTTTATACAGACCTCGAGTTTGATATAATGAAAAGAGATATTGAGATGTGCAGCAGGTGCGGTGCTGATGGTATTGTGATCGGGATGCTCCAATTCAGACGGGACAATTGATCGTGAGAGATGCGCTGAACTTGTCAGACTTGCCCACCCGATGTCAGTGACTTTTCACCGGGCTTTTGATATGTGCCTTGATCCAGTGAAAGCTCTTCAGGATATTATTGAATCTGGTGCCGACAGGCTGCTCTCATCAGGCCAGAAGAACAGCGCTGAGGAGGGTTCATATCTTCTGAGAGATCTGGTTGAACTGGCAGGTGAAAGGATAGTTATAATGCCAGGCAGCGGTATCAATGTATCAAATATTGCCTCAATCGCAGGAATTACCGGGGCAAAGGAGTATCACCTCTCGGCCAGGAAACTTATTGAAAGCTCCATGGTTTACAGGAAGGAAGGATTGACAATGGGCAATACACCAGGATACAATGAGTTTACCAGGAAAGTTGCCGATCAGGATAAGATTAAAGAAATTATCAGTATCCTGAAGAATTTGTAACTATCTGATATCTTGTCTGTATTCTCCGAAGTTCTTATTCTAACCACTGAGTTACACGGAGTTGTCTCTGAGTGACACGGAGTAAGCTATAAAATTCAGAATACATAGAGAACAGTGTAACTCCGTGAAAACTCTGTGAACTCCGTGTTAAATAAATTCAGAATAACTTTTATCCAGAGTAACCTACTAATCAAACAAAGTACTTTATCAACATATAGGAATTTTGGAGTTTATATTAAAGCTGATATCTTTGGGAAAATTATTCCAATCCCTGAACTTTCAAATTATTCTAAATAACAAATACAATTATTATAATTAAATATTTTATGAAAAAACTGATTTCACTTATAATGGTAATCGTTATCTCAGGTTTGCTGAACCTGCAGATAACAAAGGCCTGTACCAACTTTTTAATAACAAAGGGTGCTTCTGTTGACGGATCTGTAATGATAACATATTCAGCTGATTCTCATGTTCTTTATGGTGAGTTGTATTATTGGGCGGCAAAAAACTGGCCTAAGGGGGCGATGGTTGACGTTTATGAATGGGATACAGGCAAATTTATGGGTAAAATTCCTCAGATCGCACACACCTATTCTGTTGTCGGCAATATGAATCAGCACCAGTTGTCGATTGGCGAAACAACCTATGGCGGACGTCCGGAACTGGCTGATTCCACAGCAATTGTTGATTACGGAAGCCTTATATATTTAACACTGCAGAGGGCTAAAAATGCGAGAGAAGCGATTTATACCTTCTCAAAGCTTGTATCTGAATATGGATATGCCAGCGAGGGTGAATCATTCTCCATTGGCGACCCTAATGAAGCATGGATACTTGAGTTAATTGGAAAAGGCCAGGGAAATAAGGGTGCCGTATGGGTTGCTAGGCGTATTCCTGATGGTTATATCTCAGGTCATGCAAACCATCCGAGAATAACTCAGTTTCCTCTTGCGGACGGCAAAACATCAATTACCACAAAGGAGATTGACAAAATCTTCAATCCTGAGGTTGAGACTGTCTATGCCTATGATGTCATAGATGTTGCACGGAGCCATGGCTGGTATACAGGAGAAGATAAGGATTTCAGTTTCAGTGATACATATGCACCAATAGATTTCTCAGGTGCCAGGTTTTGTGAAGCCAGGGTATGGTCGGGATTCAATAAGGTCAACAGCCAGATGGGCAAGTACCTTGATTATGCCATGGGTGAAAATCTTAAGAACAGGATGCCATTATGGATCAAGCCTGACAAGAAGCTTGATCTCAATGATGTTAAGAATATTATGCGCGATTACTACCAGGGAACTCCGATGGATATGACGAAGGATCTGGGAGCCGGACCATACAGGAGTACCGTAAGGTGGAGACCGATGCAATGGAAAGTAGATGATGAAAAGTATATCTTCGAAAGGGCTATTTCCACACAGCAGACCGGATTTTCCTTTATTACACAGAGCCGTTCATGGCTTCCTGATCCTGTTGGTGGAATCAACTGGTTCGGAGTTGATGATACCTATTATACCGTCTATTCACCTATGTACTGCGGAATCACAACAGTACCTGAAACTTTTGCTGTTGGCAACGGAGATATGATGACATACAGTGATAATGCTGCATTCTGGGTTTTCAACCAGGTTACGAATTTTGCATATACCCGTACCAGTCTGCTGATAGGTGATCTTCAGAATAAACAGAAAGAACTGGAGGACGGTTATCTCAGGGAGACTCAAAGTATTGACAAAACAGCTGCCGATCTCTACAGGAAAAGTCCTGAAAAAGCAGTAAAATATCTTACCGATTATTCTGTAAAAGCGGGGAATTACACTGTAATGCAATGGAAAGAACTTTATAAATATCTCTTCGTAAAATATGTTGACGGTAATGTTAAGGAAAAGCAGACTTTACCGGCAGGATACGAGAGGGTTAATGCAAAGCTCAGCCAGCCCGGTTACACCGAGGAGTGGTACCGTTCCATCGTCAAGAGTACCGGCGACAGATTCAAAGAGAAATAATGTTTAAAACTTTTTATCACATATTGCGGATTATCGAAATATTATTTTTAAATTTGCGACCGGATTTTTAACCCCAAACAGAGATTATAAAATACTTTGCGAGATGAACTTAATGAATATTGTTGAGAAGGAATTTGCGGTAAAGAACGATTTTCCGAAATTCATGGCCGGCGACACAGTAACAGTCCACTATAAGATAAAAGAAGGAAACAAGGAGAGGATTCAGCAGTTTCGCGGCGTTGTGATACAGAGAAGCGGCGAACAGCATACAGAGACCTTTACCGTAAGAAAAATGTCTGGCAACATTGGAGTAGAGAGGATCTTTCCGGTGGCATCCCCATTTATTGACAAGATTGAAGTCAATAAACATGGCAAAGTACGCAGGGCAAGGATTTTCTACCTTCGTGATCTTACAGGTAAGAAAGCCAGAATCCGCGAGAGGAAATTCTAAGACAATTCAGAAATATAAAATAGCCGTTCAGATTGAGCGGCTTTTTTTGTAAGTAATATTTTGAAGAACTGTCACAGAGGAACACAGAGGAACACAGAGGAACACAGAGTTTTGCTTTTAAATCTTTTTGATTAACTCATCCCCTTTTATTTTGGCTTCTTCGACGAGTTTTGTGGCCTGAACATCGGCCTCTTTTACCAGCTGGGCGGCTTTTTTATCAGCATTCTTCTTCAGGGATTCAGCTCCCTTCTGGGCAGCCATTTTTTCAAGGCTGCTCTTCTTCTCACTGTCATCGATAAGCTTCTTAGCCTGCAGGTCCGCCTCTTTCCTTATAGCATCAGCGGCTTTAGCTGCTTCGTCTCTCATGAGTTGTCCCTTTTCTTCAGCCTCCTTCACGAGCTGTGCCGCCTGTTTTTCCGCTTCAGCCCTTGCCTTTTCCTTAGCCATGTCAGTCGCCTGTTTTGTAACCTCCTTTGTCATAGACTCTTTTGCAGTACCTGTTCCTGCTGAAGAATTACCAAACACAGGTGATATAGCAGGATTCGTGAACGTGCCGGTTACTTTTAAATTTACCTTAATAATTTCTGAAGGCTTATATGAAATGCCAAAGGCAGCAGCCTGGGCAGCGAGGTTATCAATAAGGGCATTTACCGACTCCCCCAGATCGGATCGTGGCATCTCTGTCTTAACAAAATAATTTATTGTCTGGTCAATACCCTGATCACCACTTATATTCATTTTAAGATTACCGGTACGAATGTCAAACGGACTGATAAATATTCTTCCGTCACTGATCTTAAAACTGACATTTACATCTCTGAAGGTATTTTTGTATTTATCACCAAGCTTTAGCAGTTCCTTCATCTTATCAAAGGTTTCTGATTCGACAAGAGTAATTTCATCCGACTTCAGCTTTCCTTCCCCGTTGATAGTGCTGACTACTGGCATCATATCGCGTCCAAGCAGACTCTGAAAAGCCATACTCACACTTATTTTCCCATCAATTCCTTTAGCAGCAGGAGCAAGCTTTTTTACACTGTTGAAAGTGTTGAATGCATCTTTCACTCCGATATTCTGCATATTCATGTCAGCCTTCATCGAGGGTTTAAGGGTATCCCTTGTATCATAATCGGCATTCATTGCCATAGTCCCGTTAAGTATATTCATTCCTGTTTCACGAAGACTTAAAATACCGTCTTTTACAATGATGTGTCCCTTTAGATTCTGACCATTTATTGTTCCATACCTGAATTCATCAACTGCTGCATCAAATACAAAATCAACATTTGCAGGGATTTTAATAAGCGTCAGGGATGTTGTATCCTTCACGACTGTTGTATCGGATGCAAATTGAGACATAATTCCAGACATATCAACCAGCTTTGAATGCAAGGAGAGTTTGCTGATTATGGTTTTGTCCTTGAAAAGATAAGGGATGTAGTTGGAAATAATGCCACTCAGAATAAAATCACTGCCTCCTCCTATAATGAGGCCGGCATGCGTCATTGCTATATAAGGTGGAGCAAACCCAAAAACAGCTTTACTGACTTTTACTTCAGGATAACCTGAAATGTTTACAACCATATTCTGAATTGTGATTTTGCCGGAAGCTTTGAAATCTTCATACCTGGCATTTTCAATAGCAGACATGCGGCCTCCCATATCCACCGACATATCAATGATACCTGCAAGCGCTATGCTGTCCAATGGCAAGGCTCTGGAAAGCGCTGACAAATCAATATGACCGGCAAGGGAACATTTAAAGTCAGGATCACTTTCCGGTGTTTTCAGCTCAAACGATATATCAAAAGGACTTCCTGCCAGTTCAAAATGAAAACGATCGACATATACAGTGGTTTTGTCCATATCCTTGCCATCAACAAAGAGTGTGGACTTGATATTTACATTTCTTATTTGTTCCGGCAGGGAAGGATAACTGAGAGACCCTTTAACAACTGACAGGTCAAGGGACAGGTCAGGCATTGTGCTGTCCGCATCGCTATAGACACCTTTTGCACTCCCTTTCAATTCAAACTGACCAGCGGTCTTTATATCCTTATAATCATTCATATACACCGCTGGAATAAGTGATAAGAGTGAACTGAAGGAGGTCTGAGCCGTTTTAAAACTGATATCAGTCTCGATATCTGATCCGGGCATGGCGACATAGCCAGTGAAATTGAGCTTCATGTCATTTACCGAGAGGTAATTTTCCCTGAAGGTGAATTTCCAGGTGTCGAGATTTGCCAGCATATCTATTTTAGCATCAATTACAGTCTTATTCAGATATTTCATCCCTTCCATTATATAGGTAAATTCACCTATTCTGCCTGAGATCTGTAAATCGGTTTCACTCATTGTCATATCACCTTTCATTATGAGATCAACACTGTTCATGTAAACCTGAATATCTGATTCTGCATCGGCATAAGACATTGAACTGTTGATCACAGAGACTTTCCTGAGAAGGATCTTCAGGGATGAAGGCTCTTCCTTTCCGGCTACTGATGATGTTTCAGTTGTATCTTTAACAATATCCCAGTTGACCGATCCGTCTTTAAGAACAATAGCATTCATTGTTGCTTTGTCAATAACAATTGATTTGACTTCATAGCCCGATTTTCCAAAGAGGCTTGCCAGATTAAATACCAGACTTAAGGATTCAGATGCTACCAGAGTATCATTTTCAAACTTATCCACTCCGACTACAGATAGTCCTGTCAGGGAAAATGAGAGATTGGGGAAATTTCTGAAGAATCCCAGTTTATAATCCTCAAATTTAACAGTCGCATTTAATGAGCCTGCAATGGCTTGTTCAACTTTGGCTCTGATCTTCTCCTTAAATAATACAGGGATAGTAAAAAGCATGATCAATATCAGAAACACCAATCCGGCCGATATTTTTAAAATTACACTTACAGTCTTTTTCATTGCGTTAAAATTTCAATTGATAATCAATACAATACAGCAAAATGCTATATGATTCAACGAGAAATAAAAGTAATTATTATTACCCGGTTTACAAAAGAGGGGGAATTGAGTCACTTTAATGTCTTTATTGACTTTGGTGATTTAGGTCATTAAGTGTCGTTCAGCTTCGCTGTCATTTGCGCTGCGCGTCATTTGCCTTAGGCGTCATTTGGCCTGCGGCCGTCATTCTATGGTCATTTGCCTTCGGCGTCATTTTGTTTTAAATGGGCATTGAAGCACAATTGAATGACAATTGAATGACAATTGAATGACAATTGAATGACAATTGAATGACTATTGAATGACTATCGAATGACTATCGAATGACTATGATTTCAGTGACTTCAAACTTTAGCTCACTTTAGGTACTTTTTTTTCCAATTATTATTATATTTGCGTCGCATTTGAAGGACCTGCAGCCCAATTGTCGGGATTTCCCCGTTTGACTGCCGACCTGAAAGCTGGAATAAGAAAAAGGACCTGTAGCTTAATTGGATAGAGCATCTGGCTACGGACCAGAAGGTTGGGGGTTCGAGTCCCTCCAGGTTCACAAAAGGCGCTTCGCAGCGCCTTTTTTTTAGCATAGCTCCTGAAAAGCCTTCCTGAATTCCATAGGCTTGGAAATATTATGAAAAGATTCTCTCGTTCCACCGGTTCCTATTATGGTCATGGATCCATATCCAAAAATCCTGCCCATGAAGGACTGGTCAACATTTACACTTTCAATCTTTGAAAGATTCATTTCAAAAGTATTTCTGGCAATGAATCCTGTTTTTATGATTATCCGTCTGTTAGTTATCACAAACTCAGAGGTCCAGCGGTCAATCAGCGGAGCAAGAAACAAGGTAAATATTCCACGCAGGGTGACAAAAATAACCCAGTGGTAATTTGTTTCAAAAACAACTGATTCATCTTTAATAAGATGTTTAGCCACATAACTTCCCATACTGATTTCTTAATTATCAATAAATACTTAAATATTGCCGGAACTGTTTGGGGACATCGTACCAAAAAAAATGCCTCGTAATGTTCCTGGAAAGATAAAATTAAAACATTATTCGATCAGGACCAAACTGCAGAGGAATTTTTACCGTTTAAACCGCTTATGCGTTCGGCAGGGTTTAGTATCATTGTTAGAGTGCTCAGTATTTAATTCTGAGAACGTCTTACTATTGTATCCAGTGAAGTCAGTAACATTTCAATAGCTCCTTCTACTGCCTGTTCATAGCTGTCAGAGTGAAAAGTAACTGCAACCGGTTGCATGCCTTCAGGACGGGCTTCTATCATGCATCTTTTGTCATTTACCCCATTTTTAGGGCCGTTTTCGTCTGAAAGATGAACTTCAAGTCTGGTAATGTGTTGACTGAACCTGCTCAATCCTTCTGAAATCATTATGATTAAAGGTGCTTTGAATTCTTCGCTTGCCGCAATATTTTTGTCGGTATTAAACTGAATTGTCATTTTGTATCTCCCTTTCTTATAAATATTTCTTATCAAAAGAATATACCAACCGAAAACTATTCAAATATCAATTCCTCCCGGTCAAGCGCTATAATAAAGTTGAAAGGCCTCCCTATTAAGCTATACCCGCAAAAGGGTGTCGTTTATGACATACAAAACCGTTATAGTGATTTTCAAGATCTGCCTCATAAACTTCGCCTATAGGCAGATTCTGATAATACTCAGGGCTATCCTTTACAAGCTCCACCATGGTATTTACTGTAACTCCCGATGAATCCCATTCAATTTCCTTTATCCTGTCCGGTGATATTATTACTTTTTCTCCGGGGTACCAGTTGCCTGTATCTACGACCATAAAATCAAGCTTCCAGTTCCTGTCATTAACCATCAGATCCACTACTTTTCCAATATTACCATCAACGGCATTCATTGTACGCCCTAATATATTACCCGTGTTATGTAAAAAATGGTTTTCACTTATTGTCTCCGTACTGTTTTTTATCTGGTCAAGGGTAAGATTAACTTTAAAATCTTCCTGCTCCCAGTCAGATGTCAGAAGCTCCCCTGGCGAAATACATACCTTACGGCCGGTCAGCCAGTTTCCTGTCTTTACAATCAGAAAACGTACTGTCCATGTCTCATCATCAAAGAAAAACTCCTTCACTTTTCCAATCTCACCGTCAAGAGCTTTGATTGTGTAACCTACCAAACTTATTATACTGTGTTTCATATTTTTAATTTTCGTATTAAGGATTTTTTATACTCCCAGCTGCTATGTGGCTTTTAATCATTAAGCCACTTATTGAAACTATATCATACACTTTATTAAGCACATAGCAGGTCAGGATCTAAATCTTTATATCTATAAGATTATATGAAGTTTGAGAGTACTAAAGTAGATATAGCGGCGCCTTAAAAAGTTATATAACCTTTTGAGATTGTTACATCATTCACAGATTCATGTTGTTCGCGGGCAATAGAGACTATCGCAAATGACAGCCGGACTAACTAATCAGGTCTGAATATGTTCTTAATTTAGAGCAATGATACACTTCTTAAGATTTTTATGCTTATTTTGAGTTCCTTTTAAAATCGATTTTAATGGCAACACTAAAAGTTCACCAGAATGGGAAAATCAAAGAAGCTGAAGCGGATCTGGGGGAAGTTCTTCTGAATGTTTTACGAGATAATGGATTCGATATATATTCTCCCTGTGGCGGCAATGGAACATGTGGCAAATGCAAAGTTCTTGTAAAAGGTGAAGGAATTGTAACCTCCTGTATTTTCACGGTATATGATTCGATGGAACTTGTTCTCCCTGACAAGAGGGAAGCAAAGGTACTCGTTGCACAGCATGCACACACAATTCAGCTGCCGTTAATGCCGGGTCCTGCGGGTGACTTATCAGGCTATCCGCATGGCGTTGCCATCGACATAGGAACAACCAGTCTGGTATTTTATCTGGTGAATCTCATTACGGGTACAGTCGTTGAAACACGGGCAATACTGAATCCACAGGCAAAATACGGGGCAGATGTCATCTCAAGGATACAGTTCACAGCTTCCCAGAAAGATGGATTGCAGGTCCTTCAGCGTGAAATAATTAATGTTATTAATCAGGAGTTAGTGCACCTGGTACAATTTGGAGGCATCTCTGCAAACGAGATAATCAAAATTACAATTGCCGGCAACACTACGATGCTGCATCTCCTTCTTGGAGTCGATCCTCTCTCACTTGCCCTTGCGCCTTTTAAGGCTCAGTTTCTGGATGAACAACTGCGGCGGGGATCGGAGCTTGAAATAAAATGCTTTCCGGGAGCCGAGATAAAAATTCTGCCTTCGATATCGGCCTATGTCGGCGCAGACATCGTTGCAGGACTGGCATCAATAGCACCTTCGGAAAATTACCATAATTATCTGTTCATGGATATAGGCACGAATGGCGAACTTGCTCTTGTTACCGGCGACCGGATCTGGTGCTGTGCGACGGCGGCCGGACCTGCATTTGAGGGTGCAAGGATCTCATGCGGTATGGGTGCGGTGGAAGGTGCAATATCTGCTTATGGCGATGATGGATATATAGTCCTTGGCGATGAAAAACCGGCAGGATTATGTGGCTCAGGTCTTATTGATCTCGTTGCCTGGCTCTGTGAAAACAAAAAGATTGATTCAGAGGGTCAGCTAGACCATGATTTTCTTATTGTACCAGCGTCAGGATCAGGTACTGGTGAGGATATTTCATTGAATCAAACAGACATTCGTGAAGTACAGCTGGCGAAATCTGCCATTGCCTCAGGAATCAGGATTTTACTAAAGCAATCAGGTCTCACATTTGATCAGCTTGATTCACTTTTCCTGGCAGGCGGCTTTGGCAACTATATAAATATCGACAGCGCTATCAGAATCGGAATGATCCCTTATCAGCTTAAGGACAGGATAATCCCTTTGGGTAACACCTCAGGCACAGGCGCTCTGGCTGCGCTTAAATCAACAAGATTTGATGATGCCATGAAAGCAGTAATATCCAAATCCATTCTTGTTGAACTGGCAAATGATGATGATTTTGCGATGGAATTCGCAATGAATATGTTGTTTTAACCAGGGTTCAGTGCAGCTTCAAAAAAAGCCATGATGTTTTCAATGGAGGTATCTGGTTGAATGTTGTGTGCCGGAGAAACGATATAGCCTCCATCCTTTCCCAGGATACTGATCCTCCTTCTCACTTCATCCCTTATCATCCCGGGTGATCCTGACGGAAGCAGATGCTGGACATCAATTCCACCGAAAAAGACCAGATCCTTCCCATAAGTCCTCTTCAGATAAACAGGGTCCATTCCATGTGCCAGCGGCTGAATAGGATTAAGAATATCAAGGCCGGCTTCAATAAAATCCGGGATTATCGGAAGTATTGAACCACAGCTGTGCCATGCTATTTTAATATCTGAGCGCACCTTTCTGAATTCTTCAAACATATATTTAATCCTGGGCTTGAAGACCCTTCTCCATGTTTCCGGATCAATAATCATTCCGGTCTGGCTTCCAAAGTCATCCCCGCACCAGAGGATATCGACACCCATTTCAATAAGTCTTCTTCCACAGGCAATTATATAATTCATGATTCTGTCCATAAGGGCAAAAACATAATCTTCCTCTGTCATCAGGTCCATGAGGAACTTTTCCATTCCTGTCATATACCATGACATTTCGAAGAACATAGTCTCCACATCTCCAATAATGCCATAGCGGCTGCGATAGTTTTCCATCATTTTTACTGCGAGGTCAAACCGCCCGGGTGCGTAAGGATCAGGAAATGGATAATCTGTAATTTCCTTCCTGAAGGCTGCCCCTGAAAGCGGGTATCCGGCAAACTCCGTATATATACCTGACTGACGGAAAGTCATACCCCATTCGTTTTTTATTATGCCGTCGGGCATCGTGATTGTAGGCGAGTTGGATGCAACCGTCGGAGCTATGGCTACAATATCCGCACCAAGCGAGGTAAGCAATCCCATATGTGAAATACGGGCCGATTCCATTGCGTCAGCCGGCTCTTCGTAGGGCAATCCGAAATGCTCACATAGCTTCAGTGCGACCTGGGGTGTGAGAGACACATAAACCGGAGGCCTGTCGGGTTGCCTGTGATTTATTGCCGCAAGTAACCTCTCCCTGTGATTCATTTTAATGGTGTTTTAAGATAATTCTCAATAGTGTCTTTGTTAATCTCAGGATTCCTGAGTCAAATCAAGTAAGAAATTCTGGATTGATCAACAAACAAAAAGAAAGTAAATGAAATATAAATCCAAATATATTGCAATTAAATGAAAGAATAAAATAGTAATAAAAAAATATTTACTAGATTTGTTATAATTATATATTGGTTATCATGAACTGCTTATCTGACAAAATTGCCGGAATTATCCGGGTGACTTCATTTTTAATTATAACGGTTCATCTGATGTTAGGTTGCTCTTCAGGACATCAGGGGATCAACACTTCTGAAAAAGGCATAGCAGTCCTTCATGCGTCAGAAGTCAGGAGTATGGACAATGGGGCAAAATGGAGCCGGTGTTTTAGGATGCAGGATGGAAATATCTATTTCAATGACAGTCTGATGAGCAGGGATGGAGGGAAAACTCTGATACCGCAGACAGATCTGGATCTTAATGAAATTAACGGAGCGCCTGAAAGGGCCGTTTACACATCCGGCAGAATGTTATATGCACTTGACGGACCGACAGAGTATATCAGCCCAGGGGTTTACAGTGGAAGATCATGGAGATCAGAGGATAATTTAAAATCAATAAAGGCAGAAAAACCTCTTTTTTATATTCCTGAAGGGGCAGCACCGATAAAGAATATCAAAGAATGGTATGGGATTTTTGTCTACCGGACTATTATTATGATGCCTGACAGCACATGGCTGATGACCATGTATGGAAATTTTAAAAGCGATACTATCATACCTTTTGATACTGATGCCGCGAAAGAAACAAAATACATGCAGCGCACATTCATTGTCTCATCAGATGATAAAGGTGCTACCTGGCACTATGTCTCAACAGTCGCGGCACCAAGGGCAGGAGATCCGGTTGGAGAGGGACTTGTTGAGCCTGCAATTACTATGTTACAAGATGGCCGTTTACTCTGTGTTATGAGATCAGGTCATCATTTTCCACTTTATGCTTCATGGAGTAGTGATAATGGCAAAACCTGGAATGATCCGTTGTACACCGGACTCGACAGGGCGTGTGATCCATGCCTTATCACTCTTCATGACGGCACTGTGGCTCTCAGCTGGGGAAGACGATTCCCTGAGGGTTGGTCAAGTCTGAGCAATGAGGGTGATAAAGGCCGGTTTAAATACCCCGGAGAAGGGTATACCAATCTTGCACTCAGTAAAGACGGCGGATTGACATGGATAAATAACAAGATCATTAAGAATTCAGGGTCGTGCTATTCAACGATATTCGAAACAGAACCTGGTTTGATCTTCATGCAGTCTGACCAGTGGTATTGCACGATAAGTCTTATGGAGTACCAAGGGAAGAAATAAAAATACATAGTCATTTAATAATCCGGGAGTTAAACCGCTGCCGGTCTATTCCGAGGGCTTCCCTACTGTTATTTCATGTTCAGAATGGAGAATTTCTCCGTCTCCGGAAAGCCCTGTAATAATTATCACATAATCTCCTTCAAGGTCTCCTGTATAAAACTGAAAAGTTTTTACTGCTCCGCTTTTTAAACTTATTCCGGGCTCCCATGCGAGCAGATATCTGAAATCAGGGATTTTTTCATTAATAACCTGACCTGAGTAATCCGGCGAAGAAAACTTCCAGCCTCTCTGGGATGCTTCCGGATATATGAATCTTATCATTTCAGGCAACATTTTCACACTGTTGAAATCGGACTTTCTGGTGTGTATATCTATAATACCTCCAAAGGTAAAATCCTTATAATAATAAACTGCCGGAATGACTGTAATCCTGTCAATCTCACTGGCCGGGATATCAGCTATGCCTGAGAAATTGTTATATGGTACTCCATCCAGAAAAACACCAGGTTTTTCCGAAATATCTGACATAGCAGATGGGTCTGTTACCAAAATCTCCACCTCTCCCCTCCTGCGGACAAATTTTACCGAAGGAATAAGCTCATGGAAATATTCAGCCAAAGAATCCAGAGCTATATAATTACCAATCACGTATGTTTTATATGGCATTGAGTAAAAGGCGGTTGTATCATTTCTTGAAATGAAAGATGGAATTTTCTCATAGAAATCGTTCCTGAATCTGTTTTGTAACTGGAGATGAATGAATTTATCCCTGAGATGGGGTATCATTTTCGTTGAGATTTCAAGAATCTGATCATCAGGCATTTTTCTGAAGCCGTTCCAGAATGGTTCTTCAAGGCTCAGTTTCATTTCGGATGAAGGAAGGGTAATTATAATTTCTTTATCACCGGTTTCCGGACTCAAAAGAAAACTGAAATCGCCGTTTTCGTTGGTGATACTGCTTTCAAGGTCGGTTCCCGGACCAGGTACTGACATTATTAGCCGGGCTTCAGAGACCCCGTTTCCTGTGGCATCCGACAGATTTCCTGACAATCTTATTCCTTTATGATCAGGCAACCATAACTTATCTTCTGTGATGGAAGAATGAGGTTCTTGAATAGTATGACTCACCGCTAAAACCATCTGAGGTTCCTTTCTTGAAACTGAAAGTGAAACATTAGCTGAGATCATTTTCGTATCAGAGTCGGCTAACTTAATTGTTACTGTAACCTTTTCCCTTAAGGAATACAAGGGTTTATCGGTTTTCAATATCAGGCCGGAGAAATATTTGTCCTGTGTCTGGTTAATATTCTGAATTCTAGCAGAATCACTGCTGCCGGCAGCCAGTTTATATGGCTGATCGGGAT
This sequence comes from Bacteroidales bacterium, assembly GCA_016715075.1. GTDB lineage: Bacteria > Bacteroidota > Bacteroidia > Bacteroidales > VadinHA17 > LD21. Next base: position 87,722 of record JADKBK010000042.1, read on the forward strand.
TTACAATGGCAACTGCTTTCCTGAAGAAGACAGATTCACCAAAATTCTTCATCCAGCTTGTATATGCAATAACATAGTATAACCCGGTATGAAGATCAGGTGGAATATTCAATTCCCCATCACCCACTCCGTGATCCAGGAGAATTTTTTTTCTTATCACGGAGGTATTTTCAGGACTGACAAGTTCAACAAATGCAACTGAGCTTATTTCCACAGCCGGAAAAACCGGAGATGTACAGTAAACCCTGAACCATAATATTTCGCCGGCAAAAGGACTCTCCTGGGAAAGATGCAACACAATTCTTTCCGACGGACATTTCAGAGGATCTAATCCGGAAATATTCTGGCCAGCAAGATCATTTTGAAAAGAAATGACCGAACATATCACCAGGAGTATTATTGTTAGTCTCTTCATAGTCCTGTTTATTTCCAGAAATCAGGTTTGATATTGGTACCGTTAGCACGGCAGTCGGAACAAAAATCAGCTGAACAGTAAACATTCCTGCCATTAGAAATATTTATGCCAAAGTAACTTTTAGGGACCCATGGGATTTGATCAAAGTCATAGTACATACACCCATCATAGGCGCTTACTGTTTTTACATCATGATCTGACTTATCGATGAAGATCCGTTTTTCAGTAACAGACAGTGCGGCAAAATAGCCAGGGCTCTGGATGTTCCATCGCAGCAGGAAATGTTTCCGAATATCTGAGCCGGCATCTTTTCATACAACCCTCCGCTATTTTCATTGACATCCTTCAGAAGTTTCCAGAATTTATACAATTCCGGGCTCAGGGTTGATTGTTTTACGAGAATGCTATAGCGTATGTGCAGTTTGTCCTCTCCGGGTCCCAGGCTATGAACCGTGTATCTCTTTATTTCATTTACTGGATTGTTAACTGTGCTGGCTATAAGGATTGAGTTGGAGGATCTTGTCACCCAGCATACCTGTTTATCTGCGCTGACCATCACGTTTTCCAGTGTAATATTACTGGGAGATCCCGGGGAGTTGTGTTCAACAGGAACATCATCAGTAAGAAGCTTTACCTCCCATGTCTCCTCAAATTCATAGTACCAGTATTTGATCCTGTTCTCAGAATCGTGCGAATCGAGCAGGATATTAAGCCAGTTTTCCTCTTTTATCTTATTATCTGTTTTTACAGACCGTATTTCTTCTTCAAAATAGAGACTGTCAATTTCTGTAACTGTCTCCATCAACACTGAATTTGACTGGTATTCCATACCGTCAGGTGTAGTTATAGAAAGTGTATATGAGTTACCGGGAATACCTTTCAGGTTTTTATCAGCGCTCTCATACATCCCGGAACCAGTGCTGTAGAGCTGAAACATATTACCCTTATCATCAAATATTTTAACCTCCGCATTTGATACAGGATCGATATAATACATAACATCCACTCTTACTGAATTGCTTAGTTTCACTCTGAAGGGGCCTTCCTCGTTTGTAATCTTGCCGTCAACAACAAGTATGGGTTTTGTGTCTTCATTGTTCAATTCAGGTACAATCGGCTCCACACAGGATGATATAACAAGTATTAAACAAGTAATAAAAACAATGACAGATATTTTTCTGATTCCTACCATTTAAAAATCCATATTATATGTTATTGTAGGTATAATCGTACCGAAAATGGAAAGCTGATATGCGTTGAACCTTCCACCTTCGCTTTTAAAATAAACCGAGTAGGCATTTTTCCTGGCGGTAAGGTTATAGAGAGAAAAAGTCATAGAGCTGCGAATCAGTTTTACCTTCTTAAGATTACTATTTACAGTTACTGAGAGATCCGTCCTGAAATAATCAGAAATCCTGTATTTATTATATTCTGAATACTGAAGAAATACCTGATCTCCCAGCATATATTTTGATACAGGATAGGTAACCGGACGCCCGGTGGAGTAGTAAATACCGGTTGAGATAATTAATCTTCGCGAAGTTTTTATAGTAGCCAGGATATTCAAATTATGAGGCTTATCATAATTTGCCGGAAAATAGTTTCCGTTGTTTATCAGCTCTCCACTGAATTCAGATACTGATTTAATCAATGTTCTGGAATAGGTATAGTCAATTCTTCCATAAATGCGCCCACCGGATTTTTCAATGGATAATTCAAAGCCATAGGATTTACCCTTTCCGTTAATTATCTCAGTTTCCAGATGATCGTTCAGGAGCAGATCAGCCCCGGCTTTATACTGTTTGATATTGTCGACCATTTTATAGAATATTTCGCCTGAAGCTTCAATCCTGTTCCGTCTGAAACTTTTAAAATATCCTGCTGAAAACTGATTTCCTTTCTCAGGAAGCACATATACATCACTTAATTTCCATGTATCGGTCGGGGAAATTGCCGTAGTATTTGAAATCATATGGATGTACTGAGCAGTTTTATTATAGCTGAATTTGACTGAGCTGAATCGGCCTGTTGAATAATTCAATGAGACTCTCCACTCCGGAGTGATATAAGTCTTCTGAATTTTATTTCTGCCTGTAAAAAGTGTGTCGGTTATATTTTCAACCTCAATGGGCATATTGCCGGAATACATATATTTCTTACCATCATCAAAAGAAAGAAGTCCTGAGACCCTTAAACCAGTTTCAACCTTCAGCCGGTCCGATAAGCTGAAATCAGTCCCTGCATAGACACCATATTCCAATGCCCTCTCATTTGCAGAATAGAACGGAGTTATATTTGAAGTGCCAATAACCCGCCGTTCTCCCGGATTAATTGTATAAAAATTAAACTCTGCACCAAAAATATACTTCCTGCCTGCACCGGTATTGTATTCAAAATCATTGATAAGTGAATAATTAGAGAGATGGTGGGTGAGTGTGAAGGACTTATCTTCTGAGCTTAAGTCTGAAATTTTATAATTAAACAAGCTGCAGATCAGCGATGTACTCGAATTCAGCCTGAAATTGAACTTATGATTCAATATCAATGAGCCTATGGTATTTTTATAACTGTAGGTAGTATCACTATGGAGCCTGAACCTGTCGGTACTGCTGTAAAAATTCACCAGCAGCTTATTCTTTTCATTCAGGTAGAGATCAAGCTTTCCCTGTATATCATAGAACCCTGCAGTACTGTTATAAAGTTCAGGAACATTAATATTACTCAACAGCCAGTCAGAATATGTTGACCTGAAACTTGTCAGAAAAGATGACTTTTTTGAAAAGAGGGGGCCGTCAATATTTACTCTGGCATAAATAGGGCTGATACCTGCCGAACCGGAGATTTTTTCCTTGTTACCGTCGATGGAATGTGAGAACACTCCTGATAATATCAGATTCGCCCAGGAGAGTAGGAATTAATTTGACTGACATGATATCAATCTTTTCCATGCCTATATGCATCTTTCCAACATTTCCCTCACCCTGACCAATTATTACCGCATCTTTTAGCATAGTCATCTTAACCTCAAGGTCAACATCAAGCCGGCCATCAGAGTAGAGGTTTATATTTCTGATTGAAGGTTCCATGCCTATGCAGCTGAAATTTAAGATCTGGTTCCCAACGGGAAGCGATATACTGTAGAAACCTGAATTATCAGAAGAGACACCTTTTTGCGCCTGTGAAACATACACATTACCGCCGCTGATTGGTGCTCCTGATTCAAAATTTTTCAGATACCCGGAAAGGGTAGCAGTTTTATTCTTATTGTATCCTGGAGAGCCGATATTAATAATCTTATATTTCAAATTCTGTAGAGTTTCTCTCGATACCTTTTTAGTGTCTGACGTTTGTTCATTTATGGGAAATGAGAGATCACTGCCAGGAAATAAATCAGAAAGAGCATTTCCGGAGAATAGGATTACCTGCCTGTTCCCTGCCACTGAAATTCTTATCCTTGTCTCCCTGAGAATTCTGTTAAGGCAATCAGTCAGAGGAAGATTTGAAAAATTTTCTGTCACCTTCACATCAGCAAGCACTCCTTATCGTAAAAAAACTTAATACCATATTGATTTTCTATCTCTTGCAGGAAGGTAATTAAAGGTACTTTGTCATAACTTCCTGTAACCAGGATCTCCGGAATCTGGCCATTCAGTTCAAAGAGTGAAAAAAAGATCAGCGCTATTACGAAAGATGCATTCCGGGAATGGATTTTCACTGAAACTATGATGGATAAAATTTTTCTGATCGTCATTTCAGTGAATTGAGGTAGGTAACTGCAGAAATCATTCCTGCCGGATTCTGGTCATTTATCCTGAATCTGCTTTTTCGGAAAAACCGTTTCAGATCTGAGCTATGTTCAGGAAACAGGTCAATAATCTGATTTTTTGAACGGACACGGACAAAGAGGCTATCTTTATTCAGATAATATTCATAGTATTTGGTCCACTGACCTCTTGTTTTGTCGGCGGATCTGATTTCGATCTTCCTTGCTGGTTTAATGTAAAAAGTATGTGCCCCGTCGGAGATGTGTTCATAAAGCGACCTGCCTTCAATACCTGGCAATTCAGTATATTCAAAAATATGTCTCTTACCGGTGACAGTATCGATGAAAGTGAATCCTGATAAATATTCAATATTTATACTGACAAATAAAAAAAATTAATCCCCGACAGTAATTGTGAACGTCCCCCATGTAACCTCTCTCTTTATAAGTTTCCAGTCTTTCACCTCATAACTTGCAAGAAACTTTATCTGGTGGCCAGGGGGACAATTTTCCGAAATATGGATAAGAGATGAGAGTGAGTAACCGTCACCCCATTTATCAGGTTGAATCTCATCATATAAACGCTCTCTGTCGATATAAGGATCGGCGTAGTATAATCTCAACCTTCTGCTTCCGTTCGAGATCTCATAGATCATTACAGTTTCGCCGGGTTCTGCAATATTGTTTCCATTTCCGCTTCCGAAAATCTCACTGTCGCCATCATCTATCCCTATTTCAGTAAATTCCGGGACATCATAATATACAGGAGCGTCAAATTCATCATTCCATAAATGATTTTTATCGTCGGAGATTGTAAGATTGAACCTGATCCTGAACGGGGAACCATCACTGGTTGGTTTATTGGAAGCTACTATTTTAAAGTCAACCGGTAACCAGATTGCTTCACCGGAAAGCAGTTTCTTAAGTTTTATAAGCGGATTGGCAATACTGACAGCCTCATTTGAAGTACTGAGCTTTACAGTGATATCATTTGCAACACTGCCGCCCCTGTTGAGCAGGCGAATTCCAACGCGGCACTCCTTATTCTGATCAAGAAATTTGCTTTTACCATTCACCATATGAGACATATAGGTAATTTCAGGAGGATCGCCTTTCCTGAAGATGCCAATCTGGTGATTTTCATGATTTACTGAAAAGCCTATTTTTCCGTACATATCACTCGAAACAGTTGAGGTGATTTTCTGATCTTCTGTAATATTATAATCAAGCAGGTTATAGGATGTATTTGGCTGATAAACCGCCGGAGTTTTTATGCTGATCTTAACGCCGGGAATTAAGACCCCATCAGGTTCCCATGCTCTTGTGCAGATCCCGAGGCCACCCCTTGTAACACCTTTCATATCAATATATCCGCGACTGACAATATCACTTCTGACTTCATAACCCCAGATATCAAAATCCGGATAAAGATCCATATGATGCCAGCGTGCAGGACCTGGCAATGGATGTCTGAATGATTCAACAACGAAATCGAAGGCATCCTTAAACTGCTCCGGAGTAATGTCATGACTCCCCTCATAGACATGGTACGAGAAATCAAGCCCGTCTTCATGCAATGCACCCTGAATAACTTCATTGTTAAGATAATAGAGCTCACATTCAGTACTTGTTGCGAATTTCAATCTTACCCCGTACAGGTTTTTGAACATATAACGCACATGATAAAGGGAATGATTTGCAGGATACCCTATAAAAAATTCCGGAGACCCTTTTGAACTGAAGGCAGAGCCAATCATATCAGGGTATTTTCCTGCAATGTAAAAAGCCATGAAACCTCCCATGCTGTGTCCAATTACAGCCCTGAGCGACCTGTCTGTGATTGTCCTGTATGTACTGTCTATATAACTTACAAGTTCAGGGAAATAATCCTTTAACTGAATTTCATATTTAATATTTGAGTGATTGCCAATATTATACGGACGCAGGTCGGTATCAACTGATCTTCCATTCCATGCCACAAGGATCACATCATGTGTACTGACCAATTCCTCAATACCTTTGATATCCAATCTGTGATCGCCGGTGTTACCATGAAAATAGTAAATCACGGGATATCTTTTAACAGATACCGGATACTCTTTAGGCAGGAATACCCTGTATGGCCTGTTCATGCCAAAAACCCTGCTGAAATGGGTCAGGTCTGACTGGGCAGCAATATTCCCGCTTTCACATATTATGATCAACAAAGAAAAAATCAGAGGCAGGGCATTTTTTTTTCCCGAAATGTTCATATGTCCAGGTGAAAAATTAAAATAACTATAAAAAATATCATATTTTTACACAACCTTTTTATAACTACAAATATCCAATAATAAAATAAGATTATGAAACTAAATATAAATAATCTGATTTTATGTATCTCGACTGAAAAAGTCAGGCGTCAACACGTTTTCGCTGCATGTTGTTATATTTTATTTAACATACTTGCAACAAGCTGCAGTGTAAAAACAGCGGGAGACAAGCAGGAAATCTGCATCACCTCCATATCTCTTGATACTTCCCGGCTTTCAAGATATTCAAGGTCTTTTTTGAGTTCCGAAGGCGATCTGTATATTGATAGTACACAAGTTGCACGTCTTGAGGATGATGGCACTGTGTCAGCTGTGAAGTGTAATAGGACAGTTTTTCCTTCAGCTGCTGCAGAGGCAGGTGGGCTCAATAGCTACTATTCACGACCTGGTCTGTTTATATCTCTCGGGTACAGGATACTTTACAATACTGATACAGGATATGTAAACAAGTTATGGATATCACACGATGACTTAAAGACAGTCGCTGTTACAAAAACAGTGGTATCGTTACCTGACGCCGGTATTGTTGATTATGGTACAAACGGCCAGTGGGCGGGGCTTTTTTGTCACAGGGGTATAATACAAATTAATGACGGGACACTTCTGGCGGCAGTATATGGTAATTTTGAATCCGACTCAATAATTCCTGAAAATCCCCAGAGCAGGCTTGAAACAAAATTCAAATTGAGGGCATTTGTTATTGTTTCAGCGGATACAGGCAAATCATGGTCTTACAGATCATCGGTCGCTGTACCGGTCCCAGGGAAAGGGGATGATTCAGAGGGTTTTAACGAATGGACAATGGCCCAGCTTAACGATGGAAGGATACTTGCAATAATCAGGACAGGGCATTTCACTCCTCCTGTAGTTTGTACAAGCAAAGATGCCGGCAAAATATGGTCATCTCCTGCAGTAATTCCGGAATTGGGACCTGCTATGTGCGATCCCTGTCTTATAAAGCTCAGTGATGGCAGGCTAGCTCTATCCTATGGGGAAATGGTTCAGCCGGAAGGTGACCGTGAACAGTTTTTCAGGAATTTTACAGCAGGAGATCATCCGAGACGCTGCCGTCTTGCAATCTCAACAGGACCTGATGCTTCAGAATGGGACGTATTCAATATAACCGGTTATGGAAACCGGAGCGCATATTCATCAACTTATGAGATAAAAACAAACGTTCTTCTTTATCAGACAGGGAAGGAATTGTACAAAATAGATCTAATTCAGGAGAAATAGCATACTGGAATATAAAAATAACAAAGTACGTTTCTGATTATCAGATCAGACAATATGCAGGTTTTTTAATTGGACCATTATGAAAACAAATGTTATGAAACAGACCATGGCTCTTTTGCTGCTATGTCAGCTCTGTTTTCCAGGGAATTCGCAGTATCAGCCTGTTGAACACCGGAAACCTGGCAAGGGGGAAGTAGCTGTATCTGCAGCGGGCTGTTATGCTGAACCAGGGGCAGTATATGTTCTGACGAATGATATAACCAGTGCTAAGAGCACTCTTTTCCTCGGAAAGGATGTGACCCTTGATCTTAACGGATTCACAGTCAGGTTTGCCGATGCAAAATATGATCACGTACCCAATGCAGGTTTTGAAGAAGGAGCAATCGGTTGGGATCTGTCGAAAGCACCTGGGGCAAAAATTGAGAACACTGAAGATATACACATATTTCTGGGAAAAAAACTTTTAAGTCTGAAGGCCGGCGATGTTATCAGGTCGGGTTATGTGGATTTACCTGAGGCGGGTCGCTCCTATTTTGCAATGTGCGGTATTACCGGCAGGTACTGGCACGATATGAAAAAATATCCGGATGATGAAATGAAGGTGAGCGTTTATGTTGAGGACGAAAAAGGCAATGATGTAAAATGTATGACAGAATATGGTGACGGAATTAAGATGAGTTGTCCTGCAGAAAAGAAATCTCCCAGGCTGGGAGGCGGCTTTGTGTACGCCCATCTCAGCGGATTATCTGCGGGGAAATACAGGGTACGTATCAAAGCCGACACAGACTGCCTGGTAGATGAAATTGATATACGACCGGCCATGGATGCAGGAATTAGTATAATTGAAAAAACCACCCCACTCGCTTCGTATGATCACCTGATAATGGAGTCCTATCCTCCGGTAATGCCTGCATTTTTTGATTACACGGAGGATTTTACCACCCGACAACCTTTGTCCTCCTTACCACAGGTCAGTGGCAGTGGTTCTGTTACGATAAAAAATGGCATTATAGAAAGCGGTACAGCTGGTATACAGTCCTGGGGAATCCAGTCTTCCGCGCCTGATGTTAAAATAATCCTCGAGAATGTTAAGATCATCACCAGCGGAATAAGTTCAGGTGCAGCCGATATACTGTGGAGCAGTATCCGCAACTGCAGGTTTGAAACTGATATGCCATTTCTTATACAAAGGCATGTTAATCTTTGCTCAATAGTAATAAGAGGTAATCAGCCTTCCGAAGTATCAAATTCGGAATTCTTTGGCGGACAGGGTTGTCTTTCCATCAAGGGTAAGTATTCCAATGTGCATGACAACCTCTTTGTCAATAACCAGTGGGTAACTAACCATTACAGTATAATGGGTACAGGTGATAGTTCAAAAATATGGAATAACAGATTCGAACCAAGGCAGGGGTCGGGAATTTATGTATCAAGATATACGGAGGTTTATAATAACAGTTTCAAAATAGCGACTTCTTCACCGACATGTGAATATGGACGGGAAGAATACAGTACAGCTGCAATCAGACTCGGGGATTATAATGCCAAGCCAGGTTCCCCCAAAGCATCTGTCGGGAGCAGGATCCATAATAATAAGATTTTTATTACTGCAAAGAGCTGGTCTGAACCAAAAGAATATCTGGCGATGGCCTGGGGTATTTATTACAGTGCAAGCGTTGGAGAAAACTATGTTTACCATAACGATATCGTTGTTAATAACCCTGATACATCCGCACATGTTTTAACTGCCGCTTTATATATCTGCGGCGGCCCCAGGTATTTCGGAGGACAATTTTATAATAACCGGATCACTACCAATGTGCCTGCAGCATGGATTGCATCCTTCTATGGGGGAGCCTCCAATTCAGATCTGCACAACAACACAATTATTCCCCTGAACCAGGCAAAATTCAATACATTCCGGATTGGATCTGCCGGCTGTGATGAGTGTGTGGCAAAAAATATTAAATTCAGGTCAAATCATATTGAAGGACAGGAATTTTCACTGGATGTCACAGATCAGGATCACTCCTATAGCGTCTTCTGGACATTGAGTATAACTATTAAGGATTCATATGGATTACCTCAGAAGTCTGCAGATGTATCCATCATAAACAGGCATGGAAATGTGGTCATGAAAGCAAAAACAGATTCATCCGGAAAAATGTCGCAGGAACTGGTTGAGTATTCGGTTGACGGAAAATCAAGGAAAGACTTTTCACCTTATACCATAGTAACAGGGAAAATAAGGAAAGAAGTCAATCTTGATAGTAATAAAGAGCTGATTATCCAGTAATCAAGAGTACAAGAAATATTTACTTACCACCACCCTTCCGGCATATTCATGATATCATCGGGTGCACCCGGTATTCCCTTTGCTGGTCCGTAAAAAACGCTTCCACCATAGGTCGACAGATAGAGCATACCCGGGTTATTGACGTCTGGTATTGCCCGTTGCCCCCATTTAAATCTGTAACCCTCAATCCTTTTCCAGCTTACTCCGGAATCTTCACTTCTGTAGGCTGCATTCTGAAATGTATTAATATATATTACCGATGGGTCTTTAGGTTCCATACCTGCGGAATTAACCCTCACCCTGTCATCGAATATATTGGTCCATGTTTTTCCTCCATCAGCAGACTTTATAACCCCACCCTTACTATCAATGCCATCAGCAGTCCTGGGCCAGCAGCTTAAGTACATGATATCTGGATTATCAGGATTGATCAGCAAATCATGGGGTCCGTTCACCTTGTCAGGCAGGTTTATTTTTTTCCAGGTTAAAGCGCCATCATCACTGCAGTAAACTGCACCATCGACGGTTTCACCTTTTTTCATACCCCTGGCAAACAGTGCAAATAAGCGGCCCCGTGAATCGAGCCTTAACTGCCAGGCGAAAAGATTATCGCCAAGCCCGGAATTTAGTAGGGTCCAGTTTATACCACCATCGGAGGATTTGAAAATCCCCCTGTCAAAAACCGACACATAAATAATTCTGGATCCTGCCGGAGAGGCGGGGTCTATTAAAATATTGGTGCAAACAGAATTTTCAGGTAATCCTTTAACTATTGGCTGCCATGTACGTCCACTGTCAGAAGATACTGCCACACCTCCCTGATACATGCTGAAGCCGTCAGCTCCGAACATTTTAGTCCTGGGCAGATCATGGGCATTCGCCCATACCGACCACACTATTCCTTTAATATCAGGATCAAAGGCCACCTGATAGCATGTATTCTGCCATTCTCTGGGAATACCTTTTAATGAATGGAACCAGCTCCTGCCTGAATTAAAAGTGTGAAAAAGCCCCATATCAGTATAGCATATAAAGAAATGATCCTTGTTAAATGGATCAAAATGAACACCATAACAGGTTGTAACATCCAGGCCGCTGCTTGAAAATGAACCATCTGCATTATTATGGCTATAAACCACAGTCCATGATTTACCGCCGTCGGTTGTTTTATATCCGCGTCCATTATCTCCGGCATAACATATATCTGGATTACCGGGAGCAACTCCCAGGTCGATGGGATTTCCTCCCCAACCCGGATCAAAACTCTCCTCCATCCATGATCCCCGGAAATTTTTTGTGAGATAACCGCCCGGGGTTGAGGAAAGTAAGACAGGTTTCCATGTTGTTCCTGCATCATTGGTTTTATATATACAATAAATTGCTTCAAGGCTGCCCTGTGCATTTTTAACCGGGTTTATTGCAGAGAGGTACGCTACCTCAGGGTCAGATTCGCATACAGCAAACCCGCCTGAAACATATGGCTGCAAACCGGGAGCTGTACCATCCGACAATCCGGAATTAACCTGCGACCATGATTTTCCTTCATCCCTGGTCAGATAAATTCCACCGCTGATTTTTCCATTTTCATTTTTAAATTCCGTTACTGCATAGATAAGGTAGCCGTTTCCCTTCCTGCCACCTTCTGCAGCCAGGATTTTCTTTCCCGGAAAAGGTAATGGCATGTATTTGCCAGATTTTACATCAACAGAGTAGCAGTTGCTTTCAGTAAACAGCGTTACACTGTCGCCATTTGAAGAGGGAAATATTGCCTTTACACTTTTACCTGGAACTTTGGCAAAACTCCTCCATGTTGAACCGAAGTCGGATGAAATAACCAGCGTGAGCCTGCTCTCCGATTCATTTTGCTTTTCACGTGCCATATAGTCTATCAGGGGAGCTATTCCCAGATAAATGGTGTTTCTGTCAGATGGACTGACGCTTATCTTTTGTATTGACCCGTCAATGGCGCCTTCGATAATATCCGATGGCAGCAGGTTTGTGCTTTGCAGTTTCTCAACACTGCGCGATTTTGAGACATCAGGATATATTATCCGCCACCGTTCCCCCCTGTCTTCTGATCTGAGCAGCAGGCTTACACCGGATCCGCGGTCTTCACTATGCAGAAATCCCCTGGTAGCAATGTATACTGTACCTGAATCGGATGTATCAAATTCAAAATCATCCGGAACATTCCAAAGATTCTTCATTTTCCATGTCTCACCACCGTTATGGGTAATATAAACACCAGTCATGTCACAGTGTGTGAACACAAAATTCTCATTGAAAGGACTAATAGTAGGCTTCATAACCCCTCCGCCACCTCCGGGACCTATTACTCTCCAGGATAAATCGTCTTTAGCGGTATTATTACTTTCAGTTTTTTTTATGGTGTCAATGCATCCGGTTGTAAGAAACAGGACAAGACAGATTAAAGACAGATATTGCTGATTCTTCATGGTTGCTGTAATTTTTGTTAACAGATGTGATTGCTCCCGGGTTGATATCAAAGCAGTATTATATAGGCCATATACTTATTTTATCATTAATTAAAATAATGTATCGCAAGATTATTGCAATATTACGAAATATTTTGAAATCTTTGGTAGCATTTTCTGATCAACTAAACCATATTCTGTCAGGAATGGTTAATTTAGTAAAATCGGATTTTTGTTAAAGAAGAACTGCAGAAATGATTAAAATGATGAAAAAACGAAACAGCCTGTTAAGTAAGCTTTCCTGTCTCACTTTATTAATGGTGTTCTGCCAGTTTTACATTGTACCTGTAAAAGGTGAAGCGCCCGTGAATCTGAAACCTTTCAGGGTAGCTGTTATAATCGGAGATCAATGGAATGATCCTGCCGGATACCTGGTTGATCTCCCGAAACATGAAGGATCATACTCAGGGTATGATGCGACCCCGGAAGTTAATGGTGAAACGGATTTTCACGATCTGATTGTTCTGCTGAAATCATGGTGCATCCCATTTGATATTATCAGGCTGGATCAGCAACTTCTTGACAGGTATATGTTCCTGGATATAAATGGTCGGGCTAAATATGGTACCATAATCTGGGATGTTAATAAATCTGAACACCTTCAGCCACAGGATTATTCCATTATAACTGAAATGGTTAAGAACTATGGTTTAGGTCTGATAGCTCTTTCAGACCGCATCAGCCAGCAGGAGATTCAGGATATCCTTGGTTTGAAGTACAGGGGCAGCTGGGAGAGTAATGCATCGCTTGAAATAAAGAACAGCCATTTTATCAATGATAAGATCTCATCTCCTTTTGTAATCGATACTGGAATTCCGGCTCATTTACAACGTCAGCAGGCTGATTTACTTGAAGGCACACTTCCATTAGTAATGCAGGGGCCCTATGCCCAGGTTACTGCCAGGGAATATCCTTCAGGAAGTCATGTTGTCTGGTTTGGAAGTGATCACAGCTATATGTTTTCTTTTCAGGGAATGCGTACAATTTTCAGGAGAGCAATTACATGGACAATAGGATACGCGCTCTTCAGGACATGGGAGAATGATATAATAATGATCATGGATGATCCGGGAGGAGCTGCAAATAACTACCTGGAGCACTGGCATTACCCTGAACTCCGGGAAGAGACGATTGAGAAATTTCTGATAGCGCCATTACTGAAACACAAGGCAGTACTCAATATAAATTTTGTCCCTGCATTCGTTAATGAAGGCAAACGCATGCTGGAACCAACATGGAAGAATAGCTTCACTGACGGATTCGGAACACAACAGGATTATATTTCAAGCAAAAAGGGGTATGACAAAGGAATAAAACAGGGAGTTTTTGAAGTGTTATGTCACGGGCTTACTCATATGCAGCCCGACCTCGTTTCAAAACCCGGCTGGTATGGGAGTCCTAACGACATGGAAAAATCTGAAGTCGGATGGTATCGTGAATTTGGCGATACCAGGCGAAAAGATGAAATTCCTGCAGCTGAACAGCTTTGGAGGATGAAAACCGCCATTGAATGGCTGACAGAACAATTCGGAGTAGTTCCGCTTGAATTTTGCCCGGGCGGACTAGGCAGCTCAGTCTCTTATTTTAACAATACAGCAAAAATCGCAGGCAAGGCAGGTTTCGGGTGGAACGGATGGGAATCGGGTTACCTTGGAAAGGATATGGTAATTACCGGATGGAAGTTTTTGGAACTCCTGAATCCCCTCTGATAATCGGAGCGCCTCCCGATTATCATGATTTCGGTATCTACAGGAACCCGGAGATGTTTGCAACGGTGTTTGACAAATATCAGAAGGGGCGATTTATAAGTATAAATGAATTCATAGGTTATATCCATTCTGAAAATTCAGGAAAATGGAATATGGAGAACAATTCTCTCTCACTTACTATTGACTATGATCCCCATTATTGCAGATATTTTGAAACACATGAATCCTTCTGGAACCTCGAGGTCTCAGATTGGTTGAGAACTAAAACAGGAAACAATCCGGTGATAACAACTGATGGCATAACAAATAAAGATCCCTATTCGAGAATAAATATCCCCAGAGGGACAGGGAAACACGAGGTAAAGATAAAATTTTGAATTCCTGTTACTTACAAAACTTTCGATCAAACGATAATTTATGAAAAAGTCATTGCTTATTACAACGGGGATCCTACTGTTTTACCTGATGCCTGTGCAATCACAGAATAACACTATCCCTGGCAATTTAACAACGCCATATCCTACGATAATCAATCTTGCAGTAAGCTGGGAGATCAAAGGTGATGATAATATGAATGGTGTGGTAACTGTCAGGTACAGGGAAGACGGTGCAAGTGAATGGAATACCGGGATGCCGCTGTTTCATGTTCCGGCAGGCAGGAACTTAGGTTTTTCATGGGCGAATAAGCATTCAGGCAGTATTTTTGATCTTAAGCCTGATGCAGGTTATGAAATACAACTCTCATTGAATGATCCTGATGGCGGATCAGAGGAAAGAACAATTAAAGCACATACAAGAGCCGTTCCTCAGGTCGGCAGCAACTCGGAAAAAATTTATCTGAAGAAGGGTGCATATGATACCCTTCATACACACAGCGGTACAAAAGAAAGACCTGTCGTATACATGCCGGAAACTACTGATGTAACATTCACTCATATCGATCTCAAAAATAAAAAATGGGTCTATATTATAGGGCTTAACGTGGAAAATTCAGGAAGTGAAGGGGTCGGGATCCTGATGGATGGAGCAACTGATTGCATGGTTACCAGATGTTCAGTAAAATCAGTCTATGGTATGGTTGCTGACAAGCCTGGTGCCGAAAATTGTTATGTCAGTGACAATATTCTGACAGGCACCTGTACCTGGGTCAACGAATCAATGGGTGCTCACGGTGACAACATTGGGGAAGGTATTCAACTTACAGGCTCAGGAAATGTTATCTGCTTCAATAAGGTAACAGGTTTCAGAGACTGCATTTCGACAATGGAGGATCAGCGGGCTGCAGAACAAACATGCGTTGATATATATAATAACGATATATATTCGGGCGTTGATGATGCCATTGAGGCGGATTTCTGCTTCTCCAACTGCAGGATTTTCCGCAACCGCATTACTAACTGCTTTGTAGGACTCAGCTCTCAGCCAGGCCTCGGAGGGCCCAATTATTTTTACCGTAACAGCATGTACAATCTCACTCATGGCGGCGCGTTTAAATTTATACGGTTCAGTCAGGGAGATGTGGTAATGCATAATACTTTTATTAAAGTAGGTTCCGGACTTGGAGGAAATGACTCTATGGACTATGCCTGGTTCAGGAACAATCTGGCAATCGGTGGTCCTACCGGAGGTGTAAATTGGGGTGACTACGGACCAGGAAATCCATATGCTGCCGATATTATAAAGCCAAAGAAACATTGCAGCTTTGATTATGATGCTGTTGGCTCATTTGAAGTACCATATGTGGCCAAAATAGGGAAATTGCAATTTTCAGAAGTAGAAAAACATGGAATTGAACATATTACCCTTGGGGAGATATTTATAAATGTTCCATTCCCAAACCCGCCGGTTCCTGAACGGGAGATACAGGATTTAAGACCCAGACCGGGCTCCGTTGTAATCGACGCAGGTGTAATGATTCCAAATATTAACGACAAATACAATGGTAAAGGTCCCGATATAGGAGCCTATGAACTTGGAGAGGAATATCCTCATTATGGACCTCGATGAAAAGAGGAACCGCCAAACCCGGATTAAATAATACAACTGTCATTGTTTTATATTAGTGATAACAGGTCTTACACCGATAACCTCGCAATAATAAAATCCAAAGGATGAAACGAAGGAAATTTTTTCAGGCAATATCATATGGAGCTGCAGGATTGGCGTTAAATACATCCTGTAAACAAAACCTGAATAAGCCGGAGACTGCTTCATTGACAAATTCGCTGAGCACTGAAGTACCTGCATATCGTAATACTATTGTATCATCCTTTCCAGATAGGAAGACAAAATCTGCAAATGATACGCTGGTAATAGGTCTGATTGGTGCGGGTGGCTGGGGAACTCATATAATAATTCAGGCAGCCGGACTTAGTGAGAATATCAGGGTAAAGTATGTATGTGATGTGGATGATACACGTGGCGGACATGCCATTGAGGAACTGGGCAAACTCCAGGGGTTTAAGCCATTATCAGTCAGAGATATGCGGAAAGTATTTGAAGACAAGGAAGTTGACGGGGTTATTATTGCCACACCGGAACACTGGCATGGACTTGCTACTGTATGGGCCTGCCAGGCAGGCAAAGATGTTTATGTGGAAAAGTGCATCTCCCATTCAATATATGAAGGTCAGAAAATGATTGAGGCTGCAATGAAATATGAACGCATTGTTCAATGCGGGACCTTGAACAGAAGCGCTGACTATGCCATCACCGCGAGAGATTATATCAGGAGCGGAGAGCTTGGTGATGTTGTTACGGTTTCTGCAATTGAACTTACAGACGGCCCCGTACCCTTTAATGAAAAGGAGAATTCAGCAACCCCGGACACTATCGACTGGGACATGTGGCTCGGTCCGGCTCCAAA
This sequence comes from Bacteroidales bacterium, assembly GCA_016715075.1. Taxonomy (GTDB): domain Bacteria; phylum Bacteroidota; class Bacteroidia; order Bacteroidales; family VadinHA17; genus LD21. The sequence goes on from JADKBK010000042.1 coordinate 104,814, forward strand.
AGTGCCCTATAATGTCTCAAGGAACAAGTCCTGGCAGTATTACTGGGACTATGCCGGAGGATATGCATTTGGTCAGGGTGTAATTCATCAGGTGGATATGCTTCGCCTGGCATTGGATAACCCTGACTTTCCGAAATCAGTATATTGCACAGGAGGAAGGTATTTATTTAAAGATAGCAGAGATATACCTGACTATCAAATAGCTACTTTTGATTTTGGTAATTTTGTAATGACATTGCAGGGGGGTGAATTTACCCGCTATCTTTCAAAAACGAGCGAGGAGATCCGTTATGGAAAGAAATTCCCCAGATGGCAGCAAAATGCAACCAAAATTGAGATTTATGGCACAAAACGTATGATGTATTTAGGTGTTATGGGTGGCGGATGGCAGGTATTTGACAAAGATGAAATGCTTGTTGCCAGCGACAAAGGTATTTATCCTCTAAATGCTCATCTGAAAAATTTCTTCGGATGCATGAGGTCAAGAAATCAGCCAAACGGAAATATTATTGAAGGGCATAAAAGTGCAGCGCTGATTCATCTGGCAAACCTGTCGTATCGTTCCGGCAAAAAACAGCTTCTGTTTTCTCCTGAAACAGAAAGCATTCTGAATGACAACACAGCAATAGCTCTTGCTCAGCCACATTATCGGAGCGGATTTGAAATAAGAAAAGAGATATAATTGAAACATAAAGTAATTTTGATATGAAAAGAAGAAATTTCTTAGGGCTTGCCGCCACCGGCACGGCCGGTTTGGCTATGACAGCCGGATGCAAATTACCAGGTAACAATAATACATCGGAAGGAGCGAATCAGGCTGCTGTCAGCGAAATACCTGATTACAGGAAAAGTCTGAAAACCTCTTTCACATCAGTGAAAGGTAAAAGTGCGGGTGACCGCGTGATACTTGCCCTTATCGGTGCGGGTTCATGGGGAACCAATCTGATATTGGAAGCGGCAAAAGCTGGCGAAAATATTCAGATCAAATATGTCTGCGATGTGGATGATACCCGTGGCGGAAACGCTGTTTCACAACTCGAAAAGATACAGGGATTTAGACCTATATCGGTAAGGGATATGAGGAAGGTTTATGATGACAAAGAGGTAGACGGGGTTTTCATTGAGACACCCGAACACTGGCATGCCCTTGCTGCAATTTGGGCTTGTCAGGCAGGAAAGGACGTATATGTTGAAAAGACAATATCCCACTCCATCTTTGAGGGACAGCAAATGATAAAGGCAGCTATGAAATACGAGAGGATAATCCAGTGCGGTACACAGAACAGAAGCGCTGATTATGCCCTCACAGCCAGAGAATATATTAAAAGCGGTGAACTGGGTGATATCGTTTCAGTGCATGTAAGGGAACTTCTTGACGGACCAGTTCCTTTTAATGAAAAGAAGGATACAGATGCACCGGATACCATTGATTGGGATATGTGGCTCGGTCCGGCCCCAAAGGTTCCATACAGCATCTCCCGCAACAAATCATGGATCTACTACTGGGATTATTCGGGTGGACCGGTTACATCAGGAGGCTCCATACATCAGCTTGATATGGCGCGCCTGATCCTTGACAATCCTGATTTCCCAAAATCAGTCTATTGTGCCGGAGGCAGGTATTTCTTTAATGACAAGAGGGATATACCTGATTACCAGATGTCAACTTTTGATTATGGAAATTTTGTACTTACCCTTGAGACCGGAGAATGTACTCCGTATATGCAAAAAGAAGGTCTTGATGTCAGACTTGGCACCATCTATCCGAAATGGATGCAGAATTCAACAAGAATAGATATTCTTGGAACAAAAAAAATGATGTATGTGGGCCGTATGGGCGGCGGATGGCAGGTATTTGATAAAGATGAGAAAATAGTAGCCCAGGATAAGGGGATCTTTCCTTTGAAAGCACATATCCTGAATTACATCGACTGCATCCGGACAAGAAATCAGCCAAATGGCAATATAGCAGAAGGACACCGGAGTTCTGTTCTTATACATCTGGCAAACCTTTCATATCGGGCTGGTAATAAGCAGCTGCTGTTCTCACCTGAATACGAGTCAATTTTAAATGATAGCAATGCACAGAATATGTCACAGCTCAGTTATAGGACAGGATTCGAAATCAAGAAGGAGATTTAATAGATTTAGAGATGAATTTACGTGTTAATAAAAGAAAAATAGTTCTGTTTTTTTCCGGAGCTGCATTTATTGCAGTATGTCTTGTTATTTATGCTTATGTCAGGACTATAAATAAAACAGATCTTGAATTCCGGATCCATATTAATGAAAAACTTGTAAGAGAATCAACATTCGGTGAATCACCAACATTTGCCATCTGGCTGGAGGATCCTCTGGCCGGAACTGTAAAAACAATTTTTGTAACGAGCAGGGCAGGACTTGGGGACTGGAAGGTAAAGCATCAGTTCCTGTTGCATTGCCAAAATGGTTTGAGATAAATAAGAATGAACAGCAGGCATCTGACAAAAACGGCAAAAATGACAAACAGCAGATTGCCATCACAGGGGCTACACCGAAGCCCGGATATTTCAATACTCGTGTCAGGGTTACACCTGGCACAAGATGGATATGCTGGATCGAGGTCAACCTTGCCGGAGATTTTAACGAAGAGTATCCCGAATATGATGAGGTAAAGAAAACTTCGGATGATTATAAAACAGGGCAGCCTGCTTTGCTTTACAGAGCAGAAATAGAAGCAACATTGGGAAATTCTGTCAAACCCGAACTATCAGGCATGTGTCTTCTTGATTCACTTGGTAATGCTGTGATTAAATCTCTTTCCGGGATAACCACTGCTTCAGAAATTTTTGATGAGATGAATATAATAGTAAGCAAACCCAGACCGAGGATCATCGACAGGTAAGTATCCATTAAATCTTTAAAAATCAACTATTTGCCAGATCAAACATATGTTTAACTGCTGAATTAGGAGTTAAAACCTCATTCGCCGAATTAATCGTTATTGTTGGGATTGCTCCATGCTCAATGTGGATCTGCATCCTTAATTCTTCGTCCTTAGTATTTCCTCCCAGTCCGGAGTATCCTATAGTCCTGCAAAGCCGCCCGAATAATAAGCTGTTCAGGTCACAGCCCCCGGCACGTTCCAGACCTTCAGTTGAGGTCTGCCAGCTTTTAAAAAGATGGGCCTGGGCAAATGATTGTCCCTGCATAGTTATTTCATTCAGGCCCTCCCCTCCTACAACCAATCCTTTTCCAAGCAATCCTGTATGCTCTATCAGCCGCTTCATCCCTTCGGTAGAGGTCATCGATTCAACAAGACAATTGTGGAGGTTCTGTGTGACCAGTGTAACATCTATAAAAACACAATCAAGGTCAAGCTCTGATGCTGCCTTATAGATATTTTCTCCCAATATTGACCTCCACATCGATAATCCGGGATGCACCTTAATCATAACATTTTTATCACGATTAGTCATTCTGTTAGCATTCGATTCAGGCACTCCCATCGCACTGCCATTAACCCAGCTCCATCCCATCAGGTGCTTTGTTTCAAGATCACGGTATTGAAAATCACGGATAAAGGCATAAGCAGGATGAGAAGGATCCATATCAATTGAATTGAAATGTGGCATAATGTGAAAGCCCATTTTACGGCATTTGCTAATAAAGCTTTTTCCACTCTCACTTGCCAGGTATGACGGGTAGTTCTGATCATATATATCGGTTCTCCAATCGGGAAAATGCAGAAGAACTTTTGAAGGGGTAATTTTCTTTGCAAGTGCATCAAGTACAGCAGGATCTCCAGGACACCACGATACTGCAAGCCTGACGTCCTTAATCCAGGCTTTTCGCTTTTCCTCCTCCTTTGCGAGACCATATGCACCCCATAACCAGTTACGGTAAATTTCAGCAGGTACCTGCCAGCCTCCTTTGTATACATTTATCCGCCAGGTCAAACCACCTGCAGCCAGATTATTATCAACCGGACCATAGGCCTCAGTATCCATTCCCAGTACAAACGGATCTGTATCTGAGCCAACTTTCAGAGCTTTATATCTGTATTCTGTATCACGGGTGTGGAGATAAAAGCCGCCTTCTTCAGATTGCAATATGGCAAGTCCGGCTTCCCAATACATTGGCCAGGCCCACCTGCTGTCCTTTATCAGCGGATCGTCGAGCTTCAGCCTGACTCCCTGGAAGAAAGGGGCAACAAGTTGCAGGTGCTGCTTAATACCTGGGATATTCCAACGACAGGCAAGCAACCCGGGACGTGAGGAATAAGCAGATTGTTCAACTATAAGATCACCGGTGACATTATCGGCACTTATTGTTACTACTCCATCCCCATCCCAGCTATGAAAAATAAATTCAGCCTGTTGATCAGAATTTTGTCTCAGGCTTGTTTTTCCATATCGCTTTTCATTAAAATCCACTGTCTCTGACCTGGAATATATGAGCTGCAGAGCAGAATAATCTGCATGATCATAGCTCTGAATATACTCCTCTCCTGTCTGCTTATTCTTTAACGATGAAAGAAATCCATCAATAAATATAGCAGTCTGTGTATGCGTTTCTACAAAAAGCTGATTATCCCGGATCTGTATTGATGAACTCATTTTTTCCGTAGCTTTTATCTCCTTATTCACTCCAGGAGCAGTATTGTGTTGAACAATTGGTGCTATGGGACTCAGGATTGCAGCTCCTGCAGTAGTTTTAATGAAGTTTCTGCGTTTCATAACTTATTGAATTTATATTCGTTTTCAATAAATCTATTGTGACCTTTTTGCCTTAAAGCGGCTTCCAGAAAATAATAATCGGCATAAACAAGAGGCTTATCGATTTCGGCACCATGGGGTAAACTTCCAACACAATGATCAAGGATGAAGTATTTATTTTTTGATGAATTGAAGTACTCGGGTGATTCAAGTGAACTGAGAATCTTTGAGGCAGCTTCCCTGTAAAGTGTACCATTTGTCTGGGAGAAGGCAGCAAGCTCAAAAAGAGCAGAACTCATGATGGCGGCAGCTGAAGCATCTCTCAGAATTTCCGGATATTTTGAAGGATCGTATTTCCATTCAGCCACCAATCCAGGATCAGGTGCGTTGTAATCCCAATATGGTATCATATCTTCAGGCAGATTATGATTACTCAGAAGGAAATTGGCAATATTCTCAGCAAAAGCCAGGTATTGCGGGTCTTGTGTATAACGGTAACAAACCACAAACCCGTAAAGGCCCCATGACTGGCCCCGTGACCATGATGACTCATCGGTAAAGCCCTGGCAGGTAGCTTTGTCAAGAACTTTTCCTGTCAGGGTATCATAATCAACAACATGATAACTTGAATAATCAGAACGATAATGGTTTTTCATTGTTGTCATGGCGTGCTGAATGGCTATATCTTCATATTTTTTATTTCCGCTGAACCGGGTAGCTTCAAACAGGAGCTCAAGATTCATCATATTATCTATTATTACTGGGAAGAACCATTCTGTGGTATCGTTCCATGCTTTCCTGTAATTCCATGATTCGATGCTCCCGGTAACAGGATTATATCTTTTAGACAATGATTCCGCAGTTTGAATGATAACTTTTTTATATTCCTCCTTATGTGCAAGGCGGAGTCCATTACCATAGCTGCAGTTTATCATGAATCCGACATCATGCCCACCGCTCCAGTATTGAATGGTATCCAGAGCCTCTGTCCATTTTACTGCTTCCCGTTTCCAGGTGTCATTGCCTGTGATCTCATAAAGATACCACAGGTTTCCTGCAAAAAACCGCTTGTCCAGTCGTAAATATCCGTACTCACAAGATCACCATTACCGGTAATGGTCCTTGGAAATCGTGTAAGATCATTCGATTCAGACAGGATTTTTTCATAACGTCCAGTGATTTGCTTCACCTCTTCAGGTGAGAAAACTGATTTTTCCTTCATGCATGAATTGCACGATAGTATGAGCAGGATAGCTATTAACAGGCTGACGGACTTCTTCATGATTTTAAACCGCTAATAAATATAAACAGTATTACTAATTTAAGCATATGCTTTTGAAATTATCAGTATAGGCTTTTAACTTTTCAAGATAACCCTCCATATCGAGCAGTTGCTCATCATAAATAAGGAATGACATATCTGGCCTTCGGAAACCAAAATGACGGGCCCTGTCCTGCTGCCAGAAGTACTTTTTATCTGCTGTGGAGAATCCTCTGGGAAGACGTGTCTCTTCATATGTCTTTACCAGGTCTGAAAAAATAGTCTCCCTTCTTTCAAGAGCGGTCTTAATAATATTCTGTGCCTTTACCAGACTGTTTACCGATGCCTGACAATCCATAAAACGGTTTACATGAGCCTCCTTAATAGTATACTCCAGGTTAGACAGATCAATATAGGTAAGACAGGTATGCCTGATCAGATTGGCTGATGTCCGGAATATCTCAAAATCATAAGGATGCCTGACACCAGCTTTTTTATTATTATCAATCAGCTGAAGCAGTTTTTCCATTTTAGCCAGCATCAGCTCCGACTGCTGCACTTTTTCTTTGTATTGTGTATTCCAGAAAGGATCATATTCGATAGCGTCCCCTCTTGGCATATCCGGAAGATGTGTCTGACCAATCTCACCATAGTGCCATACATTTCTCTCCATTGTTCCTGCGAAGTAATAAACACCTTCGTTAAGAAGTTTGTAGATTTCATTAACACCGGTTGCTGAAGGGCCGTAATAGTCAGAAAAGAATGTACTCCTGAAATCTTCAAGAGATGGCGCACTGCCATTCCACGACCATGCAGCGGCATTTACAAAATGCATCATCCACATCTGGTTATGGAGGTCATCATCATCCCAGGAAGTACAGATCATTCCCTTGAATTCACCTGACCTGGCTGCCTGTGAAATAAAACTATAGGATTTTTCCAGGCTGCCGGTCCTAATCTCTCCCTGATCTCCTTTTTCAAAGTCATAAGGTACCATCAAAGGTACAACACCTGGATTAGGGTCATAGGCAAAAACCTCAAAACCAAGGGCTTTTGATTCTTTTACATAGGTCAGACCAGGTGTTTCATAATCGTAACTCTCGGTAAAAACCAGACCAGGGACCGGTTCAATACCCTTTGCCGGAGATTCTCCGATCTTCCAACCCATAGGGGTCTCCCATGCCATAACTTTTCTTTTATTGGCGGTAAGGAATTTGGCAGCCCTGTTAATGAACAACTGATACACACCGCTTCTGCCAATTTCCTCTGATTTTGCCTTACACTTTTCGCAGGCTGCAAGTTCATAAGTCTCATCTGAACCAATATGTATATATTCAGAACCTGGTGTTGCATTCATTGCATCTTTCCAGAGATCATTCAGGAGTGCATAGCTTTCATCCTTTAACGGGCAAAATTCCCAGTTTGAAGATTCAATTTCCCGCAGGTTCCTGTATTGAGGCCATTTAAGTATAAAACTTACATGTCCGAGGCCCTGAACCAGAGGAACGATCTGAATATGATACTGTTTTGCATACATCGTGAATTCCTGCATCTCTTTCATCGTAAATGCACCGGGGGCGCCTATTTCAGGATGACTAGGGTATGCAAATTTATCTTCCCATTCCCAAACAAGCATATTCACCTTGTATCTTGACAGATCCTTGATAAATGATTTTACATATGAAGCTTTGTCCTGGTGATGCTTTGTATCATAATGAATGGTACGCTGCTGAATGTCAGGCCAGTCAGTTATCTGCAGTCCGGGAACTTCATAGCCATTTGCAGCCCGTCTGATAAGCTGCAGGAATGTCTGAGTGCCCCAGAACAATCCGGCCTCTCCTTTTGCTCTTATTATCAGCTCTTTATCGCCTGAAACAAGGGTGTAATCCTGATCTTTCAGTTTAGCTGAGGCACCCTGCCTCGTGAGTACGACTGCAGGATAGCTGCCCTTCGCACCAATAACGGCAGTAATATTAAACTCTTTCTTAAGATCCCTGATCAGTTCCTCCGCAGCAAAGTTGTCGGAAGAAGTATGTTTTTTATCGAGTACTATAGTAAGCGCATCTCTGAACGAGAAACTGCTTCCAGTAGAATTAACCTGCTTTGGAAAAGGTATGACATTCAATCTCATTCCGGCTGATTCACTGGCTAAGGAATTATTGAATACCCCGGATAAGATTGAGCCGGCAATAATCAATAATAATGTTAAACTTCTGTTAGTTAGTTTCTTATTCATATTTTCACTATTATATTAAATCCAATAAACTTTTTCTTACTACCTACTGCCAACTGCCTTTTGCCCTCTGCCCGCTTTTACCCACCCCTAACCCCTCCAGGGAGGGGAACCAAGTGCTCCAGATTCTACACTCTATGCTCTATGCTCTACGCTTTACACTCTACACTCTACACTCTACGCTCTATGCTCTACGCTCTGCCTTCTTCCTTCTGCCCTCTGCCCTCAGCCTTCATTTTACCCACCCCTAACCCCTCCAGGGGGGAACTATCTCTCTGACTCCGCTCTACGCTCTGCTCTACCTTTACACCTACACTCTACACTCTACACTCTACACTCTGCCTCTGCCTTCTTCCTTCTGCCCTCTGCCCTCTGCCCTCAGCCTCATTTACCCCCCTAACCCCCTCCAGGGGCCTGGCCAAGCGCTGCCAGACCCTGCGCCCTGAGCCCTGAGCCCTGTCACTTCTTCTTCCCTGCATTTGGCCCGTAATCAACTGCCTTTACAGCTTTCAGCTGAGCTTCCTTATCTCCTGTAGTCAGGTGAATATCCTTATACTTTTCAAGTACAGGAGGATTCGGCTCAGTGAGCATCCTGTATGTTTCAGGTCTTCTTGATTTCAGGTGCATTGCCTTAATATTATCAGTTCCGTTTATGGCTTTCCACCACTCGCTTTCATTTATTCTCTCCTTTGAGAAATCTATCTCTGCGATTATGACAGTGTTCTCCTTGCCCGGTGCTTCAGCAACAACATTTCCGTCAAAATCTATTATTCCGTTTCCATCTTTTCCGAGAACGACAGGTGCAATATAAACAGAGTTGTCCTTTGCCCTTGTGATAAACATAGGAGCAGTGTTAAGGCTCTTGCCCGGCTTATTGTCAGGAGCCATAGTAGGATTGAAAATAATATCCGCACCATTCAGGGCATAAATTGTTGAAATTTCAGGATAAGATATCTCCCAGCATGTTGCAATTGCGATATTGCAAAAATCTGTCTGGTAAACCTCATACATATCTCCGGTTGACACCAGCCATGTTTCCATAATCGGAAGGAGAGTTTTATGATGCTTTCCCATAATCCGTCCTTCCCTGTCGAATACCACAGCGCTGTTGTAGATCTTTCCCCCTTCCTCTTCATATATAGGAGCAATTATATACATTTTGTATTTTCGGGCTATCGCTGATATCCTGTCGGTAAGTTCACCCGGAACCTTAACTGCAAGTGAATTAAACAATATCTTGCCTGTTTCAGTGTCCTTCACATCAACATAAAGGCCGTAGGATCCTATATTCTGCATATCCTCGGGTCCGCATACAAGGTCAGCTCCCATTGTTCCTGCCTTTTCAAAGAGTCCCAGCAGTTTATCAATATGTACCGACACTCCGGAACGCACTTTTAAAGGATCATAATCAACCATAAAAAGATCCTGATTTGGCAGAGCTGTAGCCTGTATCACTGCAACTCTCCCTTTACCTGGATTCTGGCAGTACAATACATCCGATGAAGCAGCAAGTAAAATCAAAAGAGCTGCTATGATAATATTACTTTTTCATATTATATTATTATAAATGATAATTGATAATCTTTTGAAAGTTTTTTGCCACTATTATTATTGTAAATAGTTATTTTTGTTATTAATTAATACAAATATAATAATAAAGATAATGATTCACAAAAATTGATTCATTACCCGGAAAGTCTCCGCTTGCAGCTCATGTTCAGAAATAAAGTCATACAATGAAAAAAGCTTATCAGATACTTATAATTCCGTTATTCATAATGCCATTTTTCCTTTGCTGCAAAGGAGAGGGAACAAATGATCCTGTTAACAACCCGGATGTTGATACCATTTGTCCTTCAATCCCGCATATTCATTCACTGGAAACTGATCCGGATCAACCCCATGAGAGCGATACAAACGTAATCTGGTACGATGATTTCTCAGGAGTGAAGAGTTACCTAGAATCCACAGGAGGGCTGGACTATTCTGAAACATTTGGTAAAACAGGCGGATCGATGAAAGCTGGTTTTAAGCTGGGGGATATTGCAGGAGAGGGCAACAGGAAAGTCGCATTCGGTGATTTTCCATCTGAATCAGGTGTGGTAAAGAGCAACAGGCATTTTGATGAGATTTACTGGAGGTTTTATGTCAATCACCAGTATGGCTGGCAGGGCGCACCGGGGAAAATGACCAGGGCAACATCAATTGTTTCTGAAACATGGCAGCAGTCAATGATAATGCATGTTTGGAGCGGAAATGGCAATTCAATTACACTCGATCCTGCCAGCGGCGTTTACGGACAGACAGACAGCATCAGAACAACCAAATATAACGATTTTGAAAATCTCTCATGGCTTGGCAACAAACCTGAATCTGTATTTCAAATCTCATCGGCATCGGAATCAGGCTATTGGGTAATGGTTGAAGCAGCTGTAAAGCTTAACACTCCGGGGCTATCGGATGGATCATGCAGGCTCTGGATAGACGGGATGCCCGATGGAGAAAGAACCAACCTTAACTTCAGAGGTTCGTATTCAAAGCATGGGATAAATGCAATATTTCTGGAATCATACTGGAATAGCGGAGCTGTTAAGACTGAAGAAAGATGGTTTGACAATTTTATCATTTCTGCCAGACCTATTGGTCCTGTTACATGCCAGCCTAATCCGACTCTCTTTAAAACTATCTATCATGGTCCTGGAACAATGGAAGCATGGGAAATTGAATTAGCATCGGACCGGGAGGGAAATGATGTTGTTTACAGGTCAGGTAAGATTAAGGAGAGTGCAAGTGTAAAAGCTGATACTAACAATGGATCATTCGCTGGTTCAGCTACAGGCGACACACAGCTCAAGTCAGGCTCATTATTTTATTGCCGTGTAAGACAGAAAAGTTCAAATGGCAGGTGGTCTGAATGGAGTAAGTGGCATCAGCCTTTCACAGTATCATGATCCCAAGATTCAGTAAAAAGTTCTAAATAAATTGTATAAAAAACTTTTATGTATCTTTAAAACAATTGAACAACAACCTTATGAATATTCTGAACAGTGGAGTAGGTAACTTTGTAATGAGTGAAGGGAGAAAATATTCCTACTTTGGCGGCAATAACTATCTTGGTCTGGCAAACCACCCTGAAGTAAAGGCTGCTGCTATAAGGGCTATCGAGAAATACTGAGTCAATTTTTCAGCCTCCAGGCGGACGACAGGGACGACAGACCTCCACCTCGAACGTGAAAAGAAGCTTGCTGCCTTCAAAGGGACAGAAGATGCTGTTGTTTTTGCTTCAGGATTCATGGGAAACGGCATACTGCTGGATACTTTGAAACTATCCTATTCAGCTGTTTTAATGGACAGGCTGGCTCATCCGAGTATCGTGGACAGCATCCCTAGAGTCATAAGCTTGATCCAATATTACGGGCACTGTGATACCGGAGAGCTTGAAGATCTTCTGGCATCAAATAAAGGAGAAAGGCCTCTTATCATAACCGATGGAGTATTTGCCCTGACAGGGGAGATTGCGCCCCTTGACAAAATATATGAAATAGCTATAAAGTACAACGCCATACTTATTACCGATGACGCTCATTCTACCGGTGTTCTGGGGAAGGCAGGAAAAGGAACGCCGGAACATTATAATATTGATGGAAGGAAGAATATTTACCAGACCGAAACAATGAGCAAAGCTCTTGGCAGCTATGGAGGTTTTATTGCAGGAAACATGGAACTTACAGATTCCATCAGGGAAGGATCAAAGACCTATCAGGCTTCAACCGCTCTCCCCCCTCCTGTTGTTGCTGCAGGAATAGCCTCCCTGGATATAATCGAAAAAAATCCCGGACTGCACACCCAACTTCTTGAAAAGGCCATTATCCTGAGAAATGAAATTGCTGGGATAGGATTTCATACAACACCTGACAAGACTCCGATTATCCCTGTAATGTTTGATACTTCGGAAGGTGCAAGAGGCCTCTCGTCATACCTTGAAAAAAAGGGTATTATTGTTCCGTACATGAACTACCCGGTAAGACAGGATAAGTTTTTATTACGCATCGCCTTATCTGCGGATCATACTGATGAACAGATTAGCGAGCTCCTTGATAATATAACCAAATGGAAAGATAAAAATGGAACGAATTAAGATTATAAAAGTACTCATCGATCCGATAAATGTTGCATTGGATGAACCTTTCAGGATTGCAATCGGAACAAAATACAGTATTGAGAATGCTCTTGTCACAATCGTGTTAAGCAACGGAATCGAAGGGTATGGCGAAGCTGCTCCACTGGAGCCGATAAACGGAGAGAATCAGGCAACAGTACTAGCCACTCTTAACAGCTGCAGGGATTTTCTTACAGGCAACGATATCTCCGAATACAGTGCTATGGCCAAAAAGCTCAAAAGTGTGTTCTGGGCGCAGGTAACTGCACGGTGTGCCATCGAGATGGCACTGCTGGATGCTTATACCAAATGCCTTGACATCCCCTTCTATAAATTTCTGGGTGGCAGCGACAATAAGGTGGAAACAGATTATACAATTGATATAGTTGCACCGGATATTGCAAGGATCAATGCCGCAAAATTATCCGGGAAAGGCTACAGAATACTGAAAACAAAAGTCGGAAAGAATCTTACAGATGACATTGACAGAATACTGGCTATCAGGGATGGAGCTCCGGGCTGCGGAATTACACTGGACGCTAACCAGGGATATTCTCCTGTAGAAGCTGTCCACTTTTTACGGGAGCTAGAAAAGAATAATATACACCCGGTTCTCTTTGAACAACCTGTCATAAAAACTGATCTTGCCGGAATGAGATTTGTGAAAGATCATTCTTTCGTTCCCATTGCAGCTGATGAGTCTGTTTTTACAAGCGCTGATGCAATTAATATAGTCAGGACCGGTTGTGCAGATGTGATCAATATCAAAATTATGAAATCAGGCATCCTTGAAGCGATTGAAATAGCCACCATAGCAAGAGCGGCAAATATCAAGCTGATGATTGGCTGCATGCTCGAGACAAAACTGGGATTGGGATGCTCTGTCAGTCTCGTGGCTGGACTGGGCTGTTTCAGCTATGTTGATCTTGATCCTCATATTGATCCGGAAAATGAGCCATTCACCGGTGGTCCCGACTATTCCGCACCATATTATACAATACCGGAGGATGTTTCCGGCCTTGGTATCAGAAGGAGACAATGAATAAAATCACGGGGCCCGTATGAACGGATTGCACATAGACGGGTCGCGACCCGTCCCTACCTTGATTTATACCAGGACATATATTCCAGCAGTTTCGCCTTGTACTCTTCCAGTCCAAGAGCCTGTTCGTCGCAGATCATGAAAGAGAGATCGGGCCTTCTGTTGGCAAAATTCCTCTGTTGATCTCGGCCATGAACGTACTTCTTACCGGGGGTTGAAAAACCCTTTGGAAACTGACTCTTTTCCCATGTTGTTTTAATACCTGAAAAAACAGCGTCACGTTCAGCCAGATTTTTATCAATAATATCAACTGCTTGGTTCAGCTCGGCATATACCGCTTTGTTATCTGTGAAATGCAGGCTGGCGGCTTTTTGAATGCTCTTTTCCAGATTTGATAATGAGATATAAGTATTGGCTGTATGAATAAACAGATTTGCAAGACCCCCGAACAGTTCAAAATCATATTCATTTTTTTGCACCACTCTCAATATTTTCCCTGCAGATTGCCAGCACCCGGTCCATTTCCGGTAAGATCGCTATTGAACGGGCTACCATTTCAGCATATTCAGTATTCCAGAATGGGTCGAACTCCATATCGTCACGTGGCAGATCAGGAAGATGTGTTTTTCCAACCTCACCCCAGTGCCATACCTTCCTTTCAAAAGTGCTCATATAGTAATAGCTGGCCTTGTTAAGGAGCATAAACAGCTCTTTGACATCTTTTCCTTTAGGGCCATAGTAATTAAGAAAATATGTATCTTCAAACTCCTCCAGGGAAGGTTCACTTCCATTCCAGGAATACTCTGCAGCAGTGATATACCTGAGCATCCAGATCTGATTATGCACACCAGAGCAATTCCACGAAGTTGATATCATCCCTTTGTACTTTCCGGATTTGGATGCTTCAGTAAGAACTGAAAATGACTCTTCAAGATGGGCTCTGACAGGCCCTTTTTCACCTTCCCTGTAAAAATATGGGAGAAAAAGGTGTTCGATACCCGGATTGGGATCATATACATAAAGTGGATATCCGGCTGCGATGGATGCAGAGTCGGTCCGGGCATTAAAACCACCCGGGGTAAACAGTCCTTTTACAGGCCTTACTTTTTCATCAGGATTAAAACCTCCGTCCCACGACATTGGTATCCTGTTATGTTTTTTTACTTCCGCTCCCACCCTGTTGATATAAATCTCCATCAGGGTATACTTCCCCTCCTTTTCAGCCTTCGCTCTGCAGCCACAATCCTCACCTTTGCCCAGGACGTATGTCTCATCACATCCTATGTGTACATACTCCGATCCGGGTGTAGCCTCAATTGCCTCATTTATCAGATCTGACATCAGTGTATAAGTTCCCTCCCTGAGAGGACAGAAACCCCAGTTATCATATTCTATCTCCCTGAGATCCCTGTTTACAGGATGCTTTAAAATATAGCTTACATGCCCCAGCCCCTGTACCAGGGGAACAATCTGTATATGATATTTGCGTGCATACCTGGTAAACTCCTGCATTTCGGCCATAGTGAAAGCTCCGGGAGCTCCGATTTCCGGATGGCTTTTATATGCAAATTTATCTTCCCATTCCCAGATAAGCATATTTATTTTATACCGTGCAAGGGTGCGGATAAAATCAAAAACATATTCCTTTTTCTCCTGAAAATGCTTGGTATCATAGTGCACTGCTCTGATTGGAATGTCTGGCCAGTCGTTTATTATCATTCCTTTAATGAATAATTTTCCATCCTCCTTCTGAACCAACTGCAGCAGAGTCTGAATACCATAAAACATTCCAGGAGCTTCACCTGCTCTTATAATCAATTGATTTGCTGAAACCTCCAGCCCATATCCTTCCTTTCCATTCTGACGTGCAGCGCCGACCTTAGTCAGACAGATGCCATCTTTCCCCGGATTCCGGGTGATCTGACAATTTATTCCCCAGCGATCTTTTAACTGAGTACTTAGATCATTGGCAGCAAAGAGTTCATCTTCCGAAGCTCCTCTGTCATTATGGATCTAAATAAGATCTGAAAAAGCAAACTCATCACCGTTGAATTCAACCGATTGCGGATAAGGAATAATAGCAATACCGCTTTTCCATAGTGCTGTCTCCACGGTCTGATCCATTTACTCCCGCAGATATAAGCATTTGAAAGGTAAAATAAATATCAATGATTTCTCTTATTTCATATGTCCCTGTATTAATCAGATAATTGTCACACAAAGTGAGAAAGCATAGAGAGATTAAAGTAATAGCCCAGAGAGGAGACCTCTATGGGCTATTTAAGACTGTTCTTATCTAAAGGCTCTATTGGTAAGGGGTTGGCATACTTGGTGCTACCCACACATAAATATGAGGTGCAGTGGGTTGGCATCCCACCAGAATTTTGTAAGCCTTGTATCCGCTCCATAGCGTGATAATGCATCATTAAAACCTTTGCTGTTAATGGTCTCCTCCCTTGTTGGCCATGGTTCTCTTCGCGGCACTTTTCCCTGGAGTGCAGCCTGATCGGGGCCAATCGGAACTTTAGGGTATCCTGTTCTTCTGTACTCACACCATCCCTGGAATTCGTCAGGGAACAGAGCAACAATCTTCTGATTGATTATCATTTCCAATTGCTCATCAGGGGAACCTGAAAGGGTATACATTGGAGAGGCCTTAAAGGCAGTTATTTCTTCATCTTTTATTTTCTTGTAATCGAGATAGTTTTGTACATCGGCATCAGTCCACGGCGCACCCGGAGCATAAGCGGGATTATGAATATAATCTTTCATCAGGGCAGGTATCTGCGGCGCAGTAAGATCATAAAACCACTTTGCCCACTCTATTCCTGCATCGATACCCTTCTGATAATAATCATTTGCAGAGCCTGTAAAACCTGCAGGCAATATACCTGCCAATTTGGCTTCAGCCAGTGCAAAAAAGACCTCTGAACATTTCATTACTGCTGGTGCTACAACAGGAACTCTCCATAAATCTGATATTTCTGAAACAGTACCAGAGCCCCATGGATATTTATAATCTTCAGTTACCATTCCAAGAGTTGGAGAGCCGCGGTAATCATAATTCGGGAATGCATAACCGTTAGGTGATACACCTCCCTTAAAGGTAGCCTTTACAGTATCGGCATAGATCTTAATTCTGGGGTCAAGAGTTATTGTATCATAATTCCTCAGAATATTAATCATAACCATGTGCGTTTGCACACTTTCCTGAATTGTTTCGTAATTGATGATTCTGTAATAGCGTGGATTCATATGCTGAGGATAGTCTGTACTGTTTTTAACAAATGCATCATCACCCAGTGTACTCAGTAAATCATCTTCACTAAGATCACTCAGCTGAGCTGTTGCGAGAGCCTTATCTACATTTATTACCCTCAATGCCAACCTGAGACGCAAGGAATTAGCGAGCTTCCTCCATTTTGCCGGGTCACCGCCATATACAAGGTCGGCTGATCCGTAACTTACCTTGGCTTCATCCAATTGAGCTGCAGCTTCTTTCAATTCCTTGAAGAGATCAGCATAAATACTTTGCTGAGTATCATACATTGGCTGGAGAATTGCCTGTTCTTTTGGCAAACACGATTCCGAATATGGCACATCTCCGTATGTATCTGTGAGTTTTGAAACCGCCCAGACTTTTAATATCCTGGCGATGGCCTGTTTATTTGCAAGTTCCTCCTTGTTTGCCTTCCCATCAATCAGATAAATGATGTTGGACAGATTATTAAGCTGAGACTGATATTCAAAATCCCATTCGCCCGGAGCATCCGTTTCAAGGAAGGGAGCATCATCATCTCTCTTGCACATACCACAGTAAGCACCATAGGTCCCGTTGCCATAGCTTGCGCCCCCTACAATTCCGTCCGCCTCTACATTGGTCAGCAATAAACCTACATCAATCAGATCGGCCGTAATAATCCGAGGATCAGTATTATATTCCTCATAATTTTTCGTACATGCGTCAGTGAAAAATAATCCTGCAGCACATAAGAAAACAAGTGTTATTTTATTTATTTTTTTCATAATTCTCATTTTTTAAAGTCAATAACTTAACTAGAAATTAAGTTTAACATTGAATCCCCATGTACGCGTAGTCGGCATAGATATCATCTCAGTACCGGCATAACCTGAAGAGGTATTAGGAGCAGATTCAGGAGAAATTCCCATTCCCTGCATATGCTCTTCCAGGTATAACAGGTTACGTCCCAGAACGCTCACTGTTATTCCGGTGAAAGGAGTATTCTTGAGGATTGAAGGATTAAAACTATAGGTTAGCATAACCTCTCTTAAGCTGATATAACTGCCATCGAGAACAAATTCTTCACCGATGTCACCCCATGCCCTCTGAGCCCAGTAAGTCTGTCCATTAACGGCAATTTCATTTTTCACATATGAAATATTACCGTTTCCATCATCCACTTCATTAACACCGGCCAGTATACCGACTTCAGGTAATTGATTGCCCTGATCATCCATATCCTGTGGTCTTCTGCCTTCAACAGTCCAGTTTCCTGTTCCTTTGGCTTCCATTTGATATTTGGTTGATGAAGAAATCTCATTTCCCTGAACAAAATCGAGGAGAAAGTTCAATGTCAGACCTTTATAGCTAAAAATATTGTTTAAACCTCCGATCCAGTCGGGAGTAATATTGCCCAGCACCTGCTGAGAGGAGGTAGGAATATAGTACCCACCAGGAGAATTAACGATCTTTTGTCCGTCAGGTGCTCTTTTATAAGCAAATCCTATAATATTGCCATAAGCCTGGCCTGGCCTGGCTTCTGTAATATTCGGATATACATCACCTGCCAGGGTTAAAGATTCAATTCCCGGTGCCAGTGAAACAACTTCGGATTTATTACTTGCAAAATTCGCATTTATATCCCACGAAAAGCCATTGCTCATTTTAACAGGAGTTAAATTAAGGGCGATCTCAATCCCTTTATTCTGAACTTCTCCGGCATTAATTACCACTGTGGTATATCCACTTGCGTTGGATACATTTACAGGCAATATCTGGTTTGTGGTTCTTGCATTATAATATGTCACATCAAGACCTATCCTGTTATTCAAAAACCGTAAATCGGTACCTATTTCCCATGATTGGGTCAGCTCATTCTTAAGGTCATAGAGGGGAATTGTTTCGTTCATCCATGATAGCCCCTGCCCGTTATAAGTAGTAGTTGTTGAAGCATATCCATTCATAGTCAGATATGGATCAGAATCATTTCCCACCTGTGCCCAGGAGGCCCTTATTTTCCCAAAAGAGAGAATATTAGAAGGTATCCCTTTAAAGGCTTCTGTAAATACAAAACTGGTACTTACTGAAGGGTAGAAGAAGGAAGAATTGTCAACCCCCAGGGCTGATGACCAGTCGTTACGGCCTGTAAGATCAAGGAACAGATAGTTGTTATAAGCAAGCTGCCCCATAAAGTAAACTGACTGCATCTCTTTTCTTGACATGTAATTATAGGGTCGGATATCTTTAGCATTGCTGACGTCATAGACTCCGGGAGCTTTGAAATTCCTGCTGTCAAGTGATTGGGTATTTCTCTGCTGGTAAAGAATACTTG
This sequence comes from Bacteroidales bacterium, assembly GCA_016715075.1. Lineage (GTDB taxonomy): Bacteria > Bacteroidota > Bacteroidia > Bacteroidales > VadinHA17 > LD21. The sequence continues at coordinate 123,779 of JADKBK010000042.1, forward strand.
AACCTAAAGAGGCAGTCAGGTTAAATCTACTGGAGAGTGCTTTGTTGGCTGTCAGAATCACATCAGCGTTAATATCCTTAACATTATTTACGCTATTATAGACTCTGCCCTGGTAATTATCACCACCCTTGGCTCCCACTGGCCATATTTTATCCTGTGTCTGGCTGTAATAATCAGTTCCTGCCCTTCCAAGAATACTTAACCAGCTGTTTAACTTTAAAGTTGTTGAGACCTGACCGATAATTCTGTCTTTAATATCATGATTTTTCAACTCGTTAACAACATAATACGGATTATAGTTTACTCCAGGCCAGCTACCTGCTTCACCGGTTTTTTCATAGTATTCTTTCAGCCATGCCATTGGCACGTACCTGCCCATTGTGACAAAGGTTCTGCTTACATTATCAGATCCTGAGCCTAAATTAGGTCTGTTATTGCCCTCATCATGAATATAATTAACCTGCCCCTGAAAGGACAACTTTTCTGTAACCTGGGAATTCGCTCTCAATAAAATTGTTTGCTTGTTCATTGTCCAGTTTGGAATTATTCCCTTATTTGTATTAAGGCCGACTGAAAGTCTTGCAGAAGTTTTCTCATTGCTCCCGGATATTGATATAGTATTCGCAGTATTGATCCCGGTCTCATAGAAGTCTCTAACATTATTGGCGGGCTGAGGTAGCAGCACCAATGTTCTGGTGAATGCATCTTCAGGGTATACAAAAGGATCAACAATAGTTCTTCTTCCGTCAAGTGGAGGTCCCCAGCTGTCACCATGCCAGGTATCCATAGTTTCATAAATATTCCCGCTGCCGTCAGGAATTTCAATAAGGCTTCCGTAAATATTGGTCTCTTCATATCCTGTGGCATATTTGTTCTGATATGTAGGAACAAGGTTTAGAGTCTCAAAAGAGGTATTGGAATTTATTTCCACGCCGATACCCTTTTTCTTCATACCTGATTTTGTTGTTATCAGAATTACACCGTTACTACCTCTAGCTCCATAAAGAGCCGTGGCATTCGGACCTTTCAGAACCGACATGGATTCAACATCTTCAGGATTTATATCGCCTATACCGTCGCCCAGGTCAGTATCTCCCCATGCACCACCGGCACTGTGGCCAATGTTTGTAATTGGAACCCCATCCACAACATATAATGGCTGATTATTTCCAAGCAGCGATTTTGTACCACGGATCGTAATAGCTGATGAACCTCCTGTACCTGATGATGTTTTGGAAACCTGAACACCTGCAACCTTTGCTGTCAGAAAACTGGTCAGGTTTGTTTCCCTGGCTGCACTCAAAGCCTGTGTACCCAGTTCCTGCTGTGAATATCCGAGTGATTTGACTTCACGCTTTATACCAGGGGCTGTGACAACAACTTCGTCCAGCATTTCCTGTGATGGCTCCAGCGCAACATCTACAATGTCCGATGTTCCAATTTCAGCAGAATATGTTTTCATACCAACAAATGAAAACTCCAGTGACTTGGATCCGGCCGGAACCCTGATTGTGTACTTACCGTTTATATCGGAAATTGTACCAATACTGGTCCCTGCCACTACAACGTTTACCCCGGGTAAGGCTGATCCATCATCAGATGATGTGATCCTGCCGGAGATGGTTCGCTCCTGAGCAAATGCACTGCCGAGCATTACCAGGAAGAGGATAATTGTCGATAACAGTTTTTTTCTCATAATGGTTTTAGTTTAAGGAGATAATTATCAAAAAGGTTTTCTATTGTATTATAAGATTCTTTAATTACACAAATAAAAAACAGGAAAAAGAACATTAACTGAGCCTCTGCTTTCTTTACATTACGTTAATATATTATATACAGGGCCACATTTATTGCATCTACTGTAAGCAAATATCGAAATATTATATGCTTTTTTAAGCATATACTACAAATATATGGAAACATTTCCAAGATAAACAAATGTTTTAATCAATAAATACAATTATATGAAACATAAAAATAAGTATATATAAAATATACCTTATTTTGTTATACTTATTTTCCCTATCTGATACCAGCCATCACCTTGCTTTCCTTCATTTGCAAGATTTACCCTTGGCTCATGCTTCACCCTGTCAACAATAGCAACCTGGACATCATAAATACCCTCAGGCAGATCAGAAGGAATAAAGAAAGAATCATCACAAACGATATCTCCCGGAAGCCAGTCAATAACTCTTGCATCCGTAACATGTATGAAACTCTTTTTTTCTGACTTAATCCGTATGGCAAGAGTGAAATCCTTATAACAGGGAGCTACACCTTTATTCTCCCACCACGTAGTAAAAGAGAGTTTTTCATTAAGCCTTACATTTTCAGGATATGTGAACCTTCGCAGGACAAAACGGTATCCCATCTTCCTAAGCCAGTCATCCACAAGGTCCTGCCATTCTGCAGGAACAGGCGATGACTTTGCATTAAAGGAAGATATATGCCATTTCAGCGACTGATCAAAAATATACTTTACCTGTTCCCTGCCATACTTCTGTTCATCCCTCCAATCCAGAAATGTTCCGCATATCTCAAAACTGAGAGGTGATTTCTTCCAGTCATCCTGGACATTGCAGTTAATGATCTCCCTGGGGTAGAAATCGTACATATGCGACCATCCGTTCTGTTCCGACGCCCAGAAACCAAGGTCGCCGATGCAGTCAACCCTCCATCCCACAGGAATCTGAGAATCTGCGTACATATTTGTTTTCTTATCCATCAACAGAGCGATAAGAGGAGTTTTTCTGAAGGACTCAGTGTAGGAATTAATAAGGGCCTCCCTGGCCGTCTGCGTCAGGAGTTCTGAACCGGCACCCTCTCCCCATGCACCAACAATCGAGATATCAACAGCCTCAAGATCAGGATGTCCGTCATACCTCTCTCCAAGCGCCCGTATCATCCCTCCGAAATACTCTGCATACCTCGGGTCTTCTGCATCAACCATCCATCCGTTTACATCGCTGTTGAATTTCCAGTTTTTTCCGGGACCGGTCATCTTCCGGTACCATGATGGAACATCACGCTCATCTCCTGTACCATAGGGGGCTATACGCAGCAGAAGAGTCTGTCCTCTTGCCCTCGCAACCTCAAGGGCTTTATCAAGCATGTCCCACCTGTACTTCCCTTTCTCCGGTTCAATATATTTCCAGTAGATCCTCCAGTATGCAATCGTTGTGGCAGGATGATCCCTGTTTGTAAGATCACCATCAAATTTCTGATATTCAATCGGAAATCCTTCTGTCCATCCTGAACCTTCATTCAGTTCATCGCCGTTGAAACGCTGGAATGTCATAAAACCAATACCTGGATTTATGAGAACTTCATCAGTCTCTTTAGGTTTTATCACAGTAAGATGGTCAGGATTCTGAGAATTGGTGCTGTATGGGAGAAATAAAATAACAACCGGCATAATACAGCTGAGACTGAATTTTAATTTTAGCATGACTTAATATTTTTAACCGCCCCGAAACAATTCAAATTTAAACAAATTCTAAAAAGCAAAACAAGGTTATGACAAATAAGTTGTATTTTTACAATTGAAAATATAAAATAAAATAAGATTATGAAAGTAAAATATTTCTTTCTTGTTATTGGAATGCTGATTGCGGGTTGCACAACAAAGGACTACTACCAGGCAGATGTTAAAAATCCCGCCTATAGGCCTAATCTGGTATTCCGTTCAGGTGAAGATCTGACTTCACCAAAGTTCGCACATCTGATAAGCAAATACCAGCTTGATACGATATTTCATGGTGAGACGGATGAATTCAAAAGGATTCTGCTTCTCAGGCACTGGATAAAATCAGTAATCCGAATAGATGATCACGGGGAACCATATCCCGGAGACAATTTTGCTGAAGGGATCCTCGATGGTGCCCTCAAGGGCCATGGCTTCCATTGCGGACACTATATGGTGGTCCAGAATGCGGTTCTGAACGCCTATGGCTATGTTACAAGGACTCTTGGGGCTGGTCCAGGTGTAAAAGGCGGACCCGACGGCCATCATGGGATAGATGAGGTGTGGAGCAATCAATACAATAAATGGTTTCTCTCAGATGCAAAGTATGACCATCACTTTGAAAAGAATGGCATTCCGCTTTCTGCACTGGAGATTCGGGATGAGTTTCTTAAAAACAACTGTGCTGACATTATTAAGGTAAAAGGTCCTGACAGAGTTCCATTTGATATTGACGCAGAGACCGGACTCAGCAAGGTTCAGAATGCTCAGACATATACCTGGATTGAATGGCATTGCTATAATGATCTTTTTACTGTCTTTCCCGATTACAAGGAGCTGCTTATAATGTATAATGATGACTATTTCAAATCACATACCTGGATATGGGATAATAAGCCTCACTGGGCATTTTCCCATCCTGAATCACTCAAACTTGTAAACGACAGGGATTCGATTTACTGGACTCCAAATACCATCAGCTCGACTGTTGGGATTACTGACGGGATTGCCAGTATAAAACTGACTTCTGCCACACCAAACCTTAAAGAGTACCAGATGAAACAGTTACCCTCAGGAACCTGGATGAAAACAGATAAAGATCAGGAGATCAAACTCAAGGGAGAAAAAATGGAATTTGTTTTCAGAACCGTCAATCTTGCAGGTGTTACTGGTCCTGAACATAATATTATAATTGCCAGAAAGTAGCCGGATGAAGAATTTTATCAGATTAGTGTTTTTGCTTGTTGCTTTTCCGCTGCTGAATAGTTCAGCAGTAAACGGACAGGTACGGCAGAATTCAGATCAGCCAGCATACAAAGTAACGGAGGAACTTGATGTTAGAGTCGAAATGCGTGACGGAGTGCGTTTATCAACAAATATTTACCGTCCGGATGCCAGTGGTCAGTTTCCGGTTCTTCTGATGCGATCGCCTTATGGGAATGGAGGTGCAGGAAACAGGGAAGCTGCTTATGCAGTTACACGCGGATATGTTGTTGTATTGCAGGATACCAGAGGCAGATACGAGTCCGAAGGGCTCTTTGATGCTATGCAACCTGAGGCTGAAGATGGCTATGACACACAGCAATGGATAGTCAGACAGCCATGGTGCAATGGGAAAATAGGGACTTTTGGAGGATCTTATGTCGGTTTCACACAATGGATGCCTGCTCCTGAAGGTTCACCATACCTTGTGACAATGTTTCCGGAAGTCACATTTGCGGATCTGCATGACGTTGTTTACCAGAATGGAGCCTTCTTCCTTGATCTCTTCGGACCATGGAGTTACGAGATGACATCTCCGTATAATTCCAGCCTCGATTCACTGATGAAACAGCCTGACAGGATACTTATGCATCTTCCCCTTATTGATCAGGATAAAATCCTGGGATGGAAGATCCCGTTTCTCAGGGACTGGATGATGCACCCGGACCATGACCGTTACTGGGACAGGACGAGTATTGGTGATGGTTATGGAAAAATAAAGGCGTCAGTCTATGCAATCGGCGGATGGTATGATATACTCCTAAAAGGGACAATTGATAATTATCTGAATATGACCAAGCCTGAAATCGCACCTGAGATCCGTAAAAAACAAAGGCTGATGATCGGACCATGGGTACACAGCATGGGTAACAGGAAAGTGGGGGAACTGGATTTTGGAGAAGCTGCTGATCTGAATGATTCTGAGCTTATGATGCGCTGGTTTGACAATCAGCTGAAAGGCATTGAAAATGGAATATCTGAGGAGGCGCCGGTAAAAATATTCGTTATGGGCGAGAATGTATGGCGGTTTGAAAATGAGTGGCCATTAGCCAGAACCAAATACACGAAATACTATTTTCACAGCGAAGGAAATGCACCGTGCATTTCAGGAAAAGGGATTCTGGATAACAAACCACCTGCAGCAGAAAAAACTGACAGCTACATATATGACCCTGCCAATCCGGTCAGGACAATTGGCGGAATGGGTCCATATGACCAGCAGTCTGTTGAAAACAGATCTGATGTTTTGTTATTCACGACTGCTCCGTTAAAGGAGGATGTTGAGGTTACAGGTCCTGTTAATGCCCTTGTTTATGCTTCTTCTTCGGCCCTGAATACAGATTTCACTGCAAAGCTTGTTGATGTCTGGCCAGATGGCAAAGCGATAAGGATCTGCGAAGGAATTATCAGAGCTGACCACAGGAATCCACTCGAAAAGCCTTCCCATATTGAACCCGGGAAAATTTATCCTTTTAACATAGACCTCTGGGCAACAAGTAATCTTTTCAAAAAAGGGCACAGGATAAGAGTTGAGATTTCAAGTAGCAACTTTCCCCGATTCGACAGAAACCTCAATACAGGGAATTATTTCGCAACAGATACCACAATTCTAAAAGCGGAACAAGTAATTTACCACAGCGCTGAATATCCTTCACATATCATCCTTCCGGTAATAAAATAATAGCAATAATTTTTACCTATTGGGATAGCACGGTGACGGGTCGTTACAGGACGGGTCGCGACCCGTCCCTACGTGTATCATGTTGACATCATGTAGGGACAGGTCGCGACCTGTCCAGGAGAGTAACCGCCTACGGATGATTTACCCGGTAATTGTATGAATAGATCGCGACAATTTCCTGCGAATACATCACCTGAGTCGGAGGGCCCACCAAATGCCTGGACAGTCGCACCTGCCAGCCCGGTAATTGTATGGACGGATCGCGACCATTTCCTGCGAATACATCACCTGAATATTGTCGGACGGGTCGCAAACCATCCAAATGTATACGTTGTTGACATCTTGTAGGGACAGGTCGCGACCTGTCCCTACGGATGAATTACCCGGTAATTGTATGAACGGATCGCGACCATTTCCTGCGAATACATCACCTGAATATTGTCGGACGGGTCGCAAACCATCCAAATGTATACGTTGTTGACATCTTGTAGGGACAGGTCGCGACCTGTCCCTACGGATGATTTACCCGGTAATTGTATGAACGGATCGCGACCATTTCCTGCGAATACATCACCTGAATATTGTCGGACGGGTCGCAAACCATCCAAATGTATACGTTGTTGACATCTTGTATGGACAGGTCGCGACAATTTCCCTACGAATACATCACCTGTTGTCGGACGGGGCGCAAACCATCCAAAGATACGTTGTTGACACGTGGCGGTCGCGCCGTCGGTAATTGTACGGACGGGTCGCGACCCGTCCATTTATGACACAGAAATTGTATGTAAATTTTCAAAGAGGTAAATTATTTAAATTCCCTGGAATTGATTGATCTTTTTTTTCTTCCGTTTGTTGTATATATTGAGGCAAACTAAGAAATGATTATCCGTGTAAATTAAGAACCTTATGATATGAAAAAAATCAGATCGGCTATGACCCGCAGAAAGTTCATACAAAGAAGTGCAGGCGCTATTGCAGCTGTATCGGCTTATGGTTTGATCCCCCCGGCAGGGAATATTACTGAACTAAAAGAATCAAAATCAGGCATAGGTCGCAGAAAGCTTGGTAAAAGCGGATTGGAGGTCTCACTCCTGTCATTTGGAGGAGGATCACAGTTTTTAAGAAATCCAAACGGAGAATGGGAAAAAGTTCTGGAATCGGCAGTTGAAGGTGGTATTAACCTGTTTGATACTGCTCCCAGCTATACTGCAGCTTCATTTAATCAGGGAGGATCAATATCTCCGGATAGCGAAGACCGATATGGTCAATTATTGGAAAAGCAGAGAAGCAAAATCATTCTTTCCACAAAACTGGAGTCAAGGGATCCTGAAAAAGCTAAAGCGGAACTTGAAGCAAGCCTCAGAAGGATGAAAACCGATCATGTGGATATTCTCTTTATGCACGCCATATTACCTGAGGATAACACTTCTGAAATAGAAAAGGGTTTATATAAAACAATGGTCTCCTTTAAAGAATCAGGAATGGTGAAAAACATCGGTTTTTCTTCAATGGACAGTGCCGAGAGATCAGCGGAATTGATTGAAAAGCTTGATTTTGATATTGTTCTGCTGGCTATGAATGCAACAAACTATGGTAATTTTATCAATATTGCCCTTCCTGCAGCAAGGAAGAAGAATGTAGGGGTAATAGCAATGAAAGCCCTTCGGGATATTGTAGGAAAGGATGCCACTGCTAAAGAACTTCTTGAATATGTGTGGACAATAGAAGGAATTTCATCTGTACTTGTCGGACATTATGGGATTAAAAGTTTGCAGGAAAATATGCAGCTTGCCAGGGAATTCAGTAAAACAGGAATTTCAGGCCTAAACAGAACGGAACTTGAACAAAGGATGGCTCACTATTCAGGTCCGCATACTCTGACCTGGGCTCGTCCGGGATATATTGACGGAGGATTGTCAATAACATGATACTATTTTAAAAAACTCTCAGATCCCTGCTCCTGATTATTTTTATTATTGGTTCAACCTCTCCTTCAGTAAACAGGATAAGTCCTTCTGCCCAGGCTTTCTGACCAGGCCTGAGTGTTCCAAAATAAGGGTCAGCATGAATACATGGTATGAATGCATTAGCTATCATACTTTTCCCAGGTGTCCACCAGAAGATCACTTTGCGTTTGCCATCCAAAGAGGTAACAACTGAAAGGGCGAGATCCATATCCTGACTGATCAATCCACCATTTGACTCAGAGCGGGTATCACGCTGAGGACACCCTTTCACCACACAACCTTTAAAAGTGGTATTCGGGTCTGATGTGATTAAATCTGATAATGCTGTTAGCCTGTAATTTATCAGAATAAAATTATGATTGTAGTTTTCATTCAGTCTTTGTGGAAAACCGGTAAGTCCGCTATATTGCATACAGATGAGAGGGCGGATGACAGGAAGGGTTTCATTGCCATTATTTGTTATCCGCATCGCAAGTTTCACTACATACACATCAGATGGGAATTCATTTTCGATTGAGGTTCTGGCAAATGATTCCACAATAACTTTGTCAAGGGCCTGACTCTCTACTCGATAAGAGGCTTGTTGCCTGTCAGGTGAAATTATCCATGGAGGCGGAATGCTGTCGTAATGCCGAAGAATGGTGTTACCTACAGGATTATATTCAAGATGCTCAGGAAAATGCATGAATAAAGTACCTCCATTTTCCCAGGGTGAATTTATATTCAGGCCATAGGTAAATCTTTTTTCAGGATCACTATTTACCCATGAACTATCGGTTGAGAATTCTATACGGCCTCTCCCGTCAGCTGCATTGTCAGAAATCCTGCAGGCGGTCCCGTCATACCATCCCCGGGATTCCGTTAAATTATCATCAAATGTTTCCCTGAACAGAATCTGACCCTGAATTCCTGTAAAAATGAAGAGTGCTGGTATTAATATCTTAAAATAGTTCAATTTACTCTATCTTAGTAAGTATATAGATAATACTAAAATTACTCAATAATACAGACAAAATCAAATGAAAACCTTTTTATTACTTATTCCGTTACTGGTACTGGCTTCTGACAGCCTTTATGCTCAGGCTGGTACAGCTGACCCTGCACGATATACCCCTGAATGGATCAGGCAGGGTTTTGCCGATGCCGGCGCCACTCATGAACCATGGATCTTTCAGGTCAGAAGAAACAATCCAGATTTCAACCAGTGGCAGAAAGCCGATTATGAATATCAGCTTACCGAACCGTATATCAAAAGTCTTTTTGAAGCAGGAATTACGGTTTATCATGTGGGATGTTACAAGGGTTTCGGTTTTCAGGCTGAAAAAGAATATATGGATAAAGTGGCTAAGGCAGTGGCCATTGCCCATAAATACGGTATGAAAGCTGATACTTATGTTCAGTGGAATAACCTGGCATATGAGACTTTTTTTGCAGAGATGCCAGAGGCGAAGAGTGATATCTGGTACCAGATTGACGAGAACGGCAAACCACTGATGCTTCCTTACGGATATCAGCAGTCATTCCGCTACAGGCCATGTTTTAACAATGATGGGTATATGACCTATTACAAGGAAAAGATAATACGATATGTTGTTGAAGTCGTAAAAACCGATTTTATCCATTTTGATAACTTTGACCTTAACAGTCCTGCCTCCGCCGATTTCAATCCTGCCACAATAGCCGCTTTTCATAAATTCCTTGAAGCAAGATATTCAAAGGAACAGTTAATGGAAAGGTTTGGATTTTCAGATGTTTCATATCTGCTTCCTCCAAGCTGGAATGTTGAAAATCCTTATGAAAAAATGGAAGTGATAAGTGATCCGGCAATTCAGGAATGGATTGATTTTCGCTGCCATACAATGTCTTCACGTCTGGCTGAATGTGCAAGGTTCGCACGTGGATTGAACAGGGAGATTGTAATTGAGGTAAATCCTCACGGTCTGGTTGGAAGCAACAGGGCATGGGAAGCAGGCATCAATCACTCTGATCTGATGCAGTACACTAATGTGATCTGGACTGAGGATGACAATAATCCACGCTGGGAGAACGGTGTCGCCATTGGTAAATTCCGTCATTTCAAGCTTGGCAGGACAACCGGAAACTACATTATGACATATTGCGGAAAGCCTTCAGATTTTGCCGAGAACCTGGCTCTTAACAGGACAATTGGTTTTCTTGGAACAGAGGTTCCGTCTGGTGTTGCAAAGCAATACCTTGATTTCTGGCAGAAGAACAAAGACCTTTTCACAAATGTTACAGGCGCTGAAAAAGTAGCAGTACTCAGAAGTTATCCTTCAATGGCATACAATAACCGTGAAACACAGACTGAGGTCAATATGGCTGAACAGGTCCTTCAGCAGAGGCAAATCCCTTTTGATATAATATTCGATCAGCAGCTCGGAAGGCTGAGCAGATATAATGTTATTGTCCTGGCTGATCAGGAAAGCCTTTCTGATGACACGGAGAAAGCCCTTAAAAGCTTTGCCAGGGATGGAGGAGGCATTGTTATGACAAGAAATACAGGCAAATATGACAATTGGAGGAGACTAAGAAAGATCAGCTTTCCGGAAGAGCTGCAGGCAGAAAGTGATCAGGTTTCGAAAAGGATTTTATTCAATACTGAAGTATCAGTATCCTTTGATTATGGCAAAGGAAAAGTAATCTACCTGCCGGAATTGAGTGTGCCTGAAAAGGATATCAGATTAGGGATGGAAACTACCTGGATGATGCCCGAAAACGCAAATGAACTTGAATCCGCTGTTTACTGGGCGGCAGCAAAAGGGCTTCCTTTAGAGGTTAAGGCTCCTGAATGGGTTGGAATCTCACATGACTCACAGAAAAACCGGGAGATAATACATCTCTTTAATTACAGGAATACATCCAATGCCGGAGCCATTACATTGGAATTCAATGGAACGGTAAAACACGCATGGGCTGTTTCGCCCGGCTTTGAATCAAAAAGAGTGGTGCCGTTAACCAGTGAAGGTCAACGTACTGTTCTCAGAATATCTGATCTCGGTGTATATGAGATAATAGTTCTGGAAAAATAGGCAGATTGTGTTTTAAGTCCGAAGTCCGAAGTCCGAAGTCCGAAGTCGGAAGTCAGAAGCCTGAGCCCTGAGCCCTGAGCCCTGAGGCCCTGAGCCCTGAGCCCTGCACTCTGAGCCCTGAGCCTTGCTAATATTTTATGAACCTGTCCGCAAGCATCGGGAACTTGTCATCAGATGCAAAGGTTTTTTCATCCCTGTACTTTATCCATTGCCCTCGTGTGAAATCAGGAAAGTCGACTGGTGCATTTCCTTTTGAGATGGACATTTCAGACAGAGCAGAGATTGCGCTCCATGCAGCCGCATCATAGACATCAATTGGTGCAGGCTTATTTTCTTTGACTGCCTTAAAAAAATCATTTAATACCATATAGTCAATACCTCCGTGTCCTGATCCGGCCGCACTTTCCCCTTCTTCACGCCAGTATTTGTGGTTGAATTTTTCAATCCATTTTTCATCAGCTTCATAGGCATCCTTCACAGGTGATTGGTTCTCAACATAAATTGATTTCCAGTCCTCATGCCAGAGCCCTTTGGTTCCCTGCACCATGAAATCACCGATATGTGGTCGGGGGTTATTGCAATTATGTGTCACGAGAATTGTTTCCCCGTTTGCGCAATTTATTGTTGAGGTAACAATATCGCCACAGTTCCATTGGATTTTTGCCAGAGGATGGTTTGCACCGCCATAATCATCGACATATTTTTTTAATCCCCTTGCTTTTGTAGCGAATGAAGAAAGAGACAGGAAGCGGTTACCGTTATTAATATCCAGTGCTTTGGCCACAGGTCCGATGCCATGTGTCGGATAGACATCCCCGTTCCGCCGTATCGAATGCAGCCCTCTCCATTGTGCTTCAGCATAGGCCTCCTTTCCGAACTTCAGGGGATGGCCCGGCACATAGTCATATTCAATTCCATCATTGAATTTGACACCTCTCAGATCATGCAGGTATCCGCACCTGCAATGAAGCAGTTCGCTAAAAATATCCTGACGAACCATGTTCAGGATTGCAAGGAAGGAACGATCGTAATTTGCGTTTTCCAGGAACATCAGATTAACTCCTGTTTCCTCATGGGTATTTACCAGATCCCAGCATTCGTCAAGAGTAGTAGCTGCGGGTACCTCCACCCCTGTATATGCGCCTGACTTCATCGAAGCAACAGCCATCCTGGTATGCCATTCCCAAGGAGTGGAAATTATAACGGCATCCAAATCTTCCTTAGCCAGCATCTCAAGATATGCAAAATCGTTACCGGTATATACCTTTGGTTCAGGATGATTTGACTCTGAGATTAGTTTTTTCGCCGCTGACAGCGATCTTTCGGAAATATCGCAAATTGATACAATATCTGCACTACTCATTGCAAGACAGGTCCGCAGATGCCCCTGCCCCCTGTTCCCTACACCAATGAAGCCCGTACGTATCCTGTCTGTTGGTGCCGGTACAGACTTCTTCTTTGATTTTTGAACAGTAACCGGTTCAGATGCAGCAGGAGCGGTAAAAGCAACAGTTGTCAAGCCGGCAATTGTAGCTTTCTTCATAAAATTACGACGATTGATTTCCATAGTTACATTATTAAGATTTATTATTAATTTTTCGAGTCTGAGTATCCAGTTTATAAACTGAATACTTTATAATCAAAAAGCTGATGATCCGGTCATCATACTCAGCTTCTGTTCTTCAATCCACAAAATCATACATACCCGGTATCGCATCCGGAATTTCTCAGCTCTCAAAACCCGATCAGGGAATATAGAGAAACAGATGTGAACGACGTTCACTTTCACCTATATACAGGCTTCCATCCCTGCCAGTCGTCATGGCGTCATACTGTTGTCCGCGCCAATAGTAATACGGGCTCCTGTCCACAATCAATAAGCCCAGATCGTCAAATCCACCCTTCTCAGGATCAAATCTGTAAAACTGGCAGGGTCTTGATGAAGATCGCTCACCTGCCATTATATACACTTTGCCGTCTGATCCGACGGTCAGACATCGTAACCTGCGGGATGAGCGCATTTTTCCATGATTGGTAAGCTTCATAACCGCCGGATCAAATGAGAAGAGGTATCCGTCTGAAGTTCCTCCGTATATCAAACCGCGCCGGTCTTGTGCAAAGTATTCGATCACCGGATAATCTTCAAAAAACTGAAGGTAAAAGTAATCACCAGGTATCTTCATATCAGTAGTAATGATCCGGCGGGCCAGCGGATCCCAATATCTGATTATACCCTCTGTTCCTGAGAAAAAAACTTTCCTGAAGAATCACAAATTACAGCCCTGCAAAGACTTCTCCAGCTCCGCTCTGGTCCGTGAAAAACAATCTTTTCATCTATGGCACCCGGAGAGGAGAATTTTTTCAGCTTAATATTATAGACAAAGAAATGGCCGTCTGGATATGTGATCCCATATATTTCATCTCCTTGCGGATTGATTGTAAGAGCATATATCGAATTATTGGCCAGCGGGATACCAAGATCCTCCGTCTCACACGACATTTCAGGAAGCTTAACCTTTGTGTTTCCGGAGCCAGGGCTATACCTGTATAGGTGCCCCCCTGGATAATCCCTGAAATGTTTCTTAATGTCTTCCCATAATGCTTTATCAATTGTGCCTTCAGAACCCAGACCTCCTTTTGAAAGGAGGATTTCACCAAACATATTTTTTCCGGTTCCCAGATAAATATTACCATCTTTATCTTCAACAAGAGAATGATGAATACTTTCCTGATTATCAATTTTTCCAAGGTGACGAACTTTATTGATTTCAGGATCAAACATGAACAGATAGGAGACCTCTCCTGTTGTACCGCCATAAATTTTCCCATCACCCGCTGTCAGCAGGAAGTAATCGCACTGCTATTCTCTGGTATTTCATTTACCGATGGATAACCAAGATCCCTGAGATCAACCCTCTGGAGATCTTTTATGTTTGTCCTTGCCCAGTCCTGTGCATGCAGAGTGGAATCAACTCCTGTTGAGAAGAAGAAAGCTGCAAAAACGAACAGGAGCATTTTACCATTAATGTGGAAATATTGAGTACATTTTTTTTTCATTATTCAGGTTTGTAGATGATTAATTGAAGCGAAACTGGTACTTTGCCTATATAGCCTGTCGCCTGATTTGTACCTGAGACCTCCACCTGACCGCATATATAAACAGTACCATCGGGAGCAACTGATGCAGCCTCACACCCGAAAACCCTTCGCCCGTCACTGGTTTGCATAGGTCCAAGATCTGTTCTTTTCTTCGCCTTAATATCATATAGGATCAGGTGATGGGATTCATCACTGCCAAAAGTCTCTGCATATTCATTTGTTGAATATTCACGGGCCGAAGGGACAAAATAGATCTTTCTGTTGCGGCTGTCGAGAGCAAATGCGAGTGTTGAATATGGAATATCTTTTCTGTCCGAATCCATGAATTTACTGTCACACATTTTGATAATTGGAGTAATGCTGCCTTCCTCTCCGGAATGAGGATCAAAACGAAAAAGGAGAGAGCCACTTCCACATGTAACACCATATGCAACTTTTTCAACAGGATCCCATTCAACTGCACGCCAATCACATGTACGGTCTATCATTGGGTTTTGAAGCTGGGCAGGATAAACTGAAGGATCATAAGGGACACGAAGTGACAGGTCGGCTACACGCTCTGCTTTTGCATCATATTTCCAGATTCCTGCTACCGGAAAGGAACCGAAAACATTCCCTTCATCGTCGCAGAAAATATCGCGGCATATATCCCAGTTAGCCACCCTGCCAAAGTTCCTGGTAACATTTTTCTCCAGATCAAAACGATAGAAATATCCTGTGAACCCCACCCCAAACAGATATTTTCTTTGAACATCTATCGTGAGCGGATAACAACCGATACCCTCATCAACCAGTCCAAGATTAACCAGTACGCCAGTTTCAGGATTATATTTCATCCAGTGACCTCCTATCCAGCTGGTATAATCAATAGTCCTTGGACCAGCTCCGTTATTCATCGGAACAAAGTATATATTTCCGTCATTGTCTTCAACAGGTTTATTATGTATCTTGCCTGAGGTGCGTACACCTTTCCCCCTTTCCCCGAGAAATTCAGCCATATCAGCTATCAGAATGTTTTCATCTTTTGATGGAGAATATGAATAAAAGTGAGCACTTCCCCCCTCTGTGATCAAACCGGTGTAAACTGTTCCGTTTCTGGCTGCATATAAGGCATCCCACATAGCATTATCCCTGCCAGTATATGTTCTGGTTTCAATAAGACAGACATGATTTAAGTTCTGTGCTTTTAAATTTCCGCTTCCCAGGATAAGAAGCAAAAATATGACCAGATTTCGGTTCATTTTGTAGTTTTATTTGTTCCGGATCGTAATTTCTGAATTTTTATCGAGCTTCACCTCAGTTATCTTTTTACCTACAATTACTTTATATGGCGAACTGTAGACTATTTCAGGAGTGGAGAAGGAATACTCCGTCAACTGAACCTGAATTGTTCCGTCATCAGGTGTTTTAGAATTCAACACTTCATTCCCGTTTTTATCGAATATCCGTACAGGAACGTTGCTAAGAACTTTTCCGTCTTTATCAACGACTTTAACAGTAAGGGTCCATAATACAGAATAGCTGTGAATCTGATCGGTTGCATCAATGCCAAAGGTGTCACCTGTAACAATGTTTGACTCAAAGCGGATATTTTCAGCTACACATCCATTCCATCCTTTCCACCCCATCCTGATTGGCTTAAAATCAATTCCCGCAGATGGTGATCTGGTTATCTGGTTTCTGAAAATCCTTGTATCCCTGGCCCCTCCGTATCGTGAAGCCACCCATACTGCCGGCACATTCGATGTTATCCTGTTATCATAGAACTGTCCGCCGACAGCTCCACCGCCTATATAGAATGCTGAAGCCTCATTTTTTAATCCTGGTGTTTTGTCATTGACAACAATGTCATTATTGAATATAAAATTATCACCTGCACTGGAGCTGTAAAACATTGCCCATGCCATTGGGATATAATCAGTAAATTCAGGGAAGTCAATGCCGGTAACTGAAATCCTGTTATTATATACCTTATTTCCGAAGCACCCGCCCGGATCCCCTGGTTTAGCATTGTAATCAGCAATTCGTATTGCCGTGGTGCTGTACTCCTCATGACCGTATTCACAAGTCGGAGGTGAAGCAGTTATTCTGATATCGTTATTAAATATCTCGATTCCCCGGTGAACAAATATTTCGATTCCCGACCCCACTTCAGGTATTATCCTGTTTTCGAAAATAAATGAACTGTCACCCATAGCCATTATGCTGTAATGATTAGTCACCATCTGCCTGTTTGCGAAGAAGTTATGGTGGATCTTTGAAAAATCACCCTTAAAGCTGAGGCAGCCCTGTCCTCCGAAAAACTCCGAACCTGAGACTTCTGATGGCTTGCTGCCTCTGAGATCTACAGCATAGAATTCGGCACCATGCCTGTTTATTATAAAAGGATTATCAACATCGAAGGAAGAATGGGTTATAACAGCCTGTGGTACATCAACAGCTGTTGAATTTATGCCTGAAGAGAGAACCTTTATGTTGTCAAGTATAACCATCACATCTTCAGCGGTGGACTGGATTCCCCAGGAAAGGATCCCGGGTGTGGCATTTCTGATTATGCCGTTTCTGATTGTCACGGATCCTTTCCCTCTGGCAACAGGCAGGCCAGGTAAAGGCGTATGTCGCTTTACATCAGCAGTATAATCAAAAAATGCACAATGAGCCCTTTCATAAAGGTGGTCATTATGTCCCATGGGATGTGTTTCATCTATAATTCCAATACCGACATCCATTGCCGGCCTGATATCAATATAATCAACAAGACAGTCTGTTTCTGCCTTAATTCTGATCCTGTACTTACCTGCAGGCATACGGTTAAGATGCGCATAGACAAAACCTCCGCCAAGTCGTGGTGACCGGCTTGTTACAGGGCAGTTCACCAGAGCAGAGTCAGCATATTCAGTAACACAGCTGACACTCTTCTGACTGCTGTCCTCCACATAAACACTCACCTTCATATCCTGGCTGATCACGCCACAAAAGGCGAAATATGATCTTGACGGTAAAGGGAGGTCAATAAAATCAGATACGATCTCCTCCCCTTTTGTAAGCCTGAGAATGTGATCTCCAATAAAAACATGAACCTTTTTATCCTCGGTTCTTGCAGATGGTGCTTTTGTCAGATCCCAGCCTAGTGTTCCCTCTTCAAAGCTACTGTTAGGAATGTGACTATATCCGGCGTCGGCATATGTTATTGTATATCCGTTAAGGTCCAGCGTCACATCTTTCCCAAGGAAGAAAGCACTCTTGGGAGCAGATATATCATTTAGAAGGAGATAGACAGATCCTGGCTTATCACAGTATCCCGGAGTTGTTACCACTATTTCACCTCTTTCAGGAGTTCTGTGCTTAACCTGAGTATACTGTGCTTCTGATGTAAAAGGCAGAACAAAGAAACACAAGAGAGACAACAGTGCTGATTGATAAGATCCCATTAATTTCATACTCAGATTTTTATTTATTATCTCCTTCGGAGTTTCAAACGAATGAATGGAAAGTATATTTACAGAAAGCAAATATACACAAGAGATAAAAGCAAATGAAAATAATTCACATCAATATAGATGCAAAATGAAATAATTTAATAAGGATAAGAATACTTAAAGGTAGCGCTTAACTGAATGTGCTACCGTGAACAAAACCTTATTCTCCTGTCTATATAAGATTTCCGGTATTCTCCGCTACTTTACTGATTGCCCCGGCAATCATATCCATATCACTCTTTGTTCCCATCAGTATTTTATGGTGAATACATGCGGATGCTGAATAATGAATGTGGTCACATACAGGAAGTGAGAATCTTGAAGGATCAATATCTGCCCAGTATTTATCATTGAGTTTATGTCTGGAAGGCTTAGTAAGGGGAACATACAATGAGCATTTGTTCAGGGGGATATAACTGGCCGCAACCTCAATTCCCAATTCACCTGTGAGAGCCTCCCTGAATTTCCTGACAGGCAGACCTTTAAACTGATTCTGATCGTATCGGAACGAAAAATTATAGTATGCTTCCTGTGTTTCGCGCTTGTCGCGTCTTATTGGCTTTATTCCGGGTATATCTTGAATTATTGAATTCAGATAAATGGCGTTTTCGTCCCGTAACCTGTTTTGTTCCGGTAACCTTTTCAGCCCTTCAATAAGGATTGCAGCCTGAAATTCAGTGATCCTGAAATTGCCCGATTGGAGGAAGTTCCCCTGATCGAAGTATTGTCCTTCTCCCTTATTAACGAACCCAGATCCGGTGGCTCAGGTCTCCGGCCGCAATTCCTAAGGGCATCTAGTCTTTCATAAAGATCAAAACTATTCGTTGTAAGTATGCCACCCCTCACCGGCTGTGAGGGTGTTTTGATAACTGGAGGCTGAAGCTTCCTATGTCGCCTATTGTCCCGGCTTTTTACCATTCCACTCTCCGCCATGTTTATGGGCACAATCCTCTATGACTCTCAAATTGTGCTTCTTTGCGATCCTCAATATCTCATCCATATCTGCAAAGCTGCCATAGAGATGAACGGGAATAATCGCCTTTGTCCGTGGTGTAATAGCCTTTTCAACCTCCCTGGTATCAATGCACCAAGTGTCCTCGACAACATCAACAAGAACAGGAGTGGCATTGACATCAAGAACAGTTGCTGCTGTTGCCTGCCAGGTTAAGCCAGGAAGAATTACTTCATCCCCTATTCCAATTCCGCATGCTTCAAGCGCCATCTGAAGTGTCACAGTACCATTGGCTGCAGTTAACACATACTTTGAGCCGGAGTACTCTGCAAACTGTTTATTGAATTCAGTCTCTCTGGGGCCGTTATATGACCAGATACCACTGTTAAGTGTTTCTATAAGAGCTCTTTCTTCATTCCTGTCCCACACAGGCCATTTTGGCCAGGGATTTGTTTTTGTATCGCGAACCGGCTTTCCTCCATGAATGGCTAGTTTACTCATAATAATATTTGTTAATTCTTTAAGAAAATTTCTAACATGATTTTTTTAACACGGAGTTACACTGAGTTTTCACGGAGTTACACGGAGTATTTAGCTCTCTTAACAGTGTAACTCCGTGTATACTCCGTGGGTCTCCGTGGTTAAATAAATTCTATTACTCACAGGTTATCATATCAACATTCCATCCGTTAATCTTAATAACAGGCTTTTCACTTCCCGCATCGCGCAGAAAATATTTTGCCTTATAGGTACGTTCCTCTCCGGGCAGCAGGGTAACATAATTATCATCCCAGAAGACCGGCAATACCGGATTGCCTGTTGCCTTATCAACGACGTCAAGAAATAAGAAGAAAGCGATAGCATCCGTAGGATTAGTAAGCTTCAGGGAAATTTCACCCGAATCCCCGCTTTTGGTGAACTGGTATTCATAGTCAAGTTTCACTTTTGGAAGCCGGTCAAGCGCAGTATAATCCGCAAATTGTTTGGTGGGGGTATAGAATGCCCATGGCAGCTTTTTTGCAGCCTCATAATCCAGGATATCCTTTTTAACTGACAGCCAGTAAATGCTATTATCAACTTCCTGGTTTTCTTTATTATAAACTCTCAGATCCAGAAACCAGACAGGTGTAAGTCCCTTTATCTCAGGCAGCTTATAAATGAACTCAGATGTATTGGATTTAATTTCCCCTTTCCATTCATCCCCAAATATCTCCTTAGAATTAATGTCAAATGCCCTGATCTTTACTGTCAGTCCAGCTGCAGTGTTCAGATCTTCATTTGCGAGGTAAATATCATCAAAGCCGTACCTGTATATAGCATGAAGAGGGGTGCATGCTTTTCTGACGCCATAGAATGAACCATTTGGCTGTAAATATGTATCGTAGAGTTGCCAAATCAGATCGGGCCATGCAGAATTCAGTTTCCACTGTATGAGGCCGGTGCTTAAGGTTTATGTGCGATGAAGGCTTCGAACATCGGGCGCATTACCTCATAATTGCTTACCTGTGATTTATAGGCGAATTCTTCCACACTTTCGGACTCCCCGTATCTGGATGATAATGCTTTACGATAGCGGTCAAGAGTTGTAAACTGGTTTCTGCCGGTATGGTACTCCCAGTATTTTTTATCAATCGGCCAGAGACTTCCGACAGGAAGCATTCTTTTCAGTGATGCAACCGGAGGAATACTTGTACCAGGGCAGGTTTCGGTATTAAATCCATATGCTCCTCCAAGCAAAGTATCTGTAAACCAATATACCGGAGGTGTAAAATCATAAGGTCCCAGCATCTTCATTCCTGTTGGGCCGCTTATTTCGCTATAGAGCGGGACTGCAGCTATTACGGAATTATCCTCTGTGCCGGCGCCGCCTGCCCGATGTGATATATGACCTGGAAGGATCATATTTCTTACCCAGCTCGGTGTATTTCTTCTCGAGGGCCGGTACGGGAAGCTTATCGCTGCCGGTCATCCAGACATAAATTGAGGGATGATTCCGAAGCCACATCATCTGGTCAAACCATGATGCTGAAATCAGCTCCACATCCTCATCCGAAACGGGACCTCCGTATTTCTCGTCGCAGGGTTTAAGAAGATACTCTTCCCATTCCCAGTGGCAGCTCCATCCAACCATTACCAGTATACCATACTCATCACAGAGCTTATAAAGATCTTCATCCTTACCCCAGAACCCTTCCAGCCTGATGCTGTTCATATTCATCTGCCTGACATATCGTAATTGTGCCTCGACCGACTCTTTTGTATCCTGAAGCAACAGGTCGTCAGTCCATCCTCCACCTTTTATCAGGACAAACTTACCATTAATCTCAAAGGCACGGTTCTTTTTAGCATCAAGGTAACTATTGACCTCCCGGATGCCATACTTCCTCTCCTCAATGTCAGAAACTTTATTGCCTTTTAAAAATTCAACCTTAATTGTATACAGACTTGGTTTTCCCATGCCATTAGGCCACCAGAGATTAACATCTTTTACTGACAATCCGGGAAATTCCTCCGGAGAAAAACTGCAGGTAAGAGTCTCACCCGGTTTTACCTCAATCTCTTTACTGATCACCCCCAATTCATAATCAACCTTAAGGGTTCCTTTTACAGCTTCCCCGCTGCTGTTAATAATTTCTGACTGAATAAACAGGTCTGCATCCTTCAGGGTTTCCTTATTGACTTTAGAATAGACAAACGGGCTGCGGATCTTTATCCCATCATTGACTTCAAGGAATACCTCCCTGAAGATTCCCATGTTACGGTCGATGGGCAGAGGATTCCAGTCAACAAATCCAATGGAATACTCCCCATTGGCATGCTGCCAGATTTTCAGGGCAAGTGTATTCTTACCTTCTGTAACAAAGCTGCTGATATCAAATGTAAACATCCTGAATGTTCCTGCAAAGGTATCCTTACCTGCAACCAGCTTACCGTTGACATACAGATCGGCCCGATAGTTTATTCCGTTGAAGCGAAGTGATATTTTTTTACCAATATCCCCGGCAGAGAGATCAAAAGATTTTCTGAACCACCATGGCTGCTTAAACTGTGAAGTATCTACCTTCTGCATATTAATGCCGAAATATGGATCATCAACAACTTTCCTGGTAGCAAGGCTTCCTAATACTGTGCCCGGAATAACAGCTTCATACCATGCTTCAGGATTGAAATCATTTGTTGAGACAGATATCTCATCCACTCCTTTTAGCTTATCTGCAGGCTGCATCCTCCATCCTGAAGATAAGGCTTCTTCACGCGAATTAACCTCAGAGCTTCGATTGTTGCAAGAGATCATAAAGATGAAGGATACGATCAGAGCTGTAACTGCTGCAGGGTGAAAAAAGTGCCTTTTCATATTATTTAAAATTAAGAAGTTAATGTTCCTGTATAAAATTAAGTGCAATCCGGGCAGGCTATTTAGGGATTGAAAGGTCGAGATAAAAGAGCTCTTTTGCTTCAATTTTCATCCCCGGATTATGACCCTGAATGGCAAAATGACCGGATTTGTATTCTGAGTCGTCATAGGTCATTACCAGTTTATCATTTATCCAGAATTGAATATGGCTGCCTGTTGCTTTAATCCTGTACTGGAACCATTCACCGTCCTTTGTAAGAAGCTCCGTTGCCTTGCCTGTTGGTTTTCCCGGCTTCCAGAGCCAGCCTGTGAAGGCGTCCTGGGAGTTGCAGATCTGAGCTTCATAGCCGCGGGGAAAGCCATCAGGATTGTCGGCAGGAGGATTGGAGCGGAAATAGAAGCCGCTGTTGCCTGATGCGTTCTCTGCCGAGATCCGGAAGGTACCTTTGGCTTCAAAATCGGTGCAAATGACATCTGTATAGATATGTCCCATCCCGCCAACTCCGGTAAGAATTCCATTTTGAACCGACCATTGAGCTTTGCCATGGATGAACCAGCCACTAAGGTCCTTCCCGTTAAACAGGGAAATCCATTTCTCCTGAGCTTTACAAGTCAAAGCCAAAACAGCTAAAATAAGAACTAATAAAACTGATTTTTTATACATGACTGTAAGAATTTAATTTTTGTCCTATACTGAAATATTTTTATCAATAAGTTTATTCATACGTTCAATACTCTGTACCATAGCTCTGACAGTGTGGTAATTTATCTTCCATGAGTGACTCATATGTGTCCAGATTGGCACCCCCTGCCTGCTCATCAGGGGCCACCATTCACCTACCCCTTTGTTAACCATTTTGTCAATGACAAAGCGATGAACATTCCTGTAGGCTTCAAAATACTTCTCATCACCGAACATAAGGGCAGCATCCAGCATTCCTATTAGAACTTCAGCCTGTTGCCAGAATTCCTTTTCCATATCGTATACTCCTCCGGAGTGAGGCCCTTCGACAAAAACGCCACCGAATTCATAGTCTATTCCATTATTTACAGTGTGATCGAAAACAATCCTGATGAGCTCCGAATAATTATTCTTGTCAATTTGAAGGATCTCAAGTGCATGTATCAGAAGCCAGGCAAATTCGGCATTATGTCCGTATGCAGTATTATCCGTTGCATTGCCTTTCAGACCATCGGGAGAGAACCTGTCCCAACCCCAGATGATATCAAATTTGATCTGGGGGGCAACTGTCCAGTCCTTATAGAACTGTGGGATGCCGGTCTTATAAACAGGATGAATTATCCGGTTTATGAGAAGGTCAATATCCTCTAGCAGCTTTCTTCTGTGAACCTCCTGTCCTGTGCACTCATAGAGGGTTGTATAAGCCTCCATCAGATGCATATGCACATCGAGTGTTTTCCTGTCTCCTCCCATGCTTCCTGGCCCGCAGAGTGTCCAGTCGCGATGGAACATCTCCCAGTAACCGCCATACATTGTATCGGCACTGTATTTCTGAAGCAGGTCAAATACTTTTTCGGCATATTCCCTGCCCCTCGGATCGCCTGTTGCGAGGGTATATTCACTCATTGAATATATTGCAAAGCTGAGTCCATAAACAATCTTCTGATCAATTTTCACATTCCCTTTTCGGTCCATCATCCAATAGAATCCGCCGAATTCCCTGTCCCACATCCTGTCAATCATGAAATCCGCACCATGTCTGGCAAGATCGGCATATTTGCCATTTCCGTATCCGGCCCTGTGAGCAGACGACATTGTATAGAGACATCTGGCCTGGGCAATAAGAGATTTTTCATCCTCTCCGGAATCATTTCCATTACTGTCAAAATGAGTAATATATCCTCCATTAACAGAGTCAATCATCCTCGACGTCCAGAATGGAAGCAATTCATTTACAAGATGGTTTTCAGCCTCTTTCCTTAAAGAAATAAGATCATTTCTGTTCATTGATGAAGAATTAAGTCATTTATGATTATAAGATAAATAAAATATCGTATTAATGAATGAATTGATTTTCTTCGCTCCCCCCGGGGCCGGGGTAAACGAAGAAAATCAATTCATTCTCAAGTCAGTTCCTGATATAGCGCCAGCAGGAAATCCCTGTTGTCGGATGTAAGGTAATTCATTTCTCCTCCCATCCTGTTGAATGTTTTGCAGTAGCGCAGATAATATGCCGGATTGTCCATCGGTGGTTCACCATTCTGCTGCCAGTCCCAGTCAGATTTTGCCATGTCAACAACAAGGATAAAATGATTATCAATATGGTTTTGCTCCTGAATCATAATGTTCTGGCTCATTGAAAGGGCTTTCTCAAAAATCATAGGTGACATTACAGCTGAACCTACCGACATATAAACTCCATATTCCAGATTGCTTACACTATCTGTAAAGCACAAAAAGTCATTCAGTGCTGTCCTGCCAATTGCAGCACCATGATTCATAGGATGATTATAAATTATATCATGACCTATCATCGGATGCCCTGTAAAGGGGATTTTCAGCTCATATGCCCTTGCCTGCACAGAGTATCTCTTAAAGGCATGAGGTATAGTCATGAAGCCTGACTTCAGATTGAATTGCTGAATTGTACCTGAAAGGTCGGCCGCAGCTGCTGCTTTGCCAGGATCACTGTCTAAAAGTCTCACTGTTTCTTTATGCAGGAAGGAGAGCTCAGGAATCTCAAGCCCTCCTGAGGAAATCATCTTACCAACAGATTCACCATAGCCCAGTCCCTCATAAGCGCCTGTTATAAGCGCCAGATTTATGAAGAACCCGGTCTCTTCCCATATTCCGAACCGGCCATTTTCAACGTTTTCACGGACATCCTCACTTGATTTACCCTGGAATGCGAACTCCCAGTCATGAATAATTCCTGCTCCGTTAGTGGCAAGATGTGTAACCCATCCCTCTTCCATCAGAGCGATAAGGGTTGGCGACATCCCGTTTTTGATTGTATGTGCTCCAAAAGCAAGGATCACTGACCTCTTCTTATCTCTGGCCAGTCTTATCCTGTCGGCTGTTTTTTTAATAAGATTTGATGCTTGCTCCGGAAAATGCTCATGCGTCTGATTGACAGGTATATGCGATTTTTCAATATAGATCTTGTTCTTCCTTTCTTCAAGCTTTTGTACAGCCAGTCGGCTTCTGTCGAATTTCTGGTAAGGCATCTCAGACTATTTTATATTCAGCAAACCAAGTAACTGCGCCATCTGGGAGAAATCGGGGATCACAATATCTGCGCCAGCCTTAATAAGCCTTGTACGCTTGCTTTCATTCAGACCATACCTTCGGAGTTCATTGCTGGCAACTCCTATAGTTATGCCACCCCTTTTCCGGGTTTCTCTGATCTCAACAGGACCATCTCCAAACGTTACAACCTTTCCATTGGCTGCGGACCCTATAGTATCAAGGATCCTGTCCAGGACTATTTTTTTGGCCTCCTTGTTCACATCGCCAACTGCACCATAAATCCTTCCCTCAAAAAGATGATCATATCCAAGAACACGAGCTTCGTTGGCAACATCATCAACGTCGGTACCGCTTGCCAGGTATAGCTTTATTCCGGAATCATGAAGCTTCTTAAGGAACGGAATTGCATTTTTCATGGTGAGGTCTTCGAGAGAGAGCTCTCCGTTCCGGAACTTTTTCTCCCGCTCCTTCACCATCCTGAGCAATTCGTCATTATAGATTTTTTTGTATCCGAACTCATCAAGCATATCTGATTCAGCCACACATCCGAACTCCTGTATAAGTCTCAGTAATCCTTTCATCTGGACAAGGGTCTGTATCCCGGTTGTCCTGTCAATGTATTCGGCAACACGCACTTTTACTCTCTGGAAAAGGGCATCATCTGCATCATGGTATTTATCTCCCAATACTGACCTGATCATTACCGGTGCCATTATCAGTTCCCAACCTTCGCGCAGAGTCGAAATGGTACCATCGTGGTCAAAAATCGCATATTCAATTGCTGGTTTTTCTTTCCATGAGTGAATAATCTCAATCTCAGCATTCTCCAGGTAATTTGCGTATCTCAGATCTTCAGCCAGTTCAGATGAAAAAATAAAATCAGGATCTCCTCCTATTGCCAGAATCTCTTCAGGTGATGCTGTACCCGTCTGAAAGAGTTTCTGAACTGTAACACCTGCTACGTAGGTTCCGATAATTGCAGCCTCATTCATGCTATAACCGGAAGCAAGGGCGGAGGCGGCTCCTGCCAGATAACTATCTCCTGCACCTACGGTATCAACCCTTGAGAGTATCATTAACCCCGGAATCTCAGATATTCCCTTTTCATCAATCGTGAGAGATCCCCTGCTGCCCCTTGTTATGAAAAGTGGCTTCTGATATCGTTCAAAGAGCGTTCCTGCTGCAGAAACAATTTCAGAATGAGAAACGGCTTCATCAGGTTTTTTGTGAATGCCGCATAACCTCATGGCTTCGGTATCATTCATTTTACGGATTGCACCGTTGTAAAAATCATTGTAGTTCCGGCTGTCCACAATGAAAGTTTTTTCCGGAAACTGAAGAACCACTTCAGCCAGCAGTGGTCTGAAGTAATCGGTGTGGATGCCTGATGGCACCTGCTGATTTATGATAACTATGTCGACCTCTGAGATATCCTTTTTGAGATTCACGATAAGCCTGTGGGCTGTTTCTTGCGAAAGGAGATTATAATTGCCGAAATCGACACGGTTCAATTCTTTGTCATCGATATATGGTTTGGCATAGGTATGAGTAGACCATGACTCTTCCTGAATTATGAGATTTTTTGTATTAATGCCTGTCTCTTTCATTATTCTCACCATCTCAGCCCCGAAAGGGTCGGTGCCTATCACTCCCAGTGCACGTATATCTTTGATTCCCATGGCTGCCAGGTTATTGGTAACATTCCCTGCGCCGCCAAGTGAATAGCGCTGCTTTGCCACCGGCCTGGTAACCTCGTTGGTCTCAATGGAGATTTCACTCATGGCTTCATCAATAAACCAGTACGCATCAAGGCAGAAATCACCTATAACGGCAATCCTGACCGAACAAATATCATCGAGGATCTTTTGCAGTTTTTCCTTCTTCATTCTATAATATTCTTAGAAAAAAATCATTAATTCTTGCGCACATAGAAGGACACCCAGAGTATATATAGCATACAGGCGCCAACAACGGAAATACTGACAAGCGGACCAAATGTAGTACTTACGAATCCCATTACCAGAGGAATAACAGCACCACCTGAAACGGCCATTACCAATAAACCTGAAACTTCATTAGCCCGGTCAGGCATTTTTTCAAGTGCGAGAGAAAAGATCACCGGAAACATATTTCCCACACCTAATCCAATGATTAAGATAGATATATAAGCAATAGTATTACTGGGGGCAAAGAATACACCCAGAACACCGGCCAGAGATAAGATAGCAATCAGGAAAAGGAAGAAACGGGGTTTTATCCAGTTTAATATTATTGCTCCGAGGAATCGGGATATTGTTTCACCGGCAAAAAAGAAGCTGATGCCATAAGCTGCTGTCTCCAGTGTTATTCCGTATTTAGCAATGAGTATGTTGGCAATATTTGTGTTTATTGCGACTTCTGCTCCGACAATCAGAAAAATTGACAAAGCCATAAACGCCACAAAACGGTTTTTAAGCAATCCGAAACATGATGCAAATGAAGCCGGTTTCCTGTCAGGTTTGGATTCCTTTATGGGTGTCATGGAAAGCCAGAAGGCTGAAAGCAATGAAGTTATTCCATAAACAGCAAGTACAAATTTCCAATCGCCAAAGCTTCTCGCCATGAAGGTGGCGATAATAGGTCCTGAGAATGATATTATTGCCTTAATAAACTGAGTAGTACTCAAATAGCTGGCAAGCTTCTCACCAGGAGTAACATCCTGCAATAAAGGGTTGGCTGAAACCTGAATAATAGTATTGCCTATTCCCAAAAGTATAAAAGAAGCAAACATCATTGCGAATGAATAATGAATAAAGGGCAAGCCCAGTCCAACAGCCTGGATAACCATACCAATATTCAGCATATTCCGTTTACCATACTTGTCCTGCAAAACACCTGCAGGTACTGAAAGAACAAAGAACCACAGCAGAACCATCATTGGCAGAAACTGTGCAACAAAATCTGTGAGTTTGAAATCCTGCTTAATATATCCGGTAGCTACACCAATAATATCAATAAACCCCATAACTATAAACGACATAAATACCGGGAGTATCTTTCCGATTCCTGCTTTTGAATTATTCACAATCTTTTATTTTTAGTTTATTTATAAGAATCATTTTTAAGCACTGTTGTCTGGCTTTTTAAAACATCCATTTTATGTTTAGCATTACCAGGGGCTACATGGTGTATTTTTAATTTAAATTTTATTAAACACGAAGGATACAAAGCCTGACTCAAAGGACGCAAAGGCTATAAGGCTATATAGAATTATTTTTCTATTCTTCAAGCAAATTTACAACTTTTATACCGCCTGATTTCCTGAAATATCTCAGCGTCTTAATTTCATATGGTCCGAAATCTCCTGTCCAGCCCTTATTCACAAATGGCAGACTTATAGATGTAAAGACAGGTTTACCAAAGGTTTCCACGCATCTGAATATTAAGTCCTCTCCATTTTCCGCCTGTTTGACGCAAGTGATAATAACATTCAGGGAGTTGACTGAAAGGAAGGAACCTGATTTAGGCATCCCGCCTTTGTGAATTCCCTGATAAATCACAAGAGATGGTGAGATAAACTCTTCTGACAGTCTTGGCACATTGATCTCATGCCATGTTCCTGCATGAGGTGCCAGCAACAACCTGAAGGTCTGAATACCCTGATCCATCCAGATATGTTCGCTTTCGGGATCCAGAACTTTTGGAACATGATGTGCAAATGGGGAGGATCTGACTATCGAAATCCTCATGTCGTTACCGTTCACGCTGTATCCATATTTAGCATCATTCAGAACCGTCAGTCCATAAACTCCGGAGCCTCTCGTTCCGGTAAGGTCAATCCATCGTTGTCCAGGGTCCTCATTCCCGTTTGTTTCACGGATAATATTGCCATAAGGAGATTCATAAGTGGCTGTTGGTGCTTCAACGTCAACGGGGAAAGAGAATTTGATCATCTTCAGCTTTTCATGCCAGTCGAGTGTCACTCTGGCCTCAAGGAGTCTGGAGCCCGAACTGAGTATCCAGTCTATGCCAAGTTCAGAATCCCCGTATGCTGAGATAACGCGAATAACCGCACGAAGAGGGCCTTTCTCAATAATTTTTATTTTTGCTTTTGAAAAAGAACCTATCTCGTCAGCGAATGTTTTCACATCATGGCTCCATGTATCGCTTTTGTCATCAATTACCACTGCCCTGCAACCTGTTGTACCTCCGACAAACACTTCCTTACCTGCCTCTTTGTCAAAGATTCCGATATTACCGTCATTAGAGAACGTGACTCTGAGAAAATCATTTTCCAGAGTGTTTTTTTCAGCCCTGACTGCATTTTTGAGCTGAAGCGGATCTCCTTTCCTTATCCTGATCTGTCTGTAACCAAAAGGCGGGATTGTGGTAGCAAAGACCACTCTTTTGCGATTGGTTTCGGTTGATCCAGGATTCCACTGGTGGGGTAATGAATTGCCATTTTCATCTTCAACGCGTGTTGTGTCCTGCATCCCGTTGAGATCATACTCCAGTTGTGAATTTACCTCCCAGGCATGCGGGTTAAATACCAGCAGGTACTGTGAGGCAGGATCCTCTGAGGCAACCTGCCATTCAAGCTTCTGGAGCGACATATAGGCTATAGTATGCGCAATGTCAAGCGCATGTCCGTAACCCTCCTTAGCAGACTGAGAATGTTCCGGCAATGATGTTCCGGCAAGACTGTCATGGAACTGAAGGAATAGAACCTTCTTCCATGCGGCAGTCAGTTCTGCCATGGGGTATGAAGAACCTAAAGCGGCAAATGCAACTGAAGCTAGTTTCTCGGCAGTTACAAGTGCTGCCTCTGATTGCCGGTTACCCTTCTTGATCTCAGATTCGGCTGTATAGCATCCAACTGCGTGATGTTGCAGATCATCGGCAACTACAGGATAATTCAAGCTTCCTTTAGTCCTGATTTCCCTGAAATACCGATCGGTAGTTGAGAAAAATACTTCCGGGGCTTTCCTGTCTGCCCTGAGTTCCTCAATTGACTGTATATTTTCTTTTGTTGCCCCGCCACCATGGTCTCCTGCACCATAATATGCCATAAAACTTTGCATTGGCTGATCACGGTTCTGTGTCAATATCTGTTCAACTCTGTTTTTGACTGATCTGCTGTCATTATAGCTTATCTGAATGCGGTATGTCAGAATGCGGGTACCGTCAGCTCCTTCCCACCAGAAAAGATCAGCAGGGATAGTTTTTTCTTTAGGGGCAGGACGCATGAAAATATAGTTCTCCATTCCCTGAAGTTTCAGAATCTGGGGTACTGTATTGGCATGGCCAAATGAATCGGGGCAATAAGCGACAGTTGCCCTATGTCCGGTAAGACGTTCGAGTGTAAGCTGCCCGTATAGGCCCTGCCTTACCATGGCCTCACCTGATGGGATGTTCATATCAGGTTCAATCCACCATCCCCCGGTAATATTCCAGCGGCCTTCATCTATTCTTTTACGGATCTCTTCAAGCATTGAAGGATCATTTTGTGCTACCCATTCATAAAACTGAGCGGAACTGGATGTGAAGCAGAAGTCAGGGTTCTCATTCATCCTGTCAAGAGCCGACCTGAAGGTACTGTGAACAACTGATACTCCTTCTGACCAGGGCCATAGCCATACCGGATCAATATGAGCCTGTCCTATCATGTGAAACCTGAACTTCCCTGCATCGGCTGGCCATGCTGCAGTCTGTTGAGCATCAGTGGCCAGGAAACCATGAGCAGGTGCAAGAGCAATTCCGGCAACCACAGCAGAACTGTGGTTTATGAAAGTCCTGCGTGAGATACTGTTTCCTTTTTCTGACCTTTTTTCTTTCTTCATAATTCTGTTATTTATAAGGTCGGGTAATTAACTGAATATTATTACTCCTGTTTTTCAAAAAAGTATTTTTCCACCATAAGGCATAAAGTATGATATACAGGAAGATGCAATTCCTGAACAAACGCTGTACGTTTTTCCGGCACATTAATCAGGATATCGCAGAAGGATTTTAATTTTCCGCCTGTCTCACCTGTCATACCAATAATGGTGAGGCCTTTTGCCCTTGCCGTGATAGCCGCATCAAGAACATTCTGTGCATTACCTGAGGTACTGATACCTATCAGGACGTCGCCCGGGTTTCCGAAACCAATCACCTGCTGTGCATATATAAGGCTTGCATCAATATCATTTGCTACAGCTGTTACGAGTCCTGTATGGGCAGAGAGAGATATTGCCGGCAGCCCCGTCTGAAGTCTGTCTGCAAGATACAACCCTCTCTTACCTGATACTGATAATAGTTTTCCCCTCATGGAATCGTCAATAGGTCGATTATTCTCAAAACCCTTAAGCAATTCTCCGGCAATATGATCGGAATCACTGCTGCTTCCTCCATTGCCGCAAATAAGAACCTTATTACCAAGCTGATAACACCTGATAAGTCGTTCCGCAGCTTCATTTATTTTGTCACCGGTATCCTTAAGCTTTGGATATCTCGTGATTAATTCCTCAAGTATTTCTTTATGTTCCACTGCAGTCTGATTTAAAATTTATCCTCATAAATTGCTACGCATAATGCTGCATAGTCACCTATTGAATCTCCAAGTCCTGAGGGTACTATTCTGCAAACTTCCAGGGCAGCGGGTATTGCCTCCCTGCGTAAAACAGGTTCAATAAGAGATTTAAAAAGCTTTTCATTGCGGGCATAAATACTCCCAATAACAATACATTCAGGATTAAGTATATCAATTATTATTGACAGACCCTGACCAAGATACTCAGCAGCGGTCTTAATTATCTCATAAGCAACAGGGTCACCTGACACAGCTGCCCGGGCTACCAATTTTGTATCAATCAGATCTATTTTATCCATGGCAGGACAAAAGCATACTGTTTGATTATTTTTAAGTTTTTCAGCAACAACGGTTTTTGCCAGCTGGGCTATTCCGCCTCCGCTGCAGTATCCTTCAAAGGAACCAGCTTTGCCAAAGCCGACAGGACCATCCTTCGCAAGTCTGATATGTCCCACTTCTCCTCCCAGATCATTTGTACCGCTATATAGCCTGCCATTCAGAATAAGACCTCCTCCCATTCCTGTTCCAAAAGTAAGAAATACCATGTTTGATGTCCCTTTCCCCGCCCCCATCAGCCACTCAGCCAGGGCACAGGCATTGGCATCATTCTGCAGGGCTGTTTCAACTCCAAACTCCTCAGTAAAAATAGCTGTAATAGGTACAGCATCCCAACCCGGAAGATTGGGTGGCGAATATATCATTCCTTTCTTTGAATCAAGAGGACCTCCGCAGCTGATGCCAATCCGTTTAAGATTATAATCCGAAAACTCACTCAGAAGTGATCGGATAATGCTTTTGAATTCTGCCAGTATTTCAACGTATCCCCTGTCCCTGGTCCTGGTTTCAAATCCTGCTTTTTTTCTGATTGCAAATGTATTGTCTCCGATAACTACACTGCATTTTGTGCCGCCAATATCCAAACCGATATATATATCTTTTGATCTATTTTCTGTTGACGTCATAATTTTCCTGAAATTGGTAAATAAGGTACTAAATAACTATAAATTGTACAATGAAAGTAAGTAATTTTAACCAAAACTTTATGTAAAATTATCTTGATTAAATTACTTCCATCCGGAATACACTAATCTAATCGATGGAAAACGGATCCATGATCATGCCCGGTTATGTCTTTCAAATCCCGATGTATTGAAGGTCATTTCAGAAAGGATAAAAAAACGATACGTGAAAACCCAGACTACCTGATATATGATGTCTTCCAGAACGACTGGTACAATGCATGTCAGTGCGAAAATGGTTTAATTAAAAGATTCAGTAACAGGTAAAGGTCTTTTGTAAATAATATACTTACCGGATTCATACTTTTCAGTTTTGATGACAAGCTTATTTCGTCTCTTGTCATAATGAATTACAGAAGAATCAGCAAGTTCCTGGCCATCAAGTTCAATCCTTCGGGGTGCATTTTCCAGTTTGATATTCAGGATATGTGGTTTATGAATACCTTCAAGTGAAATTTTTATCATGCTATCAGAATCATCTGTGACTATGTTTGTACTTCCGCATTTATCAGGGTGATGGACAGTAAATTCGCTGATCCTTTCAGGAAAGATGAGAAGTGTCAGGTAACCCTCTGAATCTTTATTTCCGATCCCTGTGTAGTCACGTTTAATATCCATTGGGATGATTGCACCTTCCCTGATATATACCGGGTATTCATCCAATGGAAAGTCAGCTTCAAAGGTAGCCGGACCTTCAATAATATCGTTATCATCAAAAAAATACCTCCATTTTCCGGCAGGAAGGGTAATCCTGTTCGCAAGGGTATCGCTATAAATAGGAGCAATGAGCAGATTATCTCCGAACAGATAATGAAATTTACCTTTAACAGGTTTCTGTAATGTCTCACCTCCATTATGAGCTGTGACTACATATGAATACATATATGGTATCAGTTCTGTATGCAGCCAGGAAAATTTCCTTATGATGTCAAGTTCCTGCTGTGAACGTTTCCATAATGCCCTCTCTCCATGGCCTCCATTGAGAAAAAGTCCGCAGAAGGTCGAAAATTGAGTCCACCTGATATATAGTCGCGGGGGTATTTCTCTGCCGGAGAATCCTGCAATATCAGAGCCGATAATATTGTATCCCAGTCCTGCTGCTTTCATAATGCTTTCCATAGCCAGCTCAATTCCATCCTTACCATCTCCTTTATAGGCTAGATCGGCTTCATGAGAATCTTTAACAGATGATTTCCATGTATGCTTCTGATCACCGACCCATGTAACAGGAGCTGCATCTATTGGAGCAAATCCTTCGGGATGGTACCATCTGTCGATGGAACGTGAAAGGGTTACAAATTCCGGATTTTCTTCCAATCCGTGCAAATATTCATCCCTGTAATAATGATCCATATATTTTCGCGTAGTCATAATCCCCTTGTTTGTCGGCTTAAAGAAGAGAGGTACCGGTCCGGCCAGAGTGTAGAAAAGTGTAGCTGTACCATCAAGTTTCCATCCGTCAATTCCAAAGTCAAAAACCTTTTGTTGCAGACTATGCCACCAGGCTGTGGCCTCGGGATTTGTATAATCAATAAAGCCCCCCTTCCCTTTCCACCATTTTATCTGATCACCGTTTCCTGCAATATAACCTTTCGCGGCTGCCTCATTAAACCACCCTTCTGAATTTTTGATACTGGTGTCATCACTTTTACTGTTTACCATCGAAGTCATCCACAATACAACCCGATAGCCATTTACCTGCAGTTCTGAAAACCATTTTTCCGGATCAGGATAGCGCGCAGAATCAATAATAAAATCATTGTATCTGAGGCTCCATGGACTGTCAAGGAGTATAGTCCTGACAGGGATATCATATGCAGCATATCCGGCCAGCAGCGAATCGACCCTGGCGGAGTTGTTGGAATCGTCTTCCCAAAGCCAGCACTCAAGAGCCCATGGAGGTGTCTGGGGCGGATTGCCATGCCGTTGATTACTGAATGGCCTTCCCCTGAATGGCAATTCAAATCCGAAATAATATATAAGCAGCAAAATGAATATTGAGAAAATTACAAATTTGAGGAGTTTTCCATTCTTTTTCTGTTTATGCATAGAAATCTGTTTTTTTTATCAGGCAATATTAACCATCTGATTTAAAAAATATATTTCTGGGCTAATCCTGATCAGTTTTTGCCTGTTTAAAAGTGCTCCTATTTTCATGAAAATCGGAGCATAATGTTAAAATTCAATGCAACAAATCGAAAATTAACTATAAATCGTGGATTTTCTATTTGTATATTTGATAATATAATCTTGTTTTCAGGGCAAGCCGGTCAGAGATAAATCAAGTTGGACAGACTATTTTCAGGAGATCCTATAGATCCGATAAGTTCTTTTTAATTCAGTTCACATTTGAATCTTAAATAAACTGTTAAAAACTCTATTTACCCAATTATTAATCCTACCTGGAATTATGAAAAAGCTAGTAACCGTTTTTAGTATTTTCATTGCTGTTGGAACGATTGTGTTTCAATCATGCAAGGAAGAGACAAGCGATCCTCCGAAGGCATCGATTTTCTACAGTGTCGTTGACAAGCAGGTTGCATTTACTGCACTGACAAAACGTGTGATTTCGTGGAAATGGGAATTTGGTGACGGTCTGACAAGCACCGAGCAGAATCCTGTACATGTTTACGAAGGCGGCGGATATTATACTGTAACACTTTCAGGAACCGATGAAAATGGCACAATTGTCACTTCTGAGGTTACGATCGCTGTTTCAGTGACCCCTTACGTTCTGCTAACCGGGGGGCCAAATGCAGCGAACGGCAAAACATGGAAGCTTACTGCAAATCATTCGTCAAAAGACAAACTTTCACTGGCGGATGCCGCATTCTCTCTGGCAGATCCTGATATCCCTTCATTGCCACAAGGTGTATTCGGTCTGTTTCTTGGAATTGGAGAGGTCTATGATGATGAATATACCTTTTATTATAATGGTGATTATTCTTCCGATACAAAGGCTGATCATGGAGCTTTTGCCGGACTGGTAAACCAAATGTTAACAAACGGGGGAGCAGGTGTTATAAGTACCGGTACTGATGGTGCAGCTGCTGAATTTGGTATGTGTACAGCTGCCTATACACCTGAGACAAACGCTACTTTCACATATGTTGAGAAGGAAAATTTCACGATTGCCTCTGTCTGGGGCGCTGAAGGTACTGTAACCTATCAGAATGTCAGCACACTCGACTTTTCGGGTACAGAATTCGTAGGTTTCATGGATTATCAGAGAAAGGTGATACTCCAGGATATAACAGATAATACAATGAGACTTGTTATGTTCATGACCGGCTCACCTGATTATTATCCACTGAACACTCATGCGCTGATTCTATCCTTTGAAGTAGTAAACTAGGTTTTTAACAGTCATCACTCAGACAAAAGAAACTATGAAAAATAAATACTCATATATGATATCCGGAAAGCAAATTCTCTCATTCATTATAATGATTGTTTTACTTTCAGGAACTTGCCGCTTAAATTCTTTATTCGCTTCAGCCGGAAATGGTTCAGAAGGTTCTGAGGCTCCACAGGTATATACTGTGACAGGAAAGGTCACTTCAGCAACCGATAATAGTCCATTACCTGGGGTCAGTATAATTGTAAAAGGAACCGTAAAGGGTACAATATCAAACTCTGACGGATCGTTTAACATAGAAGTTTCGGGCAGCGATGCAATACTGGTTTTCTCCTTTGTGGGTTTTCAGACTACAGAAGTTCCCGTTAGCGGCCGAAAGGTAGTTGATGTTTCAATGACAGGAACATTCCTCTCTCTGGATGAGGTTGTTGTTACTGCCCTCGGGATCAGCAGAAAGGAAAAGTCTCTCGGCTATTCTGTTGGCAAGGTTCAGGGAGATGCCCTGGTTAGGGTAACACAGGAAAATGCAATCAACTCGCTTGCCGGTAAAGTCTCAGGGGTACAGATCAACTCAACAGGAGGAACCGGCTCATCTGTTAGCATGGTAATCAGAGGAGCAACCTCCCTAAGTAATGATAACCAGCCCCTCTTTGTTATTGACGGGGTTCCGATTGTAAATACGCTGAACAATATCTCAGGATTCGGTTCAGATAACCGGGTGGATTATGGAAATGCAATATCTGACATGAACTCAGACGATATTGAAAGTGTATCCATCCTCAAAGGGCCCAGTGCAGCGGCATTGTACGGGTCACGGGCCGGTAATGGAGTCGTCCTTATAACTACAAAATCAGGAAAGAAAAATAAGGGAATTCAGGTTGATATAACTACCAATACTGTTTTTGACAAGCCTTATAAATATTTTGCCGTCCAGAAAAAATTTGCAAATGGCTATTTCTCCTTCACACCGGAAGATCTGCCTCCGGGAACAGTAATGCGGGTCAATCCTGCTGAAGCAGCCGGGGCCGGGATCGAACTCGATAAGGAGTACTTCGCTGTGCAATGGAACAGTCCTAAAGATGCCAACGGTGTACAGATACCTACCGAACTTGTCTCTCACCCGAATAATGTTGCGAACTTCGTCCAGACAGGGATCACCACAACCAATGGAGTCTCAATATCGAACAATACTGAAATGATGAATTACAGGCTTGGATTCACCAACATGTCCAACAGGGGTATTGTCCCTAATTCTGATCTCTACAGGAATAATCTGAATGCCGCCACTTCTTTCAATGTCAGCAAGAAGTTAACCGTCAGCTCGAATATCAATGTCAGCAGGTCGTGGTCTAATAACCGTCCTTCAAGCAACAGGGGAACTAATCCTTTGCAATGGGCTTATTCCGTTCCTCAGAATACCGACATACTAGACCTGAAAGATTACTGGGAGCCTGGATTCGAAGGTCTGGTACAGAGGACACCTTACAACGGGGTATATAACAATCCGTATTTCCTGGCCAACGAAGTCAATAACAGTTATGACAGGGATCGTGTTTTCGGTAACGTAAAGGCTGACTGGCAGCTGACAAAAGAGATCAGTATTATGGGGCGATATTCACTTGATCAGTTTACTGAAAAAAGGGAATCGAAGATATCCCCGGGATATACTCAGGAACCTAATAACGGAGCATATGGTGTTGAGGATTTAAAAAGTTATGAACGGAATATGGATGTGCTTGCAACATATGCAAAAAAACTTAACAATTTCAGTTTTTCAGTTTCGGCAGGAGGAAATGCTCTGTACAAGAAGGGTTCTGTGATCAGCAATTCCTCTTTGCCCGGGGCCGGCCTCATTGTTCCTGATGTATATACTGTAAATAATATCAAATCAGGTTCCTTGAGTTATGTAAGTGGATGGTCGCAGAAAGCCATATACAGTGTATACGGGCTTGCAAATATCGGATGGAAAGATATGATCTATCTCGATCTGACGGCCAGGAATGACTGGTCAAGCACACTGCCGCAAGCCAACCGCTCATATTTCTACCCTTCAGCATCACTCAGTATCCTCATTGACCAGCTTATAGATCTTGGCGACAATGTTGATCTGCTGAAAATAAGGGGTGGTTGGGCCAAGGCAGGTAATGACACAGATCCATACCAGTTATACAGTACTTACGGAAATGCAGGTCAGTGGGGAGATGCCACAAGGCTGGTAAAATCAGGGCAGATACTTACGCCCAGCCTGAAGCCTGAAGAGGCAACTTCTATAGAGTTCGGTGTTGATGCAGGTATGTATAAAAACCGCCTGAGATTTGAAGGTACATATTACCAGATCAGAAATGAAAACCAGATACTCAGGAATATACCAGTTGCAAGTTCAACGGGATATGATGCAGTTAACATCAATGCAGGCCTGATAGAGAGCAAGGGATGGGAATTTTCTATCGGAGGCACGCCTTTACAAAGGGGCAGCTGGACATGGGACATCAGCGCAAATTTCTCGCGTAACAGGACACGCCTTGTAGAAATTGCCGAAGGATAGATGTTATTAAATTCTGGGAGGATGCAAGAGGTGGAGCATGGTCCTACGTAGGAGACGAAATAGGCTCGCTTTATGACGCGGCTATACTAACTGTAACAGACAAGAGTTCTGAATATTACGGTTATCCAATTATCGGATCTGAACTTGAATGGCAGGAGATCCAGTTACAGGATGCAAAAAACAAGATAGGAAACTACAATCCTAATTTCATAATGGGACTCCAGAACTCCGTGACCTTTAAAAGGTTTGCGCTTAATTTCACTATTGACTGGAGAAACGGGGGGCAGTTTATCTCACAGACCCAGAGGTATATGGCTGAAGATGGGAACTCACAGCTCTGGCTCGATAATCTGATTAATCCAGGTGGAAGGACAGGTGCTGAACTGGCTGCCTGGCTGGTGGAAAATGAAGATAAGTACATTAAAAACGGATTTCATGTGGTTGGAGGTCCCACAGCTGAGTATGGTGGTTTCGATGAGAACTACAGTGGTGTCTATGTTAATGACGGGACATTTGTCCCGGGTGTGGTTGCTGTCGACGATGGTAACGGTGGGGTAGATTATATACCAAATCTTGGAAATAACAATCCTTTGCCATATGCTCCTTATGTTGTAAGCTATGCCTGGGGTTTCGCCAAACCATCAATGTTTGACGCTGATTTCATCAAACTCAGAGAGATCTCATTAAGCTATCAGATCCCATTCAAATCCGGAGCACTGAAGAACATGGCAGTTTCAATATACAGCAGGAATATAATGTTATGGACTAAAAACAAGGCAGGACTGGATCCTGAACGCGCTTTTCAGGCAGAGAGTTCCTCAGAGGGAAAAAGAGGGACACAGTTTAAGCAGGGTATTGAAAGGTATAATCTCGAACCATGGGTAATTCCCATCGGTTTTAAGGTTGACCTTACATTTTA
Organism: Bacteroidales bacterium; assembly: GCA_016715075.1. Lineage (GTDB taxonomy): Bacteria > Bacteroidota > Bacteroidia > Bacteroidales > VadinHA17 > LD21. Next base: position 163,696 of record JADKBK010000042.1, read on the forward strand.
ATAACTATTTAAATCTGATATTATGAAAGCAATAAAATATACAATCTCTGCAACCATGATTTTGCTGGTAATCTTTATTTCTGCCTGCAAGAATCTGGATGATATGAATATAAATCCCAATGGAGTTGATCCCGCTAATGCGCATCCTAATCTGCTCATCGCTACTGTAATTACCTATACCGGACAGAATGTAGTCGGTCTTGGATTCGGTGATATTGCCGGTGTAATGCAGCATACACAGAAAGACGGCTGGTCAGGAAGTCATGATGCATATGAATGGTCTGACCAGGACTGGTCGGGATATTATGGCATATTGCGGAATACCGGGGAGATCATCAAAAAATCAAAGGAGATGAATCTCGATTTTCAAGAAGGTGTAGGTTTAATTATGAAGGCTTATAACTTCGGATTTGTTGCAGACCTGTGGGGGGACGCCCCATATTCCAAGGCACTTCTGGGAGAGCTTGGCGGATCAAATCTTAAACCGGTCTTTGACAGCCAGAGAGATATTTATCTTGGCATACTTGGATCGCTTGATTCTGCCAATACACTGCTGTCAAAAAGCCAGGCTGATTATAAAGAAATAAATCCCACTCAGGATGTGCTCTTCCACGGAGATGTGGCACAATGGCAGAAATTCGCCAATTCTCTGGCCCTGAGATATTATATGAGAATATCTTCAAAGGAGGAAGCCATTGCCCGAGCAGGCATTGAGAAAATAGCGTCCCAGCCTGATAAGTATCCTCTTATGCTTGAAGCCGGCGATGATGCAGGTTTTCCGTATATAGGCAACAGCAGCTCTGATTCCTGGCCATGCAATACGACATATGATATTAGTGAAACTAATTACCGGAGGATAAAAATGTGCTCCACGCTTGTGGAGAAGCTTCAGACACTTAATGATCCCAGGTTGGGAGTGTGGGCCAGAAAGATCGATATCCCCCTTGTAATAGATCCCACAAAGCCTGATAACTTCGATGAGATTATAGCCGGGAAGCGTGTTATAGCTCAGAATGTAGCTGACACTTATGTTTCGAATTTCAACGTACCACTTGACCTTGATCCTGAATATGTAGGCCTCCCTCCCGCCTGGTCGATTGTTCCGCAAGCCTATAATTTATGTCCTAACCTGGAACAAGCTCCTCTGAATCCTCATGCATCACACATATCGGAGATTTATAAAGCTGCTTCAGGACCTCTCCTGAAGGCAAGAATAATGTCAGCTGCAGAGGTCAATTTTATTCTGGCTGAGGCTGCCTTAAACGGCTGGTCCGTAAACGGTACAGCCTCAGAATACTATAACTCTGGCGTTAAAGCCTCACTTGATGCCTGGGGATTAAGCAATTCTTATGATTCATATATTGCCGATCCGGGTGCTGTGTATGCCGGAACGCTGGAACAAATCATGGAACAAAAGTGGATTGCCAGCTGGACAGCTGCAGCAGAAGCATGGTTTGACTACAGAAGAACGGGATTCCCTGCCCTTACGGCTGGTCCATATGCTAAAAGATCAGTTTTACCACTGAGATTTTATTATGGAGTAAGTGAGATGAGTTTTAATCCTGATAATACACAGGACGCTGCTGATAAGCTCGAAACGACATCCTTTACTGCACCGGATGGGAAGAACAGTCCATGGTCGAGGCCATGGGCGCTGCAGGGTACAGGCAAGCCCTGGTAAAGGAAGGTCCAAAGACAGCATCTCGTCACTTTATAGTACATGTTGCTGTTATTCAATAATTTAAATTAAATATTATGATGAAAAAAATCATAATAAAAGCAGCTTTTTTTTGCATTCTTATTATGATAATTAAAGGAAGAAAATGAGGAAAGTATTTTTAAAAGAACTGGTACTGATTTGTTCAGTCGTTCTATTATTGTCATGCTCACATAAAATTGTGACACCGAAGACAGCCCTTCAGAATTACCTTCGTACTACAGATAAATCATTTAAATGGGAAATCCAGGATTCAAAAAAGATCGATGGAGTTACTCTTTACAGGGTTTTATTCACTTCACAGCAATGGAGGGGAATAACCTGGAATCATGAAATGACTATTATTGTACCGGAAATTTTAAAATATCATGATGCATTACTGTTTATTACCGGGGGAAGCGTTAATAAGGGGAAACCCAACACCCATGAATGGACAGAGGATCTGACAACGGCATTCAGGAATGTTGCAAAGACAAATATGACTATTGTAGCCATTCTCTGGCAGGTACCAAATCAACCATTATACGACGATCTTACGGAAGATGCTCTTATTTCGTTTACACTTCATAATTACCTCAATGATAAAGATCTTACATGGCCATTGCTATTTCCAATGACCAAAAGTGCTGTCAGGGCTATGGATGTTGTGCAGAAATTCTCAAAAACAGAGATTAAAAGTAAAGTAGACCATTTTATTGTTTCAGGTGCTTCAAAACGCGGATGGACAACATGGCTGACAGGGGCTAATGACAAAAGAGTTATAGCAATTGGTCCTATGGTAATTGATGTTCTCAATATGCCCGTAAATATTGACTATCAGAAAAAGGTCTGGGGAGACTACAGCATCGAAATTCAAGATTATGTAAACCTGGGTATTGCCCAACAGCTGGGAACCCCGGGCGGGAGTGACCTGGTTCAGATGATAGATCCCTACTCCTACCGGAAGACACTGACAATGCCCAAGATAATCTTCATGGGGACTAATGATCCATACTGGCCTGTTGACGCAGTTAAGAATTACATTGATAGTATTCCGGGTGATAATCATATCTGCTATACACCTAATGCAGCACATGATCTGGGTGATAAAAAGACTGCTATGACGACACTAAGCGCTCTGGTAGGATTAACTGTAACAAAACAAGCTCTTCCTGTATGTAAATATTCTGTCTCAGAAAATGGGAAGGAGATAACTCTTAAGATCCAACCCAGCCTGATATTCTGGTTGATGCGGCGATATGGAGCGCTGATTCAAAAGATCAGGATTTCAGAGACGAAAAATGGTCCGGAAAAAACCTTAATCTGCCAGACAAATCTGTAATTACTGTTGAAATAAATCTGCCTGATTCAGGCTTCAGGGCATTTTATGTTGATTTAAAGTACAAAGCTCCCTTTGGGAATGATTTTACCCAGAGCACACGCATGTTTGTTGTCAATGATCAAAAGTTACTTCTGAGCAAAAAGTGAAAACTAATACGAAAAATGAGAAAAGCCGGAATTGGTGCAGGAATTTTTATAGCTGTAATAACTTTAATCTATTTTATCTGCACAGAAAAAATTGATACAACACCTTACTTTGAAAGCGGTTATTTTAGAAAAACAAGCTCTCTGGCAGACAGTCTGGAGAAAATAACATTCACAACAAATGATTCACTATTTGCCGGTTTCGCTAAAGTGAGTATCACCCCCCTTTTGAATACGGGTGACGATAACATTTCGGAGGGCAGATTCAGCGCTGTTCCCCTTGCCGGATACGGAGACCGTAAGGGCAAACCAGCAACAGGTATTCATGATACAGTTTATGTAAAGGCTGTTGCAATAAGAACCGGAGGTAAAACAATTGTCATGATTGGTGCTGATCTGCTTATAATGCCGCCAAATATCACCGATTCGGTTGGAGTGTTGCTTGCCCATTATGGAATAGGGCGCGAACAGATTTTTTTCTCTGCAACCCACAGCCATTCAAGTCTTGGTGCCTGGGGACCGGGTTTTGTTGGTGAGCAGTTCGCTGGGAAAGAAAACAAAAATCTGGAAAAGTGGCTCTCGCAGCAGATTGCAAAAGCTGTTACCCTTGCAATGGCTGATCTTAAGCCGGCCAGAGCAGGATACGGATGCTTCGATGCCGGAATCTATACCCGTAACCGTTTGATCGGTGAATCAGGAACAAAAAATGATGAATTCTGCTTCCTGAGTTTTGAACAGTATGGAAAGAAAAAGGCAATTATAGGATCATTCTCAGCACATGCTACAACACTTGGAGATGATAATATGGAGATAAGCGCCGATTACCCCGGATACTGGGAACGAAGAATTGAGAAAGCCACAGGCGGTATTGCTCTCTTCTGCGCAGGGTCTATGGGCAGCCAGAGCCCTGTGGGTGAGGGAAACGGATTCGAAAAATCAAGATTCATCGGTGAAGCTTTAGCTGATAGTCTTATCTCCCATTTGAAAGATGTAAGGCTTACTGATAAAATTGTCTTTTCAGCTCTCTCGCTCAAAATATCACTTCCGGAATATCATATGCGCATCTCTACAAAAATAAACCTTACCTCGTTCTTAAGCGCGAAGCTGATGCCTCCTCCGAATAATGTATATCTGCAGGCTGCAAGAATTGACAAAATGGTATGGATAACCACACCTGCTGATTTCAGCGGAGAATATGCGCTCCAGATAAAGAACGCTCTTTCCGCAAAAGGATTCCATTCAAATATTACCAGTTTCAATGGCAATTATGTTGGTTATATAATCCCGGGAAGATATTTTTATCTTGATGAATATGAATCTAAACTGATGGGATGGTTCGGACCAAATATGGGAGAATATACTGTTGATCTGATCGGGAGGATAACAAAAATCGTTACAAAAAATGAAAATCTTTAAAGATTAACCCACATGATATTCAGAATATTTAAGTACCTGTTTCTTTTTTTGCTGGGTTCAGTTTTTGTCGTACTGTTAATACTGTTCACTCCTCCCCTTTACAGGAGATTTGCCAAATATCCGGGATTTGAGATCAAGGTGAATGAATTTCAGAAACTCAGGAAGGAACCTGCATCACAAACCAGGCTCAATCTTTACAGAGGTGTTATGCATGTACATAGTTACTGGTCTCACGACAGTGAAGGCACACTGGAGGATCTGATACCCGCGGCAAAAATCAATGATATAGATTTCATTTTTCTTACCGATCATCCGCACGGAAATATTGATACCCTTCCAAGGGGATATAACGGTATTTATGATAATGTTCTTATAGTTCCGGGCAGTGAGAAGCAGGGATTCGATGCATGGCCGCTGGATTCAGCATTTATTGACTGGTCAGTGGATAAAGATACAATAGCTAAAAACATTGTTAAAAATGGCGGAATAGTTTTTTACGCCCATCCGGAAGAAGATCATAATTGGGGCAATCAGTGGTATCAGGGAATGGAGATATACAATTTCCATGCTGACACCAGGGATGAATCCTTAATACCTGTTATCGCGAATTTCATTGTTAACGGAAGGAAATATCCCCAGTGGTCATTTCGTGAAATGTTTGATGAGCAGACTGCAATACTATCAAGATGGGACAGTCTGAACACAAAGAGAAAGCTTGTAGGGTTCTCAGCAGTGGATACTCATGAGAATCAGAATATACGTGCCAGATATATACAGGATGGACGAATTGAATGGGTAGGGCCAAATGCCAATGTGATCGATACATCTGAAGTCGCCTTCTGGAATAAATGGCTGCTCCATCCTCCCGACAAAAGCGGATGGATCTTCAGAATGATGATAGATACTTACAGGGAAGGTTTTAATTATATTACCAACTATGTATTTGCAGACGCTCTGTCGGTACCATCACTTTCAGTTCACATAAAGAAAGGGCATTTATATACGGCTTTCAGGAGTCTCGGTGAAGCAGGGGGCTTCATGTTCGACTGCATTGATCAGAGCAGTAATAAATGCGGAATGATGGGTGATTCCATTACCCTTGATAAAATCAGGTCATTTAATGCAGTCTCCCCTCTGCCCGGGCAATTTCGCCTTATCCATGACGGCAAGCTGGCTGATTCTTCATCATATAACTGCTATGAGTATAAATGGGAGGACATGATAGAAAAAGGGGCCTATCGTATGGAAGTGTATATTAAAATAGGTGATAAAGAATTGCCATGGATCTATTCCAATCCTATTTATATTTATTAAACAAGGTATTTCAATTATTCGCTTAAAAATGATCACATGATAAAAAAAACAAAATTAATCAGTTTGCTGTTTTTAGTACTATTCGTACACTCATTTGTATCTGCACAGTCGTTCAGAGCGGGAGCCGCAAAAAGAGTGATAACTCCGGACAGGCTGATACCTATTTCAGGAGGTATGGGGGAACCGGTTATGCCCGAAGGGAAAATGGGTGATTTATTTGTACGTGCCTTCGTTCTTGAGAAAAATGGAACAAGAGTGGCAATTGTAAGTGTCGATAACCTTGGCTGGCCTGCCTATCTGGGAGATATGTCGCGCAAACTGGTAAAGGGTATTCCTGCTTCAAATATTCTGATTGGAGCAACACATACGCACAGTGCACCTGATGCCTACGGGTTTCCAGATGAAAAAGGAAATACCGGAGCTGATCTGAAATATCTGGAATTTTGTATAACGCAGATTGCAGACGCTATAAATGAGGCAGTGGCAAACCTTCAGTCAGTATACCTTAAAACAGCTGTGGGAGAAGCCAGGGGAAAGATAGCATACAACTATTATGCTGAAAAATTGTATGATCCGCGATGCGGCATAATCCAGGCAATTGCCTCCGCCGGAAAAGATAAGGGTAAAACTGTTGCCACACTTGTAAACTATGCCATACATCCTGAAGTTCTGGGGACAGGCAGAAAAACTTTAAGCCCCGACCTGTGCGGTCCTCTTTACGAAAGAATAGAATCAAAAGCCGGGGGTATGGCTATTTTTATGAATAGCGCCCAGGGAGGCATGGTCACCGCCGATACACGGCTGGAAAACGGAAAAGAGGCCAACGACTGGAATGAGTGCATAAGGATAGGTAACCTGCTTGCAGATGAAGCTTTACGTATTATTGAACCTGCACCGGTTCAGGAAGATCCGGAATTATACTGCACAGCAAAGATTATTCATATTCCTGTTGACACAGAAGAGATGAGATATGTTTTCCAGTATTCTCCTGTGGCAATAAAATACAGAATAAACAGTGATAATTTCTCATCAGTATCAACCCAGATCAATCTTCTGAATATTGGCAAGGCCCAGGTGATAACAATTCCCGGAGAGGCACTTCCTAATATAGGTTTTTATATCAAAAGGAAAATGAAGAGCGATCAGGCTTTTCTTTTCGGACTCACCAATGATGCATTCGGTTATATGCTAACAAAGGAAGATTTTGGCAGTTTTGAAAGGTATGAATACATAAGCAGAACATCGCTTGGAGAAATGACCGGAAATATTATTGAGGATGAGGCTATCAGATTAATCAACGAAAGCCCTCTCCCATCCAAATAAAACCTTTCCTAACTGACAGCCAGTTGCACATTGAGTACCTTTCCGGTGATATCATTGACTTTCATTTCAGGTACTTCTCAAAAAAAACATTCATCTGCTGCTGCGAATAATCATTTACCCTCTGAACTACATCCATCGTATGGGGCCATAACGGAAGACGGCAATAAAAGCCCGGAATACCAAGTTTATCAAGATCTGCCTTTAATGAATCAGACTGACTTACAGGAACCAGCTCATCTGATGTTCCATGAAGGATCATTGTCGGAGGGTCGGATTTATCAAGATAGTGTTTTGGAGAAGCTTCGATGAAGAGCTGGGGAGCTTCATCATACGTATGGTTGAGAAATGAAGTTACAAGCTCATGGTTCCTCGCATATTCAGTAGTAAGATCATAAGGGCCGTATATATCAACAACAGCTCTTATCCTGTGAATTTGAGAGCTATCGCTTTCTGCAGCAGCTCTTTTCCAGCCATAACCGGCCAGGAGTGCCAGATGTCCGCCTGCCGATCCTCCTATTACAGCGATCCTGTCAGGATCATAACCATACTTCTGACCGTTATTATAAAACCAGGCCACTGCGTCTGTAATATCTTCAGCACAGGCAGGATACGGAGCATCCTTCAGCAATCTATATGATACTGTAGCAGTTATATATCCTTTTTTTGCGAAGGCAACAAGGTAAACCAGATAATCCTCCCTGTTACCACCCCTCCATCCGCCTCCGTGAATAAAAACAAGCAAAGGCGCAGGTTTAGCCACGTTCTTAGGTATATACATATCCAGCTGCAGTGACTTTCCTCCAATATTTTTGTATTCAATATTTTTGATCTCTTCAATATCAGAAGGTATATCAGGGGTTTTATTTATCAGGGCTTCCAGTCCGGTCCATACCGCAATGTAATCCGCAACAACGAAATGATATCCTACAGGCGGTTTTTTAGGATTTAATAGTGCCCATACCCTTGGTGTGATCATCAGCAGAAGGAGAATAATGAATAATGCCAGGAGGCCAAGAAGAATGCGTTTTATAATCTTTAGTTTCATAACTAAATGTATATAATTGAATTACCCCTGCATTGCAAGTTGATATTTCGAAGGTTATTCAGGTTTGTTTAATTCGGAAAACATCTCTTTGAGCCTGCCATGCAAAATCGGACCTGTTTCCGGGCCCAATGAGTTTTCCTCGCCATATGGAGAATCACTTCTGCCATATGCCCAGGGCGCTTCTACATCCCATTGACTTTTAGGAATAATATAACCAATCTCATCATTGGCAAGACAGAATACAAATTTATATTTACCCGACATCATTTCTCTTACTGACGGAACTTCGACGGGTTGAATGCCAAAATCGCCCTCAGACGGTGCTTCAACACCGCCATTAATGATCTCAGGATAGACTTCGCCAGGTATGGTAACGAATGATAATGGCCCTAAATTAAAGACAGAGAGCTCAGTTCGCATCTTCATCCAACCTACAGTGCCCCTGTTCAGAATGCCTGTAGCTGTTGCCAGCTTGAACATGACATTCCTTATTGGAAGAGCCAATCCTCTTACAATAAGTGATATACTTGCAGAATCTATCACTTCGGCAGGCTTTTTCATAGCATTCAGTGCAAGCAAAGCTAACTGCTTTCCCTCTGCATCAGCTTTTTCGTAGGAGGGTTCCTTTATTTCAGCGCCGGAGAACGGATCTATTATTCCCAAACTCGGATGAGTTGTCATCAGACCTCCTATGGCCCCGTTAATAAATACCGCAATGCCGCCAATGCCAGGTTTGACAAGTGAATCACCCTGATACACTCCTTTTTCAACATACTCACGGAAATAGTGTGGGAAATCAGAAGTGATCAGCAGGTTTTCACTCCATAATGTTTCACCATGGTCAGCCCACGAAAGAAGTGAACCGAGGATCTCCCCTGTTTTACTGTCAACAGCCTTTATAAATCGCAAACCTGAATCAAACACTTCCGGCTTTCGTGTATCCTTTACCAGGGGAATGGCGCCTGTTAAGTCTTCGGAGATCTCAAGACGGGCCTGGCGCATATTTTTTACTGCATCTGTTACTGACTTTGCAGTCTGATTCTTAACATATTCCATATACTCCTTATTAATCCCGCTGCTGAAAGGTGATTTACCCCATAGCCCTAATAAGTCAGGGCCTTCATGAGTATGAGTTGAAGTTATTATAGTATATGTAACTGCCGCTTCAGGGGGAATCAAAGAACGGATATCGATAATATCATTATTCATGAATCCGATTGCATCAAGTACTACTATTGCGATCCTTGTACTGCCATCATCCAGCACCATGGTCCTGGCCCACAGGTCATCATGAATACCATTGGCCGCCCTGCTGTTACCAAAGCCGGCGATCCAAACCGGATCAAAAACTCCATTACCATTCCCGTCAGTAAAAGTATCTCCCTTTTTGGGTTCATATTCAGCATTATGGTTGTTATCTGTCCATCTGTCAGGCACTTCAGGAGTTATTGGTATGGCAGCAAATCCTGCACTCAGATGACCAGAGCTATTCCCTTTTATCTTTAAGTCGGCTAAATATCCTTTGTTTCGGTCCTTCATATTTGAACCGCACCAGATTGTTAACAGAATAATAAGCAGTAAAATAAATGATCCTAAATATTTCAGGAAAGTTTTCATTGATATGTGGATATTTTGTATTCAAGATAGTTATAAAATAACGTAAATGCAACATATTCATTTCTTATAATGAACATCCCTCTCAACATCTTCGTTATCGAGCGGAGGTCCCTGTTCTATTTTTCTCCAGTCAATTGTCCTGTTATACTTTTTCATTGCCAGTTCAGCATCAAATATCCTTGAGTCGTGTTTATCAAGCGTATATGGTGAATAATCAGGAACCGGAGTGAAGAAATCCTGGAGGAGGGAAGCTGTTACATCAAACTGATTGACGTATTGAACATCCAGAATGTTATATATAGTTTTCAATATTGATCCGAAGTTTGCGTGGGTATGGGAAACATATCCTCTTTTTACATAAGGTCCTGCCATCATAAGAACGGAACGGTGAGCATCAATATGGTCTACTCCGCCCTGTGGGTCATCCTCTGTAATTATTACAAGCATATCCTTCCAGTATTTTGTCCTCGACAGGAAGTGCAGTATCCGTCCAACGGCAAGATCGTTGTCAGCCATAAAGGATTGGGAATGGAGATAACCGTCTTCAGGTCTGATGGAGGCTCCATGATCATTAGGTACCTGCATTGCTATCAGCGACGGAAGCTTCTCCTTGCCGGTGATCCATTTTTCCGTAAACTCCTTTTCAAACTGATCCATTCTGTATTGGTCGGGGATATTCATATTAAACCCGGCATAATCATGACTTGTCCTAGTAAACAGTGCTTTCTGCATAGGAACCATTACACCATGAGCGCCTCCTGTATTTGTATCATACCATTCTTCGCGGGTATGTGCTGTTTCATTTGCCTCACCGAAATTATAGAATGATACATTTTGTCTCTCCATGGCTTCCCACAGGCCACCCCGTTCCGCATAATCTTCAGGATCCATACTTCCGGTCGAACCCGGATGTCTTCTTCCCGGGGCTTTGGAAAAGAGTCCGGCCGTTTTCGTAACACTTGAATTTACTTCCACCCATTCATTCGGAATAACCCCCATCATCCAGTGATGCCCGTGAATGGAGGCATCGCTGTCGCAGTAATAATTATCTGAAAAGGCAAATTGTCTGGCTGCCTTATGATGGTTTGGGGAAATTCTGAGATCTGGAAATTCCTTTCTCCACAATTCAGGCAGTGTATATTCGCAATTTACTCCATATCTGGCAAGGGTACTGTCTCCGTTTGCATTCTTAAACTGCCCGAAGATCTCGTCATAGGTCCTGTTCTCCTTTGTAATATAAACAATGTGTTTAATTGGTGACTTGTGCAATCCTGGCAGAGCTGGCATTGGGTTTTTCTTATCGTCGATGATAGCTGCAGAGACAAAAGTATTATCAATCACCTGTTTGGAGAATTTTGACAATAGTTCATTATCAGGTACCTTGACTCTCTGAAAACTGCCTAACTGAATGTCACCGATATAGTATCCCTGCGGCGGTACAATAAACCCCTGCCCTCCATTAGGGCCAGCTCCAAGACCCCTGCAGGTTATTATATACAGCTCTTTCTCATCAGGGGACAGTTTAACTCTTGTGGGTCCCCAACAGGAAGGGATCAATCCCTTCGACCGCCACTGAATTGAATCCAAGCAGTGCAACGTAGAGAGTCTTTTCATCTTTCGACAGAGTAAGCCCGAATGGCAATAATCCACGGTATTTGTCAATCCGTTTGTCAACAAGTATCGGAATATGGCCGGTAATCTTATGGTTCTTATAGTCTATTACAGAAATGTTGTCATTGGTGGCATTGGAGACATATGCATATTTAGTTCCAACAGCCAGTGAATTAGGACTTGCACCGCCTACAACTTCCGCATCTTCTATCATTTGTCCTATCTGATAGCCGGTCTTGAACTTATCAACAACCATATTGTTCTGAAGATCAACTGTAAAAACGCTCATTGCATCGGGATGCAGGGGGCTGCCTACACCTGGCACGTCTCTTCCTTCCACGACAGTACCGTTAACAGATTCAGGAGTATTGTCTCCATAAGGATGATGAGAAATCAAAAGCGAATCATAATTTTCAGGAGTAGCTCCTGTTATGAGGGGATATGCATACATTCCTACATGTGCGATAAAAGCTGTCTTCCTGTCAGGACTGATGGAGAGGCCGAATGGCTGACGGCCAACATTCACGGATGCTGTTATCTTCCTGGATTTCAGATCAAGACGAACCATCCTGAAATTTCCTCTGTCGAGTACAATAAGTTCATTTTCAGGCTCATTATAGACAAGGTCGGATGTAAAACTGTCTTTGAAATCAATATCTCCGACTCTTCCGTTCAGAGAAATCGAATCAAGACGCGAAAAACTGTTTATATCATAGATAATGATGGCTCCATTATCGCCACCGCTCAGGAAAACAGTTTTTGAGTCAGATGCAAAGGCAACCCCAAGATAGGAACCAGCGGAAAGCGGTGATTTTATGCGGCCATCATAACTGGGGACTCTTGTGGAGGCAAGTGAGACAAGGTCGATAATTGTAAAAACACCATCGTGAAGTGTGACAGCTTTTTTTCCATCAGGAGCAATGGCTATGCCGAACGGATCATCGGTGATCCGCAGCAAATCGCCGGCAGGTGTAAGAAACCTGCCGCTTGGCAATATTGTTGTACCTCCCATTTTAATTTCTGATATCCTCTCGCCAGCAGGAACAGTAAGAACTTCAACTTTTTTTTGAGAATATAATTGATTACAAAAAGCTGAAAAAAGCAGGATGCCCATTATCCGAGTTACAGAGATCATGATTTTTAATTTTTTTTCCGGGTTAATAAATAGAATTCAATCGGGTTAGAAATAAAAGCAATAAATCCCATAATAGATATATTTTCACTATTAATATTTTGTTACATCACCATCAGAATATAACCATATAACAATCTATTTCTGACCTGAAGGCTGAATTACATTAAGATAACGTGCCATCCAGTATGGCCAGAGCCAGAATACCGGTTCCCTGACCTGGGAAGCATTTCCCTGAACTGCAGACCATGGGTTTTTATCCCATCTCACCGTCGATCTTTCGCTTGCTGATGGAAGCTCTTCAACCTGAATCTCTTCAAGGATAGGTTTTCGTACGATATGAACATCTTCACGCAGTGTATGATCAATTGGCCAGTCGACAAGATCCAGTGGCGTATCTCTTAAAAATTCAACCGATTGTCTCGTATTTACTTTATTCCCTGTTGCAAATGCATAAGTAAAATTGTTAATGAGATTTTCTCCGGCTTCCTGGCTATTCATCCATTCATCAGCAAGATCTCTGTAGAATTTTTTCAGTTCAGGATCTTCTTCATATTTTATCAATATTGGGAAAAGATATCCCTCCATTGTACGGTCAAAATAAATCTGCCATGCAGGATTTTTAGAATTCAGATGAGAAGCATTTTCAAGATAGCCCTCCTCTTTTATTAGATGTTTGTATTCTTTTTCATATTTATCATCTCCTGTTATATGAGCAGCAAATTTAAGATATGCCAGAAGCTCCATTGAGTTCAGGCTTTTCTCTGAGGCCCAGTCAGGATCATTATTCAGCTGTTCCGGTGACCATACAGACCATCTTGTATGAGTACCGTCAATATCAATCAGGTTATACCCTGTCCTTATCAGGCAATCCATTATCCTCCTGACATGATTCCTGATCAATACCTTTTCCTCTTCATCAGCAGCAAGTTCGTAGTAGAAAAAATAACTCATCATATGTCCGTCCATCTCATCACTGCTTGTGTCCCCTTTCCATAACCACCTTCCGTCTTTCGACTTTCTCCATCTCTCTTCAACAGGTTTGTATCGCGGATCCTTTACCAGCTCTTCCGCAAGCTGTTTTTCATCATATTTCCGGTTTGGATCACTCATTGTTTTCCAGGTCACAGGTATAACTGAACGGGCAAAAAACCCTTCAGTAGCGGTCACTTCCTGGAGGAACTTAAGGAAATCAAAGGCTTTGCGGGCTTTAGCACGGGCATCAGGATCTCCTGTTGCAGCATATCTGAAACTTTCCATAGCGAGATAGCCGCCTGTATATTCACCATCGTTGTCATCGTCGGAATTTTGCCATGTAGCTGTGTCTCCGGGTGTTTCCAGCCTAAGTACTCCGCATGTCCAGGGTTCCCGCATATGTCTTTTCATTAGCTGATTGTAGAAATCAGTCTCCTTTTCTGCAAGTGTCATTGTCTTCCGTTTAATGGCGCTGACTCCATTTTCGGTTCCGATCCAGGCGTTTCCTTTGCTGTCAAAGTCAATATCCGTCACCCTGTTGTCTGTGAGCCATCTTCTGCTGAAACGTAACGAATGTGATCCGTCGACTGCGAACCTCACAACGCCAACATCCGTACCCACCCACATAGCACCATCCGGAGACCTCCCGATACACCTGATATTAGCCGATGGAATTCCGTCTGCAGGTGTCATGTTTTCAATCAGATTTACACTGTCTCTTACCGAGACTCCGCCAAGAACACCTGCCCACAATTTTCCATCCCGGTTAAAAGCAATGGCTTTAACATTGCAGCTTATCAGTTCCGAAACGTCCTGAATAAGCTGTGTCTCACCTTTTCTGCACTTGTACAGCCCTGCATCGGTAGCAACCCATAATGTTCCTTTATTATCACTCAGAACATCGCGGACTGAACGGGCAATGCTGTAATTTTGCTTTTCCCAGTTGTTTTCAACAAACCTCCAGATGCCAAATGGGCCGAGTGCATAATCTCCTTCAATATCGGCACAGATTTCTGAAACCGGAGGAACCGGGCCATCTTCCCTGGTAAGATTATTATCCCTGTACCTGTAAAGCCCATTCCATGCTCCAATTAATACGTCACCGCGGGAATTTACAACAACCGAATATGCAGGTCCCCTCTCCTTCCCCGAAATAATCTCTTCCCATTCAGTCGTTACTGCTCCCTTTTTAAAAACTCCTGAAGCTGTTGCAATCCAAATGTTTGAACCATGATCCACTGCAATGCTCCTTATTTCATTATCACCGGTTTTTACACCTGCACTAAAGGCCTCGTGGTACTCCTGGACGAAGGGAATATCTGCATAAACGGTATCGCTGGAAATATTTACCAGTTCGCCTCCGGAATGACTGCAAGAATTGAGTGCCGGAAGCAGAATAATTAGTCCCTTTAACCACAAATAATTTAGTTTTAACAAACCAGTTCCTTTCATAATCAACTTTCTTTTTCAGGAATTATAATCATTACATTTTTTAAGATGACACAGGCCCGGCCCAGCCACACGAACCAATTGAAAATTCAGAAAATTTTGCCCTGAATCCGGATTTTCCCGGACTGCATGCATAAATACCTATTCTGGCATCCACCAACGGCAGATGCATATGTAACATACGCAGCTGGGAATATTTAGCACCATCAGTGGAATTCTCAATAAGAAAATCCTGTCCTATCCTGCTCAACCTGTACCACATGGTGCTTATTGATGAAGATATGTCAGTGGTCGCCCAATCTGAGTAACCCAGATTCGTTCCTACTGACCCAAGCCTTGAAAAGTCGCTGTTCTCATATTCCACCGATGCCTTAATCCAGTTATCATTATTTTGATAGAGTACTATTCCGCACTGATCATAAAGGGTTTTTGACTTGAAATCTGTTTTTATACTGAAGGTAAAATCGCCCTTTCTTTCCGTGACCAGAGCATGGGCAGTGTCGCTTCTGAAACCATAATAAGTTCTCTGCCAGAAATCAGTTTCAGGACTGGTGTCAATAGTCAAAACATCTTTCTCAAAAGAAAAATGCACTGGTTGATTTATCCAGAAAAACTCCCTTGAATTAATTATGATAGGTGCAGACAGAAATTTATTCATTATCTTTTTTTAAATCTTTCAAAGTAAACTTATACTTACCCGAACCGGTCTTAAATATATGATAATCTTCACTATAACCCTTATATTCTATCTCTCCTGATTCTTTTGCCGGTTTTTCTGATTCACTGATCTCAGCATCTCTGCTTCCGGGAATATATAGTTCTTATCCCGTTTAGCCTGTTTATGATAATCTGCAATTGGGAATTTTATCGGCATAAGCAGGCAGATATTCAGGAACCGGTAACAATTAATGAGTGTCAGACAAAGAAATGGAAGAAAAACTCTTTTTTATTATCAATTATTACCAGAATCATATGATATATTAACGAAGAATCGCTGCTGTCTGGGTGAGAAATGCCAGTGACAATAAAATGGATCTTTGTGTTACTGAAAATCCTTCCTGTATTCTGAAGGAGTTTTCTTCATAACACACTTGAAATAGTGATTAAAATTGGCAAGATTGCTGTATCCGCACTCATAGCTTATCCTGGTTATCTGTTTATCGGTCTGTGCCAGCATTTTGGCAGCCAGTCCAATACGAACATTCTTAACATAGTTCATGAATGTCTGATTTGTCTTTTTCTTGAAATAACGGCAGAATGAGCCTGGCTCCATATATACCAGCTCAGCGGCCTCTTTCAGTTTGATCCCCGATTGTATATTTTTAAATACATATTCATAGATTTTGTTGATCTGGTCGTGGTGCTTGTCGTAGTGGTCGGGGAGTGATGAAGGAAGAGCCAGTTCTTCCTTGTCTTCTATCTGCAGCAGCAGGTTGAAAACCCTTAATAGTTCAATATATCTTGGAAGGCCTTCAAGTGTTACCATCTTTCTGAGTGTCTGTCCGACTTTTTCGGCTATCTTTCCTCTGAACCAGATACCGTTCCCGGCGTTCTTCAGAAGTGTCACAACATCATCCAATTCCGGAATGTTGAAGAAATCGGAAGTAATAATGTTTTCATAGAAATGAGTTACGATACACTCGGAAGGGCTGTTCTCTGCAGTTTCAAGAACATTCCAGCAGTGAGGTATATTGGGACCCAGAAGAACCAGATCTCCTTCAGAATAGCTTGATATACTGTTGCCTATGATCCTATTCCCGGAACCTGACAGTATATAATTCAGTTCAAAATTCTTATGAGAATGGATCTTATGCGAATTAGGATCCATCCACATCTTCCTGGTTATAAAGGAGTGTTCATGAGAAACAAATATCTTTTCATAAATGATCTCCATAGCAAGCTTTTTAACCTTAAAATGTAAAAATAATTGTTTTTTCCGATTTCTTAGGTTAAAAATCAATGTAAACAGAACAATATAAAAGAAGTAACGATGTGCATAATAGGGTTACTTTGTAGTATGAATAGTACATTTTCATATAAGACTCTTTTTAGCGGACACTTTAAAAAGGTACTGTTAAAACAACAATATAGATCTGAAAACCTATGAAATTACCATTAAGCGGAATTATTCCACCTGTCGTCACACCTCTTCTGGATAACAATACACTTGATGTTGAGGGACTGGAGAAACTGATTGAACATCTGTTATCCGGTGGAGTTCACGGGTTATTTATACTTGGAACCACTGGTGAAGCAACCAGTCTGAATTATAATCTGAGAAAAGAGCTTATTAAAAGGACGGGAGAACTGGTGAATCACAGGATACCTGTTGTTGTTGGAATTACGGATACAGCCTTGCATGGTTCACTGGAAATAGCCGAATATTCCAAAAGTGCAGGAATGGATGGTCTGGTTATAGCCCCTCCATATTATGTTCCTATTTCGCAGGAAGAGATGAGGGAGTATCTCGAAAGCATAGCGCCAAAACTACCCCTCCCATTCCTGATGTATGATATGCCCAGCTGTACAAAAATGCATATGTCGGTCGAGACAATCAGAAAAGCAAAGGAACTTGGGGCAATAGGCATAAAAGACAGTTCCGGAGATATGGCATACCTTTTTTCTCTTATTCAGGAATTTAAAGATTCTCCTGATTTCTCAGTAATTGCTGGAACAGAATTGTTCCTTCCGGAAACAATTCTGCATGGTGGTCATGGAGCTGTTGCTGGCGGAGCCAATTTATATCCCAGGCTTTTTGTAGATCTTTACAATGCTTCGCTTAATAAAGATCTGATCAAAATTGCCCTGCTGCGCGAAAAGGTCATGAAAATTGACGATACCATTTTCAATGTGGGCAAACATAAATCAAAAATAATAAAGGGAATCAAATGCACCCTGTCAGTAATGGGCATATGCAACGATTACGTAGCCTTTCCTCTTCGCAAATTCAGATCTGAGGAAAGACGGAAAATTGAGCAACACGTTGAGGAGCTGAATAAAATTATGTTCTGATTATTCATAAGGTACTTATCTTAGTGTTCCATTTTGTTCATTTGTATTACTTTGTTTTCCATTCTATTCCATCTGTTCCTTTGCGTTCCTTTGTGATCCCCCTTAGAGTCCTTCGTGTTTAATTTTAATTAATTTTAACCATAAAAGGTTCTGCACAAAATATCGCAAAGGATTGAATGAATAAACATCATATTTTTTCAACTCCATTTATTATCTATCTATATCAATTACCAATAGAATTATGAAACAGATCAGGCTAATCCCGCTTTTTTTACTGTTTTATTCCTTAAGCAGCCTTGCTCAGACGAGGAATGCAAGTAAATCCATTGTAAGAGAAGAATTTATATTCCCCTTCCAGAATGAACATGTTCACGGCAGCAGCATTGTAAGTCTGCCTGATGGAGATCTGCTGGCATGCTGGTTCCAGGGAAGCGGGGAGCGTACTGCTGATGATGTAAGGATAATGGGTGCAAGATTAAAGAAGGGCAGTGACAAATGGTCTGTTCCCTTCCTGATGGCGGATACAAAAGGTATTCCGGATTGTAATCCGGTACTCTTTATGAACAGGAAGGGTAAACTATTTATGTTCTGGATAGCTGTTTTGGCCAACAAATGGGAAAACTCTATTTTAAGATACAGGACATCAACGGACTACTCAGGAGATGGAGCGCCAAATTGGGAATGGCAGGATAATATTCTGTTTAAACCTGATGACAGTTTTGCGAAAGAGGTTGGGAATAAATTCAGCGAAATGCCTGAAAATCAGTCAGGATGGGCATCGTATGCACCTCTGTACGACGACATGATCAGGGAAGCCAGTAAGGATCTTTCCAAAAGAAGCATTGGATGGATGACGCGTATTCATCCTCTGACTCTTAAAGATGGAAGGATACTGCTTCCGCTCTATTCAGACGGCTTTAACTTTTCAATGGTTGCAATTTCGGATGATGACGGTACAACGTGGAGGAACAGCCTTCCGATTGTCGGCAGAGGACCTATCCAACCGGCACTGGCTGTAAGGAAGGATGGAACAATTGTTGCATATATGCGAGACAGCGGAGATTCTCCTGCCAGGGTGCACATCAGCACATCAACAGATAACGGCGAATCCTGGACATTATCAGAGAAAACGAATATCCCTAACGAAGCAAGCGTCGAACTGTGTGTCCTGAAAGATGGTAAATGGGCATTTTTTGGTAATGATATTTCTGACGGTCGCTACCAGCTTTCTCTATATATTTCAGATGACGAAGGTTCAACATGGAAATGGAAAGAACTCATTGAATACCAGGAAGACAAAAAAGGAAGCTTTTCTTACCCATGTCTTATACAGACAAATGACGGGTTTTTAAATATCTCATATTCCTATTCACTCGGAGAAGGTAAGAAAACAATCAGGCATGTCGTTGTTGATCCAGCAAAAATATGTGTACAGGAACAGGCTAAGCCTGGTGAAAGATGGTCTGAAAAGCTTGGATTCGCACATGGACAAAAGGTCCTTCTTCTTCATATGGATGATGCCGGAATGTGCCCGGAAGCAAATGGAGCAGTGAAGCGCTACATCAAAAACGGGAACCTCATGTCTGCTGCAGTTATGATGCCATGCCCTGAAGCCGTATCACTAATAGAATGGGTCAAAAAATATCCTGAAGCAGACATTGGAGTCCATCTTACACTTACGAGTGAATGGAAGAATTACAGGTGGGGACCACTTTCAGATAAAGACAAAGTACCAGGACTTATTGACCCTGAAGGCAAATTCTGGCATGAGGTACCTCAGGTGGTCATGAATGCTTCTCCTGCTGAGGTAGAAACCGAAATACGTGCCCAGATTGACAGGATGTTGTCATTGGGACTTAAACCAAGCCATATAGATACTCATATGGGAACACTTTACGGTTCGTCTGAATATGTAAAGGTATTCATCCGGGTTGCAGAAGATTATAAGATCCCTGCCAATATCATTAACCTTTCTGTTCCTGGAGTGGCAGAAAGGTTCCAAAAGGAAGGGTATCCTATTGATGAAAAGGTGATCAACCTTGTAAGCAGCTATTCAATGCCTAAACTTGATAATTTTACCAGTGTTCCGGAAGGCAAGAGTTATGAGGAAAAAAGAGCCCGCTTCCTTGTGCTTGTAAAATCCCTTGATGCCGGTCTTACAGAGATCATTTTTCACCCTTCGCTGCTAACGGCAAACCTCAAAAGTATTACCGGCACATGGCAGCAAAGAGTCTGGGAGGCAGAACTGTTTTCTGATCCCATTGTGATTAAGTTTTTCAGGAATGAAGGCATCGCTATTACTACCTGGAAAGAGATAACCGCAAGATTCGGCAACAGCATTGAAGCTAAAAATGACTCATCACGCAGGTAGGAAGGAGGAAAATCGTGACAGGAAATAAATTCCGGGAAACGTTACTCTCGGGCAAAACAGTATATGGTACACTTGTGACTTCCACTTCTCCCAGGATGTTTGACACAATTCTCAACCTTGGACCGGATTTTGTATTTCTCTGCAACGAACATATTCTTTATAACCCTGAAACACTCGGATGGATGTGCCGGGCATACAGGGCAGCCGGTATCAATCCTGTTGTGAGGATACTTCAACCTGATCCGTTTCTTGCAACACAGGCGCTTGATAGCGGAGCAGGAACAGTACTTGCTCCATATGCCGAAGATATCGAACAGGTATTGGAACTGGTCGGGGCAGTTAAATTCCGGCCACTGAAAGGAAAAAAGCTGAGAAATATACTGCTCGGCAAAGAAAAACCAGGAGCAGAACTGGAAGCCTGTCTTAAAAACAACAACAGGAACAACACTCTTCTATTGAATATTGAAAGCCCTGAAGGGGTGGCTAATATGGATGAGTTTTTTTCAATAAAGGCAATCGATGGACCGGGAATAGACGGAATTATAATTGGGCCCCACGATCTGTCAGTATCATACGAACTTCCTGAGAAATATGAAAGCAGGGAATTCATTGATCTGAGTTGTGATATAATCAGGAACGCCAGGAAATCAGGAGTTGCAGCAGGCGGTCACAATGGCTCACGCGGAACCCTTTCACTTCAAAAGGAATGGGCCATGGCAGGCGCTAATATCATAATACACAGTTCTGATGTTTTCCTGTTTGCAGATAAATATCAGGATGATATAAATATTTTAAGGGAGCTTAAGGGAGAAAAAAACATTATCAGGAAAGCTGGAGATAATGTCTGAACTTAAATGATACAGTGACATGGCAAACTACAGCCGTGCACTATCGTAAGAAAAGAATGTAATTACCTCTTAATCAGATTATAAAATTTTTATTAAATACTGCATCGCATCTTCATCATTTACAGGCAGATCAGGCTCAATACCGATATTGGTCAGGTTTTTACATCATAATTAATTCAATTATCATGAATAATAAGAGAAGATTCTCCTCTATATTTATTTTTCTCCTTCTTTCAGTTACGGGCTTGGCTCAATACATTGATTTTTCAGGTGCGGCCATCCTGCTCGGTGAAAAGGATAATATTCATCTTCAGAAAGCTGTAACTGTATTGAAGGGTGAGATTCAAAAACGCACTGATTTGTTACTGCCTGTAATATACAAACCATCTGCCAGATACACGAAGCTAATTACTCTGGGTGTGGAAGGACGGATGGTGAGCCTGCCGGAAAAATTCAGCTCCGGGCTCAGGAAGCTTCAGGCAACAGGCCGGGAGGGCTATAAAATTATCTCCACTGATGGCAATACAGTTTTAATCGCTGGTCATGATGAAGCAGGTGTACTCTATGGTGTTGGCTGGCTTTTAAGGAAAATGGAAATGATTGATCACAGGATCCTCATGCCTGAAAAAATAAACCTCTCCTCCACTCCTGTCAGTAATATCCGCGGGCATCAGCTTGGATACCGTCCCAAAACGAATGCTTACGATGCATGGAGTGTGGCACAGTATGAATCATATATCCGGGACCTTGTCATATTTGGAGTCAATAGTATAGAAATTATGCCTCCACGCACTGATGATGATCCGACCAGCATTCACATGAAGATCCCTGCTATTGAGATGATTGCGGAACAATCACGCATCTGTAAGGAATATGGCCTGAATGTATGGATGTGGTATCCGAATATGGGCAGTGATTACAGTTCAGCTGATTCAATAAAGAAAGAGTTGGAGGAGCGTGACAGGATCTTCAGCGTATTACCAAGGCTTGATGCCCTTTTTGTCCCGGCAGGCGATCCTGGTGAGCTGGATCCGGACATTTTATTTGACTGGCTTGGAAAAGTGGCAGTGGTCCTTCATAAATATCATCCCAAGGCTAAAATATGGGTGTCGCCGCAGGTTTTTAAGCCGGGGAAGGAATGGTATTCCGCCTTTTACAGAAATGTAAATAAACAATATGACTGGTTTGGAGGTATTGTCTATGGGCCATGGATCCGCACTCCTCTTCCGGAGGTAAAGAAGCTGATAAATCAATCCGTTGCTGTGAGACTTTACCCCGACATCACACACAGCCTGAGCTGTCAGTACCCGGTTCCTGAATGGGATCTGGCATTTGCCATGACATTAGGCAGGGAATGTATTAATCCCAGGCCTGAAGATGAAAAATATATTCACAATCTTTATTCAGGTCTGGCCAGCGGAAGCATAAGCTATTCAGAGGGTACTAATGATGATGTGAACAAATTTGTCTGGAGCGGTCAGGACTGGGACCCGTCAATGCCGGTTACAGAAACACTCAGAGACTACGCCAGGTATTTTATTGGTCCAGGCTACACCGAAGGAGTAGCGCAGGGGCTCCTCGCTCTTGAGCGTAATTTCAGGGGAACCTTGCTGACAAATGACAATGTGGAGAGGACTTTTGAGCAATGGCAGGACATGGAGAGGTCAGCATCAGAAAATGTCCTTGCTAATCCTCGTTTCCAGAGCGGCCTTATCAGGGCATATTTTGATGCATATATTCAGAGGAGATTAATATATGAGACCCATCTTGAGCGTCAGGCGAGAAATACTCTCAGCCAGGCCGAAGCTCTGGGATCATTGAATGCCATTTCTGAGGCACGAAACACACTTTTTCTGGCACATGAAAAGCCTGTATCAAAGGAATTAAAACAGCGTTGTTATGATCTTGCTGATTCACTATTCAGAAGCTTCGGAGCTCAGCTGACGATAGAGAAGCATCATGCTGCCGGAGGCAGGGGAAACTTCATTGACAATATTGATATACCGTTGAATGACGCCATGTGGTTACTGGATCAGCTGGATAAGGCTGAAAATCATGGAGGAGAACCGGAACGGCTGGAAGCAATTGAAAGAATTCTCCACAGAACTGATCCCGGACCCGGAGGTTTCTATGACGATTTTGGAAGCCCGTCTTCATGGAAAAGGGTAAAGTCAGAAAAGAGCTGGGCAGAAGATCCGGGAAGTCTGGAATCACCGCGTGTCAGCTTTGGAGTAGGCCTGACAGGTGTTGATTGGGTACATGAGGTTGTTGCAAAAGGTTTTGAAGGTCAGACAACACCATTAGCCTGGATGAATCAGATCAATACATTATACGACACTCCGCTCGAAATTGAATATAATAACCTAGATACCAGTGCAGCATACACTCTCAGGATAGCCTATACCGGACGCTTCCGGTCAAATATGAAACTGACAGCAGATGGAGTAACGATACATGATTATATACGAATGGGCACAAAACCGCTGTTCGAGTTTTCCCTCCCGGAAAAAGTAACAAATGATGGGGAAGTCAGGTTTAAATGGACGTGCGGACAGGATGATTCGGGAGAGGGTGAACGGGGTTCTCAGGTTGCGGAGATCTGGCTAATCAGAAAAAGTAAAAAGATAAAAATTAATAATTTTCCACGGGGTTAACTGCCTGAGTGTAATACTTCAGTATTCTGGTAACAAATTATATAATCTGCTGTTGCTCATTAATAAAAGTTAATCTTCTTTGCAATACGTTTGCAAGCATTTCTAAAACAAACACCATAATACCCTGAAAAGCAATATTAAAAGATGATTGTATTGGATACCGTGAAACTCCGTGGTAATAACTCCGTGAAACAGGGTTAAGCCTTTTAGATCGATTTATTCAGAATATTTTGGGAATCATTCTCCCTCTCTAAGCCAGTGGCAGAGGCTATATGAGGGGCCATGCATCACATTTCCGGAAATCTGATATGGTTTCAATTTCCAGAAGGCAAGATGTTTATAAAGTTCAACTCCGTGGTCAACACTTTTAGTATCGATTTATCAAATCTGAGATGCTGTGGCGGATTTTCGCCAAGAAATGGATCAATGTTCCACATTATCATATCTGACTGCATAATTACAATACGCAACTCCTCCTGCTGTGCTAAGAACAGAGAATATGTAGGCGTCCCATTTCTCTCTAAGCTGACCTATTACCGCAGTACAATCATTCCCGATTCTTTCAGTCATACCTTCCCTGGTAAGGTTCTCCCGGGCCACCCAGACTTCAGTCCTGTAACCTGCTTCAGAAAGGATCTTTAGCCATTCATCACCTGGCAAAAGCATGGTTACCAGAATACGCTTTATCCCTGAAGGGTTAAAGGTTTTCCAGTTTTCTGCAGCATTCATGGTCAATTGATTATTACAATTTTATAAATATTTTTCTTTTATAAAGAATGTATGCCGGGATAAAAAGAATCCCCACATACAGCAATGCATAGATCATGCTTACAAATTCAGGAGCACCACCGACAGATGTAAAGAAATTGAAGAAATGGTCATTCAGAGTGCTTCCTCCCAGTTTGATCCCATAGAAGAATAGAGCAAAGATATCAGCCAGAACATAAATGGCTATGGCATTTGATCCATATATTACACCGAAGCCGGCTCCCTTCCGGTAATTGAGAATATCAACAACAAAAATCGATGCAGCCAGCGTCATTGAAGCCAGTCCCGATGTGAACATGACAAATGAACTTGTCCAGATATTCTCATTTAAAGGAAAAATCCAATTCCAGGCAACTCCTATAATGGTTGCAAGAAATCCCAGTAAAAAAAGCCACATCACCCTGTATTCATTCGACTTAATCTTAAGCAGCAGCGTTCCTGCCAGCATACCGGTGATCCCGGTAACAATTGAAGGAAATGTGCTTAATATTCCTTCCGGATCCCAGACGTCCTGGTACAATTTGCCCGGCATAAATCTGTTATCTATCCACTGGGCAATATTTATATCACGTTCCAGCATTACCTTCCCATAGCCAGGATATGGGATAAAATTAATTACAAGCCAGTAAGCGATGAGTATGAATGCAGCTATCAAGGCCTGAGTTTTCCAGCTGGTATTAAGGAAAATTAATCCGCAGACAAGAAAGACGATCGCAATCCTGTGGAGAGTTCCTGTATACCGTATATCTGCAAAATTAAAATCAGGAAACAATCCCAGAATATTAAGCAACATTCCAACGGCAAATATTTTTACAGAACGTCCGATCAGCTTTGGATACATTTTTGATGGGCTCATTCCAGCCTCAAGTCTTTTCGTATAAGCAAAAGCTATGGCAACACCGACAATAAAAAGGAAGAATGGTGCAATAAGATCTGTAGGAGTAATACCATTCCAGTGTGTATGATTTAAGGGTGCATAAACATTATCGCCGTTACCCGGAAAATTTACCAGGATCATTGCTGCTATTGTTATTCCACGAAATGCGTCGAGGGAAATCAATCGCCCTCCTGTTTCATAAGGACCTGTCTGATTCATTTGAAATATTTTGTTTATTTATCTGATGAAATATCTTTAATAATAATAGTTTGGTTATCATTTTAATGATTGGTTATATCATCTGCCGGCAGTTTCAATCAGTTCTTCAATGGCGGTGACCACCTGCAGTTCGCATCTTCCTCCCTGCTCCTTAGCCTTTTCTGTTAAATCGAGGCATTTTTCTTTCCATCCCGGGGGCGGCTTTGACCCGTTCTTAAGGTAGCCAACAGCCTGCAGGCCTTTCTCTGAGATCTTTGCAAGGTTTTCAGAGAGTATTGAAGCCTCAGCGAGTACAGGTGATTTTCTTACAGCTTCCCTGAAGCCGGCACTATTATCTTTCCACATTTTCAGATGATGAATAATAATATCTTCGAGTTTCTTATCTCTTGTACTGCAATATGTTGTGACAATATTTCTGAATTCCCTTGCAACTTTCTGATCGGGTGTGGCCACATCGGCGATTTTGGTATAGGGAGAAAAGACTGTGTACATAGTATCACCGGCATTACGTTCATAGATTTTAAGCGGCTCTATTACATCTACCAGCACCTCAAGAGCTTTCGTGTCATATGAATCGGCAAGTCTGCGCATCAGCATCTCCTTGTTTTTAAGATGTGTTGATCCCATGCCTTCAAGCAGAAGGCTTATACGGTCCAGTCTTCTGTACATTTCATCAACATCTGTCACAGAGGCATCAGACCAAAGTCTTTCTGCAATTGCAGCTGTCCGTGGCCATATCCGCGAATCAACAGTTTCAGGTGTGACATGCTCCGTCCACATTGTAGCCTCACCCCCTACTATAAGCTTCTGCTCTTCAGGAGTAAGAATGGTGTTGACCGGTACAGGATCGACAAGATAGTGAAAGTCGGCAGGCTGAATCAGATCAATGTAATAACCAGTCGACAGCAGACTTGTATAACCGTTTTTTGCAGCTTCCACAAGCGACTCGGTGCCCCGCCAGGACTGTATCATTATATCATGCGGTACACCCGGCCTGAGTATCTCATCCCATCCCATCATCTTCTTTCCGTTCTTTTTGAGAATAGGCAGCAATCTGCTGATGAATTCAGTTTCCAGCTCCCTGTATGTTGTCATTCCCTTACTATCCATATAAGCTTTAATATCAGGATTTCTGTCCCAATCCTTCCCTGTATTCTCGTCTCCGCCAATATGAAAATATTCATCAGGAAACAGCTGAGCCATTTCTGTAAAAAGAGTGTCAAGGAACTTATAAGTATAATCTTTTGTAACATCCAGTGCCGGATCAAAAACACCAAAATACCTCTGCAGCTCATAATCTCGCTTAACGCTTGCAAGTTCAGGATATGCCTTAAGCCATGATGTACATTGACCCGGAATATCAAACTCAGGTATAATGCGGATCCCGCGCTGATCGGCATAGGCAATGATCTCCTTTATGTTTTCCTGTGTGTAATAATTACCCTCGGCACCCACCTCGTGCAATCTCGGGTAAACCTTTGACTCTATACCAAACATCTGATCTTCTGTAAGATGAAGGTGCAATACATTCATCTTGACCGATGCCATACAATCAAGAGTCCTTTTTACGACATCCATAGGCATCCAGTGAAGGGTGATATCTAGAAGCAGCCCCCTCCATGGAAACCTCGGTGCATCGTTTATTTCCACCCCAGGAAAATAATATCCGGCATCGTCAACACTTATCAGTTGCTGCAGGGTCTCAAGGCCGCGTATAGCTCCCAGATCAGTGTTGGCAACGATCCTTACCTGTTTTGAGCCAGAGATCAGCTGGTAACTCTCATCCTCATAAAGCTTAACGGCTGCAGAACGCTTCACATCAATCAGCAGGCCGGCTGATCTTGAACTGTCTTTCGATGTGATCATTCCCTGCAAAAAGAAAAATCCCATCCGGTTATCAAGTCGTCTGAGTGACCGTGTGGCTTCACTGTAGACCCTTTCACCAGGATGACCGCTAATTCCGATAGTGAAGCTCTTCTTTATCCGGAATTTCTCACCCGTAGGCTTAACTGATCGTGGTACCGGCATAAGATCCAATGTTCTGTCCTGGCTGAAAGAAGGAACATTTAAAAGAAGAATCATACTTATCAGTAATATCCTTGCCATGGCTTATTTTTAAGGTGTATAAATCAATTTAAAGATACAAATTTCAGAGGAATAAGGATGTCGCCTGATTACCAGGCCAAAAGCAGAATGTACTTGGCAGACAACCGAAATTCATGCCCTCTCTGCAAAATAACAATATGTAACGAATAAATACTTCCGGTATTTTACTGATTTTGTATGGTTAATTATCCAAAAAATGGATGGGCCTGACCTCTATCCGCTTTAATCAGTTAAAAAACCATAATCAATCGGCAAAAACTCATTGCAGGAATTCATCAGGATTGGATAAGTTTGATAGCTGAATCAACAACTGTAAAATTCAAATATAAAAGCTCATGAAAAGTTACCTCTTCTCTGTGTGTCTTTTTACTTTCATGATAATCAATAATTCTTTTAGCCAGATTACAGACCTGAACAGAGAAGGGAAACTCCTCCAGGGTGATAAATGGATTAAATTCGGCTATCCTGAAAAAGCGGATTTTTATGTTTCACCTGCGGGAGATGACAGCTGGTCGGGAACTCTTCCACAACCCAACGGCGACAAAAGTGATGGGCCGTTTCGTACAATTGAAAGGTCACAAAAGGCTGTCAGGGATCTGAAATCCAGGGTATTTTTTCCAAAAGATCCTCCTGTTGAAAAAAGATGGATTGGATCTCCACATCCTTTCGGAAAGGGAAAGGACATATTGGTATATATCAGGGATGGCCATTATTCGCTTGAAAAGCCTTTGTTATTTGAGTCTGAAGACGGTGGGGAAAGGGTTGAGACTAATCTGCCTACCGGAGCGTTTGAATACCATAAACTGAAAGACCACTATGTTACATATGCGGCATATCCCGGTGAAAAACCGGTAATTTCAGGTGAGAAGCCTGTCTCAGGCTGGAAAAAATCGGGGAACATCTGGATTGCCCCTTTCGATGGCGACACCGCTGCCATGCTTATAGTCAATGGTAAGATGATGACACTTGCCAGGACACCTGACACAGGCTATTTTGTCCCTCCGGCAATATCTGTTACCACGGGAGAACTGCATTTCAACAAAGGAGATATAAAGC
Source organism: Bacteroidales bacterium (assembly GCA_016715075.1). Lineage (GTDB taxonomy): Bacteria > Bacteroidota > Bacteroidia > Bacteroidales > VadinHA17 > LD21. Next base: position 192,670 of record JADKBK010000042.1, read on the forward strand.
CATGGAAAGATCTGGAAGGAAACAGGATAATAATGTTGCTCCGCTGGCATACAGGTATCAATTCAATAGCAAAAGTTGATGAAAAGAACAGGGTAGCTACTTTCAAAACACCACAGGATGGGGTAGTTATCGTGCCGCCCAGGTATTATATTGAAAATATAAAATCGCTTATGGATTCACCCGGTGAGTGGTTTTTCGATAAAAAACTTAAAGAGTTGTCTTTTATTCCTGAAAAAGGGATGAATGATCCCGCCAGGATCAGTGCAGGAGTAACACTCCTTGGTCAGCTGATTGATGTTAATGGGAAAATGGGTAAGCCTGTCAGGAACCTGAGGTTCTACGGGCTTACTCTTGAGGGGACCAATTCTGGCAGCAGTGCGGTGACATTCAGATTTGCCCATGCCTGCGAATTTGGTGACAATGAAACAAGATCATGCGGAGGTACAGCAATTTCAGTTAAGGAAGGTTGCTACCAGACACGTATCCTGAATAATATATTTGAAACTATCGATAATGGAGGTATATATATTATCGGGCCATCCAAACCAGGCGACGGAAGGGAGATCACCAGGGAAGCTTTAGTTTCCTATAACAAATTCTCTAATTGCGGGGGTATGAATATTTATGCCAGTTATACATTATATACTACAATATCACATAATTATATCACAAAAACAAGGGGCAGATACGGAATAGACATCGGGGGCTGGGCAAACCAGGAGGAAGCCATTGATGGTGGTTATATTGTTGAGTACAACCATCTTGATGATGTTCAGCTTGGGGCAGATGATTCCGGTGCAATTAAAACTGCCGGCATGACATTCAATTCAATAGTCCGTGGGAATCTTATTCATTCCGTAAATGCAGGATTCTTCAACGATAATGTCGGATTCTGGTTTGATAATATGTCAGCAGGATGGACCTCGGAAGAGAATATATTTTATAATCTTGAACAGGGGGAAATGAAACTGTGCGCCGCTCTCATAGAAGACAACATCTACAGGAATAATTTCACAATAGAGCCTCCTGTGAATGCCCCGGAGATAATAATTGACGGAAAGCCTGTCTTAACTGAGAGTAATTTAAGGACAGAGGCTGCATCAAAAACAGCATCCGGTGCAATTTCAGCAGGAAGTTCGATAATTATTTCCGCAGATGTTTTCAACAGCGGATCAACAGGTATGAATGAAGTTGAACTCTATATTGATGGTAAGATCTATGAAAAAAAACTTTTCCCTGTCATAAAAAATAATTCCAGGAAAATTGCCTTTGAGGTCAGGATTTATGATGAAGGAGAACATAGTATAGCAATCGGTTCAACCAGTTATCAGACTATAAAAATTGAGGGTAAGAAGCCCTATGTAGTGTTTGAAGATTTCAGACTATCTGAAAACAGAGCCCTTAACGGGGAGTCAGTCAAAGCCACTGCAATGGCAAAGAATCTTACTTCAGCAGTTCAGAAAATGGATGTGTCGTTCTATACAGACAATACTGTGTCAGCAAAAAAGTCAATTGAATTGAAAGAAAATGAATCACGGGAAATAGTTTTTGATGTAACTGCAAAACCAGGACAACATAAACTAAGAGTAGAGAACAGCGCAGTAAAAGAGCTCTCGGTTTTTGAGTCTGTACCTGTTGATATTTCAAAAATGGAGATCTTTCAGTATTGTTCTGCCAAGGCAAAGCCATTCAGTATAGAATCTGATCCCGGGGCAAACAGGTTCAGTATAACTGCAGGGGGATCTGATTTTTATCACGCTGAGGATTCCTATGCCGCTGCTTATCTTAAGGGCATTAAGGGGGATTTTGTGGCAACGGTTACGATTGTCAGTTTTGGTAACCGTACTCATGAATGGTTCCGGTCAGGTCTTTTCGTACGTAATGATATTTCCAGGAGCTTCGACGTGCAGCCCGGCAGCAAAGGATCTGTGCTTGTCTTCGGAACACCTGGCCGGGCAGGAATTGAGTATGATGAATTTGCAAATGGCTGTATGCATAAGGCGAGCAGCCAGAACCTGCCGGAAAATTCAAAAACTCCTGTTTACCTGAAGTTAGTCAGGCACGGCAACAGTTTCAGCGGTTATATAAGTCTTGATGGAAAGAACTGGATAATTGAGCGGCATACAAAGGATATTCCGGGTATAGCAGAAACGGTGGACCTTGGACTTGCAGCAGGCGGCCCTGATAAACAACAATACCGGGTTAACTTTGCAGACTGGAAAATTGAGACAGCAATGGAATAGTACCATTAATGTATATACTTTATAATGCTTTTTCCCTTTGTGTCCTTTGTGAAACCCTTTGTGCGACTTTATGTTTAACAACAATTGAAAGAAACAAATAGAGCGATATGAAGATACATCTGTTTAACTCATCAATACTGATAATTGGATTGTTCCTGTTTATCCCTTTACAATTATCATCCCAGGCAATTGATCTAAGCAAAGCTTCTATTCTGGCTTCGCCTGATATAAAATCTCCGGTAAGGGAGACAGCCATCCGAATCCTCCAGGAGGAAATTGAAAAACGGACATCTCTGAAACTCTTTCCAGCATCCGGAAATGTGAAATCGCAATTAATTATCCTGGCAAAAACAAACGATGTCAATATCAGCGGAATAACTGTACCAAAAAGATCAGGGGTTGAATTGCCGGAAAATAAATCTGAGGGATTCAGAATCTTTAGCGACCCCGATGGAAAAAGATTCTCTGGATGGTTTGTGCAGATGAACGGGGAGTTGTATTTGCGATCGGCGAGTTTCTGAGAAATGCAGAGCTTTCGGCGAAAAAAATCTCATTCGACAGAAAAAATGAAATTGCCACAGCACCTGCATATCCGATAAGAGGACATCAGTTAGGATACCGTAATACGGCAAATTCATGGGATGCCTGGTCAGTAGCTCAATATGAACAATATATCAGGGAACTGGCACTGTTCGGATCAAACTGCATTGAAAATATTCCTTTCCAGGATGGCCCTCCGGGACCTGTCATGAAGGTGCCCCGTGATGAGATGAATACAAGGATGAGCGAGATCTGCAATAATTACGGTCTCGACTACTGGGTATGGACTCCGGCTGACATTGATCTGTCTGACTCCGTCAAATTTCTTGATGAAGTCCATAAACATGCCGGTTTCTATAAGCAATGTCCGTGTCTTGATGGTGTATTTTTCCCTGGGGGTGATCCCGGAAATAACCACCCCAGGTTTGTTATGCCTTTCCTGAAGGCTGTGGCAGCAGAGCTTAAAAAATACCATCCTGAAGCAGGGATGTGGATCTCATTACAGGGGTTTAGCGAAGAACAGGTTGATTACTTTTATGAATACATTGAAAGGAACAATCCTGACTGGCTCACAGGAGTTGTCTCAGGCCCCAGCAGTCCTGATCTGGCGGCAACCCGACATCGTCTTTCTGCAAAATACAAACATCGCCACTACCCTGATCTCACACATACTGTACGCTGCCAATACCCTGTTGAGAACTGGGATCAGGCATTCGCTCTGACAGAAGGACGTGAGGTGTGTAATCCGCAACCATTTTATTATGCTAAAATACATAACAGATATGCCCCATTTACCGATGGTTTTCTCTCCTATTCAGACGGAGTTCATGACGATGTGAATAAGGTAATCTGGAGTCAGATGGGTTGGGATCCGGAAAAAGATGTACATAAGGTGATGGCGGAATATTCTAACTTCTTTTTCGGCTCATCACTGGCTGATGCCGGCGCTGACGGGATCCTGGCACTGGATAGAAACTGGGCAGGCCCGCTTGAGGAAAACGGAGGCGTTGAAACAACATTTGCCTTCTGGCAGAATCTTGAAGCCAGTCATCCTGAACTCAAAGGTAACTGGCGCTGGCAGCAACTGGTTATGAGATCATATTATGACACCTATACAAGACGGAGGAAAATATATGAGCAGAACCTCGAGAAAGAGGCTAATTCTATTCTGGCTAATGTAAAGAGCTCCGGATCTGAGAAAGCGATGGAAGAGGCACTGAGAATAGTCAATAAGGCAGAAAATGAGTTAATTTCACCTGAACTGAGGCAAAAGATAGTTGACTACTGTGAAGCCCTGAATCAATCCATCGGCATGCAGACAAGTGTAACAAAATATCATGCAAGCGGCGCAGAACGTGGTGCAATCCTTGATTTTCTCGACTATCCGCTTAATAACAGGTGGTGGCTAAAAGATGAATTTGAGAAGATTGGGGAGATGCAGAGTGAAAAGGAAAAGCTCGACAGGCTTGATATTATAAGAACATGGGAGAATCCGGGAGCGGGAAGCTATTATGATAACGTTTCAGATATATCAAAAGGTCCCAGAGTAAAAACCGTAACTGAAGACGCAACTGACGTAGCATGGTGGGATAATGGCCTTAGCAGGAAAAGACTTTCGACTCAACTGTTCCAGAACTTCCCAAAGCTTGAATATCAGGACCTTGATCCGAAGGGGCGCTATCTGATCAGGATCGCCGGCTACGGAGATGCTCTTCTGAGAATTGACGGGGAAAAGGGTCGAACCTGTATTATACAATAAGGGGCTTGAAGAGTTCAAAGAGTTCCTTGTCCCGCAGAAATATGTCAGCGATGGAAAAATTGAAGTCTCCTTTGATCAGCCTGAGGAGTCTCACCTGAACTGGAGGCAGCAATCTAAAATATGTGATATCTGGTTATTAAAGAAATAATTAGTCTCGTTTACTCATAGATGGAGGTGCATCTTCCGGTTTTGAACCCCAACTTTTATTTGGAACGGGACCCATTTGAAACAAGAGAGTGCCACCCTCAGTTATCTCCTTATGGCTTATCCATGTTCTGGTAATTGCTTTGCCATTCAGTGTTGCAGACTGGATATATTTGTTCTTCCCTGAATTGTTGTTTGCCTTTATAATGAATACCTTCGTGTTTCCGGATTTGATTCTGACTTCTCCGAATAATGGGCTGCCGATAGCATAATAGGGGCTCCCCGGAGTTACCGGATAGAATCCCATAGCACTCAGAACATACCATGACGAAAGTGATCCCATATCTTCGTTACCGCAGATTCCTCCCGGACCAGTACGATAAAGTTCCTCACAAACTTCGCGGGCTCTTTGCTGAGTCTTCCATGGTTCGCCTGCATAATCATAGAGATAAGCCACGTGATGTGAAGGCTGGTTGCCATGCACGTATTGCCCAATTGTTCCAACTACACCCACATATTTCGGAGGTGTGATATCGGGACTCATCTCAAAAAAAGTATCGAGTTTTGCGATGAATTCCTTCCTTCCTCCAAACAGATTTATAAGTCCCTGGATATCATGCTGAACCGACCAGATATACTGCCAGGCATTCGATTCTGTATAGTACCGGTTCGGTCGCCGGCCGACAAGAAGAGGATCAAAATACTTATAATATGAATGATCTCCCTCCTTAACTATCTCCTGCTCATGGCCTTCTATTTCTGGAAGCCATGAACCATCATATTTTTTGGGTCTCATGAATCTGGTCTGAGAATCCCACAGGTTCCTGTAATTTGACGCCCCTTTAATAAAAAGTTCATAATCTTCGTGCTTACCAAGAGCACTGGCAAACTGGGCTATACACCAGTCATCATATGCAAGTTCAAGGGTATTCGGGACTGATTCAGTTACTTTGTCTACAGGAGTATACCCTAATTCCAGATAGTATTTCAGTCCGGATCTACCTGCTGTCAGAGGAACAGGAGGTTTTGGAACTTCGAGTGCCTTCTTTCGCATTGCTTCATAAAGAAAGGTTGCATCAAAATCACGGTAACCTTTAAGATAAGCATCAACAATTACCGGGATAAGGTGATCCCCAACCATTGCTTCCCCAAAAACATTCAGGAAATGCTGGGCGGGAAGCCATCCGAATTCTCTGGTTTTTGCGTCTATTGACCGGATAAAATCATTTACATGATCAGGTGCGGTTAGTGTAAGAAGAGGATGCTGGCTCCTGTAGGTATCCCAGCATGAAAAAGAACCATAGAAATCATAATCAGAAGCTTCATGCACTTTTTTATCCGGGCCAGTATAATTACCATCAACATCCTGAGAAATATACTGGGCGAGCAGGGAGTGATACATCGCAGTATAGAATATCTCTTTCTGGTCGCTCGTGGCGCCATCAATATGTATCGCTGACAACTCCTTATTCCAGGTCTCACCGGCATTATTTCTTACCTCATCAAAGTCCCAGCCGGGGATCTCTGCATCAAGGTTTTTCCTGGCTCCATCGATACTGGTGTAAGAGATCCCGACTTTGACAAGGATCTGCTCATCCGGACCAGTTCTGAATGTCACAAATGCACCTATATTCTTTCCCCTTTCTCCGTTTTTATATGGCCAGATGCTTCCTCCTGATTCAGGGGTCTCATATTCATTGTCAAATGTACCGTAGTAAGTGAAAGGCTTACTGAATACAGCGACAAAACATACTTTCCCAAAGCCTGAACTCTTTACACCCTCAATTGTGTTGTTTTCCCTGATCCTTAATTCTGAGAGTTCCTGTGATGAGTTATTGCCTATCTGATGACCAAGATCAAGAATGATCTTTGAATTTTCTGATTTTGGAAATGTGTATCGGTGAAAACCTGCTCTTCTTGTAGCTGTAAGTTCAGCCCTTATATTATAATCCTTTAGAACTACTGAATAATATCCCGGAGTTGCTATTTCACTGGCATGGTCAAACCTTGATCTATAACCTTTATCAGGGTCTTCAGGCGGGCCTGGAGCGGTCTGTAATAACTGGCCTTCAGTTGGCATCAGCAGAATATCTCCGCCATTAACCATCCCCACACCGCTCCAGTGTGTATGGCTGAAACCCATAATGGAGGTTCCTGTATATGCATATCCTGCAGCATATGTCCAGCCCTGATTATCAACATCAGGACTCAGGTGTACCAATGCGTAAGGCAGTGATGCCCCGGGAAAGGTATGACCGAAGAACCCGGTTCCTATAAAGGGATCTACATAGTCAACAGGCTTGTCTGACTGTGCATTCAGCCTGATATTTATTCCCTCGCTTAAAGCAAATATCAGGTAGAAAATAATTAAGCGCTTTCTTATCATTAGATCTGATGTAAAAAACGAAATATATAAATCAGGAATATTTCAGTATATCTAATATAATACCGGTCTTGGAAGACCATCATAGGGTTTTGCTCCCAGATTCTTCAATCCCGATGGTTTTACAGAGATAAGATCGGAGTTATCAGTTGAGGGAGGCAGAATAATCCCATAATACCGAGCCATCCAGTAGTCTCTCAGATATTCGGTAGGTTCCCTTACCACTTTCCCATTTGCGCTTCCGTCTGCTACAATAGCACCGGAAGATTCCCTTGGGGAGAAGGCCCTTATAGCTCCTTCATATGACTGATAACCAGCTTCAGGATACAGATCATCCCTGTCAGAATTATTGAAGCTGTACTCAATGCAATCCAGTTTGTATTCGCGAAGATATTTCAATGCTTTTTCAGGTTCACAGTCATTACCTGTCAGTGAACCATAGGAGAAATTAAACCAGGGGGAGTGATCCATTCTCTTCACCTCCCAGGTACGTTCAAGACTTCTTAGAAGAACTGACCTGAGACCAGGATCAATGGCATATCTCAGTATTGTATTATAGCTTTCGAAAGCAAGATCATCATCCCACGGTGCAATATTCTCAGGAGGAAAAACATTTTTCTGTCTCACCGTATTCTGATCATAACCCCAGGTTATCAATTGCTGTAATCCTTCTTTGAATTTCTGATCTCCGGTTACATGATAAGCCGTCTCCATGAATGTAAGAGCTTCCAGACCATTAAGTCCGCGGTCCACAAAACCATATGGACGAAGCAGGTATTCAGGATTCCATTGGCCCCATCGGGTCGGTTTTCCATCCATATCTTTCAATACCCACCCATTATCCAGAATATATGAGGCAATCCTTCTGAGATGCTCCCTGGCCATTTCTTTTTCCTTTCCTGCAGCAACAAGATCATAAAAAAGGGCAACAGCATAGAAGTGCGATGTAACTTCATCACTTGAAGTGTCACCCTTCCAGAACCATTTGCCATCTTTGGACGGATACCATCTGGCCGGCAGACCTCCGGAACCCTGGGTGGCCATTTCATCTTTATCGCCGGATGTTGACCATATTGCTCTTGCAAAAAAACCATCTATAGGAGTGATTCGTTCAAGCCAGATCATTGCATTGAAAGATTCCACAGCTTCTCTACGGGTTATTTCATCATGTTTGATTGCATATTTATAGCTCATGGCTGCCAGATAAGTAGCGGTGTTTCCTCCATCATTATCACTGATCTCCCTTACCCACTCATCATCTTTCCAGTATAGTTTATGGATGAAACCAAGTCTTTTATGGCCCCATTCTTCAAGATGCTGTTCATAGAATGAAGCTTTCTTCAGTAATGTGAAAGGTTCGTAGTTAAGGATACATACGCCACGATCAGTAGCAATATATACCACGTTTTTGCCGACTGCAATATCATTCACTTTTTTTCCTGGGAGCCATTGATCAGCGCCAAAATAATGCCAGTCGTTCTGCATCATTCTCACAGCTCCGTTTGCAGTCCCGATCCATATATCTCCGTCAAAACCACCGGCAAGACAGGTAGTATTTTCAACAGGAAGTCCGTCGGAGCCCCTTATTGCAGAAAGGGCAGCTCCGCGCATCACGGCAAGTCCTCTTTCTGTAGTTATAAACAGACGGCTGCCATAACTCAGCATATCCTTTGTTTTATATGATGGTAGTCTTCCCCAGTCAATAAAATCCCTGTTCACGGTCAGGCCGTCGAACAGAACCAGTTTGCCTGATTCCAGCACGTATAGGGTTCCGCTGTATGATTCAATACGTGTTATGGGACCCAATTTCACAGGCTCTGCATGAACCTGGGTACCGTCTTCCATAATAACTGTCATATCGCTTGAATTATATCCGTCTGCAGGTTTTACAGAAATAAAACGGCCGTCCTCTAAACGATAGATCTCATCACTTGTAGCAGCGTGAACAATTCCGTTATGAACACATAGGTCAACATATTCCATGCTGTCAACCATTTGCCATGTGTTATTTAAATACCTGTACAAGCCGGTAGAAGCCAAAGCCCATATGTTGCCCCCGGCTGAGACCAGACGCTTCACGCCTTCCGGTGATCCTTCAGTTTCGGCAAGAGTGTCGCTAACAATCTGCCAGATCTCATCCCCAATGAGAGCCATGCAGAAGTTGCCATCAAATGCTATACTGAGAACTTCTTTCCCTGTTTCAATTTTCTTTACAGATTCCTGAAGATAGACATCGTCTGCCAGAGGCTTCCATAGTTTTTCTGGTTTAACAGAAATCTGCTGTGAAATCAAAGAACTATGTATTATGCAGATAAAAAATGATGATACTGCAACTCTCCTGATTATCTTTTTCATATTCTCACTTTGTTATTGTTAACTGATCTCTTACGACGCCGTCTAAGTTCATTACTTTATAGTCCAGCCTGTTACCACTAATAAGGACTTTCTGATAGAGCATTTCACCGCTTACCTGTTTTGCTGCAAATGGCAACCCAGCCTGCGGATCGTTGTCTGGAATCCCGATCGAAACAAGATAGACTGTTCCTTCCGATGGTGATAAGACAGGCTTGCCGTCTTTCATTGGTTTTGTCCTGAGATAATTGTGCACATGACCAGACATAACCATATCCACATGATATTTATCAAAAAGTGTACACCATTTTTGTCTGATTTCAGGATAACCTCCTTCTGAAGAATATGGGGGAAAATGAAACATTGCAAATTTCCAGGTGGCATCAGTACCGGAAAGCTGATCTTCAATCCAGTTTGTCTGGGCATCTATCGGTGAGGTAGCATCAATCATCAGGAATAATGCATTCTTGTACTTGAATGAGTATGTCTGCTCCTTTTCCACACCTTCAGGTCCGTTGATGGGATAGCTGAAAAGCTCGCGGAACATCAGGGCACCAAGGCCGGCCCGATTATCATGATTGCCCGGCACTACCATCAGCGGTTTCCGGCATATCACCTCTTCTGAATAATTGAATATTTCATCCCACTGATTTCGGAAAAGCCCATCACTGACAATATCGCCGGCAATCGAGTAAAATGCAGTTTCAGGATGCCTTTTTTCTGCTGCTCTTATTAATTCCCCGAATTTTGGAGAATGGTGGGTATCACCAAACCAGATAAAGGAGAAATCGCTATCTGCGGAGGGTGTTGAAAAGGTCTGATTTTCCTGATATTTCTCCTGAGGAATCACAAGGTATTCATATCTTGTCCCTGGTTTCAGATCTCTAAGTCTCGCCGTGTAACGGTTGACTGAACGGTCATTCAATAAAACCCGGTCATCCATAACATATTTGCCTGCCACAGAAGTAAACTCCTGAGAACTTCCAATTGCTCTGTATCTAACGGTGTCATGTGATATGGTGTTGTCTGTCCTCCATTGAATATCTATTCCAGTTTCAGGATCAGAGCTCCAGGTGAGCATAATCTGATCAGGCATGGAAGATGACGGATAATCAGTTGTTCTGAAGGCGCCGGTAAGCTGACTTTCAACTCCCCTCCCTCTGACAGTTGTAAGAAGTTTCTGTCCAATCATTGATTCAGGAACGTCTGAAAGGACCAGTTCATCCCAGTCATGGTATATAAATGCTCCGTTATCAAGAGTCCCAACATACTGACCTGACGGAAAAAAATTGCTGAGCTCAGGCTGATCGTTCACCTTCTGTGGAGCTACCGACACAAAATAATGCAAAGGATAGTTTTCAAATCCATTTATTCCAAGTCCGACAGTACCTGAATTAAAAGACTTTTGCCATACTTCGTAGGTCGTCTGTTCATTCTTCATTTTCAGGTCAGTTTTAACGAAACCGCTTCCAGGAAGCCAGAATGGAATTATCTTCTGCTCAGCGCTTCGCATAACCGATACGATAACTGGAATATTCACATCAAATATCCAGTGCTTTGTTGCAAGAACCTCTTTCTCATCATCAGAAAACAGCGACAATACCTTATCATAATCAAGGGACATCAGTTGTTCAGAATCCATTGTCTTATACAGATAGGAGATTTTAGAATCCATCACATCCTTAACAGTTTTGTTATCCTCTTTGCACGATACTAAATTCAGCATCAAAAGAGTCAAAGCAAGACAATAATTCAATTTTGAGAACAGATTTGTTTTTGCCATGTGGTTCCTGGAATAATGATTATTTTCCGACACTAGTTCTTTTATATGCCACAAAGACGCGTAGGCGCAAAGATTCATATAGATATCATATTTAATAAATTAGTATCGATTTATCGTACATCTTAGCGCCCTACGACACCGCCCCCAAAGGAAAAGGGGGGCCTAGGGCTATTTAATCATATTACAAATTCGGGAACCGGCTGTTTGCACCGTTCAGTTCGCCGTGAGTATTTATCAAAATTACTGTAAGAATAAGTATTATCAAAAGAATTGACACCAGATAGAGCACCCATCTGTAACCTTTTATATCCAAACCTGGCTCATGAAAAAATGCCGGATATTTCATTCCAAGAAGAACCACCACCACTATTAAATTTACGACATATAAATGGTGATTAAGATGAAATAACCCGCTGAATGCACCTGTAACGCCATAACTGATAAATATGTAGACGGTAAAATAGAGAAGGAAGAGGAACATAACATCCTTTCTGCCAAAAGAATTGCCGGATATGACAGTTTTAACCCAGCCGGCCGCTGCCATCAGGATAATTATAATTGCTGATAATATTCCTGCTGCATGAGTTACCTCATTAAGATTCTTAATATCGTCGGTATTACCTGTCAGAACATCGTAAAACCTTGAGTTCACAAATACAATCAAAGGGATAAATACAAACAGCAGCAAAACAGCCGTTTTATTCTCCCACCTCTCCGGAACTAAAGACTCTTTGGGCCAATCGGTTGTAAATACTCCGTACGCCATTGATGCACCTCCGAAGAATCCGATACTGTATTCCATTACATTCCACATATTAAAATTAATCTCAAGCAGGTTTCCGATTATCTGCAGAAAATTTCCGAATGCGAATCCAAAACCTGCTCCCAGTGCAGAAAAAAATGCAACCCTTAATGGTGAATAAAAATTATTTCTGACCATATGCCAGACCATTGCCATGCCGGCACCCAAACATACTGCCCAGGCTTCTGACCTTGGCGGTGTCATAAGTATCTCAAGCTGATTAATCAGAAAGCTGTAAGCGATCAGTCCGCCAGCAGCCATTTCTGCCAGCAGACATCCCCAGTTTACCCGTTTGTCATTTGAAGAGGCCAGTGTTAAGCCTGTAAATCCGCCGCCAATAAGACCAAACAGGGTTCCGATTACAAAAAGCATTAAAAGCCCATAGGCAGCATTCGGGAAATCGATACTTCTTCCATAACCTACCACCTTCCCATAGCTTATCATCCCGCCTGCACCCCACCCTATTGCAGAGCTCAGAGCTATTAAAAGCACCTTTGAATACCAGTCTCTGCGCTGTGAAACAAGTACAAGAACAAGGGCTCCGATACCACCTGCCCAGGCTGCACCTTGCTCATGTCCGAACTGACCTCGTATTGCCCAGGCGGTGCCAAAAGTCAATCCGATAATCAGAATACTGATCCATTGATTTTTCATATATACTGTTTAAATAAGCATTTCACCCAGCACCCAGAACCCAGAACCCAGAACCCAGAACCCAGAACCCAGAACCCCCTAACCTCACTTCCCCTTCTCCGGCTCTCCAATCACCCCCAGGTACCTGCCAATCCAGTAAGGCAACAGCCAGATATCGCCTGCACTTGACTCAGCCCGTCCACCATTGTTGCCATCAAGGTCAAAGCGGTTTCCGTTATGTCTTGAAATAGGGAGTTCATCGGGCGGCAAAACCTCTTTAATAGTCTGTCTTCTGAAATTTGATTCAACAGATTCAATATCCTTTCTATGACTATTATGAACTGTCCATTCAACAAGATCCATTGGATATTCCTGCAGGTACCAGATAGCTTCCTTCAGGTCAATATTTCTGGTATCAGCAATTGCTGTCATAATGTTCCACAATCCTTCCTTTTCAGCTCTTTCGGCTTCCCAGTGATCAATAATTGCATCTCTGAATCTTGCTTTAAGAGTGTCATTCAAGGCGTAACGATACAATCCCCAATAGCCGCAATAATACATCTCATCGTCAGAATGGTTCCATCCATCGGATAAATCCTTACTCAGTTCATCTGCATCGGCAGGAGCATGCCCAATTTCCTTCATTGGTTTCATGAGGTTTTCGAAATATCCATGCTCATTCATCAGGTAAAATGCAGCATCCATATATTTCTCTTTTTTTGTAAAGTGATAGGCAGTCTGCAGCATTGCAATAATGTTTGATGAATTTATCTTGCGGTCACCTACTCCAACAGGCCTTGCATTGACATAGTCCGGGTGCCAGCGGCCCCATTTGGTTGGTTCACCGTTCCAGTCGATCATATAGAAATTATTCTTCACTATATGCGACATTAAAGTGTCTATCAGTAGTATTGCCTTATTGCGCAGATCCGGCACGTCAACCAGTTCAGCTATGGCGCCGAATGCAAAAATATGCCCAATGGCTTCATCACTGCTCGTCGTAGACTTCCAGTCCCATTCAGGGTCCCTGGCCCTTCTCCACGCTTCGTCAGCATATTTATAGCCTCTTCTTTCAAATGAGCGTGAAGGAAAACCAGGAATTTCATTAATTGTATACAATCTTTCCATAGCATCAAGTGATTCTCTTACATTTTGGAGGGCTTCATCAGATTTTGTGACTGCATAGCGGAATGTTTCACCAGCCAGGTACATTGATGTCCACAAGCCATCGTTATCCGAATCTTCCATGCTGCCGGTGGTAACGTCACCCTTTGTCATCCCCGACACTGTCGCATTGAAACCTGTCCTGATATGCCGTTCGCGAACCTGTTTTTCAAAAAACATTGCCTTGTCATGGAGGGTCATCTCTTTAAAGCAGATCTTACCGAGGCCCCTGTTTGTGAGTATAAGGACTGTATTGTCGGGTCCCTTTGCAATATTAACAACTGTATCTGACGGGATCCACCGTTCGGATGCATAATAGTCGAATTTACCGTCCTCGCGAAGTTTCATGGCACCAGAGGTGGAACCGAACCAGAGACTACCGTCAATTTCCTTTATTGTCGTCAGATCTGTCCATGGCATTTTATTGTGAAGGTCTCCAACCTGTTTCCTGCTTTTTGTATCGATTTCAATATATCCGTCAGTTGTTCCTGCAATGATTTTTTCCGTGGAAATTTCAATACAGGTCAGATTATTTCCTGAAAGGATCTTCTCGAGCTTTCTGCTTTCAGAATTGAAGAGACTTACTGATCTTTTTCCAAGGATGCAATAAATATTATTTGATTCATCATACCTGATATCACGAACGTCATCATCCTCCAGCGTACTGCTCCATAAATTCTCAGAATTTTTAAGCAGTATCAGTGTTTTTCCATCAGATATCAGGAAGGTAAAATCTTTACCTCCAGCAAATATTCCGGCTTGAGGAAGGGTATGTCTGGAATAGAGGCTGCCGGCCCAGGCGTTGCTTAAGACTGCCTTATCATCGACATATACGAACTGATTCTGATAAATACCTATACCGGCTATTTTCTTATCGGAGGTCTGCCTGTCCTGCAGATCCTTTACTATCGTGCCCGGATAAAGGAATTGACCGTCGCGAAGGCGCATCAGACCTTTTGAAGAGAGTATCTGTATATACCCGTTTCTGTCTGAAACAACTTTTAACATTGCTGGGGCAGGTTCGGAGGAATAATATTTGATACTATATTCCTGCAGAAAAGGGATATCCTTATGGGCCGGACTATCTGAAATATTTTTTTTCGGATTATTTCCGGTACAGTTTATCAGAAATATTAAAGAAGCAAATAAAATATGAAGTTTTCCTGTCATCACTTATGAAGATTATAATTATTAAGATTCAGCCATTTAAAATTCCAATTATGTGTTCATGTGATAGTTATAGATCCTGCTTTATCTTTCTCTGTGAGCCTCTGTGCATTCTCAGTGTCCAGATAACTATCGGGACTCTGTGTAACCTTAAATTAAGAACTTACACAGAGAGCACAGAGGTGTCACAGAGATCCACAGAGGATTTTTTCAAAAGCAATTATCGCGGATAAAAAGGGTGCTGTCCGAATTAACTTACAGCACCCTGATCATTTCAAAATTTGATTTCAAAGAAAATTATTGCAGCAGCCAGAATTTTGACCATGAACTGTCATTTCCGTCCTGTGCAGTGAATTCAGTCTGTACTAAATGAGTAATAGCGGAGTTATAATTATCTTTATTTCTTTCTCTTTCATTAGCATCATAGCGAAATCTCAGAGGAAAAGCATCACGTCTTCCGCTTGGCCCGACTGTAAGTGCAGGGAGGCCTGTTCTGCGCCAGTCGCACCATGATTCGGATGCTACTGTCCAGTTGGAGAGCCATTTTTGCTCCATGATCTGAGCGAGTGAGCCATCATAAACGACACCCGGATTTGTAAGGTAAGTGTCAGCATCACTGCTAATGCCCCATAAATCGAAAGATGCTCTTACACCATTTTCATACCATGTTTGCTGTGTACCAACCGACCATCCTTTTTGAGCAGCCTCTGCAAGGATAAAACAGACTTCGGAATAGGTTATCAGTCGTGCTTTAAGCATTTCGCCTTCAGCTTCACGGTAAATATCAGAAAGTGCAGATACGTGTACGTTATAGCCGCCCTGTGTAGGAGCCGGGTTAAGATTATATGGATAAGGTTCACCAGCACTTACAGCGGCTGGAATTCCTACATACTCCATTGTATCAACAATAAATTTCCCTGCCTTAACATCATCAACCCATGTGTTCTTATTATAGATAACATAGTCATTGGCAGCAAGCCATTCAGGACGTATATATCTTACTCCGTCAACAATTCTGTCGTCTTCAGGATAAAGTGTTGAGACTTTAATTTGTGTAACGACTTTATTAAACCAGAGAGGGAGCCTGGGATCTTCATTCTCTACAAGAATATCCCTTAAACCTGCACAAAGCTGCATCCTGCTGAAATTGCTCTCAGAGGCATCATAAACAACGTTTGCCGGCCATGAATCGCTTCCTGATGAGCCAATGTAACTCATTGTAGCGTCATCATCGTTTGATGTAAAGATGGGGTACTGACCTGGATTTGAAACTATTGCTTCAATTCCAGCCTGAGCAACAGAGGGAAGTTTTGCAGAAATCCTCATATAATATCTGAGTAACAATGAGTTTGCCATCTTTCTCCAGGCCATTGGATCGCCATGATACATTACATCAGCATCAGCATTGATACCTGAATATGCCTCATTTGGTTTTGAGAGCAGTTCGCTTGCGGTTTTTAATTCTTCAATAATACCTAAATAAATGTCCTCCTGTGTGTCAAAAGCAGGGAACATATCTGCCTGGCCTCCGGCCGGAGCATTCAAAGCTGCGCTGTATGGAGCATCACCCCAGCAGTCAGCTATATATGCGAAATTGAATGCTCTGAGCACAATAGCAAGTCCCTGTTGAAATTCCAAACCTTCCTCTACCGATCTTTCGTAAAGCTGTTTCAGGTTTCTGAGGACATCATAGTTTCCAGACCATGAACGCTCACTGATAAAATCGTAATTATTGAGACCGGAGCCCCAGCCGCTCTTTTGAACGTATTGCATAACACCGGCGAGGTCACCCTCGTAATTCATATCAAGGTATGGCATAGCAGTGGTAGTAATAACTGTCGTTACCAGAAGATTAGGATTGACAGTTGACGGATCTACCCCGTTCGGATTCACGTTCAGTTCAGTAAGATCCTTGCATGAAGCAAAGGTCATCAGAACAAGAATCAGAAACAATGTATAAAGTGATTTCATATATTTCATGACTTAATATTTTTTAGAGTTAGAAACTAATATTCAGTTTAAAACCAATTGGAATAGTCCATGGTGCGACGTTGAACCTTTCAATACCCTGTTTGAACTGAATACCGCTACCCTGATTGCCAGCTTCTGGCTGGAATGCCATTTCAGGATCAATATTTATTTTTGCTTTTGTCCAAAGTATTATGTTACGGGTATAAATTGAGAATGAGGCATTCTGGATACCAATTTTCTTCAGTGAAGGAAGCTGGTAAGCAATGGATAATTCTCTCATTTTAAGAAAGTCTGCATCAAATGTAGCAGTGCGTGTGTAGTCCCAGCCGTAAAAGTCCTGGTATCTGATCAACGGTTGTCCTGCTCCACCGAGATTTTCATAATCCACAATAAAATTTCCGTTTTCGTCATAATCACCAACAACTCCGGGCATAAATACCCCATCATGAAGAGTGATACCACCTTCAGTATATTCAAGACCACCGGTTGACTCTGTCGGACCACCTACAACAACAAAAATTCACCATCGGGGGGAAGATATTCATCAGCATGAGCCTTAAGATAAGCAGGCATATCAGCAACGTTATTGATCTTAACTGTCTTGTCTATCCATCTCTGACTATGAAGGTCTGATTCACCATATCGGTAGGTCTGAGATACAAACTGTCCGCCTTTTCTCCAGTCAAAGCTTGCACTTACAGTCCATTTCTTATAGGTAAGCGAAGTTTGCATACCCATTGTAAAATCAGGATTAAAGTTACCGATCACTGGAGCTACTCTTTTGCCGCTGGCATCCTGCCATCTGCTGTCAGAGCTATCCCAGCCTTCATTGTCAAGGATAGGCCATCCATAATATGGTGAATTCTTATCCTCGACACGATTCATTCTTTTATCAATGATCTGTCCGATCTCTTCTCCTACCCAGGTAACTGCTCCCCTTTAGCATCTGTCCAAAGGGCAATATAGTTAAAGCCTTCAGCAAGCTCTTCGATCTTTGTCATGTTTTTTGAATATATAAAATTTACATCCCAGGTCAGATCTGAAGTACTTATCGGAGTTCCGCCAAAGGAAAGTTCAAGACCTTTACTGGATATTAAACCGGCATTGATCTGCTTTGCACTGCTTCCTGATGATGGAGGAAGACCTATATTGAGAATCTGGTTCTTATTTTCAGCAGCATAATAGGTACCTTCAATTCTTAACCTGTTCTGGTAGAAAGCGAGATCAGCTCCTACTTCCCATGAGGTCTGAATTTCAGGTTTCAGATCGGGTAACAGCAGTGTTCCTGAGGTAGTCAGACGGGTCTGATCTCCCCATGATCCCATATCACCCAAAGTTGGCATTAATTTGTAAGGATCGGTATCATTACCTACCATAGCCACACCTGCTCTTAATTTAGCCAGGGAAACTGATGGCCCCATGTCTATCATATTATTAAGCAACAAACTTAATGATGCAGACGGGTAGAAATATGAACGGTTTTGTTCGGGAAGGGTACTTGACCAGTCATTTCTTGCAGTTAAATCAAGATAAATATAATCCTTGTAGCCTAACGAAGCCAGGGCATAAAGACTATATATAGCTTTCTGACTCCATGATGAATAATACTGAATATTACTTGGGGCAATATTACCAATCGAATAAATGCCCGGTATTATCAGGCCTGAACCACCATCTTTTGCTTTGGTTGTATTGTTTGCAGCATACTGAAACATATAGTTACCTCCTGCAGAAGCATTAAGGCTGAAATCGCTGAAGCGTGTTTTATATGCAAAAAGAAAATCAGCATTCTGTTCTCTTCTTGACATATTGGTCAAGCCATAAAAACCATTAGGTTCATTTGTATAGCTTGGTGCAATCTTGGTATCACGGAATTCAGTAAACTGATCGTGGGTATACCTGGCCATAAAGGAGAATTCTTAGTGATCTGGTAATCAAATACAGCATTGCCATAAAATCTGTCCCTGTTGAATCCGTTATTTACTTCATATGCAAGGAAATAGGGATTATTAATGGCATCTCCCCTTGAGTAGGTACCATCACCGTTAACTTCGAGAGCATAAGGTCCGTTCTGCTGTATGCCTTCTTTTCCAGGTTCCCAGTAATTCCTTAATTTCAGCACATCAATATGAGGGTTTGTTTCATAAAGCGCCTGCATCGGGTTGGCACCCCTGTTTCCTGCCGGACGGTTTGTTGCACCTGAATTAGTATAATTAATGCTTGTGCTTACTTTCATCTTTTCATTAAGTTTGAAAGAAGAAGTCAGTGAAATGGAGTTCTTATTCAGATCACTGTTAGGAATAACCCCTTTATTAAGCATATTTGTATAGGAGAGCCTGTAATCAACTTTCTCTGTTACATTGGATATTGACAAACTGTTGGTAGTTGTATACCCGGTCTCAAAGAAATTCTTATAGTTATTGGGGTGAGAGACAAGTGGAGTTGCTGTCAGCTGGCCATCAGCATTAAAATAGGGCCACTGGTATGCCATTGTGCCTTTATTAAGTTCAGGTCCAACCCATGCACTTTCAGAAGGATCAATAACCATATAGTCAAGGTCATTATTTGGACGGTTATCCTGACTGTAAGGACGGGTACCATTCGCGAACTTCATATGTGTAGGGATATACTTGTAGGGATTCTCGATTACTGTGTTAGTCGAAAAAGTAACTCCAAGTCCTTTCCTCTGGCTTCCTGATTTTGTTGTAATCAGAACAACTCCGTTACCAGCTCTCGAACCATAAAGTGCTGCCGCACTTGGACCCTTAAGAATGGAAACACTTTCAAAATCTTCCGGGTTAAGGTCGGAAATAGCGTTACCGTAGTCAGCTTTGTTATCCCTACCCATCTGAGTAACGTTGTTGAGGGTATTGTTCATTGGTATACCATCGACAACGAAAAGTGGCTGATTATCACTTGTAAGAGAAGATGCACCACGTATAACCATACTTACAGAAGATCCCGCAATACTCGTTTGACTGATAGCTACACCAGCTACTTTACCTGCACGTGAATTCAGTACGTTTTCCTGGGCTACTTTCTGCAAAGCATCACCCTTAACTTCTGCCACGGAATAACCAAGAGATTTCTTCTCTCTCGATATACCGAGTGCAGTTACAACGACTTCATCCATTGCTATGCTCTCCGGATTCATTATTACATCAATTACTGATTGACCGTTGACAGCAATCTCCTGATTTCCCATTCCAATGAATGAAAAAATAAGGGATGATTGTGCATTGGGAACTGTAATTGTGTATTTTCCGTCAGGACCAGCAAGGGCACCTGTAGAAGTACCTTTGACAATAATTGTAGTCCCCGGAAGCACTTCTCCCGTAGAACTCTTAACAACACCGCTCACTTTTATCTGGGCATATATGCTGCTGGAAAAGAGCACAAACATACCCATAAGGAGCAATTGCAATACCTTTTTTTTCATAGGATAAAAGATTAGTTAGTAAAATTTAAAACGCTTCTAAATCTTGGGTTAGTAAAGGATTTACACTCAACTGCATAAAAAACCAATCAAATATATGAGATTAACTTTCATGAAGTTTATGGAATATTGGTCTTCTTACATCAAATATTAACCTTCTTTAATAAATATTAACAAAGATATAGTCAATAAGATAATAATATGGCAAATTGAGTTAATATTCCATTACATATTTGTTACATGAAGGATTACATTCGTATTTACTACAATTCTATCTGCCAGAATTCCTGAACCGCTATCCGGCTGAATTCACCCTCCGGAATGCGTTTTCAACCTGTAAGTGCAGCGGTAAGGCACCATTTATGTAGCAAAAATAATCAAGATGATGAAAAGTAATGATAGTATGATAAAGAACATAATTCTGCTCTCCCTGATACTGCTTCCTCTCCTGGCAAATGCACAAGAAAAAGTATCAGAGTGCAGCTTAAAGGGAGCCAGGAACAGCATTTACATTGTTGCCCACAGAGGAGCACATATAGGAATACCTGAAAACTCACTTGCAGCCTATCAGAAAGCAATTGACCTTGGCTGTGATTTTGTTGAAATCGATGTCCGTACCACCAAAGACGGTAAATTCGTAAGTATTCACAACTCAACAGTTGAGGAATATGTCCCGGGTGTTAAGGCGAAGGTATGCGATCTCGATTTTGCTGAACTAAGATCATTTGATATTGGCATCAGTACCGGTCCTGAATGGAAGGGCACAAAAATACCTTCATTTGAAGAAATACTCGATGTATGCCACGGCAAGATAGGCATATATCTTGATCTGAAATCTGCCCCTGTATCCGGGTTAGTGGAAATTATAAAAAAAATGGGAATGGAAAAAGAAATAATCTGGTATATTCCTGCCTCTGATACTAATGATCTCAATGAACCAAAAACCTTTGTCCAGATTGTTTACCAATGCCAGATGCCGGGTCTGAAAAAACATCAAATCAGTAGTCAACAGCTTCACTCCCTGCCTTATTGCCACAGACATGAATCATCTAAGCAATGATTTTGTAAATACTGCCCACAGCCATAACATTAAGGTAATAACTGATGATAAGGAAGGTTCAATTGAGGAGTGGCAAAAAATCATTGACTGGCAAACAGATGGGATACAGACGGACCGGCCTGAAGAGCTGATATCTTTTCTGATTGCCCGGAATTCAGAAAAACAACAGCTTTATCTTGATTACACACAACCCTTCAAAGCAAGAGTCGATGAACTTCTCTCCCGGATGACAATGGGGAAAAAGCTTTCTGGGATGTGAATACAAAAAAATCTCTTACTGAACCAGGAAAATTCAAAGTAATGATCGGAAGTTCCTCTACTGATATAAAAGCTGAAGGTGAATTTGAGATCACCAGGCAGCAGTAAAGCCTGAAACAAAGTATCAGACATTGATTAACAAAACCAGTATGAAACGAAAATTACCAGCAATGAAATACTTAAAGCTATCCCTAAAATACCTCGGGATAATTTTATCAGCCCTTTTGTTAATCATCTCTGCTTTTATCTCTGTCAAAGCTATGCAATACAGGAAAACTGTAAAAGCTATTCCTGGCAAGATTGATACCCCAGCCAAACCGGGCTCCATGGGAAGTTGGGTCGATCCGTTTATCGGAACAGGCGGCTTTCCTCCATATACAAGCGGTGATGATATCCCCGGGGTAACTATGCCCTTCGGAATGGTAAGACTTAGCCCTGATACAAAGTTTTTCCTTGGATCATATTTTGGAGATGGCAACACAGTAAGCACAGCAGGATATTATTATGGAGATAACAGGCTTATGGGATTCAGCCACACAAGGTTAATAGGTACAGGAGCATCAGACGGAGGACACTTCAGGGTAATTCCCTCCACAGGAGATGATGGATTCAAAAATTATATGGCAGGCCGATTTATCAGGTTCTCGCACAAAGATGAAAGAGCATTCCCTGGATATTATGCTATTAACCTTCCTAGGCCCGGTATCTTTGTTGAACTGACAGCAGGTGAACATACGGGCATTCACAGGTACACGTTTTCAAAAAAGGAGACACCACATATTCTTATAGATGTTTCAAGCACCCTTGGCCGGGGAAGAGCCGGGGAAGGAGAGGTTAATATATATCCTGAAAGCAGGGAAATCACCGGTACTATCAAGTCATTCGGCTCTTTTTCAGGAAGATATGGCGGCATAAGGGTGTATTTTGCTGCAATCTTCAGTGAACCTTTTATTTCTTCGGATGTATGGTCAGGCAAAAACCTAATGAAAAATAAGCTTTCAGTAAGAGGTGATCAGATTGGCGTTGATATCTCGTTCGCCAATCAGGATGAAAGGAAGAAAATAGTCCTGAAAATGGGCATATCATACGTAAGTATTGAGAATGCACGGGAAAACAGAGAAGCTGAAACAGGCAGTGCCTGTTTTGACGACCTCCTCTCCGATGCACAAAGAAAATGGGAAGATAAATTATCTCTAATCAGACTTGAAGGAGGAAATGATGACCAGAGGAGGATTTTCTACACTGCCCTTTACCACTCCCTCCAGATGCCTACTCTTTTCAATGATGTAAACGGCGAATACACGGGTTTTGACAAAAAGGTCCATAAAGCTGAGAATTTCAGATACTTCACAGACATGTCTCTATGGGATACCTTCCGTACGACTCATCCTCTTTTTACTCTTATTGTGCCTAAGGACCAACGCGACATGATTGTTTCACTCACCAGGATGTGTGAGCAGGGAGGAGTTCTCCCGAGATGGCCTTCCGGATGCGGTTATACAGGATCCATGCTGGGAGCCTCAGCTGACATAGTCATTGCAGAATCTTATCTCAAGGGGATTACCGATTTCGATGCTGAAGCTGCCTATCAGGCAATGCGCAAAGCGGCTCTTGCCATTGACATTCCCAAGGAAGATTTCAAGCCAAGGGAAAACATGACCGAGTGCCTGAAATACAGCTACTGCCCTGCCGATCTTATGGATGAGGCTGTGTCCAAAACCCTTGAATATGCGTATGCCGATGATGCCGTATCAAAGCTTGCTATGGCCCTCGGGCACAAGGAAGATGCCATGCTTTTTTCACGTCATTCCGGTTTTTATAAAAATATCTGGAATCCTGAAACCCAATATTTTCAGCCTAGAAACAGCACCGGTGAATTTGTGGAGAAATTCAAGCCCCTGATGCTTGTATATCTTGATCCGGACAATGAGTATACCGATGATTATGTCGAAGGAAGTGCGCTTCAATGGCGTTGGGCCTTATTTTTCGATGGGAACGGGTTGGTCTCACTTTTCAGGGACAAAGAGTATTTTGTGAATGAGCTTAATGATTTTTTGCAAAATCCGACTCAGCAGTTGGTTCATGGTATCCCGGGCCCTATTACTGGCATGGCAACGAACCAGATATACACGCGGCATGGCCTTTTAACTATGCCGGCAGGCCTGACCTCACACAAAAGTGGGTAAGGTGGATCCTCGACAATAAATACAATCCCAAATATGATGGAATAGATGGTGATGATGATGCAGGGACCTTGTCGGCATGGTACATTTTCAGCGCACTTGGCTTCTACCCTGTCGCCGGATCAGATATCTATCAGATAGGGGCGCCAC
Source organism: Bacteroidales bacterium (assembly GCA_016715075.1). Lineage (GTDB taxonomy): Bacteria > Bacteroidota > Bacteroidia > Bacteroidales > VadinHA17 > LD21. Next base: position 216,698 of record JADKBK010000042.1, read on the forward strand.
TTTTCAGAAAAGCTGAAGTAAAAACCGGCAACAATCTTCTGACTATAGTCGCTGAAAACTGGTCTTCTCAGAATAAGTATGTCAGCAGGGTCTGGCTGAATGACAAACAACTTGACCGGTTGTGGTTAAAACATTCTGAACTCATAAACGGGGGAATTCTGAAGTTCGAGATGAGTGAAAAGCCGGTGGATAGCAGGATGAAGTAATCTGGAAATGATTGAAAATTAAACTTATACAGATTGTATATTTCAAAAATAATATGCCATGAAAAAGTTTATATCAATACTGCTTGGAATCCTTACAGGAATTACCTTTCCGTGCATTGCCCAGACAGGAAGTATTAACGAACCCATCCGATATGTTGGTGGTGTTACAATTGATCCTGATGTACATGAAGGCCGGCTAAGATATGCTATAGGAACTGAAAGCCGACAGACGATGAGGGCGCATAGGACTCATGATGAATTCTCTGATGATTATGGCTGGACATATAATCATGCCCCTGATCTATGCTACTGGAATGGAAAATTTTACCAGGAGTACCTTAGTAATCCTGTGGATGAACATATTGCACCCGGGCAAACACTTATTATCACATCCACTGACGGAAGAAACTGGGGAAAGCCGGTAGTTGTCTTTCCACCCTACATGGCGCCGGCAGGGGTGAAAATACCTGAGGGCTACACCGGATATATGATGCATCAGCGAATGGGATTCTATATTGCTCCCAACGGCAGATTACTCGTACTCGCATTTTATGGGCACACTGAGGATCCTTTTCTTGAAGGTGGAATTGGGAGAGTGGTTCGTGAAGCCTATAAAGACGGCTCGTATGGTCCTGTCTATTTTATCAGATACAGCAGTCATACCAAATGGAATGAGAGCAATACCAGTTACCCGCTTTTCACACAATCGGGTGATAAAGGTTTTATTGATGCCTGCAATGCTCTTCTGGCTGATAAACTAAAGACCATGCAATGGTGGGATGAAGATCATGGACTTGACGGGTTCTATTCAATAACTGAGGCCGGGAGTGCATTTAATTATTACCACAGGAAAGACGGAAAGATAACCGGTCTGTGGAAACGGTCACTTTGCGCTCTGTCCGATGATGGTATTCATTTCAGCAAACCGGTAAAATCGGGGAGTCTTAAAATGGCCGGAGGAAAGATGTGGGGCCAGGCAACAGAGGACGGCAGGTATGCCTTATGCTATAATCCAATTGAGCTTGATGAATACAGATATCCTCTCATTATAGTTACAGGTGATGACGGGATTATTTATGACAACATGCTGCTTGTGCAGGGTGAGGTGCCGCAACGACGCTTTATGGGCAGGTGGAAAGATTTTGGCCCCTGCTATATGAGAGGCATTCTTGAAGGAAACGGTAATCCTCCGGGAAATGACATGTGGCTTACCTACAGCATGAACAAAGAAGATATATGGATCAGCCGGATTCCTCTTCCTGTCCGTTACAGTGTCGGGGGCAATGTTGAAGATAATTTCAATAACCTGGAAACAGGCGGGGCAGTTCCCGGCTGGAATATTTACAGCCCAAAATGGGCTCAGGTTGAAATTGTTGATTTCCCCTCTTCAAACAATAAAAGTCTTTGTCTGAAAGATAAAGATCCATATGATTACTCAAGGGCCATTCGTGTTTTCCACGAGACAGGAAAAGCGGCGATTGCGTTCAGAATATATCCTGGACTGAGCGATAGCGCTCCCATGGAAATAGATATTACAGATCGTTACGGGAATCGCCCTGTGCGTATCCGCTTTGACACTGACGGCATAATCAAAGCGTCGGTAGGTTGTAAAGAATCTGTTGTGATACCCTTTAAAGAAGGAGTCTGGTATGATATTAAATTAAATGTCGATGCCTCCCTTTATGGCAGCTATTCTCTGACAATAAACGGCAAAGAGCTTTTGAAGAATGCTGCGCTTGCTGAAGCTGTAAAATCAGTGGAGAGAATCTCTTTCAGGACAGGTGCTTTCAGGAATATCCCAAACCGCAGCACTCCCAACCAGGAAGCTGCTCCCCCTCTTGAAGGTGCTGATGTTCCGGTTAATGCCTCGGAATACCAGATAGATGATCTGATAATAGTCTCAGACTAGCGCTTCACAGGTTTGCCATAGACCTCGATCCAGTCGAGACGGGAACAGGCGTCGCTGGCCCCTCCTGTCATCAGATCTGTAAATCCTATTTCATCCACCTTCGAAAGGTCAGGATCAGTAACAGGCTTAACTTCTATCACAGATTTGATATTCAGGGTATACCAGCTGATATCAGCCATATTGAATTCGGTGATTCTCCAGTCCTTCGAAATACAATCGCCCTGACTGCTTACCAGCCACGTTCCGTCAGCCAGCTTCAGAACAAGATGAAGGCAACGGGTACCGCTCTGCTTAGAACGCCAAAGGATCTTTCCATAGCTGCTTAAATCCACAAAAGATTTCGGGTTCTTAAGAGTCACGGCCCAGTTACCCAGGCATAATCCTGACCAGATATAAAATGGATCATCGGAAGGAGCTTCATGGTGGCTTTTTTTAATGCTATCGCAACCGGGTCCATATAAGCCAAGTATAAGGTCTTTACTGAGTACATGCGCCTGAGTAACAGGTGTAGCGGCAGGAATTTCCTTCCAGTCTTCCCTGAAAAAAAGAGGAGGCCTGTATTGGGCGGCACAATATGCCACAGGCAGTATGAGGACGACCAGACAAAATCTTAATAACTTCATAGATACGGGATGCAGGAAAATCTGATTCATTTTAGCATTGTTTTAGTTGCGAGATCAATTTATTCATAAATTTGAGCTGCTCCAGCACTCCTGATAATATCAGTTGTGATTAAACAGATTCAGAATTAAAGATCAACAGAATTAATCAATAAACAAAATGAAATTTAAATATGCACCTCTGCCTCTTATATTGCTTATCATCATCATTACACAACCCGGATGTAATTCTATGAAATACGCTGATCTTATTCTCCTTAACGGAAAGATTGTGACAGTAAATAAGGAATTTGCAATATGTGAAGGAGTTGCAATATCCGATAACAAAATCATGGCTGCCGGCACCAACGGCGAAATGAGAAAGCTATCAGGAAACAAAACACAGATTGTGGATCTGAAGGGAAGAACTGTAATTCCCGGACTTATTGATTCACATCTCCATCCTGAATCTGCTTCAGTCAGTGAATTGGAAACAGAGATTCCTGATGTGCACACTATTGAACAGCTTCTTAACTGGATTAGATCAAGTGCAATCAACTCCGGCAGCGGAAGCTGGGTTATTCTCCAGAAATTTTTCCCAACCCGGCTGATTGAAATGAGACAGCCCACACTTGCCGAGCTGGACAGTGTAGCTCCTGATCATCCTGTTTTTCTGAACGGATCTTTTGGAGGTATGATAAATTCCAAAGCAATGCAGTTGTCAGGCATTACATCGGAAACTTCCGATCCTGGCGTTATAAAAGACAATAGAACCGGGGCCCCAACCGGCTTTATAAGGTCATCTGCCTTCGCCCTCCTGAAGGTTCCCAGACAACGGGAACTATCTCCTGCAGAAAGGGAAAAAGCTCTTGTGAAGATGCTGGCGAGGTATAACCAGTATGGATTAACCAGTCTGATCTCAGGAACAGGTAGCCCTGAATCACTAAAGATGTACCGAAACCTTGCAGACAGGAAGATGCTTACCACCAGGATAAGTCTGAATATGCTACTGCCCGAAATGGAAAAAGTCACCAGGGAGTCAGTAACTGAGATGGTCAAAAAGTACAATGGTATAACAACAGCAGACGGGGATGAATGGGTAAGGATAGGATCACTGAAGGTATTTCTTGATGGCGGGATCCTTACAGGCACTGCATTTATGAAAGAACCCTGGGGTACGAAGGCAGTCAGCATTTTTGGCATCGAAGATCCGGATTATCTTGGCGTAGTGAACTTCACGAGACAGGAGCTGGCAGATATCGTATCTGTCGCAAATGAGTATAACTGGAGCTTCACAGCTCATGCCACAGGTGAAGCCTCTGTGGAACGTCTCCTTGATGTTTATGATGAAGTAAACCGTAAGAAATCAATTAAGGAAAGAAGATTTTCAATAATTCATGGCAATTTCTTCAGTGATGAATCAATAAAAAAGATGATGGAACTGGGCGTTTATGCGAATTTACAGCCAGCCTGGTTCTATAAGGATAGTGAGGCTATGGAAATGATTCTTGGCAGCGAAAAGATCATAATTTTCCATCCCTACAGAACAATGACCGACGCAGGAGTAATGATCAATGGCGGATCAGACCACATGGTAAAATGGGATGCGACATCATCGATTAATCCCTATAATCCATTTCTGGCTATGTGGACAATGGTAACAAGAACGACTGAACGCGGAAATCAGATTACTGCGTCAGAAGCTTTAGCAAGGGAAGAAGCTCTGAAGGCCTATACAATAAATAATGCTTATGCATCATTCGAAGAATCAATAAAAGGATCCATCGAACCAGGAAAACTTGCTGATTTGGTTGTGTTAAGCGATGACATCCTCACATGCCCGGAAGATAAGATTAAAGAGATAAAAAGTCTGTTAACTATTCTTGACGGGAAAGTGATATATACTTCACCAGTAAATTTTTGATTAAAAGTTTAACCACGACACAAACGGTATCTGTAAAAAATCCTTTGCGACCTTTGTGAAACACTTAGTGTCCTTCATGTTTAATTATAAATCATTTAAACACAAAGTATCGCAAATGCAATTCATGATTATTCAAAAATAAAGGTTCCGAAATGATTGTATTCGTGGAAGCCCTTGTCTATCTTTTGCCATGCGAAATATATCGTATCATTGTCATAATCAATACGGTACATATTTGCCCTCCATTTTGTCCCGGAAACAGGGGGAACCTTATTCAATGGGACCAGCAGCTTGTACGGAATAAAAAACTCAGCCATCCAACCTGTAACTGTTGCTCCGGAAGTCTTTTGCCCTCCGATAGATGAAGTAGCATGCTGAGTTAGCCTTTCACCTTCATAATGCCATGGTTTCCAACCGAAAAATTTTCCATTGTAGTTGGGAATTATGATAGGTAATTCATAATTAAGCGGAGATACCTCATATTCAAAATAGACAGGAAAACTCTCATCAGGCCAAAGAAAAACTTCGACGACATCTTCGTTAAAAAGATCAAGAAAATCTCCCATCAGTGTTGCAGTAAGCTTTTTGTCCTCACAGTTGAAGAGAAAATAGATACCGTTTTCCGAGTACAGCACTTTGACCCTGGTGGAGTAAATCGCCGGTCCTTTTCCCTGCTGAGCCACAGTAAGCCATTCAGTGTTATTCCATGCTGAAGAGCTTCCATCTCCTGTCACCTTAAAGTCCTGGCATTTTTTAATTTTCACAGAGCCTGGTTCCGGACCTTCAGCCATTAACTTACTATTTGATGTAATGAAAATAATCAGAAAGCTCAGCAGAAGCGTCTGGTACAAAAGGTTGATTTTTGCTTTCATAAAAATGTTTATAATTTTTAAATCAAAATTTACTACTAATTACCTTTGTGTATTCCTTAGTGTATTCCTTTGTGTATTCCTTTGCATGACTTTGTGTTTAATTCTTTTTTAAACACGAAGGACGCAAAGGATCTCACTAAGGACACAAAGGTTTGTCAATGCAGAACTAAGTTGCCTGATGTTGTTTTGACCATTGAATTTCCATAAGAATCAATTGCAGTTACTTCAACACTGTAAAGTCCGAAACGCTGTTCCGGAACTTTGCAGCTGAAAACATTATCAGAAGCAGAAACGTCTCCGTTACTGCCGTCATCTCTAAGCTCAAATTCCAGGTACTTGTCAGGTTTAGCTTTCAGAATAAGCCTGGCTTTAACATTCCTGATAGCTGAACCATCAGAAATCATTGCCTGAATAACGTTATCACCTGTAATCCTGAGCCATTGCATATCGGAAGGGGTATTGTCGCTGCCCGACACTTTCAGGACAACCTTCCCCTGCCTTATAATATGATTTGGCTTGTCGGGGAGCCAGTATTCAGCAATTAAGTTAATAACCTGACCGGCAGGACATTCAGCTGAAATCAGAGGAACTGAATATTTGGCTGAGCCTCCTACATTGTCATACTCTCCCCAATAATCTGAGATCCTTTTATTTATTCCGTCAGGGTTTATAAACCGGTTATGACAAGTCAGATTAGTCCTCCAGAGTTTTCCTTCATCACTGACAAGAATTACAATTGATTCACCGGGGTTTGCAACACCATCTCCATTGCCCCTGCCAAGGAAAACAGTCTCCTCATTTATTCCACCTTTAGCAACAGTTACGACTTTCCCGTCGGCAATCTCAAAAGCTTTTATCTCAGGAAGATCTTTTTGAAAATGGGTATTTCAAAATATTCAACCCACTCATTTTTGAACCTGTCAGTTATTTTAATCCGGAATTTTTCAATTTCAACTGTATCAGTTTTTATATGAAAAATAAAAGGGGATACAGACTCCGCCATTTTATTGATCCCAACGGTACCAAAATCAGCACCACCTTTAATGACGGCGACACTGCTCCGTGTGGAGGACAATAGAGCTTTCACATCCTCTCCTGCCCTGCTTCCCTTATTGAGCAGAGTTATTTTAAGAGTTACATCCTTACCGGATTCTGCAATATTATCCGGTCCTGCTGAAATCATCACTACTGATAAATTTGGCGCATCGGTTGCTTTTTTATTAATTCCAATTTCATGGAGACTGCCATTAAAGGTCACCATCAATCTTCCCTTATCATCGCTCTTCAGTTCATAGCTTACCGATTTATTTATTCTGAGATCAGTATCATTAATGATATAGGCGCTATTGAGATCATAAATTGGCGGGGTTGTAACAGACAGGTTCACAAATGGCTGTAATCCACCATCTGGCAGGTGATCTCTAACCGAACATCTGAATCCTCTGCTGTCAGCATTCTCCAGAATCGTAAAACCACTGCCATTCCTGTCTGAGCTTACTTTATAATCCCATACTGAAAATTCAGGGTAGACATCTATATGGCTCCACTTCACAGGATTTGCCGGCGGATTTTCGAAGGATTTCATTAAAAAGCCAAACATCTCCCCCATTCCGCAGGTTGAGTGAGCAGCAGGATAAACTTTATATTCATAGTTGTCCATTACACTCGTCCATATTTTATTAAGATCCCTGTGATAGTACCTGATGAAATCCTCATTACCGTAATTAAGCCGAACATTTATGCCTTCATAGTTCCTGTACATATCAATATGCCTGTATTCGACAGGAAAGTCTTTCGGGCCGACAACAAATTCTGGCGAACCACAGAAATTTCCAATAGCAGTTATAAGGTGAGGATATTTCCCCCCTATCCAGTACGACATAAAGCCCCCCATGGAAAGACCGGAGATTGCCCTGTGCTCCCTGTCAGGTATTGTATTGTAATTCTTGTCAATAAATGCAACGAGTTCTGGAAAATAGATCGGAAACTGACGAAAAGTCTCTACAGGACCAATATTATAAGGACGAAGGTAATACTCCTCGCCGGGACTGCGGTTATAACCGTCAGGTTTGACAACAATCACATCATGGTCAGCCACAAAACCTGCAATATTATCCCCGTTATTGTCATCATCTTTTTCAAAGTGATTGTATGAATCAGGTCCGCTGCCAAAATATCGCTGGGACCAGCCGTGGTAGAAGTATATCACCGGGTATTTTTTGAGTGGATTTTCAAAATAGCCCGGAGGCAGAAATACCCTGAAATTTCTTATCTCGCCAAAAACATAACTGTAATGCTTTGAGTCAATAATAGTGACATCACCGGCTAACAGGTTTCTGCCGATAAGGAAAATCCCGGCAATCAGGCAGCGGGATAATAATTTGATGGTTTTAGTGAGCATTGTATGGGATTTTATAAGGCTATGCAAATTATAATAAATTATCTGCTCACGCAATATTTACGGCTTTTAAACTGCAAAGTGCATAAAGATTTTACGCAATGTTCACAAAGACTGTTATCTTTGGATTGATAATTAAAAATCAGGTTTGAAGTAGATGCAAACCTGCTTTTTTGAATCAAACAGTGTTCAGATGGATGTTATTTCATTAACAAGGGAGCTACTTTCATACGATAATATTAATCCCCCCGGGAATGAGGGGGAAATTGCCAGGTTTACAGGCAGGATTCTTGCGGAAAATGGTTTTCGTACAGATTACTACCCTTTTGAAGAAGGTCGGCTGCATCTGGTAGCAGAGCGAGGATTGTCTGACAAACAACCTCCGGTTGTTCTTTCGGGTCATTTTGACACAGTGCCCCTTGGGAACAAGAAATGGAATGAAGATCCCTTTTCAGGCCATGTACATGACGGGAAGATATGGGGGCGTGGTTCCAGTGACATGAAAGGCGGATTAGCCGCTATGATATTGGCATCTGTCAGCGCCTTCGAATTATCTCCTCCGCCCGGCGGTATCAGGCTCATCTTTTCAGCTGCTGAAGAGCTGGGATGCATTGGCATTCAGCAACTGGCCGGAATTCTGAAAAATCCCGGGAAGGCAAGTGCTGTCATTGTAGGTGAGCCTACCTCCAATCATCCGTTCATAGGACACAAAGGGGCATTATATATAAATGTTGTTACCAAAGGGATTACTGCGCATTCATCAATGCCTCACCTTGGGGACAATGCTATCTATAAAGCAGCCCGGTCAATATTAAAAGCAAAGGATTTCCAATTTATGGCTGAAAAGGATCCCCTTCTTGGATTTCCCACAATTAATGTTGGCAGAATGAGCGGAGGAATGAATATCAATTCCGTTCCTGACCATGCAGAGTTTTCTATTGATATACGATCTACTTCAAAAGTCGACCATTCTGAGCTACTGCACCGACTGACAGTAGAGTTGGGTCAGGAAACCGCTCTTGAGACACTCGTGAATATGGGATCGGTACATACCAGGGAAGATGATCCATTCGTTCAGCTGGTTTATGATATATGCAGGGTAGACAGAGAGAATAGATCACTGATGAAAACACTCCCCTATCTCACTGATGGCTCAGTGCTGCAAAGATTGTACAAAGGTGCTCCCACTATAATCTTAGGTCCGGGACAACCCGAAATGGCTCATCAGACCGATGAATTTTGTTTTACTGATAAATTGGAAGAAGCAGTTAATATTTACAGAGAAATTATTATAAAATGGAGGAATTAATTATGGATAATTATCCTGATAAGATTGGAAATGACACACAACTTGATGAACTTCTCTCAAGGCCCGGACCTGAGGTTATTGAAATGTTTTCACGCCTGGACGGAGATATTATTTTTCTGGGTGTTGCCGGCAAGATAGGCCCCTCACTGGCTCATATGGCGAAAAGGGCATGTGATGAAGCAGGAATCAAAAAGAGGATCATTGGAGTCTCCAACTTCGAAAATAAGGAACAACAGAAAAAGATAGGCAGATATGGCATTGATACTATACATGGTGACCTTCTGAATACTAAGTTTACAAGTACACTTCCAGCGGTAAAAAACGTTTTCTATCTGGCCGGTATGAAATTTGGGTCGGTAGATAACCTGTCGCTGACCTGGGCTATCAACACCTATCTTCCTGCTATTGTTGCCGATCATTTCAGGCAGTCACGAATAGTGGCTTTCTCTACCGGTTGTGTTTACCCACTTGTTCCGGTTGCATCAGGAGGATCGGTAGAAACGGATGCTCCTCTTGCAATCGGTGAATATGCACAATCTTGTCTTGGAAGGGAAAGGATGTTTGAATTTGGCAGTATCAGGAATAAAACGGAGGTTGCACTTATACGCCTTAATTACTCCGTTGAGACAAGATATGGTGTACTTGTGGATATTGCCCTTAAAGTAAAGAACAATGAGCCTGTTGATCTTACAATGGGACATTTCAATGTAATCTGGCAGGGTGATATGAATGACTTCGTTCTTCGGTCACTTGAACATGCAAAGAATCCTGCAGAAATCCTGAATGTTACTGGTCCTGAAATTCTATCGGTCAGGGAAGTCGCTCTTGAATTTGGACGATTGTTCGGTGTCACTCCCACATTTGAGAACAGTGAGGCTCCAACCGCACTGCTTAATGACGCATCGAGGGCGTTCAGGCTGTTTGGCAAACCTCGTACTCCTGTAAGCCAGGTTATCAGGTGGATTGCACAATGGATTAATGATGAAAGAGAGCTGCTTGGCAAGCCCACCCACTTTGAAGTCAGAGACGGGAAGTATTAAAATTATCTCAGGTTATATGAAATATGATAAAATACCCGCAGAAGTACTGAATCTTCTGAAAAAAGGTACAGTTATTCCCGCCCTTCCGCTGGCGCTTAACAGTAAGCGGAAGCTCGACATACGACGTCAGCGTGCCCTGTTGCGATATTACCTCGATGCGGGAGCAGGTGGTGTAGCCGTTGCCGTTCATACCACACAGTTTGCTATACGGAATCCGGATGTAGCCTTGTACGGTCCGCTTCTTGAACTTGCCAATGAGGAGTTTAATAAATTCGTAGCAAGAACAAAAAAACCTGTCATTCGTATTGCCGGTGTTATCGGCAGGACTGAACAGGCATTGAAGGAGGCTGATCTGGCTCTTCAGAACGGGTTTCATGCTGTTCTTCTGAGTGTGGCGGCATTTAAAGATGCCACCAATGACGAGATTATTGACCATTGCAGGAAGATAGCTGAAGTAATTCCGGTGATCGGATTCTATCTCCAGCCGGCAGTAGGTGGCCGGAAACTGGACATAAATTTCTGGAGAGAATTTGCCGGTATCGAAAATGTAATCGCAATAAAAATAGCACCATTCAACCGTTACCAGACCCTGGATGTCATCCGAGGTGTTGTCGAATCAGGAAGGGACGATCAGATAGCTTTGTATACAGGGAATGATGATAATATCCTGGTTGACCTCCTCACTGAATATCAGATTACTACAGGTAAAAAAACCGTCAGTAAAAAGATTTGCGGCGGTCTGCTTGGTCATTGGGCGGTATGGACCCGCTCAGCTGTGAAGCTTTTGAATGATGTTCATGATGGCAGATTCGACAATGATATTCAACAGACTTTGATGCTTGCAAACAAGATCACAGACAGTAATGCGGCCTTTTTTGACTCTGCCAACAATTTTGCCGGGTGCATAACAGGCCTGCATGAAGTTTTGCGGAGACAGGGATTGCTGGAAGGACTTTGGACACTTGATCCTGATGAAACACTCTCTCCCGGACAACTTCAGGAGATAGACAGGGTATACAACTCCTACCCTGAACTCAATGATGATGCATTTATTGCGGAGAATCTGGAAAGATGGTTATCATAAAAGTATCCTGACAGATACTGCATATGGCTGAAAACAAGTCCATCCTTATCAGGCAAATGATGCCTGAAGATCTTGATCAGGCTCTCGATCTGTCTGTGACTGAGGGCTGGAACCAGACTATGAAAGACTGGAGATTGTTGCTCGACAATCCTCTTAATGTTTGTATCGTCGCTGAAAAGGATAACAGGGTGGCAGGAACAGCAACAGCGCTTAATCATGGTAACAGAGTTGCCTGGATAGGTATGGTTCTCGTCGATAAATTGCTGAGAGGTCAGGGTGCCGGCAAAATGCTTCTTGAATCCATCATTGAGAGACTCAATGATGTGCCATCGGTGAAGCTTGATGCTACTCCTGCCGGAGAACCTTTATACAGGAAACTGGGATTTGCTGATGAATATAAAATATTCAGGATGACATGCATAATCATCTCTTCAAACCGGAAAATTTTTCAACCCATGGCCTGTTACCTGTCACAAAGGATTCTTTAGCAGACATTCTCGCGCTTGACAGGATAGCATTCGGAACAGACAGAAGTTATCTGCTGGAGAACCTTCTTACCCACTACCCGGAAAAGGCATACCAGGTAAAAACCAGTGGCAAAACTGAGGGTTTCATATTAGGCAGGGATGGCTCCAGATTTAATTATATCGGGCCGGTAATTGCCAGCAGTACGGAGGAAGCCAGAGATCTGATTTCCAAAGTACTTGGGTCACTCAACAGTCAACCTATTGCACTTGACGTAACTGAAGATAAAACTGATCTGATCCGATGGCTTGAATCAATTGGCTTTATTAAACAGCGCCACTTCATTAGAATGTTCCTGAAAAGCAATCACTGGCCTGGCAGGAAAGAGAATCAATACCTTATCAGCGGACCTGAATTCGGATGACAATGATTTAGTTGCTTTTTATTCCGGAATATTCCTTCATCAGCTTAGGAATATCAAGATTATCTGCATTTCCGTTATGAATGATAAGACAATAACGAAGAATTAAGCTCTTGTCTACCGGAACAGCTATCCTTTTGTTTCCAGGGAAAACTATATTCTGCATACTCCCTTTTTGTCTGAGTATCCATGGTTCGGGGTAATCAGGCATTTCAGGATGACAGAGTATCGTTATGCCGCTGAAAAGATCATCAGTGCCAAACTTTCCTGAAAAATCCATCCATGGTCCGGCTTTAACCTGAAGTTCCTTAGGAGTGATCACTCCGTTGTCTGAGGAAAAAACCAGACTATCAGGAAGCTTTATCCTTGCACAAAAACCACCATACCCTTTCTGATCTGGTGATCCTCCTAACTGAATCCCTTCAGTCAGGGCTTTCAGGCTTATCTCAAAATCTATCCGGCGTATATCGGATTCAAGTTTATGTACAGTTATTGTGGTTTTTTCTTCAATGAATGGCTTCCTGTCTTCGATAGTGGAAGAATGCCAGAGAACATCAACCCTGAACTCAGCATTATCCTGCCCGGTTTTGCTGCTGATCTTCACCACCTCCTGAGAAATACTGTCATTTGTCCAACCGTCACCCAGCCTGATATCATTCTGGTAAAGCTGATGCCATGCCCAGAAAATTCCCCGGTGATAAGGATGATCGGCAGGAAATTCCTCCGTGAGGATAATACCATTCAGATCGAACAGCGGATGTATATAATTACTGCATACATATTTACCATCAAGGCTCTTCGGCTCCGTACGATAAAAGAATACAGCTTTCCCATTTTCATTCAGCTCTATTCCCTCTCCTGTCTCAACTATTGAGAAAGGTGATACCCGCTTTTCAGCAGATGAACAGGCGATCATTAAAACAAGAGGTATCAGAAGGACAAAATAAAATAGCTTCATTGAATATCATTATTCAGATGACATAATTTACTGTATAAAAAAGGGAATCAGACAATTTTTCTATTTACCGGATCCCATTCGGTTCTCCGCTTTTCGACGTACGATTTATGTGCCATCATACATGCAATTCCCTCCTCGAATGCTTTCTCAATATCAGCGCTGGGAGTCTTGCCATTGCGGATGCAATCGATCCACTCCTTTATATGCAGATAGGTAACGTCAACAGTTACCCCGTTTATTGTAGTTGTTGTGAGCCCCCTTGCGGCATAGTATTTCTCTGTTGCCGAGGTTACAGCATCAATGCTCCCCCTGTTGGGATTGAAGGATACCATAGGTGCTGAAGGATCAATAAGACCCGATTCAATCTGTTTCTTGTACCGTGTTGATTCGCTGTCAGCTGTTATACTTATTGCACTTCCAATTTCCATAGATGCATCATGCCCCATGAATACACGTCCGCGGCTGCGGCTGTTTCCGAGTGTGGCACTGTAGAGCAATGTTAGCTCACGATCGGGATATTCAAATACACATTGCAGTGTATCAGGCATATCCCTGTTATCCTTCCAGTAATAAATACCACCGGATGAGACAACTGATTTTGGAATACCGATTCGCAGGAGCTGATTTACCGAGTCGAATTCGTGAGTAAAAAGCTGACCTATCAGGCCGATATCATAGTCAAAGTATTTAGTCCAGTTATAGTACCGTTCAGCACTGAATGGCACTTTTGGAGCATCACCAAGCCACTGGGCCCAATCAATTGATTTTTCGTCTCCCGGTTTGATGTTGCCGTTTTTGTCGAGGTGTCTGATCCATGCGCCATCGGCAGAATTACGGTTTGTAGTTGTCTCTATAAGGGAGATCTTGCCGAGTATATCTTTCTTTATTATATCCTTTGCCTGTTGAAAAATAACACTCTGGGTAATCTGATGCCCAAGCTGATATACTATCTTGCTGTTCTTTACAGCATCATACATCTCATAAAGCTGTTCTTCAGAATGTGTGGGAGATTTTTCACAATAAACATGCTTACCTGCTTTGGCTGCAGCTGTGGTAATCGGAGCATGATGATGGTCAGGAGTGGCAATCATAATGGCGTCAATATCCTTGTCATCAAGCATCTCCTGATAAGTCATGTATCTTTTTACAGGCAGCTTTGAAGATGAAGCTCCTCCTGCCCTGAATTCATTTTGGCTGTTTCCAGCCCTCTTTGAGCATGCATATCAAGCATCACATATACCTGTTATAGCTACATTGAGATCCTCCTGTGCGAGCCAGTCCTTAAGAGTATCGTTTTTCTTACCTGCTTCAACATCTTCAGGATGCATATAGCCAAGTCCGTTTGCATGCGACACGGCGCGGTTACCGTAACCAATCAGACCGATTCTAAGCAAATCTGATTTGGCGGATGACCCTTTTACAATTACCGGAGCCTTCATGTTATCTAATCCCAACTCCTTTATCACCCTGTTCCTTTTCTCCTGATCGTATGTATATTTTTTGAATAGTTCGAAAGCAAATACACCCAGTACAGGTATTCCAATCAAAGCCTTCAGTAATGTTCTTCTTTTTATAGTCGATTGCTGTGTCATATCATTTTTATTTTCAGAATTCGTTATAACCTCTTTCTTGCCCATGATCTCTTCCCTCCTCTTTACTTATTACGATTTCTATACTGATGAACAAATATATCAAGACCGGCAAATAAACCTGAAGGAAAGACAGCCAGTACAACCAGTGCCATTGCTTCAATAAGGGTCTTGCTGATAATCAGATAACTCCCTTCTGTCGGGACTGTGTATTCCAATCCTATCAATGGAGGGTTGTTCAGATAATATACAAATAAAAGTATTGCTCCTGATATAGCGGCAGGTTTGGTAAAGAGACCCAGGATCAATCCAAGGCCAATAGCTATAAGTCCCCATGTATTCAAAAAGTCGACTGCATTCAGCACTCCCGGATTTGAGACTATCCATTTCGAAACACCTGATAAGAGCCACTTTGATTCATTGAGAAAACCAATTGATGACCAGTTTGGGATCAGTAATTTTGAAAAACCTTCATAAAGAATATGCCAGCCAACCAGTATCCTCAACGCAACAAGTACGTATCTCTGCATCGGGCTGTAATCTGTTGTTTCTTTCATATGCATTGAAATATTAAATATTGATATAATGATAACATCTATTTTTAAAATCCGTTAAAAATAGTAATAAACTTAAAATAAACAGTATTCAAAAGAAATATTTCGATACATATATTTCGTTATCATTAAAAGAGTTTATATATCATTTCGAACTTAAAAAATGTCAGAATAAGGTTTGTATTCCAACAGTTTCAAAAAAACGATATCTTTAGCATTATTTATTAAAACTATGAGAAACACTCTATTTAGTCTGGCCTGCTTTATAATTAAAGCCTGCTTGTGCGTGAATTTATCTGCACAGGAACTTTATAAACCTACATGGGAATCACTTGACAGTCATAAAATGCCTCAATGGTATGACGATGCCAAGATCGGACTCAGCATGCACTGGGGAGTCTATTCCGTTCCTGCCTGGGCACCAAGGGAAGAGGGCATCTCATATGCCGAATGGTATGGATACAGAATGAAGGAACAGGGCAATCCAACAGTCGATTATCACAGAAATAACTTTGGTGAGAATTTTGGCTATGACGATTTTATCCCTTTATGGAAAGCTGAAAACTACAAACCTTCCGAATGGGCACAGTTTGCTAAAAAAATGGGGGCCAGATATATGTTCATAACCTCCAAACACCATGATGGTTTCTGTCTATGGCCAACAAAATATACCGACCGGAATGCAATGAAAATGGGACCCCACAAAGACCTGCTGGGTGAGTTTTTCAAAGCAGGCCGAAAGGAAGGGCTGAAGGTAGGATTATACTTTTCGCTTTATGAATGGTTCAATCCGCTTTACACTAAGAAGGAAATCCCTTATGCAGGGCTAAAAAAAGTGAATAATTATGTTGATGATTTTATGATCCCTCAGATAAAGGAACTCATTGAACTGTACCACCCGGACTTTTTCTATTTCGATGGAGAATGGGATCATCCTGAGGATTTCTGGAAAATGAAGGAGGTGGTTGCCTATTACTATAATCAGGCTGCAGCAAGAAACCAGGAAGTTTTTGTTAATGACCGTTTTGGCAAGGACGAACGTGGTAAACACGGCGATCTTTATAATGTGGAATATGACTATGAAAAAGGAAGTGAAGGCTTACTTACACATAAATGGTCATACTGGCAAGGTATTGCAAAAACATTCGGTTATAACAAAGATACAGACCAGGAAGATTGTCTCTCACCAAAACAATTCATAGACAAGGTAATAAAAAGAGTAAGCAAAAATGGCAATTTTGATATCAATGTAGGGCCAACCGCAGCAGGTTTAATACCTGAATATGAACAATACCCGCTGCTGAAACTGGGCGAATGGCTTAGTACTAATGGCGAAGCAATTTACGGTACACGGCCCTGGCATGTACAGGAAGAGGGAGATGCCTGCTTTACTGCAAAAGGAAACTATGTATATCCCATATTTCTAAAATGGCAGGGCAGCGAATTTCATCTTAAATCTGTTAAACCGGTTGAAGGTTCTGAAATAACCATGCTTGGAGTTACAGGCAATCTTAAATGGAAATGGGATGAATCGAATGGTCTGACAATAAGCTACCCTAAGGAAAAGGCAAGGCCAACATCATGCAGTTATGCATGGGCTTTTAAAATTCAGGTGAAGCAGGCTGCTGGTGAGAGGTGAGAGGTGAGAGGTGAGACTTGAGACGTGAGAGGTGAGACGTGAGTAGTAAGTTGTGAGTCGTGAGACGTGAGACGTGAGACGTGAGTAGTAAGTTGTGAGATAGATTAAAATTAATGCATATATGAAAACAATGCTTCTTTCTTTCCTGTTGCTTCTCATTCTGCAAACAGGATCACTAACTGGTCAAACGCGATATATGGCCGGAACAGGCCAATCAGGAATAGAACCTTACGAATCGCAGATATCTCTGCACCTTGGTGGATATGGCGCTCCCAGGGATGGACGCTTTACCCTTCAATGGAGACATGAAGGAAAAGCTCCGGAGGCAACTGCAATGACAGGATTGAATGGAAAGATTTTCATTGTCAACGGGTCTGAACTCATGTGTTCAGTACCATCCGAAGCAGAAATAGTATGGAAACATGCAGGCAAGGCAGAAAATATTCTGTCTATAGCCGGGTATAACGGGATGATTTACGCCCTTAATGCGAATGGCGTTATTCTTGAAGGCAAAGTAGCTGGTGATATAAAATGGAAGGAAAGAGGGTTGGCTGAAAAAAGCTCTGTTTTAATTACTGTAGCGTCGGGTATTCTCTATTCAACAGATGGTAAAGGTATTCTTCATAGTGCTCCTCTGGCAGAGAAGACACTCAAGTGGACAAAGAGTGAAATGGTGAACAATATTATAAGCTTTTCCTCTGATAACGGGAAACTATATGCACTTACAGGTGATGGAATTATATACTGTCGCAACATATCCGGCAGTGGGAGCAAATGGATGAAGATTGCATACAGGAATAATGAGACAATTAAGGAGGATATAAGGCTGGTCGCATTTTTAAACGAAAGGATTTACGGGATTGCCAGAGATAATAACTTTTACCTCGGAGAGCACAGAAGCGAAGGTAATCTGACCGCCAGGGCACTTGCAGTACAAAGTGGAGAAAAAACTGTCGTAATAGTGAATGTTGACGTATGCGGGCTAACGGCTGATTTTACCGGTTTGGTTAAGAATGAGATCCGGGAAAAGCACAATTTACCGGTATCAGCTGTTTTCATTAATTCTTCCCACACACATTTTGCACCGGTTTCCCAGAACTGGCTCACGTGGCAGGAGGCTAATCAGCGGCCCGACAGTATATTCTTATATACAATAGTCCGAAATGGTATACTTAATGCCATAGACAAGGCGCTGAACACAATGTCACCGGCTGAATTATGGTTTGGAGGAGGTACAACAGATATCGGTTATAACAGGAGCCTTAAGGATCATCCGGAGTTATATGACAGCGATGTGGATGTTTTGAAAATTGTATATTCCGGTAAAAATCAGGAGAGCTACCTGTTCATGACTGCATGCCATCCCGTATTCAGCACTGCCGGAAAGCTGCACTATACGATCAGCGCCAACTATCCGGGTGTGGCTAGAAAGCTTGTCGAGGAGAGAACAGGGACTGAAAATTCACTCTTCCTTCAGGGCACAGCAGGTGATATTAATCCAAGAGACAATGGCGAATATATTTCTGGTGAAAAGCTTTCAAATGAAGTCATCAGCGTTTTGAATAAACCCATGTCAAAAATTGATGGAGCTGTCTCCTTTTTCCTGGACACAATTAATATACCTGTAAGGCCATGGACAAAAGAGGAGATCCTTGCTTTCAGAGAAAAGAATGCTGATCTGACTGGAGATGTCTATGCTGAAAAGAATGTTAAGTGGGCTGATCTGATGATGGACTATTACAGTAAAGGTACAATGCCGGAGTCGCTGCCGGTTTATATAAACACGATCAATATAGGTAACTGGAAACTGGTTGGATTCTCCAGGGAAACAACAACGGAATACAGTTTCGGGGTGAAGAAAATGTGGCCTGGTAAGCTTGTTTCTGTAGCCGGTTATACCAACGATGTATCAAGTTATCTTCCAACGCATATGCATCTGGAAGCTAAAAACTACGAAGGGTTGGATTCGTTTTTCTGGTATGGCCAGCCAAACGTATTTCCTATGGATGCAGATAAGATAATTCTTGAAAAGATCAGGTCTCTTGCACATTAAGAGAAAAATAGTACTTTCCACCTGAATTATTTGAAATTTCTCATTTTCTATATTATTCATAATGAATGCAATAAAAAAATTCTACAAAGACATTTCCAGTCCGATCATAATTATCGGAGCGCTCTTTTTCGTCTTTGGTTTCATCACCTGGATAAGTGCTGTGCTGGTCCCCTACCTGAAGATCGCCTGTGAGCTTACCAATTTTCAGTCATACCTCGTAGCATTCTCATTTTATATAGCTTACCTCTTTATGTCTGTTCCATCAGGCTGGCTGCTTGAATATACAGGATACAAGAAGGGAATGACTGCAGGGCTGGTAATAATGGCGATAGGGTCTCTCTTTTTTGTCCCTGCAGCACTGACAAGGACATATGGGTTATTCCTCACCGGTCTGTTTATACAGGGGGCAGGGATGGCGCTGCTGCAGACTGCCTCCAATCCCTATGTTACAATTATCGGCCCTATAGAGAGTGCTGCAAAACGGATCAGCATAATGGGTATATGTAATGGAGTGGCAGGGGTATTGGCTCCTGCAATCCTTGGATTCATAACCCTGCAAGGGGCCGATGAAATCGTTCAGAAAGTAGCAACAATGACAGCTGATCAAAAGAGCCTTGAGCTGAATGCTCTTGCAACGAGGGTAATAATTCCATATATTTTCATTATGGTCTCCCTGCTTCTTCTTGCCGTTTTTTTGTATTTCTCCAATCTGCCTGATATTAATGCCGAAGAGGAGAATGCCATTACTGATGAGGGTTCAGCTGAGAAAACAAATATATTCCAGTTTCCTCACCTGCTTCTGGGTGTACTTGCCATATTTCTATACACAGGAGTTGAGGTTATAGCAGGAAACACAATAATCAGCTATGGTGTTTTCCTTAATATCCCAATAGCCACTTCAAAATTCTTCTCGTCATTTACAATATTTGCCATGCTGGTCGGATATGTAATTGGGATTATCGCTATTCCCAAATATACCAGGCAGAACGATGCACTTGTTATTTCCGCAGTATTAGGACTGATCTTCGCCTTTATGGCTTTGATAACCAATGGATTCACCTCAGTGATGTTTATAGCCCTGCTTGGATTGGCAAACTCATTGATGTGGCCTTCAATCTGGCCTCTGGCAATAGCAGAGCTGGGACGCTTTACCAAGGTCGGATCATCCATGATGGTAATGGCAATCTCAGGAGCAGCGGTAATGCCTCTGCTATACGGCAAGCTTGCTGATCTCTATACTCCAAAATCAGCATACTGGATAGTGATCCCAATCTACATCTATGTATTCTTTTTTGCTGTAAAGGGGCATAAGGTTCGCAGCAGATAAAATCATAATAAAAAAAGGTTACACAGAGGTTCACAGAGAATCACAGAGGGACACAGAGAATAATGTAAGGATCTCTGTGGATCTCTGTGATCCCGATATCTATCGGGGCTCTGTGGATCTCTGTGTGACTGAAAAATTCTTATCCTATAACTGCTTTTTGAATCTTATTTATTGCTTCGGCGAATTTATCCATATCCTCTTTGGGCCCAAGCATAGCATGCTGAAGTATCCATACAGCTTCTTCATAGCAGGCTTTCTCGGTCACAGGACAGGAGACATTTTTATAGCTTACCTCTTCGGGAATTGCATAGCACATAAAATTTTTCTGCTGGAACAGAGGCTGCTTATATAAAGGTTCAGGATATCCCATGAAGCATGGCACACCTTCTGCAGCAAGCATCTGTGCAAACTCCGCCTTTGCAAGGTTATTGAATTTTGATTTGTCGTATTTGAAAATATAGATATGATAACCGTGCACTGTCTCGCCTTTTCCTCTCACCAGAGGCTTTACACCATCGATTTTCGCTATCAGGGAATTGAGATATGTACCGTTTTCATGACGTCGGAGTGTTTGCTCCTTCAGTCTTTTCAGCTGATGGACAAGAATAACAACCTGCAGCTGTGTCATTCGGTAGTTGCATCCCAGATAATGATGTTCATACCATTGTCCACCTTTAATCCGACCCACATTACGAAGAGAATTCATCATATTATAAAGATTCTCATCATTAGTGATTACCATTCCTCCTTCCCCGCATGTAAGGTTCTTGGACGACTGAAAGCTGAAGCATCCTGCATCGCCGATTGCACCAAGCTTTTGTCCCTTGTACTCTGCACCATGTCCGTGGCAGGCATCTTCAATAACCTTAAGATTATGCTTTTTAGCTATTGCCATTATTTTATCCATTTCGCAGGCCTGACCTGCAAAGTGAACCGGGATAATTGCTTTGGTCCTTGGGGTTATGGCAGCCTCTATCTTTTCCGGATCAAGATTATATGTATCAGGATCAATATCAACAAAAACGGGAACGCAGTTTGCTTCAAGAACAATTGTAGAGGTAGCGATGAAGGTATAGGGAGGAATTATCACTTCATCTCCCGGCTTTACTCCTGTGGCTATCAGGGCCAGACGAAGGGCTACTGACCCGTTAACGCATGTAAGGGCATACTTTGCTCCGCAGAACGCGGCAAACTCATCTTCAAATTCTCTGACTATATCCCCGCAGTCTGGATTGCCCCATTTACCGCTTCGGACAACATCAGCTACAGCATTAATCTCCATTTCATCAAAAAGAGGCCATGCAAAGTTTTTATCAATGGTTTTTGGGCCACCGTTAATTGCAAGATCTTGCTTCATAGTATTTATTTAATTTATATGTTTATAACATAACTGAATTGCAAGGAGAGAAGAAAGAGATGTGCATTCCACCGGTTGAGAATTATTTTTTATGCATTTGGTGAAATAGGCTATCTCATTAAAATAACCTTCATTACCATCACCTGCCGGAACTTCCCTGACACTTTTATCATCAGCTATCTGAATAATCTCCCCTTTAAGAGTTGTGAACAGCACGCTGGCTTCTTCAAACTGTGCCATATAGGAAGCCTGGAATGGAAAATTGGCATGAAATGTAAATCCTCCCTCAATTTTCACATGGAGAGTACTTTTCTTATAGCTCCACATGGCACTTACATAGTCATGATTGGTGTATGGACCGGGAAGGTAATTGCATTTAATTTCAGATGGCATTCCAAGAAGATAGTTGGCATAGTCAATATCATGAATGACAAGATCGAATAATGCGCCTCCCGACAGTTCCTTTACATTTTTTTCTTTCCACTGTCCCCAGGAAGGCAGACCGCAGAAACGCGAAAGAGACAAAAACTTCAGTTTTCCAAACTCCTGACTGTCAATCCATTTCTTAAGCTGTTGATAAGGAGGCATAAATCTTACAACATGCCCTATCATCAATATTTTCTTTCTCTTTTCAGCCAGCGCCACAAGTTCTTCCGCCTGCTTGATATTCAGGCAGAATGGTTTTTCAAGGAAAACATGTTTATCGTTCATCAGGGCTTTCTTTGTCATTTCATAATGAAGATTCACATGGGTGCATATACTGACGGCATCCAGGTCTTCAGAACGAAGACACTCTTCCAGATCCGAATACTTACTTATCTCCGCCAGATCGGAAGTATCGATATTTCCTGTTGCTATATTTCCAATTCCTGATTTCAGGTTCTTCTCAATTGTATCAGGCTTTATGTCAACGATGGCTTTTAAGATAAGGTCAGGGTTCCTGAGGATGTTCAAAGTATGGGTTATTCCCATAAAGCCGAAACCAACAACTGCTACTTTAATCATTTTAAAAATATTTTTTGGTAACTGATCTATTTAAAACAGCTCCGATGAACAATGCGACCAGAGTCTAAAAGTATTAAAACAAAAGATTATCTCTATTCGTAAGTTTTGCTGAATTCTGATATGAAATTGTCAGAAATGGAAGAAACAGCACTATCGAAGGTAAATTATTTCAGATCGTACAGCATTCTGAGAGCCTTTTTTATAACAATATCATCAGCACCGATGGCAAAATGTGTTGAATTGATTTCATATCCGCCCTCTTTATAAAGTGCAGCCGGAGGCAGATATCCGCTGCTTCCGTTGCAATGAGTAATTATAAAAGTATGCCTGAAAGGGGAACCTGCTTTTATTGCCATCCCTATTTCAGTAAGCATTTCCACATTAAACGAGATAAAGGCAACATCATTTCCAATGTGAGCAGCTGTAATTGTAACAGGAACAGTTTTCTGCTGATCGAGAGCAGGCAGCTCTTCGTCTTTTTCATCGAGACTCTTCCTTGGACATTGAATTATTTCAAAAGCTGAACTTATCTCCCCGCCCGGGAGTGTATTCTTTATATCCATGAAAACATGAACAACCTCTTCACCCAGGAGTGTTCCCAGGAGTACCGTTTCAGGAATCCATCCGTTTTCGGTGTTGAATGAAGGAAGTATCCTGTACCACGGGTCAATATTGCCTGAGGCTCCTGCAAAAACCGGAGAAACAAAATCTTTACCAAGTATCTGCTCAACAAACTGTTCTGATATGCCGAGCACGTCACCACTGATCATCATGTTATCGGGGCCAAGGGAGGTAGCATGGGTAGCATAGTCAAAAATTGCTCCAACAGGCTTGCCATCGGTATCAGTAATTTTGAGTACCAGCACCTCTTTATCAGTTACTCCATAGGGATTCCGGCCGAGAGTAACCGAACCATCACTCGTTGTCTCACGCCGGTTAGACCCCACTGGTGAATAACCTTTTCCGGCTCCGGTATTAACCGGTCTGAGATTCTTCAATGCATCACCAACAACAGTCAGGATTTTCTGCTGCAACACTCTGGTGTACTGAACATTGTTGATATGCAATTTATTAACATCAAGTGAAATAACAGGAGAACTGTGTGAATGAATTGCTGCGAGAAAGAATTCTGAATCCTTAAGCCCGAACTTTTCCATGACACTCTTCTTTATAACAGAGTAAAGAGTATCGGTATAAGATCCTAAATCCGTTGATACCATTACTATCTTTTTTCCTCCGTTTTCAAATGCCACTGCACGTGCATACAAATGGTCGTGGATGCCCTCAGAAGGAGTTTTTCTTGAAGCATATCCATATAGCATAACAGGGATATCAGGGGTTATATCAGCTTTTGCGATTCCTGCACGCAAAACTCCGGTTTTAAGTGATTGCTTATCAGATTGACCCGCAGCAATAAAGAAGACAGAAAGTGCCAGCACAAATAGTAAAATGCTCCTGATTTTCATATTTACCTCCGCTATTTATGGTTTATCTTTGAATAGTACCAAGGTCCCAAAAAAAATGATCATCTCCAAACTTGCCGGGGAAACATTATTTGTATAATCAGAATCAATCTTGTTGAAAAGTGTTGTCACCGGACTATTATAGTTACTTTTCAGCACTGCTTAGAAATTTATAAAAAACATCATTCAGGTTTGAACCGATATCCATCCAGTCATACTGTGTCGGCATCCTGCCAAGACTACTGATCCAGTTTGCATTGAGTTCATAAACTATAGCTTCAATTCCATATCGCCTGTATAAACCATTTTCAAACAGTACAAAGGATTCCTGTTGCCCTGGTGTCTCCCAGGAGTATTGCACATTTTCCGAAAAAGTAGTATTCTCACGCATAAGCAATTCAAAGAGCTGCATCCTTTTTACGAAGATGGAATCATCCTTCCGGTGGGTTGCCAGATTAATTCCGCCTGCATCATCATTATGAATGTCAATTCCAAGAGATGGTCTTATCCCTTTTTTAATCAAATCTTCAATGAATTTTTCAAGTGCATATTTCTCAGGGCATAAGGCAGGATCTGACATTTTATCCCATTTTCTGTTCATATCCATTCCCGCTGCATTAAAGCGTGTCATACCCCTTACCACTCCATCCTTGTTCGCCATTGGCATAATATAGACGCAGAATGTCTCGTTCCATTTTTTTGAGTTTTCACCGATAAATTTATTTATCAGCCCTTCCACAACCCAATTACCGCCCGGTTCCCATGGATGTGCCCTCGCCCGGATTATGACAGAATATTTTGCTGTCGGATTTCCAAGCTGTATTATTTCAAGGGGTCTTTTTTCAATTGTAGTACCGATATTTATGACCTTGAAGAGTTTGTTGCCCTGATATTTTTTTTTGAGATCCTCGAGATTGGAAAGAGTGTAAACCGGAAGCCTTGCGACCCATACATTTTTTTTTGCCATCGTGAAATCAACCAGGAGTTCTCTTTCACCAGAGAACCTGGTCATGACCGGGATCCAGTTCTTTCTGTCATACGAGATATAACATGAAATCGGGTGTTTTTTATCCCACCACTCTGTTGCTGGGGTTCCGTTATAAACTTCGTTGACAATCTTTGCAATAGATATTCTGATATGTGTTCCGCTGTCAGCGTCTATCCTGAAATGCCAATGCGTCGTCTGACGGTTTAGTGATTCGCGCTCATAATCAGGAAGAAGAGATATTTTTAATATGGTATCTCCCTGAAGATTCCAGCATAATGGCGAACCATTTTCAAAATACCAGTCAAGGAATTTGATTTTCAGTTTCTCAGGGCTTTGTCCGGAAACAATAGCGCTTTCCGAAAATATCCTTATCAGAGAAATAGAGACAGCAAGGACAAGCTCTTTAACAGAAATTCTCATTTTAACAAGGGTTATTTATAACGCTTTTTGATAAATAATGATTGTGATACAAAATCCACTTATAGTTCAGAAACATTGTATTATTGCCTTTGTGTGCCTTTGTGTTAACCTCTGTGTAACTTCGTGTTTAAACACGAAGGACACTAAGGATATCACAAAGGTACTCAAAGGATTTTTCAGAAATTACTATTTAATCCAATCCCCAAAAAGAGCATTCGGATCATCGTAATCCGTCAGTGAGAATATCATAAGATTTCCTTCAGCGTTTTTGTTTCTATACCCATTCCTTACAACTTCAAGATCATCATTGATAGCGGCGCTGTCATCTGTTTTTCCATACCCGTCAGTAACACCTGCCATCATGAGCTTTCTGGGTGCGAGAGCAGCTTCAATATCAGGAATGTCAAATGCCTTTAAAGCACCGGGTACAACTCCTGGTATAAAAGATGAACTGTAATAGTGGTTTTTTACTATTGATAGATATGATGAATAGGGTTGAATAAGTGCTATTCTGGTTATTGACTGATCAAAGGCTGCCGCATGGATGAGAACCGGCGCCATCTCCTTTATTGATACAGCAGAAACCTCGTTCACTTTACCGTCCCTTTTCAGTATCCCGGTAAGCTTGACAACATCTGCGGCCCTTATCCCGACTATACTTCTTCCGATCAGGATTGAGGCGTACCAAAGATTATGCGATCCGCCTTCGATGTATGCATCACCCCGGAAAACTCCTGGCCCCATTTCCCCTGCTCCGACAATATCGGGAGCCAGAACCGTAAAGCCTTGTCTGACAAACCATTCCATCTCTCCTCCTTCTGCAGCCACTGCCGCTTTACCACCAGGGTGAAGGATTATAACTGCTTTAGAAGATCCGCCGGAAGGCTTCATGAGGAGGTATGGAATAATATAGTTACCCTCCCCTTTCACAAAGTATTTTTCAATACAATATCCTTCCTTCTGGTAGCGTCCCGAAAAAACAGGATTATCATTTACGGCAGGTTCATGGTAGCCTGAAAGTATTTTTGCTGCTGTAAGAACATCCTGATCCTGCCTTTCAGAGGCGGACCTTGCAGCTTTCAAATTCAGTTCCAGTTTTTCAGCCTCTTTCCTGTTAAGGCTGTATACCGTCTCACCTCCGAGAGATGTTGAAACCTGCCCTGTTGGGGTAACCCTCATTTCATCTGTTGTCAGAATTTTAACTGACTCATCCTGAGAATTGCCCGGGTTTTTCAGATGTTCCTGGAAGAAGGAGTACATTGCCTCCCTGTTTTTCTTTGTCGAAGCATGCGGATAATCATCCTCAACCCTTCCGAAATTTCGTTCCATGCCATATGATTTATAAATCAGTGAGACCTCCTTCTCAGTCTCCATTGCTCCCTGGATGCTGAACATATCCCTTGTGGTGGTTATCATCAATGCGGGCTTTGGAGCTCTCACAGCCAACAGATCACCATGATCTATTCCCCTGGAGATTTCATTGAAAAGATTCTGTTCGGCATCCTGATTGCCAATGGTCTGAAGGAGTCTGGTAAAATTTGTAATGTAACATTCCGGTGCTGCTGCATAAATTCGTTGGTCCATTGCGGCAATATAAGCAGATTGGGTTCCTCCCCCGGAACGTCCGGTAATTCCGATTCTTTCGGGATCAACCTCTTTACGGGTAAGAAGATAATCGACAGCCCTGATTCCATCCCAGATCATATAACGGGCTTCGGAACTTCCGGTAATAAAGGCCTGAGTTCCAGGATAAGAGTGTTCGGTGGTCGGGCCTCCAACAATTGATTTTCCGGATTTGGGATCATAGTACTCAAGCCTTTCTCCTTGTCCCACCGGATCGAAGGCAAAAACGATGAAACCCTTTCTGACAAGGTTGAGTATTACATGCTGATAAACTTCACCCCTGTAACCATCGGCAGCATGACCGCTGCAATAGATTATTACCGGGAATTTTTTGTTTTTTTTAACTCCACGCGGAATGAATAATGATGATGTTACTGTGAAACCCGGCTGGGATTCGAACACTATATGTTCGATCCTGAATGTATCTCTCTCAATTGTCCTTAGGATTCTGGCATTCAATGGTGTCTTTTCAGGAAAGGGACCAACAATTTCCAGTAAAGTTGCTCCCAGAACCTTCTGTCTTTGCTGCCACTCAGTGAGAGAGCTGATCCGGCTGATCTCTTTACTGCGTATTGACAACATATCGAAGGCCTGTCCGGCAATATAATGATACAGCGAGTTAGGTGCATCAGTGTACTGAAGCCAGTTTTCACCCAGTATTTCATAATCATTCTGACCCTTCAATGCTGAACCTGAAAGAACAAGCATCAGACAAAGTGTGAAAAGTCTTTGACTTAAAGACCAGTATATTTTTATCATGTTATTGTATCTGTGTTTTTTAAAATATCAGTATTATTCTGAAAATCAGTTAAAAATGAATGAATCCAGACAAAATGAATCTTCGGTATCTCCTTTGAATCTGAACCATAAAGAGTGAATCCCTGACACTTTTTTGATCACACAAGAATATGATCTGGCGCTTTTTGCCTCACCGTCTGCAGGTATAATAAGGCTTCCGATTGAGGGACTCCAGGAATTATCGAGAGCTATATCAATAATCACCTCCTTTTTACCGGGTATTGCATTCACATGTAAAGTTCCTGATTCCGACTTGAAATCAAGATATTTATATGCAGCAACATCACCATTTCTGATGTCTGTTAACGCTTCATTATTATCTGAGATTCTTGCTATCCTCACATTACCATAAAGCAGACAGGCCCTGGCAGCATCAATTTCGATATCAGACTTCAAAGGGAGTGCTGCTCCCTGGCTGGTCATCTCAACTTCATTGATACTGCCATCTCCGTTAAAGAATATAGGCTCAATACAGGCTTTTCTCATTGTGTTTGAGCCATGTGTTGAACGATGATAAAAGACATACCAGTTTCCGTTAAATTGTGCAATTGAGCCATGGTTATTCCAG
Organism: Bacteroidales bacterium; assembly: GCA_016715075.1. GTDB lineage: Bacteria > Bacteroidota > Bacteroidia > Bacteroidales > VadinHA17 > LD21. The sequence goes on from JADKBK010000042.1 coordinate 245,267, forward strand.
CATCCCGGATCACAATGATCATTATCAATAATAACTCCTCCATACCTGAATGGTCCCATGGGTTTCATACTGGTTGCATAACCAATGCAGGTTGGCCTCCCGGCACGGCCCATGTGTGCATAAATAAAGTAGTAAATACCATTTCGTTTAACCATATATCCGCCTTCATGGAAAAAATGCTCTTTCTCAGTAACAATATTTGTTTTAATTGTTGAAGAGTCAATCTCAGTCATGTCTGATTTAAGCTTTGCCATTTTCGCCGAGAACTGTCCCCATATATAATAAGCCTGACCATCATCATCAATAAAGACGCACGGATCAATTTCATTATATCCTGATAACCTGATATTCTTACCGTTAATGAATGGTCCGGTTGGCTCCTTACTTACGGCAACTCCTTCTGTTGCGCTGTTGTTTGCAAGACAGTAATACATATAATATGATCCGTTGGCGTACTGACAATCAGGAGCATACAAATTATCATCAGAGTATCGGACCTCATCACCCGGCCCCTTGCTTGAGAATCGGTTTTTGTAGATTGTCCAGATATTCAGATCAGAAGAGGATAAAATATCATGCGACCATGAACAGTAATAAACCGGACTTTCGTCCCTTGATCCATAAACATACATTTTTCCGTCCTTCCATTGATGAGCTGAAGGGTCAGCCAGATACACACCAGGCTGCACAATAGGGTTCTGAGCAGCCATTGCAGTCATTATAAATAAAAAACTGACAGAGAGAATAGCATTTTTCATGTACATTTCTATTTTTAAACAAACCTGATGTCAACCCGGGATTCCCGTCCGCATAAGCTGCATTCTATATTAGCAGCGGTTACAGGGGAGTACCGGATCTGGCATAATTAAATATCCTCCCTTTTACAACGGAATATTTAAAAATAGCATTTTTTCGCGCTCATGTCAAATAAATCACCTGATAAAAGCGCTGATAAAAGGCAGAATATGATCGTCCACAGCGCTATCTGTTTCAACATCAGGCCGATTATCAAGAGTAACGAAATACCAATCTTCAGTATGTTCAACTGATTCAGACGGGAGTATTTTAGAAAGGGGGCCAAGAGTCTCAACCTCCAGGAGAGATTCATTGACATATACTTCGTTATTGGAACCATAATCAGGGTATACGGCATCGGTGTCAAATCCAAACCGTTTGATCATAATCGTATCATCAAGCAGGCAGGCTGACCAACCCTGTTTGTTCAGAATGCCGATTTTTTGTTCAGACGGGATGGATGGATCATGTTTCAACAGGATATATTTATTTCCCCATGTCCATCTTTTATCATTCATATGAGTATAATTCCACAGAACGACAGGTCTGGCAGGCAGGAGGTCTTCTGCGGGATCGATATAGGGTTCCTGGGGCAGGATTGCCGTGGACCCGGCAGCGTGGGCAGTTATAGCCCATGGTGATGTCTCAATGGCCCAGAGGTTGCTATTTATAAGGCGATGAACGATTTTTACATGGTTTATTTCTGAATCAAGTGTTATATCCATTTCCTTTTGAATACCAGTGGTAGTTTCGGTATTTTGACGAAGTCTAAGTGTTTTTCCATTCCAGTTGTATTCAACACTGCTATTATCCGGGGAATAAGATCTGGGTGCTGCCTCAGGAGAATGCCAAAGGCGGTGACCGCCATAGATATGCCATTGATTTCCGCCTGTTTTCCCTTTTTCAACATCAGAAATATGAAACAGGTTCTGCTTATTTTTGAAACCACATCGTATAATTCGTGGACCAACATCAGTTGTGATTACAAGTTCTATCTCACTATTAAATAGTCTGAGGCAATTTGACCAACCTTCAAAACATATTCTTTCCATTATTTTACACTTATTTCACCAAGTTTATACCAGCCGGATTCGATTTCACGCGTTTTATTTATTGCCAGTTCAATGATTCTGCCATCATGAAATTCGCATCCATCGCGCATACCAATCAATATATCATATCTCCCGGTGATAACAGTATTATCAGGATTGATGACACACTGTTCGGCTACAATCTCGCCAGGCTGCCATGCAAGGTTATCAGATTCAGCTAGTTCCTGAACAAATGCCAGACCACTACTTTTATTTATCAATTTCAAAAAGAGTTTAAATTTATGATATGCCGGAGCAACACCATGGTTTTCCCAGGTTAGTCTTATATAATTTCTGCCTGTTCCAGGACGTATAGTATCAGGCAGTAATGCAAATTTCGGAAAATACCAATACCCGCAAATGTTTGCCAGCCGGCCTGCCAGCTCTTTATTATCCTTAAGCCATTCACGGGGATAATAATGAAAACCAACGATTGTTGCGTGTGTTTCGCGGATGGCTTTCTCCAAACCTGATCCGCCGGACCACAACTGAGACTGAACAACTGCTCCATAGTGATCTGACTCCAGAACAACAGGAATATTTTTATAAACTTTGCTGTATAATTCCGGAGTACGTATACAGGATGGACCAAATCCGAGAGTTCTGTACCATTCCACATTGGCACTGTCATCCCGGAATCCGATGCCACTCTTAAGACAGTAATGGTATATTTCGTAATCTGCACCATCATCTGTATTTCTCTGACCTATAAAATCATCGCTTATAATCAGTATTGAGTGGTTGTAACATCGCTTAAATATGTCAATATGCTTCTTTACAACATCCACGGGAATATCATCCCAGCCTGAGTAGGCGGTATGTCCTTCGCCCCACTCGCCTATACTTCCTATATCGATGTATTCCACCCAGGGTTTTCCATCATAACGGGCGGCAAACGCCTTATGGAAATTCTCAAGTTTTTCCAGAAAAACAGGATCATTGTAATCCGGTGCCCAGGCTTCAATTTCAAGATCAGGGTGTTTTATGAACTTCCCTTTAGCGCCGGCTTTTCTCACCCATTCCGGGGTAGCGTAAACAATCTCTGTCTCTTTACAAGTTATCCGAAACGATATTGTATGACCCCACAAGACCCATCTATTGATGATGGAATCTATTAAATTCCAGTTAAACACTCCTTCTTCCGGTTCAAGGTAGCTCCATGCAAGCCTCAGGTAAATGTCGTTAAGACATGGGAAATCCGACAGAGAATCAGTTGTGTCCATCCTATTGCCATAATCACCTATGCCATTATCGTAATAATGAAAACACCAACCCTTATGCGGATTATTACAGACTCTGGAACTATCCCAATAATGTTCCAGGTTGAAAAAAACACGATTTTTGTAACTACCCCTTCCTTCCTCCGGATTGGTACCTGCAGCCTGTCCCCACAAATCAGGAGAGACTGTGCTTATGGCAAGAAAAAATAAGAATACTATTCTGTTCATCTTCCTTTATTTGGAAAAAATTTGAATGATATTACCAGTAAAAATATCTTATGATTGAGTATGAAGAATTAAGAATTATTCTGAATACAATGTTGGAATTCCGTGAGCAGTTCGCAGCCTGATTTTGTAACAACAACCATATGCTCAAGTCTGATCCCGTAATCATTTGTATAGATCGCCGGCTCAAGGGCTATAACCATTCCTTCCGCAATCTCCAGATCGTTGTATGGAGTTATCCTTGGCTCTTCATGATACTTCGTGCCAACTCCATGTCCTCCATGATGAGGAAAGTTTCCTATATGGCTGCGCATAAGCTTGTCTATGTCCATTGCCCTGATGCCGGGACGTATGGCATTAATAGCAATTTCGAGTGCTTCTTTAACCAATGCGAAGGTTTTTCTGTGTTCAGCTGCTGGTTCTCCGATTATCATGGTATTGCATGAATCTCCCCAATAGCCATTGAGGCAAGGGGTAAGATCACTCAGGAGCACATCACCTTCCATAATTTTCCTGTTTCCTGGCAGACCTCCGCCTGTGCTTGTCCTGGCACCACTTATCAGATCGGCCATCAATGGAACCCTTGTCCCTGCTGATGATTCAATATCAAGACGTATCAAATTAAAAAGTTCAAGTTCAGAGATCCCTTGTTTTCCATATTTATGAAGAGCGGTTTGTCCAATATCACAAAGCCTCGCTGCCTGCCTGATACACTCAATTTCATCATCATCTTTAATTGCTTTAAGATTGGTTATCTCATCAGAAACATCAATCAATGAAATGGCAGGATATTTTGATTGAAGAAATTGTGAGACAACAAAGGGAAGGGTATCGTGTTCAATACCGATTTGTGCCCCTGTCATCCCTGATTCCTTCAATACCTCATTCAACTTATTGATGAACTGATTACTATAATCCAGGGGCTTTTCATGAACATAGCTCTGATATGGCTTAATTGTGAGTGACAATCCATGCTCCTGTTGACTGAGCGACTCATTATCAGCGATTACCAGACACATAAATTGGTCTGGAATAATAAATAATGCTGCGGGCAATAATTGAAAGGGTGATGTACCTGTTTCAAAATTATAGAAATATCCGCTCAGCCATTTAACCGCAGAGGGGGAGGTAAACAGGAAAGCATCGGTTTTCAGCGCTTTCTGTAAAGCCTTTAACCTTTCGATCCTGTGAGGATGATGTGGCAATTTCATTATCGTTTATTTGATATTTACACCATATTTTTTAATCACCTCAGGGTTTAATTCAATGCCCAGTCCGGGTTCTGTAGGAACCTTTACGAATCCATCCTTTTGTACAAATGGCTTAGCAAGTAATTCTTTTCTTATGGCCGATTCTGTAACTGAAAATTCAAGGAATGGTACATTGGGGGTTGCGGCAATAAGATGAATGCAGGCTGCTACGAGTATACCCGTTTTGAATGCATGAGGTACCATTGTAATATTATTATCTGCAGCCATTATAGCAATTTTCTTAGCTTCAGTGAGACCGCCGCATCGTGAAATATCAGGCTGTACCACATCTACCCGCGATTCATTGATCAATCTTGAAAATGCAAGTCTGCCACTCTCTTCTTCACCCGTTGCTATACGCAAAGTTGTAGATTCCGTGAGTCTTCTGTACCCGATATAATCTTCAGCAGGCAGTGGTTCCTCCAGCCAGTAGATATTAAGCTGTTCAAGAGCTCTTGCTACGAACATAGCCTGTTTCAGCCGGTAGCGCTTACCAATATCAATCATTATTTCCATATTCTCAGGTGCGGTTTTCCTGGCTGCTTCAATAAGCTTCAAATCATGTTTGACATCATAGCCAAGGGGTCCCCATCCGAATTTTATAGCCGTAAAGCCCAGAGAGGTGTAGGTTTCCACCATCCTTTTGACATCATTTGTATTTTCCGGCATGAGAGCGCTTGCGTAAGGTCTTACCCTGTCAGCATAACTTCCTCCAAGAAGTTTATGAACAGGTTTACCTGTAGCTTTCCCCATAATATCCCAGATTGCCATGTCAATTCCGCTCATAACATGCATAACCGGACCGCTTCTTCCGTAGTAATAAGTCTTGGTCCACATATCGTTCCAGATTTGTTCATAGTCGAAGGGATCGGCGCCAACAACAACTTCTTTTAATCCATAACAGGTGCCATGCGACATATATGCATCAACAACTGCTTTCCCGACAAAGGGTGCTGTATCCACTTCACCATAACCGGTAATGCCTTCATCGGTTTCAACAATTATAATTAAATCGTCCTGTGTACCATCTGCAGCGGATGATATCTCCGGCAGCTTGAGCACGATAGCTTTAACATTTGTGATCTTCATTGTAATCCTATAATTTTAAATTGTTTCAGATAAATCTTTTAATCTTAAGAGGTAAACCTTCTTAAAAGCTCCAGTAATTTTTCCTCATAAACAGTCACCATCAGGGTACTCAGAAAAATTATACTCCCGCCGACAACCATCAGGAACGAGATACTCTCATTTAACAGAACAATACCTAATAATGCAATAAAGAATGGCAAAAGATAGTTTCCAAGAATTGCCTGGGTAACATCCATCCTTTTCAATACATAAAAGAATAATAAAGCTGGTATGCCATACACAAATACACTTAGTTCAAGGATCCCAAAAACAGCAATATTCCCTGAATGTATAAAGCTGACAATATGAAATGGTTCAACAAATAATATAATTGGTATACTGGCAATGCTTCCAATGATTGAGCTGTAAACAAGTATTTCCAGCTCTGTAAATTTCTTATCTACAAGCACTTTGCAGTAGGTATTATAAAATGCGCAGCAAAGGCAGGCAAACAGGAATATCATGTTTCCGGCAAAATACTGACCGGTAAAGAACCTGGCTCCGGAGATATCTGATATTGAAGTTAAGAGTACACCAATAATGGCAAGTACAAAGCTTATTATGCGAACAGCATTCAATTTTTCTTTTAGCATGAAAGAAGCCAGAATTGCAACGAAAACAGGAATTGTCAAGGTAATAATACCTGCATTGGCAGCGATAGTCAACTTTGAACCAACTGTATAGGCGTATTGCATTACAAATATCCCAATCAATCCTGATAAAATAAAATATTTTATTTCGTTCCACCTCCAGCGGAATCTTACATTGCGTTTTTTATTTTCAATCCAGAGTACAGGAAGAAAAATAACAGTGCTTGCAATCATTGGTATAAAGGCTACAGTAATAGGGCCTAAACGATCGCCAATGAGACGTATAACAGGCACTTGTGTCGCCCACAAAAAATTAATAACAATTATTAATCCCCAGTCAATTGATTTTTGCGATTTTAAAACGGGCATGTCTAATGTATAAAGAATAATTAATATTGAATTAAGTAGGTTAATATCAACTACTTGGGAGGCAGGCCAGAACCAAAGCCACCATCTACCACAACTGATGCACCGGTCATAAAGGAGGCATCGTCACTAGCAAGAAAAACGGCGACTCTGCCTACCTCTTCCGGTTTACCGATTCTCCATAATGCATGAAGCTTACCTGCCTCCTCCCGTGCCTTCAGTGGATCAGGCTGACTCTGGAAATACCCCTCAGCAAGTCCTGCATCAATATATCCGGGACAGATGCAGTTGACTCTAACTCCCTCATGACCATGATCGATCGCCATTGCTTTTGTCAATCCGATTATTGCTGCTTTGGTGGTGCAATAACCTGCACACATTGGTTCAACAAAGTAGCCGTTTACCGATGACATGCTTACAATATTTCCTTTTGTCTGTTTCAGGTAGGGCAGGAAATATTTTGAACATAAAAATATGCCACCCACATTAATTGACATCTGAAGATTCCATTCATCAAAGGTTATATCTTCAATCGTTTTATTTACCTGGATGGCTGCATTGTTAATTAAAGCATCAATCCTGGAATATGTTTTTATTGTAAACTCAACAAGTTGCCGGACTGATTCAGGTTTTGAAACATCTGTCTTAAATGCGATGGCTGTTCCGCTTGCTGCCTTTATTTGATTAACTGTCTCGTCAGCACCTTCCAGATTTATATCGGCTGCAATGACTTTAGCACCTTCAAGTGCAAATTCAATTGCACAGGCTCTTCCAATACCGGAGCCTGCACCGGTAACAACAACAATACGATTAAGTAATTTCATAGTTTTACTGATTTCTAAAGTGCTTTGTATTTATCATAAACTTCCCGCAATGATTTCCCGCTGAGCAACTCTTTGCGCGACAGGTTCTCTTTATTTACTTTTTCATTTGCTTTATTAAAAACATCCTGCTCCACCGACTTTGGGACAACAACAATACCGTCAAAATCAGCATAAACAATATCTCCAGGGTTGACCAGTACATCTCCGCATTTTACCGGGACATCATATGAGACTACAACCGCACGTCCCTTAGAATCGAGCGGTCTTATACCTGTGTAGTATACCGGGAATCCCATCTTCATAATTTTCACACAGTCGCGTATCTGACTGTCACATACGCAACCTGACACTCCGTTACGTTTGGCAATTGTGCTCATAAGCTCACCCCATGGGGCATTTGTCCCGCTATAATCGGTTGAATGAACTGCAACATCCCCGTTCTTCAGAGAGTCCATAGCTTCAATCTCCAGGCCATAGGGATTGTCTTCAACTATGTAATCCGTCTCCATCCAGCGAAACGTCCTTGCCCTCCCGATAAATCCACAATTCTCCGGATCCGGAAGAAGTGGTCGTAATCGCTGGTGCATTGCCTGGTTTCTGAAACCCAGCTCGTCAAGTATATCGCATACTGCAGCTACATAAAGATTTTTTCTTATGAAATCAAATAATACGGAATCGTTTTGAAAAGTTGTCATAGAGTGTTTTTTGGATATTTTAAGATTTTTACCTGTAAATGGCCGAAATTTCATGGGTTTTGCCCGGAGTTATTGTGGTCATAGCGTATTCACATCCTTTAATTTTTCTATTCTGAAAATTCAAAGGTTGCCGGTTATCACTGATGCTCTCAATTTTTGAGTTGCCATATTTAGCTGGAAGCAAAAAAGTGAGTCCTTCCCTATTTTCCAAAGCTGATTTAATCGTAAAGGTCAATTGGCCAACAGACCATTTAATATCTGTAAAGGAAGCCTCATCTTTCATTTTCAGGAATTCATAAACTCTTTCAGCAGGCCAGATCGGGACTCCCCTGCTGTTACAATAGTCAAGCACCCTCATGCCTGGTTGTCTGCACTCCGGCCAGTACCAGGTATGAAAGTTTGCGTTTATGTAGGTATAGTTTTCCTCATCCAGGCTTCTGTCTATAAGCGTTCGGCTTTTCTTCTCAATATTTTCTTTTAACCATGTCTCATCCGGAAGCTGTGTATTCGACTGATAGATATTGAGTACCCTTCCTGCAACATCAGCGAACTTCATCGGAATTCCGCTTCCTGTAAAATGACCAACATCCCCAATCCAATTCGGATATACTTTATTCCCCCCAAACTGATAATAATTACAATCCAGTCCAATTCCATATTTTTCCTCAATTACTGCCTGCTCTGCAAATTGCTTTCTTTCATAAGAGTCTCTGCTGCACCAGACAACCCAATGGTTTCTTACAGTTTTTGGTGATAGACCATAGGCATTCCGGAAATTGGCCGTCATGGTATCGAAAACAGCATTCATACCAGTATAATCAGGATCAGCAAAGTCTGGTACGTCATTATAGTGGATTGCAACCTCATGACCCTCAGATCTCCATCGTGTCACCACAGATGGATTAATATATGTACCGATCTCATACAGAGTAGCATTTCCTCCCTTATTCAAAACATCTGCAAACTCCTTATCAATATCACTCTCAGGAGTATCTTCGCCATCAATTGTAAAAATAAAGATGCATTTATACATGTCGGGAAAATACCAGAACCGGGGCAATGGTTTTGTTTTAGTATTAAAGCTTTCAATAATATGCGACAACAGTCTCATCTGTTCGTCAGCCTGAGGAACGGCTATCTTTTCAGGATCATTCCATTGCGCCTCTCCTTTATGGGGATAAAACAAGTCGGTAGCAGTGGGGCCATCAACTTTATCTCTCTCCTCCCCGGCCCAATCAGGATTTCCCTGCCTGGTCAGAACAATGCTTTTTGGTAAATTATATGTAAAGGCAGCCGCATGGCCAGCCCCATAATCATTTAATACTACAGATGGAAAACCTGAGTAATAACCTGAATTTAAGAACAGAGATGCAATTTCCTCACCTCCATTCAATTTATATATGTTGGAATAGCCATGAAACTGGATTGTCTCGTAAACCAACCCTTTGCCTATTGTGTTTATCGTATCAATTTTAATATAACCTTCTTTTATTGAAGAATTGGTGTGAATAATTCCGAATAGTTCACTTATCAGAATATCAGGACTAAAAGCTATCAGATTGCCTCCGGCTTTTAAATAATCCGAGAACATATCCTTCTGTGTCTGATTGACAACAGTTTCGTTTAGTATAACAATATCAAAACGTTTAAGATAGGTCAGATTAATTTTCCTGTCTGTTAATGAATCGATCTGGAACTCATTAAATCCCTCTGCTTTCAAAATCTCTCCTGTATAGGTGCCGAAATTGGAGTTTGTGCCAAGAATAAGGATTGGATAATCTGAACTAACCGACTTACAGCCAGATTCAAATAGCAATACTAAAAAAAACAAAATTATAGTATGACCTGGTTTCATAAATTCATATGATCTCCAAATATTTGAATAATTACATTTTTAAAACCAACAGATACCGGATAAAATAATCTAATCACTATAGTATGCCGTTACCGGATAGCTTACACCCGGTTTAAGGGATACAAAGGCATATGGTAAGCCTCTTACTGATCTGACAATATATTCTGCTTCTTTTTCGTCACAGGTGATTCGGGAAATTCTATTGTCTCCTGACAGGAATGGTATCATAAAAGTCAGTCTATTCTCATTCGCTACTGAAGAGTTCAATTTGAATGACAGCCTGTTATTATTCCATTCTATTTCCGAAAAGCTGGCTTCATCACGCGTTTTAATAAAGTCACGAAGCTGTAACGCGCTCCATACCGGCACCCGGTTGTTGTTTGCATAGGTGAGCATCTTCATTAAGGGAGTCCTGGAGAAATAATACTCATCATTATGCGATTTAACACTTATAAAGGAGTAGACTTCATTATTAAGGCTCCTGTCAACCAGGCCCCTGAAACAATTGAAGAATCCTTCCGGGTCATGACTTTCATTATATTGCTGATCGTATACTGCATTCAATTGCTGATAGACGTTAATAATGTTCCCTTTAACATCTGCAAATTTCATAGGAAGACCACTCCCTGTGAAATTACCCTGATCAGTTCCAGGAGGACCAAGATAATAGTCACCCTGGTTTGATTTTATATCATAATGAGCATAGTTTATATCGAGCTCAATGCCATTTATTTCTTCGAGTTTGGCCTGGGCGGCAAAATCAGGATTTCCGTATTTATCTTTACCACACCAGACAAACCAGTGGTTTACATTAGTCCGGTATGGTAAGCCATATTTGCTGTCAATTTCGCCTTTTTTTGCTTTAATAACGCTATCCATGTTATTCCAGTCAGGATTGCCGGCTTCCTTAGTATCATCAGGATGTCCTGCAATTTCAAATCCTTTTGCGGTCCATTTATCAACCCAGTCTCTGGAAACATCATCAACACCGATAATATAAATTGACATTTTTGCTCCCATTGAATCTACATCACTGAACTGAGGTTCAAAATCGGTCTCGGTTTTATATTCACCATCATTGGTTAATGTTACCAGGCATTTAAGGGTATCGGGAAAATACCATAAACGAGGCAGAGGCTTGGCATGAGTACTCATTTCTTCGATGCAATGAGACAATAAAGCCATTTGCTCATCAGCCTGATTGATAATATTATTTGAATTATCAAGCCAGCCATCTGTAAACAGGTCCATTCCTCTGAGGCCAGGAATGCCATCTTTTTCTATACCGGCAAACAAAGGATTTCCCTGGCGTGTCAGTACAATATTTTCGGGAAGGTTATAGAGGAATGCAGCTGTTTTGCCTTTTCCAAAGGAATGTACAACAACTCCCGGGAATTTTTTTTCATTGACTAAACGTTCAGTCAAAAATGCAATTGGACTGGCTCCTTTCAGTTCACACAACCTGGCATCTGTATGTAATTGGAGCTTTCTGCCTGAAAGCGATCTCCCCTCCCTCAATGAAGTATCAATTGTGATGTATCCTCCCTTAAAATTTCCCTGCAATTCAGCTATTCCAAATAGCTCCTCATGAGATTGAACCGGACAAACAGCTATCAGATTACCTCCTTTTCTGACAAATTCAGATATCAATTTCCAGTGATGTGCATCAGTCACATCCTCTGCAAGAATAATCAGATCATACTGAGACAGAAAAGCTTTGCTTATCTTACCCCCATTCAGGGAATCAATTTCGAATTCGTTGAACCCTTCTGCCTTAAGCAACTCTCCCGTATAGGTTCCAAATCCATTTTCGGTGGCTAATACCAGTATGGGTGCGATGGGATTTTGCCGTGAACAACACGTAAACGCAAGCATCAGAAAAATGCCCTGGAACAGTATTCTCATACGATTAATAAGCCCATGATTGTTCATCCTATTTCCGATTTGATATAATATTATATTACTATCCAAACATGTTCAATTTAGTGTCATAAAGAGGTGCGCAGCACTGAAGCAACCCTCTTATCTTTACTCTGCCGTGCCCTTCGACGCTTCCAACGCTATCTTCTCATACACGGCCTGAGCCTGCTGATATCTCTCCTGTACCTTATTCAGATCATGGGTAAAATACTGATTCCATGGTCCATTCGGTTTGATATTTGTAATAATGTTTTCAATCCACTTTACAAAATACTGTGCATCCTCAACACTTGCTCTTACAGGTTCACCTTTTACTGTAATATATACAGGAGCTGTATGCGATTGGTGCCCTGTCTCATCCATTCTCCTGGCACATACCCAGCTGCTTTCACTAATTGTCAGACTGGTTTTCATTTGAACAGGTTTTCCCTGACTGGCTGTTCCCTCATGTTTTGCAACTACCTTTCCGTTGCATACTATCTCTATTCGTCCTGTCAGACTCTTTATTGACGTCCAGTCAACATTAATATTTATTGATTTTTTGCCCTTCAGATTAATCTCATCACCAGGGCCTGATGTTCCGTTAATTTTAAGATCCAGGAATTCAACATGTCCGTTAGATGTAACCACAGTTCTGCCGTTCTTAATTCCTTCAACCCATTTTCTGTATGTCATTGGCTGATCTTTTACCTGTACATATGTCAGCAGTGATCCAAAAGGCCTGCTGTTGTTGCATGGGAAATCTGTACCAGCAGCCCATCCCAGTCTGAACCCACAATTCAATAACTTATAATAGGCGTTTACTGAGGCGTCATTCAGCCACACATCTTCCGAGAGGAAATCTATTGTTCCCAGAGCTGCCTCCACAGGATAGTCAATGGGTATACAACAATCGAGATCATTATGAATCTTGTCGTTGAGATATTGCATGTGACAGAAGCCAACAACTGCATTCTGTGATTTTCCCCATTCAAGGATTTTATAAGGCGATTCATCCCATATTGTATGGGCTTCTTTAAGTCCCAGAAAAACAAGATGCCCGCCCAGCGCTTTATTTTCAAATGTTGTTCCATAAGGGTCAAAATGCCATTCGGCGTCCCAGTGGACCAACCTTCCTGGCCTGGATTGAATTGCATCTGTTCCGTTTACTTTAGTCAGATCTGTCTTACTGTCTTTCACCTCTCCGTCGCCCATATCGGCAAGTACAGAAATAACAGCCAGGTCGTTGGGTTCCATCATTCGCGTAAATTCTGACTCTGACAAAACTGATGTTCCATCCCCGCAATTACGGTGAATATGAATATCACCCGGATACCAGCCTGAAGGCTCAGGTTTTTCTGCCTTCAGTGATGACGATAGTGTTCCTGTCATTGTAAATACAGATGCTGCGGGTATTGAAGCCTTGAAGCTTCCTCCGGATACAATAATTTCCTTCCCTTCAATAAAATTAACGATTGAATCGGTATAGATCAATTTCATGTTTTTCAGAACCGGAAGGTTGGTAAAATTTCCGTTGAATGTAATAGTCTTAAGGCTGTTATTCCTGCCTAGGATGACCATCTTCCCGTCTGGGTTGCAAAAGGCGAAAGCGGAAAGGGTACTGTCCTGTCCGGTGATGCCGAGCCGTACTGCTCCGGGTCTGACAAATTTCATGACCTGGGCATATTCATAGAATTGTTTCCGTGGTTTCCATTTTCCTGTTGCCGGAATAAGTTCGACAAGTGGTGTGCCATCCTTAGGACCAAACCAAAAAACCCAATCATTGGGAGGAACGCTGCCATAGCCATTTCTTCTTCCATGCTGATATATGCAGTCAAATCCGTCCCAGAATATATAGGAAGTGGCATTGTCATCAAGCTGACCAAGCAGATGGCTGATACGTGCTGTTTCAGTCACCCAGTACGGTTTGGTTGGATATGAAGACATTTTGACTTTGTTCATATAGTTTCTGGAATCACTTCCATACTGATGCACCCCCCAGGAAAAAAGCTTGTCCATCAGATACTGGTCCTTAACCATTTCATCCAGTACAGCATAAAAGAGCTTGTCTCCACCTGCATCAGGTGCTACAAATCTTATATCGTTCATTCCGATATTGTCGAGTTTTTTGGCCAGTTTTCTTACAACCCTGACATACTGTACCGCATCCGAAATATTTGGACCTTCAACCAGTCCCAGAGGATGATCATCACTTATTGTCATACCTATTATATCAGTCTCATTCATTGGGGAGACCAGGCTGAATTTAATCTTTTCAGTATTTCGCATATAGTAGAGAAATGCTGCCTGAGACTCCACCAGTTCCTCTTCCATTGATTCCTCTATCGAGTAACCTATTCCACCCATCCAGCTTCTTTTGGGATCTGGTTTTTCGAGTGGGGGTGCAGCTGGGCCAGCACCCATAAAACTGATAACCAAACCGTCAGTAATACCTTTCTGATTAAGGTACCTCAGGGTATTCCATACTCCCATGAACCGGGGACTTGAAAAGACCTTATTGTAATAATCCCAGTTAAAATGATCAGGATCGTTATCATCATTCACTTCTTCCCAGTCTATCTCCTCGATTACGGCCCTGAAGATTGTAGCTCCGAGTGAATCAACCAGCAGGTCAATGGCTGGTTGTACAATCTTTGCATCTGTATAGCTTCCATTATACCACCATGCCGGGTTAATGTTCACGCCGAAACCATCCATGGTCTGATATTTCGTTGCACCGTCTATCTGAAGTTTTAATTCTGCAGTTTGTGCAGAAATCTTTAGTGGAATTACAACTCCCATAATAAGTACGAGGAGATTTCCGATTAGAAAATTTGTTTGCCTTTTCATCATATTTTTGGACTTTTTTAAAACTATGTCAATAAAATCTCATTTTGCCTGATTGGGCTGAAGTATTTTTCCGTCAGATTAATCTGATATAATAACATCACCTGGTTTACTATGTTTAACAGACAATGCATAGTCACCTTTGTTAAGCTTTTTCAGGGTGTATGTATCGGGAACAAGAACTTTCCCTGATGAGATTTCTTTTCCGCTAATGGTTACAGTGCCAGGCTTGAACGATAACCTGAGATATTCAATTCCGTTCTCAGCAGTTGCGTAATATTTTACCTGTTTTTCACTATACTGAACCTCTTTCAGAATTCCCTCTGAATACAGAATATGATCCTGGTGTGATGGAGCCCATTCAGGAATTGCTGCAAATGCATGATAAAACATCCGGGGACATTCACCGTAACAATCAGACCACCAACTTAAGATCCCCTTGCTAACAGGACTTTCAAATGCCATTCCTGTTGAATCGTTGCAGTATGTTACCCAGTTGAGAGAGCGGTACGCTTTCTCCTTATAGGTCTCATCACCTGAAACTGCATACCATCTTGCACATTCAGCCGCATATCGTGAGGTCTGGTAGTCCATCTTAAAATTAAAGGAATCCTGTTCACCCACAATATTTGCCCCCCACATTGTCGATGGTTCATTATTTTCCGTCCGGAAAACGAAATTATCCTCAGTCCATTTTATAAGTTTTGGGATATTTACTTTCCATTCAGGATCAAGTTCGGGATAATCAAAGAGACATAAGGTCATATTGCTGGCACTGAGATTGCTTTTATATGTATTGCTTTTAACATCGGTGTCTGTATGCCCGTCGGTCCAGTAACCTGTTTTCATTGGATATTCAAGGAGAAAATCCCTGGCTTTATCACGCGCATCAGCATAGGCGCTAACATTACCAAATCCGTATTTTACCAGGTTATCAAGAAGCATATAGCATCCTGTCCAGTTAGCTCCGTATGGTGCTGTTACCCTGCCGCTGTCCATTACCACCCTGTAGGGCCAGACCGACTCATCCTTATTTCCTTTCTTCGCATTCTTTGCAAGTACATCAGCAACATTAATTGCCTCCTTCAAGTATTTTTCGTCACCCGTAAACTGGTACATCCTGAAGTAAGTTAATCCCATTTCGCCCGCATGATCAACCTGGATTTCATGTAAAACAAGTCTGCCTGCATTGGAAAATCCCCGGAATATAGTATCACCTGAATTAGTAGTTGTATAAGGGAATCCGGGCCATGCAAAATCAGCGGAACTGGTTCCATGTTCAAGTGTATAATCAATAAAATCCTTCATTAACTTCATTACACTTGAGTCTCCGCTATATGCATAAAAAAGCCGGGCATTTTCGAACCAGTTTGGGATCTTCTCGGCAATATCATTCATCCATGCATCAGTAACAATTGAGTCGTTACGAAGAAGGAATGAGCAATAAAAATAGTATTGAGGATATCTTGACCTGGGATCAGGCCCCGGTGAATTCGGAGCTTTTGTCTTAACAAAATCCCATCGGAGGCGAAGGAAATGATCATAAGCATTTTCTGCAGGAGAATACCATGGAACGATTTTGTTCTGTTCATCCAGTACTACATTATGTGTACAAAAAACAGTATCTGTAACAACTGTGGTTACCTTCGTATTACTTTTACAGGATATAAACAGTATCAGAAACGTAAGAAGGATCAGGATATTCTTCATAATTATAATTATTTGGTTTATTAGAATAATTTTAAATTTGATACGGCAATATAGATCAAATTATTTTTTGAAAGTTTGAAAGAGGTCTCCAAAGTTTATACAAAAGCTTTACATAAATACCAGAGTTAATACACCTGCTGCAGGAATCGCCTGAAGTAAGAACGAAGTGGTCTTAATTACACCGGAGTCATGGTAAAAACTATCATATAGTCAGACATATAGCTGTAGATTATGAAGAAATAAGATTAAACTTTTCAATCCTCAACAAAACGACAGAAAGTTTTCCGGAAAAACAGTTCAGACCTTGTAATGAACGCAGATAAATATTCAAAAAAACTTTATTCATTCAAAATCTTTTGCCACAGAAAACCTTTGATAGTGCTTACAATAAAATACTATTTTTACTCTCACTTCAGAGATCGTATATCCGGAAGAAATATAATGAATCAGGTTGTTATTTTTTGAATAGTGATCAAATAAGTTGAATAACATTTAAAATCTTCTTAATGTTAAGATCTACAGCGGCTTTTTTCTTTCTTTTTTTTGGTTGCCTTGTAAATGCACAGCAATTCCTCACTTTTTCAGATCAGCATGATAAGTTAAATTACAAGGCAATCTCGGACAGTCAAATCAGTTATTTGTATACAATATATAATCAGAGAATTGATATTTCAAATGAACTGATAAATGGCAGAGATTATATTCCTTATTATTACAGGTCTGAAAATAAACCACTTTTGTTTAATGAGAAAAAACGAACAGGATCACTGATATTGAATGGAAAAAAATATGATAATCTTTCTTTGGAATATGATACATTTCTGGATGAATTAATCTACGCTGACAACACGAAAGTACTGGTTGGCAAACTGTTAATGATCTCAATAAACAAAGATCTGATTGATGGTTTTACACTGCATTTTGATAATGACAGCCTTATGTTCAGGCATTTCAAGTCAGGTGAGGGTTTGAAATTTAACCTTCCGGAGGGCTTTTATGAGGTAGTTTATAACGGGAAAAGTAAGTTTATTATTAAACATCAGTCATCAGTTACCCATGAACAAAGTATCAATGAATATCTTTACTCCACGACTGGCTATGTTATGGTCGGAGATGATTATTACAGGGTCCGGTCAAAAAAGGGACTTCTAAAATTGCTGGCAGAAAAATCCAAAGAAATGAAAAAATTCATGCGTGCTTCAGGAATTCATAACCGGAAGCTGGATAAAAAGCAGATATTCTCTGTTCTGAAGTATTACGATGACCTGATATGGACTAACCAACAACCTTAAAGAGCAGACTCCTCCTACTCCTCATTCTTATCCTGTAAATTCTGAAAGCTTATTCAAAGTGGCAGGATCTTTTTGGAAAAATAAATGATCCGTTCTATTTGCTTTTTATAATCAGCGGAGTACCGGCAGTTCCTGTTTTCCCTTCACCTGTAATTCCTTCAACAATGATAGTGTATTCAGCCGACTCATCAGCGGCATAAAATTCAACTGCGGCCCGGCCTGATATATCTGTATGAAGGTCAGGATTCCAGTAAAGGGTATTCCTGAAATCGGGCAAATGATTTAACTTTAAAGAATCCCGCGAATAGTCAGGTGAATAGAATTTATTTGAATGTTGCATAAACTCATATTCCTGGCGAAAGACTGATTTGTCCATTTCAATTGCATCGAGATCCCCTCTTTTTGTAACAAAATGGAGGATCCCGTCAAACACATTGCCTGAGATAAAATACCGATCATTCAGAACATCCACCTTTTCAATTGCTCTTGAATTAATATCAAGTAACTTCTCAAGATCATACACCGGCACACCGTCAACCAGGACCAACAGGCCATTTTCAGAACGCGCTAACTGATATTGATTATTTAATCTGAAATGGATCTTCTCCTTCCTTTTTGTTATTGAAATAGCAGGAACCAATTCTTTGAGAATCTCAGCTATTGAAGTAAGTTCAATAAAATTTGACGTTTGAATGGTATTATCCGTTTTCCCGTAAAAATCATGCTTGTCCCGACCTGACCGGGAGTTAACCATTGGATTAGAATAAGGTTCGTAGATATTATTGATCTGCATGCTTATTATGACATTATTAATTTCACGAAGCATACTTGTATCGAGGTTAAATAATCCATGTTCATAATTATTATATATAACCGGGAATGGATTATGAAGTTCCACATAGTAATCCCTTGTTTCAGAGGATACTGGTTGTATCACGATATCAGATAGTCTTTGCTCCCTTGTTACAAAATTAAAATTGCCTTCATTATCGGTCTTTGTGAAAAGGCATAATGCAACCTTTCCCACAATCGAAAGCGAAATGTTTGCATTTTTCAATGGTTCACCTGATTTTCGCTCACTTATCCTGCCGCTTATAATATGCCCCTCTAATTCAGGAAGATACTCTGGAAAATAAGTATTCTCATTCTCTTCCATTCTTAATTTTAGCTCCTGAGGACTGTAAAAAATAAGGTAATCATTAATATTTGTCAGGCTCCGGCTGGCATTAACAGGAGCAAGCTGGGGCAGCTGTCTGTATTTGTTGTTGTTAATGTTTCTCAGGTTGCCGGTAACAGCTTTAATTACTGAGAGTGAAAAATCACTTTCAACCGGAGCTCCTTTGTCGTCAGTTGCAAATATGTTGATCTCTATTTTTTCTCTGGAAGAGTAACTGCTTTTCTGAAGTTTTACAGTATAGTATACCTGTTCGTTTTTATCATTAAATATCCACCTGTCCGTTAATATGTTCTCCTGTCCGTCAAAGATCATAAGTTGTGAAAGGCCATACGGCAGATCATTTCTTAATATATTTATCTCCTGATCCTTTTCAGTCCCGATCTCTTTTATAATTCCGGGTAATCCTGCCGAATTTAAGATAAGGGAAAGATTATGTCCGGAATGATTAAAACCGGGACTCATCTTTATCTTTACAAGAACCGGTGATTTTTCCATATCTGTCACAACTGATAATACTACTCCTTCATCATGGACTTCAGGAAGTTGAATTTTCCTTTGCGGATCATTAATATTTAAGGTGACCAGAAAAATCTTTTTTTGATCAGAAGGTTTAATCATTGTCCAGCCATAACCATTATCTTCAGTCTGCACATGGCACAATGTATCGTCATATTCGTCAACCAAAGCCCCTTTCATGAATACGGGTTCACCGTTTTTATTAAAACATTTAAACCCTATTCTTGATTCAATACCCGCAATAAGATGGCTTCCCTCAGGATAAAAAACCACACTGTCAACAGATTGTGCAGGTGAAGGGATTTTAATATTAATGAATTTATCAAATGGATTTATCACAGAGATAATTCTATAAGCGAAAAGATCTTTTGAATAATTCTGCATCCAATTTGTATATGACCTTAAAATATAATTTCCTGTTCTTAATGTATCGGGAAGTCTTAAATCAGCTGAACCGGAGAAGCTTTCAATGTTTATTTTCAACTCAATAACCGGGTTATTGTCAAGATCAAGTAAGTCAACATAGGCTATTTTGCTGAGATTAACCGGGGTATGTGTCAGCCCGTTTAATTTGTAAATCTTCAGCCAAATCTTTTCTCCTGCGATATAAAGGTCTCGGTCAGTCTTCAAATACAGCTCCTCGCTGAAGCCCTTATCATAAACTTTTAAAGCATCTTTTCCAGGAAGCTGGGAGTATAAAAACGGATTATTCTGTGTTAAAAACAACAGAGTAAATCCAACACATTTGGTTAAGTGAATTATGAAGTCGTATATATCAGGCAACTTCAACTTCATTTTCTATTCTGAGGTGTTTCCAAATCGATCCAAAAATCAGGTTCTGCAAGCCCCCCACTCAGAGTACAATCGGCACAGGCAGGACTTGTGAAAACCAGTTTCTCAAGAGGCCCGAAGGGACCATAAACCGGCCCTGTAAAACAGGAGCCTGAAGCTGTATAGTATGCATAAATTTTGTCAAATGTAATTGGATAGGGGTAATCAGCTGGACCAATTTTTATGCTTTCGCAATCATAATTATAAACTGGGAGATTTAAGTCAGCAATTTCTTCCCATGTAATAAAGAATCTTTTCTTATCAGTGGCAGAAACCTGGAAATATCCTAAAACAGGCTCAGCAGGATCATTTATATTATGAATATTACTTTTTATCGAAAATGGCTGTTTTTCGAAAATATTCCCTCCTCTCTCATCAATCTGTTTCATCTCTTCCCAGAAGCGGTATTCCTTTTCTGAAAGAGAAAACTGCGTCACCTCAATACTATATTGAATTAATAATCGGTCAGAAATGCCGGAAGCGATAAAAAGAATCGGTTCATTTTCAATCCTGTTTGTTTGTGCTGATTCACTGGTATGAATAATGATTTCATCAGACTTGTGATAGCGATAGCAAATCTGTTTTAGCTGGCTGACTTCAGGAATATTATATTCATTTATATAATCATATCTCTTAGGGTCCGGGAGGCGGAATTTCCAACATTCATTGTAGGTCCACCTTAGGAATTTACCATCTCCGTTGTTTTCAGAATCAATGAATATCCTTAGTCCATCATGAATTACGCTGCCGTTATTTTGAATTTCCTGGTCCTTATGGTAATAAATTGTGTCAATCTTTTTAACCGGGTTTAATATACAAGGGTCTGATTGATATTCATCTCCCTCGGGAGTTTTAATATACAGGACATATGAATTACCTGTTTCTCCCTGAAACTGAAGGCTATCCGTTTTATAGATCCCGGCTGCTGTTTCAAGCAGCATTGAATTGTCCCCGTTTTTATCCTTTATTATGACTTGTGCCCCTGATACCATAACAGGTTCCGAATCCTGGGTCTGAATCGTCCTGGATAATTCAACACAAAAAGATCTGTTCTCACTGGTAAGTAAAGCATCAACAACCAGAATCGATTTAATCCCTTCCATTTTTGGATAAAACGGGTCAATACATCCAATAATTGGGCATAACAGAAACAGAAGAATAAGAGGATATCTGATTTTTCCAGGAATACCACCATTATGAAAAGATCTATTCATGAGATCCCATTATAAACTTACGGGGACTGTAAAATTAGGAAAATTTAAACACATGGGTTTTATTTTGCAACCAGGGTGAAAACAGACCAGGCCGGAATTGACTTCGAGAATTTCTGACTGGTAACCGTAATATCAGGGCCTTTGTAAAAATTATGAATGGCGTCAGAAAAGTAGTACCTCAATGTTGAGACCTCCGGAATACCTTTTAAAATGCCCATAATAGTCTGACTATTGGGATTGTCATTCTTGCCCGTAATTACGACAGTCCCATCGGCCTCATTATAAAATGCTGCAATTGTCATGTTTTGTATGCTTGTTGAAATATCAATTCTTTTGTAACCTGGCCTTACAAAATAAAAAAGTTGTTTAAGTACATCATAGTGCGTACGTTTAGTATATACATCAGGATTAAGTGTATCATTTACAGCAAAAACACCCCACATACTCCAGGTCAAGTGCCGGTAAGGATGATGATACTGGCTGTCATACCCTTCCCAGATCTGAACTCCGCTCACCCCTGCATTAAGATGTTTTAGTACATATTTATAAGCGGGACCGGCGTAATTATTAAACCCATAGTCTGAGTTATACTCTCCCCCATCGCATCCATAGCAAATGGCATTTACTTCTGACATAATCACTTCTCTGTCAGGATAGTCAGAGTTTTTAACCGCATATAACAGTTCCTCACTCCGTGAAGTATTATCTCCATACTGATGACCACCAAAGTGTGCAAGTTTTGACATTGTAGTGGCACTGGCTAAGAGGGCATTTGCATTGAAGGAATTATAACAATCGTCAGGTCCTGTTAGTGTGACTGCGTCAATGTGATCGCTGATAAGATGTTCAGCTATACTACTGAATATTAAGCCCAGTTGGCTTGTAGTCATAACGGGGGCCTCCAGTCCAAAACAACCTGTTTCATTAACCGGTGAAAGCATTGTGAACCGGATGGCAGGAGTCCGTCGTTTTGCTCCATAATTAACCATTGAAGCCATTGTTTCGGCATATTCTGCTTCGGCACCCTTATTCAGTGTTGTTCCGCCCATCCAGGACGGAGCTGCACCAACAGGACTGAGTGTAATGTCGGTGATACCCCTGCTGTTTAAATATTCTATGGTGTTCCATACACAGCTGAACCTGTGGGCACTGTAGACACTATCATAGTAATGCCAATTGTATAAACCAGGATCATTGTTATCATTAATAACTTCCCAGTCGCTGTCATCAAACATCAGCCGGAAGCTTGTACATCCCATTCCGGTTATAAGGCTGTCGAGGACATCTTTGACGGCTTCTGAGTTCACATTCCATGACTGCGGATTTATGTTTACTCCGAAACCATGAATTGTCTGATACTTCAAAGAGCCATCAACAATTAAATTCTGAGAAGATACTGTATTTACAAAAAACAGTAACAGACAAAACGTCTCCAGAATAAAGATTCTCATAATGAAGTCCTCCTTTTAGATTCAAAATTTACCAATTTAACAGTAATTCAAAAATTAAGAATATTCTCTGATTTAAATAATACACTGGAATTAAGCAGCATTAATATCGTAAAAACATAAATAGTATACTTTATTAGTTTTAGAAATTTAAGAAGAAATTGAGGTTTTAAAGATTTAGGTTTTTGCTATTCATAGGCATTCTGATTTTAATTTGTATCATAATTCTGTTTGATGTCAGATTATTCCAATTTCTGTGGATCTGAAGCAATTTCTGATGTCAAGTTAAACCCGATCTTAAGATTTAAGCCTGTACAAGTCAATACAAATATTGATCAAAAGTTATACATAGCTATGAAAATGGAGATTATTTAACACCTAACAAAAACTGATCAGGAAGGAATCACCTATAGCATTAATAATCAACACTAAACATATTGCCAGCCCCTCAATCCAGGTATTCCAGAAACCACGGATTCCCGCTCGGATTATTCTGTTCACCGGAGAAACAGGTTCTGATTGAGGTATTAAAAATTACATGAAGATACCTTGACAGCAAACTTCGAAAAAAAGGAAGGCTAAACATGGAGAAGCAAAATTTGTTATATATACAGAATCCATTCTCCAGACATATATCAGAGTCTTACTTATACCGGAAAAATCGAATAAGATATATTTCTGTTCAACAAATGGAATCTGCCACTTCGTTTTCATAAACTCTTTTGATATTTTTTATATTATTATTCTAAATTTGTAATATCAGATTATTTTGAATTTATCTAAATAAATGGCCTGGCAACTAACACTGTTTATAAATGAGCTTCATGAAAGAAAACATGAGAGATTTGTCAGTAACACTTATATTCTTAATGAAGGCATTATTAGTATCATGACTAAATGAATGACAGATACTATATTAGAATAATTATCCGGAAAATTGAGAAAAAGCTCAACTGGAGCAAGGTCACATTTTGGACGGATAATGAATATAAGAAACTCAGCTCTCTTATATATGAAGACACTTCCATTTCAATAAGTGCCCAAACACTAAAGAGACTTTTCGGGAAAATTAAATACAAAGATGATTATAAAGCTCAACCAGCAACAAAGGATGCGTTGGCAAGGTTTCTGAATTATTCCAACTGGGATGCATTTATTTCAGGTCATCAGCAAAGCTTTTTAAATTTGTTCCCCTTTTCAGAAAGGTTAAGATTGGTAACCACGAGTATGGAATCATGGTGCTTGCCCTTTCTGCAATTATATTAGTAATATCCATTGCAGTTGTGTTGGCAGGATTTAAGAAAAAATCTATACCCTTCTATGCCGAAAATATAAAAGGTAGTGTGCCACATACGGTATCTATTCACTATGATATTTCAAAATTCAAGAATAATGTTTACATCAATTTTGACCAGAATGAGGCAGAAGACAAAACAGAAGGAGAATTGCTTAATAAAAATCTGACGCTGATCAATCATTGTTTTGAATCTCCCGGGTATTATAACGTGAAGCTTTCATCCAGGGGTAAGGAAGTTGCATCTACAAAAGTTCATGTTCTGTCAGATGGCTGGAGCAGCTATTACTTCAATAATGATAATTTCAGCCAGCGGAAATTTGTTTTCGGACTTGAGAACAGAGTGCAGAGATCAGGTGAGACAGGTATGTTATATATTTCACCTACTGAACTCAACAATAAAGGATTTAACGGAAACACTGTTTATTACCTTGAGCATCTTCTCTACAATGACTTTCAGGTTTCAGCTGACAGTTGTCTTCTTGAAGTCAGGTACAGGAACAGCAGTGAGATTGGCGGCATAAGCTGCTATGATGTTGAATTCAGAATAATCGGAGAAAATGGACTTGCATCAGTTATCCTGGTACAAAATGGGTGTTACAGGTGGTCAGAACTCACAATTGGTGAGAAACAGTTAAACGGGAAATTCAATGATCTCTCTTTTCTCACTGCAGATCTCTCCTCATGGAACACAATGAAAATACTTACAAGTGACAATAAGGT